>DBPT01000017.1 GCA_002304925.1 Prolixibacteraceae bacterium UBA1413
AAAAATATGTTATAAAACATATTCTTTAATCGTTCTTAACTCTATATTCTTCATAAATTGCTTCAAACTCAATTTTAGTAACTATGAAAAACATTTTACTTTTTTCGAAAACAAAAATGAAGCTTGTTGACCTGTTGCCGGGAATTGCAACGGTCTGGCATTCCAGGTTTTACCCGGAGAAACAAATCCGGGGCGCCTCAAAACCGGGATGGCTACGCTGGCTTGCAGTCCTGCTGCTCCTGGCGTGTTTTTCGCCGGATGCCCGGTCAACTTCACTGACTACGGTGGTGAAGGGGATAAGCATTACCGTTTCGGCTGACGACGGCGTACTTCCGGCAGGAACAACACTTGACGTCCGGCTTTTAACAAATGTTGAAAAACGCGGTTACCTCGAATTACTGCGTTCAGACCGTGGAATAACCCTCCGGCAATCCATGGCTTTTGATATTACCCTTCATGACCAACAGGGAAATGAAATTCAACCCGGCGGAGAGGTGGATGTCAGCTTCTCGGGCCTTAACCTGGATGGACAGCCTGAAGAATTGGTGGTTTTCCATGCCGTTGGTAGTGGCAGGAACGCTGAAAAAGGATTTGCCTTCGATAAAAAATACCCGGGGATACAGTCATCAGGTGGACTGAAATCAGGAACAATCCCCTTAAAACCCGAAAGGGGAAAGTTGAAGTTCTCTACTTCGCACTTCTCGATCTACCTCGTCGGAACTACCAATACTGCCACCTATAATTTTTATGTTGGTGCTTCCCTGGTTGATACCCAGATTGTTCTGAACGGTGAATCCCTCTTTGAACCCGAAGCACCGGAGGCAATAGAAGGTAAAAGGTTTACCGGATGGTATGAAGGAACCACACAGGTGGTTTTCAATACACCCGTAACTGTGGAGTCAACTGAGACCTATACCGTTAATGCGAACTTTGAGGACATCTGGTATGTGTATTTTAAATACAGCGGAAATATCATAGCCACCAAGGAGGTGGTTCCGGGAGGTACCGTTGATGCAACCGGCGTTCCTTTGATTGTGACGGAAACAGGAAAAGCCTTCTTACACTGGTCCGCTTCATCTGGCGGTTCTGCTTTTGATTTTGAAAGTCCGATAAATGCCAATACCACCCTTTATGCCGTTCTTGCTGATATGTGGACGGTCTCCTTTAATACTCAGGGCGGCAGTACCACCCTTCCGAAGTACATTGCTGACGGGCAATCCCTGGGAACCGTGGAAGATCCCATCAGGCCGGGATTTACTTTTGGTGGATGGTACACCGAACCCGATGGAGCGGGAACAGAATATACCTCATCTACCACCATTGAGGAAAGTGTGATTCTTTATGCCAAATGGACAGGCCTGCCGGTTGACTATACAATTATATACTGGCAGGAAAATGCAGACGATGCCAATTACACGTACAAGGAAACAGCTACAGGATCGGGTACTGCCGGAACAATCCTCACGCTTCCGCCCCAGGCTATCAGCAACACCCGTTATCAGTATTTCTCGTTTGATTATTACGATGAGGGTTTAACCCTCAACGGAGACGGAACTACTACTGTCAATGTATATTACTCAAGGAATAGTTATACGGTAATATTCGACCTGGACAGGACAGGGGCCACCCTGAACATCGGAGGAGAAACCTATACCGGCAGCGAATATACCTTCACCGCCAAATATGATTCCGACATATCAGCATTATGGCCAACCGCAACAAACATTCCAAATGTTGGACTTTACAAGTTTACGGGGTGGACTTATCCTGGTGGTAGTTTAACGTTAGTTTCCAAACGGATGAACTTTACACCTGACCTGTTTTCCACAACAGGCACCAGAACGTATGAAGGAAACTGGGCTATCAATGTTGTCACCTATGAGTTGCATTACATGATCCAGGTGACTTCGGGAACTGGAGAAAGAGAATATAACGGCACCTGGTACAATGAAGACATGGCCTACAATCAGATGGCAAATACCACGGGAGGTGGTTGGAGTGCTAAACAGATTTCCGGTGTTACAAACGTAGGTATTCAGCAGGATCGCACAGCGGGGCCCGATGGAGATATCGATGTTTATTTCTATTACAACCGGAATTCCTACAATCTCACATTTTACAATTATAATGAAAACGATAAAGAACTTAATTTCGTTTTCGGAGCATCAATCGAGGATACTGAATACACCCCGCTAAAGCCATCCGTTTTACCTGAAGGCTACACTTTTGGCGGATGGTACGATAATGAAGCGACCAGCGGTGATCCGTTTGATTTTGAAGGAGCGGTGATGCCTCCCAACAATCTTATTCTCTATTCAAAATGGATAACCCCGGTGTACACGGTCCGTATTCATGAAGTCATGGAAGATCCGGGACCGGGCGGCAATTCCTATACTCTGGAGCTTCCAACCGGGTCTACCATTGATGAAAGCAGCCTGATCAAGGAAGAAGTGCCCGGGGTGGACTTTATCGGATGGTTCTGGTATGTAGGTGACCTGTTTGTTCCCTATGACTTTAATCTTCCTGTTACGGTGGATATCATCGAGCTTTTCCCGGTCTGGGACATACAAACCTTTAATGTCACCTATGTTTTGAACGGGGGTACGGGAACTGCCCCGGTCGATCCGAACAATTACTATCTTGGTTCCGGCGCTACCGTTTTGCCTCCGACTGATGTGACTCCTCCCTCCGGCAAGGTGTTTGTCGGGTGGGCTGGTAACGGAGATATTTATTATCCCAATCAGGAAATAAAACTGGAAACTGGTAGCGTGACCCTGACTGCGCAGTGGGGAGATGCTGCACCGGAAACATCCATAACCTATAAGCCGAATGGCAATGATGATAACGGGGCAACTGGGGATGACATTGTAGTATCCCTGAATAACAATGAAAAACATACTGTTCTGGATAATACATTCACCTGTAATGTGTGTTATCAGTTTGTAGGATGGAATACCCTTGCTGATGGAACAGGTACCATGTTCATGCCCGGAAATGAGGTTATTGTTGACATAGAATCACCGGTTCCCAACATCCTGTATGCCATTTGGGAAACGAAATCGTTGGTTATCGAAGCCAAAGTCTACCTCGAAGGCGCCCTGATCGACCCGGAGACCTCGGCCGACTATGCTGCCCCGATGCGTACCACGCTGAACGATCTGCAGATGCTGCCCGGACAGGCGTACCTGGATGGGGAGACTGTCTATTACACCCCTGCGGGACAGCCTTATAACACAGAACCGTGGAATTACACCGGCAATGAGGGTGACCTCTATGACACGGGCGGATCGGTGGGCGATGCGGGCTATCCGGCGACGGCAGTCGACTGGGTGCTGGTCTCCCTGCGGGATAGCGACGGATCCAACTACAGCAAGGTCTTTGAAAAAGCCGCCCTCCTGCTCAGCGACGGGTCTATCCAAATGCCCGAAGATTTTGAATTCTGCGACCTCGACGTGAATGGCACCTACTACCTGGTGGTAGAACACCGCAACCACCTGATCACCATGTCGCACATGCCCCTTCAAATCGTGAACGGAATACTGACCTACGACTTCACAACTCAGAATAGCTATGTGCTTCCTGGATCGGGCGCTGTAGGACAGAAAGAGGCCAACGGCATCTGGTTCATGTACGGAGGTAACGGCAACCAGTCGGAAACAGACAACTCGGATACCGACATCAACGCCGATGACCAGAGCACATGGGAAATCGACAACGGAAAGCAGGGTTACCGTCCTGGAGATTACAACATGAACGGCGATGCCAACAGCAACGACCAGATCATCTGGGAAAGGAACAACGGCCGTACCAGTGTAATCAGGGATCATTAACAAAATCAGCCGGATGTCAGGAAAAAAACTGACATCCGGCTGTTAACAATTATTTTTTTGATACCTTTATAAATAAAAAAAAATAGTAGCTTTGCAATTAATTTGTATCTTTATTCCGGTCAAATCTAGTGATTACTTAATATCATAATATTATGAAAGACAAAAATTCTACCAAACACCTTCATGAAAAAATTAGCAGTACCAATGTGGGTAAGCTGCTGATTGTTATGCTATTGTTCGTCCTGTCAGGATTTTATTCCATGGGACAGCTGCCAGTTGTAGAGGTGCGGTTTGCCAATCCTAACTATGACTGTGTAAGAAACACCTATTGCGTGGACGTTCAATTCCGTTCGGATACACCAGAACTCCGCATGTTTTCTATGAACGTCCGCTTCTGGCATGAGTCCGCAGCCCTGGACTTTCTGGGTTTTTACGATTTGGCTGTTGGATACGCTAAGTTCAGCCCCAATCCGCCACTCGAGGATACAAAAGAAGGAACTCCGTTCGGGTTTCCAGGTGCCAGCGCAATTCATTACATCAACGGGGCAGTTCAGTTGACCAATACGGCAGCCGATCCGATCTATCTTCCTACCGTTGAGGACGAATGGGTGACACTTTTCAGCGTCTGTTTCAATGTATTGGATCCCTTAGCCTTCGGATCCGATGGATTTTGCCCCAGCCTTATCTGGGACCTCGAAGAGGATCCTTCCCGGGGAGGATATAATGTCGGCAGCGACGGGGTGACAATCACCTACCTCGCACCGCCCATTGGATATGATCCTATCGATGGTACTCCCATATACGGATCATCCCAGCCCTTCACGGAAAGCGTGGTTCAGTTCAACTGGACCTACGATGGGGATGGCGACGTGAATACATACGGATATCCCGTACCGACCGAATGCATCCAGGGCGATGAAATGCCGCCGGTGGTGAGTGAAGACCCCGGAAGTTCTGTCGTGGAATGCATCGATGACGCCACCCTTCCTACTCCTCCCGATGCTACTGACGACTGCGGCGGCTACACCGTCACCCTGGTGAGCACGGTTGATGATCCAGATCCATTGGTCTGCGAAGGAACACGCATCTATACCTTTGAATATTCCGATCAGGCGGGTAATACGACCACCTGGACCTATACCTATACAATCGAGCGTACAACAGCGCCTGCACAGGTTGGCACGGCTGCTACCAGTACGACAATCGCCTGCTTAGAGGAGGCAGAGGAACCGGAATTACCTGAGGTAGCAGATGTCTGCGGAAATGTCCTTACCCCGACGGCCGCATCACCGCATATAGACGCTGATTTCGACGGATGCGAGGGAATAATCACCTATACCTACGCCTGGGAAGATTGTGCCGGCCTGATCTACCCCTGGACCTTCACCTATTTTGTGGAACCCGAAGACTTTGTAATTGAAGATCCGGAGATCACCAATAAAGTGAGTTGTCCCGATTTGACCGATGATGAGCCCGATCACCCGGTGGTGACCGACAACTGCGGCAACATCCTTACCCCAACAGGACCGGTGGTGAGCGAAAAACCGCTCTGTGACGGAGAACGTACCTACACCTGGACATATACCGATTGTGATGGCAACTCCCACGACTGGGTCTATAAGTATGTTGTCCTACCGCGGGAAGAATTCCTCGTGCCGGCCGGTGTGACCACTACAGTGGCCTGTGCCAGTGAAGCTGTTGAACCCACACCCCCGGAGGTGACCGACAACTGCGGAAACATCCTTACCCCGGCAGATCCGGTGCAGGGTGGCACCTATAACGGCTGCCAGGGAACAATCACCTATACCTGGACCTTTTCCGATTGTTCTGGAAACACCCAAAGCTGGGTATTTACCTATGACGTGAATCCGGAACCCTTCGAAATTACAGCTCCCGATGGCGAAGCTACGGTCGAATGCGTTGATGACGCCGTGGCTCCCGAATTGCCCGTCGTTACCGACAATTGCGGCAATGTTCTGACTCCCGTAGGAATGGACATCGTGTCAAGGCCTGAGGAAATCAGCTGTGAGGGAACCATAAAATATGTCTATAGCTATGTGGATTGCGAACAAAACCAGGATACCTGGACCTTCACCTATACCGTTGAACGCTCTACGCCTCCCGCTGAGGTTGGCGGTCCGGTCGAAATCATGGCACTGGTGGAAACCCTCGATGAGGCTGTTCCGCCTGTCCTGCCCGTCATGCAAGATGTATGCGGTCTGACGCTGGAACCCTCGGGATCCACGACCGAAACTACCGTTGACTGTGACGGAACCTTCATATATTCCTACCTGTATGAAGACTGCGCCGGATTGACCACTACCTGGACCTTCACCTATGTCCTGGAACGTACCACTCCGCCCGCCGAGGTCGGCGAACCTGTTGCCGTCAGCAACAACGCCGAGTGCCTGGATGAAGTGACCGAACCAGACATCCTGCCTGTTGTTGAGGATGTCGAAGGTGTCGTGCTCCAACCTACAGAAGGTTCACCCGTGATAAATGAAACCGGAAATAGCTGTGATGGCACCGTGAGCTATACCTATACGTATGAAGACTGCGCAGGACTTACCTTCTCCTGGACCTATACCTGGTATATCGAAGACACCACGGAACCGGAAATCATCGTCCCAAGTGATTTGACAATCCAAGCCGAGGAAGACTGTACCTACGACGCTTCTCCCGAAGAAACCGGATGGGCCTCAGCTACAGATAACTGCACCGTTACTCCTACAGTTACCTATTCCGACGCGATCAACCCCGGAGAAGAACCCGGTTCAAAGCTGATCACCCGTACCTGGACTGCCGTTGACGACTGCGGTAATGAAGCTTCACAAAACCAGTTAATCACCGTGATCGGTGCCGGAGGACTTGAATTGGTACTCAACGACTACTGCGTCTTCCTGAACGATTACGGAAAATGGACCCTCTCGAACTGGGATATCGCCCAGATCATCAAGGGTACCCAAGCCGCCTGCGGAGGTTCCTATGAGTTCGTTACCAAGGTGGAACCGCGCACATTTGAATGCAAGGATGCCAACCAGGAAAACCCGGTGGTGGTTACCGTTACCGATATCTTCGGAAATACCAAATCAGGAACCATTAATATGCAGGTTCTCGATACCATCAGCCCGGTGGCCATCTGCCGCGATGTCGAGGTCAGCCTCGGTGAAAACGGGCAGGTATTCGTAAATGCCGTATTGGTGAATGCCGGTGACGACCGTGAATCAGTGCCGGAATGGGCGAAACATTACAACGACCTCGAAGGCGGAAGTTATGACAATTGCGGAATCGCCGAAATCTACCTCGACAAACAGCTCTTTAAACGTGAAAACGTAGGAGAGAACATCGTCACCATGACGGTGGTCGATCCCAGCGGTAACGTGGGACATTGCCAGGCGGTGGTGACCGTGGTTGATCCCTTTGCCGTACCTGTCGAAGAAGCCGTGGTCAATAAAGCGCCTACCCTTGCTGATATCAGCGATATCCAGATCAACAAGGAACCGCTCTCATTCGACGTCACCCTGGGCAACATCACTCCGGGCGACGAATCCCAGGAAATCATTTCCGTGACGGCAGTCAGTGACAATGCGGCGCTGCTGACTAACCTCCAGGTGGTTTACCAGCCGGGATCCACAACAGGTATCCTGGTGGTAACGGTCGCTCCGGGGGTCAGCGGAGAAGCTCTGGTGACCATCACCGTGAAAGATAACGGCGGAACCGCTAACGGAGGCGTAGATACCATCGTGAAGACCTTCAAGGTCAAGGTGACTGCCGGTGACAACATCGTTGGAATCACTCTTACCGATCCCGAAGGAACACCGATCGTCACCGACGCCATCGACCTGGATTCAGCATTCGGCTTGGAACTCTACCCGAACCCGACCTCCGGTAACGTCAATATCTCCATGACTTGGAATGAAATCAAGGATGTGGATGTCGCCGTTTACTCGGTCCTCGGCGTGGAAGTCTTCCGCAAAGAATTTAAAGCCGGCGAACTGATCGGATTCGACCTCGCACCCTTTGTGTCGGGAACCTACATGGTACGCATGACTGTCGAAGGAAAATCCATCGTCAGAAAAGTGATCCTTGATAAGAGATAAACCTGAATCATCAGGTGTTCAAATTGAAAAGCCGTTCCCTGCGTGGGGACGGCTTTTTTTCTATCTTTGCCTCCACAATGTGAACAGCAATGAGTGACAGACCTTATATCCTGGTTACCAACGACGACGGAATCCATGCCAAGGGATTGGCCGAACTGATAGAAGTCATGCGCCTCTTCGGCGACATTGCCGTCATCGCCCCTGAAGTGGCCATGTCGGGAATGTCAAATGCCATCACCGCCGACAAACCCCTCAGAGCGGTGAAACTTTCGGAAGAACCGGGCATTGCTATCTACAAATGCAACGGAACACCCGTCGACTGCGTCAAACTGGGTTTTAACCACATCCTCGAAAGGGCACCCGATTACGTGGTCTCGGGAATCAACCACGGTGCCAACTCCTCAATAAGCGTCATCTATAGCGGAACCATGGGCGCTGCTATCGAAGGATGCCTTCACGGCGTGCCTTCTGTGGGAATTTCTCTCCTCGATTTCCAGCCCGATGCCGATTTCGGAAAAGCCAAAATCTATACCGCCCGTATATTCCAGGCACTCCTCGAAAATGAACTGCCACGGTTCACCTGCCTGAATGTCAATATTCCGAAGGGAATCCCCAAAGGAATAAAAATATGCCGCCAGGCCCGGGGAAAATGGATGGAAGAGTACGATAAAAGAACCGACCCGCATAACCGTAACTACTTCTGGTTGACAGGCTCTTTTATGAATTTTGAGGAGAATGCTACCGATACCGACCTCTATGCCCTGGAAAAAAACTATGTTTCCATCGTGCCCGTGAAAGTCGACATGACGTGCTATGACACCCTCGAAGAGCTCAAATCCTGGAAATTCTGATGGGAAAAGCCCGCCGTAAAAAATACAACACCCTCCTGACCGGGATCACCACGGGGATCGCCCTGCCGTTGACTGCCTTTCTTCTCCTTTACCTGGTGAAATATGGCCATATTCCGTTCTTCTCCTTCCTGGAGGACCTCTGGAAGATGAAACTGCTGATGAAAATCCTGAGCCTGTGCGGATTCCTGAACCTGCTGGCTTTCCTCGGATTTTACCGTAAAGGGATGGACCTCGCTGCCCGGGGTGTCCTGATGGCTACCTTCGGTTATGCACTAGTAGTACTGGTTTCACGTCTGGCGTAGGGTTGTCCTGCCATCTGATATTTTCTTAATTTTGTTTTCCATGAAGTACTTTATCATCGCGGGTGAAGCCTCGGGTGACCTCCACGGATCCAACCTGATGAAAGCCCTGAAACAACAGGACCCCGAAGCTGATTTTATGTTTCTGGGCGGGGACCTGATGCAGTCGCAGGGTGGGGCGCTGATCCGCCATTACCGCGATATGGCCTTTATGGGAGCCATCGACGTGATCAAAAACCTGGGGAAAATCGGTAAGAATTTCCAGCTGGCCAGGGAGAAACTTCTGGAATACAATCCTGACGTCCTGATCCTGATCGACTATCCGGGCTTTAACCTGAAAATGGCAGAATTTGCCCGCAAAGAGGGGATCCGGGTTTTTTACTACATCCTTCCCAAGGTATGGGCGTGGAAGGAATGGCGGGTGAAAAAGCTGAAACGCTATGTTGACGAACTCTTTTCCATCCTTCCTTTCGAAGAGGAATTTTTCAGCCGCCACGGGTTGAACGTCCGGTATGTCGGGAATCCGCTCCCCGATGCCATCGACCCTTCAGGAGCTGAAACGGTTTCCCGTGCCGAATTCCTCCGGAGTAACGGCTTGCCCGACAAACCCCTGGTAGCGCTCCTGCCGGGTAGCCGGGCCCAGGAAATCAGGGCCATGCTGCCGGTGATGAGCCGGATGGCGTCCGAATTCCCGGAGTTTGCCTTTCTGATCTCCGGAACCCGGGCCTCCGATTCTGACCTCTACCGCAAATATTCCGCCGACAACTCCTTGCCGGTACTCTTTGACCAGACCTATGAAATGCTTCGTCACGCCCATGCTGCTCTGGTCACTTCGGGAACCGCCACCCTGGAAACTGCCCTGATCGGAACCCCGCAGATCGTCCTCTACAAAATGGCGGGTGGCAGGATCGGCTACGCCATCTTTAAACGGCTCTTCCTCAGGGTGAAGTATGTCTCCCTCCCCAACCTGATCCTGGACCGCGAAGCAGTGCGGGAGTTCGTGATGCATGAAATGACGGAGGAAAAGGTAAGGCCTGAAACGGAACTTTTGCTCAAAGACCAGGCTTACCGGAACAAAATTCTCGAAAGCTATGCCCGCCTGCGTGACAGGATGGGGGAGAAGGGAGTGAGCGAACGCACGGCGGCGACGATTTTCGCCAAGATCAGAAGATCAGAATAGATAGTAAATATGTATACGCTGTTCAGAAAAGAGATTGTTCAGTTCCTGGGATCCGTCACAGGATACCTCGCCGTGGTGGTGTTCCTGCTCACCGGCGGATTGTTTCTATGGGTATTCCCGGGAATTTACAACATTCCGGAAAGTGGGTATGCCACCCTGGAGCCCTGGTTCATGCTGGCTCCGTGGCTCTATCTTTTCCTGGTCCCGGCCATCACCATGCGCCTCTTCGCCGATGAAAAACGGTCGGGAACCCTGGAACTCCTCCTCACCCGTCCCCTGGGAGATCTGAAACTGGTATCCGCGAAATTCCTGGCCGCCCTGGTATTGGTAGGCTTTTCTCTGCTGCCCACCCTGTTATGGTTCTGGTCTGTCAGCCGCCTGGGAAATCCCCCGGGAAATATCGATGCGGGAAGCACCTGGGGCGCTTTTATTGGCCTGTTCCTGCTGGCATCGGTATACATCGCCATTGGATTGTTCGCCTCGGTGATCACCGACAGCCAGATCGTGGCTTTTATCCTGGCCATGGCCATCTCATTTCTCTTTTACCTGGGTTTTGACTTCATAGCAGGAACAGGATTGCCCTACGGAATTGAAAAGACGGTAGCCTGGTTCAGCATTGATGACCATTACCGCTCCCTGAGCCGCGGGGTGATCGATGCCGGTGACTTCCTCTACTTTGCCGGCATGACCCTCTTCTTCTTGCTTCTCACCACCGTCTTCCTCCGCAAGAGCCGGAATTCCCTCCGGAAGGCGTGGACATGGGCCGCCGGACTCGCAACGGGGCTGATCCTCCTCCTTGTCATGTCGGGGAAGATCCCTTACCGGATCGACCTGACCGCTGAAAAGAGATATTCGGTGGCAAGCGTTTCTAAACGGGTGGTACGTAGTCTCGATGAGCCGGTGACGGTGGAACTCTTTCTGGCAGGGGAGCTGCCTCCGGGTTTCCGGAAATTGCAGCAGGCCATTGGGGCCAAGGTCAAAGACCTGGAGCGCTATTCCCGGAAACCCATACGCCTGGTCATCACCGATCCTTACAAAGCCGTTCGGGCAAATGAACGGGAGGCTTTCTTCAATCAATTGGCAAACAATGGAATACGTCCGACCGACCTTCGGCGCCAGACGGAAGGGGGAACCTCTACCTCCCTGATCTTCCCCGGGGCACGCATCTCCTGCGGGGATAGAACAACGGGCGTCAGCTTCCTGAAGAACAATCCGGGAGTGAACCATGAGGTGAATCTCAACCATTCGGTGGAGGGCGTCGAATATGAGCTGGTGTCGGCATTGCAACGGCTGATGGCCCGTCAGAAGCCCCTTCTGGTATTTCTCCAGGGCCATGAGGAACTCAACCCCTATGAGGTGGAGGACCTTGCCCTTTCCCTGACGGAATTCTTCAGGGTGGAATTCATGAATCCTGCCCTCTTGGAAGCCCGCGATACCATCCCCGATGTGCTGGTCATCGCCAGGCCGGAACTGCCCTTTCCGGAAACCGACAAATTTGTGATTGACCAGCTCCTGATGCGGGGAAGCCGTATCCTGTGGGCCCTGGATCCCGTGGAAGTGAGCCTCGACAGCCTCTCTCAGGGATATATGACTCTGGCGTTCCCCCGCGACCTTAACCTGAATGACCAGCTCTTCCATTACGGGATCCGTATCAACGCCGACCTGGTCCAGGATGTGGCCTGCGCTCATATCATGGTGAGCACCTCCCTCTCCGACAGCCGCCCCGAATTCACCCCACAGCCCTGGTACTACTCCCCGCTGCTCACCCCTTCCGAAAAACACCCGGTTAGCCGTAACCTCAACTTGATATACGGAGAATTTGTCTCTTCCATCGATACGGTGGGCAGTTCCGGGGAAAGAAAGGCAACACCCCTGCTGACCACCTCTCCCTATGGAAGACGCGTAAGAACGCCTGCGGCGGTAAGCCTCGAAAACATCAACCGCCCGCCGGCACGTGAACTCTTCAACCAGCCTTTCATCATCACAGGAATCCTCCTCGAAGGCCGTTTTACCTCCGTCTTCCGCAACCGCATGCTCGACCACCTCGGAATCCCTTCCGCTTCGGTGATCGAGGCAAGTCCCGATACCCGGATGATGGTCTTCTCCGACGGTGACTTGATGGCCAACAAGGTCCGCTATGAAGCCGGCAAAGAACCCCGCATCCTCCCCCTGGGATATGACCGGGTATCGCGGCAGACCTTCGGAAATAAGGAGCTCTTTGTCAATGCCATCAGGTTTCTCGCCGATGAAGGGGACATCACCCAATTGCGGAATGCCGCCGTGAAGATGCGGCTCCTCGACAAGGTGCGCATTACCGGACAACGACGCGCCTTGGCCTGGCTCAATACCGGCGTGCCCCTCGGAATCGTACTTCTGTTTGCCCTGTTTTTTGGTTTTTTCAGAAAAAGAAAGTATTCCAAAGCGATTTCTTAAAAAACGATCCCGCCGGAAGTCACTCTTAATTCGAAAGTTTGTATATTCGTAAACCGGTATCTGACTGGATGGATTCACCCTGGTCTTTACCGGAGGTAACTGATAAATCAATCGATAAAAAATAATATCCATGAAGTTTGTTGTTTCCAGCACCGGCTTACTGAGCCACCTGACTGCGATCAGCAAGGTGATCAGTAGTAAGAGTACAATGCCCATTCTTGATAATTTCCTCTTCAGGCTCTCCGTTGAAGGGTTGACCATTACGGCTTCCGATTCGGAATCCACGTTGATTACCTCCCTGGAACTTGATAATGTGGAGGGCGAAGGCTTGATTGCCATCCCGGCCAGGTTACTGATCGATACCCTCCGGGAATTCCCGGAGCAGCCGTTGACCTTCCAGGTCGACACTACCTCTTTCGGTATTCAGATCTTCTCGGAAAACGGAAGATATACCATCGTAGGGTATGACGGACAGGACTACCCGGCGATCCCTTATGCCGACGAGGAGTCGGTGACCACGGTCATGGTAAAAAGGCAGGCTTTGCTTAAAGGGATTGAAAAAACCCTTTTTGCTACTGCCGATGATGAATTGCGGCCGGTGATGAACGGCATTTTTATTGAACTGACATCCGAATTCATGAGTTTTGTGGCTTCCGACGCCCACAAACTGGTGCAATACCGCCGCGCCGATGCCCGGTCGGAAGAGGAATCCTCCTTTATCCTTCCGAAAAAACCGGCAGCCCTTCTGAAAAATCTCCTCACCCGTGATGATCTCGACGTGAAAATGCAGTTCAACGATAAAAACGCATTCTTCACCATGACCAATTACCAGCTGATCTGCCGCCTCGTCGAAGGGAACTATCCCTCCTATAATTCGGTGATCCCGGTGAACAACCCCAACTCCATGGTCATTGACCGGCTGGCTTTTTACAATACCGTCAAACGGGTTTCAGTATTTGCCAACCAGGCCAGCAACCTGGTCAAATTGACCATCGGCGGAAACCAACTGGTGGTTTCAGCCCAGGATATCGATTTTTCAATCTCTGCCGTGGAGCGGCTGAGCTGTGAATATGAAGGGGAAGACCTCGAAATCGGATTCAAATCCATTTTCCTCCAGGAAATCCTTACCAACCTGCCTTCCACCGATGTAAGACTTGAAATGAGCGATCCTTCCCGGGCCGGACTCCTTCTTCCCGAAGAAAAAGATGATCCCGATGAAGATGTGCTGATGTTGCTGATGCCCATGATGATCAATATTTAAGGCATCCGGAAGGTCAAACTGAGGGGTTTTACTCCGGCCGACAGCATGCCCGGGGGAGTAAAACCCCTTTTTACAGGATTGCCGCTCTCCTGAGTAATTTCACAGGAAGAACTACGTATAAAAATAATTATGAAGCTAAATCTGAGGAATCCACTGGTTTTTCTTGACCTTGAGACCACAGGCATCAACATCGCCAGTGACAGGATTGTGGAAATTGCCTTGCTTAAAATTTATCCCGACGGCACAGAGGAGGAAAAAGTAATCCGGGTAAACCCCGGAATGCCTATTCCTGAAGCGGCGGTCCGGATTCACGGGATTACCGATGAAGATGTCAGGGATGCCCCGCTCTTTAAAGAGGTGGCAAGAACTCTTGCCCGGTTCCTCGAAGGTTGCGATCTGGCAGGTTTTAACTCCAACCGCTTTGACATCCCCCTGCTTGCCGAGGAGTTTCTGCGCTGTGATGTTGATTTCGACTTAAAAAAGCGGAAATTCATCGATGTCCAGGCCATCTATCACAAAATGGAAAAACGTACCCTGGCGGCAGCCTATAAACTTTACTGCAACAAGGAACTTGTCGATGCCCATTCCGCCCTGGCCGACACCCGGGCGACCTACGAAGTGCTCAAAGCCCAGCTCGATACCTACCAGGATGTGGAGTACGAAGACCAAAACGGCCGGATAAGCATTCCCGTTGTCAACGATGTGGCAAAACTTAGCGAATTCTCAGCCTACGACCGGTATGTGGATTACATGGGAAGGATCGTCCTGGATGAAAACGGGGTGGAGATCTTCAATTTCGGCAAGAACAAAGGTCTGCCGGTGGAAAAAGTGCTCCGCGAACAACCCGGATATTACAGCTGGATGCTGAATGGCGATTTCCCTCTCTACACAAAAAAGGTGCTGACGCAAATCAAACTCAGGATGAAGGAGCGCTGACGGAAGGAGGTTAATTCACGATATGCCATGAAAATTATCTGCATTGGCCGCAATTATGTGGCCCACATTCTGGAGCTTAAAAACGAGATGCCTTCGGAACCGGTATTTTTTATGAAACCCTGGAGTTCCCTCCTCCGCAACAACAAACCTTTCAGCATTCCTGCCTGGAGCAAAGATCTCCACCATGAAATCGAACTGGTGCTCCGGATCTGCCGTAACGGGAAGAATATCTCCAGGGAAACTGCCGGGGAGTATTTCCGGGAGATCGGCCTGGGTATCGACTTCACTGCCCGCGACGTGCAGAACCTGTTATCGGCAAAAGGACTTCCGTGGGAAAAGTCCAAGGCTTTTGACCAGTCGGCTGTACTGGGAACTTCCTTTCTTCATAAGGATGAGTTCCGGGGAACAGAACCGGTGGAGTTCAGGCTCGATATCAACGGGAGAACCGTGCAACAGGGAAATTCCGGGCTGATGGTCTTTGATTTTGCGGATATCATCGTCCACATTTCAAAATATGTCACCCTGAAAACCGGCGATCTGGTCTATACGGGTACTCCTGCCGGGGTTGGACCGGTCATCCCAGGTGATCACCTGGAGGGTTACATCGGCAAAACCCGGTTGCTGAACTTCCGGGTCAGGTAAGTCCGTCAGCCCTGAAAGGCCTGAAGCTTAGTAAATGCCGGTGAAACTGGTGGAAACGACAGGGGTGGTGTGTGATGCCGCAACCTATGGCTTCAAAAACCTATGGATCCACTAAATGTCGGAAACCCCTGAAGCCCTGGTGCTCGCTCAGGAAAAAGGAATTATTCGATGAGAAATATTCTGATCGAATAAAAGTTTCATACTGCAATAAGTGTTATTCTATTCTCTCTTTCAGCAGCATAACTTAATGCCGCAAGAATATTCTCTTTTACGGCATTGGGGCGAGTCCTTCCCATTTTACCTGCCAGGTACCGTCTTTGGGGAAGCCGGGGAGTTCCGTTGTGCAGCCGTCATAGCCGGCGCACATCATTGCCACGGCGGTGAGGAGTCCCCCGTTGCCCGGCAGATAGAGCCGGAGACGCTGGTCTTGGTAGTTGTGGCCGTTTTTCAGATAGCTGTTTTTCTGAAGGGGTAGCAGCAGAGCGTTTACGGCTTCCTCGGGCATGTTCAGCCGGGTGGCTGTCATGGCCAGCATGGGGTAATCCCATCCCCAGGTGGATTCCCAGTCCCACTGCGCCAGAATTTTCCGGAAGGTGTTGCGCATCAGTGCTTTATCGACCAGCGGAGTGGGGGGAAGCATCCCATAAGCGCCGGTGACTACCGGATGGTCGCCCGTATAGCGGGGATTTGTCCAGGAGTCGGGGGCGCTGGCTGCTGCCAGGAAGAGGGAGTCGATGGCGGCCAAGGGGGGGAGGTGCCCGAGAACATGATCCCATTTTTCGACTCGGGGAAGGCCTTGGCGCTCCCGCCAGGCTTGTGCCGTTGATAGTCCCCAGTACCAGTATGCCAGCTCGAAGGGCGGGTTGACGGTGGTTTCTGCCGGAAGCCTCTCCTGGGCAGGGATCAGCCAGGGACCGAGGGTGTAATAACCTTTCTCCGTATCATAAAAGGCATAATCAGCCATAAAATCAGCCGTTGCCTCCACCAGGAGCTGGAATTTCCGTAGGGTGACGCTGTCGGGGCGGTCACGGTAACACAATTCTGCCAGGTAGATGATATGGGGTTGCTGCCAGATCAGGAAGCTGCCCACCGAAGAAGGACTGTCCACCCCACCGGGGCCGGTCATCTTGGGCCAGCGAACCCCATGAAATCCCTGTCTCCGGGCGATGGCCCGCGCAGTAGGCAGGATGTCGCGATACCACGACAGGCTTTTTTCCATCAGGGAGGTACGGTTCCACAGGGCGAAATGAACGGCGTGCCACCAGTGCATCTCAAGGTGGAACTTACCATACCAGCTGTTCATAGTGAGTCCGGTTTCCTGGGGGGGATAGATCCCTTCGCACTGGATCCGCGTGAGGTATTGCGAGAGTACCACCCTGCGCTCCAGTTCTTCAGCCCGGGGATCGCTGCTTCCCGAGAAATCGACGGCGCCCCCCGACTTCCAGAAATCTTCCCAGAAGAGCCGGACGGCCGCAAGGGTTTCCTCAAAACCGGGTGGTGCCGGCAGTGCGGCTGACTGCTCCCCGGAAGCAGACACCCCCGGGGAGAAGTGAAGGGTAAAGGTGAGCTTTTCCGATCCGCCGGAAGGTGTCAATATAAAATGATGGGGTTTCGATTCTTCAAGGGTCATGGCTCCGCTGGTGCGCAGGTCGGTGAGGTAGCAGGTGGTGTCAAGAGTACGGTAAAACCGGATTTGTGATCCTGTATGGGTGACCGCCGTGGTATGCCTTTCCGGGGCGTTCCAGTCGCATCCGTCATCCACATGTCCGCCCGAAGGGTAGGGGAAGGCCACCACCAGTTGTAAGTTACCCGCGGCAATCATCGGAGATTCTATTCCGGCGGCTACCATATCTGTGCGGGGATGGCACAGGGTGGTCACCGTCACGGGAATTCCGTCGACGGAAAACCGGCTGGTGAGGATGCCGGTCCAGAGGTCGAGTTTCTGGGAGATGGCGGTGATCTCTGCGGGCCCTGCGCCCCTTCCGTCACTGTGGCGCATTTGCAGTCCCACGCGCCCCAGATGGAGCCGGTGGGGATTCTGCCTGAAATAGCCGGCCGCCTGTTGTTTCCTGCCCGGCTCGTTCCACTGGACGTCGTAGGTGATTTTCCGGCCGTGGTAATTCACTTCACGCAGGGTCTCCTCATATGTAAATCCCGATGTGTCGGGAAAACTATGCCACCCCCATTCCGAAAAGGTGCCCAGGGGGATGCCGTTGCGGTAAAGCTCCGGAAAGGATTGTAACCCGGTGGCGTCGACGGTAAAGGCAAAACGGCCGTTCCCCACAGTAATGGAGGCCAGGGTGTCAAAGCTGTTGTTTTCTATGTTGTGGCGGCTGACCAGCGCCTTCCGGTCGATGCGTCCGTGTTGCGAAGGTACCCCCGACTGGCAGCCAACCGCAAGAAAGAGCATGGTCGCCATGAGGAGGTGGTCAACTGAATAAAGTTGTAAACGAAACATGCCGGGACAAGCTAAGGTTAAGGTTTAGGTTGGGGTCATGACATCAGGGTTCGTTACAAAAATCGTATTGGCCGTAAGCACACCGGCGTTGATCCCCCGGGATGATGGTATGGCGGGATTCCGTCTGTTTGCACAGGACAAAATCATGGCAGAAGGCAAGGATCTCATCGAAAAAAGCATGCATGGGTTTGCTTGCCAGCTCATGAGCGCCCCCACAGGTGGTGTGCAGCCAGTAGGGAACGCCGAGTTGTGCCAGTTTTGCCGCAAGGGTATGGGCCCCGTGCAAAATCAGATATCCGGGTTTCCCCGGCTCACAATAGTGATGCGATGCCGAGGCATAGGGGACCAGGTTGTCACAGGTTCCGTGGAAAAAGAGGGAGGGAACTGCGGAATCGGAGAAAATTTTCGATGTGTCGGGAATGGCGCCTGCCATGGAGATGACGCCGGCATAAGATACCGGACCGGAGTCAAGGCCGTAGCACATGGGAGGCTGGTAGGCGGCATTCAGCACCGCTTCGGCACCGGCGCTGCTCCCTGCCAGAATGATCTTCTGCGGATCAATCCCCAGGGATTCGCGGTTTTCTGTCAGGAAATAGGTGGCGTCCTGAATGTCTTCCACGGCCGACTGAAAGGTGTTCAGCTTATCGGTGGCCCGACAGTCACAACTGAATCCTGTGGGTTCATTTTTCCGGGTAAGGCGGTAGGTTACCGAGACCGCATTGTAGCCGTGGGCTGCCAGTCGTTGACAGAATTTCACAATGGAGGCATCGTTGCGCGTACCGGCGCTGAATCCCCCGCCGTGCAGGTACAAAACCACCGGCCTGTACTCCTCAGGATCACCCCAGGGGGCGTACAGGTCAAGATCGAGGTTCTGCCCGCTTTTGGTGGCATAGGTGAGCGTCTGAACGGTGACGGAGTCAAAAAGAGGCTCCCGGTAACGCTCCTGGCTGGTGACCCGCCCGGGCAATATGAACAAAAGGAAAAGGTTGCAGAAAAAAATCCCCGCGATCGTGGCGCTCCGTCGCAAGGCCAAAACCGCAACACGGGTGAATTCTGCTAAAAAGGGTGCTGCGGAAGAGGTTTTCAGGGAATCTGCGGATGGTGTAATTGTCGATGTTGTCATATGAACGAAGATGTCGGATTTCTAATGCCCCCGGTGGTGTCGGAATAAAAACACTGACCGGGATGACAAAGTTAATAATTTTGTTGCGATCGGGGAACTCCTCGTGGCTCTCACGATATGTGCCATTAATTTAAGCCTCAACCTCAAACTGCCAGAGCGAAGCGAAGGCTCTTAACTTCAACCTTAACCTCAAAAAGAAATGGAATCGACCCGGGCGGGCGATTCCATTTCTAAGTCCCAATTACTTGTGCAATTATCCTAACAAAAGGAACACGCTAACCTGAAATAAAATATTCAGGGATTACAGGGACACAAGCAAAAATCAAACCATAATATTATTATGCTATCAGCAAATGATTTACAAAATATTCATTATACAATAAGTACCAAATCTGTAACATTTTCCCATTTTGGGAAAATCGGCAAATGACCGGAGTGATCTTCCGGGCATTCGCCGATTTTGGCAGAATCTTCCCCTCCGGGCATTTCGGATCTGTCAGAACCTTTCCCTCCGGGTATATTTGGTATGGAGGAGTTTGTGAGAGAGTTCCCCGTTGGGTTCTTTCAGGAAGTCCTTGTACAGTTTGATCACTTCCTGGTTTTCGTGTGATTTCCTGACGGGCATGCTGGCATCTTCGGCGTAGATAGCTTCGGCCCGTTTCTTTCTGATCTCCGGACTGGTGGGGATGGGTTGTCCGCCACCGCCCAGACAACCGCCGGGGCAGGCCATGATCTCTATGAAGTGGTAGTCGGCTTTTCCCGATTTCACGGAATCCATGACCGTTTTGGCGTTGACAAGTCCGTGGGCGACGACACATTTCAGTTCTACGTTATCAAGAAATGCCCACTCTTTTTTGGGATTTTCGATTTTTACGGAAGCTTCGCGCACTCCTTCCATACCTCTGACCGGGGTAATTTCGAGGTTTGCGAAGGGGACTTCTCTTCCGGTAACGATTTCGTAGGCAGTACGGAGGGCGGCTTCCATTACTCCGCCGGTGGCGCCGAAGATGACGCCCGCACCCGTGGAATCGCCCATCAGCCGGTCATATTTGGCCTCTTCGAGGGCGGGGAAGTTGATTCCTGCCTGTTTGATCATGATGGCCAGCTCGCGGGTGGTGAGTACATAGTCCACGTCACGGTAACCGCTGTCGAGCATTTCGGGACGGGCGGCCTCGAATTTCTTGGCCGTGCAGGGCATGATCGATACCGAGACAATTTTCGAGGGATCGAGGTTCCGGGCTTTGGCATAATAGGTCTTCACAAGAGCTCCGAACATCTGCTGGGGTGACTTGCAGGTGGAGAGGTTGCCCAGGTATTCGGGATACATGTGTTCGATGTATTTGATCCATCCCGGCGAACAGGAAGTGGCCATAGGCAGTTTCACGTCGGGATCCTTGTCCACCAGGGCCTTTTTCAAACGGCCCAGCAATTCGGTCCCCTCTTCCATGATGGTCAGGTCGGCGGTGAAGTCGGTATCCAGCACCGAGTCGAATCCCAGCCTTTTGAGGGCGGCTACCATTTTACCCGTATTCCGGGTTCCCGGCATAAATCCCAGTTCCTCGCCCAGGCCGATGCGAACCGCCGGAGCCGTTTGCACCACCACGTGCTTGTCAGGATTGGCAATGGCCTCCCATACTTCCTCGATATAGTTTTTCTCAACCAGGGCCCCTGTCGGACAGTGGTTGACGCATTGGCCGCAGTTGGTGCATACCACTGCGCTCATCGGTTTTTCCATAAAGGTAGTGATTTTCATCAAATCCCCCTTGTGTGAAACCGTCAGGGCGTTCACCCCCTGCAACTCGGAGCAGGTGCGCACACACCGCTGGCAGCGGATGCACTTGCTGTCATCCTTGATGATCGACGGTGAAAACATGTCGATGGTATAGGTCTTGAAAGGAACCAACTCGATAAAATCCTGGGTCATGATTTTGTATTCAGAGGCGAGTTCCTGGAGTTCACAGCTTCCGTTGCGGTAACATTTTGTGCAGTCGGCATTGTGTTCCGAGAGCAGCAGTTCGATGATGTGTTTCCGCGAGTTGCGAACCCTGAGGCTGTTGGTCATCACCTCCATACCTTCTTCGCATGGCGTGGCGCATGCTGCGGAAAGCCTCTTCTGCCCTGCGACCTCCACGACGCACACCCGGCAGTTCCCCGCCACACACAGGTCCTTATGGTAACAGAGGGTGGGAATGATGATTCCGTTCTCTTTGGCGGCATCCAGAATCATGGTGCCTTTGTCGACCTTGACATTGTACCCGTTCAGGGTGATATTTATTTTTTGCGTTGTCATACCTGTTCCGTTTAAAAGATTAATAAATCATCTCTTCCCTGAAGTTTTCGACAATTGAAGAGAAAGAGTTGGCCACTGACTGTCCGAGTCCGCACTTGGCTGTGACCTGCATGGTCTCGGTAAGGCTGAGGAGTTTGTCAAGGTAAGAGGCTGGTTTTTCCCCTCTTTTGACCGCCTTGATGCCCAGAAGCAGCTGCTGACAGCCCACACGGCAGGGAGTGCACTGTCCGCATGACTCTTCCCTGAAGAATTCGAGGTAGTTGTCGAGTACGTTGTACATCGAACGCGAACTATTAAAGAGCATCATTGATCCCCCCGTGGGAAGAGAGATGCCGGTTAGTTTCCCCTGGAAGCCGATGGCGGTGTCTGCAAATTTCTTGCGGGGCACCAGGAAGCCTGAAGCGCCGCCTACCTGAACCGCTTTGGTATCGCCATCGCCGAATTCGAATACAAAATCCTGAAGGCTCATCCCCAGTTCCAACTCGTAGATCCCCGGCTTGGGGGTGTCACCCGACACACTGAAGAGTTTCGTCCCCCGGGAATACTGTACGCCCAGGTCATAGAACTTTTTGGCGCCGTACTTGAAAATGGTGAAGGTATGTGCCAGCGTCTCCACATTGTTGATGACCGTGGGCGCTCCATTATATCCGTAGTTGGTGGGATAGGGCGGCTTGTTGCGGGGTTCGCCGCGCTTCCCTTCCATCGATTCGAACAGGGCAGTCTCTTCCCCGCAGATGTAAGCGCCGCTCCCCATGAAAACCCTGATTTTGAAATCGAAGTTTATCTCTTTGAGATAATATTCAAATTCGTCAATCACCTTCTCAAGTTCGGGTTCCAGGAATTTGTACTCGCCGCGGAGATAAATGTACCCTTCTTTGGCGCCGATCACATGGGCGCAGGCCACCATGGCCGTCAAAACCTTGTAGGGAACCCGTTCCAGAATCTCCCGGTCTTTGAAAGTCCCGGGCTCCCCTTCGTCAGCATTGCAGATGACATACTTCTCAGGCGCTTCGAGTTCAGAGGCCACCTTCCACTTCAGTCCGGTGGGAAAACCGGCGCCACCCCGCCCTTTCAGTTCCGAACTGATCAGTTCGTTGATCAGGTCCTGGGAGGTGCGGTTTAATATTTTGCTGAGAACCTGTTCCCAGTCATTTTCATTCTTGAAAATAAAGTCGGCGCGTTTCAGCTGATAACTTGTTGCCATGATGGTTGGTTTATAATGGTTTATTCATATACTCCGTAATGATCTCCCTGACCTTCTCAGGGGTGAGGTCGGTATACGCATCGTGGTTGATCAGCATGGCCGGGGCTTTGTGGCACAGTCCCAGACAGTTGGTTTGCATCAACGAGAAACGGCCGTCAGCAGTCGTCTCCCCGATCTTGATCTTCAGCATATCCTGAATGGCAAGCAATACCTGACTTTTGCCCTTCATGGCACACGTTATCGTCTTGCACATCCTGATGATATACCTGCCCATCTTCTGCGTTTCCAGAAAAGAGTAAAAAGTGGCTGTTCCAAAAACTTCAGCAGCAGGAATGTCCATTTCTCGGGCAATCTCCACCATAGAATATTCCGAAAGGTAATTCTCGTGTTCCACAACCCCCTGCATGATGGGCAGCAGATGCTCCCTGCTCCGGCCGTACTTGTCCGCCAGTTCCTTAATGATTAATTGTGTAGGACTCATTGAATGTCGTTTTAATAAAACATTAACCTTTTATTTCACCTGTCACGCAATTACGGCAGCCAAAGGGTGCCTCTCCGCACCTGATCGTTCTGACCGATTTTGCATGTGGATAAAAATAGTGAGTTGAATATTGAAAAACCAATGATTTTATAAGAGAATAAACTGTTTTTCAGCATAATGTTGGCAAATGTTCCGCAGAAAGGGAATTGAAGCCGCCGGGAGGTAGTTTGGCGAAGCGAAAACGCCCCCAAAAAAGACAAATATTTATTATTTATGATTAAAGTCGTCTCCAAACGTAACATTTTGTCCCTCCAATGTGTCTAATATAATAGCCATAAAACAATACAATCATGAAAACAGAGACCCTTTTACGCATGCTGACATTGCTGGTATTTTTCCCTTTGTGTCTGAACGGTCAGAACCTCACTGTTTCGGGAAAAATCACCGACCGCATCACAGGAAATGCCATTTCGCAGCTGACCGTGGTGGATAAGAATTCCGGTATCGGAACCATTTCCTCATTTGACGGTTCTTTTTTGTTGCTTCTGATGCCGGGAGAAGTGGCGCTGGATTTCTTCAGTGCAGAGTATGAACTGCAATCCGTTTCATTTGACCTGAAAAGAGACACCTTCTTTCAGGTAAATGTGAGTCGGCTGAAAGCCGATCGTTTCAGGAGAGAAAAAAAGGAGAGTTTCCGTTCCACCGAGCAGCGTGAAATGGCTCATCATCCCGATGGGCACCTTCAATTCCGGTGAGGATTTGGAAATCACTTGCGATGGCCGTTTTCAGCGGGGCGGCATTCCCAGGAGAGTTGAAAGTGCCGGGTAAAATCCGGTGGCGTCCAACGGTTCATCGATGACTTTGGCTGCTGTTCCGGTTCCGTAAAAGAAGAGCGGAAGATGGGTCTCTCCGGAATAGTGTGATTTTTTGGATTTGTAACTAATCTGCCAGCCTTCCCTGAGTTCCACCATGACATCTCCCGACCGGTTTTCGAACCAGTTGTTCGCAATGGGATCCTGAAATGGAGTACGCATTTCGCCATCCCGGGCCTCTGCGGCGGTGACCACCCGCCTTACCCCTTCGAACTGGGCCATGAAATCCGCCGTTTTCTTCCGGATCTCATTCAGATCTACCTTGTTTAAATCAATCAGCTTGTGGTTCAAGTAAAGCTGCAGTCCGTTGTTGTATTCCACCCATTTGAGATCCCCGAAGGTGATGTTCAGATAGGAGTTGAGCAGGGCTACGGCATTTTCGGGGGAGAAACGTCCTGCCGGAAACCGGAACCGCTCTTTCAGGTAATCGACGGGATAGGGTGCCGAGGAGTTGGCCGTCAGGAAAAAGAGGACGTTCCCCTTTCCGAATTTCTCTTCGGCGAAGGAGATCAGGGCGGCAATTTCCCCGTCGAGGCGGAGGTAGAGGTCTTGCATCTCCACGGAAGCCGGACCAAAGTTTCCGTTTTCATAATCCATGGAAGAGAAGAAGAGGGTGACCAGGTCGGTGAACCTGTCGGTGCCGATCTCTTCCTGACTGATCAATTCCTGGGCGAATTCCCTGATAAGGGTGTTGGCAAAGGGGGTGGTTTTCAGCGGGGCGTAGTTGCCGGCGTTTTTTACCAGGGTAGCCATGGAATGGGGAAAGGTATTCCTGCCGGGGCCGTAACCGGGTTCCTGTGGACAATTGTCTTCGGCGCTTTCCCCGTAGTCAGATGCTGATTTCAGGATTACCCAGTTGCGGGCGCTGAAATTTGCGGAGAGATTTCTTGCATTGAAAGCTGTTGCCCATCCCGGAAGGGTTTCCCGGTACCAGGAACTGGTGACCATGTTGCCCGATCCGGGGTCGTACCAGTAAGCGGCATCGCCGGAATAGCCCGCAGAAAAAATGGCAGGGGCTTCATTCATCGCAACGCTGAAAACTTTGGCTTTCCCGTTGTGGAAGATCTTCAGGCGGTCACCCAGGGAAGAGGCCCTCAACTGCCGGGGAGATACGCCTCCTTCGGAAGAAGGGGAACCTGCGGTACGACACCCGGGATCGTCAACGCATCCGGTAACCTCCCCTTTCGTCCGGTCGTACCAGGTCACATCAACGATTCCGTGGACCGCCGGATAACTCCCCGTGAAAAGAGTGGCCGTACCCGTGGCAGGATTCAGAATGTGCAGGGGCATGATAAAACGATCATACCGAATCCCCCCGGCGCTGAGTTTTTTAAATCCTCCCTCCCCGAAGCCATTCCAGTAACGGTAGATATAGTCAGGCCGCATATTTTCGACCACGATGCCGATGACAACCCGGGGAACCTGACCCCCCGGCGCAGAATCAGGCTGCGAACGGAGAATGGCTGCGGTTGCCAGAAGCACACATACGATAAGCAGAAATCTCTTCATGAACCTTTTATTGACGCTCCAAAAATAACAAAACTATTCATAGGAGGGACAGCACTCCAAATCGCAAAAACAGCTATCTTCAACCCCCAAAACAATAAAAAAACGGGTGCTATGCAAAAGATCATGAAGAACTTGGTGGGGGGCCTCCTCCTGATGGTAGCCGGGGCTGTCACGGGTTGCTCCCCGAAAACAGCTCCGCAAAGTGAGTGGATCCCTCTTTTTAACGGGAGGGACCTTGCGGGGTGGACGGTAAAGATCAAGGGCTATGAAGCCGGGGAGAATTTCGGGAATACTTTCCGCGTCGAAGACGGAATGATGAAGGTGAGGTACGATGCCTACGACAGCCTTCGGAACCGCTATGGGCATATTTTTTACAAGGATACCTTTTCTCATTACCTGCTGAGAGTGGAATATCGCTTTGTGGGAGAACAGTGTCCTGGCGGTGCAGGATGGGCCTACCGGAACAGCGGCGTGATGATTCACGGTCAGTCGCCCGAAAGCATGGAGGTGGACCAGGATTTTCCGGTCTCCATCGAAGTGCAATTCCTGGGGGGCGATGCCCAGGGGGAGCGTTCCACGTTGAACGTATGCACCCCCGGCACCAACATCGTGATGGACGGCCGGCTGATCCTGGACCATTGCATCCCCTCCTCGTCCCGTACCTTCAGGGGTGAGGAATGGGTGACTGCGGAAGTGGAAGTCAGGGGCAGCGAGGTGATCCGACATATCGTCAACGGCGATACGGTACTGGTATATAACCTGCCGCAACTCGACGAAAGGGATTCCAGCTATGCGAAGTTGCTGCCTCCCGACGGCAATAAAATCCTCAGCAGTGGGACCATCTCCCTGCAGAGCGAGAGTCATCCGCTGGACATCAGAAAGGTAGAGTTAAAGAGACTCTGATTTCCGGCTTTTCCCGCCGGTCACAGTTTCCTCCGCGAAACCGGTTTCCTGTTGATCAGGAGAAGCGCGGCGACGATGAAGAGCATCCCTGCGATGGAGATGAGGTCGGGTTTTTCCCCTTTGATGAGCATCCAGCTAAGGGCAGCGCCGGAAACGGGGATCAGGAATTTCCAGACGTTCAGTTCAGAGACCCGTACCCCTGGGCGCTTTAACAGGGTGTACCAGATGGAAAAGGCTGACGCGGAGAGAAAAGCCAGCCAGAAGAGGGCCACCCAATAGGTGGCGGGAAAGGGCCCGCCATGGAATCCTTCAAGGGGAAGGGAGACCAGGTAGAGTAGCATCCCCCCGAAAAAGAGACTGGCTGAGGTCAGGATGATGGGAGAGACCGGACGGGGATTCTTCGATACCAGGACATTGCTGTATCCCGATGCCATGTTGTTGAGGATCAGCAGGAGTATGCCCGCCCATTCGAGGGGGTTTTTCATCTCTACCTGTTGCCGCCCTAGGGTGATGATGGCGATTCCCGCCACCCCCACCAGGATGCTGACGGTTTTTACAGGCGTCAGTCTGTCGTCGGGATGGGTGAAATGGGAGACCAGGGCAACGAAGAGGGGTGAGGAGCCGACGATCATGGCTCCCAGGGCAGCAGGTACCAGGTTCATCCCCGTATAAAATAACCCGTATTGCACGATGACCTGGATGAATCCGATGGTCAGGATAAAGCGCCATTCCCTCCGGACTTCCCGCCAGTAAAACCCCCATTGCCGGTAAATCACCATCACCATGATTCCCGCCAGGGTGAAACGACATGCCGCAAACTGTAGCGGCGTATGATACTGCAGTCCGATCTTGATCCCGGCAAACGCCGTGGACCATAGCAACGATGCTACAATGGCCAGAAAAGTGGTCGACCTGATAAAATTTTTCATACAAGGAATCTGCCTGCAAAGGTTAAAAAAATATGACGCTTTTGTTCCCCGAAACCGCCGTTGCCGTCATATTTCCGCAAAATCCATATCTTAGGCCCATCCTGCCTGGCAGGAATTCATAAATATGAAAGAAAGATGAGGATAATAACCAATCATACCGATTTTGAGGTTCTCGCCGGACAGGAAGTCGGGACCTCTGATTACATCACCATCACCCAGGAGCAGATCGACAGTTTCGCCGATGCCACCAACGATCACCAGTGGATCCATACCGATCCGAAAAAAGCCGCCGTGAAATCCCCCTTCAAGGCCACCATTGCCCACGGATACCTGACCCTTTCACTGGTCACCAGTCTGTGGCACAATATCGTGGAAGTCCGCAATTACAAAATGGTGGTAAATTATGGTCTGGAAAACCTCCGTTTCAACCAGCCGGTGGTCGTCAACAGCCGCATCAACGCCCGTTTCACCATGCTGACGGTTGACGATCTGCGGGGAATTACCCGCATCAGGGTGAAGATCGTCATGCAGATTGAAGGTTCGGAAAAACCTGCCTTTGAATGCATCGCCGTATACCTCTACCACTTTATCAGGTAAGCAGTTTCCCGGATGTCGCTTATTTTTTTATCTTCGTTCTGTTCT
The DNA here is from genome assembly GCA_002304925.1 of Prolixibacteraceae bacterium UBA1413. GTDB lineage: Bacteria > Bacteroidota > Bacteroidia > Bacteroidales > Prolixibacteraceae > UBA1413. The sequence goes on from DBPT01000017.1 coordinate 27,944, forward strand.
TAAACCGGGAATTATGGATTTGAAGGAAATTGCCTACACTACGGAGATAACCTTTGAGACCGCCGCACTGCGCCTGCTGGTCAGTTTTGTGGCCGGCATGCTCATCGGCATCGAAAGGGAAGCCCACAGCCAGCCGGCAGGCATGCGCACCCATATCCTCATCAGCTTGGGATCAACCCTGGCCATGCTGGTCTCGATTTACATCCCGCAGACCTTTACGGCATTCCAGAACGGAGACCCCGGAAGGATCGCCGCCCAGGTCGTCACCGGCATCGGCTTCCTCGGGGCAGGGGCCATCCTCCGCTTCGGCGTCAATGTCAAGGGACTGACCACCGCCGCTTCCATATGGGCCATGGCCATGCTCGGACTGGCCATCGGGGCGGGATTGTTCAAAATCAGCGCTCTGGTGGCGGTCATCATCCTCTTCTCCCTTACCATCATGGACGTTTTTGAAAAACGGTTCTTCCAGGATAAGATCCTGAAAAGAATCGAGTTGACGGTGAGAAAAAATAGCGTCAGCATCAACGACCTCAGGAAGGTCATTGTCGCCATGAAAATCAGAATTCATGAAACGGATATCAGGAGAAGCGCCGGCGAAACCACTGAAAAAATTATTTTCTACGTCTATATCCCAATCAAACTCGATCCCCAACTGCTGGGCGACGAACTTGAAAAGACAGAAGGCGTGGTTGCCTATTCGGTGGAGATGATCAATTGACGAACTTATGACCCCGGAATCAGCACCTCATGAATTAGGCCCTTCGGAATCAGCGCCGCCGGGGTGTCTCCGGATGACAACCGGCTATTGAAACTCCCCGCCGCAGAGTGGAACGGGCCAGCGCTCACCGGAATTCAGGTTTGACAATCACCTCCAGAAGCCCTTCCAATGCATCTTCCAGGAGGTCCATCACCAACTCAAAACCCTCTTCTCCCCCGTAATAGGGGTCGGGGACCGAGGAATACCCGTACAGGCGGCTAAATTCGGTCATCCTCCGGATCTTCTTCAGGTCATTTCCATTCCGCGCCAGGGAACGGAGCCTCCTGATGTTCTCATCATCCATCCCAATGATCATGTCGAACTGGTCAAAATCGGTATTCCGGTCAAATTTCCTGGCCCGATGGTTGACCTGGTACCCCCGGCGGGCGGCATGCTCCCGCATCCTTTCATCGGCAGGTTCCCCGACATTCCAACCTCCGGTGCCGGCAGAATCAATTTCCAGGGAATGTGCCCATTCCCTGTCTGCCGCAAGCTTGGAAAATATCGCCTTCGCAGCCGGCGAACGGCAGATGTTCCCCAAACAGACAAATAAAACCCGTTTCTTCATGCGATGATGTGTCCCGGCAAAAGTAAGGAAGATTAAGGGATTTAACAGAAAAACCGATTCGTAAAGAAATAATTAATTCATTTCCGAAATTTTACCGGTTCGGTTTGTTATTTCATAGAAAAACTATCTTTGTGATTAACCCATATTTTTTACATATATAATTATTATTATAGTAAACATTAATTAAATAGTTCTAAATCAACTTAATGAATTTTAAAAGGAGATAAATTTATGAGTGAATTATTCTGGCTGGTTCCGGTATCCTCCCTGTTGGCGCTTGGGTTTGCCTGGTATTTCTACCGTTCAATGCTCAAGAACCCGGAAGGGAACGCCCGGATGAAGGAGATTGCGCAGTATGTCAGGGAAGGGGCGATGGCCTACCTGAAGCGGCAATATTCGGTGGTTTTCAAGGTATTTGTCGTACTGGTCATTTTACTGACGGTACTTGCTTATTTTGGGATTCAGAATCCTTTTGTGCCGGTTGCCTTTCTGACGGGTGGATTTTTCTCGGGGTTATGTGGTTATCTGGGGATGAAGACGGCCACGCATGCGTCGGCTCGTACTGCCCAGGGGGCTTCGCAGTCGTTGAACAAAGGTTTGCAGATTGCTTTCCGTAGCGGTGCGGTGATGGGTCTGGTGGTGGTGGGTTTCGCCCTGCTTGACATTGCCGGCTGGTACCTGATTCTTACCGAGCTGGTATATACCCCGACGAATATGATTGAAGGCTTGTCCTTTCTGGGGTTGACCTTTGTGCATCCCGGGACTACGGAACAAATGAAGCTTATAGAGGTTACGGCCACTATGCTGACCTTCGGGATGGGGGCTTCCACGCAGGCTTTGTTTGCCCGTGTGGGCGGCGGCATCTATACCAAGGCCGCCGATGTGGGGGCTGACCTCGTGGGCAAGGTGGAAGCCGGAATTCCCGAGGATGACCCGCGCAATCCCGCTACCATCGCCGACAATGTCGGTGACAACGTAGGTGATGTAGCCGGCATGGGTGCCGACCTGTATGAGTCGTATGCAGGGTCCATCCTGGCCACCGCCGCCCTGGGGGCCGCACTTCCGCTGGTTGCCGGCGGTGAGGCTTCAACCTATGTGTTGGCACCTATGATCGTGGCAGCCATCGGGGTCATCCTCTCCATCCTGGGGATTTTCATGGTACGCACCAAAGAATCGGCCACCCAGAAAAATCTGCTGAATGCCCTTCTCCTCGGGACCGGGGGCGCATCCCTTTTCATCCTGGTCGCCGTGGCCATCATGGCCGCCACAGGCTGGATTTCCTGGGGACTCTTCGGATCGGTGGTTGCCGGACTTGTGGCAGGGGTGATCATCGGGCAGTCGACAGAATATTTCACTTCCGACGAATACAAACCCACCCGGGGCATCGCCCATCAGGCGTTGCAGGGGCCTGCCACAACCATCATTGACGGCATGGCGGTTGGCATGTTCTCCACATGGATTCCGGTAATTGTCATTGCCGCAGGCATTATTGCCGCCTTTGCATCTGCCGGGGGTTTCACCAACTTCGGGATGGGGGTTTACGGAATCGGCTTTGCCGCTGTAGGGATGCTTTCCACACTGGGGATCACCCTGGCTACCGATGCCTTTGGCCCCATTGCCGACAATGCCGGAGGAAATGCTGAGATGGCCAATCTCCCCAAAGAAGTGCGGGAACGTACCGATGCCCTTGACATGCTCGGCAATACGACGGCCGCCACCGGCAAAGGCTTCGCCATCGGGTCGGCGGCACTAACAGCCATGGCCCTGCTCGCCGCTTACATGGAAGAGATAAAACTATGGATCGGAAAACTGGCCAATGAAACAGAAGGGATCCGCCAGGTGGGCGATGTAATCTTTTATACGGCAAAAGCAGCCGTCATTCCGGTGGCCCGGGAAGGACAGAGAGTGGTCGAACTGGCCACCGCCTCCATCCAGGATTTTACCCAGGCCTATAATCTGTCGGTCTTTAACCCCCTGTTGCTGGCAGGTATCTTTATCGGCGCCATGATGGCTTTTGTCTTCTGCGCCATGACCATGAAGGCAGTAGGCCGCGCCGCAGGAGCCATGGTCGATGAAGTGCGCCGCCAATTCCGCGAAATCGCCGGAATCATGGAGGGAACCGCAACTCCCGAATATGCCCGATGCGTGGAAATTTCAACCAAAGGAGCACAGCGCGAAATGATCGTCCCCTCCATGATGGCCATTGTCGTCCCCGTTGCCGTTGGAATATTCCTCGGAGTTCCCGGCGTCATCGGACTCCTGGTGGGCGGACTGACAGCCGGTTTTACCCTGGCTTCTATGCTCAACAACGCAGGGGGCGCATGGGACAATGCCAAAAAATATATCGAAAAGGGAAATTTCGGCGGAAAGGGCAGCGATGCCCACAAAGCTGGGGTGGTGGGAGATACCGTCGGCGATCCTTTCAAGGATACCTCGGGACCCTCACTCAACATCCTTATCAAGCTGATGTCGATGGTGGCCGTGGTTATGGCCGGGCTCACCCTGGCCGCCAGCATCTGGTAATAAAAATAATGCCTGTAAAAAATCATCCCATCTGTCGGCCGGCAGGTGGGATGATTTTTTTTTGACGCCTCATGAACCTATTTCCCCGAAATAAGTTATACATTTAAAACTGTAATTGATAAAAACTCAAACCATGGCTGATTTATCAACGACCTACATGGGCATCCCGCTGAAAAACCCGTTGATCCTGGGTGCCTCCAACCTTGTTTTTAAATCCGAAGTCATCAAACAGATCGAAGAAGCCGGCATCGCGGCCATTGTTTATAAGTCGCTCTTCGAAGAGCAGATCCAGCTCGAAAGCCTTCAGCTGGTCGAAGACATCAGTGAGTACGAAAATCGTTCCGCCGAAATGACCAGGATCTTCCCTGACCTGGAACATGCCGGCCCGAAGGAACATCTCCTGAAACTCAAAAAGATGAGGGAGATGGTGAATATCCCGGTCATCGGCAGCCTGAATGCCGTTTATGAACCGACGTGGGTGGAATATGCCCGGGAACTGGAAAAGACCGGGATCGACGGACTGGAGATCAACCTGTATGCCATTCCGGGCTACTTTGAAGTTTCGGGCCATTCCCTGGAAAACAGACAGGTGGAGATCGTCAAATCGATCAAGCAGGCGGTGAAAATACCCGTCAGTGTGAAGATCAGTCCTTTTTATACCAACACCCTCAATTTCATCAAAAAGGTGGATGAGGCGGGTGCCGACGCTTATGTGCTCTTCAACCGCTTTTTCCAGCCCGAGATCGACACGGAAAAAGAAGAATACTATTATCCCTGGGAACTCACCCATCCGAAAGATCATATGCTCTCGCTCCGGTATGCGGGTTTGCTGTACGGAAATCTCGACGGAAGCATTTCCATAAGCAGGGGACTTTATACGGCGGAAGACGTTGTCAGGGCCATTCTCGCCGGTGCCGACACCGTGCAGATCGTCAGTACAGTATACAAGAACCATCCTGGAGTGGTCAGGGAGATCCTCGATGGGCTCAACGCCTGGATGGAGAAGAAAAAATATCCCTCGGTGAGCAGTTTCCGGGGAAAACTGTCGAGGAAGAACATGACGGACCCCTTTGTTTACCAGCGGGCGCAATATGTGGACATTCTCTCCAAATCGGAGACGATCTTCAAAAGATACCCGATGATTTAAACACCACCAGGTTTCCTGGTCTTCCGGCATACGAGCCGGGGGTATCGAAAATTTCCCCTCTTCTTCGAGACGGGGTAGATCGTCGCAGACGAGACGGGGTGGTTAAACAAAATCGGCTAGTACTTCTTTGAAAAACTTCTCTTCGAGAAGTTTGATGATCCGTTTCAGCACCACCTTTCTGATTTCGAGCTCCACGGGCTGGTCCGGGTCCTGGTGCGCCCAGTTGATCCGGGTACCCACGATGATATGGATGATGTCGTGTTCCAGCAGGAGGTTGACGATTTCATCGGCAGGGGTGTCGCCCATGCGTGTTTCGCTGGTGTAATTCTCCAGGATTTCCTCCACTTTCCCCATCGTAAGGATTCCTTCGGTCACCAGTTCGAACCCTTCGAGACGGGCTGTCGGGGGGAGTCCCGATCCGGCGAATTCATGTTCTGTTTCCAGTTTCAGGTCCAGTTCGCGGGCGATGATTTCGGCGGTGGTTCCGCCGCAGATGACTTTCTTGCCGTTAAAATTGCGGATCTGTTCCCCCACGTCATAATCCTTGATTTTGTAAAAGGGAGGTCCGGTGATCAGCAGGAATTCCCGGGGTTTCCTGAAGTAGATCACCCCGCAGGTGGTATCGTCCTTCAGATCAAATCCGTCGTTCAGGCTGGCCTGGTTGATGATTTTCCGGGCCAGCCGGGTGGCTGAGATATCGGGCATCCTGGATACCTGGGCGATGGTGAATTCCTCCACCTTATCACGGCCCCATCCCATGGGGAAACGGGTACTTCCGAGGCCTGACTGGGTCACCCCGTCAGAAAGGAAAACCATGCGATCCTCCTTGCGGGCGAAGAATTCCCTGATCCGCAAAATTTTTCCCGCATTTTCAATGCCTTGGATCTCGACTTGGTATTCCGCGGGGTCCAGGATGTTATTCCCCCGCAGGATGATGGTCCGCGGATTGTCATAGTTGATGATCCGCACCCGTCCTTCGGCATCGATTTCTATCAGCGTGAAGGTGGCATAATTCTCCTCGCCGTCGCTGCTTTTGGGCAACGCCCGCATGATGATCCGCGCGGCAATCTCGGGTTTGGTATGAAAGCTGGAATAGTTGAGCGCCATGGAAGCCGTCAGGGTGGCCAGCACGTTGGCCTTAATCCCGTGCCCGATGCCGTCACTCATCACAATGACCTTGCGCCCTTCCTCCTTGATGATGATCGAGTGGAACACATCCCCGCAGGCCACCTGGCCCTTGGGCTTCTTCTGCTGAACATCTATTTCAACATGGTAATCGGGTCGGCTACTCGTCATCGCTGTAACGGTATGATTCAATGATGGAATTGATAAGCTCTTCAGTCTGGGCGGCATTCTCACCCAACAGGTAGGCGATCTTCTGAACAGTCTCGATATTCTGCTTGTTGACACGCTCCGCCCGGCTGATGATCTCGTCGCGCACCAGCACGGGGGCAGACATGTCGCGTATGACAGCTCCCACAACACGCTGTTTGTAGATGGTTACTACCGAGATGTGAAGCAGCCTGTTCTGATACTTCAGATCCCGCTCCAGGTTGGCCTCCCCGGTGGTCATGATGTTCGAGATCATCTTGTAAATCACCTCGGGAACAAGTTCCGACACGTCAGCCCCCTTGAGCCCCGGAATTGTCTCGAACAACTCAATGATCTCATCTCCCATCAAAGTGGCAAAACTCTCGTTGGAATCAATTACTTTGTAATCGGAATTCACAATAATGATCCCGGCCCTGATCTTGTGAAGCATGTGCGAGGAGATGATCATGGATTCCTTGGCCTTTTCAAGCTTCTGCTCCGATTTTTTCCGTTCGGTAACGTCAAAGATGGAGCCGACGGTCCCCGATATATCCCCGGCATCATCGAAGATGACCGCTTTCTGAATGATGATGTCGCGGGTGGTGCCGTCACTGGCTTTGATCCTGGCTTCATACACCTGGTCCGTGGTCAATTCCAGAAGTTCGGCATCCCGGTGGACAAAAGCTTCGGCGACTTCGGGGTCATGAACATCAAAGGCGTTCTTCCCCACCATCTTTTCGCGGGTGATACCGGTCATCTTTTCATAGGCCGTATTACAGGTCTGGTACACGCCGTTGCGGTCCCGGTAAGAGATGGGCAGCGGCAAAGCGTCGATAACCTTCTGGTACAGGTTGAAATCTTCTACCAGGGTCTTTTTAACCGTTTTTTCTTCGTAGATCATAGGTTTTTTATTTTGCCGAAAATTAGTCAATCAAAACACCATTTTCAAACCCTTTCTGATATTGTAAAGCATATTTATTTGTGTCTATGACATAAAAACATCCCGGTCATGAAATGTATCTTTGCCGGCAATTATAAAATTTTCTGCTGTTTATCCCTGGAATTAACATGTTTTACAACAGAAACAGAGGACTGCAAGCGGATTGACATCCGTGAAAGTATACCTTTGATTCAGTATTCCGATGCCCATTATTTCGGTGACGTCGGAAGGTGTTTTTCGTTTTTTACGCTGAAGATGTGTAGTTTCGGGGAAATGAAACTGGCGCTGGAGGGGATGGATGGCAGACGGGGGATTCCCGGAAAAGAGCACCGGCAATGAAGACAATTTCGGTTCATATTCCGGATATTTTACAAAATTCCGTAAAAGCGTCCGCTACCTTGATTGAAATCATAGTCAGGGAGAATCGGAATGGTGATATTTACACCCTTGAATTCCGGTGAACGCATGGGCTACATCCGTTCTTTGTACAAGGTAAGCATGAATGCCTGGTATCAGCTTATGGCTGATCCGGAATAATTTGAACATGATTGGAGCATCGAAATAAACAACCAATAAATATTATTGAACATGAGTAAGATAACATCAGTTGCGGATCTGAAAAAAAAGAAGGAACAGGTTCAGTTGAATCTCGGGCTGAGGGAGAACAGCGATGCTGCTGACACCCACGTCCAGATCAGAGTGGGGATGGCTACCTGCGGCATCGCTTCGGGAGCCAGGGAAACCATGAATTTCCTGGTGGAAGAAACCAGGCACCAGGCCATTGATGCGGTGATCACCCAGACCGGCTGCATGGGATTCTGCTATGCGGAGCCCACGGTGGAAATCACCCTTCCGGGAAAGGAACCGGTGGTTTTCGGCCATGTCGACAAGACAAAAGCCAGGGAGATCATCGACCGTTTTATCATCAAGGGTGAACTGGCCGACGGGATCATTCCCGTGAATTTCAAAACAATAGATGAATATTAGAAAATCAATCTAATCCTGGAGATATGTCAGAATACAACTTTCAAATCCTGGTTTGCGGGGGGACAGGTTGCAAGGCCTCCGAAAGTGAAGAGATACGCTCTTCATTCGTGAACCTTCTCAATGAATATGGTCTGGAAGAGGAGGTCCAGGTGGTACTTACCGACTGTTTCGGTTTCTGCGAAAAGGGGCCGATTGTCAAGATGATGCCCGACAAGACTGTCTACGTTCGTGTTAAGCCTTCCGATGCCGACGAAATCATAAAGGAGCACATCGTCAAGGGGAATCAGGTGGAACGGCTGCTCTACCGTGATCCGGTAACCGGGACGGTGGTCCGCGACAGGCAGCACATGGAATTTTATAAAAAGCAGATTCGCATAGCATTACGGAACTGTGGCTTTATCAATCCTGAAGAGATTGATGAATACATCGCCCATGACGGCTACATGGCTTTGGGCACCTGTCTGACGGAGATGAAGCCCATGGAGGTTATTGAGCAGATCAAAAAATCGGGGCTTCGGGGACGCGGTGGCGGCGGGTTCCCCACAGGGTTGAAGTGGGAAATCACGGCCAAAGTCCCCGGGGACCAGAAATATGTGGTATGCAATGTCGATGAGGGAGACCCGGGCGCCTTTATGGACCGTTCCATCCTGGAGGGGGACCCCCATACGGTGATCGAAGCCATGATCATCAATGGCTATTGCACCGGGGCTTCTAAAGGGTTGGTATACATCCGCGCCGAATACCCGCTGGCCATATCAAGGCTGAAGATTGCCCTCGCCCAGGCCAGGGCATACGGCTTACTGGGAGATGACATCCTGGGATCGGGTTTTAATTTCGACATAGAGATCCGCTACGGGGCCGGCGCATTTGTCTGCGGCGAAGAGACGGCATTGATCCATTCCATGGAGGGATGCCGCGGGGAACCTACTTTTAAGCCTCCCTTCCCTTCGGTGTCGGGATACCTGGGCAAACCTACCAACGTCAACAACGTGGAGACCTATGCCAATATACCGGTGATCATCAATAAGGGGGCCGACTGGTTCGCATCCATTGGTACGGAAAAGTCCAAGGGTACCAAAGTCTTTGCCCTGGCCGGAAAAATCAACAATGTGGGTCTTATCGAAGTGCCTTTGGGCACCACCCTCCGGGAGGTGATCTATGATATCGGCGGCGGCATCCGAGGCGGCAAGAAATTCAAGGCGGTGCAGACCGGTGGCCCCTCGGGGGGTATGCTGACGGCGGAATTCCTGGATACCCCCATCGATTACGACAACCTCCTGGCTGCCGGATCGATGATGGGATCAGGGGGGATGATCGTGATGGACGAGGACGACTGTATGGTGGCCATCGCCAAGTTCTACCTCGGATTTACCGTGGAAGAGTCGTGTGGTAAGTGCGCCCCCTGCCGGATCGGCAACAAGCGGCTACATGAAATCCTGGAAAGAATCACCGACGGGAAAGGAGAAATTCAGGACCTCGACCGGTTGTTTATGCTCAGCAATGTGATCAAGGATGCTTCTCTGTGCGGACTTGGGCAGACTTCACCCAATCCGGTGCTCTCCTCCCTGAAATATTTCAGGCAAGAGTATGAAGCCCACGTGAAGGCAAGCCATTGTCCGGCCGGTCAGTGCAAGGCACTGGTCCGTTATGAGGTGATTGAGGACAAGTGTACCGGGTGTACCCTCTGTTTCCGCAATTGCCCGGTGGGTGCCATTACCGGTGAGAAACGGGAAGTCCATTTCATAGACCAGTCGTTGTGCATCAAATGCGGAGTCTGTTTTGAGAAGTGTAAATTCGGTGCCATCCTGGTATCCTAACCCATAAGATTTTTTTGCTATGGATATGATAAATTTGACAATTGACAATAAGCCGGTTGTGGTGGTGAAAGGGACCACCATTCTGGAGGCGGCTAAAAGTATTGGTATTACTGTTCCCACGCTCTGTCACATGAAGCTTGACGATCTGGGCATTGAAAACAAGCCCGGCGGGTGCCGCATTTGTGTGGTGGAGGTGAAGGGGCGTCGTAACCTGGCGCCTGCCTGTTGCACGGAAGCCACCGACGGCATGGAGGTCAGCACTCACAGCATCAGGGCGATCAATGCCCGCAGGACCGTGTTGGAGCTGATCCTTTCCGACCATCCTTCCGACTGCCTGGTGTGCGCTAAGTCGGGAAACTGCGAACTGCAGGACCTGGCTCACCGTCTGGGGATCCGGGAGATTCATTACAAGGGGGAACAATCCTCCTATCGCGCAGATACTTCTCCGGCCATCATCCGAGAACTCAACAAATGCATTCTCTGCCGCCGTTGTGAGATGATGTGCAACGAGGTGCAGACGGTGGGGGTGCTCTCAGCCATCAACAGGGGGTTCAGTTCCGTGGTGTCGCCTGCGTTTGAGATGAACCTCGACCACTCGGTATGTACTTATTGCGGACAGTGCGTGGCCGTTTGTCCCACGGGTGCCCTCACCGAGGTCGACCATACGGGGGCTGTGGTGCGCGCTCTGGCAGATCCCACCAAAACGGTAATCGTCCAGACCGCTCCGGCCGTGCGCGCCGCCCTGGGCGAAGAGTTTGATATGGAACCCGGAACACTGGTCACCGGAAAACTGGTCGCTGCCCTGAGACGCCTGGGATTCGACTACGTCTTCGATACCGATTTCAGCGCCGACCTGACCATCATGGAAGAAGGAACAGAATTGCTCAACCGCCTGAAACGCCACCTCGAAGGGGATCCTGACGTTAAACTTCCCATCCTGACCTCCTGTTGCCCGGCTTGGGTGAAATTCTTTGAACACCAGTTCCCCGATATGAAGGATATTCCTTCTACGGCCCGCTCCCCGCAGCAGATGTTCGGCTCCATCGCCAAAAGCTACTTTGCCGGAATTCTCGGCATCAAACGGGAAGATCTGGTGGTGGTGTCCATCATGCCTTGCGTGGCCAAGAAATACGAATGCGGAAGGGATGAATTTGCCGTTAACAACAATCCTGACGTGGACTTCGCCCTCACAACCCGTGAACTGGCAGCTCTGATCAAGGTGTCGAATATAAAATTCAGGCTCCTTGACAACGAAGAATATGACGCGCCACTCGGGGAATCCACGGGTGCCGGGGTGATCTTCGGAACTACGGGAGGGGTGATCGAAGCTGCCGTGCGTTCCGCCTACGAGCTTTACACCGGAAAGGAGCTTCCCAAAATTGAGTTTGAGGAATTGCGCGGTATGGAAGGACTGCGAAAAGCCACCATTGACTTTAACGGACTGCCCATCAATATCGGGATCGCCCACGGACTGAGGAATGCGAGGAAGTTGCTGGAGGACATGCGTGCGGGGAACAGCTGGTACCATGCCATTGAGATCATGTCTTGCCCCGGCGGATGCATCGGCGGGGGCGGACAGCCGTATCACCACGGAAATGTGGAGATCCTCAAAAAGCGGCAGATGGCGCTCTACCGGGAAGACTCCAACAAAGCGATCCGCAAGTCGCACGAAAATCCCTATATCAAAAAGCTGTACGAAGAGTACCTGGGGCACCCGATGAGCGAAAAGGCGCATCATCTGCTGCATACCGTCTACTTCGACCGTACACGGTAACCCGCCGGGTTCCGGATATCAGGAGTTCATTACTTAAAAATTACGATTATGTCAAGAATAAAACTATCAGATTCTGCAGTGGAGACCATAAAAGAGGTCTGCATGAGTTTCGGGAACCAGGAGGGTGAACTGATCAACGTATTGCACCAGGTGCAGGATAAGCTGGGGTATCTTCCTGCCGAAGTTCAGGAATTGGTGGCCCAGGAATTGAACATGTCGGTGGCCAAAGTATACGGTGTGGTCACCTTTTACAGTTATTTCACCATGATTCCCAAGGGGGAGTTTCCGATTTCGATCTGTATGGGCACCGCCTGCTATGTGAGGGGTGCCGAACAGGTACTCTCCGAATTCAAGCGTCAGCTGAAGGTAGAGGTGGGGCAGACGACCCCCGACGGGAAATTCTCGCTGAGTTGCCTGCGTTGTGTGGGCACCTGCGGACTGTCACCCGTGATCATGGTGGGGGAAAAAGTCTATGGCAGGGTATCCCCACAGCAGGTCAAACAGATCATCGCCGAATACCAGGAAGGGTGTCCGTCACACGAAGCCAAATCGGCATAGCCGGTCACTTTCGTTTGTAAACGTTTCAATTCTGAAGAGTGCGTGCCCCGTCCGCTCTGCGGCGGGGAGTTCCAAATGACCATGCTCTGATCCCTCCGTCGGGCCACGGCACGGCCCGACGGAGGCTTTTTAACGATTCATCCGTTTCCTGGCCATCAGCTCGATGGTTCGCAGACGGTCTTTGTAAAGGTTGTTGCTGTTCATTTTCACCACGTCGAGGGCGGCATCGGAATTCTCATCCCACCGGCGGCAGAGATAAAGAGGTTCGTAAATCCTCCCGATCCTATAACTCCTCGAAAGCCTGATGCCCACGGCATAATCCTCGCCATAGCTGGTATTGGGGATCCGGATTTCCCGGAGCAGGGGGGTGTAAAATGCCCGGGGCGCTCCCAATCCGTTGATGCGCAGGGCGTTATTGGGCCCGTTGTCAGGGGTCCACTCCCTGTGATCGATCACGCCCGGAGGAATCTCTTCCAGTCGGAAATTGACCATGCGGTACGATCCCACCACCATGGCACACTCTTCGGCATAAAAACACTCCACGATTTTCCTGATCACCTGGTCGTCGATGTAGATGTCGTCGCTGTCAAGCTGGATGGCGAATTTTCCGCACCGGGGGTCCATGACGGCGGTGGTCCAGCATCCTCCGATCCCCAGGTCATTTCGCTCCGGGAGGATGTGCACCAGACGGCTCTCCTCCCCGGCTATTCTTCGCAGGATCTCGGTGGTTCCGTCGGTAGAATGGTTGTCAACCACGAACAGGTTGAAAGAGAAGCCGGCCTGCTGGGAAAGCACTGACCTGACGGCATCCTCAATGGTCAGGACTCGGTTGCGCACGGGAATCACCACAGAAGCCTCGCACGGAAAGCCTCCTGCTGACAGGTCCGCCTTCCTGAAGTCAGGTTTCAGCCAGCCTCCGACGGCCTTCAGATGAAGGGTGCATGCCTCTTCCATCTCGATCTGGACGGCCCGGTTCCGGGGATCTACATAGTCGAACTGTTTCTCGCCCGATGTGCGGATGTCGGTTTCCACTTCGGTATAGAGAAATTCGGGGATCCTCACCACGGGGTGGTTTTGGGAGACCTTCAACCGCAGGTCATAAAGGGCGGCAAAGCGGAACGCTTGCTCCATGCGCGCGACAGCAGCTTTCAGTGCCGCGGTTTCGTATAGGAGCAGCGAGCCGAAGTTGAAATCGTCGCGCAGACTTCCTTCCTGGTAGTCGATGACAGGATTGGGGTGCAGTTTTCCCTCCTTCAGGGCGTAGTAATCGGAATAGACCAACCCCGCCCCGGTGTCCCGGGCCACCTGCACCATCCTTTCCAGTGCCCAGGGGCCCGGACTTAGCGGCAACGCTTTGGTATACAGAAGGATATATTCCCCAGCGGCAGCGGCCGCGATCTCCCGCAGGGTCCCGGTGGCAGCTAGGGAGCCGCCCGGAAACGAAACGGCATCCTCAAAATCCGCATCCCTGAGAGTTCCCGGATTCAGAACAAAGATATCCCCGGTCACTGACGACTGCCTCAGGGCTCTTATGGTCTGGTTCACATCGCCGGCATCCCCGGCGGACAGAAAACAACTGATCATCTTGTTCATAATTTTGTTTCTTGCATGATTCACCCTCAAAAATAATCAACCTTCCCGTGAAAACCTCATTCCGTGCAAAAAATCGGAGATGAGGCATAACGGGCCTTGAAAACCGGACTATTTTAACGATCTTTGTTACACGTTCTTTGCCATGACCCGGACTCAATATATGAAACTCCCCGTCTCGCCTCTGGCGTGAGGAATCCGATTCCGTCGGGGACTTCTATGTTGTTTTGCCCGCTTCAGCGCGGCAGAGCCGATGGGATTGTGCTCACCCGAATTCAAAAATTTTAACCTGTTCATAATGCTAATGATAATTGCTGACAGTGGCTCCACCAAAACCACCTGGTGTATGTGTGACACCCACAGCGGAAGGAAGGAATATCTGCTGACCGCCGGGATCAATCCTTATTACCAGGGGGAAGCTGAGATTCTGGCCACCCTGGAGAAGGAGTTTGGTGCCTCGCCGGGGGAACCCGGGTATCTCTTTTTCTATGGTGCGGGATGCACCAATCCGACGGTCAACGAAGTGCTTTACAACGCTTTGGGATGTTTTTTCCAGACGTCGGAGATCGAAGTGGAGAGCGACATGATGGCTGCTGCGCGTTCCCTGTGCGGAAGGAAGGCCGGAATAGCGTGCATCCTGGGAACCGGTTCCAACTCCTGTTCATACGACGGAGAGAAGATTGTACAGAATGTCTCACCCCTTGGCTTTGTTTTGGGGGATGAGGGCAGCGGCGGAGTTTTGGGGAAACGGCTGCTGGCCGATGTGTTGAAGAAGCAGCTTCCCGAGACCATCATCGCCCGTTTTTTTGCTACCGGAGTGACCCGGGAGGAGATCATGGAAAATATCTACCGCAAGCCTTTCCCCAACCGGTATGCCGCCCGGTTCACCCGTTTTATCCATGAGAACCTGCACGAACCTGAATTGCAGAACCTGGTGAAGCAGGAATTTACTGCTTTCTTCCACCGGAATGTATTTCAGTATCCCCATGTCGTGCGCTACCGGATCCATTTCACGGGAAGCATCGCCTGGTATTTTCAGGAGATCCTGCGGGAAGTCGCCGTTTCCCTGGGGCTGACGGTGGGAAAGATCGTGCAGGATCCCATTGAAGGATTGGTGGAGTATCATCTCGGCCGCGCATTCCGGTAAACTGCCGGGTGTGATTTCACCGGAAAAATGACGGCAGATGAACAACCGTCAGGATTATGTGCTAATTTCGATGTTAAATTAATTGAACGATGACTGGCGGTACAAAATTTACGCTGACCATAACGGAGACTCCTTCGAAGTTCAGCAATCTGGAGAAGATGTCTGTGGCGGAACTCATCACGAGCATCAACCGTGAAGATGCCAAGGTGCACCTGGCGGTGAAAAAAGCGCTGCCCCAAATTGAGCAGCTGGTGGTGCGGATCATCGAAAGGATGAAGAAAGGGGGCCGGGTGTTTTATCTCGGAGCGGGTACCAGTGGCAGGCTGGGGGTTTTGGATGCGTCGGAATTGCCACCCACCTTCGGGGTTCCCGAAAACCTGGTGATCGGGATGATCGCCGGGGGGGATGTGGCCTTGCGGAAAGCCGTGGAAAATGCCGAAGACGACCCGGAAAAAGCGTGGGAAGAACTCCTGGCCTTCAACGTCAGACCCGTTGATACTGTGATTGGCATTGCCGCTTCGGGAACGACACCCTGGGTGATTGGCGGCGTCAGAAAAGCCCGTGAAGCGGGTCTGCTGACAGGATGCATCACCTGCAACCCCGGTTCTGAAATCGCCCGGACCGCGGAATTCCCCATAGAAGCCATCGTCGGACCGGAATTCGTCACAGGGAGCACCCGCCTGAAAGCCGGAACCGCTCAAAAAATGATCCTGAACATGATCACCACCACAATCATGATCAAGCTGGGAAGGGTCAAAGGAAACAAAATGGTCAACATGCAGCTCACGAACGCTAAACTGGTGGCACGCGGCACCCGCATGCTCATGGAAGAACTGGGACTGGAACAGACGGAAGCCCGGGAACTCCTGCTGGAAGCCGGATCGGTGAAAAAAGCAATCGACAGTTATCGCCGGCGGAATATCCCGGACTGATGCCCGATGAAATTACTGCTTTTCTTTGATAGGAAGCCGGTGTATAAAACCAGACCAATCACCTGGTGCATCTTACAGTGATCCCCTTAATCCTTTGATGATCAGGGGATTTGCCAGTTTCTGCATTTCTGAGGAAAGGTATTGCCGGAATCCTTCTTCGCTCTTCCATTGTTCCTGATCAAGACCCCACACGGCGGCGAACCAATGACGCGCCGGTCGGTTTGCCGAAACCTGCTGGGATATGTAGTACGTTTCGCTGATGATGTTGCTGAAATTCTTCTCCTTCACGGTCTGGTACCCCAATTCGAAGAAGTTGATATCGGAAGTGCGGGCGATCCTGCCGGTTTCATTTTCGGGAACGATGACCGCCATCCCCAGTTCATCATTGTTGAGCGACTGTACATCATGGGTGCCGATGCAGGTAAATCCGTTTTCGCGGAACTGGAAAGGTTGCCGGGTTAGCTTGCTGGTGACGATGCCGGTGACGATTTCAGAGCCTTCGGGAAGGGGATTCACGGTCACGTCCGACTGGAACCACTGTTTTCCGGGGAAGATGGAGATGCGCTCGACAGCTTCCAGCAGTTGTCCGGCAACCTCCCATCCCGTGTACCGCAGTTCAAAAACCGATCGTACGGGACCTTCAGCGATTTTGACATATTCATATCCTTCGGTGGATCCCAGCCTGTAAAGGGAATCGTTCAAAAGCAGGGCAATGCCTCCGCTGCCCAGGGAACTGCCGCAGTGGAGCACATCCATGCCCCAGTCGGCCAGTTCGTGGTAACTGGGTGTTCCCGGGTATTGCAGGGAATCGATCACCATCACCGGTTTGCGCTTGGCGAAGAGATCCTTCACATTGCGGCAGTCAAAATAGGTGCGGAAGGCAAATTTGTCGTTTTCCCAATTCACGCTTTCGGCCTGGGCGATGATTCTGAAGGAGTCCCTGCATGAAGGCGCCATATAACGGTCTGTTTCCGGAAAAGTGCCGTCTTCCTGCAAAATTCCCAAGCGCACGTTGGTTCGCTTCTCGAAGGATGGATATGCGGACGGAGAAACGAAGGAAACCACCAGCTTCCCCGAACCATCCCCCGGAAGGGAGACCACCACCGTTGCTTCATCCCACTGTCCGTCCCCGTCAAAATCGTCGGCCTGGGAAGGAAGCAATGCTCCACCCATATGGAACAGGGGCATCATATCACCGGGAATCGCCAGTTTGGCGGCAATTTCATTGCGCGAAAAGATGAGGACCTCATCGCTTCTATCCGCAGAGAGCGGGTTTTCTATGACCCAGCCCGTATTTTTCCGGCAACCGGTGGTTACCACCAACAAGGAAATCATGAAAATGAGAAATCTTTTCATCACATCAGTTTTATATTATTCTTTATGTCAGTAATATTCGTTCCGGCGAGCGCATTGACTACATCCGTTCTTTATGCCAGGTAAGCATTAGTGCCTCTCCTCTGCTTTTGGTTGATCTGCTGCTGAACCCCGTCAAACTCATCCCGGTTGTCCGGGATTCGTTTCCCCGCTGCTCTGCGCCGGGGAGTTCCAATCCTGATATTCCAATCTTCTGATCTTCTGATCCTGTTGTCGGTTACAGGTCGTTTTCCCCTTTGACATAGCCGAAGTTGGCCAGAATTCCGCCGTCGACATAGAGGACATGACCGTTGACGAAATCGCTGGCTTTGGAGGCGAGGAAGAGGGCGGCGTTTCCGACATCCTCAGGTTCTCCCCACCGGCCGGCGGGGGTGCGCGTCATCACAAGATCGTTGAAGGGATGGTTCCCCTCGCGGATCGGGGCGGTCTGGGCGGTAGCGATGTACCCCGGACCAATGCCGTTGATTTGCAGGTTGTACTTGGCCCATTCACAACACATGTTGGCGGTCAGAAGCTTCAGCCCGCCCTTCGCAGAGGCGTAAGCCGAGACGGTATTGCGGCCGTAGACGCTCATCATGGAGCACATGTTGATGATTTTTCCCGCCCGTTTTCTGATCATGTTGGGCACCACCCGCTTGCTGACAATGAAAGGAGCCACCAGGTCGACGTCGATGACCTGTTTGTAATCTTCCACCGCCATGTCGAGGATCGGAATCCGCTTGATGATGCCGGCATTGTTGACCAGAATGTCGACGGGACCCACCTCCCGCTCAATGACGGAAATCCCGGCGTCGACCTGTGCTTCGTCGGTCACGTCAAAAACAAGGGTGAAAACATTGATTCCGGCTTCGGCATACTCTTTTTTCGCATTTTCGAGGCGTACCTCCAACAGGTCATTCACGCAGATCTTCGCTCCGGCTTTCCCCAGGGTTTTGCCAATGGCCATGCCAATGCCGTGGGTTCCCCCGGTAATCAGCGCCACTTTGCCGGTAAGGTCAAATAAGTCATTCATGGGATTTCGGATATTGGATTTCGGAATTCGGAATTCATCGCAGTTCATCGGGACGGATGCCGTCCATATCAGCGTAGTCGAGGTTTTCGCCGGCCATGCCCCAGATAAAGGAGTAGTTGGCGGTGCCGGCTGCCGAATGGATGGACCAGCTGGGGGATATGACGGCCTGTTCGTTTTTCATCCAGATGTGACGGGTCTCTCTGGGTTTGCCCATGAAGTGACATACCGCCTCTCCTTCGGGAAGGTCAAAGTAATAATAGACCTCATTCCTGCGCGAATGGGTATGGGGAGGCATGGTGTTCCATACCGATCCGGGACGAAGTTCGGTAAGCCCCATCTGAAGCTGGCATGTGGAGACGATCTTGTTGATGATCAGTTGATTAATCTGCCTTTCGTTGGAGGTCTCCAACGCTCCGGTCCTGATCATGTTGGCTTTTTCGAAGGTAATGTGCGCAACCGGGTATTCTTTGTGCGCCGGTGCCGAATTGAGGTAGTACTTCGCAGGATTCCCCGGGTCTTCCGACCGGAAGATGACCTCTTTAGATCCTTTCCCGACATAAAGGGCCTCTTTTTTATGGAGCAGATATTCTGTTCCGTCGACCACCACCGTGCCGTCACCGCCGGTGTTGATGATTCCCAGTTCACGTCGTTCAAGGAAATAGTTGCTCTTCAGGGCATCCACGCTTTCCAGTACCAGCTCCTCCTTCACAGGAACCGCACCCCCGGTGATGAAACGCTCGATATGGGAATAGACAAGCCTGATAGAGCCCTGATCCATCACCTTCTTCACCAGGAACTCCTTCCTTATCCTTTTGGTTCCGTAATATTTAAAATCTTTGGGATGGAAATTGTGCCTTTCTTCAAAAATGATTGCCATAACATACTATTTATTTGATTAAACACCTTTTTGTGGGGGAGCATCCCACCTCACGCAAAATTAGCGTAAAAATCCGGGATGGCAAGGGAAAAAAAAAGCTGACCAGGGAATACTCCCCAGGTCAGCTTAAAGGGATCACAAACAATACTCATCCGGCGAGCGCAATCCCATCGGCTTTGCGGCAGGATCAGCAGGCGCATTTTCCGTCAGACCAGGATCTTGGTGGTCAGGTTGGTGATGCTTTTTTGGATGGCTTCGAAGGGAAGCCCGTCTTTAGTACGATCCTGTTCCACGATCATGTATTTCATTCCCGCCACTTCTTTGGCAGCCAGGATCTCTTTGAAATCGATGACGCCTTCTCCCACGGGTGCGAAATCTTCCACGCCGTCGGTGTAAAAGAAGGGCGGTTCATGGGTGAACATATCCTTCATGTGGAAGAGTTCAAACCTCCCGGGATATTTGTTGAAGATGTCGACGGGATTCTGTCCGGCCTTGATGGCCCAGAAAAGGTCGATTTGCATGATGACCAGGCGGGGGTCGAGTTCGGCCATGAAGACATCGAAGAATGGCACTTTGCCCTCGACAGTGTCGAATTCGAAATTGTGGTTGTGATACCCGAAGCTGATGCCAACCTCCTTCATGATCTCGCCGACCTGGTTCCAGTCGGCCGCCATTTTTTGGTAGCTGGCGATGGTGGTGCGTGCTTCGGGAACCACCCATGGCTGCACACAGTATTTTACCCCGAGGAGGGCATGGTCATCGGCCATCTTTTTGGCATTGTCGAGGGTGATGCCTGTGGCTTCCACCTGGGTGTGGCTGCTCAGTATCTCCATGCCCAGGTCTTCTACCAGCTTGCGGAAATCGGCGGGCGCATACCCGTAAAACTTCCCGTCGGCATAGCCGGCCAGCTCCACATATTTGTATCCCATATCGGATACCTGCTTCAGGGATCCTGCGGCGTCAGCGTCCATGGCATCCCGGATGGTGTACAACTGCAGGCCTACGCCGAAACTTTTCGGATCGGGGGCTTCCACTCCCTTTTTGACTTTGGGCTTGCAGGAAAATTGCGAAATGACCAGCGCCCCGACTGCCCCTGCCGCCGAGAGACGGATAAAATCCCTCCTTGAGTGTCTTGTCTTCATAAATGGAATATTAAGTTTGTTAATCAGTATGATCGTTCAAAATTTGTCCGGCCCGTCAACCTCCTGTGGTCGCAGGAAAATTATCTCCTGTGGTCACCGGTATATTTTTATAAACGCACTTCAGGGTTTAAATATACAAAATTTGTTCAATTTCCTATCTTTGTTCGTGCTGTTCACGAAGGACAGCCGATAAAACCGCAAATCCATGATACTTTTTTTCAGGACCCGTCAGCAGACGGTGGTAGCCGTTCAGACGTCGGTAGTTTTACCGGCGGAAGCGATTGAGAAACTCATCTGGCTGCTCGGGGAAGCCATTCTGGAATCCTCTTCCACCCTGGAGGGGTGGTACTGCGGTCCGCGCCGCGAGATGGTTACCCCCTGGAGTACCAATGCGGTGGAGATTACCCAGAACATGGGCATTGACGGGGTGACGCGGATGGAGGAGCTTTTTCCAGCGGAAGGTCCTGGGGCTCACCATGACCCGATGTTGCAGGCGCTTTACCATCATCCCGACCAGGAGGTTTTCACCGTCCGCAGGGAGCCCGATCCGGTCAGGGAGATTGACGATATTGCCGCATATAATGAAAAGGAGGGGCTGGCGCTAAGTCCGGAGGAGGTGGCCTATCTCCATTCGGTGGCGGAAGCGCTGGGCCGTAACCTCACCGACAGCGAAGTGTTCGGCTTTTCGCAGGTCAATTCGGAACACTGCCGCCACAAAATTTTTAACGGAACTTTTGTGATCGACGGGACAGAGCAGGAATTCTCTCTTTTTCAGATGATCAAAAGGACTTCGCAGGTCAATCCCAACAAGATTGTTTCGGCATACCGTGACAACTGTTCTTTTGTGCAGGGTCCCGAGGCGGAGCAGTTTGCCCCGGCGAGCCCGGACAAGCCGGACTGGTTCAGGATCACCGATTTTGAAACCGTCCTTTCCCTGAAGGCGGAGACCCATAATTTCCCCACGACGGTGGAGCCTTTTAACGGGGCGTCGACGGGCACGGGAGGCGAGATCCGTGACCGCATGGGCGGAGGCAAGGGGAGCATTCCCGTAGCCGGAACCGCAGTTTACATGACCGCTTATCCGCGTACCGGAGATGGCCGTCCCTGGGAGGAGGCCACAGAGCCGCGCCCCTGGCTGTATCAATCCCCCGAAGAGATCCTTATCAAAGCTTCCAACGGGGCCAGCGATTTCGGCAACAAGTTCGGACAACCTCTGATCGCGGGGTCCCTCCTTACCTTTGAACATTTTGAAAATCAAAAAAAATACGGATACGACAAGGTTATCATGCTGGCCGGGGGGATCGGCTTCGGGAAGAAGGGCGACAGCCTCAAGGGGGAACCCGTTCCCGGCGACCGGATCATCCTGTTGGGGGGTGACAACTACCGTATCGGCATGGGCGGAGGGGCGGTCTCTTCGGTGGCCACCGGGGAATATGAAAATGCCATCGAGCTGAATGCTGTCCAGCGCGCCAATCCCGAGATGCAGAAAAGGGTCTTCAACGCCATCCGCGCCCTGACGGAAATGGAGGACAATCCCGTGATTTCCATCCATGACCACGGTGCTGGCGGACATCTGAACTGCCTTTCGGAACTGGTAGAGGGAACAGGGGGAAAGATTGACACCTCCCGGCTTCCCGTAGGGGATCCTACCCTTTCCCAAAAGGAGATCATCGGGAATGAATCGCAGGAACGGATGGGGCTGGTGATGCATGAAAAGGATACTGGCCTGCTCATCCGCATCGCTCAAAGGGAGCGTGCACCCATTTACCTCATCGGGGAGGTCACCGGCGACATGCAGTTCACCTTTGAAAACAGCATCACCGGGGAGAAACCCATTGACTGGCAGTTGGGCTATATGTTCGGGAAACCTCCCCGGACGGTTCTGGAGGACAGCAGCGAGACGGTGTCTTTCAGGGAGTTGGCCTGGGATCCTGAAAAGATGGGCCACTACCTGGAGAATGTGCTGCAGCTGGAGTCGGTGGCCTGCAAGGATTGGCTCACCAACAAGGTGGACCGGTCGGTGACGGGCAGGATCGCCAAACAGCAGGGTGCCGGAAAACTCCACCTGCCCCTCAACAATGTGGGGGTGGTGACCCTCGATTACCGGGGCATGGCGGGCATTGCCACGGCCATTGGGCACGCCCCGGTAGCCGGACTGGCAGATGCCGCCGCAGGATCGGTACTTTCCATTGCCGAAGCCCTCACCAACATCGTATGGGCACCCATGCCCGACGGAATCCGTTCGGTATCGCTGAGCGCCAACTGGATGTGGCCGGCCAGGAATCCCGGAGAAAATGCACGCATCTATCAAGCCGTGAAAGCGGCCAGCGACTTCGCCTGCGCCATCGGCGTCAACATCCCCACCGGAAAAGATTCCCTGTCGATGACCCAGAAATATCCCGGCGACGTGGTCTATGCCCCCGGTACCGTTATCATTTCAGCTTCCGGGGAGGTGAGTGACGTCTCCAAAACCATAGAACCCGTCCTTGTCAACGATCCAGAAAAACTCCTCTTTTTCATCGACTTTTCCTTTATGCCCCGGAAAGTGGGAGGCGGCGCCCTGGCGCAAACCCTGAACAGGCTGGGGAAGGATATCCCTTCGGTGGCAAGTGCGGAAGGTTTCGCAGCCTGCTTCAATGCCGTCCAGGAACTCGTCGCCAACGGGCTGATCGTTGCCGGACACGACATCTCATCGGGCGGACTGATCACCACTCTGTTGGAGATGTGCTTTTCCGACAACGATTCCGGCATGGAACTGGACCTGACGGGGATCGGGGAGACCGATACCGTGAAACTCCTCTTCTCCGAAAATCCGGGAGTGGTGGTTCAGTGCGCCGATCCCGAAGCCGTCCGTAATCTTCTCTCCTTCAGGAATGTAAAATGGGTGGAGATCGGCAAACCCGCCCCGGGCCACAAAATTTCCGTCACCAACCACGGGGCGTCCTGGCAGTTCGATGTTTACCGGCTCAGGGACCTCTGGTACAGAACTTCCTACCTGCTTGACCGCAGGCAGTGCGGTGAGGCGAAAGCCCGGGAGCGTTTCTCCCGTTACCGCGAGAACGAACTTAACTTCCGTTTCGGCAGTTTTTCGGGGAAAGCGGCCGACTGCGGTATCGGGCTGTCGCGGCGGAAACCCTCGGGGATACGGGCTGCCATCATCCGCGAAAAGGGGGCAAACGGGGACCGCGAAATGGCCTGGATGTTGTACCTCGCCGGCTTTGACGTGAAGGATGTCCACATGACCGACCTGATCGCGGGAAGAGAAACCCTGGAGGAGGTCAATCTCATCGTTTTTGTGGGCGGATTTTCTAACAGCGACGTGCTGGGTTCCGCAAAAGGGTGGGCGGGGGCTTTCCGGTATAATGAGAAAGCCCGGATAGCCCTCGAAAATTTCTACCACCGGGAGGATACCCTCAGCCTGGGGGTGTGCAACGGCTGCCAGTTGATGATGGAACTGGGACTTATCGATACCGGAACGGCACCCCGGCCCGTCATGGAACACAACGACTCCCGCAAATTCGAATCGGCATTCCTCAACGTGGACATTCTTCCCAATCCGTCGGTGATGCTGGGGAATATGGAAGGGATGCGCCTGGGGATCTGGGTGGCCCATGGGGAAGGGAAGTTCATCCTCGGAGGGGCCGAAGAGGAGTACCGCATCGCCATGAAATACAGCCGGAGCTTTTACCCGGCAAATCCTAGCGGGTCGGAATATGATACGGCAGCCCTCTGCAGTCCCGACGGGCGTCACCTGGCCATGATGCCCCATATGGAACGGGCCTTCCGCCCTTACCAATGGGCATATTATCCCGCCGGGAGGAAACAGGATGAAATCACCCCCTGGATGCAGGCCTTTGTCAATGCCCGCGAGTGGATCTGCAAAAAACTGTAATATGCCCTGCCGCCGCTATGAGACGGCATTGGACCTAAAGCTGCCCAACCGCAGATAGGGCGATGGCCCGCACCGGGGCACCGTCGGCATCCTGGAAATGAAGCGGCAGGGCGGTGAAAAGAAAGTCGGTAGCCGTGAATTCCAGGGGAAAACAAAGGTTTTCCACCACCACCATGCCGGCACCCAGTAAAATGCGGTGGACAGGCCAGGTTTCCGATTCCGGGGCGTCAATGGAGATGGCATCAATGCCGATGCCCTTCAGGGAAAAACCCGTCAGCCAGAGGGCTGCCTCTTCCGTAAGCACGGGAAACCCCGAGAAATAACCCTCTTCACCCCAGAAACGGCACCACCCCGTCCTCAGCAGGAGATAATCCGCTTTGGAGATCGCAGTTTCGGATTTCTTACAAAAAGATTTTTCTATCGCGGCTGTTCCCCGGGGAATTGTGATTACCACTCCTTTGCCGGTGAAGTGGGATACCTGAAACCGGTCAAGGGTCTTGCCGCCGGGAATCATATGGGCAGGAGCGTCCATGTGGGTTCCCGTATGGCTCCCGGCTGTAAGGAGCGTCTCCCGGTAACCTTCCCGCTCCAAAGTGGCAAGGGGATCCAGCAAAGGTTCCGGAGTGCCCGGATAAACCGGTATTCCGGGGTGGATCAGGTGGGTCAGATCGGTTATCATCCTCTTTTTTTGTCAAAAATAGGAGATTTAACCGCATTTTGTACGCGAAAATCTGCATACGGAAAGTTGGAATCAAGGGATGAATGGTTACATTTGGGAATTGTAATCCAAACCTATCTATACATATTATGATGAATTCAATTCTGGGAATACTCATTATCGCCATCGGAAGTTTCGGACAGTCGAGTTCCTATGTTCCCATCAACAAGGTAAAAAACTGGTCATGGGAGAGTTTCTGGCTGACGCAGGGGGTTTTTGCCTGGCTAGTGTTTCCTTTTTTAGGGGCGTTGCTTGCGGTACCGGCGGGGCATACCCTTGGCGGGCTTCTTTCATCGGGGGGAGGGGTCGCGGCATTGAAAGCCGTGGGTTTCGGCGTTTTGTGGGGAGTAGGGGGGCTGACCTTCGGGCTGAGCATGCGCTATCTGGGCATCGCCATGGGACAGTCGGTGGCGCTGGGTACCTGTTCTGCTTTTGGCACCATGATCCCGGCGATCATGGCGGGGACCGACCTTTTCCACGGGAAGGGACTCCTGTTGCTGGTCTCGGTATGCGTGGCCCTGGCAGGGATCGCCACCATCGGCTATGCGGGTAGCCTGCGCGCCAAAAATATGACCGAAGAGCAAAAACGGGCCGCCATCAAGGATTTCGCCCTCGGAAAAGGATTGCTGGTGGCTCTGCTGGCCGGTGTGATGAGCGCCTGTTTCAACTTGGGTCTCGAAGCGGGAAAACCCATTGCCCAAGCCGCGGAAACCCTCGGAGCCTCTTCACTTTTCAGCACCCTCCCGGCGACCTTTATGGTTACCATCGGCGGATTCATCACCAATGCCGCTTACTGCCTCTTCCAGAATTATAAAAATAAATCGTTCGGCGACTATTCCCGGGTCACCCGCAAGGTCATGACCAACAACCTGCTCTTCTGCGCCCTGGCAGGAATCCTCTGGTATTCCCAGTTTTTCGGCCTCAGCGTCGGCAAAAGCTTCTTCGAACCGGGGAGTGTCATCATGATTTTCTCCTGGAGCATCCTTATGTCGCTGAATGTTACCTTCAGCAACGTCTGGGGAATCATCCTGAAAGAGTGGAAAGGGGTTGGCAAAACCACCATGACGGTATTGATCATCGGTCTGGCCATCCTGATATTCTCCACATTTATGATTAACTTTTAATTTATACGATATGAAAAGATTCGGATTCAAGATGAAACTGAAACCCGGATGCAGGGAAGAATACATCAGAAGACATAACGCCATCTGGCCAGAACTGGCCAAACTGATCAAAAACGGGGGGGTATCCGACTATTCGATTTTCCTCGACGAGGAAACCAACATCCTTTTCGGAGTCCAGAAGGTCGCCGGAGAGCAGTCATCACAGGACATGGGCGTCAATCCCGTCGTAGCCCGATGGTGGGCCTTTATGAAAGATATCATGGAAACCAATCCCGACAACTCGCCGGTCACCATCCCCCTCGAAGAGGTCTTTTATCTGGAGTGAGGATAAACCAGAAGATCGGAAAATTTTGTAATTTCTTAAAATATAGTAAATTAGATAATTATGTGTTTTTTAGAATGATTATAAATAAATGGATTAGAATCTCAGAATATTATTAACATAAAAAATACAAGATGAAGAAAGAGTTTGTAGAGAAAGCGTATGATCTGGCCAGGCAGGAATATGCCGCACTGGGAGTGGATACCGATGCGGTATTGAAGAAACTGGATGATGTGGTCATCAGTCTTCACTGCTGGCAGACCGATGATGTGGGTGGTTTTGAGCGTACCGGGGGTGAACTCGGCGGCGGGCTTGCCGTGACGGGCAATTATCCCGGGAAAGCCCGTAATGTGACGGAGATGAAAGCTGACCTGGAGAAGGTCCTGTCCCTGCTCCCCGGCAAACAGCGGCTGAGTCTCCATGCCATCTATGGTGACTTCGGCGGTGAATTCGTTGACAGAGACCAGATCGAACTGAAGCATTTCCAGCCCTGGATCGACTGGGCGAAAGAGCAGGGGATCGGCCTTGATTTTAACTGCACCTGCTTCTCTCATCCCAAAGCCGACGACGGCTTTACCCTCTCCGGCAAAAATGAGGAGAACAGGCAGTTCTGGATCGAGCATGTCAAAAGGTGCCGCCGCATCTCCGCGGAAATGGGAAAACAGCTGGGAACACCCTGTATCCACAACCTCTGGATCCCCGACGGTTCCAAGGATACCCCCCTCGACCGGTACACCCACCGGAGGCTTCTGAAGGAGGCCCTCGACAACATCTTCGCCGAGGAATTTCCTGCCGAACTGATGAAGGATGGGGTGGAAAGCAAGCTTTTCGGCATTGGTTCGGAATCGATGGTGGTGGGCTCCCACGATTTTTACCTCTGTTACGCTGCGCAGAACAACAAGCTGATCACCCTCGACAACGGCCATTTTCATCCCACGGAGCAGGTGGGTGACAAGATCTCATCTATCCTGCAGTTCGTTCCCGAGTTGCTACTCCATGTGACCCGGGGGGTACGGTGGGACAGCGACCACGTGGTCACCCTGAACGATGAAATCCTTCTCATTGCCCAGGAGATCATCCGTGCCAACGCCCTGAAACGGGTGAATATCGGTCTGGACTATTTCGACGGAAGCCTCAACCGCGTCGGCGCTTACGTGGTGGGTACCCGTGCGGCGCAGCAGGCCTTCCTCTTCGCCTTGCTGGAACCCACCGCCATGATAAGGAGGTGGGAGGAAGCAGGCCGTACTTTTGAAAGACTGGCCTATCTGGAGCTGATGAAAACAAAGCCTTTCGGCGCCGTTTGGAATTATTACTGTCTGAAACACGGCGTTCCGGTGGGCGCGGAATATATCGAAGCCATCGGGGAGTATGAAGAAAAAGTTCTTAGCAAAAGATAAAACTATGAAACGAGCATGTAACGGTTTACGCAAAAAGGCATGTTTATTGCCTCCATGCGAGTTACATGGATATGATGACTCACATACCTGTCTGCGTAAAACAACTGAAGAACAGCAAAATAATTAACAAATAAACGAATGAAAAACCTAGCGATTTTATTTCTGTCGGCGGCCATGATGATTCTTGCCTCCTGTGAGAGCAACCAGTCGTCGGCCCGGCTGTATGCCCTGCATTGTGAGGGGCAGGAGAATCCGTTGGGGATTGACCGTCAGCAACCTCAACTGCAGTGGAAGATCCGGGATGGCAGGCGGGGAGCTGCCCAGACGGCCTACCAGGTGCTGGTGGCGTCATCGCCGGCACTGTTGTCGGCGGACCAGGGCGACCTCTGGGATTCCGGCCTCAGGGAGTCGTCCGAATCGGTCCACGTCGCCTATGAAGGCGCCCCCCTGGCCAGCGGACAAACCTGTTTCTGGAAGGTAAGGATCAGGGACCATGCGGGTAAGCTGACAGGATGGAGCGATACCGGCAGTTGGGAAATGGGGCTGCTCTCTCCGGCGGACTGGCAGGCTGCCTGGATTGCCCGGTCGGCCGAAAAACCCGACCGGTCGGTCTGCATGCGCAAGGAGTTCTCCCTCGGGGAGGAAGGATTCTCCAAAGCCCGCCTCTACGTCACCGGATTGGGAAATTACATTTTTTATATCAACGGCAACCGGGTGGGTAATGACCTGCTCACCCCGGGATGGACCGACTTTTACAAACGGGTGGAATATCAGGTTTATGATGTCGGGGATCTGCTCGAAGAAGGAGTCAACGCCCTGGGGGCGGAACTGGGAAACATGTGGTGGTCAGGCGGACTTGGCTGGCAGGGTGGTGTGCGATACAGCGAAGGTCCGCTGAAGTTGCTGGCCCAACTTCATGTTACCCGGGATGATGGCTCCGTCACGGTTTTTGCTACCGACACCACCTGGAAATGGCACGAATCGGCGGTGGTATACGACCATATCTACCATGGGGAGACCTATGATGCCAACCTGGAAATTCAGGACTGGAACATGCCGGGATTTGACGATTCAGGATGGGCGGCCGCCGAACCGGCCTCCTTCGACGGCCTCCTGGCAGCTCCCCGCTTCCCTCCGCTGCGCGAACAGATGGAAATCACCCCGGTGGCGCTCTCCGAGCCACTGCCCGGAGAATATGTTTTTGACCTGGGACAGAATATGGTGGGCTGGGCTCAGCTGATGCTCACGGGAGAAAAGGGCGATACCGTCACCCTGCGGTTTGCCGAACTGCTCCATGACGACGGTACCGTAGCCCAGGAAAACCTGCGTACCGCCAGAGTTACCGACAGGATCATCTGCAGCGGAGAACCCCTGGTTTGGGAACCCCGTTTCACTTATCACGGATTCCGCTATGTGCAGGTGTCGGGATTGCGGGAGAAACCGGCGCAGACCGCCCTCATCGGTAAGGTGATCCATACCTCGGAGCCGTGGACGGGCAGCTTGGAAACTTCCAACCCGCTGATCAATGCCATTTATAAAAACATCGCCTGGGGACAGCGGGGTAACTTTTTCACGGCACCTACCGATTGTCCGCAACGCGACGAACGGCTGGGATGGATGGGCGATGCACAGATCTTCGCCCCTACCGCTAACTTCAATATGAATTTGAACCGATTCTGGTCAAAATGGATGACTGACATTGCCGACGGACAGGATTCCGCAGGATGGGTCCATGACGTCAATCCGGCCATCGTGGTGCAGGGCCCTTCGAAACCGGGATGGGGCGACGCCTGTGTCGTGATCCCCTGGCTTACCTGGCAATATTACGGGGATCGCCGGATCGTCGAAGAATACTACCCGGTGATGAAAAAATGGGTGGACTACATGCATTCAAAAAGCGAAAACCTGATTTACATATGGGGGGAAAAGGGAGGATGGAATGGCTATGGCGACTGGATCGCCGTGGAACCCACCCCTTCGGAACCCATCGGTACCGCCTACTTCTTCTATACGTCGAAATTGCTTTCGAAAATGGCGGGCGTTCTCGGAAACAGGGAGGATTCCCTGACCTATGCCGCGCTGGCCACCCGGATTGCCGAAGCCTACCAGAATACCTACTGGGATAAGGAGTCCCTGAACTACCCGGGGAAGACCCAGACTGCCAACCTGTTGCCTCTGGCCTTCGGCATTACCCCTCCGGAATTGAAGGAACAGGTGGTGAAAAACCTGGTCGACAACGTAAAAGCCAAAGATGTCCATCCCACCACCGGCTTTTTGGGAACCGGATATATCCTTCCCATGCTGTCGGCAAACGGAAACCACGATCTTGCCTACCGGATGATCACCCAAACCACCTATCCCTCATGGGGTTATATGGTGGAAAAAGGAGCCACTTCCATCTGGGAACTCTGGAATTCCGATACGGAAAGGCCCGAAGGGATGAATTCCCGCAACCATTTCGCCCTGGGATGCGTCGGGGAATGGATGTGGAATACCCTCGCGGGTGTCAATATTTGTGAAAAAGCGCCCGGATTCAAACGTGTCATCATCAGGCCCGAACCCGCGGGAGACCTGAATTGGGTCAAAGCCGCCTATGAAACAAACTATGGCCTGCTCGCCGTCCACTGGAAAAGGGTAGGGGAGCGTTTCCTCATGGAACTCACCGTGCCGGTGAATACCAGCGCCCTGATCATCCCTCCCGCCCTGAAGCCGGGAGAAGTCCTGAAAGAAAAGGGAACGGCGGTCGCCTCCGGAAAAGTCGACGGAATCCATGTCGATGAAGAGGGAAATATCATCGCCGGAGCCGGAAGCTACAGCTTTGTGCTTGAGTGAAATACCGGGATGCATACCCGGTAGTCCCTGAATTCCGGCGAGCGCATTGACTACATCCGTTCTTTGAGCGAGGTAAGTATTAATACCTGGTCTTTGCTGATGGATGATCCGGTGCTAAAACCCGCCGATCTCATCCCGGCTTCGCGGAATTCGTTTCCCCGCCGGCGCTATGGAGGGGAAAGCAGGCAAGACACTAAAGAAGTCCGCTACGGAATCGGATTCCCCGCTGCTTTGCGGCGGGGAGTTTCAACGGGGGAAAAAGAAAAAGCTGTCTCAAAGGACCGGAAAAGGCCCTTTCGGGACAGCTTTCAGAATTCGCTGATCTGCTGAAATCAGAGAACAACTACGGAATTCTGCGAATCGCCGAAGCCGCTGCTGCAATATTTGTCGGCAGCTTCGTCATTGATCCAGTAAGAACCATCCAGTATATAACGGAACTGGTATTCACGACCTGTCTCAAGATCGAGGGTGATCGAGAATGAGCCATCCTTCAACATATTCAACTCATCCGAAGTCTTATTCCAGTTGTTGAAGTCCCCGGCGATATTCACTTTTGAGGCACCATTGGCCAGTTCTTTCGCAACTTTAAAGCTTACTTTGCAAACCGGTTTCGTTTTCAAAAATTGCTTCTTAATGCTCATGATTAACGTTTTTAATTGATAATTTTTCAAAATTGGCCCTTCAACCGCAGCTGTCAGGCAAATTCACTGCAAAGAAAATGGTTTTTTTTGGTTATGAAGCGTTTAACCAGTTCTATGTTACCTGTATGTTAATAGGGGTACCCCCGACTGTTTTCTGCAAAGAAGGGGGGAGGAGCCTGTGAAATTTAAAAATGATGTGTAATTTCAGGGCTTTATTACGTTAAAAACAAAACCGATGAAAGAACTAATTTCGAGGATTGAGGATCTTGACAAGGGCCAGGTAAAGAAGGCTTCCAAAAAGATCCTGAAGGAGATCGGCGACCTTCAGTACCAGATGTTTGCCCAGAAGGAACACAGCGTGCTGATCATCCTTCAGGGACTTGACGCTTCGGGAAAAGACGGACTGGTGCGTGACCTGCTGGAATATTGCAATCCGGTGGGATTGTCGGTGACGAGTTTCAAAAAGCCGACTGCCGAAGAGTATGCCCACGATTTTCTGTGGAGGATCCATAAACACACGCCGGGAAAAGGGATGATCCAGGTGTTTGTTCGTTCACACTATGAAGATATCCTGGTCCCTTCGGTCGAAGGATACATCCCCTCCGACATCATTGAAAAACGGTACGACCTGATTAACCAGTTCGAAAAGATGATCCTCCACAACGGCACCCGGATCCTGAAGTTTTACATGTGCGTATCGCAGGAAAAACAGGAGGAGCGACTCCGGGAGCGGATCACAAATCCTGAGAAACATTGGAAACACAATGACGGCGACTGGGATACCCTCCGGAAAAGAGAGCAGTATCTCACGGTTTACCGGCAGATCTTCGAACGGTGCAACGTGGTTCCGTGGGAATTCATCCCTTCGGATTCCAACTGGCAGAAAACCTGGGTTTCCGCCAACATTTTGCTGAAAACCCTTCATTCCATGAACCTGGAATGGCCGGAACTGGTTTCTGAAAAGTACGGGAAGTGAGGTCTTCCAGGGATCCGTTCAGGGATTCACCCGATCGCCTGGTGCAATAACTCAGTGGGTGCATCTGTGGCCATCCCCATGCTGGTGTTCATGGGCACGGCAACTCTCCCCGCTGTCAGCAACTTCTCCCGCCAGAAACATCCTGACGGCTTCCGTGGCATTTCCCGAACATCCGCGGATCACATCGATTCCCTGTGCGTTGAGGACATTGATGGCCCCGTTGCCGATTCCCCCGGCGATCATCAGGGTCACACCCTTCGCGGCCAGCACTCCGGCGATGTCTGATTTGCATCCACACCCCCCTGCAGAGGTAATGGTGTCTACAGCAGCTATCCCGTTTTGCTCGTTGATGGTGTAAATGCTGTACATCTCACAATGACCGAAATGGTCGTCAATACGGTTGTCCCGGGTGACCGGGAGCGCAATCTTCTTCATAGATCTCTTCATAATTAAAAATGACTATTTCCTTTTCACATACCTGAGGAAACGCCATTCAATTTTTTTACAAAAGTAATGAACCTGGAATTAAAAATGTATCGGTCAGGGATATTATTGATCCGGCGTTCATCATTTGATATTTTGATTAATTTTAACCGAATTTTTGGCGATGGATCTTTTCAGGAGAATAGTGAATTTTTACTACGAGGGTTTCCGGAACATGACTGTGGGCCGGAGTCTCTGGGTCATCATCCTAATCAAGTTATTCATCATCTTTGTCGTCTTCCGGTTGTTTTTCTTTCCTGATTTTCTGAATGACAGGTTCAGCAGCGACCGGGAGAAATCGGAGTATGTGATTGACGAATTAACCAATAAACTGCCATAATATGGATATATCGCTGATTGACTGGTCGCGTGCCCAGTTTGCGCTGACCGCCATGTACCACTGGTTTTTTGTTCCGCTCACTTTGGGGCTCTCTTTCCTGATCGCCTTTATGGAGTCGATCTATGTAAAAACGGGGGATGAAGAGTGGAAACGGATCACGAAGTTCTGGATGACCCTTTTCGGGGTTAATTTTGCCATCGGGGTGGCCACGGGGATCATCCTGGAGTTTGAATTTGGCACCAACTGGTCAAATTATTCCTGGTTTGTGGGTGACATTTTCGGGGCG
The DNA here is from genome assembly GCA_002304925.1 of Prolixibacteraceae bacterium UBA1413. Classification (GTDB taxonomy): domain Bacteria; phylum Bacteroidota; class Bacteroidia; order Bacteroidales; family Prolixibacteraceae; genus UBA1413. The sequence goes on from DBPT01000017.1 coordinate 61,411, forward strand.
CCTCTTGCCATAGAAGGGATTCTTGCTTTTTTCATGGAGAGCACCTTTATCGCGGTGATGTTTTTCGGCTGGAATAAGGTAAGCAAAAAAATTCACCTGTTGTCCACCTGGCTGGTGGCTATCGGCGCCAGCCTCTCGGCGCTCTGGATCCTGGTGGCCAACGCCTGGATGCAATATCCCGCCGGAATGCGTTTTAACCCGGATACAGCGCGCAATGAGATGGTCAATTTCTGGGAAGTCCTCCTCTCCCCTGTGGCTGTGAATAAATTCCTGCATACCGTGCAGTCAGGATTTGTGCTGGCTTCGGTCTTTGTGATCGGGGTCAGCAGTTGGTACCTGCTGAAGAACCGCGAAAAACTCCTGGCTAAAAGAAGTATTGTGGTGGCCGGGGTCTTCGGGTTGGTAATGTCGGTGTTCATTATTGCCACCGGTGACCAGTCGGCACGCCTGATGGCCCAATACCAGCCAATGAAATTCGCCGCCATGGAAAACCTCTACGAGGGACAAACCCACGCACCCCTGGTGGCCCTGGGAGTCATTCGCACCGACAAGACGATGACGGAACACCGGAAAGAGGATTTTCTCTTCAAAATTGAAATCCCCAGTATCCTCTCCTATATGGCATTCCTCGACCCCAGTGCATACGTTCCCGGAATTAAGGACCTCATCCACGGAAACCCGGAAAGGAACATTGTCTCTACCACGGAAAAAATGGAGGAGGGAAAAATCGCCGTGGAAGCCCTGAAAGAGTATAAAGCTGCCAAAGAAGCGGGTGACATGGCCCGTGCCGACAGTGCCCGGGCAGAGCTGGAAGCCAATTTCTCCAGCTTCGGGTATGGATTCCTGAAAGATGAACACGAGGCCATACCCCCCATCAAACTGACGTTTTACGCCTTCCGGATCATGGTCGGTCTCGGATTTTGGTTCGTTCTCCTGTTTGCTGTTTCCCTGTGGTTGACCCTGAAAAAAAGAATCGAAAATAAGAAATGGTTGTATCACTGCGCCATCTGGTCCATTCCCCTGGTTTACCTGGCTGCCGAAATGGGGTGGGTGGTGGCCGAAGTCGGCCGTCAGCCCTGGATCATCCAGGACCTGATGCCTACTTCGGCGGCTGTGTCGAAACTGACCACAGGAACGGTCCAGTTGACCTTCGTGCTTTTTGCCGTCACGTTCACAATTCTGCTGATCGCGGAAATAAAGATAATGCTGAAACAAATCAAAAAAGGACCTAAGGAAGGAGGTAACAGCCATGTTTGAAAACCTGTCGCATCTCGCTTTGCAGCAATACTGGTGGGTGATCATCTCCCTGCTGGGCGCACTACTCGTGTTTTTGCTCTTTGTCCAGGGCGGACAAACCCTGATCTACCGCCTGGGAAAAGATGAGTCCCAGCGCTCCCTGCTGGTGAACGTGCTGGGCCGCAAATGGGGATTCACCTTTACCACGCTGGTTACCTTCGGCGGAGCCTTCTTCGCTTCTTTTCCCCTCTTTTACAGCACCAGCTTCGGCGGAGCCTACTGGGTGTGGATGCTGATCCTCTTCGCCTTCGTCATCCAGGCCGTCTCCTATGAATTTCGCTCCAAACCCGGCAATTTATTGGGGAAAAGGTGCTATGAGACTTTTCTTTTCGTCAACGGTCTCGTGGGAACCCTGCTCCTGGGGGTGGCCGTCTCCACATTCTTTACAGGATCACAGTTTTCGGTTAATGAAAACAACTTTTCCCAGTGGGAAACGCCCTACCACGGCCTGGAAGCAGCCCTCAACATCCAAAATCTGGCGCTCGGACTGGCGGTGTTTTTCCTGTCGCGGACACTGGCCGTTCTTTTCTTTTTCCAGAATGTCAACCATCCGGAAGTCATCGGAAGGGCTAAAAAGCAGCTTTTTTACAATGCCGTCCCGTTTTTGGTTTTCTTTCTCATCTTCCTGGCCTTCCTGCTTCTGAAAAAGGGATTTGCCGTCAATCCCGATACCGGTTTGGTGAGCATGGAACCCTTCAAGTACTTGCATAATCTCCTGGAGATGCCCCTGGTGGCCGTTTTGTTCCTCTTGGGGGTAATCCTGGTGCTCCTCGGAATCATACGGGCAGGTTTCTGTTTTGAAAAATGCAGCGACAAGGGGATCTGGCTGTCGGGGACCGGAACGGTGCTCACCGTCTTTTCCCTTTTCTTACTTGCCGGATTTAACAACACCGCCTATTACCCCTCCACTTTCGACCTGCAGGATTCCCTCACCATCAGGAATAGCTCATCGAGCCATTATACCCTGACGACCATGAGCTATGTTTCTCTGCTGGTGCCGTTTGTCCTGGCTTATATCTTCTATGCCTGGCGTGCCCTGACCCGTAAAAAGATCGACAGGGAAGAGCTGGAACAGGAAGGTAATAACTACTGATCCATTGCACTAATTTAATAAATCAACAGGATGCTGACACAGATAGCATGGTTTTTGAGCCTTCCGCTGGTGATTTTTATCTGCTACCGGTTGGTGCTGCTTTGCCTGAAGCGTGTGGAATGAGCGGTGTGGCAGAACTGATGACCCACTGTTACCTCAACGGCGGGTTGCCAAAGATTTTCCCTTCCTGACCGACGGGCACCCGGAAAACCCCGGGCACCAGAGGGTCAGAGACTGAAATCCCTTGCCAGGTTGACCGATATCCCGTACCGGGTAGCCAGTTGGGTGCCGTGAAAATACTGGTACAAAGGGATGTCAAGGATGACCGACACATTCCACTTTTCCCTGATGTAACTGTTGAGCTGTGGTGAAAGGAAGAAGAGGTAACTGCCTGAAGAGGCTTTCACGCCCAGGGGGGTCCTGTCTTTCCCACGGATCTCGCTCCGGAGTTGCACAATGGATGTCCAGTCCCCCTTCAGCCAGGGAAACATCAGGTGTTTGGACCAGAACAGGGAAGTGAACAAGGCATTTCCCTGTCTTTCATCATACCGGTTCTCAAGACTGCTCTCCATTCTGCCTGTGAAGAAATAACGGGTTCCTGTTTCCGTGTACTCTTTCACGACATAAAGTTGCAGCACACCGCCGAAAGCGCCGTAAGAGGGTTGCAGTTCTATGGGCAGGACCGTTCCGTTCTTCACCTGTTTTTCACGGGTGTAGGGAATCCTGGCACCGGCACTGCCCGATATGAAAAACCTGTCGATATCGTTTTTCAGGATGCTCCCCCGCAGGGAGAAAACCGTGGAGGCAAAACCGTTTCCCCGTAAAAAATCGCTGGTTCCCCTGTAATGTTGGGTTTTGTTGATGAAATAGCCCTGCTCGTTTTCCAGGGTGATGCCCCGGGTGAGCCCGTAGGCCAGGATCAGGCCCGCATAGTTATACCCCGCACGGCTGATGACATCGTAATCCGAAGGGTTGCTTCCCTCGAAATAACGGTTCCCGTAATGATAGCGGTAAAATGAGATCACCCGGAGGGTATTTTTCTCCAGCACGAGCAGGTTTGAAGAACCTCCCACGGGATTGATGGCCGAAAGACACTGGGCCTGAACGCGGGGTGCAACGCCCAGCATCAAGGCCAGTGCCGGCAACAGCAGGAATGCCATCGACAGCCCTGACCGGCTACTCCACCTTGATGGTGACATCCTTAGATTCCGTTTTGCCATTTCCGTCCTTCACGGTGCAGGTGATTTTGATATCTCCCAGGGTGCAGGGGGAGGGGATGTATTCGATGATATTGCCGCTTCCCAGACAATCACCCATGGTGGCTTGCCAGGTGTAGGTCAGCTGGTAACCCGTGGCTGTGGCGGTCACCTTTGTCTTTTCCGCGATGGTGATGGTGCCTTTTTCCGCCGTCAGCGATTTGAATACCAGCGGCTGGTCAGGATCCCCTTCCCCGGGATCCTCTTTCCCGCATCCAGCCAGAAGGAGCATCAGCACGGGAATTAATAATAATCTTCTTATTTGCATGGTCAGTTATTTTTAAGGCATCGGACTGAGAAAGCGTAACTTTTCGGAAAGGTGTTCCACCGTCCTACGGTGGAAGCATTGGTGGAGAGGCACCGCCGCCACGCATACGAGCCGGCTTCGGTCGATGAGTAGATGTACCCCGACTGCCCGACATACAGAAAACTGCCTCCCACGCACATGCCCGCGATGGGGATGTCAAGGCCCGAACTTCCTCCTTCCTTCATCTGTGTGCCCACGCCGGTTCCCCTCCAGGCGTTGCTCTGGTCGGCTTCCTGGCGGGTCATTCCCAGTGCCATCTCCAGGATTTTAAACTCTTCATCCGACGGGAGGTGCCACCCGTCGGGACAAATGCCCTGTGCCGACTCCTCGGCAGATCCGTTCATGGCCACATCCCAGGTGTAGTGCCGGCCATAGATGAGGGCGTTGCCGGGGTCGTTTCCGACCACGTAACTGGATATTGGGGTGCCGTCGGGCGCTTTGGTGACCCGCAGGTTCCGTGCCATCCATTCCTGATCGCCGATCTTCACCACCGGATAGACGTTGCCGTCGATATCCGTCACGCTGTTGGGATCCTCTGCGGGCGGGGTTCTGAAAGAGACCACCGCCCCGTAGGCGATGCCCTTGCTGTTTCGGGCATACGCCTGCGCGTAGTAAACGGTGTCAGGGATGAGTCCGGTCAACAGGCTGAAGAAACCTCCCGTTCCGGAACCGTCGGTGGTGCAGGTGCCTGTGACCGAAGGGTTCTTCCGGAGACTCAGGCAGACGCCCCGCGCAGTGACCGGCGCCCCGCCGTCCGAGAATATATATCCGCCACCGGTGGCCGTGGTGGCCGTGATATCCATAACTTCCCAGGTAGCCACTTCGGGGAGTCTGATCTCCGGTGGGGTTCTGAAAGAGACCACCGCCCCGTAGGCGATGCCCTTACTGTTTTGCGCATATGCCTGCGCGTAATAAACGGTGTCAGGGATGAGTCCGGTCAGCAGGCTGAAGAAACCTCCCGTTCCGGAACCGTCGGTGGTGCAGGTGCCTGTGACCGAAGCGTTCTCCCGGAGGCTCAGGCAGACACCCCGCGCAGTGACCGGTGCTCCACCGTCGCTGCTGACGATTCCCCCGCACAATGCCGTGGTCTCCGTTATGTCCGTTACTTCTGCCGTGGCGATCCGCGGAAGGGTGAACAGAATCCGGGCCGTTTGAGACCCAACGGGCAGACAGGTGCCTTCGGTCACCTCAGCACGGAAATAACCTTCTCTCAGGGGATTCACGGTGAGGGTGTCCCCGGAAATACCGGCTGCGGTAACCCAGGTCAGGCTGTCGGTGGATTCCTGCCATACCGCGACCCCCCGGTACTCCCCGAGTACCAGTCTGACCAGCGAATCTCCTTCCAGCGAAATGACACTTCCGCCTTTCCTCAGCTCCTGCCCGGCTGCCGGAATAATCCCAGCCATCAGGAAAAACAATAGTATATGGTATATCCGCTGCTGCATGGTTGCTGAATATTCCGGATTACCGGATGATCAGTTCTTTGCTGATAAAAACCTTTTCTGAACTTATTCTGACTAGGTAAATCCCCCCTGACAACCCAGGATGAAGAACAACCGTCCGCTCTCCTTCGAAATTGCGGAGGATTTCCTTTAGAAAAATCCTGCCGGAAAAATCGGTCACCGCCAGTTCCATCTTATGGCAGGGAGGACCGGTAATGTATATCCGGAATTCGTCGTTCCCGGGATTGGGAAAAATCAGGACATCAAATGGCACCAGTGAACCGGCAAGGATGCTTTTCACCGCTTCACGCTTTACATTGACGGTGAATGGCACGGCGAAGCGGCACCCGTTCCCATCGGTGACGGTCACCAGGTAAGTGACGGTATCTTCGGGGGTGGCAACTGGGTTTTTGACGAGGGGATTGTCGAGTGAATTTGCGGGCGACCAGGTGTAGCTGTATTCTCCCGAACCGCCACAGACAGTCAGTCCGCTTCCCAGAACCACGGACTCCCCTTTACGGATCGTGGTATCATTCTCTGTAACGGAATAGCTTAGCTCAGGAGGCTGCTCCACGGAAAGCACAACGACCTGCTGCGCCGTGACCTGCCGTAAAAGCAGCACCGAAAAAATGACGAGGAGTTGGCGCATTCGCATGGTGTAATATGATGTTGAAAACGTTCCTTCTCTGATTCCCAGTCACTGTTCCCTGTCAGGAAACGAGCTTATCAACCCGGGCAGATCCCCTGACCATCCCCAAATTTAACCAAACTGCGGAAGGTTTCAAAATTGTACAAAAAATAAATCATAATTCAGCGTTCATAAATTTGTTTTACGAGAATATTCTCATTATATTTGTAGTGATAAATTTCTTGAAATGCCGAGACGTAAGTTATTGAGGAAAGTGATGGGTCCTCCGAGGGTTAAGGGGTTTTTGCCAATGGGAACAGAAAGCCATGGTTCACCTGTTCTGATGGGTTTTGAGGAGTATGAAGCGATCAGGTTGTGTGATTTTGACGGGTATCACCATGCTGAGGCAGCTCGGATCATGAATGTTTCCAGGCCGACTTTTGCCAGGATTTATGATGAAGCCCGGCGGAAGGTAGCCCGGGCGTTTATCTCGGCGGTGCCCCTGGTTTTTGAAGGTAGCATGATTTATTATGAAAGCGAGTGGTACCGTTGCGAAAAATGCCGGTGCAGGTTCAACCATCTGGAAAAGACGAAAGCGCCGTCGCGATGTGCGTTGTGCGGTTCGGGAGGAATTTCACCTGTGAAAGACGCAGTGAAGCAGGAGGAACATGTGCTCCGGTGCATTTGCCGGGCCTGCGGCGAAGAAAAAGAGGTTCCTTCGGGTATGCCTTGTAGTCAGGCGGTATGTGACAAATGCGGATCCCGTATGATCCGCAAGGGCCGGCGGGCAGGGTGGCAGTGATGGTGAGGCTGCTCTGGAACGGATGGCATGAAGTGATTCTCTCAGGGAACAGGAAAACGAAAAATATAAAAAGAAAGATATGAAAGTTGCAATTACGTCGACGGGAGATTCTCCCGATGCATTGGTTGACCGCCGTTTCGGGAGGTGTCACTTTTTTGTGGTCTATGATACCCTCACGGGGGTGAGTGAGTTTATCCCGAATCCGGGGATTGATCATCAGGAAGGTACCGGGGTTGCTGCAGTGAACCTGATGGCGGAAAAGGGGGTTCAGAAAGTGGTTTCCGGAGAGTTCGGGACCAAGGTAAAATCCCTTTTCGACCAGATGCAGGTTCAACTGGTTTCCGTTCCCCACGAATCGGTGACGGTCAGGAAAGTCTTTGAAATGCTCTCGGAAGCAGGAGAGTGAGGTGGGGAAAACATTGTGTATGTATATTTATAATTTAAAACTTTTTTATTATGCCAAGATTTGATCAGACGGGTCCGGTGGGACGGGGTCCCATGACGGGCTGGAAGATGGGCCGTTGCACCAATTATGGTGCCCGGCGGAAAGAAGAAGTTGTTGAAGGCAGCCAGACGACGGAGGAGCCCCTCTCCAAGAAATTCCGGGGCAGGGGTTTCGGACGCGGCCGGCGTGGCTGCTCTTTCGGGGAGTCCCCGTCTGCCTTTAAGAAGTAGCTTTTTCCGGTTGGCTTCGGTTTTATGACCGGGGCGCTGGTCACTTTCTTCACCGGGGTGGTTGTCCGTTTCAAAAGGTCAATGGTGTTCCCCAGTTTCAGACCGAGAAGGTAAAAAACAGAAGAAAAGAGCAAAATTGTTTTCATGGCTTCGTTATCAATCTCAAACGAAGTTATGGCAGGACATCTGTTTGCATGACAGTTTTTCGGTGAATGGTGCTCTTTTTCCTGCGAATGGCTGTTTTGCTCCGTTTTCAGGAAAATCCTATGCCGTGAACTGACAAAGGCATCGTTTTCCGGTTCCTCATCTTTGTTATTTTTGCGGGACATAACGAAATAATGAAGGAGAGAATAAAGCGCGTCAATGTTGTTACCATGGGGTGTTCCAAGAACCTCGTCGATTCCGAGGTATTGCTGAATCAGCTGGAACGAGGTAACTGGACTGTGGCTCACGATTCGGGGGAGAGCGGTTTTGACGCCGTGATCATCAACACCTGCGGATTCATCCACGATGCCAAGCAGGAGTCGATCGACATGATCCTCTCGTGGGCCGATGCCAAGGCCCGCGGCGACGTGGGAAAGCTCTACGTGATGGGCTGTCTTTCGGAACGTTACAAGACGGAACTGGAACAGGAAATCCCCGAAGTGGACCGTTATTTCGGCAAATTTGACCTGAAGGCTGTTGCAGGAGAGCTGAAAGTCGCCCTGCAGCCTGAATTTATTTACGAAAGGAAGATTACCACACCTTCCCACTATGCCTACCTGAAGGTTTCGGAAGGGTGCAACCGTTTCTGCGGTTTCTGCGCCATTCCCATGATGACGGGCCGTCATGTGTCGCGATCCGTGGAAGAACTGGTGAAGGAAACCCGTTTCCTGGCATCCCGGGGGGTGAAGGAATTGCTGCTGATCGCACAGGACCTCTCCTATTACGGTCACGACCTCTATGGGGAGAGCCGCCTGGCGCAATTGACCGGTAAAATTGCTGAAGTGGAAGGGATTGAATGGATCAGGCTCCACTATTTCTATCCTTCCCGGTTCCCCTTCGATATCCTCCCTGTCATGCGTGCCAATCCGAAGGTACTCCGCTATATGGACCTTCCGCTACAGCACATCTCCGATCCTGTGCTCAGTGCGATGAAACGCCGGATTTCCCGGGACGAAACGGAAGCCTTGCTGCGCCGGATCAGGACGGAAGTCCCCGGAGTGGTGATCCGTACCACCCTGCTGGTGGGCTATCCCGGGGAAACAGACGCCGATTTTGAGGAGTTGCTGACGTTCGTCGAAGAACAGCGTTTCGACAGGCTGGGCGTTTTCCCTTATTCCCATGAAGAAGGGACCTTTGCCTTCGAAAACCTGGTCGATGATGTTCCCGAAAAGGTGAAACAGGAGCGGGTGGCACGCCTTATGGAGTTGCAGGAGGGAATTTCTGCGGAACTGAATGAGGATAAGGTGGGTATGAAGCTCAGGGTAATCATCGACAGGGAAGAGGGGGAGTTCTACATCGGGCGCACCCGTTTTGATTCCCCGGAAGTCGACGGTGAAGTCTTTGTAAAGCCGGAAAGGAAACTTCTCCCCGGAGAATTCGCGGAGGTCCGCATCACTGGGGCTGACATCCATGATCTCTACGGAAGGTTGGTCACTGGCCGCGACGAACATTTTTAACCTCACCCTCAATAGGCGATTATCCCATTAATCTAAACCTCAACTTCAGTTTATTTCCCGATGCGCCATCTGCGGTTTATCGGTTTTATCGGGAAGATTCCCTGGCTGACGAATTTGATATCTTCGATAGAATAGAAGGCTTTGGGATTGTAATTGCGGATGATATCCTCGACCTGTTGGATTTCGGCCCGTTTTACGATGGTGTGGATGATGCTTACGTTTTCGGTACCTCCCCTGGCGGGGTGGTGTGTAATTCCGTAGCCCGACTCTTTGAGGGCTTCAATAAGTTGAGAGGCATCCTTCCTGGTGATGATCTGGATTTTGACGATTCCCATGGCCAGTTTTTCTTCCAGGAGCAATCCGACCAGGTTGCCGGTGGCGAATCCCCCGGCATAACCGATGTAGCAGAGCCAGTTATCGAGGTTTTGCACCACTTTGGTCATGGTGACGATCCAGATAAGCACTTCGAAGAATCCCATGACGGGGGCCCAGAATTTCTGTCCTTTGGCTACCATGACGATGCGCAGGGTGCCGATGGTCACATCGCAGATCCGGGCCAGGAAAATCAGGAGCGGCAGGACCACATAGGTAAAAAGTCCGCTGTCGTAAAACAGCTGAAGTTCTGTCATCCGGTAAAACTAAGTATTATAAAATCAAATATTTGCGCCGAAGGTATCTCCCTGCCGGATATCGCCGGTCCGGATGCCTTTTGCCAGCCAGCTTTTGCGCTGGGCGCTGGTACCGTGGGTAAATGAGTCGGGGACGACATATCCCTGCGTCTGTTTCTGAATGCGGTCATCGCCGACTGCCGAAGCGGCATTGAGGGCTTCTTCCAGGTCTCCTTCTTCCAGTATGTTAAACATTTTCTGGGCATGGTGAATCCAGACGCCGGCAAAGAAATCGGCCTGCAATTCTAGTCTCACGGTGAGCTCGTTCCTCTGGCTCTGGCTGCGGGCGCGGTTTTGGGCAGCGGTCACCTCATTCATGGTCCCCATCAGTTTCTGGACATGGTGTCCGACTTCGTGAGCAATGATATATGCCACGGCAAAGTCGCCGGTAGCGCCCAGTTTTCGCTGAAGGGCTTCCAGATAATCGAGGTCGAGGTATACCTTTTCGTCACCCGGACAATAGAACGGGCCGGTGGCAGCCTGGGCGTATCCGCAGGCCGAATTAACAGCCGAGCGGTATAGCACCAGCTTTGGCTCCCGGTAGGTGGACCCGTACTGCTGAAAGATCTTTCCCCAAACCTCCTCCGTATCGCCCAGCACCACCGAGACAAATTCGGTCATCTCCTGCTCTTTCTCGCTCAGGGCCACATCCTCCGTAACCGTCTCCGTCTGACCCTGCCGCATCTGCAAGACATCCAGCGGGTTCCCTCCCAACAGATAAACCACTAACGCGATGGCAAGGGTTCCGATGAGCCCCCCTTTCAACCCGATGGACCGGCTTCGGCTCCCACGCATGTCCTCGACGTTGTCACTTTGTCTTCTTCCTTTGTATTTCATGGGTTTTAATTATTATGTTGTCATGGTTCATCATCATGGTTGGTGCAAAATCGTGCAGGGTCATTTCATAGCCTGTTTTTATTGCGTTAAGCAAAATTAATCTTTTTTCAGAATTCCGAGGTGAAATGGAATTTTATCGCCTTGAATTCATCCTGTGCCATTTGCAGGATAAAGGCCGAATCAGCCATGAAGACATCCCTTCCCCTTTTGTCAATGCACATTTTCTGGTACTTACGCTTCTTGAATTCATTCAGGATTCCGGGATCGGGAGATTCGATCCAGCATGCTTTGTACATAGAAATCGCCTCAAAACGGCATTTGGCCCCGTATTCATGTTCGAGGCGGTACTGGATCACCTCGAACTGGAGCTGTCCGACCGTGCCGATGATCTTGCGGCCGTTGAACTGGCTCGTAAACAGCTGGGCCACTCCCTCATCCATGAGCTGGTCGATCCCCTTGGCCAACTGTTTTGATTTCATGGGGTCGGCATTTTCGACATAGCGGAACAATTCGGGTGAAAAACTCGGAAGCCCCTTGAAATGAATAATTTCTCCTTCGGTGAGGGTGTCCCCGATGATGAAATTGCCAGTATCGGGGACCCCGATAATGTCACCGGGAAAGGCCTCTTCGATGGTCTCCTTCTGGGAAGCCATGAATGCCGTCGGGCTTGAGATGCGGATCGTTTTTCCCTGCCTTACATGGGTATAGGTGCGGTTGCGTTCGAAACGTCCCGAGCATACTTTCACGAAAGCGATGCGGCTCCGGTGATTCGGATCGATGTTAGCATGAATCTTAAAGACGAAACCGGTAAATGTCTCTTCCCAGGGATTTACTTCCCTTTCTTCGGTGTAGCTGGGTCGCGGCCAGGGGGCGATTTTCACAAAGGTCTCCAGCAATTCGCGGACTCCGAAGTTGTACAGGGCGCTGCCGAAAAATACGGGCGCCTGTTTGCCGGAAAGATAGCGCTCCTGGTCAAAGACGGGGTATACCCCTTCCACGAGTTCGAGTTCGTCACGCAGCAGGGCTGCTTCCCGCCCGATATGGTTGTCGAGTTCAGGATTGTTCAGATCTTTAAAGAGGATGGCGGGTTGGATCTCCTGAATGCTGGCATTGAAAAGCTGGAGGCTTCTGTCGAAGAGGTTGTACACCCCCCTGAAATTGTCGCCGCTGCTGATGGGCCAGCTCAGAGGCCGCACATTGATGCGCAGCATCTCCTCGATCTCATCGAGCAGGGAGAAGGGATCACGGGCAGGACGGTCCATCTTGTTGATGAAGACAATCACCGGGGTCTGCCTGATACGGCAAACGTTCATCAGCTTTTCGGTCTGCGGTTCCACCCCTTTGGCGGCATCGATCACGATGATGACACTGTCGACAGCCGTGAGGGTCCTGAAAGTGTCTTCCTGGAAATCCTGGTGCCCCGGGGTGTCCAGAATGTTGATCTTGTAGCCGTTGTATTCAAATCCTATGACCGATGTGGCGACGGAAATGCCGCGTTGCCGCTCTATTTCCATGAAATCGGACACCGCCGTCTTTCTGATCTTGTTGCTCCTGACGGCTCCCGCCACCCGGATGGCTCCGCCGAAAAGCAACAACTTCTCGGTCAGGGTGGTCTTCCCCGCATCGGGATGGCTGACGATGCCGAAGGTGCGCCTCCGCCTGATCTCTTCGATAAAATTCATATTCATTAATTGTTAAGGCATGCAGAGATGTATCGCCAGTATTTTCTGTGAAACCTGACGCTTCGTTTCCCGATCATCCTGTGAAAGCTCTTTGGTTCATCGTCAGGGGCAAATTTCCAAAGTTCCCGGTCTTCATACAAAGCCGGCACTTCGGGATGGAATTGCGCCCCGAAGACGTGCGGGTATTTAACATGTGCAAGACCCTCAATGATTTTTCCGTCGGGAGACAGGGCGGTCACTTCAAATCCTGTGCCGGTTTTTGCCGGTGACTGGTGATGACTGCTGTATATCAGGGGCTGGCTTCTTCGGCCGGCTTTTATCTGCCGGCTAAAGAAGGGATGCCCGGTGAACCGGAGGGTGTGGAAGTTGATCTCCATGATTTGTTTGTCTTCGACGGTCTCCTGCCAGTAATTGCGATGGAGGTTCTCCCTGTCTGTTTCCAGGGTCTCCGCGGGTCCCTTTTTCCCGTATACCTGTGACGGAATGTCCTGGATGAGGGTGCCGCCGGTGGCGACATTCATGGTTTGCATGCCGAGACAAAAACCTGTTACCAGGTACCGGGGCTTCTCCTCCAGAAAAGGCCGGAATTCCGGATTCCGGGAGCCCCCCAGAAGATGGAACATAAAGGAGATTTCCATGGAATGGCGTCCGGGATCGGTTACCACGGAACCCAGGTTCTCCTCTCCGTAGATCTCCGGCTGGATATCGGGTCCCCCGAAAAAGAGAATTCCATCCGAGCGGTCGAACAATCCCCTGAAATCGGCCGTACACGCATTTTCCCCAAAGAGAAGCGAGTCGGGCAAATCGCCGCTGATTTTATAAAGTGAAAATCCGGCATCGGGATGTTCCCGGAGGTAAGCCTCGCTTTTGGTGAAATCATACGCCTGGTTCTTGTGATAGACGCCTACGAACCGCGTTTTTCCCGGGTCAACCCTGAAAATTCCCTTTCCGGTGAGAAAACGGATGATTTCGATGTTTTTGACGGTGGGATTGGCCACAAGGACAACCCGGATGCCGGGACGCACATCATGGGGAAACCCATCCTGGTCGCCGCCCGAAACCCCTTCATTTGAGCTTCCGGAGAAAAAAAGTGTGGATAAAATCATTGACAGGAGGATTTTGTACATAACCTTTTTTTAAAAGTCAAATATAAACAATGCCTTTTAAGTTACTTTATTTAAATTTGCTCAATAAACCAAGCTCTATAAAAAAATGTCGTTTAAAATATTCACACTTCAGTTGACCGGCAAAATCGGGAATGCTGAGAAGATAGAAGCGGCCCGGAAAAAGCTGGAACAGACTTATCATGCCTTTCTGGAGGCGGAGTGTTCGGCGGAACTGGAACGGTTCCGGGAACTGGAGAAATGGGTTGCTTCGGGAATCCCCGATCAGCGCAAGCGTGAACTCCAGGCGGAGGTTTTCAAGGGAAGCCTGGAATACAACCAGCTCAGGGAGTATGAAAACCTCAAAAAGAACAAGTCCTTCACCGATTACTTCAAGGTGGAGGGGTCCCCTGAGTTGACGAGGTTCCTGCGGGTCGACGGGTCAGACAAGCTGAAGAATTACTGGGAGATGAAAGATTACGCTGAGGGGGAATACCTGCAGGAGCAGCGTGAAATCCTTTCCCAGCGGTATGCCGGTTCCGCAGAAGAAAGGCTGGTGAAAGAACTTGCCCAGCTAAAAAAGAACAAATCCATCGCGGCTTATTTCAGGTTGAAGGATTCTTTGGCGTTGAAAAAACACCTGGAATTTGCCAACAGCGACAAACTGAAGCGTTTTCTGGAGCTGAAAAACGTGCCAAAAACCGCCAAAGAAGCCCGGAAAGCATTTGCCCTGATGAAACAGGATCCCGAGATAAGGCAGTTTTTCAGGATGGAGAAGTCGCAGGATCTGAAACACTATCGCAAAATGGAAGGGCGTCATGTGCTGGAGCGTTATGAGGAATTGATCAGGGAAACAGGGAAGGACGCATTCAGACAGCGGATCGCGTGGCTCAAGGATCCCAAAAAACTGGAGAAAAGCGATTCATGGAAAAAATTTCTGCGCTTTAAAGAACTGGAAAAGAGCAGCGACATCGTATTTTACAAGAAGTTCAAGAAATCACCGCTTTACAGGAATTATCTCGATGTGAAGGATTCTTTCGATCTGGCGCGTTACAACGAGTTGAAGAAGCTGATAGCTTCGCCCGAATTTCTAAAGCGCAAAGCATGGCTGGAGGATGTCCACAAATGGGAAAAGAGCGAGGAATATGCCGGGTTGGAAGAACTGGAAAGACTCAGAAAACATCCCAAAGTGGTTCTTTACAACAAATACAAGGATGCCGCCGATTTCGACTTCCTGAAGAACTGGGAGGTTTCTTTCAGGGATACTTTCGAAGGCAGTGAGGTATCGCCCCGACTGTGGACCTTTAACACTTTGTGGGCCGAACGTCTCCTTCAGGACAGGTACTCGCAGCAGGGTGACCTGCAGGGGTATACCGGCGGAAAAAACTGCATGGTACGTCATGGGAAGCTGGTTGTTCAGGTGAAAAAGGAAAAGACGGCGGGAAAGCAGTGGCAACCCACCGTGGGGTTTGTTCCTGTCGATTTCGGATACTCTTCCGATCTCTTGTCCACAATAAACAGCTTCTGGCAGAAGGAAGGGATCTTTGAAGCCAAGATAAAATTCTCCCCCTTTCGGGAGGTGGTGAGTTCCTGTCATCTTTTGGGAGAAGAACCCAGTCCGCAGATCACCCTCCTGGAGATGGGGCCTGAATGCCGCATGGGCGTACTTTCGATGGTGGATTCCGGGAAACCAGTTTTTAAGGGTATTGGCATCAAAAACCTTAAACCCGGCAAGTTTTATCTCTTCAGGGTGGAATGGGAAGGCAGCCGCTTCACCTGGAAGATCAATGATCAGGTGGTTTTTGAAACTCATCTGACGAAGCCCGATGCTGCGCTCCATCTCAACCTGGCTTCGCTGGTTGTCAGCGAGATTGCCGCATCCCGGCTGCCGATGGGATTTGAGACCGACTGGATCAGTTGTTACCGTAGAAAAACGGTTTGAGGAGGGGAGGGTCAGGGGATCCCGGAAGTTATAATCCCCGTTTGTTAAAGAGGGTATACCCGAAATTGAACATCAGGAACCATTGTGTTCCTCTCTTATCGTAGTAATTCAGGGCTAAACTGGCCGGTCCGACACCGGTCTGGTATACCAGGGCGGCCAGACCCTGGAAGGAGACCTTTCCAAAGAATTCATCGCTTCGGACAGCCTTGTAATCGGGCCCTCTCAGGGTTTGGAAAAAGGGAAGAAATCCGTATCCTTCGATCCTGAAATGCATGTCTCCGTTGAATATATAAAGTGCCTTCAACCCTCCGGCCACAAAGTTGGGCGCATGGAAATTTTCCACAAAAAGGGCTTTGCTGTGGGGCGTCGGATAGAAACCGGGAGCTGCAAGCATGGTAGAGGTGTAATTCTGAAAGTCCTTTTTTGTGCTTAACACACCGTCGAAGCGGAAGCCTCCCCCAAGCCGGCGATTTACCCGGAAATACCTTTCCAGAGATGTTTTGGCCATCACATAGGAATGGTAGTGTTTTGATGCCACCTGTCCGCCCAGGGTCGTCCCCGGAATGATCTTCTCAGCTCCAGCGATGTACTGCAGCGAATAGGCATTATAGAATCCTTCCGTTGCATATTGTTTCTGGTTCAGGGAATTCTTTTCATAATCCCCGGTAACGATCACGGCGTTGAAATCAGTTTTATCGGGTTGGTCGGCTTTGGTGAATTTCTCAATCTGATAATAACTGTCCCGGGCCCATGATCCGGCGACGCCTAAACTGAATTTGTCGTGCCGTTTCCAGGGGAAGCCGATTTCGCCTCTGAAATTGGTTTCATTCTGAATGATATACGGAGGGCGGACATCCTCAAAAAAGAGTTCGTTGCTCGAGGAGAAGAAATCCCACCGGTTGTAAGTAAGATAACCCGCCAGGTAATAAGGCCTGAAAGATGGGACATCAATTCGGGTGCCTGCTTTGAAGGAGCTGTAGAAACGGCCGAAATAGAGGTTGGAGTAAAGGGTATACGATCTGTTTTTGAACAACCGGTATTCGAAGCTGGCAAACCCCTGGTTGATGGGTTTGGTGGAGATATTGCCTCCGATGGTTATTTCCCCTCTTGTCTCAGGTTCCACGATGAGGTGGACATCAAAATAGCCCGATTCGTTGTTGAACATGGCTATCGGCCTGATGGACCTGATCTGTTCATCGGCGATCAGCTTGAAGTACTCTTTTTTGAATACTTCGACGGTAAACACATTTTTGTTGTGCTTGATGGAGTTGATGATATATTTCCGCTGGAGGGGGTCTTCCACGCCTTCGACCTGGATATTCTGAAATAGCAGGGCGGGTTTGCGTGCCTGGAACGATTCCCGTTTGCGCGCCAGTTCCTCGGGGTCCACCCGCCGGGGGATCCGCTTCTTGATGCTGTCGATCAGGGCTTCGGTGGTTTTTTGTCCCGCCTCCACGACAAAATCAAGTTTGGGAAAGTCGAGGAGCCCTACCTGTTGAACATCCGTTTCGAGCATGATCCCGTCTTCGGGCGTTAGGTCGTAATCGGTGGGTCGCTGCACCATGTTAGTAATTTGCTGGATGATGTCGTCTGCCTCGGCGGTTTTCGGATCGGGAACCACCTTGCTGCCGATGATGATGTCGGGCTTGAAAGTCTCCTTCATGACATCATGGGGGAAGTTATTGACGATTCCCCCGTCGAAGAGGAGCTCCCCGTTGATCTTTATCGGTTTGAAAAAGAGCGGGAACGTCATCGATGCCCTGATGGCTTCCCCGACATCGCCTTTGGCGAGGATGACCTGCTTGTTGCGGTGCACTTCGGTGGCAATGCAGCGGAAAGGGACGAACAGCTTGTTAAAGTCGCCTCCCGAAACGGCGGTGGTGGCGGCCATCATTTCCATAAAAGTGAAATCCATCTGCCACTGGGGAATGATGTTCGTGGGGGGCAGGATCTTTACCTTGTTCTCCCTCCGTTGCAGCTTCAGATCTATCCACCCGGGATTCTCTTCGGGCTGCTTGAAGAAATAGCGGTATTCCTCCTGGATCTTGCCGGTGGACCAGAAGTAAAATTCGTCGGAACGGAAAAGCGTTTCCATCTCTGCGGTGGTGTACCCTGCGGCATACAACCCTCCGATGATGGCCCCCATAGAGGTGCCGGTAATATAATCGATCGGGATGTTATTGGCCTCCAAAACCTTGATGACGCCGATGTGTGCCAGACCCCGGGCACCCCCGCCGCTCAGAACAAGTCCCACCTTCTGACCATGTGCCGAGGAGAGTACTCCTGATAGTATCAAGCTTATAATGAAAAGCTTTCTCATATCGTTTCCTGGTTTCTTCTATTATGTAAAGATAGGAAAAATCGTCGAAATCGTAACGCTGGAAACGCTTTTCATTCAGAGGAGGGGAAGTCTCTGCCGCTAAGCTTATCCTTTCAACGGTTTGAATCCTTCCCCGAGAATCTCCCGGGTATCCATGATGGTGATGAAAGCTTCGGGGTCGATGGAACCGATGAACTCCTCCAGGATGGCCACCTCGCGGCGGCTGACAATGGTGAAGATCATCTGCTTCTGGTCGTGGGTAAACATACCGGTACCCTTCAGACAGGTGCCTCCCCGTTCCAGGTCATGGATGATTTTGTGCCGGATATCCTCATATTTGTCTGAAATGATGAAAAGCGCCTTGTTGTAATCGGCCCCTTCGATGGTCATGTCAATGGCCCGCCCGGTGATGTAAATGACGATCCAGGAGTATAGCGGGATCGCCCAGTCCTGAAAGGATACCAGGCCGATGAGAACGATGGCAGAATCTACATAGATCATCAGTCTGCCCAGGGGCAGGCGGGTGTACTTGGCAATGATCATCGCGATGATGTCAGACCCCCCGGAAGTAGCCCTCGACTTAAAGATCAACCCCAGTCCGAAACCGATCAGAACACCGCCGAAAGCACAGGAGAGGAGGATGTCGTTCACCAGGGGCGCATCCCCGACAGGCCTGAGCATGGTGATGCCGTCGATGAATCCCGAGGTCAGCACAAAACCGACGATGGTTTTTACGCCGAACCGGGGACCCAGGATTTTGATGCCCGCCAAGGTCAGGGGAATGTTGAGAATCAGCCCGAATAACCCGATGGGGATGCCATCGGGCCAGAAGGAGAAAACCCCCTGGGTGAGATAATGGACGACGATGGCGATTCCGTAAACCCCGCCGGGGACAATTCTGTGGGGGGTGATGAAGAATACAAATCCGGTGGCCAGGATGAAAGATCCCACCAGGATCAGCGAGTAGTCAAAGAACCACTGTTTGCTGAATAATTTTACTTTGGGTATAAAACTCATGGAATTTCAGGTTGATGCAGATCTTGATTAGGGAAATTAGCTATTCGGAAGCGGGTGTCATGGAGAAGGGGCAACTTTCGGGGGAGGACCACAGGAGGGGGGAGGGATCGGGGCCCATCCGGAATTCCAGGGAACCTCCGCGGGTAAGTTCTTCGTGCGACAGCCAGGAGCGCGTCAGGTTTTTCCCGTTCAGGGAAGCGGTGACGATAAAGGGGTGTCGGGCGGCTCCGGGGGAGGTCACGGTCATTTTTTGGCCCCCGGGGAGGGTGATTTCCGCCTTTTCGAAGAGGGGAGAGCCTATGACATACTGTCCGCTGCCCGGACAGACCGGGTAAAATCCCAGGGCAGAGAAGACATACCATGCCGATGTCTGCCCGTTGTCTTCATCGCCGCAATAGCCGTCGGGGGCCGGGGTGTACAACCGGGAAAGCACCTCGCGTAGATGGTGCTGGGTTTTCCAGGGTTCCCCGGCGTAGTTGTAGAGGTAAATCATGTGTTGCGCCGGCTGGTTGCCGTGGGCGTAGTTGCCCATGTTCATCACCTGCATCTCCCTGATTTCATGGATGGGAAAGCCGTAGTAAGAGCAGTCGAAAACCGGCGGGACTTTGAATACCGAGTCGAGCATAGAGGTGAAGGGCGCTTTTCCTCCCATGAGACGGATGAGTCCCTCCACGTCGTGGAAGACGCTCCAGGTATAATGCCAGCTGTTGCCTTCGGTGAAGGCGTCGCCCCATTTGTAAGGGCTGAAGGGTTCCTGGAAGGTGCCGTCGCGGTTTTTTCCGCGCATCAGCCTGGCTTCCGGATCAAAGACGTGGCGGTAATTGCGGGACCTTTCCCTGAAGAGTGCTACCTCTTCTGCGGGGCGGCCCAGGGCTTCAGCAAGCTCTGCGATGCAGAAATCGGCATAGGCATATTCCAGGGTACGGGCGGTATTCTCCGGAATACCCACATCATAGGGTACATACCCCAGCTCATTGTAGTATTCCGCCCCCAGACGCCCTACAGAAGGGACGGGTCCGTGCGACAGGGTGTTTTTCAAAATGGCGGCATAGAGGGTGTCGATGTCGTACCCCCGGATCCCCTTCAGGAAAGCGTCGGTGATCAGGGAGGCGGAATTGGAGCCGATCATGCAGTTGCGGTGGCCCGGACTGGCCCACTCGGGCAGCCATCCGCTCTCGCGGTAGGCATTCACCAACCCTTCCATGATCCGGCCGTCCAACTCGGGATACATCCAGGTGAAAAAGGGAAATACCGCCCTGAAGGTATCCCAGAACCCGTTGTCGGTATACATGGGGCCGGGGAGAACCTCCCCGTTGTAAGGACTGTAATGAACCATCCGCCCCTCGGCGTCAAATTCGTGGAACATCCTCGGAAAGAGAAGCACCCGGTAAAGACAGCTGTAAAAAGTACGGGCATATTCTGGATTTTCGTCCGAGACGAGGATCCTTCCGAGTTCACGGTTCCAGATGTCATACCCCTCGTTGCGGATTTCCTCGAAACTGCGTCCTCCGGTTTCCCTTTCCAGGTTGAGGGCTGCCTGCTCGGGGCCGATGAAGGAGGAGGCGATCCGGACCCCCACCACATCACCGCGGCGGGTGCTGAACCGGACGATGGCCCCGGTATGAAAGCCTTCCGCCTCCGCCACCCCCCGAAGGATCTGCCGCTCCTTCCAGGTGTAATAATCGGCAAACGGTTGGTCAAAAACAGCCACGAACCAGTTTTTGAAATTGGCGGGAACGCCGCCGCTGTTTTTTGTGGTGTAGCCCACGATTTTGTTCTCTTCAGGGATGATGCGGACCATCGATCCGTTGTCGAAGGCGTCAAGGATAACGCACGACGTGTCGTTTTCGGGAAAGGTAAAACGAAAGAGGGCCGCCCTTTCCGTGGGGGTGATCTCGGCCGTCACGTCATGGTCGGCAAGGTAAACCCTGTAATAGTGGGGTCGGGCGGTTTCTGCCTTGTGTGAAAACCAGCTCGCCCGCTCCTCTTCACCGGCGACGATGCGCCCCGTGGTGGCAAAGAGGGAGAACTGGCCGTAATCGTTGATCCATGGACTGGGTTGGTGGGTTTGTTTGAATCCCCTGATTTTTTTTGCATCGTAGGTGTACATCCACCCGTCGCCCATGGTGCCCGTCTGCGGCGCCCAGAAATTCATCCCCCAGGGTCGCGCAATCGCCGGATAGGTGTTGCCGGTGCTGAGAGAGAAATCGGACTGCGTCCCCATCAAGGGGTTCACCATCTCCACGGGGCGGGAGATGAGTTGCGGCGACCGACGGGGTGTGCAGGAGAAAAATGCGGCGGCCAGAAGCATGAGAAACGTTCGGTAAAACATGGCGGTCAGGATTGATTTTTCGGGCGAAAGATAATAAAAAAGGCCTCCTTGCGGAAGCCTTGTATAGAAGAAGCCTTGTGTTACACTCTTTTTTCCTTGATGCGTGCTTTCTTCCCGGTGAGTTGACGGAAGTAGTACAACCTTTTCCGCCTCACACTTCCCTTCTTGTTGATTTCCACGCTGTCAATAAACGGGGATGCCATCGGGAAAATGCGCTCGACACCAATGTTTCCCGACATTTTCCTGACGGTGAAAGTTTTGGTGTCGCCCATGCCTTTTACCTGGATGACCACGCCACGGTAGCTCTGGATCCTTTCCTTGTTGCCTTCACGGATTTTATAGTTCACGGTAACCGTATCGCCGGCACCGAATGCCGGAAGTTCTTTCTTTTCAGTCTCGAATGCGCTGCGAGCAATTTTTATTAAGTCCATCTCGAAAATTGTTAAATATGTTGGCAATGTTACCCGCTTCGGCGGCGTAAGAGATTGCTGTAAAAATGTGGCGCAAAATTAGTAAATTATTTATTCCACGCAACAGGGATGATTTTCATTTTTTGTGGGAAAATCCTACGGCATTTTCAGGTGGTTGCCGGTTTCGTCGACGATGATCCTGTACCACCAGTCGGGGTACCGGGGCTGGTCGGGCATGGCCGGTTCCCCGTACGGATTCCTCTTGAACTGGCCGTTTTCCTCTTTTTTGACATTTCCGTCGATGAATTTCACCAGCAGGTATTCGTAGAGTTTTTTCCATTCGGCGGTCATGCCGTTTGCCTGGTTCCCCGAATACTCGGTGAGGAATTTGCGGGCTGCGGTTTCCCCGTTCTTTTGGAGGATGCTCTTTGCCGCCTGGTCCACCGCCGGGGTGAAGGCGATGAATTGGCCTTCGAGGTCGGCCTGTTTTCCACGGATCACGGGGATCATGTCGCTGTATCGGGTGTATGCCCAGTTGCTCACCTGGTTAAAGACCCAGAATGCCGCGGTGGGCGAATAGGTCAGCAAGTCTCCGTTGCCCACCCTGAAGGCTTCGGGGATTTCTGTGATTCCGCAGTACATCGGGGTATATACCGTACTGTAGGAGTCGTCGACGCCGAACCAGAGAATGCCGCCGATGGGATCGGGGAGCCAGTTGCGGCTCTGGGCGACGAAGGAAAATCCGGTCTGTTGGGTGGAAATGGCCCGTTCATGCACATAGGTCGCCGAATCGAGCGTCCAGGTCATCGGCCGCCAGCGGTAGGGAAGGGTAAAAGGTCCCATCCCCGGATCTTTCGTCATATCAAGGGGCGTGCCCTGGAAATGGTCACGCATCATCTCCATCACATCCTTTACCGAGACCGGTTTGTCGGGTTTGACCCATAACGGCATGCGGTTGAGCGCGAAATTGTTGTCACCACCATGGATTACTTTGCCCTGGATGTAATCATCGTATTTCTTCATCCCGGAAGCCACCTTGTTGAAGCCGGCATATACCCGGGCTTCCGAAAAGCGGGCGGCACCGAAATCCACGGGCGCGTAAACGTCGGAAAAGCTGAAATCCCTGTCCTTTCCCGAAAACCATCCCTTTCCCCTGGCAAAGGAGATAACATCCTTGGCATAAAGAGAGTTCTCCTGATCGTCAAGCGGGAAGGTGGTGATCCTGGCCTGGTTGGCATGGCCGCAGATATATCCGTCGGGCACCTTGAGGGCTACCCATACGGCCCCTTTATTCCCTTCGCCCTTGCCGATCATTTCCATGATCCACACTTCATTACGATCGGAAATGGAAAAAGACTCCCCGGAACTGGCATATCCGTATTTCTCCACCAGGGAGGTCATCACCCCGATGGCTTCCCTGGCGGTTTTGGACCGCTGAAGGGCAATGAACATAAGACTTCCGTAATCCATGATGGCACCGGCCTGGCTGCCCAGTTCCTCACGGCCTCCGTAAGTGGTCTCCGAGATGGCTACCTGGTGTTCGTTCATATTTCCGACAACGCTGTAGGTGTGGGGAACCTGCTCTATCTTTCCCAGGAATTTTCCGGTATCCCACTCGTAAACATCAAGAAATGACCCGGCAGGCCAGTCCTGTGAAGGCCAGAAATACAACTCACCATAAAGGGTGTGGGAATCGGCGGCGTAAGTGATCATCACCGATCCATCGGCCGAAGCACCCCGCGAAATCAAAAAATTGGTGCAGCCACCCGATATCCGGACATTCAACATCAAGGACGCCATAATCACCAGGAGCGCTAAAGTCGCTTTTTTAATCATATCTGTCGTTTTATAATTTTTCAGGAATCGCAAATATAAGTTTTTCGGGCTGTCCGCGCCATGATTTTCTTTATTTCCAGAAAGTGGATCGGAAAACCGTCGTATTCCCCGACCGGTCGGTCACCGAAAGTTCCAGGGAATGCCTTTTCCCGCTTCCGATACGGGCGGTATCGATCCTGTAGGAGAGCCTGCTGAATTTCGGGTCGTATTCGAAGAGGGCCCACTCCCCGTCAATCCATCCCTCGTAACGACCGATGCCCGAGAAATCATCCTTTATCCGGAACCTGATCTCGTTCGTGTCGGTCAGGGCGTTGTTTTTCAGGGTAAGGGGTGTCACTTCCGGGGGAATGGTATCGCAACTGACGGCATAATTTCCG
Source organism: Prolixibacteraceae bacterium UBA1413 (assembly GCA_002304925.1). Taxonomy (GTDB): domain Bacteria; phylum Bacteroidota; class Bacteroidia; order Bacteroidales; family Prolixibacteraceae; genus UBA1413. The sequence goes on from DBPT01000017.1 coordinate 85,095, forward strand.
AAACTGCCGATCCGCGTTTCAAACCAACCTCCGGCATACTTTCCCCCGGCATATCCTGGTTTGCCTTTTTCGTCGATGACTGCGATAAATGCTTTGCCGGCGAGTGAATCAGGCAATCCTGCTGCCCTGATCCTGATGGTCACGGGCAGGTGAACCGGCGTGGTTATTTCATGCACCCGGTGAATGGGGGAGAAATATGCGCTTCCGCCATCTTCGGATTGATACTTAAATTTAAAATCCTCATAAAACGCCCCTTTTGGGGATCTGATTTCAAAACCTTCGGCCCGGAATTCATTGTCGAGGTTGTAGCGGAACAGAGATCCAGGCTCCTCTTTTGCCGGCAGCAGGCCGGCATCGGCTCCCCGTATCCGGAAGCCGAAAACGGCGCTGTTGCCATTGACGTCGGTGAGAATCACCTGTCCCTGGTAGGTTTTTGCGCTATCGATCGTGAGTATGCCCCGGGAGTCGCTGCTCCGGTATACGCCGAGCCGGTTCCCCGGGTCGCGCCACATCTTCTGGAACCGCTCCCGGGTGGTTACGTATTCCCCGTAGTCGATGTGGCTGTTGAGGTATCCATTGTGGCTGTACGATATCCTTTCCAGGGTGTAGCTGAAGATTTCCTCTCCTTCGAACAGCAGGCGTGCCGAAAAAATTCCGCAGGGACTTTGGTTGGCGTCAAAGAAGTCATCGGCTCTGACGGCGATTCCGATCTGGCCCCATGCCGTGACGGGGTTGTCGGGATTCAGCTTGTACCGGTTACCCGTGCCTGTGGGATGGAATTTTTTCTTTCGTGGCGCGTAATCCACATGCGAACGGTCGTCGAGGGGATAAAACTGAACGGCTGAAATTCGCGGGGCCGTAAGGTCTTTCACATTGAAATTGTTGATCAGGAGCGGATTGAGGGCGTCCTGGGTGGGGGTGTCCCTGATTTCATAGTGTAGGTGAGGCCCTTCCGAACTGCCCGAATTTCCGCTCAGGGCGATTTGTTCCCCCCTTTCCACGGTGAATTTTCCGACCGGGACCATCAGGTCCACGGCAAAGGAGTTTCGCAGGTACTGTTCTGCCTTGACATATTCTTCGATGTCATCCCTGAATTTTAGCAGATGACCGTATACCGTGGTGGTGTTGTTGGGATGGTTGATGTAAAGCGCCCGGCCATATCCCGTGGGAGAAACCGAAATGCGTGAGACAGTTCCTGCTGCACTCGCCACGACAGGCAGCCCGATCCGCCGTTCCGTCCTGAAATCAAGCCCCATGTGAAAATGGCCGGACCGTAACTCCCCGAAATTGCCGCTCAGGGAAACGGGGATTTTTAAGGGTTCGGCATAATATTTTAACTGTCCGGAAACCTGGGTCACCGTAAGAACAAAAATGAGGAACAGCGTGTGATTTCTGAACATGGAACAAACCGGATTGATTGATCGCGGGCAAAGATAAGGGTTGACTTTGGATTTATTTTGCAATTTGAAGGCCAACCTGAGGTCAAATTGTCCAAAAATATTAATTTTGTCAGTGAATTGCAGCAGAAATGACAGAAGAAAGCCTTTTGCTGGTAAAGGAACTGAAGGGGAGAATTCACCTTGTTTTCGGTGAATTTGAAAGATTGGAGAGGAGAAATGAAGAATTGCAACAGGAAATCATGGCTCTGAAGGGAAAGATAGAGGTTCTTGAAAAGGAGAAGGCCGACCATGTTACAAAATATGAGAATCTGAAGCTGGCCAAAAGTATTGCGGAGGGTTATGGCGATAACCGGACAGCCCGGCTGAAGATTAACAAATTATTGCGGGAGATTGATAAATGTGTGGCATTGCTGAACGAATGACAACAGGATGAACGACACACTTTCAATAAATATTAAGATTGACAGCAGGATTTATCCCCTGGTGGTCAGTCGCAAAGAAGAAGAGAGGTACCGGAACGCTGCAAAAAGGGTGAATGAGCTTGTCCAGGCTTTCAGGAATGACTATCCTGACAAGGATTCACAGGATTTTCTGGCCATGACGGCTTTCCAGGTGGCTTACAGCAACCTGGTGATGCAGGAAAAGGCCGACGAGTCTCCTCTTCTGGGTGAGTTGAAAGATATACGCGACGACGTGGATGATTTTTTACAGGAAAAGTCAGCCTCCCGTCCGTAGAGTAAGGATATTTTGTCATACCCGCAGTTTTACTGTCATCCCGGAAGGGGATGGTGGTAACGCGTGCGGGTTTTTTATTAATTAAACTTTTTAGAACTATGTTAACGGGAATAATTATAGGAGTGGCAGCAGGCTTCATCGCCGGAGGTGCCTTGTCCTGGTTTCTGTGGGACAAGGCGCTGAAATCGAAGAGAGCCAAAATCATCGCCGAAGCGGAGACCGAGGGGGAAGTGATCAGGAAGGAGAAGATGTTACAAGCCAGGGAGAAGTACCTCCAGTTGAAAGCTGAACATGAAAAGAATGTGAACGAGCGGAACCAGCGGGTGGTTGCTTTGGAGAACAAGCTGAAGCAGCGGGAGGCCCAGACCAATCAGCAGCGGAACGATCTGATGCGGGACATCAAGAATTTCGAAACCGAAAAGATGGAAGTCGAGCAGTTGAGGGAGACCCTTAATGGCCAGTTGCAGGTGATAGAGCAGAAAAACGAGGAGTTGGAGAAGCTTCACCGGCAGCAGGTGGAGAAGTTGGAGCAGATTTCGGGTCTTTCGGCTGAGGAAGCCAGGGCCCAGATGGTGGAATCGCTGAAGGAGGAAGCCAAGACGGAGGCGATGTCTTATGTTAACGAAATCATGGAGGAAGCCAAGCTCACCGCATCCAAGGAAGCCAAGAAGGTGGTCGTCAAGACCATCCAGCGGGTCGCCACGGAAACGGCGGTTGAGAATGCGGTGACCACGTTCCATATTGAGAGTGACGAGATCAAAGGCCGCATCATCGGCCGCGAAGGGCGTAACATCAGGGCACTGGAGGCAGCTACGGGAGTTGAGATCATCGTTGACGACACTCCGGAAGCCATTGTGTTGAGTGCCTTTGACCCCGTTCGGCGGGAGGTGGCGCGCCTCGCCCTGCACCAGTTGGTTACCGACGGAAGGATCCACCCGGCGAGAATCGAAGAGGTGGTCCAGAAAGTTCAGAAACAGGTGGAAGAAGAGGTGATAGAAACCGGAAAGCGGACCACCATCGACCTGGGGGTCCACGGCTTGCACCCCGAACTAGTCCGGCTGATCGGAAAAATGAAATACCGCTCTTCCTATGGGCAGAACCTTTTGCAGCACTCCCGCGAAGTGGCCAACCTCTGCGCCATTATGGCTGCGGAACTGGGCCTCAATCCCAAAAAAGCCAAACGTGCCGGATTGTTACACGATATCGGAAAAGTTCCCGATGACGAGCCCGAATTACCACATGCCGTCCTGGGGATGAAACTCGCCGAGAAATACAAGGAAAAACCCGACATCTGCAATGCCATCGGTTCCCACCACGACGAAGTGGAGATGCAGACCCTGCTGGCACCCATCGTCCAGGTATGTGACGCCATCTCCGGCGCTCGCCCGGGGGCACGCCGCGAAGTGGTGGAATCCTATATCAAAAGACTTAAAGACCTTGAAGACCTGGCTCTTTCATACCCCGGCGTCATGAAGACTTACGCCATCCAGGCCGGAAGGGAATTGCGCGTGATCGTCGGGTCTGACAAAATCAACGACCAGGAGTCAGAACAACTGTCATACGACATCGCCAAAAGAATCCAGGATGAAATGACCTACCCCGGACAAATCAAAATCACGGTGATCCGTGAAACCCGGTCGGTCAACTACGCAAAGTAGAAAAGAGGGATCTCAGAATTCCGGCGAGCGCATTTTCTCATCAGGGGAACGGCTTTTGCTTTTTTTCGCTGAGGATATTTTTCATCTCCAGGATGTCGGCGCTTCGCTCGGCCTCTCCGTTTTTCTCATACGACAGTTCCGTGATCTCCAGGAGCCGCACGAGGAAACTGCGGGGAGAACTGGTCTCCAGTCCCGAAAATCCCGGTTCGTAATTCATCTTCCTGAGGTAATACTCCAGTTCCTTCCTGCCGGTGATGGATCCGTGGCTGGCCGGGTTGATGTAAAAGAGGATGTCGGTATTCACGCCGGGGGGGTGCACTTTGGCGGCAATCCGGCGGTCAACGTATGCCAGCAGCGGATTGCCGGGCACATCCACATATTTCACCGGTAATCCCAGTTTTTGGGCGATGATGTTGTAGAGCAGGGTCAGCGAAACGGCATTGCCGGTTCTTGTTTCCAGAAGCGTGTTGATGAAGCAGTGACGCGCCCCCCCTTCTTCCGGGGGAATGGCAATGAAATGGAATTCATTGAAAAATATGTGGTTGAGGACGGTGATCTTTTCCAGTGACGTGAGCGAGTTGTTCAGTTCCACCCATACTTTTTTCCTGATTTCTTCAATCTGCCTGAATATTTTGTCTTCGTTCAGGTCGGGGTAGTGATACCGGGAAGCGAGGATAAACCCTTCCAGGAGGTCAGGGGTCGCTTGCCTGGACCAACTTCTCAGCCTGCGGGAATTTTCCCTGAAAAGGATCTTGTGGATGAGGTTTTCGATGCGCGACTGGCAGATTTCATGCCGCGTCAATTCCCAGACCGTCTCCAGTTCGGGAATGACGGAACTGCTTTCTTGCAGCAGTTCTTTTTCCACCGCTTCAAAAACCCCGGGATCGGGATCATCCAGGAGTTTTATCAGGGCTTTCGTCCGCAATCGCTTTCCTGTTGTCATTGGTTATTCAAACAAGGTATCAAGGACGGCGTGTACGAGCTTTTCCATTTCGGCATGGTAGCTTTCGTTGGCGCCTCTGGTAATCCTGTTGGCGATCAGGAGGCATACGGTAAGGGCATCATGCCCCAGCATGCGCGAAAGGCCGTAGATGGCCGAGCTTTCCATTTCGTAATTGGTGATTTTCAGTCCCCCGAAGGAGAACTTTTCCAACCTGTCGTTCAATCCGGGCAGGGCGAGCCCCAGCCGCAAAACCCTTCCCTGGGGACCGTAAAATCCGGGCGCCGAAATGTTTACCCCCTGAATAAACGGGGCTTTGCTGAATTTTTTCAACAGCAGGGGTGAGGCATCAACCACATAAGGCCTTGGCAGGCTTTCGGGCCAGGCGATATATTCCCGGAAGGCCTTTTCCAAGGGCAGGTCGCACACCCCGTCCAGTCCCTCATAAAAGGTCAGCATGCCGTCGAAGCCCATCGATTTGCGGCTCACGATCCAGCTGTTGACCGGCGTATCCCCCTGTAATCCGCCTGAGGTGCCGATCCTTACGATTCTCAGCGAACGGCGTTCAGGCAGGATCTTCCGCTTCCCGAGGTCTATGTTGACAAGGGCATCCAACTCGTTCACCACGATGTCAATGTTGTCGGTGCCGATCCCTGTCGACAGGACCGTCACCCTGTTGCCATTGTAACTTCCGGTAACCGTGACAAACTCACGGTTCGATACGGTAAATTCCGTTGAGGAAAACATCCCCGAAATCATGCTGACCCTTCCCGGATCCCCGACCAGGATCACCGTGCCGGCCACCTGTTCCGGTTTCAAATGAAGATGGAAGATCGTCCCGTCGTCGTTCACAATAAGTTCTGATTCTCCTATCATAATAATCCTCCTGGTAATTTAGTCAAAACTACCCAAAAAATGTTTTGTACCAATGTGTTAGCACGTTTATTTATCAACAGCTAATCCGGAATCGGAAGTTTGAAGCGTTAATAACCCTTCTGTGCCGTATTAATGCTACCTTTGCCGTTAAAAATTAAAGCTATGAATACCAGGAAATTAAATTTCAAAACTTCTTACATCATCGTGGGTGTTGTGTTTCTTATTCTTCTGATCATTTTCGGGAACCGGATGTTTTTGATCATTGATGCCGGAGAGCGGGGAGTTATCTTCCGTCCCTATACGTCAGGTCTGGACCGGGATAATATTTATGGGGAGGGCTTTCACGTGGTGGCTCCCTGGAACAGGATGTATGTGTACAACGTCAGGGAGCAGCAGCGGGAAGAGACCATGGATGTGCTTGACAAGAGCGGTTTGAAAATCAACGTGGACGTGACAGTACGGTTCAACCCCTCTTTTAATGAGATTCCCAGCCTTCACGAGCGTTTCGGGCCCGATTATGTCAATGTTCTGGTGGTTCCGGAGGTCCGGTCATCGGTACGGCAGGTTTCGGGCAGGTATACCGCCGAAGAGATTTATTCCACGAAGCGGCAGCAAGTGGAAGGGGCGATCATTGAGGAGACGCGGAAAACCCTTGGTGATAATTTCATTGAGATGCGTGCCCTCCTGATTCGTTCCATCGACCTTCCGGCGCAAATCAAAACAGCCATTGAAAGCAAGCTGACCCAGGAACAGGAAGCCCTGGCCTATGAATTCAGGCTTAACAAGGAGAAGTCGGAAGCCGAAAGACGCCGCATCGAAGCCCAGGGAATTTCCGATTACAACAAGATCATCAGTGCCAGTCTGACCGAGAATATCCTAAAACAGAAAGGCATTGATGCAACCCTTGACCTTGCCAAATCAGCCAATACAAAGGTGGTGGTGGTGGGAAGCGGGAAAGAAGGCCTGCCCCTGATCCTGGGCGGGAATTAACAAATTTCTATTTTTTGGATTTCAGAAGTCTCACCAATTTGGGATCCAACTCTTCAAACTCCTCCTCGATATCCTCGTACATCGGGAATCCTCTTTGTGAACTTTTGTCTTTGTGAAAAGTACCGGGAGTGTTCGACCGTTTTTCGATTTTGTCGCTCTTTTCCCTGTGACTTTTTTTCGAAAAGTTTCGTTTCATCGCGCTTTCAGCAAAAATTAAAGATTCAAATGTGAATAGTGATTAAAGGAATATTCAATCTATTGTTTACGTTTTACTTTTGTTTTTTGTTCAAAAATAACACAATTCTTGTACCAAAGATAACGGGCATCAATTCCGGAATCAAATGTAATAATTTTCATGATTTGCATATGGGGTTACGGCTTAAAATACTGATTTTTTTGGTGTTTATGGTTTCTTTGACGCTCCGGGGGCAAACCCGGTCGTCGGTCCGTATGCTCGGCAAGGCGAGGAAGGCGTGGGAACTGCGTGATTTTCGGAGGGCGGGGGTTTTTGCCCGGCAGGTTCTTCACAGGGAACCCGGTTATTATGAGGCCTTGTTGCTGATGGCCGACATTTGTCATGAGACCGATTCGGTGGAGTCTGAGGCGGGTTACCTCCGGAAGGCGGCTGTGTCGGGGCCGGTGACGCCTCTGCTGGCTTTCCGTTTGGGGGAAGCGGAATTTAAAACCGCCAGGTATGAAGAGGCGGCCGTGTGGGTGGAGCGCTTTCTCGAAACGGAGCCTCAGGGAAATTTACTTGCCAGAGCCCTGGAACTGAGAAAGCACGCGGCCTTTGCTGCCGGAGCCGTCAAAAACCGGGTCGATTACGAACCCATCTCCCTGGGGGAGGGCGTCAACACCTCTTTTGATGAATATTGGCCCTCCCTGACGGTCGACGGTTCCCTGCTGGTGTTTACCAGGCTTCTGCCTGTCGAAGGTTCTTCTTCGTTTTTCCAGGAAGATTTTTTCATGAGCCGCCATGACTCTGCAGGGTGGCAGACCGCAGTTCCCCTTGACGAACTCAACACCCCCATGAATGAAGGGGCTCAGGCGGTCTCCGCCAATGGAAAACTCCTCTTTTTTACCCTCTGCAATCACCCGGAAGGATTGGGGAGCTGTGACATCTGGCTATCGAAACGCAAAGAGGGAAAGTGGGCTCCTCCGGTGAATGCAGGGCCTGTCATCAACACCGGAGGGTGGGAGGGGCAGCCTTCCTTTTCGGCTTTCGGGGACGTGCTTTATTTCTCTTCAACGCGGCCGGGAGGGAAAGGGAAGAAGGATCTCTGGATGGCTACCCTCCTGGGGTGGGACAGCCACGGCCTGCCTCTGTGGAGTGAGCCCCTCAATGCGGGCGATTCCGTCAATACCCCCGGGGATGAGATTTCCCCCTTTATCCATCCCAACGGGAGGGATCTCTTCTTCGCCTCCGACGGGTGGCCGGGATTCGGAGGATATGACCTCTTTCGCTCACAACGGTCTCCCAGCGGCCTCTTCTCTGCTCCCCTCAACCTGGGATACCCGCTGAATTCCCCCGGCAATGAACAGGGATTGATCATTGACCGGACCGGAGAAACTGCCTTTTTCTCCACCAACCTGGTAAGAGGGGGAAATATGGACCTTTACAGCTTTAAGACCGATTCCCGGATCCGTCCTGATCCCGTCACTTACCTCCGGGGAAGGGTGGTCAATGCCGTGACCGGCATGCCGGTCTCCGCCGAAGTGGTCGTTTCGGAATCGGGTGGCGGAAGTTTTACGTCCATCAACCTACACCCGGGTGAAGAGGGGGTGTTCCTGGTTACCCTTCCCCCCGAAAAGGAATTGCGCTTTTCGGTCAGCAAACCGGGATATCTCTTTTATTCCGAGGTGTTCCGTTTTGAGGAACCTTCTTCGTTTTCGGTACCTCTCGAAAGGAAAATCGCCCTCGAGCCGGCCCTCCCCGGGAAATCCGTCGACCTCTACAACATCTTTTTCGCCACCAACGAATACAGGTTGCTGCCTGGTTCCGAACCCGAGTTGCAGCTTCTCCTGGACTTTCTCCGGAAGAATCCGGCACTCAAGGTGGAGATCGGCGGCCATACCGACAACACGGGAAGTGCGGAATTCAACCTTGGGCTTTCGGAAAGACGGGCCGAATCGGTCAGGCATTACCTTCTGGAACGGGGAATCGGGGAGGGGAGGATCTCCTCAAGGGGGTATGGGCAGGAACAGCCGGTAGCTTCGAACGATACCGGGGAAGGCCGCAGCAAAAACCGGCGGACGACCGTCAGGATCACCCAATGAACGGGATTTTCGCGGATGGTGCGTCATGCTATTTTCTTAACTTTGCCTTAACAGGATCACCATTTCCTCTTTATACCCGGGAAATTGGTTTTACTTTGCCACTGCATTCAGCTGGAACGAGTTTGTAGCATGGTACACCAAAGGATATGATTATTCATACATGCGAAACGAAGTTCGGCGGAGCAACGCGGGGCCAATTTCATGGGCATGAAGAATCCTCACATGCCTGTCTGTGTAAAGGAACTGAAGATCAATGCAATGATTAACAAATAAACGTGTGAAATGACTTTTCCATGAACCTGGTTACAGCTTTTTTAGTGGCCCTTCTGGCCGGAATGGTTTTGATTTCCTTTCTGAAGGGGAAGGGCAAATCGGGTGTGTTCTTCGCTGCAGTTCTCTTGCTGGCAGGCATGTCAGGTGTGCCGGCATGGCAGGCGCTGTCAGGATCTCCTGTCGAATGGATCTTTCCCGGCAACATGGTAACCGGCGAAATTCCCTTGCGCCTTGACGCGCTGTCAGCTTGGTTTATCCTTATTATCAACCTCGTGTTCCTGACCGGGGGGATGTATGGAGTGTACTACCTACAAGCCCGTTCCTGCACATCTGACCCCTCCCTGACCTACCCCAATGGGGAGGGAACCAACTCCCCTCCTTTGGGGGGACCGGGGGAGGTCGTGCATTATCTCTCTTTTCTTCTCCTTTACGCTTCCCTCATTGCCCTCTCCGTCATCCAGAACAGCCTGGTCTTTCTCATCGCCTGGGAAATCATGACCCTCTCGGCATTTATGGTCGTCATATACGAACATCGTAAAGCGGAAACCATAAAAGCCGGCATTAACTTCCTTGTCCAGTCACATGTGTCGGTGCTATTCCTGATGACAGGATTCATATGGGCGGCGGTTCAGACGGGAAGTTACGATTTTGCTTCCCTGGGACAATTGGAACAGTTGGGAGATTTAAACAACAGCCCTGACAACTCAATTGTTTTCATCATACTATTGTTTTTCATCATCGGTTTCGGAATTAAAGCCGGTTTTGTACCCTTCCACACCTGGCTGCCCTACGCCCATCCTGCTGCCCCGGCCCACATTTCGGGGATCATGTCGGGGGTGATGATCAAAATCGGCATATTCGGTATCTTGAGGATGTTGCTGATCTTGCCGGTAGACTACACGGTTGTTGGTTACCTGTTGCTGGCCATCTCGCTGGTATCAGGCTTGTTCGGGGTGATGCAGGCCATCGTGCAGCACAACCTTAAAAAACTGTTGGCTTATCATTCTGTGGAGAACATCGGCATCATCGGACTGGGGATGGGAATCGGATGTATCGGTCTGGGTATGGACAACCCGCTGATCGCCTCCCTCGGCTTTGCGGGCGCTCTTCTCCACACCCTGAACCATGCGCTTTTCAAATCGCTGCTCTTCTTCGCTGCCGGCATCGTTTACAAGGCGACACATACACTTGATGTGGAACATCTCGGCGGACTGATCAAAAAGATGCCGCAAACTGCCGCCCTTTTCCTCGTTGCAGCCATTGCCATTTGCGGGATTCCGCCCTTCAACGGCTTCATCTCGGAATTCATTATCTATTCCGGCTTATACAACTGGATACTCACTGCCCCGCTTGTCCCCGCCATCATCGCCCTGCTGATGATCCTCGGACTGGTACTCATCGGCGGACTGGCCCTGCTCTGTTTCACCAAAGCCTTTGGAATCGTCTTCCTGGGCTCTCCCCGGAAAGAACCTGACCATGAGATCAAGGAACCTTCCTTCGGACAGCTCCTGCCGCTCTACTTCACCGGTATCCTCATCGCCGGCATCGGCCTGTTCCCACAACTCTTCATCCGGATGCTCATGGAACCGGTCACTCTTTTCACGGGAGACACCACTCTTATCCCATCAACTGCACTTTCCGAACTCTCCGGCGTCCTCCGTTCCGTATCGTTTGCGGTATGGGGAGTGGTGCTGGTGACACTGGTAGTCTTTGCAATCCGGAGGGTAGCCATAAAAAATAACAAATCCGCAATCGAATCGTCCGCCATCCGCAATCCGCCATCCGCCCTCCCAACATGGGGTTGCGGTTACACGGGCTCATCCCCGAAGCTCCAATACACGGCCAGCTCTTTCGTCAGGAGCTACCGCAAACTGGCCGCACCCGCACTCCTGATCCGTCAGCACAGGAAGGAGGTGAGCGGTATCTTCCCCACCGGCGGGGCTTACGAATCGCATGCTTACGACAAGGTGGAGAAATGGCTGATCGATAAACCTGTCACAGCATTGCAATCCTTCATGAGTCGCTTCCTCTTCTTCCAGAACGGGAGGCTCCAATCTTACCTTCTGTATGGCATTCTGTTCATCATTGCCCTGATCTTCATCCCGGTGATCTGGGAGCAACTGGTCTGGTTATTTGATTTCCTCAAAAACCTCTGAGTATGCTGAGTTTTTTACTGATCGTTATAGCTGCGCTTTTCTTCACGGGGATCATCAACCGCACAAAGAGCATCTTCTCTGGAAGGAAAGGGCCCGGCATCTTCCAGCCGTTGAAGGACGTCATGCGCCTCTTCCGGAAGGAGAGTATTTACAGCGACACAACCAGCTTCATTTTCCGCCTGGCTCCCTCCGTTTATTTTTCCTCGGTGGTTATGGCCATGTTGGTGGTGCCGTTTGGACAAAGCAAAGGCCTCATCAGTTTCAGTGGCGACTTCATTTTCTTTGCCTATGTGCTGGCTTTGGGCAAGTTTTTTAACATCATCGGCGCCCTGGATACCGGGAGCAGTTTCGAGGGAATGGGCGCCAGCCGGGAAGCCCTCTACTCCATGTTTGCGGAGCCGGCTTTTTTCGTGCTGATCGGCTCCCTGGCCCTCCTTACCGGCTATACTTCCTTTCATGAGATCTTTGCCGCCTTCCACCTCGGCTCACCCATCAGCTATGCACTGGCAGTGCTGGCGGCCTTTGTGATTGGAATGCTCATGATGATCGAAAACAGCCGGATGCCCTTTGACGACCCGAAGACCCACCTTGAGTTGACCATGGTCCACGAGGTGATGATCCTTGATTACAGCGGCTTTGACCTGGGACTGATCCTCAGTGCCGGAATGCTGAAGTTCGCGGTCTACGGGGCCATGATTGTCAACCTCTTCATTGGTATCTTCCCTTACCAGTATGCCATTCCGATGTTTTTCGCCATCCAGGCCGGAGCAGCCATCATCACCGGCGGTATCGAGTCATTCATGGCCCGCTTCCGGATGAGCCACAATGTGCAGTTTATCTTTGCACTGACCTCGGTGAGCCTGCTGATATTCTTCGGGGCACTGCTTATTTTGGGGAAGTTCTCTTAAACTGAAAATATTAGCATGGTGCAATGATAAACATCGTCCTGATAACACTCCTTATTTCCCTCTTTTATGTGGCAATTGCCAACCGGCTGCTCACATACATCAAAGTACTGGCTTTCCAGGGGATCCTGTTGTTTGTGGTGGCTTTCATTCAGTTGAATGAGATCAACCCCCTCAACCTGGTACTGATCCTGATGGAAACCATCATTTTCAAGTCGGTGGCTGTACCTTTGGTGCTGGCCTGGCTGCTGAAGCGAAACAAGATAACCCGGGAAGCAGAGCCTTTCCTGCCGAGTTTCCTGTCGCTGCTCATCGTGACAGCCATTGTTGTGATGACCATCCTGCTGGTTAACAGCATTGAAGATTCCCGCATGGACAGGATCTTCTTCGTGGTGGCCCTCTCGTCGCTCTTCACCGGTATATACATCATTATTTCCCGGCGGAAGATCATCACCCACGTGATGGGTTACCTGATCATTGAGAACGGCGTTTTCATCCTTTCGCTCGCCCTTGGAAGCGAAATGCCCATGCTGGTCAACATCGGGATCATGATGGACATCTTTGTCAGCGTCCTGGTACTCGGCATTTTTGCCAACCGGATCGGCGATACCTTCGAGGAGATGAGCGTAGACCACTTAACCAGCTTAAAAGACTGACCGGCATGTTTATCCTCTACCTGATCCTGATCGTTCTGCTTGCTGCGGGTCTCTTTTTCATCCGCAACCGGAAATTCAGAACCGGACTTTTGGGCTTGTTCCTTGTGCTCCAGACCATACTGCCGGTTTATGGCTTTCTGAATCTCAACACCCCGGAAGCCGGCGGATACTTCAGCTACGACCCGCTGGGGATCATCCTGCTGGCCGTGCTGACCATTCTGAGCTACACCACCGTTCTTCACAGTTGGAGCTACCTGCAGCACCGCGGCGACAGCGACCGGAACCAGCGACTTTACTTTGCAGCCCTGGTCCTGCTGATCGGAGCCATGACCAGTGTCTATCTGGCAGCTTCGTTGGGCATCATGTGGGTGCTGATTGAGATCACCACCCTGAGCGTGGCTGCACTGATCTACCATGAACGGACCCACCTATCGCTCGAAGCGACCTGGAAATATGTGTTTGTCTGCACCATCGGCATCACCTTTGCCTTCGTGGGGATCGTCTTCCTCGGCAAAGCGCTGCAGGAGGGCGGCTCGGTCAACCTGGCCTTCAGCGATATCCCCCGGCATCTTGAGAATGTGAATTCCTTCTGGCTGAAACTGGCCTTCATCTTCATGCTCGTGGGCTTCAGTACAAAAATGGGTTTGTTCCCCATGCACACGATCACCGTCGATGCCCACACTGTGGCGCCACCACCGGTCAGCGCCTTCATCTCCACCACCCTGATGAATGCAGGCTTCGTCGCCATCTTCCGGACTTATGCCCTCATGGCCTATACCCCCATCCTGGAGTGGATGAACAACATCCTCCTCTGGAGCGGTGCATTGTCCATTTTCGTATCAGCCGTTTATATTCTGAAAGTAAACCACCTGAAACGGATGTTCGCCTATTCGACCCTGGAACATATGGGCATCACCGCCATAGGACTGGCTTCGGGGGGGATCGGCTATTTTGCTGCCATCCTGCACATCACCCTCCACTCTTTCGTCAAGGCCAGCGTCTTCTACCAGATCGATCAGGTCCACCGGATCTTCAACACATACATCCTCCGTAAAACAGGCAGCTATTTCAACCGCAACCTGGCCGGGGCACTGGTTATGCTGTTGGTACTGGTCAGCATCACAGCCATACCCCCCTCAGGGATGTTTATCAGCGAATTCCTTGTTTTTATGGCATTGTTTCAGTCGGGGAATCTCATCGCTTTCATCCTGATCATGATCCTGCTTACGGTAGTCATCTATGCATTGGGCAGGAGCATTCTTCCCATGCTGTTCCTGCCTCCGCCTGCAACGGAAATAAACAACGACGTGACCATTAAACCTCAAGAGTCGGTCAGCCAGTTTATTCTCCTGCTCCTCGCCATTTTCCTGGCCTACAATCCGCCGCCGGCATTTGTGAAAATGATCAATGACGCAATCCTGCAACTCCCCGGATAAATGGAATACGCAATTATACATAACAACGCATTGATTCACCTGGATGAGATTCCCAAGCTGAATTACGATGCTTTTTTTGAACTGAATACCGGGCTGGTCAGGGATCACCCGGAACGGCACTGTGTGAGTTATTTCGGATACCGTTCGGATAACTCCCTCCGTCTGATCTGCTGCATAGCCGATGACAACAGCTGTGAAATATTTGTATCGTCCTGTCAGGTCTCTTGCCGGCAGCAACTGGAGGCGATGACTTCACGGGCACTCTGTTTTGAAAGGTATGAAAGGGAAATCCATGAAAACTTCGGAATCGCCTATCTGAACCATCCCTGGCTGAAACCGGTGAGGTATCCCTTTAACCGTGCCGACCGGTCACAGGCCATTGCCGGCTACCCCTTTTATGCGATCGACAGTGACGAACTGCATGAGGTGGGTGTCGGACCGATTCATGCCGGGGTCATTGAACCGGGCCATTTCCGCTTTATCTGCAAGGGTGAGCAGATCCTGCATCTCGAAATCCAGCTGGGGTATCAGCACCGGGGTGTCGAAGAACTCTTTTTGCGACGGAAGAAGCTGCTGCAACGGGTTACCCTGGCAGAAAATATCGCCGGGGATACGGTGGCGGGGCATACCGTTGCTTTTTCGCAGGTGTGGGAAAGTCTTTCCGGCATGGAAATTCCCCGGGATATCCTGTTCAGCAGGACCCTGGCGCTGGAGCTGGAGCGGATGGCCATCCACACCGGTGACCTGGCGGCCCTCTGTACCGATGTGGCCTACCAACTGGGAAATGCGGTGTATGGCCGCTTACGGACACCCCTGGTAAACTTTTTCCAGGAGTGGGGTGGAAACCGGTTGGCGAAAGGCCTCATCAGGCCGGGGAGAAATACCTTTCCCTTCACGGAACAGCTGGCCTCCCGGTTGAAAACAGTGCTTGACACATACGAACCCGATTTCGAGGAGATGAGCCGCATGCTATTCCGCCTGCCCGGCACCCTGTCTCGCTTTGAACGGACGGGCGTCGTTTCAACCGAAGACCTCCTCTCCATCGGCGCGGTGGGGATGTCGGCACGCATGGGCGGACTGAACAGGGATATCCGCAGTTCCCATCCCTCTCTGCTCTATGAAACCCTCGGCCACCAACCGGTAATCAAACACCATGGCGATGTGTTATCGAGGGTTCTCCTGCGCAGGGATGAAATCAGGCAGTCGATGCAATATTTGCGGCAGCTGATTCAGCAGGTTCCGGCGGTATCTCCGGAAACTGAGGTGCCTGTGTCGCTGCAGCCCGGAATGTTCGCCCTTTCCCTGGTGGAAGGGTGGCGCGGCGAGATCTGTCATTGTGCCATTACCCGCCCCGACGGGGAATTGGCGCATTATAAGATCAAGGATCCCTCCTTCCACAACTGGATGGCCTTGGCCCTCTCGGTGCGCAACAACGAAATCTCGGACTTCCCGATCTGCAACAAAAGCTTTAATCTTTCATACTGCGGTCATGATCTGTAGTCTCTTTATCTTAATCTCAACCTTAACCTCAACCTCAACCTCAACCTCAGTGTGATGCTTGACAATCTGAAAATATTGCTTCATCAGGGGAAGCAATTCATTCCTGATGTGACTTCCGCTGAAGTGCCGGGGGTTTTCCGGGGCCGCCCGGTCATCAGTGCCGTTGCCGCCGACGGTGAAAAGCTGGCGGAATTGTGCCCCACGGGAGCCATCACCTCCTCTCCGGTGACCCTTGACCTGGGGCGTTGCACCTTCTGCGGGGAGTGCGCCCGTCAGTTTCCTGAAAAGATCCGGTTCACCAAAGATTACAAACTGGCCTCCAATGACCGCAACAGGCTGATCATCTGGGAAGGCGTGGATACACCCGTTGTGGTCGACCCTGACCGGGTGCGGAAAGAGGTCAGGAACGTTCTGGGAAAATCGATGAAGCTCCGGCAGGTCTCGGCAGCTGGTGACAACAGCGCGGAGTGGGAGCTGAATGCCGCCAATAACGTGCAGTTTGACATGGGCCGTTTCGGAATCGAATTTGTTGCATCGCCACGCCATGCCGATGGGGTGGTGATCACGGGGCCTGTTTCCGAGAATATGGCGGAGCCCCTGCAGATCTGTTACGATGCAGTACCGGCGCCCAAAGTGGTGGTGCTGGCGGGTACTGACGCCATCAGCGGCGGTATTTTCGAAGATTCGCCGGCCCTCGAGAGGAGGTTTTTGGACAAATATCCCGTTGACCTGTACATCCCTGGAAATCCGCCCCATCCGCTGACTATCATCAACGGACTTCTGGACCTGACGCGAAAAGGGTGACCGCTCCTTTTTGTCCGACACTTTTTGCCCGACAATAAATAAACGCCTCATAACTTGAACTTATGCGCAGAATTGCATATCCCCTGATCATTCTGGCCGGCATGCTCATCGCCTCCTGTGAGCCGGAGGTGGCGCAATGGCGTGGGCCCGGCCGCGACGGTAAATATCCCGCCAGGAACTTATTGAAGGAATGGCCTGAAGGAGGACCCCGGAAGATCTGGTCATTCGACGGCATCGGTTCGGGAATGGGAAGTCCGGTAGTAGCGCGCAACAGGATTTATGTGACCGGCATCCCCGACACCCTTGCCGGGACTGGCAGGTTGACCGTTCTCGACTTGCAGGGGAACCTCCTTTGGAGAAAGGATTACGGAGCGGATTTCACCGCCCTCTTTGCCGGAGCCCGCTCCACTCCGCTGGTCGTGGGCCGACTGGTATACCTGGAAAGCGGAAACGGGAAAATCTACTGTCTCAATGCCAACACCGGCGAAGAAGTGTGGTCGGCCGACTTTTTCGAAGATTTCCAGGCCGACTCGGTCCAGTTTGGCTTTTCGGAATCGCTGCTTGCCGACGGCGACCGTCTCTTTTGCACGCCGGGCGGAAAAACCAACAACATGGTAGCCCTTGACCGCTTTACCGGTAAGAAAATTTGGGCCTCGGAAGGCTACGGCGAACAGGCCACCTATTCATCACCCGTCATTTTTAATCACTACGGCCGGAAGATCATCGTGAACCTCACCGCCTCTTCCATCCTCGGCATAGATGCCGAAAACGGCTCCCTTCTGTGGCGCATTCACCAGTTTCAGGATAACAAGATCCACGCCAATACCCCTGTGTATGACGAAGGAAAAGTGCTGATAGCCAGTGCGTCACGGAAAGACAGTTCCGGATTGGTGATGCTGGAACTCTCTTCCGACGGCACCGACGCCAAAATCCTCTGGCGAAACAAAAGCGTGATCAACCTCTCGGGCGGCGCCATCGTAAAGGACAGCTCCGTTTACATGTCGGCCTATATACAGCCCCGGTGGTACTGTATTGACAAAAAGACAGGGGAGATCCGGCATACTTCCACGGAATTGGGGGGAGGGGTGATCCTTTACGCCGACGGGATGTTTTACATCTATACTGAACGGAACGGTGAAATCGCCCTGGTGGATGCCTCACCGGAATATTTCAGGGTGAAGGGAAAAATTACGCTTCCCCTTTCTCCTGCGGAACACTGGGCCCATCCGGTGATCAGCCACGGAATGCTCCTGGTGAGGAACGGGAACAGCCTGATGGCCTTTGATATCACGGATAATTGAGAGAAACCGTATCGTCAGGGCTTTCTGACAGCAATAGCCGGAAAGGGGAACTTCCGGGAACGGAATCTTTAAAGGGAGGCTTGCTGGAAAACGATTTCACGGATCCCGGCCACCTGGTTGTTATCGCCCGTGTAAATCCTTACATTCAGGTTTCCGTCCCGCACCCTGACGACTTTTTCGGATGTCCAGGTGAATTCTCCTTTTCCCAGATGGAAGGTGCCGGCGCTGACTCCTTCAAATTCCACCTTTTGCCAGGTGGGTAAATACAGGTCCCCGACCGAAGCCCTGATCCGGTAAACCCCGTTTTTTACGTTGATCAGGTAATCGTAATGATTCTCCGGATTGGTGCATTCGGCAGGCTGACCCCTGAAGAGCACCTTTGACAGGCGTGCATTTCCCATCACGCGTGATGAAATCCATTCCACCTTGTCGGCGATATTCCACTTCCCGAGGATCCAGCCCATTCCCTGGTATTCCTCAAAAGCGGATACATTTTTCACATTTCCGTGTATTCCGGCGGGATTTCCGAAGTGAATTTGTCCTTTTGTGAAAACCTGGCTGGCGACGGGTTGGTGCCCGTAATACATGTCGAGCAACTGTGGAAAGAAATTGACTGCGTTGCGAGGTGTTTCTCCGGGTTCGGGGGCCGTGGCGGAATAGACTACCGTTAGCATCAGGTTTTCCTGGTTTCCGTCACCCCAGATATAGCCGAGGGCATCGCCCCTCACCACGTTTTGATTTTTGTTTACCAAAACCTTCCGGTTGTCTAAATTCCGGTATATGTGGTAGATGCCTGGAGAAGCTTCGCTTTCCATGCAGATGGAGGCTTTGGGTTGCAGCGAAACACGGTCCCGGCTCTCCACCCACAATATTTTTCCGGCCTCCATGGCCAGGATCGCATGTTTGTCAGTACCCCTGGCATGGACCATGTCGAGGGCTACTCCCGGAAAGTGGAGCGATGTTTCCTGATATGGAACCACCGATCCCTGGTAGGAAAACATGTAACTGTCCTCGTCATTCTTCCACAGATAGCCATCGGTGAACGATACCGGAAAAGCAAATAGCCACCGGTCCGTCAAGGGCTGGTCAGAGGGCGCCACAGCCACCAGGGCATCCTTTTTCAGCAATCCGTGAAGTTGCGGATCCCCCGAAACAGAGGCCACATGCCGGTTGTCGGCGATGAAAACCTGCAAATGACCCAGTATGGTGTTCGGCGAACGGTAACTGACCTTCAGCCAGGCCGTATCACTTCCTACCCTGAGGAGGTTGAAATGATTGTGCATCCGCAGCAATTCAATTTCATGGCCTTCGAAGGTCAGAACCTCTCCCTGCGCCAGATTAAAATAGGTGGCATTCCCCCAGCGGAAGGCGTCCTCCGGCTGTTCCGACGGGGCGACTGCCCCGCTCAGGCTCAGAAACATGCCCGGTAAAAACAATAAACACCAGGTAATCCTTCTCAATGTCCCCGCTTTTTTGTAAGCCGTAAAATAAGTCATTTCCGTGAAAATAAAAAAAGTGCTGCAGCAATAGCAGCACTTTTACAAAAAGCAGGCCGGGGGCTTACTAAGGCCTGGCTAAACGAATATCTTTTCTGATTTTTGCCTTCGGGGCGATTTTGATGTTTTTTTCCGTGAAGGGAATGTACCCTTCCTTTTCGGCACTCAGCGCGTAGGTATTGGCGGGAAGACCGATCAGCTTATATTCCCCCCTTGAATTGCTCAACGCGGTGGAAACGACGGAATCACCCAGGAAGACCGATATCAGTGCATTTTTAACCGCAGTTCCCTCTTCTTCCATAACTTTCCCGTATAGGATTCCCGTTTTTTTGTAGTTGACCGCCCTGATGACCGGTCTGAACATGAACCCTTTGATGTCATGTTTGTTTTTGATGTTTCCGATGCTTTTGAAGGATCTGCTCAGGTCAAAGTCAACCAACACCTCCGAAACCCCTTCCTCGGTGACGGTGATGGGCGTGTCGAGAAAAATCTTCAGTCCGCTGCTGTTCCCCGAAGATATTTTCAGCACGAAGGAATCGTTTCCTTTAATGATGATGGTTGCTTCCACAACATGTAACCTGATCATGTCGTATTCGCCGACGGGGATTGTGCCCTCTGCAAGGATTTCGGTGAGGCCGTTCTGCAGTTTCAGGATGTCGATGGTTTTTTCTTCCCCGGAAATGACAACGAATCCTCTGTCACACTCATAAGCGCTGTAGTCATGTTCTTTTCTCCTCTTGTCGTTTGATTTTTCTTTTTTGCCGACCTCTTCGCCGTAGGTGGTCGTGCAGGTTCCCCCGGCGATTCTCAGTTCGACCCTGTCGATGGTGATGAGCACTTCGTCGACCAGGTCAACGGGGAATGGCGCATCAGTAATAGTGACCACGACTTTTCCGGTTCCGTCGGCAGGGGCTTCCTCCTGGGGAAGAAGGTTGCACGAGATCACCAGGGCCAGTGAAAGACCTAGGGCGATTGAAAGAATTTTGCTCATTGTTTTCATTTTACTGACTGATTTAATAAATGATAATTTTATTCTCATTTTGTATTTCATAACGCATCTGCAGGGAACCTGTCAGGATTTCGAGGGCGGTTTCTAGGCTTCCGGTATCCATCGATCCTGAAAAGAACCGTTTCTCCTGGGAGCGGTTGTCGATTTCGACGCCGAAAAATTTCCCGAGGTCTCCAGTAACATTCTCCAGGGATGCATTCCGGTAATCGGTGCGGAACCTGGCAAATGCGGGGTAGGAATTCTTCTCTTCCGGCATTACTTTGACGTCATTTTCGCTGATCCGGATCCCTTTTCCTGCTGACAGTTCAGTTTTGCTATCACGAAAAACAGCTTTTACCTTTCCCTGGTAGCACACCACCTGCATGGCCGATTTTTCTCCGTCGACCATAAACCGTGTGCCCAGCACCTCTACGGAACCCGAAGGGGTGATGACCCGGAACCGGTTTCCTTTGTCCACTTCAAAATAGCCTTTTCCTTTCAGGTTAACTTTTCTGTGCAGGAGGAACCTACCGTAGGATACCGATCCCCCGGCAGCCAGGACCATCCTCGACTGGTCGGGAAGGCGCAGGGAGATCACCTCTTCTCCGGCATTGTGAACCTGGCGGGAGGAAAAGACAAGCCATAGGCTGATCACCGAAACCAGAACCGCTGCGATCCCGGCAACCCTCTTTGCCCATCCCGGAAAAACAAAGGGGGTGATGCTACCTGCCGGGAGGCTTTCAATACGGCTAAAAAGAGAATTCAGTGCTGCATCTTTCTCAACGGAAGAGGGAACGCGGTAATTCCGAACCGATTGACGGACCGATTGATTGAATGATTGGCTGACTGACTGATATTTACTTTTTTGGTTCACCGTCGGAAAAATTGCAGCAACTGAATTCTGACTTTCCTTTATCAATAATATCCTTTCATGGGGTTTTACCCTACCCCGGGTATTAAAAAAAGCGGATGTTCAGGAAAAATACCGGGGTAAAAGAGAGGTTGCTGACATTGGAACGCAGGTTGTAGGCTTCGGTTTCGGAAACGATGCTGAGGTAATCGACGCGGACCACGTTGGTACGATTCAGCAGGTTCAGCAGGGAAATCCCTCCTGTGAATCCGGCGTGCTTCATCCTGACGGTGCGGGCAATCCCGGCGTCGAGTTGTGAAAAACAGGGAAGTCTTCCGGGGCTTTGATCTGCGGTTGCGGCCAAAGGAACGGAAATGGGTTGTCCGGTATGGTAGGTCCAGTTCAGGGAGGCGAACCATCCTTTCCGGGAGAAGATCTCCGTCAGCCTGAAGAGGTGGCGCTGATCGTTCAGGGAAGGGAAAGAACGGTCATCGTTGATTCCGTAGATCAGTTCTTCCGATTTTGACACTGTCCAGCCAGCCTGGTGGGTCCATGCCGACCCGCGGTACTGGATCAGGAGGTCGGCTCCCAGATCCGAAGATTTTCCCTGCCTCTCGGCATATTGAAGGCGGGTTTGGATGCCTTTGCGGTAATTTTTGGCATAGAGCCAGCGACGGCCTGAAGTTTCCCGTTTGTAGATCTCGGCATTGACCAGGAACCCTTTCTTTTCCCAGTTGATGCCGGCTACCTGATGCGTCGATCTCAGCATGCCGTTGCCTGCGGAATCGGGGAGGTACCATATCATGCCTATTTGCCCGTTGGGATCGACGCGCGGGATCTTTGACAGAAACTGGTTGTACACGCCTGCATTATAATAGAATCTGAGGTCGGGAAGGGGCCGGTACTCCACGCCGAAGCGGGGTTGCCAGTGGATTTTTCCCGTCAGCCCGCTGTAATTGGAGCGGATCCCCCACCTGACGCTCATGAAATCGGCCGGTGTGATGGTTTGCTGGTAGAAAAAATGTCCCACAAACTGTTCCGAAGAGGCTCTCAGTGAATCTACCGGGATATTCTTTCCCGAATTGAGGGTCATGAAGCGGTATTCGAACCGGTTGCCGGTGATGCCGGCACCCACGTCATGGCGGAAGGAACCGGTTTGAACCTCGCTTCTCCAGTTGACTCTGAATTCGCTGACCCTGTTACTGTCGCTGTCGAACTCATATTTGTTGCGGTTGGGAATCACCTTCTTTATTTTCTTTTCTATTTTTGAAATAATCGCACTGGCCCATGGGTATGTCGCTGAAATTTCTTCCCCCGACTCCCGTTCCCCCGCATGGTGAAATTCGCTGTACCCGGCATGGAGGGAGTGGTTCCAATCCCCCTTTTGCAGACTGTAATTCCCGCTGAATCCGGTATTGGATCCCTGGGTCCACTCATTCCTGTAAAGAATGGTCTTTTCATCGATCCTGTAATCCAGCATTTGCTGGTCATGGCTTCGCAGCATGCCGAAGGTGATTTCCTGGTTGGGAGAAGGGTGGATGCTGGCTTTGAGGTTGATATCCTGGTAGCGAACTGCCGGATAGAGGACGACTTCATTATCTTCTGACGTTACCAGTCTTACCTCTGCGTTGAGTTTCCGGAAGAGGTAATTCTGCCAAATATCAAAGTAGGAGCGTCGCCAGGCTCCTGTGACCGATACTTTGGAACCCAGGGGAATGGTGGCTATCAGGCTGCCGTTGAGCAGGTTGGCAGAAATATCGACTTCTGGTATGCTTCCGGACTTCCCTGTCAGCTCGATCACTCCGGCGGCGCGGTCACCGAAGCGGGCATCGGAGCCGCCGCGGGAAACGAAGGCTTGCCGGATGTACCCGGCGTTCAGGATGCTGATGTTTCCGAAGAGGTGGCCGGTTTCCAGCAGGGGGATTCCGTCGAGGAGGACCAGGTTTTCGGAAGGGTTGCTCCCCCGGATGGAGATGCCGCCGTTGCGGCCGGGCAGCATCGTAACCCCCGGGATCAGGGTGAGCATGTTGGCAAGGTCGTCGCTGGCGACCCTCGGCAGGTTGGCCGACCGGGCGGGATTGAGTGCCGTGCGTCCCGGCTGGTCCCCCGTCTCCAGGATGTCCTTCTCCTTAAGGACGACACTCACCTCCCTGACCATCAGCGTGAAGGGTTTCAACGCCAGCCTGACAGGCATAGCGTCTCCGGCCTTTAAAACCGTGTCAAGACGATGATAGCCCAGATGGGTCACCGACAAGGAGACTTCCCCTTGTGGGATCTCTAACCCGAAGTATCCCAGGGCGTTGGTGATGGTTCCCCGGTTTCCGGCAAAAACGATGTTGCAGTAAAGCAAGGGTTCCCCGGTGGCCTGGTCGGTGACATACCCCCGGTAAACCCTGTTCGCGGGGGTAGGCGCTTCCGTCCTTGCCGGCTGTGCTGCCGGCAGGGACGCTCCTCTGCGTCTCGTGACGATCCAGGTGCCCTCCAGAAACCGGAAGTCAAAACCATATTTTCCGGAAAGCAGGTCAGCTACCGCCGGAAAGGGTTCATCCCTTACGGAAAAGGAAACGGGGATGCGGCTGAAAGCTTCCGCATCAAAGGCGAATTTCAGGTCAGTCTGCTGCATGAGCTCCTCCAGCACGACGCTGAAAGGTTTCTCCAGCGCCGTATAGCTCACCCGTACTTCCTGTCCTGAGAGCGGTGCCGGCAATCCGGCCAGAAAAAAGAGCAGAAACATGATGGCTGCCGTAAAAGAGCTTCCGGAACAGTTCATTTCAAATCCTCCAGCTTTTGACGCAGAATTCTCAGGGCTTTGGTGATGTGCTTTTCCACCGCTTTCACCGAGACCCCCAAACGGGATGCGATTTCCCCGTTTGACATTTCATCCATCCGGCTCATCAGAAAGACGGTACGGCATTTTTCGGGCATGGAAGAGATCGCCGACAGCAGACGGGCGTCAAACTCTTCCTGCTCTGCCAGGCCGGGATCTTCCCCCCATGGTTCTTCGGCAGGGAACCTCTTTTCGAATTTCAAACGGACGGCCTCATGACGCTTCTGTTTCAGAAAAAGGTTCCGCCCGATGGTATACAGCCAGGGGAGCAGGGTCTCTTCCCTGACGGAGAACCTCTTGGTCCACAATGTCATGAATACTTCCTGGATCGTATCGTCAACCCAGTAAATGTCGCCCGAAAGGTAGTAAAGATAATTCCGCAGGTGATCGTACGATTCGTCGAACACCTTCCGGAACCACCCCTCTGACCGGATCCCGGAATGCACATCTCCGCCATAGGTTATCTTTTTCACCTGCATGAAGAAGAAACCGGAAGAATTGCCTGATATTGCGTTCTTCCGTTTAATTTCACTCCGAAAGTATAAAAAAAAGAGGGAAGCCCTTGAGGAGATCGTCAAAAAAAGCCATCCCCATGAAGTGACGGCCTTTTCCTGACGCTGTTTGCATCGTTATTGCAACCTTAATTTTAATTTTTCGAATTCTGCGGTGAGTTCTCCGGGGAGCTTGTCTCCGAATTTGGCATAGTGGTCGGCAATAAGGCCGCACTCATCGAGCCATTTCTCCCTGTCTACCCTGAGCAGTTCTTCCAGGTTTTCTTTTACATCTTCAAGTCCCCGCAGGTCGATATCTTCTTTCCGGGGAACAAGTCCTATGGGGGTTTCCACGCCCCCGACGTTGTTGTTGCAACGGTCGAAGATCCATTCCAGGACGCGGATGTTGTCGCCGTACCCCGGCCAGAGCCATTTTCCGTTTTCATCTTTCCGGAACCAGTTGACGTTGAATATTTTGGGGAGGACTTCCTTGACGGGGGCGTTTTCGCCGATTTGTATCCAGTGTCTGAAATAATCTCCCATATGGTAGCCGCAGAAGGGCCACATGGCGAAGGGGTCGCGGCGGACGCCGGCTTTGAGGCCGATGGTGGCGGCGGTAACTTCCGATCCCACGATGGATCCCAGGAAAACGCCATGGTTCCAGTTGAAGGACTGGAAGACCAGGGGCACTGTTGAAGGTCTTCGCCCTCCGAAGAGGATGGCGCTGATGGGCACGCCGGCGGGATCATCCCAGGCGGGGTCTAAGGCCGGGCACTGTCTTGCGGGAGCCGTGAAGCGGGCATTGGGATGGGCCGCAGGCTCACCGGCGGCGGGATCGAAAACCTTGTTTTTCCAGGTGATGGTTCCCTCGGGACATGGGGTGCCGATCCCTTCCCACCACACATCCCTGTCGGGCGTCAATCCCACGTTGGTGAAAATGGAGTTTTTCGTCATGCTCAGCATGGCATTTGGATTGGTATCCATCGAGGTCATCGGGGCCACACCGAAAAACCCGTATTCTGGATTTATGGCGTAGAGTCTGCCGTCCTTACCGAATTTCATCCAGGCGATGTCATCCCCCACGATTTCGACCTTCCACCCGGGAATGGTGGAGATGAGCATGGCCAAGTTGGTTTTTCCACAGGCACTCGGGAAAGCCGCCGCGAGGTATTTCTTTTCCCCTTCCGGGTTGGTGATACCCAGAATCAGCATGTGCTCGGCAAGCCATCCTTCCTGTTTCGCCATGTAAGAGGCGATACGGAGGGCGAAGCACTTCTTGCCCAGGAGGGCGTTTCCGCCGTACCCCGATCCGTAGGACCAAATCTCACCTGTTTCGGGGAAGTGGGAGATATATTTCTGTGCGATGGGAGCACAAGGCCAGGGGACGTCCTGCTCACCGGGTTCCAGGGGGGCTCCCACGGAATGCATACAGGGCACGAAATGACCGTCGTCGCCCAGAATGTCGAGCACCGCCTGCCCCATCCGGGTCATGATGCGCATATTCACTACGACATAGGGTGAATCGGTGATCTCCACACCGATATGGGCGATATCCGATCCCAGGTGACCCATGCTGAAGGGGATCACGTACATGGTACGCCCTCGCATGCTCCCCCGGTACAAATCCCGCATGGTGGCCTTTAATTCGGCAGGGGACATCCAGTTGTTCGAAGGTCCCGCATCTTCCTCCTTCTCAGTACTGATGAAAGTGCGGTCCTCTACCCGCGCCACATCCGAAGGATCGCTGTTGAAGGCATAACTGCCCGGACGTTTGCTCTCATCGAGCCTGACAGCCGCCCCGGAGGATACCATCTCATCCAACAGCCGCTGGCTCTCCTCTTCCGATCCGTTACACCAGTAAACATGGTCGGGCTGGCAACACTCCGCCCATTCCTGAACCCACGCTTTCAGTTTCTTATGATTTGTCATTGATACCCTGCGTTAAATTAATTATTTAAAAGTAGAATCATTCTTTTTACCATGGCAAAAATAATCTCAATCCCCAAAGCACAATCCCCGGGAAACGTGAATGACACGGTTTTAAATATTAATTAATAATCTGACGCAAAGAGGGGAGTCCGCTGTCAGGAGCGCGGGTGAAACTGCTGAATGGTGCTCTTCAGATAGTCTTTGTCTATATGCGTGTAAATCTCGGTGGTGAGGATCGATTCGTGTCCGAGCATTTCCTGGACCGCCCTCAGGTCGGCGCCCCCGTTGATCAGATGTGTCGCAAAGGAGTGACGGAAGGTGTGCGGACTGATTTTTTTGCCAAGGTTGACTTTGGTGGCCAGTTCCTTGATGATCGTAAAGACCATCACCCGGCTCAGGTTTTTACCCCGGCGATTCAAAAACAGGGTGTTGACATGGTCCTTGTCGATGTTAAGCCCTTTTCGATAACCTTCAACATATCCGTTGATCTCATCGATCGCACTTTTGCTGATGGGGACCAGCCGTTCCTTGTCCGCTTTCCCTTCCACCTTGATAAATCCCTGGTCAAAATTGAGATTGCTCATCTTAAGGCTTACCAGTTCGGAAACCCGCAGTCCGCAACTATAAAGGGTCTCCAGCATGGCGCGGTTCCGCTGCCCTTCGGGTTTTGAGACATCCACTGAATCAATGAGCAGGTCAATCTCCTCCATGGTCAGGATATCGGGAAGTTTGCGCCCTACCTTAGGAGATTCCAGCAGGGTGGTCGGATCGTTCATGATCTTTTCCTCAATCAGCAGATATTTGAAAAACGATTTTATCCCCGAAATGGTCCTGGCCTGGGTGCGAGGACTCACGCCCTTCTGGTTAAGCCATTCCACAAATTTCTTCAGGTGCGGAAGCCTTACCTTCTCGGGAGGTACTTTCTTAAACTCTTCATTCAGAAACTCGATCAACTTGTTGATGTCGTTGACATAGGCTGAAACGGAGTTCTCGGACAGAGACTTCTCAAGCCTGAGAAAATCTTCATAACCCTTCTTGCATTCTGACCATTTCATAGTTTGATATGTTTAATGTTTGGAAATTATTGATAAAAAAGATCATAAGTCCCTGATGAAAAATGAATAAATTTGCTGATGTTCTGTTTTATACTCCGATATAACTGACGTTACGGTATCCTGATGAAAATGTTGTATTAAATATAAGCAATAAAAAGAAATATCATGAAAATTTTGTTAATAAACGGCCCCAACTTAAATCTTTTAGGAAAAAGAGAACCAAATGTTTACGGAAACCGAACATTCGAAGATTACTTTCAGAAATTAAAAAATAGTTTTCCTGGGATCACGCTGGAATATTTTCAGTCGAACGTCGAGGGGGTACTCATTGACAGGATTCAGTCGTGTGGTTTCTCATACGACGGGATCATTCTGAATGCCGGCGGGTATACCCATACCTCCGTGGCTCTCCGGGATGCCATTTCTGCGGTGACCACACCGGTGGTGGAGGTTCATATTTCCAACACGCTGTCGAGGGAGGAATTCAGGCACACGTCGTTGATCGGGGCTGTCTGCAGGGGGTGCATCATGGGTTTCGGGCTGGAGTCGTACCGGCTGGCGGTCCAGTTTTTCGCCAACGACAATTGAGGTTGAGGTTAAGGTTGAGATTGTTGCCTGCGTTGAAGCTTCGGTGACTGAAGAAGTTTAAGATCAGCGGCGCAGAGCGTCAGAGCCCGGAGTGGCCACGCCGTCATTTCAGAAAATACCCGTGAAATGCCACCCTTCCTGTCCCTCGGGGGAGGAGGGGACAGGGTCATTATCTGAAATCCACCACCTCGATATCGGGGTATTTGGCTTTGTTGAAAAGAAATTCGGAATCGGCGACGGGCTGGTTCGTTTTCATGTCAAGTACATAAATGCCATAGAGGTTGCCGTCTTTCCCATGGGTAACGAGCGATTTGACCACCTGTCCGGCTTTTTCGATTCCCACCGTCAGTTTTGTAAATTCCACGGTTTTATCATCAGGGACCAGGTCGATGTATGAGATGATTTTGCCGCTGGCGGTTTTGTCTTCGACGAATCTATACTGGTATCCCTTTTGGTAAACGTTGAAAATGGTTGTAGGGTCGATTACGCCCGCTCCTTCGTCTCCGGCATTGCTCACGGTGACCTGTCCGGCTTCCTCCATCAGGTTCCATACCGTTTTTCCGTCGCAGAAGATCTGCATTCCCATATCGGGAAGTTTCACCTGGTATTTGTTCCCTTTCAGCAGGAGCGAACCGCTATTTTGTTCCCTGACTTTCATTTTGACATTTTCCATGGTGAAGGTAAAGGTGGCCGACAGGGTCTGAAAGGACTGCATTTTTTTGCTGGTCTCTTCGAGCAGGGTTTTAGCTTTGGGATCGCTCTGTGCTGCCGCAGTGAGGGTGCAGAAGAGCAGGGCGGCGATAATCACTCTTTTTGTCATTTCTTCAGGTAATTAACTTGTAAAACTTTTATATAATAATCATTTATGGTGGAGGGCCAGGCTTTTTTATCTACCCGGTTTCACCGGGTGTTATTGATGCTCAGCCCCTCCAGGGCTGGCGGTCTCCGCCATTAATCTCAACCTCAGCCTCAGCGTCAACCTCAGCCTCAACTTCGGCTTTAACCTCAGCGTCAACCTCAGTCGATGTTACGCAATAACTGTTCCAAAGTGTATTCGTCCTGAATATATACCTGTCGGGGCTTGCTTCCTTCGCCGGATCCGACGATTCCTGCTTTTTCGAGCTGGTCCATGATTCTTCCGGCCCGGTTGTATCCCACGGAGAAGCGTCGCTGGATCATCGAGGTGGATCCCAGTTGGTTCATCACCACCAGGCGTGCTGCTTCGTCGAAGAGTTCATCTTTTCCGGTGAGGTCGGTTTCGATCACGCCGTTCTCCTCGTCATGTTCCACTTCGGGAAGCAGGAAGGCTGTGGGGAATCCATGCTGGTCGCCGATAAATTTGCAGACGTTTTCCACTTCGGGGGTATCCATGAACGCGCACTGGACGCGTGTCATGGTACTTCCGTAAGAGATGAGCATGTCTCCCTTGCCTACGAGCTGGTTGGCGCCCGGGGTGTCGAGGATGGTGCGCGAGTCGATCATTGACGCCACTTTGAAGGCGATGCGGGCCGGGAAGTTGGCTTTGATGGTACCGGTTATGATGTTGGTGGAGGGCCGCTGGGTGGCGATGATCATGTGAATGCCCACGGCGCGGGCCAGCTGGGCGATCCGCGCGATGGGAAGTTCGATCTCCTTGCCGGCGGTCATGATCAGGTCGGCAAATTCATCGATAATCACCACGATGTATGGGAGATAGCGGTGTCCTTTTTCCGGGTTCAGCCGCCGTTTAATGAATTTTTCGTTGTATTCGCTGACATTCCGGGTGTGAGCCTTCTTCAGCAGGTCATAACGCTGGTCCATTTCTGCGTTGAGGCTGTTCAGGCTGTATTTTACCTTCTGGATGTCGTTGATGATGGGTTCCTCCTCGCTGGGCAGCTTGGCCAGGTAGTGCTTTTCGAGTACGGAATAGAGGTTCAATTCCACCTTTTTCGGATCGACGAACACAAATTTGAGTTCGGCGGGGTGCTTTTTATAAAGCAGGGAGGCAATGATCACGTTAAGGCCCACCGATTTTCCCTGTCCAGTGGCTCCGGCAACCAGGATATGCGGCATCTTGGTCAGGTCGAACATAAAAGTCTCGTTCGAGATGGTCTTTCCCAGGGCGACCGGTAATTCGGCGGTGGATTCCAGGAATTTCTTCGATCCCAGGATCGATTTCATGGACACCACTTCGGGATTCTGGTTGGGCACTTCGATACCGATGGTTCCCCTTCCGGGGATCGGGGCGATGATGCGGATGCCCAGGGCGGAAAGGCTCAGGGCGATATCGTCTTCCAGGTTTTTGATCTTCACGATACGGATCCCGGGGGCCGGCACAATTTCATACAGCGTGACGGTGGGGCCGATGGTAGCCCTGATCTTGGTAATCTCGATCTTGTAATGGCGCAGGGTTTCCACGATCTTGTTCTTGTTCGAGATCAGCTCTTCATTGCTGACTTCGGCATTCCCGAGCTTGTGATCGTCGAGAAGGTCAAGGGAGGGAAACTTGTAATTTGGCAGCTCCAGCGTGGGATCATAATCGGGAAGTCCGTCAGGTGGCATTTCGTCGTCTCCGTTACCGTTGTTTCCGAATCCTGTTTCATCTTCCGCAGGATAGGGGGGCGTTACAGTTCCGGCCTGATCGCCGTTTCCCGGTTTTACTTCCACCTCCATATGGACGTCCGCCGGCAGGCGACTCGGGGGGAGTTCCGCATCCGCGGCGTCGGGATCAAAGATGGCGGTAACCACTTCATCCTCTTCGATTACCTTCGACAGGGGAGTTTCCATTTCAGGATCCTTTCCCAAGGTATTCTGTTTCCCGTTGGGGGTGCTGATCCCTTCCGGCTTCTGTTTTTCAGATCTTACCCGGGGTTTGGATTTCTCCATCAGCCAGGGAACCAATCCCCTGAAAGAGAGTCCGGCGATGAGGAATCCCACTCCGAGCAGGAGAATTCCTGCGCCGATCTTTCCGATCATCAGGCTGATCCAGTTACTGACCACAAATCCATATTTTCCGCCGGGGTATAGAAATGAGCCGCCTTCACTTTTGGAAAACAGCAGGCCCAGGGTCAGCGACAACCAGATCATGGTGACTACGACAAAGGCAAACTTCTTCTTGTAGTTATTGAGCCTGAATCCCGTCATCCTGATTCCCAGAACGGTGAGCAGGTACAGCAGCAGGAAGGCCGGGATGCCAAACCAGCGGTTGATCATGACATCGGCGAGCCAGGCTCCCGTTTTGCCAGCTTTGTTCTCTACCCGGAGGTCGGGGGAGGTGATCAGTTCTTTCCAGCTGTGATCCAGGACGCTCTGGTCAGCATCGCCGGTGAAAATAAAGGAGATGAAAGCAATGGCGAGGTAGAGTGTGAAGAGGAGTAAAAAAATGGCAAGGGTAAACCATACCCGCTGGTCGGTGAACCAGGAGGCGAACCCTCGTTTCCCGGGGGAGCGTTTTGAGCTTTTTAGGGTCTTACGCGTGTTTGATACCATTATAATTTATGACTTTTACCGGAAATCCCGATGGCAAAAGTAATGAATTTATTCCAAGGCCTGTTTGCCGCCATATGAAGATTTCATTAACAGAGCCACTTGCACCGGCGTTTATAACTGTTGAAAACTTAAATAATTGTCCTGAAACTGTCAATATTTAAACATTACCGGAATTATTCCGTTATTCCTGACAAGAATGATGTGGTCAGGCATGTAGAATTTGTTCCCGAAAATCGCCATAGAACCCGATTATGATAAGGTTATTGAGGCCCTGAATGACCTCCTCTGACAATTAGTAAAAAAAAACTGCTATCCGCAGGGGAGGGGATTATTTAGGCTAAATATCTATATTCCAGGCTATAAGGTGAATGGTCGGTCTTAAATATGATTTTTGTCATATTATTGAAATATTAATAGATGTTAATTAATTTAGTTATTTTTTATAGCTTCGCATTGTTGTTAATAAAACTTTGGACTATTTGAATTTATTAATTTAAAACTTAATTATGAGAAAATTGTCTTTATTACTTGTTTTCCTGTTTATGGCGGGTTTACAGGTTGTTGTTGCACAGACCCGGTTGGTAACCGGTAATGTGACATCGGCGGAGGACCGTTCTCCCGTTCCTGGCGCATCTGTTGTCGTGAAAGGGACGACTGTGGGAACGGTGACTGATTCAGACGGGAATTTTTCGCTTAATGTTCCGCAGAATGCACAGACGTTGGTCATTTCTTTTGTTGGGATGGTCACTCAGGAGGTTCCGGTAAGTTCTCAGGTAAGGGTTTTACTGGAATCGGAAACCCAATTGATTGATGAAGTGATTTCGGTTGCGTATGGTACGGCGAAAAAGAGTTCTTTTACGGGTTCGGCATCATCGGTCAGTTCCGAAAAGTTGGAAACGCGTTCAGTGGCGACCATCACCAAAGCCCTTGACGGGATTGTTCCCGGTGTGCAGTCCACCCTCGGAAGTGGTCAGCCGGGTGATGGCGCATCGATTGTGATCCGTGGTTTTGGGTCCATCAATGCATCGACCTCTCCGTTGTATGTTGTCGACGGTGTTCCTTATAATGGTGCATTGAATGCCATCAATCCCAATGACATTGAGAGCATCACCATTTTGAAGGATGCATCAGCCGGTGCCCTTTACGGATCAAGGGGTGCCAACGGGGTTGTGATGATCACCACCAAAGCGGGAAAAGACACCTCGGGTAAGATTTCCACGAATTTTAAAGCCTCCCTTGGACTCAGTTCAAGAGCCATTCCACGGTATAACGTGATGAACCAGTCCGAATATCTGGAAACGGCTTTCCTGGCTTTCAAACACGATGAAATGTTTGCCAAGGGGATTCCCGAGGCACAGGCTGGGTTGAATGCCATTGCCCGTATGCGGGGTACCGTAGACGGTATTCTCGGTGTCAATGAGCAGTACAATCCTTACAATATGCCGCTTGCCGAATTGATCGATCCGGTTACCGGCAAGGTAAATCCTTCCGCGAGCCTGAAGTGGACCGACAACTGGCTTGATGAGGTAACTGCTGAAAATCCCCTGCGTCAGGAGTACCAGATGGATGTTTCCGGCGGAACGATCAAGACCAAAGCCCTGGCTTCTGTCAACTATATGAAGGAGGATGGTTTACTGAAGACCACCTCCTTTGACCGTATGACGGGCCGCCTGAGTGTCGACCACAAAACCACCGACTGGTTCAGGATGGGGATGTCGGCCAACTTCGCCCTGTCAAAGACCAACTATTTGGGCGCAACGGGTTCCGCCACTTCGAACATCTGGTATTCTGCCGAGCAGATGGCCCCCATCTTCCCCATCTGGGAAAGGGACGAAAACGGCCAAATCAAGAAAGATGCTCTGGGAGTGCCGCTTTTCGACTACGGGATGAGCCGTCCGTCAGGTGCCCAGATTAACTTCAACTCCATTGCCGTGCTCTATGATGACAAATATTTGAGCAACAGCGACAATGTCAGCGGACGTTCCCTCGTGGAATTCAATACCAACAATGAGAAATATGGTTTTGCACAGGGTTTCACCTTTACCATGAACCTCGGATTTGACCATGTGGGCTCCTCCTCAACCACCTATTACAATCCCTATTTCGGAAATGCCGGTGGAACGGTGAAAGGGCGTCTGAGCAAATCACATGGCAGGACTTTCTCCTACACTTTCAACCAGATCCTCAACTGGAACCGCACCTTTGGCTCACACAATTTCGATTTGATGGGCGGCCATGAGTATTATCATTACAAATACAACTCCATTTCCGCGTCGAAGACCGGATTCCCCTTCGGCGGTTTGTATGAACTGGCTTCGGGTTCCACCATTGCCAGTGCTTCCTCGTATGAAAACAACGATGCCTTGGAATCCTACTTCAGCAGGTTAAATTACAACTTCGCCGACCGTTACTATTTCTCGGCAAGTTACCGTACCGATGGTTCCTCCCACTTCCACAAGGATTTCCGCTGGGGTGATTTCTGGTCGGTGGGAGCTTCCTGGAGGGTTTCGGAAGAAGCCTTTATGGATGGGGTTACCTGGGTTGACAATCTGACCCTGAAAGCCAGTTTCGGTACCCAGGGGAACAATGCGGTAGGTTTGTATGCCTGGCAATCGTTTTATGACCTGACTTACAACAATGCCGGACTCAACGGAGCCGTGGTGACGTCCCTCGAAAATAAGGAGGTGTCATGGGAGAAAAATGAGAACCTGAACGTTGGTTTGGAAGGCCGTTTCTTCGATCGCCTCAACCTGGGCGTTGAATGGTATACCCGTAAAACCACCGACATGCTGTTGTATCGTCCGATGGCCACTTCATTGGGTTTCAACGGTTTCTATGACAATATCGGTGATATGAAAAACACGGGTTTTGACATTACCGCTTCTTACGACATCATCAAGACCAAAGATTTCCTCTGGAGCGTGAATGCCATGGGCTCGACGGTCAAGAACGAAGTGCTGAAGCTTACCGACGAGCAGGACGAAATCATCAGCGGAACAACCATCATCAGGGTGGGTGAGACGCTGAACTCCTTCTATATGGCGCGCAGTGCCGGTGTGGATCCTGCTACGGGAGCACAGCTTTACTGGGTGTACGACAAGGATGAGGAAGGAAATCCCGGAGAACCCTATATTTCGGCCGATAAGACAAAAGCTGCCGCCAGCAGGGAAATCCTGGGCAGCCGTATCCCCGACCTCTATGGTTCCGTCGGAACAAACCTCAATTTCCATAATTTTGATTTTACCATCCTGACCACCTATTCGATAGGGGGGAAGATCTATGATTACATCGGATACAACTACATGAATCCGCTTTATATGGGCAACAACTACATCCGTGACGTTCTCAGGGCCTGGAAAAAGCCCGGTGACATGACCGATGTGCCAAGGGTTCAGAAGGACCAGACCTTCACGCTGACCGACAGGTCACTGATCGATGCCTCCTACCTCTCCATCAAGAATGTGGCCCTGGGGTATACCATCCGGAACCTCAGAAGCCTCGGACTTGAGTCGGCCAGGGTTTTTGTGCAGGGCGACAACCTTTACCTCTTCAGCCACCGGCAAGGGATGAATCCGCAGTACAACTTTACCGGGAGTACTGACTTTGCATACACGCCGAACAGGATCGTCTCTGTTGGTATCAATGTTAAATTTTAATTTATTGGAACATGAAAAAGATATTAGCTATACTGATGTTTTTGCCTGTATTCGCCGGAATTACTTCCTGTGATCAGGAATTGCTGGAAACAGCGCCCACGGAAAAGGTGGACGGACCGACCATTTTTGCCAACATCAACAGTGCGCAGGTGGCTATGGACGGGGTGTACCGGTTGTTGTTTGTATCGGGATGGACCGATGGAAATACCCACCAGAACTTTGGTATTTTGTCCACCAACATGTTCACCTCCCTGATGGGTGAAGATTTCCTTCAGGATCAGATAGGGAACGGCTGGTTCTATTTCGACTACCGCTACGATGTGCGCAGCAGGTTCACCTCCACCAACTGGAGATCCTACGGCACATGGAATTTCTATTACACACTTATTAACAACGTTAATTACATCATTCCGCAGAAGGAGACCATTATTGGGGATCCTGTGCTGGTCGACAATCTGATTGCCCAGGCGTTAACCATCAGGGCCTACAGTTATTTCCAACTGATCCAGATTTTCCAGCAGACCTACAAAGGACATGAAAGTTTTCCGGGAGTTCCCCTTTACACCGAACCCACCACCGCCCAGTCGGAAGGGAAAGGCCGCGGAACCGTACAGGAAGTGTATGACCAGATCAACAAAGACCTGGACGATGCCATTGCCATGTTCGCAAAAGACAAGAGCCTCCAGACCCACAAATCGCATGTCGACTACTACATCGCCAACGCGATCAAAGCCAGGGTTTGCCTGGTTATGAACAAATGGGACGATGCAGTGAAGTATTCCAGTGAGGCTCTCACGAAGCCCGGACTTACCATGGTGAGTTCCGAAGCCGAGCTCTTTTCAGGTTTCAACAACCGCAACATGACCGGGGTGATGTGGGGTTCTGAGGTTATTGCCGATCAGTCGACCATCTATGCCTCTTTCTACAGTCACATGGATTCGGAAGCCAGTGGCATGTATGGCGCGGGTTCCAGGAAATGCATCTACAACTGGCTCTATGACCAGATCCCCGAAACCGACGTACGGAAACAGTGGTGGAACGGCAAGTTGCCCGATGCCCAGGTTAAGAGTTCAGGGCCGAACCAGAGCTACAACCAGTTCAAATACCGTTTCTCCGACAAGGCCAAATATCTCGGTGACTATATTTACATGCGTGCCGAGGAGATGGTATTGGTGAAAGCGGAAGCCCTGGCTCATGCCGGCAAATTTGATGAAGCCAAAACCACCCTGGAGTCCCTGATGAAGCTCCGTAATCCTTCGGGCTATGCTGACCAGCTTGCCAGTCTGACCAATTCGGCCGCCATTTCCTTTACCTCTTTCGGGGCAACCACGACCCTGATGGATATGATCCTTCTGCAGCGCCGTATTGAACTCTGGGGCGAATCAGAGCGTATCTTTGACATTCTCAGGCAGAAGACCGGTTTTGACAGGAATGCGCCCAACTCGAACCATTCCCAGAAACTCAACTTCGATACGCGTCAGCCCGACAGCAAAGAATTCATCCTCACCATCCCGCAGAAGGAGTTTGACGGAAATCCGAATCTGGACGCCACGGCTGACCAGAATCCCATTTAATGATCATTTAAAAGAATAAAATATGAAAAGGAAATATTTGGCAATATTGGCGGTAATTCTCGCAGCAGCCTTCATGAGTTCCTGCGAAGAGGATACCGAAGGCGCACTGTATGCCGGGGATCCCGGAAAGGTGAGTTTTTTGGCGCCCACCTTTTACCCTGACATGACGGATAACGATGGCAACAAGATTCTTGTTCCCATGGGACGTACTGACAAAGGCGGCGAATTGAACGTGGCTGTAAATCTCACCTCTAGCAAACCTAATTACACGAAGGTGTTTACGGTTCCCGGAGGAGTAAAGTTCAACGCCGGAGAAGCTTCCACAAAGGTGGAAGTCAACTATGGCGACCTCGCTTTGATAGATCCGGGTGGACTCGCCATTAATCTGGATAACGCCAGCGCTTCCGGAAAAGATATCGTGGTGAAACTGGCCTTCCCCTTTACCCTTGCTATCGCTGACCAGGAACTGGTTTCACCCAGCAAGGTCAGTTCGGTAAGTGTGAATGCTTCCAAGTTGTTGAGTTTCGGTGCTCCCATGACCGCCACTCTCAATTCTGATGAAGGATGGTGGGGTGAAACCTACGATGTTCAGGTGGAGAAAGCCAACGGGGCGAATGTTTACAAGATCAAAAGTCCCTTCAGGTACCGCGATATTGCATTCCTGGTCTCATCCGACGGAAAAACGGTGGTTTTCCCCGACCAGGTTTGCTACAAACATGGTACTTACGGCGATGTCTCCATGACAAAAGTGGTCGGCACCATTGAAGGAAAAGTGGTCACCCTGAAAGTGGGTTCTTATCAGGTTGCTGCCGGTACGTTCGGTGCAGGGGTGGAAATTCTTACCCTGCCGTAATCATTGCATAACGTTTTTAAGAAGAGGTTGTCCTTCGGGGCAACCTCTCTTTTTTTTTGAAAATGTGACGGATATCACCCTCCTGTACTCAGCATTTTGTATCTTAACACCCCTGATCAAACCGTTGAGTCATGCAATTGCTGCTTGAAAATATCGGACAACTGGTGCAGGTCGAAGAGTATCCCGCACCGTGGGTATCGGGGAAGAATATGGCGCAATGCCGCATCATTCCCGATGCCTTTCTCCTGATCCGTGACGAGGTGATCGCCGATTTCGGCCCCATGAAGGAGATGGGGAGGATCCTACTCAACGACAACACCCTGGTGGAAATGGATTGTTCGGGGAGGCTGGTCCTCCCTGCCTGGTGCGATTCCCATACCCATATCGTTTATGCCGGCTCCCGGGAGATGGAATTCGTGGGAAGGATCAAAGGGTTGACATACCGGCAGATCGCTGATGCCGGTGGGGGCATCCTCAATTCTGCAGCCTTGCTGCATGAAACTTCTGAAGAGGACCTTTATCGGCAGGCAGTACCCCGGGTAAAGGAGATGATCCGTCATGGCACCGGCGCCATGGAAATAAAAAGCGGCTATGGCCTGAATACCGAAGATGAGCTGAAGATGCTGCGGGTGATCCGCCGGCTGCAGCAATCCCTTCCGGTGTGCATCAGGGCCACCTTCCTGGGAGCCCATGCCGTGCCGGAACGCTTCCGCGGAAATAGCCGCGCCTATGTCAACGAGATCATCTATGAAATGATTCCGATGGTAGCCGCGGAAGAGCTGGCCGATTTCATCGATGTTTTCTGCGAAGAGGGCTACTTCTCGGTCGAAGATACCGACCGGATCCTGATGGCAGGGATGAAACACGGCCTGCGGCCCAAGATCCACGCCAACGAGATGGCTTTTTCGGGAGGCGTTCAGGTGGGGGTAAAATACAACGCGCTGAGTGTCGACCACCTGGAATACCTGGGTGAAGAGGAGATCGCCGCGTTGATGGGCAGCGAGACCATGCCGGCGATCCTTCCGGGGGCCTCCTTTTTCCTGGGTATGCCCTATGCCCCGGCACGACGCCTGATTGACGCGGGATTGCCGGTGGCGCTGGCCACGGATTTCAACCCGGGCTCCTCACCCTCAGGGAACATGCCCTTGATAGGCTCCTTTGCCTGCCTGAAGCAAAAACTGCTTCCCGCAGAGGTGGTGAATGCCATGACCATCAACGGCGCCTATGCCATGGGCATCAGCGACCGCCTGGGAAGCATCGCCCGCGGAAAAATCGCCAACCTCTTCATCACCCGAAAAATGCCTGGTGTCGACTATCTCTTCTACAGCTACGGCTCCAATCCGGTCGATGTGGTCATCCTGAACGGAGAAATTAACCCGGTGACAGAGGATTAGAATTCCGGTGAGAACATTGACTACATCCGTTCTTTGTGCCAGGTTAGCATTAGGGCTATGTCTCAACTTATGGCTGACCCATGATGAAAACCGTCGAATTCATCCCGGATTTCCGGGATTCATTTCCCCGTCCGCTCTGCGGCGGGGTAAGCGAACACAACACTAAAAGAGTCCTTGACGGAATCGGATTCCCCGCTGCTCTGCGACGGGGAGTTCCAATGAAGTCACGGTCCGGAGCCGTTGCAAAGCAACGGCAGGTTGAGGCTAAGGTTACTAGGATAATAAGCTGATGGTTAAGATTTAGGATTTAAGATTTTGACATTCTGTTTTCAAATATTCTAATTTTATAATTTTCTAATATTCTCATAATGTTACAGTTGCTTGAGTGTGTGCCCAACTTTTCGGAGGGGCGTGATGAGGCGGTCATTGGCAGACTCGCCGAATTGATCCGGAGTTCAGAAGGAGTCAGGTTGTTGAATGTGGATCCCGGGAAGGCCACGAACCGGACTGTTTACACCTTTGTGGGTTCCCCGGAAGCTGTTGTGGAAGCAGCCTTTCAGGCCATCAAAGAGGCGGCGCTCCTCATCGACATGCGGCAGCACCACGGGGAGCATCCCCGGTTTGGCGCCACTGACGTCTGCCCCCTGGTTCCCGTATCGGGCATTTCCATGGAGGAGACCGTGGAATGGGCGTTGAAACTGTCGCGCAGGGTAGGGGAGGAACTGGGAATTCCCGTGTACTGTTATGAATTCGCCGCTTCCTCTGAAGAACGCCGGAGCCTGGCTCACTGCCGTTCCGGGGAATATGAAGGGCTCAGGGAAAAGCTGGCCTTGCCTGAATGGAAGCCTGATTTCGGTCCGGCGGTATGGAGCGACCGGGTAGCGCGGAGCGGGGCCACAGCCATCGGGGCCCGCAATTTTCTGGTGGCTTACAATGTCAACCTGAACACCACCTCGGTGCGGCGTGCCAATTCGGTGGCTTTTGACGTGCGGGAGGCGGGGCGCGTGCTGCGCGAAGGAGACCCGGTCACGGGGAAGGTGGTCACCGGTGCCGATGGGGAACCTGTCCGCATACCCGGAACCCTCAGGAAAGTACGGGCCATCGGCTGGTTCATCCGGGAATACGGCATTGCCCAGATCTCCATGAACCTGACCGACATTACGATCACCCCGGTCCATGTGGCCTTTGATGAGGTATGCGAAAAGGCGCGCCTGCGGGGAATCCGGGTTACCGGCTCCGAGTTGGTCGGGTTGATCCCCCTTCACGCCATGCTGGAGGCAGGCCGTTATTTCCTGCGGAAGCAGCAGCGTTCGACGGGGGTTCCCGACGGCGAGCTGATACGCATCGCTGTAAAGTCCCTGGGTCTTGATGAGCTGGCTCCCTTTGACCCGAAAAAGCGGATCATCGAATACATGCTCGAAGAGGATGCCCCGGCAAAACTGGAAGATCTGACGGTGCGAGGATTTGCTGAGGAGACGGCTTCCGAGTCGCCTGCCCCGGGCGGGGGATCGGTATCGGCTGCCGTGGGTGCCTTCGGAGCTTCCCTGGGAACCATGGTCGCTAACCTCTCATCTCACAAACGGGGCTGGGATGACCGCTGGGAGGAGTTTTCGGAGTGGGCCGAAAAGGGAAAACACTATTACAATACCCTGCTGGCATATGTCGAAGAAGATACCCTGGCCTTTAACCGCCTCATGGATGCCTTTGGCCTGCCCAAAAACAGCGAGACGGAAATAACTGCCCGGAATGAGGCCATTCAGGCAGCTACCCTGAACACCATGCTGGTGCCCCTGAAGGTGATGCAGGTAGCCCTGGAAAGTATGGAGGTGATGAAAACCATGGCCGGAATCGGAAATCCCAATTCGGTCTCCGATGCCGGGGTGGGAGCCCTCTGTGCCAGGACGGCCGTCAGAGGAGCCTGGCTTAACGTGAAAATCAACGCCTCCGGACTGGCCGACAAAGCCAGGGCGGCGGAAATCCTTGGCCAGGCGGAAGATTTAGCTGCTAAGGCAGAGACCTTGGAAGGGGAAATATTAAAGATCGCAGAAGGGAAGATCAAGGTGTAGCTCTACCTTTGAAACATTTCCACTAATTTCTGATAAACGGTTTTTTCTGCTTGCGGATTAATTCTGCCAAGCTTTCTTACAAATAGTGATTTGGGTACTGTTACTAATTTGTGAAGTCGAAGTACAGAATCAGCAGTCAATCCAGTACCATGCCAAACAGGAGAATTTTTCTTAATAACCACATCGCTTTCAATCGGTTTATCAAGGGATCTTACTTGAAATAAAGGCAATAATGACATGGTTGTATTCCCCTGTTTCAGAGGTAAGACAAAGTGCCGGCCTTAATTTGGCTATTGAGTTATCATCGAAGGGAAATGGCACCAGTACAACGGAATTCTTAATCATTGAAAGGTTCTCCGTTTTTTAAGGTGTAAATATCTTCTGCAGGATCATTTAAAAAATCAAACGCAGGATTTTTTGAAACAGCGGCTAACCATAATTTTTCATCATCTGATTCATTTTTATCATCATAAAGAATCAGTACCCTGACTTTGCTGTTTGATTTATTAATTTTATAACAAATTTTCAGGACACCGTCCTGATCGGTTTCTGAAAATATTTCAATTGCTTTCATTTCAATCAGTTTGTAAAAATTTACTCATTTTAAATTGAAAGGTTATTATGGCAGATTCTATCATCAGCCGCAGGCTGTTTATCGGAAGGGCGGGAATGGCTGTTGCCGCCCTGGGGGTTGCGGGTCCCTTGGGGATGCAATCGTGTGCGTCAAGGGTTCCTTTGGGCAAAATTTCGGCGGGGGACGGAAAAAGAAATCCCCTTCCGCGGTGGCGGGGTTTCAACCTATTGGATTATTTCACTCCGGGACCCGGGGGAAACCGCGACAAAACCACTGATGACGATTTGAAATGGATGCGTGACTGGGGCTTTGACTTTGTCAGGCTACCCATGGCTTATCCCTCCTACCTTGACTTTGACCGGAGCCGGAACATTCGTCCGGAGGAGGTTTACAAGATTGACGAACAGGTGGCTGATAAAATCGGGGATCTGGTCACCCGGGCCAACGGGTATGGTCTTCATGTAAGCCTTAACCTGCACCGTGCCCCCGGATACTGCATCAACGCCGGGTTCCACGAACCCTATAACCTCTGGAAGGACGAAGAGGCGCAGAAGGCCTTTTTCTGGCACTGGAATTACTGGGCCACCCGCTTCAAGGGGTTGTCACGGGAGTTGATCAGCTTTGACCTGGTGAACGAGCCGGCCATGCGGGAGGATATGAACGATCAGCATTCGCGAAGCAGCACGGTGCCGGGGGATATCTACCGCAAGGTCGCTTTGGGGGCTTTCGAGGCCATCCGGAGTGCCAATCCCGGCCACCTGGTGATTGCCGACGGCAACAACGTGGGCAACTCGGTAATCCCCGAAATTTCCGACCTGGACATCGCCCAGAGTTGCAGGGGGTACTATCCCGGGGAGATATCTCACTACCAGGCACCCTGGGCCAACAAAAACCCTGAATTGTGCCCGGTGCCGGTATGGCCCGGCAAAATCGGAAACAGGGAATTCAGCCGTGCCGATCTTGAAAAATATTACAAGCCCTGGATTGAGCTGGCCAACAGCAGGGTGGGGGTTCACTGCGGCGAATGCGGCTGCTGGCGGAATACCCCCCATGAGGTCTTTCTGGCCTGGTTCGGCGATGTCCTCGACATTCTTACCCATGCCGGCATCGGCTATGCCCTCTGGAATTTCCGGGGAGAATTCGGAATCCTGGATTCCGGTAGGAAAGACGTAGCGTATGAAGATTGGCACGGCCATCGGCTCGACCGCAAACTTCTTGTCCTGTTACAGAAAAATTGACAAGTGATGGCCCCGCTGATTATTCTCCGGGGAATCCCGGCGGCTCATTCCTCCGGGCGCATAAGGCGGTCATTTCCGTGAAATGATGTTCCTCCATTTTCCTGATCGTTTGGTAGCCGATCTCGTACATTTCATCGGCATGGGAGACGCTGAGGATCTCAAAGGAAGTGAGTTCCGGGGGTTCGATGTAAAGGTCAGCGTGGTCGCGGGCGTTGTGTACGCGGGCATGGATACTCATCAGAAAGGTGCGGACGATCACCTGGATGAGTCCGTTTACCCGGGCTGGTTTCTGCAGCGGACTGATGTTGGATACGATGATCTTCCGGCATTTGCCTACCAGGGGTTCCACGGGAATGTTGTTGAGGAGTCCCCCGTCGGCATAGAGGCAGCCGTTTAGTTCCACGGGAGAAAAGAGCACAGGGATTGATGAGGAGGCCAGGACGGTTTTCCCGAGGGGACCGCTGTTGCGGTATTCCATATCGCCGTTAGTGAGATCGGCAATTCCGACATACAAGGGAACGGGCAGTTCTTCAATCCTGTCGTAGGGGATTTCGGTACGGATCATCTTCAGAAGCCCGTCGAGCCGCATCAGTCCGTTGCGGGGGAGTTGAAGCTTGGTGAACCTGAAGAGTCCACATTTCTTCAGGATCCCGAAGGTCTCCTCCGGAG
This sequence comes from Prolixibacteraceae bacterium UBA1413, assembly GCA_002304925.1. GTDB lineage: Bacteria > Bacteroidota > Bacteroidia > Bacteroidales > Prolixibacteraceae > UBA1413. The sequence continues at coordinate 128,718 of DBPT01000017.1, forward strand.
TTTTCCCCGCAGCCAGGAAGGTCCCTACGATGGCCCCAGCGCTGACCCCGGAAATGATGTCAGGGACAATACCTTTCTCCCGGAGCGCAGCAGCAATCCCCAGGTGGGCGAAACCCCGCGCCCCGCCTCCGCTCAGTACCAGGCCAAGATTGTATTGTTTTTCCTCTTTTAATGGCATCGGAATATTTCAGAAGTTTAGAATTTCAAATTTCAGCCTTAACCAAAGTCGAACCACCCTTTCAGCAACCTGTCATTCCGGGCGGGATCATCGTTCCGGCGGTAATGATCATATCATTTTGGCCGGCATTGCAGTGCTATATGATTTACCGGTGGGACCGGAGATATCCCGTCATCAGCAATCCCGTTTCCCTGGTCTCCGAAGGTTTTAAATGTCGCTCCGGACCGGTCATGAAACAGGAATTTGTCTGCAAAGTAACAAAGTTTCCCTGAGATACGACAGGTCAGGGCAGAAAAAGGTATTCCCGGGCGATTAATTTGGACTGTCAGATCCTCCGTACTCCGGCGTTTTCTGCCACTATATTAACCTCAACCCCAACCTTAACCTTAACTGGTGCCATTTCGTCAGTTTTCGGGCCGTGGCACACGGTTTGCCTGTTCATTTGCCATGAAATCAAAGTCAAACAGATAAAAATGAATACTATGTCAAGCGGAAAAATCGGGGTGACCAGTGACAACCTGTTCCCCATCATCAAGAAATCCCTCTATTCCGACCACGACATCTTCCTGCGCGAAATCGTGTCGAATGCCGTGGATGCCATTCAAAAGCTGAAGGTACTCTCCTCAAAGGGGGAATACCCTGGCGACATGTCAGGCGCCAAGGTCAGGGTCGTGCTGAACAAGAAGAAAAAGACCCTCACCGTATCGGACGACGGGATCGGCATGACCGGTGAAGAGGTGGAAAAATACATCAACCAGATCGCCTTTTCCGGAGCCAATGAATTCCTGGAAAAATACAAAGATGACGTGAATGCCATCATCGGCCATTTCGGACTGGGATTTTATTCTTCGTTCATGGTTTCTTCGAAGGTGGAGATCATCACCCGATCGTGGCAGGAAGGTGCGAAAGCCGTAAAGTGGAGTTGCGAGGGCAATCCCGAGTACATCCTGGAGGAGACAGAACGCGAAACCGTCGGTACCGACGTGATCATGCATATCAACAAGGAGTCGGCAGAGTTTCTCGAAGAGCAAAAAATTTCCGAGATTCTCGGGAAATACTGCAAATTCCTGCCGGTGCCCATTCTCTTCGGAAAGAAGAAAGAGTGGAAAGAGGGCAAGGAGGTGGAGACGGAAGAAGACAACCAGATCAACGAGACCACTCCGGCCTGGACTCGCAAACCTGCCGACCTCACCGATGAGGACTACCTTGCCTTTTACCGGAAGCTCTATCCCATGGCCGACGAGCCGCTTTTCAACATTCACCTCAATGTCGACTACCCTTTCAACCTCACTGGAATTCTCTATTTTCCGCGGATCAAGAACAACCTGGAGGTCCAGAAAAACAAGATCCAGCTATACAGCAACCAGGTTTTTGTGACCGATTCGGTCGAAGGCATCGTGCCTGACTTTCTGACGCTCCTGCACGGGGTACTCGATTCGCCCGACATTCCGCTGAATGTCTCCCGATCGTATCTGCAGAGCGATTCCAACGTCAAAAAGATCAGCGCCCACATCACCAAGAAGGTGGCCGACCGGCTGCAGAAGATCTTCAAGGAGAAGCGCGATGAATTTGAAAAAAAGTGGGATAACCTGAAAATTTTCATCGAATATGGAATGCTCACCGAAGAGAAATTCAACGATCGGGCGGAATCGTTTTTCCTGCTGAAGAATACCGAAGGGAAGTACTTCACCCTTGATGAGTATGAAAAGCTGATCAAGGAGACGCAGACCGATAAGGATAAGAACCTGATCTATCTCTACACCAACCATGCCGAAGAGCAGTACACCTTTGTGGAAGCTGCACGGTCGAAGGGGTACGATGTGCTGGTGATGGACGATATTTTATCCACGCCGCTCATCAACAAGCTGGAGCAGAAATACAACAACAAACGGTTCACGCGGGTGGACGCCGATGTGATAGAGCACCTGATCAGGAAGGACGACGGAGAGAAGAAGGAACTCTCCTGGGAGGAGAAGCAGGAGTTGTCGCCGGTATTTCAGGCGGTGGCGCCCGAAAACGGGGGGGTGAGCTTTATCGTCGATTTCAAGGATCTGGGCGAGGAAGGGGCCCCGATGGTGGTTACCCGCAACGAGTGGATGCGCCGCATGAAAGACATGAGCCAGTTCCAGCAGGGGATGAGTTTCTATGGCGATATGCCTGAGAGCCTGAATCTGGTGGTCAACATCTCCCATCCGCTGGTCCGTAAAGTGCTGGATGAGAAAGACCAGGCACTTGGGGAAACGCTGAATTCACTGCAGGAGGAGTTGAAGAACCTGAAGAAGGAAGAAGGAACCCTGGAAAAGATCACCAAGGGAAAGAAGGAGGAGGAGATGCCCGTCGCCGACAAGGAGAGGCTGGAAGAAGTTCGCAAATCCCTTTCCGCCAAAGAGGAGGAGAAGCGCAACAAGCTGAAGGAATTCGGGAGGGAGAGCAAGCTGGCCAAACAACTGGTCGACCTGGCGCTGCTGGCGAACGGTTTGCTGAAGGGAGCCGATCTCGACAAGTTTGTCAAGCGGAGTGTCGAACTGATCAGATAGGACGGTTGGTTAAAAACAGAGAGGCTGCCATCGGCAGCCTCTCTGTTTTTTTATTATCCGAGATATGTTTTAAGCAATTTGCTCCGTGAGGTATGGCGAAGGCGTCTGATGGCCTTTTCCTTGATCTGACGGACTCTTTCGCGGGTCAGTCCGAACCGTTCGCCGATTTCTTCAAGGGTCATCTCCTGGCAGCCGATACCGAAGAAATAGGTTACGATGTCGCTCTCCCTTTCGGTAAGGGTGGTGAGCGCCCTGGAAATCTCCTTGGCGAGCGATTCCTGGATCAGGGTGCGGTCGGCATTGGGGGAGTCGTTGTTGATGAGCACATCGAGCAGACTGTTGTCTTCCCCGTCGACGAAAGGAGCGTCGACCGACACGTGGCGTCCCGAAACCCGGAGGGTATCGGAGACTTTTTCGGCCGGCAGGTCAAGGGTCTCGGCAAGCTCTTCCGCCGAAGGCTTCCGTTCATGCTCCTGTTCAAACTTTGAAAAGGCTTTGTTGATCTTGTTCAGGGATCCCACCTGGTTAAGAGGGAGCCTCACGATACGCGACTGCTCGGCCAAAGCCTGCAGGATCGACTGGCGAATCCACCACACCGCATAGGAGATGAACTTGAATCCGCGAGTTTCGTCAAATTTTTCGGCAGCTTTGATCAATCCCAGATTGCCTTCATTGATCAGGTCAGGAAGACTCAGTCCCTGGTTCTGATATTGTTTGGCAACCGATACCACAAACCGGAGGTTGGCGCGGGTAAGCTTCTCCAAAGCCTCCTGGTCTCCTTTTTTGATCCGTTGTGCCAGTTCGACTTCCTCTTCAACAGTAATCAATTCCTCCTTGCCGATCTCCTGAAGGTACTTGTCCAACGAGGCACTTTCACGGTTAGTAATTGATTTTGTGATCTTTAGCTGTCTCATAATCTATTTAAAAAAAACGTGCAAATTTAGTACATTTTTGGGAAACATTTAAAATAAATGTTCCTTAATGTGTATTTTTTAAGAATTTTTTGTGGGAGATTCAGTAATCCTGAATTTTAGTTAACCCCGAACACAAAATATGCTAATTCTCCGTTCGGGTAAACTCCTTCTACCAAAATCCCTCCTCTTGCATTGGCAATCACCCTTTTAAAATCACTCACTTCATACACTGGCTTTTTATTAACGTCGGTAATAACAAAGCCTTCGGGAATTCCGGCTTGTTTTATCTTTCCGTTTGACAGTTTTTTGATTCTGATTCCGCGGTTGATATTCAACTGTGACTTATCCCGGTCGGTGACAGTTTCAAATTCGGCGCCGAATACGATCTGGGAATCCTGAACAATTTCCGTTTCGCCTAACTTGTTACGCAACTTGACCGTAAATAGTTTCTCAGAATCGTTTCTTTTTACCACAATTTTTACCTGATCACCCGGACGGAACTGACTGACAACCTCTTGCAGTTCTGCATTTGAGTTTACTTTTTTTTCCTGGATGCTCAGGATCACGTCTCCCGGTTTCATTCCGGCTTCTTTGGCGGCTCCGCCTTCCATCACATTGTCCACATAAACGCCTTCGATTTTGTTCAGTTTGTATTTTTCGGCAACGGCGGCATCGACGCCGATAATTTCGACTCCCAGGAGGGCGCGCTGGACTTCGCCATATTTCTTGAGGTCATCGACCACTTTGTGGACGATGGTGGTGGGGATGGCGAAGGAGTAACCGGCATAGGAGCCGGTTCGGGAAGCGATGAGCGTGTTAATGCCTACCAGTTCGCCGCGCTGGTTCACCAGGGCGCCTCCGCTGTTGCCGGGATTTACGGCAGCATCGGTCTGGATGAACGACTCAATGCTCGACCGGTCTCCGCTGATATTGAGGTTGCGGGCTTTGGCGCTGACAATGCCCGCCGTCACCGTGGAAGTGAGGTTAAAGGGGTTTCCTACTGCCAATACCCATTCCCCGATTTTTAGATTTTCAGCATTACCATATTTCAGGAAGGGGAGATTTTTTTCATCGATTTTCAGGACGGCCAGGTCTGAGGTGGCATCTGCACCGATGAGGCGGGCTGCGAACTCCCGTTTGTCATTCAGGATCACCTTGATCTTTTGTGTCCCCTCAATTACATGATTGTTGGTGACGATGAAACCGTCGGAGGAGATGATCACCCCCGAACCAAATCCCTGGGCTATCTGGGGTTCCTGGCGGTAGCCGAAAAAGTCAAGCCACGGGTTGCCGCTCGACCAGCCCCCCCTGACTGACTGGGTCATGATGTGAACCACGGAATTCACCGTATTCTCGGCAGCGAAAGTGAGATCCGGAACACCTCCGTCTTCCCCGGAGAATCCGGCATAACGTACTGCCGGCGTTTCCTTAACCGTCACAATTTTTGTTTTTTCAAAAAATCGTGAATAGACAAATACCGCCAGAAACGCGGCGGCGAGCACCATCACAAATGTCCATGCAGTTTTTTTAACATTTTTCATAGCTTATTTCGTTAAAAGAGTTTGACAATTACTTTTTCAAGTCCATAGATAACGCAAAAAATTTGCCACTGTTACCTCTGTAACCTTCGGAAATACATTATTTTACATTATTTAACAGCTAACTCCCGTTTTTGTTACGGTGGGCGGCCGAAAATGTTTAATTTTGTTCTTTTTCAACGAAAAAGCGGTCGGGATGGGCATTCATTTTTACAAATACCACGGTGCAGGCAACGATTTTGTGATCCTTGACAACCGGGACCTGACATTCGAAGCTGACAATTTTTCATTGGTGGCATGGCTTTGTGACCGACGTTTTGGCGTTGGTTCCGACGGGTTGATGCTTTTGCAGGGCCATCCGGTCTATGATTTTGAAATGCGTTATTTCAATTCCGACGGAAGGGAGGCCAGTATGTGCGGGAATGGCGGCAGGTGTATCGTGGCGTTTGCACGGCAACTGGGGATCATCGGAAGCACAACGCGGTTCATGGCGGTGGACGGCCCTCATGAGGCCGTGATTGAAGAGGGTGGGGACATCAGCCTGAAAATGGGGGATGTCGGCCGGGTGGAAGCCGTGGAAAACGGCTATTTTCTCAATACCGGATCTCCCCATTTTGTCAGGTTTGCAGACACGCTCGACGGTCTCGATGTTTTTTCGGAGGGAAGGGCGGTGCGCTACAGCGACCGGTTCCGGAAGGAAGGGACCAATGTCAACTTTGTGAGGCAGGAGGGAAGCCATCTCACGGTATATACCTATGAGCGGGGTGTGGAAGCCGAAACCCTGGCCTGCGGAACGGGGATCACCGCTTCGGCGCTGTGTGCAGCCTTGAAGTCCGGATTGGATTCGGGAGGCTATTCCGTGACTGCCAAGGGGGGCAACCTGGCAGTCTCCTTTGAGAAGAGGGGCGACGGCTTTGCCAACATCTGGCTCCGTGGTCCCGCGGAATTCGTGTTCGAGGGAACAACGAGATGAGGTTAAGGTTAAGATTGATGGTGAAATCAATAAATCATCAAATCGGCAATTGAGGTAAAGGTTAAAGTTAAGATTAATTGTGAAGTGCCATTCTGATTTTCTGAAATTCAGGTATTATGTATCTTAAAATCGCACTACTTCTGTCGGTATTCATGCAGGTGGCCACTGCGGTCATTGCCATCGGCCTGATCAGGAAGACCCGGTTCAACATTTCCTGGATCCTGATATCGGCGGCCATGCTGATGATGGCTGTCAGGCTGATGTACGAATTGCCGCAGGTCGTCGACGGGGTGATCGTGGAGAGCACTTACGCATTGGCCATCAGCTGGATGGGGGTGGCCATTTCCCTGAGCCTGCTGGTGGGAATGTCGTTCATTAACAAAATTTTTATCAAGCTTCGCGATGCCGATAACCTGCGCCATGAAATGGACAAGAAAGTGCTGGAGGCGATCATAAAAGCCGAAGAAACCGAACGGAAAAGGATAGCCAAGGAGCTGCACGACGGACTGGGCCCTCTTCTTTCCAACCTCAGGATGTCCATATCGACGCTGATTCCCGCTCCCGGAAGCAACCAGGAAGAGATGATCCGTGGCATGAAACAGGTGGCCAACGAATCCATCATGGCCATCCGTGAAATTTCCAACAACCTGAGTCCCCACGTGCTGGAGAGTTTTGGCCTGTTGAGCGCGGTGAAGGCTTTTACCGGAAAAATCGCCGAAAGCAGGGTGATGGCTTTTGAAATAGAAGGAAATGTCAGTGATAAACGGTTTCATCCGACCATCGAGATAGCGCTTTACCGTGTGATTTGCGAACTCATCAGTAACACGCTGCACCATTCCGGCGCAACCGCTATCCGGATCAATCTGAACAAAGCCGGAGGATTCCTTTTTGCCAACTACCGCGATAACGGGAAGGGATTGCCGCCATCCGCCGGATTATCGGGCCATGCAGGGATGGGATTTTCCAACATTCAATCCCGGCTGCGATCTATCGACGGAAAAATAGAGCTCAATCCATCGGATGAGGAGGGATTTGGCGTCTTCATTACCTGTCCGGCCACCCTGAAGGAATGACGCTGACACCACCTTTCCACGGTGCCGCATAAGTGGCGAATGGGTGCTCCCCTTTGCCGGGGAGGAGAAACAGAAAATAGGATTTTTAACTTTTTGCAAACAATATGGCAACGGAAGTAATCAGGATCGCAGTCGTCGATGACCATACGTTGTTCCGTGAAGGCCTGGTGTCGTTGCTCACCAGGGGCAGCCAGCGTTTCCAGGTCATATGGCAGGCATCTTCCGGCGTTGAATTCCTGGAAAAACTGGAGGAGGATTTTCCGGAGGTGGTTCTGATGGACATTTCCATGCCGGTGATGGACGGCATAGAAGCCACTACCCGGGCTGTTTCCCTCTATTCCGGCATCCGGATTATCGCCTTGTCGATGTACGGAGAGCAGGAGTACTACCTTAAAATGATCCAGGCCGGAGCCAAAGGATTTCTCAGGAAAGACTCCGACATCGAAGAGGTGGCCCAGACCATCCTGAAAGTCAGCCAAGGCGAGAACTGCTTTTCACAGGAGATGCTCTATTCTCTGGTGACGCAACCCCCGGTGATAAGGGATGAGATCCTCTCGGAACGTGAAATTCAGATCCTCGGGTTGATTTGCCACGGCCTTTCGGCTGCCGAAATCGCCAAACAACTTTTCCTCAGCAAGCGGACGGTGGAAAAACACCGCGCCAACATTCTGGACAAGACTCGTTGCCGCAATACGGCCAACCTGGTCGCCTGGGCCATGAAAAACAATTACGGGACCTGAAACATCAGGTTTTCCCGTGCCAGGGCAGCATCCGGCTTCTCCAGCCGGTGCCCTCTGCGGCATGCACACTCCCTCTTCCACGCCTGCAAGCGCGGCCATCCCTGGCTAAGTATTTCTACGTAATTGTAAAATAGGTTTAAATACTGTTTCCCGAAACCTTCCGGCAAAGTAGCTTTGGTGGAATAATTCCGGCTAAATCCAAATCCGATGAGCTACCTTGAAATGCTGAATGAAGATGTCAGGTTCCGTGACGGATTGAAAGCCTGCATCAGTTGCGGGGTCTGCACCGCCATTTGTCCGGCCGCCGAATTCTTCGACTATGATCCCCGCAAGGTGATGATTATCGTGCAGAAACACCGGGAGGAAGAGATTGAAAGTCTGCTCAGGGGCGAGACTATCTGGAACTGCGGGCAGTGCATGTCATGCAAAACCCGGTGTCCGCGTGAAAATACCCCCGGAATGGTCATCCAGGCCCTCCGGAAGGTGTCGCAGGAGAGCGGACTTTTTGTTCATTCCGTCAAGGGGAGGCAGCAGCTGAAAGTCAAAAGGAGCGTGGGAGACAACATCCTGGAGTATGGTTATTGCGTCCACCCCGATACCCTTTTACCTGATCAGCATCCCGAACAGGGTACGGTATGGGAATGGATTTACGAAAACCGCAAGGAGGTCTATGAGCGGCTGGGTGCCAACATCTACCGTGAAGGGGCTGGCGCTGTCAGGAAAATCGACGACGAAAGCATGGAGGAATTACGCGCCATCTTCCGCGAAACCGGCGGAGAGCGTATGTTTCAGCTGATAGAATATTACAGTGAAGAATAATACCGAAACGTATGGATTCAGAAAATAAGATTACCTCCTGGAGGAATTACCAGAAAAAGATCGCCGACGATCATTACTTTTTTGTGAGGAGTTGCATCCGGCAGACCTTTTTCCCCGGTTCGGAGCGTGCGTTCCTCACCATCATGCGCGATGTGCTGGGTAGGGATGTCCTGGATGATCCCAGGCATACCTCCTGTACGGGCATTGCCTACCATTCCGACGTGATTCCCCTGCAGACCATCATGACGGTGGTGGCTCGCCATTTCGCCCTGATGACGGAAGCCGGGTATTCCAATTTTCTGGTGTCGTGCGTCACTTCTTTCGGAATTTACAATGAAATTCTCCACATGTGGGAACACCATCCGGAGATTCTGGCGGAGACCCGGGAGCATCTTTGGAAGGCCACCCGGCGGGAGTTTCAGGTTCCCGCCAATGTGGTGCACACCTCCGATACGATCTACAAATTCAGAAATGAGATTTTTGCGAAGGCAAAATATTCCCTCACCTCGCGGAACGGGGAATCGCCCCTGCGGATTGCGGAGCATGTGGGATGCCATTATGCCAAGATCTTTCCCGACAAGGGGGAGGGGGGCGCTGAATTTCCGAAGGTCCTCAGCGGCATGATCGAATCCTGGGGTGGCGAAGTGCTCGACTATCCCGAGCGGAGGCACTGCTGCGGATTCGGTTTCCGCCACTATGTGGTCCGCGAAAACCGGGGCTATTCCGTGGCCAATACCCGGAAAAAACTGGAGTCCCTGGCGCCCCTGAAACCCGACCTTATCCTTGCCAACTGTCCGGGTTGCACCATGTTCATGGACAAATGGCAATATACCCTGGGTGAGATGGAGGGCGTTACTTTTGGCGCCGACGGCCGCGGAATTCCTGTCCTTACCTATGAAGAGCTTGCCGGACTGGTTCTAGGGATGGATCCTTGGGAGCTGGGACTTCAAATGCACCAGGTGGATGTAGAGCCGGTGCTCAAAAAGATGGGTATCGTCTACGCTCCTGAAAAGAAATATCTGAACGCCGGGGGCCAATACATTGGCAAGCCCATGGTTCCTGACTATTGCTGCCTGTAATCGCCGGGACTATGTCAGTAAATCCAAAAAAACGTGTGGCCGTGGTGGGTGCCGGAGTGGCGGGGATTGCCGCCGCCGTCGCCCTGAAGCGTGCGGGAGTGGATGCCGATGTATATGAAAAGGAGAGTGGTCCGGGAGGTCACCTCACCCGATGGCATGCCCTTTTCCCGGGAAGGGAAAATGCGGCAACCGTCCTTCAGGGATTTCTGAATGAGGTGAAAGAGAACCGCCTCGACATCAGGACCGGCACCCTGGTGACGGACATCCGGAAGGAAAACGGCCTTTTCAGGGTGACGACCGGCAGCGGGGAGTGTTCGGAATATGGGGCGGTCCTCCTTGCTAACGGTTTCAGGCTCTTCGATGCTGCGCGGAAAGAGGAGTATGGCTATGGGATCTACCCGCGGGTGATCACTTCTCCCGACCTCGAAAAGCGGATGGAAGACCCCGCGACCGGGCTTTTAATCCACAACCAGGCGCCGAAAAAGGTGGCTTTCGTCCATTGCGTAGGATCGCGCGATGCCAAAGTTGGCAACCGTTACTGTTCGAAAGTGTGCTGCATCTCGGGCGTGAAACAGGCCATCGCTGTCAGGGAACAATACCCGTCGTGCGAAGTGATGAATTTCTACATGGACCTCCGGATGTTCGGTTCCGGGTTTGAAGAGCTTTACCAGGAGGCCCAGGAGAAGTACGGCATCAATTTTATCCGCGGAAGGGTTTCCGAGGCGGCGCCCACCTTGGACGGATCCATCCAGGTCAAGGCGGAAGACACCCTGTTGGGGTGTCCCCTGAAAGTTACCGTCGACTGGCTCATTCTCCTGGTGGGCATGGAACCGGGTATTCCGGGGAGCTTACACGATTCCCTGGGATTGGAGCGTGATGATGCCGGATTTGCCGGCTGCAGGAACAAATTTCTGCTTCCCGGTTACAGTTCCGTCGACGGCCTTTTCCTGGCCGGCGCTTGCGCCGGTCCGGCCACCATCCCCGACTCCGTGAACCAGGGACGGGCAGCAGCACTCTCCGCAATCCATTATCTGAACGGAAAGGTATGAACGGCAAGAATGATAAGTGGGGTTTCCATACCGAGAAATCAAACCTGATCACGCTCGATAGTAACGACAGAAGCCTTGTCAATATCCTGGCGGAACAGGTACCCAGCCTTAATTCCTGTTTTTTCTGCGGAAGTTGCGGCGCTACCTGCACGGCTTCTGACGACGGTATGAATTTCAGGCTGGTGCACCTGTTGCTGCGACGCGGAGAACTGCAAACGGTGAACAAAATCATCCGCTCCTGCCTCCTTTGCGGAAAATGTACCCTCGTATGCCCCCGGAATGTGGATACCCGTGCGGTGATCTATAACCTGAAAATCCTGATCCATGAACTTCACTGAACATCCGGCATTCGTCTTCCCCTTCGTGGTTGGTATGTTGTTTATCTTCATATACCTGCCGGTGATTTATGTGACATGGCTCCGCAAAAATTCCCTCGCCGATTTCAAGACCATTCTGCGCAGCATCTTCACCACCAACACCCTGAAAGCGGTCAGGGAAATCTTCAGTGAGTGCCTGCTCCACCGGCGGATCTTCCGTTACAACATCCGCCTGGGCTATATGCACATGAGCCTTGCCTTCGGATGGTTTCTGCTCATCGTGGTCGGAAAGATCGAAACCATGGTCTTCACCCACGACGGTTTCAACCCGCCTTACCTGCCCGTATTTTTCAAATATTTCTATCCCAGCGGCATCCCCGACACCTTTAAGGGCCGTTTTTTCCTGATGATCATGGACCTGCTCCTCATCCTGGTGCTCAGCGGGCTGTTCCTGGCGTTTCTCAAAAGGTTCCGTTCCCGGGTGCTGGGGATGAAACGGACTACGAAGCACATTTTTCCCGACCGGATTGCGCTCACCTTTTTGTGGTTTATCTTTCCGCTGCGGTGGTTTGCTGAAAGTGTGACGGCGGGAATTGCCGGGAGCGGAGGTTTCTTTACCCTCGGATCGGGAAGAGCGTTGGCCTCATTCCTTCCCCTCGAAGACCTCCTTCTTCCGTCCTGGTGGGCCTATTCCATCGTGCTGGGGGGATTTTTCTTCGCCCTTCCCTTTTCGCGGTATATGCATATCTTTACCGAGGTGGTTCTGATCTTTCTGAAGTACTGGAATTTGGCCACCCCTGAACGGCAAAACGCGTATGCCGATTTTGAGATCAATGCATGCTCGCGTTGCGGAATTTGCACCAACGTATGCCAGTTATCAGCCGATGCCGGGATCACCCATTCCCAGGCGGTCTATTTCCTGCGCGATTTACGATATGGCACGCCCGAACGGCCGGTTCTGGAAAACTGTTTCCTCTGTGGCCGCTGCAGCCAGGCCTGTCCGGTCGAAATCGGTATCGACCAGCTCAGGATTGCCGGCAGGAAAAGGATGATGAACGCCATCGCTCCGGCTGCAGAAATGCGTCCCGTTGTATCTGCCAACGGGGAAAAGGTGGATGTGCTCTATTTTGCAGGATGCATGTCGCACCTTACTCCCGGCATTATTGATGCCACGCGGGAGATACTGACCCGTGCCGGGATCCGTTTTTCGGTGCTTGACGACCGGGAGGAGGTATGTTGCGGCCGTCCGGCCAGGCAGGCGGGTTTCGCTGACCAGGCACGGAGCATCATCGCCCGCACCACGGCGCTCATCAACCGGTCGGGAGCTTCCCTGCTGCTGGTGACCTGCCCCATCTGCTACAAAGTGTTTAACGAGGAATATGATCTTCCCATCCCGGTGGAACACCATACTGTTTTTCTGAACCGGCTGATGACGGAGAGACCCTCCCTCTTCCGGAAGAGCTCGCTCAGGATGAGCTACCACGACCCTTGCGACCTGGGCCGGGGTTCGGGAATTTACGAACAGCCGCGGAGCATCATCCGGCGGACCGGTGTGCTGGTATCTGCCGCGCATGAAAGGGAGGACGCCCTCTGCTGCGGTGGAAGCCTGGCCAACCTGGCCATCACCCCCCGGCAAAGAACCCTGGTCACCGACAGTGCCTACCAGATGCTGACGGCGGGAAATCCCGATTATGTCGTCACCTCCTGTCCGCTCTGCAAGAAAACCTTCGCCGCCGGAAAACGGGAAATCCCCGTTGCCGACATTGCCGAGATCGCGCGGATGATGCTGCAACCCGAAGAGATCCTGCACCCTGAGAAAGCCGGCGAAGCGGAATTGGAATCAGAAGGACAGGAAATTTGCCAATAACCTCAACCTTAACCTTAACTTCAGCCTCAACATTCTTCGGTTTCCGGGGATTACTGCGGTTGAGCCCTTTCAGGGCTCTGGTGGTCTGCGTCATTAAGCTTAACCTCAACCTCAGATTATTTCTCCGGCACCCTGTACCACTTGTTGACCACCTCGCCGGGGGTGTAGTTTTCGATGTATGTGACAGCTTCGGCGGGTGTTGCGCAGATGTGGAAGAGCCGGCGGTATTCCGGTTTTGAGAAGTTCCCGCCGAAGGCCTCTTCGAATTGCAGGAAGAGGTGGCGGTAAAAATTGCAGGTATTGACAAAGACGACAGGTTTGCGGTGGTAATCGAGTTGTTTGAGGGTGATCACCTCGAGGATCTCTTCGAGGGTTCCGAAGCCTCCCGGGAGAGCCACAAATGCGTCGCTCAGTTCTCGCATGCGGGCTTTTCTTTCCATCATGCCGGCGGTGATCTCCACTTCGTGTGAATGGTTGGACACCAGGTCGCGTCCCTGCATCATCTCGGGGATGATGCCGGTGGTACGGGCTCCGGCAGCCCTGGCGGCAATGGTCAGCGCTTCCATCAACCCCACGTTGGCCCCTCCGTTGATGAGGGAATGCCCTTTTTCTCCGATCAGCCTCCCCAGCGCACGTGCATCTTCAAAATAAGTTTCGGAGATGGCATTGCTGGAGGAACAAAATACGCAAATATTCATTTTACGCGTCGATGTTGGCGTAGATGGCGTGGTCTTCGATGAATTTCCGGCGTGGCGGGACATCGTCGCCCATCAGCATAGCGAAGATATGGTCGGCTTCCGCAGCATTTTCAATGGTCACCTGCTGAAGGGTTCTTTTATCTGGGTTCATGGTGGTTTCCCACAACTGCTCAGCATTCATCTCTCCCAGACCTTTGTAACGCTGGACATTGACGCTTGATTCATTTCCTTCGGCCCACTCTTTGATCAGCTGTATCCGTTGTTGTTCTGTCCATGCGTACTGCTCCTTTTTCCCCTTCTTAACCAGGTAAAGGGGCGGGGTGGCCAGGTAGAGGTGGCCGCGGCGGATCAATTCCTGCATGTAGCGGAAGAAAAAGGTCATGATCAGCGTGTCGATATGGCTTCCGTCGACGTCGGCGTCAGTCATGATGATGACCTTGTGATAACGGAGTTTTTCGAGGTTGAGACCTTTGGAGTCGTCTTCGGTGCCGATGGAGACTCCCAGGGCGGTGAAGATATTTTTGATTTCTTCGTTTTCGAAGATTTTGTGCTGCATGGCTTTTTCGACGTTGAGGATCTTTCCCCGGAGGGGCAGGATGGCCTGGGTACGCCTGTCGCGCCCCTGTTTGGCGGTTCCTCCTGCGGAATCGCCCTCCACGATGAAGAGCTCACATAGTGCGGGATCGCGTTCAGAGCAGTCACTGAGTTTTCCGGGGAGGCCGCCTCCCGATAGGGAATTTTTGCGCTGGACCAGTTCACGTGCTTTGCGGGCGGCATGACGGGCCTGGGCGGCCAGGATCACCTTGTCCATGATGATCCGCGCCGAACGGGGATTCTCTTCCAGGTAGTTGGTGAGCATCTCGCTGACCGCCTGGTCGACGGAAGCCGTCACTTCCGAATTTCCCAGCTTGGTCTTTGTCTGGCCTTCGAACTGCGGCTCCTGCACCTTCACCGAGATCACGGCCGTCAGTCCTTCCCGGAAGTCGTCTCCGTTGATCTCCAGCTTGAGCTTGGCAAGCAATCCCGACTGGTCGGCATAACTCTTCATGGTACGCGTTAAACCCCTCCGGAAACCCGTTAGGTGCGAGCCCCCTTCGATGGTGTTTATATTGTTCACGTACGAATGGACATTCTCGGAATAGGAGTTGTTGTACTGAAGGGCGATTTCCACCGGAATCCCGTTCTTTTCGGTGGAGACATGGATGATCTCGGGCGTCAGCTTAACCCGCGAATCATCGAGATATTCCACAAACTCCTTCAGTCCCTGGGAGGAGAAAAAAGTCTCGCTTTTGAATTCCCCGTTCTCTTTGATGACCCTTTCGTCGGTGATCTTCAGGCTGATGCCTGCATTCAGGAAAGCCAGCTCCCGGAGCCTCACCGTCAGGATCTCATATTTGTATTCCGTAGTCTGAAAAATGGTGTTGTCGGGTTTGAAGGTGATGATGGTGCCGGTTTCGTCGCTAAGGCCACATTCTCTGACGGGATACAGCGGTTTGCCGATGTTGTACTCCTGCACCCAAACTTTTCCGTCGCGGCGCACTTCCGCCTTCATGTAAGATGATAAGGCGTTCACACACGATACGCCCACCCCGTGCAACCCTCCCGACACCTTGTAGCTGCCTTTGTCAAATTTCCCTCCGGCATGGAGGACCGTCAGCGCTACTTCGAGTGCCGACCGGTTTTCCTTGGTATGCAATTCCGTGGGAATCCCCCGGCCGTCATCTTTCACCGTGACCGAGTTGTCGGGATGGATGGTCACTTCAATATTTTGGCAGTAACCTGCCAGCGCCTCATCAATCGAGTTGTCCACCACTTCGTAAACCAGGTGATGCAATCCCCGGTCGTTCACGTCGCCGATATACATGGCCGGACGCTTCCGTACCGCCTCGAGACCTTCAAGCACCTGGATACTGTCAGCTCCGTAATTCTCATCCGTATTTCCGTTCCCGTTCAGCTGACCGTTCATTTCATTATCACTCATAATTTTCTCCTGATTTGTCTCTTCTGTTTTCCAATGGTCCGTTAAACCAATTGACCTTTTCAGTCGTGTAAATTGGTTCTGGAAAACATCTGTTAATCAATAACTTAAAAAGTCGAAATTCTCTCTTCAAACCAACGTGCAAATATAACAAAATTACCCGTGGGAAGGGAGATTCCACGGGTTAAAACGCCATTTTGTTAATAAATTAATACCGGCAAAAATCAGTTTTTAGAAAGAATAACTGATTCCCGCCAGCATGTTGAAACTTTGGACTGGATAGCCCAGCCAGCGCTCATATTTCTGCAATCCGAAATTGTTAAGTTGCGCGAAAGCCGACAGTTTTGAGGTGATGGCATAGTTTCCCCTTAGGTTGATGTCGAAAGCGGTCTCCAGGGTATATTCCTTCAGTGCTGGTTTTAAAAGGGATTCCGGATCGTTAATGTCGACAAAGATTCCGTCAAAGAAATCATATTGTTTGACCAGTCCGGTCCGTTTCCCGATGGCATAAATGTCGGCGGCCACGCTAAGGCGGTCGTTCACCATGTAATTCAGGGTCACTGTGGCGTCGAAGGAGGGCATGTTCCACGCTTTGGCTTCCCTGGTCATCTTGTACTTGTAGATGTTGGCGCTCAGCAATACGTTGATTTTGTCCCCGACGATGTAAGTGATCTCTCCGTTGAACTTTGTGATGTTCAGGCTGTCGTACAATACCTTGAAGGTGTTGTCAACATAATCGGGACCGGGCCCGGGAAAAGCGCCGGGAGTGTCGAATCCCTGTAGGTAGTAAAAAGGACGGTCATTGAAGATGGAATGGTCGACCTGGATCTTAAAATTGGTCTTTGACGAGAGTCGTCCGTCAAAGCCGCCGAAGAATCTGAATTTCTCGAGGTGGTTTTTCACGCTCAGTTTCGGGTCGACGAAAGGATTTTCGCAGGCGACGGCAGAGTAGTGGTTATGGTGGTAGTCACCGTCGACGCCTGCGAACATGTTGATGATCTCCTTCACCGGGGAGAAGTTAAAGCGCACATCGGGGGCGATCTTAAAGGAGGTCTCGTCCACTTTTCCGCGAACGATCCAGGATTTAAAACCCAGCTTGAGGTTAATGGTTTCATTTCCGAGGAAGACCGCAGGTTTGAAATAGACCCAGGTTTGCTTTCTTGTATCGGTATCATACTCCAGGAGTTGCCTGATTTCGTCGGGCAAAACGTTCAGAAGTCCGGGGAGGGGAGTGATATCGGGCCAGGAGGAATAGACCGAAGAGACCCCCGAGTATTCGATGCCGGCGTTCAAAAGGAGGGAGAAGCCCTGCCGCGGACGGTTGAAATCCATATTGAAGCGGGCGAAATCCTCGCGTTGTCCCGTTTTGGTTCCGAAGCGGTAATAGTCAAAGTCAAGTCCCGCCGAAGGGTCGCTTTTCGTGGCATAGATATTTCGGAGGTTGATGTTGATTCCTCCGCGGGTGAAGGCTTGCTTGTCGCCCTGATGGGAATATTCCTGTTTCTCCTTTTTCAGAATATAGGGAATGGTGTCGCCCTCCCCGGTTCCGGGGTATCCGTAGTAGCGGAAGCCGTTGTGGGTCACGCCCAGGTTCATCGAGAGCGTCGATTTCCGGAACATGTGTTTGAGGAATACTTCCGCCTCGTTGTCCGAAAAGGGTGCCTGTACCCGGTCGCCGTTCAGCAGGGTGAGCTTGCTGTGCGACGACAGATGTTTGGCGTGCAACCCGAAGATGGAGTTCTTGCTCTTCTTGTTGTTGAAATAGAGTTCTCCGTAGGGTTTGTTATAATTCCCGAAACCCGCCCTGACCAGTCCGAATCCGGGTTCATCCTTCGGTTTTCCGATGATGTTGGCGGCTTGGAGGGTTTTCACCGAGAGCGTGGAAAATACCGGTTTGCCGTCTATGGTGTATCTGAAATCGGGTTTTCGCTGAGCTTCGTCTTTGATGACCGGCATCTCGTTGATTTTTTCCGCATCGATTGCCGTGGGGGCATAGGCTTTGACTACTTCCACCTCGCGGTGAATGGTGTCGGTCTGTGGGGTGGCTGATATCGGGGCTCCCAGGAGAAAGGCCAGCAGGGCCATTCCGGTTGAAAAATCTCGTATCGTCATGATTCCTCGGTTTTCTTAATTGATTTTGATTTGCATGGGATTGGCCTGCGCGGGCTCCGTCTCCTTCTTTTCGCGGGCTTCGACCTCGTTAAGCTTTCTTTGTGTTTCGGCGATGATGCCGTCGTCTTTGACGGGATAATTTTCCAGAAGGCTTTTCAGGGTATGCTTGGCCTGGAAGTCGTCTTTCCGTGCCACATAGATGTCGGAGAGCAGGATGAAACTCTTTGCCAGCCAGAACTGGTGGGAGGTTCCCTTGTTGATGAAGTCCATGATCTCCTTTTCGGAAGCTGCCAGGTTTTGTTTTTTGAAGTAGACATCGGCCAGGAGGTATTTGGCTTCGGCGCCACCGGCGGTGTTGGTTTCCGCGGAAGCTTCCTGCAACCCCGGCAAGGCCTGGTCATAATTTCCCAGCATGTAATATGATTTGGCGCTGACGTAGGAGGCTTCACGGGTCAGCTCGGGGGTGACCTTTTCGGCCTTCGTGAGTTTTGCGGCATCGTCGATGGCGTTACGGAATTTCTCCATCCTGAAGTTACAGCGCATTTTCCCCGCCAGCGCCCGCACTTTGTTCCAGGGGTTGTTAGAAACGGTTTCCAGCCGGTCGAAAAGTTCGAGGGCTTCGGTGAGCTTCCCTGCGTTGAAGAGCATTTCGGAAGCCCGCGCCAGGGCTTGTTCGCTGAAAGCACTCAGTGGCTGACGCGTCACATAGAGATAGTGGTCGAGCGATTCGGTATATCTCTCCTTGGCATAAAGGGCTTCCCCCAGGTAGAAATGGGCGTTCAGGACGAAGCTTCCGTCGGGGAACTGCTTCAGGTACCTTTCCAACTGGGCGATGGCGTTCGGGTCGTTGGCCATGAACTGCTTTTCGGCGGAGTAGTAGGTCAGGGAATCCTGTTCCGAGGTGGTCACCACGCTCCCCGACCCCAGGGTGTTGGCATAGGCGAAGTAAGCATCCACGTTGTTCATCTCGACATAGCAGTTTTTGATCCCCATGAGGGCTGCCTGGGCTTCCTGGGTACCTCCGTAATTCTCGGCCACCTGCTTGTAATATTTCAGCGCATTCTGGTACTCGGAGAGGTTGTAATTCACGAGGCCCATCTGGAGCAGGGCTTTGGGATAATAGGTGCTCTCCCGGTATTTGTCGATGATGGCCTGGTATTCCCTTTTGGCATCGCTGAATTTTCCTTCCCTTTCATAGGAGCGCCCCAATTCGTAATGGGCGTCGTCGACATAGGGCGACTGCGGGAAGGAGGTGACCAGGCTCCTGAGCTGGCTGATCTTTCCTGCCTCGTTGCGCTGAAGTCCGCTGCAATAGGCCATCTGGTACAGGGAGTAGTCGGCATCGTAAACCTTCATCGAAAAGGCCTGTTGGTAATTGCGGACCGCTTCGGAATATTCCCGCGACACGAAATGGGTATCGCCCACCCGGTTGTAAACGTCAGCCACCTTGTTGGTGCGCTTTCCAAGGCTGGCCGTCAGGAATTTGTTGAAATTGGTCCGGGCTCTGCCGTAATCCTCCAGCTTGAAATAGGAGTACCCCAGGTTGTAAAAAGCCTCATTGTACTCGGGGATGGACGAAGCCCCCGGTGTTGCCAGAAACTGGTTATAGCCCGTAATGGCTGCATTGTAGTCCCCGGTGCGGTAAAGCGCTTCGGCACGCCAGAAACGGGCCCCCCCAGTGACGGGATTGGCAATGGCGTTCTGCAGCGACTTGTCGAAATAGGAAATGGCCTGCTCATACGACTCGTTGCTGAAAAGTTCCAGTCCCCGGTAATAGGTCACCCGCTGATAGGCCTGGTTGATTTCGGGATTCCTGACCTTGATCTTTTCGATGGAACTGATGGCGTCGCGGTAGTTTTTCGTCACCATGTACACCTGTACGAGGTACTCATAAGCGGCGGTGTTGCGGTCGGAATTGGGGTAGAGGGTGATGTATTTGTCAAAGGCCTTAATGGTCTCATTGAATGGTGAATAGGAAAGTTCATAAGTCAGCTTGGCGTAGTTGAAGAGGGCGTCCTCCTTGATGGCTGCGTCAAAATCCATTTCCGAAGCCGCCTCAAACGCGATGCGCGCCTTCTCTTTCCGGTCAGTTTTCACATAGGCGTCGGCCAGGATGTAGTAGCTGTTCTGGGCCATCAGGTCGGTTCCCTTGGAGGCCCTTTCCAGGAAGGGGACTGCTTTGTCATATTCTCCGCCATGATACAGGGAGAACCCCAGGATGTAGTTGTCCTCGCGCGATTTCGTCCCGGGGGTTTCGTGGTAATATTCCAGGAACTGAAGAGCGTCGGAATAGCGGCGCATGTGAAAGTAAGAATCCCCGATGATCTTGGAGAGTTCGGGCTTGTAGGACTCTTCCACGTCGTTGATGATGGGGACGATGTAGTCAATCACATCGTCATACTGCCCTTTCTTGTAATAAATCTGACTCACATACATGGGGATCACCTTGTTGAAATTGGGATCGTTCTCCAACTGGCGGAATCCTTCCAGGGCGGTGTCATAATCCTCCTTCAGGTAGTTGATGTGGGAATAGTAGTAGAGCGCGGGCCGGGCCAGGATGTGCTTTTTGTCCTTGATCATGACAAACTCGTTGAGCGCCAGGTCGAGCTCGTCGATCATCATGTAAGATATCCCGGTCATATAGCCGATTTCCACCTGGTCATCCTGCGAAAGACCGTCCCTTTCCACGCTGCCGAGGGTGCGTACAGCCAGTTGGTGCCTTTTTTTCTCGAACTGGTACTGTCCGAGGTAGAATTTTGCGTAATTGCTGTACGGACTGTCGGCATACTCTTTAATAAAATTGTTGAGCAGTTTGTCGCCCGTCACATGTTCGGACCGGAGCGCCGAGAGGGCCATGTAGTAATAGGCTTCGGAAGCAATCTCGGACCGGGGGTCTGCTTTTTCAAAGATCTTTTCAAACTGCCGGTAAGAGGCGTTGTATTTGTGGGTGTGAAACAACTCTTTTCCGAGGGCGATATCCTTCTGGATTTCAGTGTAATAATGGGTTTCCTGAGCCTGAATTCCCATTGCCAGGAACAATAGGAAGGCCATGAATGCAGGTAGCTTACATTTCTTCATTCCGGTAAGTTTTAACTGGACTGTTACAGCAAATAACGTGCAAAGCTGAGATGGCTGCCAT
Source organism: Prolixibacteraceae bacterium UBA1413 (assembly GCA_002304925.1). Lineage (GTDB taxonomy): Bacteria > Bacteroidota > Bacteroidia > Bacteroidales > Prolixibacteraceae > UBA1413. Next base: position 149,729 of record DBPT01000017.1, read on the forward strand.
AATTTGTCGAAAATAGAACAATCCGCCGGGGTAAAGCCTGCCTGCGGAAGCTATTTCTCAACAAAAAACTGTTAGTTACTTTCGTTTATTATCGGGGATGGTAAAAAAGTTTGCTTTACCTTCGTCAAAAAAAGGGTAAAATGGCCGCCAATACGATCATTGAATTAAAGGATGCCGATATTTTCCAGCGTGAGGAGTTGATTTTGGGGAGTGTGGAGATGCATGTCGAAGAAGGGGAGTTTGTCTATATCATCGGCAGGGTAGGGACGGGCAAGTCGAGCCTTATCAAGACGTTGAACGGGGAAATTCCTTTGGTAACCGGTACCGGCAATGTGGCGGGTTACAATCTCAATCCCCTCAGGCCCCGTGATTTTCCGATGTTGCGGCGCAAGCTGGGGGTTATTTTTCAGGATTTCAGGCTGCTGAACGACCGGAGTGTGATGGCCAACCTCGAATTTGTGCTGAAGGCCACTGGGTGGAAGCAGCAGAAGCAGATCATCGACAGGGTCAGTCATGTTCTCGAACAGGTGGGTATGGAAAAGCAGATGATGAAGATGCCGCACCGCCTGTCGGGGGGAGAGCAGCAGCGGGTGGTGATTGCCCGGGCCATGCTCAACGATCCTCCGGTAATTCTGGCCGATGAGCCCACCGGCAACCTGGACCCGGAAACCTCGGAGCATATCCTGGGGTTGTTGCAGGAGTTGAACCGTGCCGGCAAGACGGTACTTATGGCCACCCATGACTACACGCTGATCAGCAAACACAAAGCGCGCACCCTGGTATGCGAAGGCAAACGCCTCATCGACGCCACCGCATCAGACGGCCATCTGGATTTTTCACAACTGCTGTAAAAATGTCCCTCCTTTTTTAAGGAGGGGTGGCATCGGCTAATTACTTGCGAGTTTGTCGGCCATGGCGTCAGCGAGGCGAAGGAGTTCCTCCCTGGTGTCGACTTTCAGGGCACCTTTCTCCTCGACAGGGGCATACACCTGTTCCCACTTCATCTTTTCGGCAAATTCCGCCAGGCTCTTGACGCCCCCGCCATTCCAGGAATAATTACCGAAAATTCCCAGGAGGTGGTTTTTCACGCCCATGTGCTCGATGGTCGTGAGCAGTGTGCCTACATTGGGGAAGATGGCGTTGTTGTATGCGCAGCTTCCTACTATAAACCCCCGGTATTTAAAAATGTCGTTGATGATGTAAGAGGCGTGGGTTTTAGAGGCGTCGTAGACCCTGATGTTTTTAATGCCCCTTTCGGCCAGCCTGCGGGCCACCACCTCGGCCATCTTCTGGGTGTTACCGTACATGGAGCCATAAACGATGACCACGCCGTTCTCCATATCGTAGGAACTCCACTTGTTGTAACGGCTGAGGACCCAGTTGAGGTCGGTGCGCCATACCGGACCGTGGGTGGCCGCAATCATCCTGATCTCCAGGTCAGCCAGTTTTTTGATGGCCCGCTGGGTGTGGGCGCAATATTTTCCCACGATGTTGGTGAAGTAGCGCATCACCTCCACCTCGTAAAAGTCGAGGTTGATTTCATCGTCGAAGATTCCGCCGTCGAGGGTGCCGTAACTTCCGAAGGCATCGCCGGCGAAGAGGATCCCGCTGTTCACCTCGTAGCTCACCATTGTCTCGGGCCAGTGGACCATCGGGATGGTACGGAACTGCAGCTTGTTGCGGCCCAGTTCCAGGGTGTCGTCATCGTAAACTTCTACCACCTTTTCCGGCTTGAGGTAATAGCTTTCCACCAGTTGGAAGGTCTTTTTGTTCCCCACCAGGGTCACGCCGGGATATTTGGTGATCAGCGCCTTCAGAGCTCCGGAATGGTCCGGCTCCATGTGGTTGATAACCAGGTAATCCACCTGGCGGTCGCCGATCAGCGACGCGATATGGTCGAGATAGTCGTCGATGAACTGCCGTTCGACGGTGTCGATGAGGGCGATTTTTTCATCGATGATGAGGTAGGAATTGTAGCTGATTCCGTGGGGAATGGGCCAAATATTTTCAAAAAGATGGGTTCGCCGGTCGTTGAAACCCATAAACCAGATGTCGCCGGAAAGTCGGACCTGTAACATGATATGCAGTTTAAATTTTTCAGCGGCGAAATTACAAAAAAAGTGCGTTTGTTCATCTTCCGGCTGCAGGGTGAAGGCGGGGGACCGGTTTTTCGATTTGGACAGCGGAAAGGACAGTTTTACGGCAGCTGCGGGGATCCCTTTCGGGGAGGCATGAAATTTGTATCTTTGGGGCTTTATCTTTCATCACTCCTATGGTTGAAACCATGGGAATTTAACATACGGTTATGCCTCAGATGAAATTCAAACCGATGCTTTTCCCGCGGCTGGGAAAGAGATTCATCCTGATAGGTGTCATTCTGGCAGCTTTGACGGGATTGCGGGCGTGGCAGCTTTACGGCTATGTTTTCAAACCCAATGTGCAGAAGGATTATTATCTCTACATTCGCGAAAAGGAGAGTTTCGACAATGTGGTGGACACGCTGGAGAAGAATGGCGTGATGCGCAGCATGAAGGCATTCCGCTGGGTGGCGAAGCGGAAGGAGTGCACCGACTATATCAAGCCCGGGCGGTATCATTTTAACCCCGGGATGAGCACCAACACGGCAGTCAACATACTGCGGGCCGGGTTGCAGGAGCCGGTGCAATTGGTTTTCAACAACATCAGGACCCCTGAACAGCTTGCTGGGGTGGTAAGCCGTTATCTCGAAGCCGATTCCCTCTCCGTGCTGGGACTTTTTACCCCTGCAGTTGCGGAATCGTATGGCTTCACCATGGAGACCTTTCCGGCGATGTTCATTCCCAACACCTATGAATTTTACTGGACCACTTCCGCGGAAGAGTTTGGTGACCGGATGAAACGGGAGCATGAGGCTTTCTGGAATGCAGAGCGGCAGGAGAAAGCCCGGAATCTTAACATGACTCCCGCAGAGGTGGCGACCCTGGCGGCGATTGTTCAGGAAGAGAGCAACAAACAGAGTGAAAAACCACGGATTGCCGGGGTTTACATCAACAGGCTGCGGAAGGGGATGCCGCTGCAGGCCGATCCCACGGTGAAGTTTGCCGCCGGAGACATCACCCTCCGGAGGATCCTTAACCGGCACCTGGAAATCGATTCCCCCTACAATACCTATCTGAATGCCGGCCTGCCACCCGGACCGATCACCTTTCCGGAAATCCAATCCATCGATGCCGTGCTCAATTACGAACGCCACAACTTTTACTATTTCTGTGCCCGGGAGGACTTTTCGGGGTATCATAACTTTGCCCGCACCAATGCCGAACACGAAAGGAATGCGGCACGGTATCATGCGGCCCTCGACTTACGGAAAAGGGCAGAATCCTGAATCTTGAATCTTGAATCTCGAATATCAGAATACCAGAGGATTAGAATATTGTAGGGTTTTACCAGGATTATTTGGCTGAATTCCGGCGAGCGCATCCCCCGTCGGTTCTACCGCGGGGTTAGCGAGCAAGACAATAGAGAAGTCCTCTACGGAATCGGATTCCTCGCTGCAGAGCCAGCGAGGAGTTTCTATTAAGGTACCAAGGGGCTCACAATTCAATGATTTTACGTACATCTAGAGAACTATGGAGGCGACATTTTAAATAGCATCAAAGGAATTGGCGGAGGAGTTGTTGCTGAAGATTAAAAGATTATTTGAAGGTAAACATGTCATCATTACAATTACAACTGAAATGGATGAAACTGAGGACCTGACATCCAATCCGGCAAACAAACAGCATTTGTCTGAAAGCATAGCCAGTGAACCCATCGTGTCGTTTACTCCGGAGGAGTTTTTACAGCACACAGATGAGCTTCTCCGTAAGAAGTGAATAAACCTTGCAATGCTTAATATAACCTTTACCCCGTCAGCCTACGCTGATTATCTGGGATGGCTAAATTCAGATAAGAAAACATTTTTGATAATTTCTGAACTTGTCAGGGAAACTGCAAGAAATCCCGTTAATGGGATTGGAAAGCCCGAAGCCTTAAAACATGATCTGAAAGGTATTGGTCAAGGAGAATCAGTAAAGAACATCGCTTAGTATATTTTTTTGACGAGACTTCAATAGAAATAATCTCCTGCAGGTTCCATTATTAACAGGAGAATTTCCTGAATATTTCCTGAAGGATTTCTTTTTCGTTGTCCCAGTGGAGGTCCCGGGCGGCGGTGTCGAGGTTTTGGATCCACTGCCTGCGCAGGGAGGTGTCGGTGAGCGCTTTCCGGAAGATATCTGCCAGGGTTTCCGGGTCGCGGGAAGGAGCGATGAGGCCGATGCCGTAATCGGTTACGATACGTCTCATTTCGGGAAGGTCGGAGACCACCACGGGAATGCGTGCCCTGATGTAGTCGAAGAGTTTGTTGGGCAATGCATAGCGGTAGTTGAGACCGAGGTCCTCCTCGACGGAGATTCCCAGGCTGGCCTGCCGTGTAAGGATCCACAGGTGGTCAGGGGAAAGTCTGCCTGCGAATCTTACATTATTCAGGTGGAGGCCGCTGACCAGGGTGTGGAGTTCCTCTTCCAGGTCGCCGCTGCCGGCGATGACCAGCTCCGCTTCAGGAAGGTGGTCCATGGCCAGGATCGCATGCTCCAGTCCGCGCCCTTTGTTCAACGCTCCCTGGTAGATGATCACCGGCCGGCCTGGGGTTAGGCCGGCTCCTTCCGCTGACGATTTCCAGGAAGTTGTTTCTTCGGGAGGTGCCGCAGATGGTGGCACCCCGGCTAATGTGTATTCGGAAGGAGTCGCAGGTGATTGCTCCCCGGAAAAGGTTTCTTCGGAAGATCTTGCTGATGGCTGTATCGATAATGTCTCTTCGGAAGATGTCGGAGGTGATGGCTCCCCGCAAATTGTTTCTTTGGAAGATGTCGCTGATGGAACCCCGTCTGCTCTCCTTCCGGCTGATGCCGGGAACGGCAGGTTCCGCACCACAGCAAAGGGGACGCCATATTTTTGGGAATAGGCTTCCGCGATGGGCTGGCTCACCGTATAGGCGGCAGCGACACCGGGGATCAGCCGTTTTTCCAGCCACATCCATATTTTCTTCACACCCGGACGGTCGACCAGTTCGGGGACTTCCGTAAAATATTCGTGACTGTCGTAAACCACCGGTTTTCTTCGCAACCATCCGGCAAACCGGTTGGCTGCCAGGGTGTCCAGGTCGTTGGAGAGGAGCAGGTCGAAGCGATGAGAGATCAGGAAGAGGAAGAGCCTGATATTGAATTCTGCATAAAAGAGGGGTCCTTTCCGGAAGAGAAGGCGCATGCGACGGCTGTCGTAAGGAACCTCCGCCAGGGGTGCCGATGCCGGGAGCTTCCGGCCAACGAGCAACACCCGGAATCCCATCCCGGTCAGGGTACGGCACACCCGGTCCACCCGCTGGTCCCCCGACAGGTCATTGGTCACCGAAACAATGATCTTTTTCAAAACGACAAATTTCCGCTAATGTAGGAAGAAAATTAAAAAGTTACTATTCCCAGCATTGGTGTATCTTTGGCGAAACGAATGCCGATGCGGTTACGGGAGAACATATCGCTGAGAGCGTACCATACTTTTGGAACGGAAGCAAAAGCCCGTTATTTTCTGGAATTCACTGATTCCGCGGAATTGGCGGATTTGCTGCGGGAGAATCCCCGGTTGTTTGACCCGGTCCTGGTCCTGGGAAGCGGCAGCAACCTGCTCTTCACCCGCGATTTCCCAGGAATGGTAATTCGTCCGGCGGTGACCGGCATCACCGTGGAAAAGGAGGATGACCATCATGTGTGGCTGCGTGCCGGAGCCGGGGTGGTGTGGGATGATTTCGTCCGGTATGCCGTGGAGGCAGGGTGGGGCGGTGTCGAAAACCTATCCCTGATTCCCGGAAGGGTGGGGGCGGTCCCGGTGCAGAACATCGGGGCATACGGCCGCGAGGCTGCCAGCGTGATCAGCTCGGTGACCGGCGTGGCGGTGCCGTCGGGGGAGGTCAGAGAATACGGCGCTGCGGAATGCCGCTTCGGATATCGTACCTCGATTTTCAAGGAGGAACTCAGGGAGAGATTCATCATCACCTCGGTGGTTTTCAGGCTGGACCGGGTGCCTGAACTGGTGCTGGAGTACGGAGACCTGCGAAATGAGGTTGAGATTAAAGACGAGGCCGGTAACGAAAATGAAAACGAAGTCAAGACCGGGGACGAGGAACGAGATAAAGTTAAGGTTAAGATAAAGGCTGAGGTTGAGATTAAAAAGGAAATCGGGGACGAGGGACAAAATGACGTTGAGGCTAAAATCAGTAGCACAAACCGGTTTGATCATCAGGTGGCGGGACCCGGTCCGGTAGGTGGACATAACATAGATATCACAGTGACAGATGTCCGGGAGGCGGTGATCAGGATTCGCCGGCGGAAGCTTCCTGATCCGTCAATGCTGGGCAATGCGGGTAGTTTTTTCAAGAATCCCGTTGTGGGTGCAAGTACGGCTGCGCGGTTGAGGGCGGCGTATCCTGCGATACCGGTCTATCCGTCCGGGGAGGGATTGGTAAAACTATCGGCGGGATGGCTCATCGATCAATGCGGCTGGAAGGGTTTCCGAAAGGGGGATGCAGGTGTTCACCGTGATCATGCCCTGGTGCTGATCAACTACGGCAGTGCCACCGGAAAGGAAATTTTTAAGCTGTCGGAAGAGATCTGCCGGTCGGTGCAGGAGCGGTTCGGCGTGGACCTGGAGCGTGAAGTGATCGTAGTATAAATCGCAAAACGACTTCGTCGGGATGGAAGGCGTCAAACATGGGTTTTGGGAGTTTTTTTGAGGATTTGTTTGATGTAGTTGGTGAGGATTTCGATGGCTTTATGGTTGAGTCCGCCCTGGGGGATGATGATGTCGGCGAAATTCTTGGTGGGTTCAATGAATTGCAGGTGGCTGGGGCGCACGGTCTTTTCGTAGCGGTCCAGAACCGTTTCCACATCGCGTCCCCGTTCCATGATATCTCGTCTGATCACCCGGGTAAGGCGCACGTCGGAAGAGCAGTCTACATACACCTTGACATCCATGAGCCGGCGCAGGTTTTCGTCAGCAAGGCACAGGATTCCTTCCACGATGAGCACGTGGCGCGGTTCCACCGGGATGGTCTCCTCCTGGCGGGTGCAGGTGATAAACGAATAAGTGGGCTGGAGGATGGTTTTTCCCTCTTTCAGGGCTTTGATGTGTTCCACCATCAGTTTAAATTCAATGGCGTCGGGACGGTCGAAATTCTTCTTACGCCGTTCTTCGAGCGACAGGTGGCTATTGTCAAAATAGTACGCGTCCTGTGTCAGGATCGCCACCTCTCCTTCGGTAAACGATTCGGCGATTTTATTCACGACGGTGGTTTTCCCCGATCCGGTACCTCCTGCAATTCCTATAACAAGCATTTTCTGACGTGTTTAGTTAAAAATCATGGTAAAAGGGCGGATTACCCGTTCACACAGCTAAATTAGTTTTAATTTCGCACGAAATCAGTACCAACTTTAAATAATTGCGGCGATGTCATGAGCAGGTTATATCCTTTAAAATTCAAACCCTTTTTCCAGGAGCGGATCTGGGGCGGAAACCGTCTGCAGAGGGTCTTGGGGAAAGCTGCCTGTCCGAAGGAACGGTGCGGGGAGAGCTGGGAGATTTCGGCCGTAGAAGGGTATATTTCGGTAGTGGACAATGGTTTTCTTCGCGATAATGACCTTCAGGAGTTAATCGAAATTTACATGGGCGACCTGGTGGGGGAAAAAGTCTACGACCGGTACGGGATTGAATTTCCGCTGCTCATCAAATTCATCGATGCCCAAGACGACCTCTCCATTCAGGTGCATCCCGGGGATGAACTTTCGCGCGAGCGTCATTCCGCCTACGGAAAGACGGAGATGTGGTATGTCGTGGATGCCGATCCGGGGTCGAAGCTGATTTCAGGCTTTAACCAGAAGGTGGACCGGGAGAAATACCTGGAATACCTCGGAAGCGGCCGCATCACCGACCTCCTCCTGAGTGAGGAGGTGCACCCGGGTGATGTCTTTTTTATCCCTGCCGGAAGGGTTCATGCCATCGGGAAAGGTATCCTGGTGGCTGAAATTCAGCAGACTTCCGATGTGACCTACCGCATTTACGACTACGACCGGACGGATAAGCAGGGAAAGAAACGGAAGCTCCATACTGAGCTGGCCCTCGATGCCATTGACTTCTCCTGGCAGAAGGATAACAAAACCCGCTATTCCGCGGAAAAAAACCAGTCGTCGCTGCTGGCAACCTGCCCCTATTTCACCGTCAATGTCGTTGAGATGGACCGGCTGGTGGAAAAGGATGTGCCGCACCTCGATTCCTTCGTGATATTCATGGGCATCAAAGGGGAGGTGACCCTGTCGTGGGAGGGGGGAGAGGAGGTGATCCGCCGGGGGGATACGGTGCTGGTCCCCGCCGTTATGGATAATTTTGTGCTGACGCCCCGGGAAGGCGAAGCGCGGCTTCTGGAAATCTATATCGAATAAAAGTACTATGGAAATCAAACAAGCCCGCTTTTTTGTTAGCAACAGCGATCCCGGGAAATGTCCGCGGCCCGATAAGCCGGAGTACGCCTTCATCGGCCGGTCGAATGTCGGCAAGTCCTCGCTCATCAACATGCTCACCAACAGCAAGTCGCTGGCGAAGACCTCAGGGAAACCCGGCAAAACCCGGCTGATCAACCATTTTCTGATCGATGAGTCGTGGTATCTGGTTGACCTCCCCGGCTACGGATATGCGAAAGTTCCGAAAGCCGAAAGGGAGAAGTGGGAGAAGTTCTTCAGGGCGTATATCCTTCAGCGGGTCAACCTCTGCTGTCTGTTCGTTCTGGTCGACATCCGTCATCAGGCCATGGAGTCCGACCTCGGCTTCATGACCTGGCTGGGGGAGAACCAGGTCCCCTTTGCGGTGGTTTTCACCAAGAGCGACAAACTGAAGCCCGAGGCTGCTGAACTGGCAATCCTGAAATACAAAGAGGTGCTCTCGGGATTGTTCGAGCCTCTTCCGCATATTTTCATTACCTCGTCTTCCCGGATCCTGGGAAAGAAGGAGATCCTGGACTTCATCGGGGAAGTCTCCGCCTCCTGGGGGAAACTCTGACCCACGAAACTTTCCCTTCGCAAAATACCACCAATCTTTACCGGACTGTTCCACGGAATGTGTAAAGTTATAACTTTGCATAACTATCGGACCATGAAAAGCAACGATTATGGGAACCAAACGTCATCCTCTGAAAGTCTTTTCTTGTCGCTATTCGCGATATCTGGCTGAAGAAATCTGCAAAAGTCTGGAAATCGAACTGGGGGAGACCTCGTGTGCGGTTTTTTCCGACGGTGAATTTGAACCCTGTTTTGAAGAGACGATTCGCGGCTCTCATGTTTTCATTGTTCAGTCGACCCCTCCTCCGGCCGACAACATAATGGAACTTCTTCTGATGATCGATGCGGCCAAGCGTGCCAGTGCCTACAAGGTTATTGCCGTGATCCCCTATTTCGGTTATGCGCGGCAGGACCGCAAGGACAAGCCGCGGGTTTCGATCGGGGCCAAGCTGATGGCCGATCTCCTTTCGGCAGCCGGCGTGGACCGGGTGATCACTATGGACCTCCATGCCGACCAGATCCAGGGATTTTTCAATGTTCCTGTGGATCACCTGTTTGCGTCGGCCCTGTTCATCCCCTTTATCCGGAACCTGGGATTGCGCGATATCACCATTGCTTCTCCCGATGTGGGGGGCACCAAGCGGGCCAATACCTATGCGCGCCTTTTGGAAACCGACATGGTGATCTGCCATAAGTCGCGCGCCAAAGCCAACGTGGTCGACTCGATGACCCTGATCGGAGAAGTGGCGGGGAAAGACGTCATCATCGTCGATGACATGATCGACACTGCCGGCACCATGTCCAAAGCCGCCCGGCTGATGGTCGAAAAGGGCGCCAACAGTGTACGCGCTTTCGCCGCCCACGGAGTCCTGTCGGGGCCCGCCATCGAAAATATCGAGAAATCGGTGCTCGAAGAACTATACTTCACCAATTCCCTTCCTCCGAAAACCACTTCACCCAAGCTGAAATACATTTCCGTGGCCGGAGCTTTCGCCGAAGCCATCGGAAGGGTATACAAAAATCGGTCGATTAGTTCGTTATATTTCAAGTAAGTGCTATATTTGCACCGCTTTTTTCAAAACGGCAGCCATATCGGTTATGCATGCTGTTTGTCTTTCCGCGGAAGTATTTGCGTTTCCGCAGAAGGAAGAACTGAGTACCATAATTAATTTAAAAGTCTTAAAATGAAGTCATTAGAGATCAATGGAAAAATCCGGGAAGTAACCGGAAAGAAAGATTCGAAAAAGCTGCGTCTACAGAAACTGGTTCCCTGTGTGCTTTACGGGGGTGAAAACCCGATTCATTTCAGTGTTCCGTTCAGTGAATTCCGTTCGTTGGTGTACACCCCCGATGTGTTTGTGGTGAACCTCAACCTGGAAGGGAAAGTTCATCAGGCGATCCTTCAGGATATGCAGTGGCATCCTGTGGAAGAAGAACTGATCCATGCCGATTTTCTGGGCATCAGCGAAAAGAAGCCGGTGAAGGTGGAACTTCCTGTCAAAATCGTGGGGAGTGCCAGAGGGATCAAGGCCGGGGGTAAACTGAAGATGAACATGCGGAAGATCAGGGTGAAGGGGCTGGTGAAGAACCTTCCCGATGTCGTGAATGTTGATGTGACAAGCCTTGACGTGGGACAGAGCGTGAAAGTGGGTGACCTGCATTTTGAAGGCATGGAATTCCTTACCGGAAAATCGAATGTCATCGCCACCGTTTCCATTACCCGTGCTTCCAAGGCTGCCGCTGCGGCTGCCGCTACGGAAAAAGGCGGTAAGAAATAATTAATACCGACGTCGTTGAAATACCTGGTTGCCGGACTGGGCAATATCGGAAAGGAATACGACAATACCCGCCACAACGTTGGCTTTTTGATATTGGACGCGCTGGCCGGTGCGTCCAATATTGTTTTTGAGGATCGTCGTTACGGATTTGTGGCAGAATACAAATTCGCGGGGCGGATTTTTGTTTTGCTGCGGCCGACCACCTATGTCAACCTTAGCGGACGTGCCGTCAATTATTGGCTGAAAAAGGAGAATATTCCCCTGTCGAACTTGCTTGTGGTATGCGATGACCTGGCGCTTCCCTTCGGAACCATCAGGGTGAAGGCCAAAGGGAGTGACGGGGGTCACAACGGACTGCGGAACATCAGCGATGTGCTGGGGTCCAACGAATTTGCGAGGCTTCGGTTCGGAATCGGGGATAATTTCCACCGGGGTTATCAGGTGGACTATGTTTTGGGACGGTGGACCCCGGATGAGAAGAAGGAGTTGCCTCCCCTTGTCGACACCAGCATGGAGGTGATTCGGAGTTTCGGCACCCTGGGTATAGACCGCACCATGAACTTATATAACAAGAGGCCCGGTGGCTCCAGCCCTGAAAAGGTTGAAATTCACTAACCCATGGTGACCGAAGAAGGTTGAGGTTCAGATTAAGATTCATTAAATGGCGTAGACCGCGGGAACCTGAAAGAGCTGAACTCAGTAATTCCCGGTAAAGCCGGGGGGCAGCACAGAGAGATTATGACAGACTATCCCCGTATCGACAAATGGCTCTGGTCTGTGCGGATTTTCCACACCCGCACCCAGGCTGCAGAGGCCTGCCGCAAAGGCCAGGTCATGATGGACGGACTGCCTGTAAAGGCTTCCCGTGTGGTGAAACCCGGCGACATCGTGAAGGTGCGCTGGTCGCCCATCTGGCGCAGCTACAAGGCGCTGGAACCTATCAACAGCAGGGTGGGGGCAAAAGAGGTGCCCCGGTACATGACGGATGTAACGCCGCCTGAGGAGTTGGAGGTTCTTGAGATGCACAAAGCCGGACAGTGGATCTTCCGCGAGCGCGGAACCGGCCGTCCCACTAAAAAAGAGCGTCGCGACCTGGAGGATTTTTTCGGGGGATGATAAGGTTTATTTCCCTCCCTTAACCTCACCCTTAGTTTATTTGTTGGTTTTAAAATCTTTCACCAGCGCCTCCGTCATCCAGTTAGCCAGGGCCTGGCGGTTGTCGGCCGTGATGATCCGTTGCTGGTCCCGTTTGTGGTGGATATTCCCCAGTTCGATATATACCGACACAGGAAGGGTGTTGGCCACCACGTAGAGGTTCCGGTCCGACACGGTGCCGTGATATCCCCTGCCGGGTTGATGTTTCCGGTATTTTTCCTCAAAAGTGTTTTTCATGATCCGGGCTGTTTTCTCCCCGGTCTTGCTCCGCTTGTCGTGGTAGAAGAATACGTCGATGTTTTTGTTGGTGCTCCGGGCGTCGACGTGGACGGAGATCATCCGCTGGAATTTTCCCTTATTGGCGCGGTAGAGTTTGTTGACGGCCTCGGTGCGTTGCCGCAACCGCTGCACCTGGTTGAGGGGAATGGTCAGGTTGGGATAGCAGACTTCGTCCTTGTCCAGCTTCAGGATCACATCATCGCGGATGCCGTCGTTGGGGTCACGGGTGATGAAATAAACCGTCGCGCCCCTTTCGATCAGGTTGCGCCCCAGCCGCAGGATCACATCATAGGCATACTCATCCTCGCTGATGGTGTGGCCGTTGTATTTCCCCAGGGCACCGGGATCGGGACCCCCGTGTCCCGATTTCAAGTAGTAGATCGCTCCACTGAGCTCATTGCTTGAAATGGTCACCTGCTGGTATTTTGGTCCGAAGATCTTGTAGGTTCTGGTAGTCTGAGCCACCAGAGGGCGCGGTGCCAGAAGACATCCCACAAGAAGACATCCCACCAACAGGAATCCCGCCGGGAGGAAGAAGCCCATGGCCGCCACCCTGGTGAGCAGAATTATGCGTATCGAAAAGCTGGGAAGCACTCTCAATGGCTCTATTTTATTCTCCTTAATAACCATGATTTTGACAAAATAGTTTTTTAAAAGGTTATTTTTGTTTCCTGAAGCCAGTATCTTTCACACGGGTGATGTTAATAACCCATGGTGAACGTAGGAAGAAACATATTATCAGGAGTTTCGGAAAACCTAAAATAGCGGATTATGAAGAGACCAATACGCTGGATGCTTGCAGTGATGTCGGGGGTTATGCTCAGCCTTCCCTGGCTTGGCTTTCCGGGGTGGCTCCTCTTTGCGGGCTTCCTGCCCCTGCTCCTCCTCGACGATTTTTTCGTGAGGGAGCAGGGTCGTTTCCGGAGCATCTCCTTCCAGGGTCATGCTTTTCTCTCATTTCTGATCTGGAACGGGCTGACCACCTGGTGGATCTGGCATGCCACCCCTGCGGGGGCACTGTTCGCCATCATCGTGAACGCTTTCCTGATGTCGCTGGTTTTCTGGCTGGCGCATCTGGCGCGGCGCGCCTTCCGGGGAACACCTGGATACCTGGCTTACGTGGTCTTCTGGCTCTCTTTTGAATTTTTCCACTACCACTGGGATATCGAATGGCCGTGGCTCACTCTCGGAAACGGCTTCAGTAATAATGTCATGCTGGTACAATGGTATGAATATACCGGTGTTTTCGGTGGAAGTCTCTGGGTGTGGCTGGTCGGCATCCTTCTGTTCGGCTTTCTGAAGATGGTAGTCGACGGGTTTCCCCTCCGGCAGAAAGTCACCCGGGGCGTCCTGCTCTTGGTGGTGGTCGCGTTGCCCACCGTCTGGTCGGTGATCCGCTACCACAACTATGAGGAAAAGGAAGACCTCCGAACCGTGCTCATCATCCAGCCCAACATCGATCCCTATACCGAAAGCCATGGAGAAGGCTCTGTCAACGAGAAGCTGATGAAATTCATTCAGATCGCCGAGAACAACCTTATCGGGGGAATCGATTTTATCGTGGGTCCCGAAACTGTCTTCGAGGAGAACTGGGACGAGGGCAACCTGCTGCGGTATCCCGCCTTCAGGCAGTTGCAGGAGCTGACGCGCATGAGCGGGGGGAGCAGATTGGTAATCGGGGCGTCGACCTTCCGGATTTACCGGGAAGGGGAGGAGGTGCCGGCCACTGCCCGTCGTGCAGCCGACGGACTGGTCTACGACGTATACAATGCAGCCATTTATACCGGTGCTGACGGGGGATACCAGGTCTACCACAAGTCCATCCTGGTACCGGGAGTGGAGAAGATGCCCTTCCGGAAATATCTGAAATTCCTCGATTCCTTCATCATCAACCTGGGGGGCACCACCGGCACTCTGGGCAAGCAGGACGAGCCCACCAGCTTCATTACGCCTGAAGGGGACCGGGTGGCGCCTGCCATCTGTTATGAGTCTGCCTTCGGGGGGTATATGGCTGAGTTTATCCGGAAGGGTGCCGGGGCGATCTTTATCATCACCAATGACGGATGGTGGAAAAATACGCCCGGCTACCGGCAGCATTTTTCCTTTGCCCGCCTGCGGGCGGTGGAGAGCCGGCGCAGTGTGGCCCGTTCGGCCAATACCGGAATATCGGGATTTATAAGCCAACGGGGGGAAGTGCTGCAGCGCAGCAAATGGTGGGTGGAGGATGCCCTCACTGCGCAGATCAACTTCAATGACAAGCTCACCTTTTATGTGAAGCACGGAGATTACATCGCCCGGGTGTCGGTTTTCATGGCGGCGTTGACCCTGCTCAACCTGGTGGTGACCCTGATAAAGGGCAAAAAAAATCCGCACTAATTCTGATTGTGTAAAACCCCGGTGAACAGGATTTGAGTGCCCCGTCGCTCAAACGTCCAACGGTCCGAAGACTCATCCCGACAAAGTCGGAACTACCAGGCCTGTTTTTACGCCGGAAAGCTATCTCGTTTCGATGTTTAGTGTTGAGTTTACCAACGAGAGAATTAATGCGGAAATATCTTTGGTTTCAATGAACGTCTGATGCTCTTCAAAAGTAGTTTTAATATTCCGAGATACCAAATCTTTTGAAAGTTTTAACAATCTCAAGCTCCTCTTTTTCTGCCGGAAAGGCTTTAATTTCCTCAATTTCCGGTGAATACAGACAGGGCTCCCGGAAGCTTAGCTGCCCGAATTGCGGGAAATATCGGAATATGGCCATTTTTCAACCTGATTATTTGGAATTACCGGTAAAAAAATATACTTTGCAAGGACGAAAAAGGTCGCTTGAATGAATTTAGCAGAACATATTTCCCGTAAGCTTTGCGCCGGACATTTGCGTTTGCAACAATTTCTCATTAACCTATAAAAACTACTGTTATGAAAAGATGGTTTCGCTTTACCGCAATTTTCCTTATGCTTTTCCTTGCATTCTCCTGCATCGAAAACGATGAATTTATGACGCAGGATGATGAGGCCCTTCAGTTGAAGAAGGCGGATTCCGGCAATGCCGGCGACCGCTACATTGTAATTTTCCGCGACGATGTTACCGATCCCGACGGTGTCACCGAGACGTTGAAAGGACGGCACGGATTCCAGAAAGGACATGTTTACAAGCATGCCATTAAGGGTTTTTCGGCCAGAATTCCTGCGCAGGCACTCGAAGGACTTCGGCGGAATCCCAATATTGCGTTGATAGAGCCTGACCTGGTGATGACCACCTGTGCCCAGACCATTCCGACAGGAATCAGGAGGTTTGCCGCCAATCTGAACAGCGTTGTTCCGATTGACGGAATTTCTGATTCTCCCGATGTGGATGTGGCAGTAGTGGATACCGGTGTAGACAAGGACCATGCTGACATGACGGTTGTCGGGGGTGTTCGCTATTACAACGGTGGATCTTCCGACAGCAATTATGACGATGACAATGGCCACGGATCTCATGTCGCCGGAACCATAGGCGCCAAAGACAACGATTTTGGTGTGGTGGGTGTTTGTCCGGGTGCCCGTATCTGGGCTGTCAAGGTGCTGAGTAGCAGTGGATCGGGCTACACCAGTGACATCATTGCAGGACTTAACTGGGTAGCGGCAAGGTCGTCAGAAATTGAGGTAATCAATATGAGTCTCGGCGGAACAGGGACAAGCACATCTTATCGTACGGCGGTGCAGAATTGTGTGAACAAAGGCATCGTGGTTGTGGTTGCTGCCGGCAACAGCAAAGTGGATGTTTATGGAAAGGATGGGAGATTCGGAACGTCTGACGATTACATTCCGGCTTCATATCCCGAAGTGATGACCATTTCGGCGCTGGCCGATTCTGACGGACAACCCGGCGGACTGGGTGGTTCCACCTCCTATGGCGCCGATGATTCCTGGGCGACTTTCAGCAACTACAGCAAGAGCGTAACATCGGGAAATCCTGTCACTTCCGCGGGGAAAGCCATCGACCTGATCCTTCCGGGGGTAAACATCCTCTCTTGTTATAAGGATGCCAACTATGCCACCATGAGCGGCACCAGCATGGCGTCTCCGCACGCGGCCGGACTGGTCGCCCTTTACATTGTGCAGAACGGACGGGCTACCAATGCAGCAGGAGTTTACAGCATCAGACAGGCGTTGATCGATGGAGGAAAACTTCAGACGAGTGCCGAAGGATTGAATACCCAGAACGATCCCGATGGCAACAAGGAGAATCTTGGATGGGCAGACCTCTCCGGCGGCGGAACTCCTCCGCAACCTCCGGTGAACCAACCGCCTGTCGCCGGCTTTACTACCACAATATCGGAATTGACAGTTAACTTTACCGATACCAGCACTGACAGCGATGGTACCATCTCATCCTGGAACTGGAATTTCGGTGACGGAAGCACCTCTGCATCACAAAATCCTTCGCATACTTATGCTGCTGCCGGGACATACAATGTCTCCCTGACAGTGACCGATGACGACGGAGCCACCGGAACCAAATCGCAAAGCGTGACGGTCACGGCTGCACCGGAACCCACTGACATTGTGCTGACCTACACTACAGTTAAATTCTTCAGCTGGATGCGGGTTACCCTTCAATGGACGGGAGGTACTCCTAAATATAAGGTTAAGCGCAATGGATCAACGATTGCTACCGTTTCTTCAAAAAGTTATACCAACACCCTGACCCGGAAGGGAACCTACACCTACCAGGTGGTTGACAGCAATGGCGTAGCTTCCAATACGGTGTCGGTACCCTTTAATTAGCCTGACGGTTTTTCCGGGTTCACCGGAAAAACTACGGTTAATGTCCTGGATTGCATGGCTTGAGAAGGCTTTGTCCGATCTGGTGTCAGCTATGGCAAAACAGTGTTTGCTTACCCCGCAGGCTCCGCCGCGGGGTAAGCAAACAACACCTGTAGGATGACCTTGCCAAAATCGGATTGACTACATCCGTTCTTTTAGCTAGCTACGCATCAATGGTTAGTCTCTGCTTTTGGCTGATCCGGTGCTGAAATCCGTCGAACGCATTCCGGTTTTCCGGGATTCGTTTCCCTGTTGGCTCAAGTGCGGAAAGTTATCATGTGAATAACATTTTATCTATCTTAACGCCAAAAAACATGAGCCTCCAAAGCCTCGCCCAAAACCTGGTCTCTTCGGCCAAAAAGTCCCATTTACTTGATTTTTGCATCGATTACGACGTCGAATACAAATCTTCCTGGAAAAAAGAGCAGCTCGCAGCAGCCATCGAGAAACGGCTCCTCGAAGTTCCGGAGATTTTGACGGAATATTATTCCTACGAGGAGTTTTTCCTGCTCGAAAAGCTAATCAATGCCGGCGGTACCTATACTACCAATGACCTGATCCCCTTTATCCCCCTGATCGGAAGGGGACTGGTCTCGGTCAACACGCCGGAAAAGCATAAATTCGTCATTACACTGGCTGAAAATTTCAGGAAGGCGCTGGCCCCGAAAATTCAATCGATCTTTAACGATACGGACTTTATTATTCAGAACGCGCTTGACCTCCTTGCCTTAGGAATCGTGAACCGGTACGGGATTCTGTCCGAAACGGAAATGCGACGCAAATTCAACCACTATTCCGGACAGAAATTTACAAAAAACGATATTGCCGAAATGATCCTCTCCCGCGACAGGCTGTCAGGGGACATCAGGTTTCTCGATATCGGCAACCGGATCTATTACCACACTGAATTTATGTTCCAGCCAAAGAGCATCCTGAAGGAAGTCAACACGAGGAAAGATCTGGATTACCCGCTTTTCCCGATGGAGGAAATCCTTCAATGCGGAAGCGGGGACTACTTCCCGGAAAACAAAGCAACCGCTGCCCTTCTGAAAGAGCTGAACAAGAGGAAAGTCAGCAACCCGAAAGAACTGGTCAGGACGGCTTACATCATGTTGCAGAACGATCTGGGAATTCAGAATATCATTCAACTTTTTTCCGAACACATCGAATTCAGCGGTGTTGATGACATCAACGTTTTCTTACGGATGCTCTTGGATTTCAGCAACACGCTGCCCCAATGGGTTTTGAAGGGAAATTCTTCTGAAGAACTCTTCCGGGAAGAGAAGAAATTTCTGCGGCCTCTTCCTGCTGAACCTTATCCATTGCCTGCCGGGAAGACCGTCAGGCTCAACGTTCCAAAGGTTGGGCGCAACGATCCCTGTCCCTGCGGAAGCGGCAAAAAGTACAAACACTGCTGCGGAGTCCATCACTGACAGGTCTGATTTGGCACTTCGATACTCCTGCATAGATAACTGACTGCTGTGATGCGCGAATCGAACTGAAACACGATCCCTGTTTTTTGAAGAACATATTCCAATGAAATGTAAAAGAGAACGAAGATTGAGCAGGCCAGTTCCTCAGGGTTACAATCAGGTTTGATATATAATCCTCCCCGTGGATCCGTAAGATGACTTTTATCGAAGGGGCAAGCATCCGGTTAGCCAGGGGAATTGACCGATTTTCAAAGGATTAGGACTTTGGTTGTAAGAGTTGTCTCTATTGTTAATAACTGCCGGATTTCTTCAGGAGGGAAAAATTCCAGAACCGTAAACCAGGGAAAAGTCTCAATGATTTTTTGGAAGAGTATTGATCGTGTGTAATGCCCGACCTGTTGTTTCCGGCCTTCCAGAAGTGCTTCCTTACATTTCCCCTTTTCGCATGATGGATGTTATTACCGAGGAACAAGAACATTTCCCCTTCTCGCATGATGGGTTTTATAATGAAACCCGACCCTTTCCCCTTGTTCCAGGAGGGATAGGAGGGGTGTCATCCCGGGAGTTCAATGATCTCCTTCACCTGATTAATTCGACTGCTTCAAAAACCATTCTTTGGAATAATATAATCATAGGACTTCTATGGAAATTGAAACTTTTTGTTGAGGCCCAATAATACGGGCCTGAAAATATGGTTTTACGTGATCAGAGTATATCAGACCTCCGGGAATTTCCAAGGTGCCCGGTAAGCCGGCATCAGGTATTTGTCGGCTTCATGATTGTTGATAAACGACTGTTTTCCCGGATCGTAGATTACCATGGTACCTGTCCGGAAGGAGATGTTAGCCATGTGCGCCAGGATGGTGGCAAAGGCCCCTTTTTCGATCGGACTGTTCGTTTTTATGCTATTATCAAGGATTGCTGCGCACCAGTTTGAGGTATGAGCTTCGATTCCCCCCTCTTCGAAAGGTCCTGTCACCTTCACCGGTTCCACCGAAGTCTCGTTATTCCTGCCCACCTGTGGGATGAGTTCGTACCCGTCGCGATTACACACCAGGGTGGCTTTACTCCCGATCCAGGCCACGCCCTGGTTTCGGTTGTAAAGGTGGGCCACCTGCTGGGTCCATTCAATATGAAAATGGTCATACTTGAAGATGGTGGTCTGGCATGCGGGGGTTTCATTAAACGACTGCGGGTGCTTAAAGGCAGTCGAAAAGACCGCTTTTGGGAAGACTCTTTCGCTGATTCCCAAGGCTTCCAGTCCGTCGAAGGCAGAGTCGATCCAGTGAACTCCCCAGTCGGTCTGTTGTCCGCCTCCATAGTCCCAGAAACTCCGCCAATTCCTGACTCGATAGGGATTATGGGGTCGTTCCGGAGCCGGTCCCAGCCATAGGTCATAATCCAAAGTGGAGGGGGTAGGAGCATCTTCTACCGCAGGCCGGGGATCAGTGCCCTGGCTCAGCCAAAGCTGCACTTTATAAACATCACCCAGAACACCCGTTTTCAATATTTCATTGGCGTCAATGAAATATTTCTGGCTGGTCTGCCACAAACCGGTGGTGACGGTTCGGTTGTATTGCTTTTGCAAATCCATCAAAACGTGGCACTCCGCAATGGAATTGGCCACGGGTTTCTCGACATAGACGGCTTTCCCCGACTTCAGTGCTTCGGCGAAAATGTAAGTATGCCAGTGGTCAGGCGTTGCGATGATGACCCCGTCGATATCCTTATCTTCCAAAAGCCTCCGGAAATCGGAATAAAGCCTGATGCCAGCAGTTTGACCGGGAAACTCTTTCTTGAACCGGGCTGCCTGCTCCTCCAGACGGACACTGTTGACGTCGCACAGGGCCGTACAATGGACCCAGGGATTACCGGTCAGGGCTCCCTGCAGATCCCGGCAACCCATACCCACGCCGATAACACCCAGGTTTATCCTGGCATCAGAGTGATCTCCTGAATGAAATGCTCCTCTTGGCTCCGGACCTTTTCCGGATAAGTTCGCCATGGTTTCCCCCGGAAACAGGGAAGTAATCCCCATTCCGGCGGCCACTGCGGAACCGAACTTCAGAAATTCTCTTCTGTTGGTGGTCATATCCTTTTTGTTGGTTAAGGTTTTTATGGGTCAGTAAGAGAATGTTTTAAAGGTTTCTGATCCAGATGTTCCGGAAGGAAACCCTGGTATTGTGATCCTGGAGGGAGAGTGGCATGCGGCCATGGGCAGTATATCGGGGCAATCCGGTATAAGGGGTGTTTCCCTTCAGTATATAGTTGTTTTGTACGACAATCCCGTTCAGCACTACGGTGATGATGGCCGGAGACTCCAGTTTGTCGTCGGCACCGAAGCGTGGTGCGGTCCAGAAAATGTCATACACCTGCCATTCTCCGTTTTTGGTGTAAGCGTTAACCAGGGGGGCGCTCTGTTTATAGATGCTTCCGACCATCCCATTCACATAGGTAGGATTGTTGTCGCCATCGAGCACCTGAACCTCATAGCGGCTTTGGATCATGATACCGCTGTTGCCCCTGTTCTGTCCATGGTAATTTTCCGGATCCGGAGACTTGAATTCGATGTGCAACTGGCAATCCCCAAAATACTCTTTGGTGGAAATGCTCCCTGTGCCGGGTTCCACCGTGAATACCCCATCGTGGACCTTCCATTTGGCAGGTCCTCCGCCCTGCGATTGCCATTTGGACAAATCGGATCCATCAAAAAGGACGATGGCATCAGAGGGAGGTTTCGTGCCCACCCCTGGGGTGACCTTAACAGGAACTGGCGTATACCATTCGGTACTTTCGGGCGCCCACCGTTCAGGCTGCCGTTGCTGGGCTGCCTGCTGAGGCTGCTGCATAGTGGGTTGGATGTACTGGGCTGGTTGTTGAGGTTGGGGTTGACCCGAAACCGTGGCGGGTGGGTTCTGCCCATGGGCAAGAGCAGCCAGGAACAATCCCGCAATAATCAGAAATTGATTTTTCATTTTTAAGGTGGTATTTAATTTATTTAAATTCAGTTGGTTGATGTATGGCCACCATGAGGACCCAAAAAAATCTTGAAATCAGTGGTTTCATAATATTGAATATTAAGTTGTCAAGTTCATTTTATAAAGGTAGCGAAGTTTTAGAGTATTCCTGTCACTTTAATGCGACTGTTTTTACGCCAGGGTGCACGGCTATAGGTTCATTTTTAATTGATTCACACACCTGAAACAGCAATTTTTCTCTGGTGGGAGCAATGACCATGAAATCGACTTCCTGATTGTTAGCGGTTCTGTAGTAATAGATTTCAGTGAAAAGCCGGCGTAATTCCATAAATACCATATTTTCAGGCAATTGCCATGAATTGACCATGATCCCGGAAGTTACGGAATTAACCATAGCATGGTCTATGCAATAGATTTTTTTCGGATTGCTATTTAACCGCGCATAGGAAGCATCGTATAAACGGACGGTAAACAAGAAAAATTTGTGGGAAAATATTAAACCTAAAGTGAATTAAGTCCATTGATCAGTTTTTCGGCATCGGAATATACCAGAGAATAGACCGGAAGAGAGAAATACCACTTCAGGAATGCTTCGGCAGCCGCAGTGTTGTTTGCGATCCAGGACTGCTTGAGGAAAGCATTCATCCTTTCAAGATTCGATTCCCGGGTGAGGCGGAAATCCACCGTCGGATCGTATTTTATAAAGAATATTGCTTTTGCCGGAATAGGGGAGAGGTCCCCGGCATTTCCGGAAAGAGGCAGGTAGGTTTCGTACTCTTCTTCCTCAGCTGCGAAAATGGCCTCTTCCTCCATTTCAGGATACCAGGGGAGCAGGATGGGAATTGCATTTTTCTTTACCGAAATCGCTGCCGGCATGGGGTAAATTAGCGGCGTATTATTTACTGCATTTTTTGGTATTCCCATCGGTAAAAAATCATCTGTCAGCACCCTGTATCCCTGTGCCATCAATATTGCTGCCACTGTGCTTTTTCCCGCTCCCGATTCACCTAAAAAAATTAATGCCTGGTTTTCTCCTGCCTCTTCGTCTCTCAGTCCCTCCATCTCTCCGTCCCTCAGTCTCTCCGTCTCTAGGTCCCTTCGTCTCAAGGTTCCTTCGTCTCTCCGTCCCTTTTTCTCCTGAACAACCGCTGCAGCATGAAACACTCCCATCCACTCCTCCAGTTTCTTCCCGTGTAGCAGGTTAAGCAGTTCCGTATATACTGCTCCGTGAAAATGTTCCCAGTCCTCTTCCGGAAAAGAGTGCACTTCTACTCCATTTATCCCAATGCACCACGCATCCTTTCTGGAAAACAGTTCTATAGATTCCCCGGTTTCGCCACTTATTTTAGCCTTAGTCTCAGCTTTAACCTTAATTAGTTCGAACTGCTCAAACAACGGTCTGAACACTCCTTCCATCACTTCATCCCCATAGCGGAAGAGGATTGTTTTGCCCCCTATCCTGCAAAGATGTTCGTAATATTTTCGCTTTTCTTCAGCCGCTTTTGCTTTAATTTTATCCTCAGCCTCAACCTTATTTTGGTTTACGATCTCCTTTTTAATCTTAACCTTAACCTCAGCCTTAGTAAGCTTCTTCGTTTCCGATATGATCTCCCTTACGAACCTGGCAGCTTCTTTCGCCGGCAAATCGTACCGTTTCCTGCAATACCCGGCAATAACCTGAGGATCTGTTCCTGTCATACATTGTTCAAAGACAAAGAATGCGGGTTCTTTGAACTGGATAAACCGGTGTACCCTTTTGAGCCACACCACGTAAGTATCTTCGACAACGAGGTGGCTGTATTTCTTGCTGATATCCATACCAGTCAGGATAGGTTGCAAAGGTAGGAAACCTATTGTTAACCATCTATAACCTGACTGTTCATTTGATTTAATCTTGAAGATTTTAATATTCGAAACAACGAGTAACCAATGTATTATATTATCATGACCTCTCCCGAAGTACAGGAATTAATCAAAGAATACCGCCATTTGTTCTGGTACACATCCGAGGATAAAAAACCGGAATCTGTTATCGGGCAAATTCCGGCTTCTTATTTCAGGGAACAAATCAATTCAGATTTCAATAACTTGGCGGCAGATCTTCACGGCTTGCTTTTTTCTGTTTTGGTCTTCTAGGTCTGGGTTTTACCGGAGATTTTTTTGGTGGTCTTCTAGGCTGTCCATCAATATCTCCCAGCACGGCCATCATTGCAGCAGCCGTAAAGGCAGCATACTTTCCGGCTTTTAAAAGGGCTTCTTTCCTGGTTATGTTTTTTTGCCCGTTCTTACTATGTTGATCCTCTTTAAATTTCTGAGTCATGGTCATTTATATGCCCACGCATTTTTTATGGGGCTACCGGTGCAAATTTAATACTTATATTGGCAACTGGGTGCCTTACTGTAATAATAAATCAGGTGCAAGATAAAAAATATACCTTCAATCTGCGAAGGAATTGCCATATTTTATGAACAACCTTGCTTAAAGCCATAATGTTAAACATAATTTACATATGTGCATTCTATTTTCTCTGTCTGCCAGGAATTGAATTCTGGCTCGACGCCTGAAGGGCGGGCGCAACGATCCCTGTCCCTGCGGAAGCGGCAAAAAGTAAAAGCACTGCTGCGGTGTTCATCACTGATCGGCAGGCGTTAATGGACCACCACAGGGAAGGTTTTCCTGCCCCGGTTGTCTGTGATCTCCAGCAGGTATATTCCGGCAGCCACGCCGTTGAGAGGGATCACATTGCGCACTGCATGTTCAAGGTGAAATACTTCCAACTTAATTCCATCCATCCGGTAAAGGGCAGCCATGCTCTTTTGTCCGGGCATGCCGGTGATGATCACATTATTCCCATCGCCGTAAACGCTGAACCGGCTATGGTTTTTCAGAACAGCTTCGGGATTCCCTGTTTCGATCAGGCTACTGCCAAACCGGAGGTAAAAGCGGCCTTTTCCGCAAGTGCTGGGTGGAAGCGTTGCCCGGTATTCTCCGGTTTCCGGGCACAGGGGCGTACTTATGTTCGTTACCCGGTCGTCAAACAAGGGCATCCACCCTTTGGGAAGGGTGACGCCTACGGTTCGGAAGATTACGACACCTCCCTCCGGAAGGTCAAGGCCCACCGGGATCTCAATGGTGCCGTAAAGACCATTGGGAAGGCACTGTATTTCCAGGTCGGTCCCCTGATCCCCGCCCACCAGCCGGGTATAAAGACGAAAATTGTCGGATGAAAGCAATCCTGCGTCAAAAGTCTTGTCGACTCCCGTGGTCATGGATTCATGGAAGGCAACCACCGTTCGCCTAACTCTGGCGCCTGCTTCTGCCTCCAGGGTAAGGCCGTACCAGCCGGGTGCGCACTGTGTTCTTGTGTTAATTGTTTGTAAATATTTGCAGTCGTTTTTAAACTGACTAACGGTTTGCACATTCCCTGACTTTAATCTAACCTCCGGGGCATGGGTCTGCATGGCCCTGGAAAAAATGGCCACCCCGTTCCCCTTCACATTGATTAAAAAGCCTTGTCCGCTTTGCAGATAATCGGGATCCTCGCCTCCGTAATAGCTGAATCCCTCGTAATGGTACCCAGAATTGCCAATGGCCCGGTAATACTGCTGGCTTCCGTCGTATTCACCGGTTTGGTTCCAGAGGTAAACGGCTCCGTAGGTATCTTCCAGGATGTCTGCATTTCTGGCAAGGAAGTTTTCCGCGGTAGAAGCGAAGGCGGTAATCCCGATGGCCGGGGTGAACGGATTTCCCACCGCATTCCAGCCATGGCGGGGGGCGGTGCAGTACACTGCCGGACTGACCGTATTATTCAAGGCACCGTTTAATGTTCCGGAAAAGGTGATCATCCCCTCTTCCGGGGTGCCTGTGGCTGCTGTGCGGATCACATAGCCCCGCCCAGGCTCCAGGACGGAAGGGAGGGTGGGGAAGTAGATCCATCCCTCATTCCCCTCTTCACGGTACCATCCCAGGTCATAATCGTTGGCGGGGGCGTAAAAGTTGACGGCCGGAGCATTCTTTTCAAAACCGGTCGTCACTTCCAGCGGGGATGCCATGATGGTCCAGCGTGACGGGTCGAAATATTTCCGAACCTGAATCTCCCCTGAGAAGTTTCCCTGGCAAAGGAGGGATCCGTGTGCCGTTTCCAAGGCATTCACCAAAAAGCCGGAAGCTCCTTCCGGATCGGTGTTTGTGAGGGTGACTCCCTCTGCTATGGTGACGGCTCCGCCGGCTTCCACGGTGACCCGGGCTACGGAAACATCCTGCGTGACCTCCACCAGGTGGCCGGGACGAATGTGTGTTGAAAGCACCTGGTCGGTGGGGTAAGTGCGGGCGCTGCCGCACCAGGTGATGCCGTCGGCGCTGGTTTCCCAGATGGTACGGTCATGCCAGGCGCCGTCCTGTTGCGAACGGTAGTGGAAGTTGAAACAGTCGGCTGTGGAAAGCAAAACGACGGAGGAGGTCACATTTCCGCAGGAGACGAGGCCGGTATCTATGGCGGTCAGCCGGTACCATGCGTCGGCAACAGACACGGGAGGCTGATAGCTCAGGGTGTCAGCCCCGGGAATGTCGTTCCATACTTTGCCATCCCAACTCTCCTGCCATTGGTAGCGGAAAGATCCCGATCCTCCGGAAGCGGCCTCCGCGGTCATCAGGTCGGGAAGCAATCCAAGGCAGGCGGCCGGGGGCTGCAGAATTACCGGTGCAACCGGATTACCCTGGAAGGTGACCCTGCGGCTCCGGCTGTCGCTCGACACATGGCAGTCGGCCCCCGAGGCGTGAAAGGTGATGTTCACCTTGTATGCGCCCGATTCTGCCGGTGTGCCGCCGTTAAAAGCAAGAACAGCGGTTTGTGATCCCGAGATGATCGAATTGTCGGTGACGTTGACCCATATGCCCGGGGAAAGGTATTTCTTCCACTGATAAGCTACCGGCGGAGTTCCGGAAGTAGTTACAGAATAGGAAAAACTGGCTCCTTCGCAGAGGATCACTTGGGTTTTGGAAGGGAAAACCACCGAGGGGATGATATCGGTGATCTCATTGACGGTCAGCAAGGCGTCATTGGATGTGAGACTTCCCAGGGCGTCGGTGACCTTCACCCGGTAGCGACTTCCCCCGGGATTTTCAAAACCTCCCACGTTGTCGACACGGAGGGTGCCGGGTGATGGGTAGGTGATGTTGGGGGATCCGGAAGGGATATCGGTGAAATCCGGTTCCTCGGACTGCTTCCGCTGCCAGGTGAAGGTGACGGGAGCGGTGCCTCCGTTGACGACCACCCTGAAAGTGACGACATGATCCTCGCAGTCGGTCACGTCGGCGGGGTGGGTGACGATTGTCAGTGCTGCGGGGTTAATGAGATTTCCTGCATTTAGCAGGCCTAATGGACTTTCTTCGGAATGCCTGATACAGAGACCTCCTGCGGTTTGCAGGACCAATTGACTTCCTCCGGAATGCCCTGTAGAGGTACTTCCTGCCGATTGTACAGACATAAAAACTCCTGCCAGCAGTGCCAGACACAACGGGAACCCTGTGCCCGGAAAACTACTGCGGCTGTGACGGCTGGAACGGGAATCGCAAAGGATACTTCCGCGTGGTAAAGTACAACTCCTCATCGTTTTGTGCGTTTATCCGGACACAACTGTCCGGATGGCCAAAAATCATTATTACGCACCCCTGACAAGGATAAAGAATCACTCTGTCAGGGTAAAATTACGATGGTGGTTGTGGTTTCCGTTTAAGTGGGAAGAGTTCCTACTATTCAGGTCAATGTATCCGCCTGGCGGACAAGGGTTTTATTTCCTTCCGGAACAAGGCAAAGGACAGAATCAATATACGATAAATCCTGGAAGAAAGCAAATTTATTTGGAAGGTGGTTTTGGAAATTCTACTCCCGTCTTCCGGCGGGTACTCCTCCCGGGAAGGAAAGATTCTATTCGATTTCCGTTGGTGCCTCTGACAACAAATATCGCTATATTCGTTGTCCTATGATGACCAACGCAGCGCTGTTCCTTTTCATCGGCAAAAGCCTGGCGATGGATGGCAACCCATCTGTAAGGGAGGAGGTTGTAGCGGCCGTTTCCGGGGGAAGGGTTCCCTGGGAGGCGTTCGTGTGGACTGGAAGCAGCCATTATGTGCTGCCGGCGCTCTGGTCAGCATATGAGCGGAATGGAATAGCGCCCCTGATTCCGGAGGAGCTGGCGGAGCATATGGCTGCCATTTATGCCCTGAATGCCGTTCGTAGCCGGCGTATCACGGAGCAGTGCCAACGAATTCACGAACGGCTCGCTTCCGCGGGAATGCATCCCCTCTTTTTCAAAGGGGCGGCGTTGCTGATGATGGGCCTCTTCAGGGACAGCGGCGACCGGATGATGGAAGATATCGACCTTCTCCTTCCGGAAGCGGAAATTCCGGGTGCCGTGGATCTCCTGCTGAAAGAGGGATATCTGCGGCATCCTGTCGATGAAGAAAAGAAAGTGGTGTATACCGATCACCATCATCTTCCGCCCATGTACCACCCCCGGGAGGTGACCACCCTGGAAATCCACCGGTACCCTGTCCATGAAGATTTCCGGAAATATATGGCTGCGGAAGAGATCATCAGGGAAGCAGTTCCGGCAGGTTCCGCAGGGATGGTTTACAGCCACTCACCGGACGATCATCCCGGGTCTATTCCCGGAAAGATTACGGGGAGGCATAACTCCTGTCAGGCGCAAGGCGAAGATGGAGTTCCATTATTCGTCGCATGTCCGCGCCATGCCATGACCCTGGTTTTTCTCCACGAGCACCGGACTGGCAGCGGATACCTTTCTTCCTCCGGAACGCTCAAAGGGGCGCTGGACTTTTACCTCCTGTCCAGGCTCCGACCCCCAGAACCCGGCGATCTTCCGCATGGAAAGTTAAGGAACAAATACCTCCGGTATGCCCGGGCGGTACAAAAGATCATGGGCGTTGCCCCCGATATTCCGGCCACGGAAGCTTCACAAAACCCTTTTAAGGCAGGTTTAGGTGCCAGGGAAGAAGCCAACTCCCCGGCCGGGGTCTCTCTGATCAACAAACAGCTTCCGTCGGAATCGGGCGTACAGTTCGGACCGGCCCGGGAAATTACGGGGAGAAAGTGCCGGGAGTTATGGTGGCGGAAGGAGTTGTTCCTCCTTGACCATCCCGGGATCGATCACTTCTGGTTTGAATTCCTCTATACCCCGGCGGTTTTCATGGTATTGCTGGTCCGGTCGGTATGGTCACCTGCCGACCGTCAACTGGTGAAGTCAAAACTCCGGAAAAAACTGAAAATTCGGGCCGCACGACAACGGGGAATCTGATTGTGACCGAATCTTTCACCTTCCGTTTACGTGTTTCAGTATCCTGCAGATAAAAGCTGACCTGTATGGCCAATTGCTCGTCCGGGACATAAACCACTCCATTTCAATAAACTGTCCACTTAAACCAGAATACATCCCTACACCCAATTGGAGACAAGAATGTATTCTGTGTTTAATGAGAATCATCCATTAATAGGTTCATTTACTCTTTAAGAACAGGCAATTTAATAACCTGAGTCCCTCTGTCACCTTTAATGCTCAAAAGGTATACCCCTGTAACCAAATCTTGT
The DNA here is from genome assembly GCA_002304925.1 of Prolixibacteraceae bacterium UBA1413. Lineage (GTDB taxonomy): Bacteria > Bacteroidota > Bacteroidia > Bacteroidales > Prolixibacteraceae > UBA1413. The sequence continues at coordinate 178,884 of DBPT01000017.1, forward strand.
GCCGGAATATCGTTTCGAGATTCATTATCCAAGCGATATTCTCCTAATTTCCGGCCGTTAATGTCATACACGATTGCCGTTGTATTTCTTCCTGCCGCCCCAAAGATTGTAATTTTACTATTTGCATAACGGGCTGACAAGTGAATCAGATCCTTCACTATAGGAGATATAGGAGTTGCACTTCCGAATCTGATATAAAACCTTCCTGTGCCATAACTGTTTTTCGAAAGGGAAGCAGTATATGAATGAGAATTGTCAGGCATGTAAGTATTGACACGGAGAAGTCTGTCTTCCAACACCGGAATGATGTCTTTGGGTAGAATTATTCCGTCCATCCTGAAAGTAACCATTCCTCCCTGAGGGAGATCCACCCCCACGGGAATGACAAGGGACTCATATTGGTTATCGGGCAGACTCTGAATCTCCATTTCATAACCTTCATCATCCGAAAGAAGAGTGGTGTAAATCTGGAAATTATCCGTTGCCAGGAGACCTGCCTCATAGGTTTTGTCGAGGCCGGTGGTCATGTTTTCATTGAATCCGACGGCTGTATAGCGGGCTTCACCACCATTCTCAGCAATAAGTGTAATGCCGGGCCAACTGGTATGGGCTGATTTGAGCTCCAGCGATGGACGTGCAAATTGCATGGTTTTGGTAAACCTGATGGTACCCCCGTTACCTCCGGCATTGATGAGAAATCCCTGACCGGCCTGGACCTCCTTATCAAGCAGTGTGACAATTCCACCATACCAACCTTCCCAGTCTTTTGGAATATAACCGGTATTACAAATTGCCTTGTAGAACTGACCCGAACCATTATAGGTTCCTGTTTCATTCCATACATAGATGGCAGCATAATATGGCTCAAGTATGGCATAATTTTCCTTTAAGAACCAGTTTGAAGGTGGTGAACCACCATATATCCAGTCCTCTGCAACCCTGATGGCTGAAGTGTATGGATTTCCGATTGCATTCCATCCGTCACTATGGGTTCCGTCTACGTTCGTATTGAATACCTGAATGGTGACATCCCCGTCATTCAGGGTACCCGGGAAAACAAGGCGGGTTTTTTCGGAAGCCAGGGCAGCCAGATACCCTTTTGCGGAAATAAGGGAGGAAGGAAGTGGGGGAGCGAAGTAGTTCCATCCATAATTGTTTGATTCTATGTAAGTTGCAAAATCATAGCTTCCTTCATACATATTGATGCTGTCGGCATTCGTTTCAAATCCGGAACCAACTGTGACGGGAGGAGATGTGATATACCACCGTGAGGAATTAAGCCAGCGTTTATAAGTTAATTCTCCTGAGAATCCGTTATTTACAGAGATCAGCGTTCCATTTTTGTCGTCAGCTGAAGAATCAATGATAAAGCTTGAACTGTTGCCAACGTTGGTGAGCTTTCCTCCGGAAAGGATGGCCACTACTCCTCCACCTTCAATAAAGGTATTTCGGACAGAAACTGGAGAGGTGACCTCGACTGAATGCCCGTCTCTGATCCTTATGGATAAGGCCTTTTTATAGGTCGGATAAGAGTTGGCGAATGTCCAGGGGCCTGAGGCATTGCCGGTACGGCTGGTTTCCCAGATATCGGTGTTGGTCCAGTTGTCTGGCCAGGTATTACCTTTGGTACGGTAATGCAAAAAGCAGACGGGAACTGTGTATGTAGCCTGACATTCAGCCACTTGTCCGCATCCATCAGTAACCTTATAGGTCACTACGCTAATCCCGCCTTCTGATGACGGGGGAGGATATGCTGCAATAAGTTGATCTATGGTCGGTGCTGTTATATTGCACCCCCCTGAATTAGTAAATTGGGCGAGCCAGGAACGGTAATCAGTTTCGATTTCAACAGGAGTGAGGCAGTCTGTAATTGTACCGGGTCCAGGGCATGACACAGTGAGGGTCTGGCGGGGTTCGACCTGGTAGGATGCGGTTCTAGTCACAGTGCCACAGACATCAACAACTGTCCATGTGACTGACCCATTCCCGCCATTGCACAAATCAGGATAAGTTACCTGGCTGCGAGTTATGGCAGGAGAGCAACCGCCGGTAGCTGTCAGGCTATTTAACCATTGTTGGAAATCGGTATCCAAGTCCAATTGTTGCGTATACTGACAATGATCGCGAATAAAATCGCCAGGAGTGCTAACCGTCAAAGCTGGAGGAGTAGTCAGTGTAAATGTGGCTGTTCTGACAATATCACTGGAGCAAAGGTCACTCACTATACGTTGTACAGTAACTGTTCCCCCAGTGCAAAGGCTTGGAGCCTGCGGATCAGTCGGATTAAAAGTTGCTGACGGATCACATCCTCCCCTGTATCCAAAGCTGTTCAACCAGGCATTGAATGCCGTGTTTACAAAATCCTGGGTAGGATAATCGCATGCCGAAATAGATATATCATTTGGTTGATCTACCTGCAAAGCATCCGCAGGCCTGATGGTGAATGTAGCCTTATGCGTGGTGGTGGTATAGCCAATGTCAGAAATAGTCCAGGTAACCACGGTTGAACCACCGCATAAATCAGGTGCTGTGTTGTTGTCAGGGACAACACTCGGAGAACAGCCACCGCTGGCGTTTGTGGATGCTAACCAGGTAGTGAATTCGTTATTCAAATCATTCTGATTGGTAAAATGGCATGCATCCTGGATAACGTCAGACGCTTTGTTCAGGACTATTGGTGGAGGTGGAGTAATTGTGAATGTTGCCGAGAAGGAGTCGTCGTAACATCTGTCCTTAATCTCCCAGGTAACGGTAACGGATCCTCCGTAAAAGTCGGGAGCGGTGGTGTTATCTGGCAGGAATGTTGGTGAAATCCCTCCTGAGACAGAGGTAGTGGCCAGCCAGGCAGCAAAGTCTGCATCAGCCGCTGCCTGATTTGTAAAATCACATGCTGATCTCGTAACGTTAACTGCTTTAGTGACAACCACAGGAGGAGGCGGGGTTACTGTAAAAGAGAATGTAGCTTCCTGTCTTGGAAGACAAAGGTCCTCAACACTTGCTGTAAAAGAGTAGGTTCCACCGCACAAACCGGGAGCGACAGGGTTCTCGGGATTTATGATAACATCATGTGCACAGCCTCCTGTTATCTGAAAGCCGGCATACCAGGCATCAAATGCTGCATTTAAGTCAGCCTGAGATGAAAAGTCAGATGATGGACGTGTCACGTTGTCGGAGGTGCTATAAACAAATGCCGGAGGTGGAGTGAGCACAAATGACGAAGTGACAGTAGTTTCATTCAGACAGGGTGGATCAGTTACTGAGTAGGCTACATTAACTGTGCCGCCAGTGCATAATTGAGGTGCTGTTGGATTTGGGGGATTAAAGCTGGTACTGGGGTTAAGAGATCCATTTACCTTAAATCCCGATAACCATTCGTTAAAAACGGAATCAACGGCACCCTGATTTGCAAAATCACATGATGAAACCGTTTTTGGATCTGGTTTCAGAATGGTTGGGGCTGGTTCGATAACCAGATCGGCTCTTCTGCGGCAACCTTCCGAGGTGGAACATTGCACGTAAAAAGGATAAATACCGGGCGTATTGGTATCGGTTAAAGAAGTGTACGGTGCACCAGCTGTTGTCCTTTCTGTTGCCGATAAGTCAGTGAACGGATTGAAAGGACTTCCCTGATGCACATGAGCCCCACCGGCTGATGAGGTGTACCAATAGAGCACGGCATTGATAGAATAATGTACTGTAATACTGATATAATCAACATAGGCAGTCCTGGAATAATAGTTATTTGTATTGTATACAGAAAGGTAAACACCGAAATCAATATCGTTGATTTGAGAAGGAGACCAGGAAGCACCCCAGAGATCTTCAGATCCTCCATAGTTTACTGTTTCGTTTGCTGTAGGCCAAATAGAACTACTAGCTTTATTGTCACCCGTAATATTTCCATCTTGGTTTCTAAGTCGGAGAATATTGTCTCTTATCCGGTTATTATTGGATACTCCGGTTGAGTAACGTTTGATTGAAACTATAATTCCTTTAATGGTGGCATCATCTGGAATATTAAAACCGAAATTTGTAATCCTTAGATAATTGCTGTAGGAATTCCCCGAAACATAAGCATATGCATAATATCCATTGTCTGTTCTGGCATCATCGGTATCGTACCAATTCCCACCAAGGTTGCCGGAATTAGCTGTTGTTCTACCAAAATTTGGTCCAGCCGCTAGACTCCCCTGAGGGCATGTAGATGTTGAGGTAAGGGGAGGAACAGATGAGATTTGACTACCTTTACAGATTGTTACTCCTGAAGGATAGGGGGCATCCACAACAGTGATGACAGTTGAAGAGGAAACGGTACAGTTTCCTCCCGGAACTGGGGAAAAGGTCAATGTTATTTCGCCTCCGGTGGTGGGATTTGGTAAAATATATGTAGTATTTGGTGAATTGGGGTATGTGAAAGTCCCTCCTGCAGAGTTGTCATTCCAAACCACAGATGCACCTGGAGGATCAACGGTACCTGTAAGTACAACTTCGTCTCCCATACAAACGGTTTGGGGATTTCCCGCGAAAGCGGCAACGCTTGGCTTGACAATAATATTCCTGGTTTCATAAACACCCGTACAAGAATATTCTTCGTCGCCATCGGGATCGTTGGAGGTGAGGGCAAGGGTGATAACTCCCGAATAATTTGCAGGGGGTGTATAAGTGACATTAGCTGGTGATGTGGTACACGAAGTATTGCTTAGATTTCCGTTAATTCCTGCATTGGGCGGATCGAGGCTCATGATAGACCAGGACGCACAAATGTACCCACCGGTCCGGTTTTGAAGAGTGGCACCAGTCAATGGTATAGCTGTCGGTGAGCCTGAGCAATTAACTTCAATGTCAGGTCCCGGGTTGACAATATGGTCCGAAATAACTTCGAGATGTAAAAGGTCAGAATATGATGTACATCCATATTCATTCGTAATCGCAAACCTAAAGTAATAGTCGCCAAGGAACCGGTAAGGAGAGGTTTCTCCGGGTGGCATTTTATACTCGTAGTGGGATGTTACTTCGCCAATAGCATCTTCCCATACCGATGAAGGACCTTCAGGTGTACCTATGGAATACTGCCATTTCCAGTTATAAGAATCAAAATATGGCATGGTGGGGTAAACCCATTGGTAATTGTTCCAATAAAACACTTCCAGGTCATTATCGGCAATGTAATAAACACTGTTTCCATTACACTGCCGCAAATAGTCCACTCTTGGATTAATATACTGTTGGTGAAAGGTTGTTCTCAAACTAAGTGAAGGATTGGGATTGACTGTTACGTTGACTGTGAATGGATAGCCGGTGCAGCCTCCTCCGGAAACGGGTGTAACAGTATAAGTGACACTCCCCGGATTATTTGGATTGATGAGATTTAAAGTGTGACTTATTTGAGTCCCGCTTCCGTTGGAAACTCCCGTAACGTTGCTGGCTGTAACAGTCCATGAGTAGTTAGTTCCGGGAGGAACAACAGATCCTTCAGGAATTCCTGTTTCAGGTGCAAGAACGAAAAGGCTTCCGTTGCATATTGCAAAAGTTTGGTTGGGAATAACCGGTGCCTGGTTAACGGTAATGGAGAATGTACAACTGTTTGAACAGTTCCCCGCTGAAGTATAGTTATAGGTAATACTGTGCAGTCCAACACCTGCAAGTGAGGGATAGAATGAGTTGTCAGTTACTCCTGGTCCACTGAAGGTTCCGCCTGCTGGGGAAAGACCCGCAAGAGTGGAAAGATTGATGGGATTATCATTTAGGCATAAGGTCTGATTAGAAGGGCAAGTTACTACCGGAATTGGGTGAACTGTCACCGTGTGATTAACCGAAGTGCCGGAACAAACTCCGACTGAAGGAATAATCGTGTAGGTTACGGTGCCTGCGTGGGAGCCGCTTGGATTGGTCAGCGTTTGTGATGGAATGGAGGGGCCATTTCCGGATGAAGTAAAGCCTGATATGGCTGGTGTTCCAGTCGTTGCACTCCAACTGTATGATGTTCCATAAAGGTCAGAAGTGAAGTTTACAACAGCAGTGGATCTTCCGGAGCAAACGGCTTGAGAAATGGGTGTAACAGTTATAACAGGGATTGGGTTAATTTTAATGTTAATCTGTTTATTGGGTGCATTGTTGGGACAAGAAAATCCATCGTAAACGATGCTGACAACAGAATAGTTAAATGTGCCATCAGTGGTAGTAGGAACATTTATCGTTGCAGTCCCGTTCGCCGCAATATTGACCGGGCCAATATTACTCCCATCGTTTATTTTATAATACAATGAAATATCCCGGTTCCTGAGATTTGTAAAGGTGATTATTGGGGAAGTACTGCCTTCACATGCCTCAGTAACTGATGCGGAAATTTGAACATCAGGTATATCGAGAACTTCAACCGTTACAATTTGTCCGGAAATCGTTTGAAGGCAATTTGGTGCGGTGCTGTACCTGACATTTTTTAACTCATATTCATATATCCCCGGGGTATTTGTAGGTAAATTAACAGAAATAGTCTGGTTACCCAGTATGGTTCTTGAAACCGATGTGCCACCATTCAAAGAATACTCAACCAGAATGTCTTCAGTCATGTTGTTTTGAATGGAAACAGACCCGGCGCTTCCTTTGCAAAGAAAATTTGACCCGGCAGAAATTGTAGCATTTGGGGTGGGTCTGACCACAACTGTGGCTGAACTTAAGGGATTATTGTTCTGGCATCCAACCGAACCGCTGTACCTTACTCTGGTTAAAGAGTAAACAAAGGAGCCAGGCGTAACAGTAGCCACTGAAATTGTATAAGCTGAATTGGCAGCAATGGTAATAGGACTTGCTGCAACGGCATTGACAGTGTAATCAACGATGATCTCCCTGTTTTCAGGATTAGTAAAAGTGAGGACCGGATTTGTTTCTCCCTGACAGACTGAAACAGTACCACTGATTGTAGCTGTAGGAATAGGCAGAATGGTCACTGAAACAGACTGTCCAGTTATGTTGTTCTCACAAGATGGTGTATTCGGATAGTAAACTTTTTTCAGGGAGTAAACCACAGTCTTGGCAACAGAAGTATTGACCTTTAGCGTGTGGCATTGCCCTGTATTAATGTCAACAGGAGTTTGATCAGCTCCGTCGATGGAATAAACAACTTTAACGGGCAAAGCGCTGGTGTTGGTTATAAGTACATCAGGGTAGGCATCATTACGGCATACGGTATTATCCCCTGAAATGGTAGCTGTGGGAATTGGCCGTACAGTGACAATGGCTGATTCATTGATACTTGTGTTGCTGCAAGCCAAGGCATCCTGGTACTCGACTCTGGTAATGGAATAATTATAGGTGCCCGGTGTTGTAGTGGAAAAAGAAATTTCTGAGCTACTCAAACTATCTGTTCCCAGATTCAATGGTGTTTGATCAACTCCGTTTAAAGTATAAAACACTTTGACTGGCAATGTTCCGGGATTTGAAAAGGTAATTTTCGCCACATCACCCGGACAGACTGACTGGGTTCCGGTTATTTCTGCTGTAGGAAGGGGCCTGACAGTAACCGTTGCCGTTATTTGTCCGGTGATGTTATTATTCTGACACGATAATCCGCTAATATATTTAACGCTGGTGATCGTAAAAGTAAAATCCCCGGGATTACCAGTAGGTACTGCGACATTCTGACTGGCTCCTGTAATGGATAAAGTCTTGGCGGTTCCGTTCAACGTGTAAGTGACTTCAATTGGTAAGGGTTGTGGATTGTTAAACGTTACAGAAATTGCAGGAGCTCCCTTGCACACAGCGTTTGTCCCTGAGACTGATGCGGTAGGAAGAGGGATAATTTCAACTTGCGTATCTTTGCTAATAATGCACCCGTTATTGTCAGTTACTGTAACGATGTAGATCCCTGCTTTAGCAGTTCCTGCATTTGAGATCGTGGGATTTTGGATGGTTGATGTAAATCCGTCTGGTCCGGTCCATGAATATGAGTAGCCTGGAGTCCCACTGGTTGGATTAGCAAAAAGGGTAATTGTTCCATTCTCGCAAATTGGGGAATTAGAGTTGACCGTTAAGGATAAAGCCGGTGGCTGGTTTATTGTTAAACTTCCAAGTGTTCTGAAACATTGCGGGTAATTTTTGTCTCTGATTTGAATGTTATAATTACTCGGTGATAAGTTAGTAAAATCGAATGATGAGTTAACAAGAACTTCGTTCCAGACATTCCCATCAATACTTACCTCATAATTGCCATGACCTCCCTGAGGATTAAAGACCTGAATTTTACCGTTGTTTGCGCCGAAGCAAGTGACATCTGTTTTGTTAACAGAAGCGGAGAGGATAGCGGGCTGGGTGATGGTCGTTCCTGGTGTGCCGTCCAGGTCAATGATGCAGGCCGGATGTGCTGCATCGCGGATGGATACCTGATAGGTACCTGATGCCAGGTTAGCAAAGGAGCCGGTGGCCTGCCAAGTCGAACCATTGTCAATGCTGCATTCATAAGTGCCGGAACCGCCTGAGGCTCCGCTGACGGAGATGATTCCATCGCTTCCCCCGAAGCAGGTGACATCTGTTTTGTTAACAGAAGCAGTGAGTGCTGCAGGCTCGGTGATAGTCGGGTTACCGAGAGTGATTTCACAGGTTTGATGAGCTGCATCCCTGATCTGTACGGTGTAAATATTAGGGGCGAGAGCGCTGAATATATAGGAAGCAGAAGCAGAGACGTCGAACCAGTTTATTCCGTTGATGGAGACCTGGAAAGTTCCGTATCCTCCCAGCGGATTGGATACGGTGATGGTTCCATCGTTTGCGCCGAAACAGGTGACATCTGTTTTGTTAACAGAAGCGGAGAGGATAGCGGGCTGGGTAATGGTCGTTCCTGGTGTGCTGTCCAGGTCAATGACGCATGCCGTATTGGCTGCATCGCGGATGGATACCTGATAGGTTCCCGGTGCCAGGTTAGCAAAGGAGCCGGTGGCCTGCCAAGTCGAACCATTGTCAATGCTGTATTCATAGGTGCCGTAACCGCCTGAAGCTCCACTGACGGNNAGAACGGCCGGCTGGGTGATGGTCTCAGTCCCTGTTTTTGTATTTCCAGCGTTGTCTTTTACCTCCCAGTCATAAACCCCGTTACTTAAACCAGAGTAATCAAAATATGAAGATGAGGTTGTAGTTATGACTCCTCCGTTAAAGCTCACCTGGTAAGGAGTTGAGCCTCCTGTGAAACCTAACCTAACGACACCGTCCGAACCGTTATGACAACTCACATGAGTAAGCGTAACAGTCACAACCGGTTGTGAATAACTATTAAAAACAAAAGCCAGAGAAATTGCCACTACAAAAAGTGAATTCCTGAATAAATGGAATAATGCTGGGATATTTGTTATTGCCTTCATAGTCGTCAGATATAAAATTCCTAAATATTTAGCGTTCTCAGTTCTCAAGTGCCGATATGCCATACATTTGGCATCCGCTTTTCCGTACTAAATTACTATTAATTTCCTGAATTATTCATATTTTTTTTTAGTGTTGTACAACTAAGTACATGACAAAAATTGACTGCTCTCTTTAAATTGATCTATATCATTGCTAAACAACATATTAGCGATATAAGTTAAACCGTATTCAAACAAACTCTTGGCTTTTTTCCATGCCTTTTAATTTTTATCGGATTCAAACTATCAAGATCTATTTCGGCCTTAAAAAACCAGCCAATTTTACCCCTGGTATTGAACATTCCTTTTTGAGATACGTTCCTTGCGGGATTAGCAGTTTGATTTCTGTCCAATCATTTCAATTTCAGCAAGAT
>DBPT01000029.1 GCA_002304925.1 Prolixibacteraceae bacterium UBA1413
AAATTTCAGGGAGTATTATAGTTTCCCTTCAAAATCCCCCCACTAGCTTAAGCAAAGCTGCTGCATGAAAAAAGGAGCTACAACTCTGTTAATTGTAACTCCTTGATATTCTTTCTTTTGTAGAGTGGGCCCAGCTGGGCTTGAACCAGCGACCCCCTGATTATGAGTCAGATGCTCTAACCTACTGAGCTATGGGCCCCAACGGAGCGCAAATTTAGGAAAATCCGGCGTATTGTCGCCTAAGATTCCAAAAAAAAAGTTTAGCCGTTAAACTCCGTGGCCAATGACCATCTATTGCTCCAAATCACTTATATTTGCTTTTAAAGCTGAAAATCTGAATTAAATATTTATTGTTTGAATGTTACAAAACCTGTGTTCTGCTAAAATCTGACCTATGAAAACTAAAAACAACGCCACCCTGGTTACCATGCTTTTTGCCCTGGCGACCATACTGATGATCACCTCCTGTACCTCCAACTGGCCACAATTCAGAGGACCCGATGCCAATAACGTCGCCACTTCCGTCAATCTTCCCGAAAAATGGGCCAACGACACCAACGTGGTCTGGACGTATGAAATCACCGGACTGGGAAACTCCTCGCCCATCGTATGGGGCGACAAGGTCTTCTTCACTGCCGCATACTCGGCTACGGACAAGGAACCCCGAGAAATGGGAGCTCCTCCGGCCAGTCCGGCTCTTCCGCAGGGACAGCAAGCTCCACCTCAGGGACAGGCAACACCTGGCCAACCGACCCCCCCGCCAGCCCCAAGTCAAGCACAACCTCAAACGGCAGCCGGCAGTGTTTCGCCCCAAACGGTGTCAACACCCCCGCCTCCTCCCCCTGCAGCCGGCCAGGCCCCGGGTAACCGTCCTCCGGAAGACCTCAGCTACCTCGAAGAGACCTATACCTGGGAAGTGACCTGCCTCGACCTGAAGTCCGGCAGGGAACTGTGGAGAAAGATCGCATTCCAGGGCAAACCCCGGATAAAAAAACATGCCATCAACACTTATGCCAATGAAACTCCCGTCACCGACGGCAACAGAGTGTACGTTTACTTCGGGATGACCGGACTTGTCAGCTTCGACTTCAACGGTAATAAAATCTGGGAAAAAGATCTGGGAGCCTTCGAAACCCAAAACGGATGGGGAACCGGTTCCTCCCCCGTCCTCCATAAAGATAAACTGTTCGTCAAGGTAGATAATGACACTGCTTCCTTCCTGGTCGCCCTTGATGCAGCCTCCGGAAATGAAGTCTGGAAGGTAATGCGCGATGAAAAAACGACTTATTCCACCCCTATCATCTGGAAAAACAGCATCCGCACCGAATTGGTAACCACTGGTAAAACAGCCCGCTCCTATGATCCGGAAACCGGAGAACTTCTCTGGGAACTCCGGCTTGAAGGGGAAAGCAGCATTCCTTCACCGGTCGCCGATAAAGAGTTTATTTACCTGGGCAACACCTCCGGCCGTGAAAAGCCGGGATACTTCTTCGCCGTAAAAGCCGGCGGAGAAGGTGATATTACCCCTGCAGAGGGGGAAACCACCAGCAGCCATGTGGTGTGGAAAGTCGAAAATCCCGGACTTGGCAATCCTTCCCCCCTCCTCTATGAAGGGAGAATTTACCTGGTCAACAGCCGTGGAGGCGAGGTGAACTGCCTGAGTGCCGCCACCGGAGAAAACATCTTCAAGCAAAAGGCGGAACAAACCGGCGCTTGCTGGGCAACCCCCTGGGTCGGCAACGGAAAAATCTTCTTTTATGATGAAAGAGGGAATACCCACATCCTTAAAGCCGGAGATGTCTTCGAAGAAGTGGGCAGGAACAAGCTTGATGATAAATTCTGGGCATCTCCCGCCATTACTAAAGAATCTTACATTTTCAGGGGAGCCAGGAAGATTTTCTGCGTGAAAAAGACGGGGAGTTCCAATTAATAATGCCCGGGGAAATTAATGCGCACCCCTCCTGCTATTTCCGCAGAAAATCCAACAATCATCCCGTGAATCTGAATGGTTCCTTAACTTTTCAGGCTATTAGGCTCCGGAAATTCCTGATTTTCTGATTTCCTTTTACTTTTGTGACTTAATATAACAGAAAGTCAATACAGGCGAGATGGAAATTCAGAGCAAATACAATCCTGCGGAAGTAGAAGCGAAGTGGTACCGGTACTGGATGGATCAGAAATTGTTCAGGTCGGTTCCCGATGAGAGGGAACCCTACACCATCGTGATCCCTCCGCCCAATGTGACGGGTGTGCTTCATATGGGTCATATGCTCAACAATACCATCCAGGATATCCTAATCCGCCGGGCCCGTATGACGGGCAAAAATGCCTGCTGGGTGCCGGGGACCGACCATGCCTCCATTGCCACCGAAGCCAAAGTGGTCAACAAACTGCGCGAACAGGGCATTGATAAAAGGGATATCGGCCGTGAAGTATTCCTGGAGCATGCCTGGAACTGGACTCACAAGCACGGGGGGATCATCCTCGAACAGCTAAAAAAGCTGGGTGCTTCCTGCGACTGGGACCGCACCTGCTTCACCATGGATGACGCCCGCAGCGAGTCGGTGATCCGCGTTTTTGTCGACCTGTTTAACAAAGGAGATATTTACAGGGGCGTCCGCATGGTGAACTGGGACCCGAAGGCTAAAACCGCCTTGTCGGATGAGGAGGTAATATACAAGGAGGTTCAGTCAAAACTCTACTACCTACGCTATCTCGTCGAAGGAACTACCGACCAGTATGTGACCATCGCCACCACCCGTCCCGAAACCATCCTGGGAGATACCGCCGTTTGCGTGAATCCTGCCGACGAACGGTTCCGCACCCTGGTGGGGAAAAAGGTGCTCGTTCCCCTGATCAACAGGCCAGTCCCCGTTATCGAGGATGAATATGTCGATATGGAATTCGGTACCGGATGCCTCAAAATCACCCCGGCACACGACCCCAACGACTACCTTATCGGAATGACCCACAACCTCGAATCGGTAGACATTTTCAATGATGACGGAACCCTCAGCGAAAAAGCCTTGCTTTTCATCGGCGAAGATCGTTTTGACGTGCGCGAAAAGATCGTCCCTGAACTTGAAAAAGCCGGAAACCTGGTTAAAATAGAAGATTACACCAACAAGATAGGCTTCTCGGAACGTACCGACGTGATCATAGAACCCAAACTCTCGGCCCAGTGGTTCCTGAAAATGGAAGAATTGGTGAAACCCGCCCTCGATCATGTCATGGACGATACCATCCGGTTCCATCCTGCCAAATTCAAAAATATATACAGGCACTGGATGGACAATGTCAAGGACTGGTGCATCAGCCGCCAGCTGTGGTGGGGCCACCGGATTCCCGTCTATTACCTGGCCGATGGCAGCTTCGTGGTGGCATCCACTGCGGAAGAAGCCCTCACACTTGCCCGCGAAAAAGCAGGAAATCCCTCCCTTTCCCCGGCCGATCTGCAACAGGATGAGGATGTCCTGGACACCTGGTTCAGCAGCTGGTTATGGCCCATTTCCGTATTCGACGGAATCAACCATCCCGAGAATGAAGAGATCCAGTATTACTACCCTTCCAGCGACCTGATCACTGCCCCCGACATCATCTTCTTCTGGGTGGCCCGCATGATCATCGCCGGTTATGAATACCGGAACGACTATCCTTTTAAAAATGTCTATTACACCGGAATGGTGCGGGACAAACTGGGGCGTAAAATGTCAAAATCATTGGGTAATTCCCCCGAACCGCTGAACCTGATCGACCGTTTTGGCGCCGACGGGGTACGCGTGGGAATGCTCCTCTGCTCACCCGCCGGAGGTGACCTGCTCTTCGACGAGAGCCTGCCCCAGCAGGGAGCCAATTTCGCCACCAAAATCTGGAACGCCTTCCGGCTGGTGAAAAACTGGCCGGTGTCTGACGACATTCCCCAACCGGAACACTCCCGCCTCGCCCTCGAATGGTTTCACCACAAACTCAACGAAGCCAACACCACCCTCGACGACCACTTCAGAAAATTCCGCATCTCCGACGCTCTGATGCTGGTATACACCACCTTCCGCGATGAATTTTCGGGATGGCTCCTCGAAATCGTTAAACCCGCATACCAAAAGCCCATCGATTCCCAGACCTTCAGCGACGTTACCAGCCTCTTCGACAAACTCCTCCGCATGATACATCCATTCATGCCTTTCATCACCGAAGAAATTTGGCAACTTCTGTCACCGCGAAAAACGGGAGCCAGCATCATGGTAGCTGAAATGCCGCTTCCGGAAACCTTTAACACCGCCATTCTCGATTCCTTCGAAAACATGAAGGAAGCGGTCTCCGGAATCCGGAAAACCAGACTCGACAACAACATCGCCCAGAAAGAACCCCTTGAGCTCTTTGTCCAACCCGGCGATAAAGGGTATGAACCCCGCCTGGAATCCATCGTAAAGAAACTGGGAAACCTGGATCAGGTCGAAACCGTCACCGGCGAGGTGAAGGGAGCCTTCTCCTTCCGGGTGAAATCGAGCAGCTTCTATATCGCCATGGAAGAACATGCCGATCCTTCCGAAGAACTGAAAAAACTGGAGGAGGAACTCACCTACGCCCAGGGATTCCTTTCTTCGGTGATGAAAAAGCTGGAAAACGAAAGGTTTGTTGCCAGCGCTCCCGAGGCAGTCGTGGAAAAAGAACGGGCCAAACAGGCCGACACGGAGGCGAAAATCAAAATTCTCGAAGAACGGATTGCCGTTCTGAAAGGTTAATTTTATTTAACCTTTCGGCGCGAAAATTGCTAATCCATAAATTTGTACGATTTTCGCAGACAATGACGAGGTTGTTGAAAATTTTCCTGGTATATGTCCTGTTGTCCCCGATGCAGGGGATCTATGCACAGGATAGCGGCATCGACGAGGATCCAATCCTGATCAGGCTGAAAGGACGCCTTATCAGCAGGGGCGACAGCATGCCCATTCCCTATGCCAATATCGTATACCCCAGGAACAGGACGGGCACCAGTTCCAATGCCGGAGGATACTTTTCCATTGAAATGCTGAACATCGACTCACTTTCGGTAACTGCCATGGGTTTCAAATCCCGGAGCATCAGGATCCCGCACAACTTTTCCGAAACAAATGTCCTGACCATTTACATGCAGCCTGTAGTCTATCCCATCAGGGAGGTGCAGGTGACCGGTGACAAAAACAGACCCAACATGGAAGGGATCCCCGTTGGGAAAAGCACCAACATTCCCCAGGAACTGCGGGGCGATGCCTTTAATGAAAAACCTCCCGTCCTGGCAGCATTTTTCAATCCCCTCTCTTACTGGCAATATTACCTGAGCCATAAAGAAAAAGAGAAAAGAAGGGTTCGCGAAGCGGTGGCCCTGCAAAAAAACTGGGAGATGCATTCACGCAATTACAACAAAGAGATGGTGAAAATGCTCACCGGACTCAACGATGAAGAGGCCGACGATTTCATGGTCTGGTTCAATTCCCAGAACATCCTTCCGTATACCTCCACCGAATATGAAGTCAGGGCTTCCATCCGGGAATATTTCGAGGTTTACAAAACTGAGAAGAATATCAGGTAAGTCAGACACTGTCATCACCGGCAGTTTGGCTAGCGGGCTGAAATTCCGCGGCATCGGACCGGTTTGGAGATAATTATTTTTTCAGGGATGAGGTTTTCTGCACAATTTTTGTTGCACCTAATAACAAAGCTGCCTCCATAGCTCTGACCGCAGCCGTTGAGGCAACCCATAACGAATTTACAAAATCGAATAAATGAAGATGAACCCATCGGCACGGATCTTTCTGGTTTTAGCAGGATTGCTGTTGATCCTTTCGCCAGGGCAAGTCACCGCCCAGTGGCCTGAAGCTTCCACCGACCTGGACCGGAAAGTCCTCACTTTTCTGAAAAATCAGGCGGGAGAATGGCGCGATATGAACGTGCCGGTGTCCGACGGCCGGATCCTCTACGACCTGGTCCTCGCCGGAAGATATAAAAAAGCACTCGAGATCGGAACCTCCACCGGGCACTCCGCTATCTGGATCGCCTGGGCACTCAGCAAAACGGGAGGCAAACTGGTAACCCTTGAAATTGACAAAGGACGCTATCTCCAGGCATTGCAAAATTTCAAGAAAGCCGGATTGTCCGCTTTTATCGACGCCCGGCTGGGCGATGCCCACGAACTAGTGCCCCGACTTGAAAACAACTGGGATTTTGTCTTCTGCGACGCCGACAGATACTGGTACAAAAACTACTTCACCTCCATGGAGAGAAAGCTGGTAAAAGGAGGCTGCTATGTGGCGCACAACACCAACACCCGGTCATCCGACATCCGCGAATTCCTGGCGTACCTGAAAACCCATCCGGGTTATTCCACCTCTTTCCGCACCGAAAGCCGGTCGGGAATGTCAGTCTCTTACAAGAAGTAATTACAACCACCTCCCCCCTCCGACTGCCTGCTTAATCCTGGCAATGTGTTCCGGCGTGGTGCCGCAACATCCCCCGATAATGTTGGCCCCTGCCTTGATCAGCGCCTTCACATGAGAAGCCATCTCTTCCGGGCCCTCCGGAAAGACGGTCCTGCCATCACGGTAATAGGGTATCCCGGCATTGGCATGGACCAGGATGGGGATGTCCCGGTTACACTTCCTGATTTCTTCCACCACGGGAATCATCCCGGCGATGCCATTTCCGCAGTTGGTACCCAGGATGGTGGCTCCTGCATCCAGCAGGGGCTGAACCATGTCGGAAGGCGAAATGCCCATCATGGTGCGGTATTCCGCGGTGATCAGCTTGTCAAAGGTCATGGTGCAGATCACCTCCAGCCGGGTATTCTCCCTGGCTGCCCTGACAGCCAGCACGGCTTCATCGAGGTCGGTCATCGTCTCCACCACAATGGCATCGGCACCCCCCGCTTCCAGGGCCATGGCCTGCTCCCGGAAAACTTCATACATCTCTTCCGGGGAAGCCTCCTCCATGATCAGCATCTTTCCGGTAGGACCGACGGATCCCAACACCAGGACACCGTCGCCGGCGGCCTCCCGGCTGATCTCCGCAGCCGTACGGTTCAACTCCGCAGCCCTTTCTCCCAATCCGTATTTCTCCAGTTTCAAGCGACTTCCCCCGAAACTGTTGGTCTCGATCATATCGGCTCCCACCGCTACGTAGCTTCGGGCAACATCGAGCACTATCCCCCGATGGGTCACATTCCACAACTCGGGACACCCCCCGGGCTGTAATCCCTTCTGGTGCAGAAAGGTGCCCCAAGCACCGTCCGACACGAGGATTCTGCTTCCTGCCAGCTCTGATATTTTTCTCATAATGTTTGATTTACTGATCCTTCAGAAAAAACACACCCGTCCTGGCAGTTAAATCACCCGCCGGAAGTCAGATTTTTTAATCCTCTGACATTCTGAAATTCTGATCGTCGGGTCTTCCGGTCCTCCGATCGTCAACTCTTCCGGTCTTTTGATCCTCTGACCTTCAGATGTTCTCGTTCAGGTATTCCACGAGTCCCTGCGGATCGCGAGAATAGACATCGGCGCCGATTTTCTCGCAGAACTCATGGGTCACAGGAGCCCCTCCGACGGCCACCCTGGCTTCCGGAACAGCCGACTTGATGCTTTTGGTGATCCGTTCCATCGCCGGCATGGTTGTGGTGAGCAGGGCCGAAAGCCCGACAAAAGCCCCGGGGTTTTCATTAAGCGCCGTGATAAACCGGTCGGCCTTCACGTCCACCCCCAAATCCACCACTTTCCAGCCATTGCCTTCCACCATCATGGATACCAGATTTTTACCTATATCATGGAGGTCGCCTTCCACGGTGCCTATGATGAAAGTTCCCTTCTGCCGGGCTTCCCCTGAAAGGAAATAGGGTTTGAGATGAACCATGGCAGTATTCATCGCTTTTGCCGACATCAGCACCTGGGGCACAAACACCTTGTTTTCACGGAATTTGATCCCCACCCGCTCCATGCCCAGCATCAATCCTTCAGTGAGGATCTTCTGCGGGGAGGTGCCACCGTCAAGTAACTGGCGGGCAATTTCATCAGCACCGTCCTCACCTTTCATCTGTGGCGGAAAAGGGGAACTCTTGTTGACTTTTCCGAATTCCACACATTCGGAGAGTTTCTGTAATAAATCAGTCATCGTTCAGGTTTTCTGCAAATTTAGGGGAACTGTGCGAAAATGAAAATTTTTTGTTACAAATCAATGCCCAGATGCGCGACATCAACGGGTCAAAATTTTCTTGCTTTCCCCGCTCAAAAAGTTAATTTTGTAAAATACCTGACAACAAATTATTCCATGAGCAAAATTTACAACATTGCCCTTCTGGGGTGCGGCAAGGTGGCCCATCTTCATGCCCGTGCCGCCATGGAGATTTCCAATTCCAGACTGGCGGGGGTTTGGAGCCGCAGGCGCTCCAGTGCGGATTCCTTCGCCGCAAAATACGGCGCCACCGCTTATTCTACTGTGGGTGAACTCATCCGGAAAGAAAAAATAGACCTGGCCATTGTATGCACTCCCCATCTTTTTCACAGGGATCCCGCCATCGAGGCTGCCGAAAACGGAGCTCACGTGCTGGTAGAGAAACCGCTGGCCATAGATCCTATTGACTGTGACCGGATCATCGATGCCTGTGAGATGGCAGGCACTCGGCTGGGCGTGGTCAGCCAGCGCCGCTGGTATGCCCCGGCCCAACGGGTCAAGGAGGCCATCGAAGCAGGAAAATTAGGAACCCCGGCCCTGGGTACCGTTGTCATGCTGGGATGGCGCGACCGCCATTACTATGATGCCGATGAGTGGCGCGGAACCTGGAACCTCGAAGGCGGCGGCGTCCTGGTGAACCAGGCTCCCCACCAACTCGACCTGCTCCTTTGGTACATGGGCGAAGTAGAAGAAGTATACGGCCTCTGGCGAAACCTAAACCACCCCTATATCGAAGTGGATGACACCGCCCTGGCCATCCTGAAATTCAAAAACGGAGGCATCGGCAATATCCTGGTAAGCAATTCCCAAAAACCGGGAATCTACGGCAAAGTCCATATCCATGGCAGCAACGGCGCTTCGGCAGGCGTCCAGACAGAAGGAGGCGCCATGTTCGTCCCCGGATTGTCAACCATAGATGAACCCGCCCTGAACGACCTCTGGACCATCCCCGGAGAAGAACACCTCCCGGAAAACTGGAAAAAAGAAGATACCGCCTTCTTCAAAACCATCGAACCCATGTCTCACTACATGAAAATGCAGATCTCCGATTTCCTCCATGCGTTGGAAACAGGGGGAAAACCAGCGGTAACCGGGCAGGACGGACGAAGGGTAGTGGAATTGTTCGACGCCATTTACCGGTCAAACCGCGAAAACAGACCGGTGAAAATCTGAAATTTTTCAGCACTTTAACGATCTGAAAAATGGCGATGTCGGCAGGATACATTTTTTTCCTGGTAGTTTCCGGGGTAGCCCTGCTGCTCTTCCTGGTGCTGAAACTGAAAATCAGCGCATTCATCGGGTTGCTGATCACCGCCATCTATGTGGGAATTCTGGCAGGGATGCCCCTGAACACGATTTTAAAGAGCATTCAGGAAGGGATGGGGAGTACCCTGGGATTTGTGGCCACGGTGGTCGGACTCGGGGCGATTTTCGGGCAGATGCTGGAAAGTTCGGGTGGTGCAGAATCCCTCGCCCGTACGCTGATCAGAAGATTCGGCCCCGAAAGAGCCTCCTGGGCGATGGTCATCACAGGTTTCATCGTCGCCATTCCCGTTTTCTTCGACGTGGGATTCATCATCCTGGTGCCCATCCTCTATGCCCTCTCCCGTGATTCAAAACGATCGCTCCTTTATTATGCCATCCCGCTCCTTGCCGGACTGGCGGTCGCCCATTCCTTTGTGCCACCTACACCGGGCCCCGTCGCCGTGGCCGATATCATCAACGTGCAACTGGGATGGGTCATCCTCTTCGGATTCCTCCTGGGAATTCCCACCGCCATCATTGCCGGACCCCTCTGGGGAAAAGTTATCTCCCGGAAAATAGAACTCCTGCCACCCGACGACTTCCTGAACAGCCCCGTCACCACTGAAAATCAGGGAAAGCTCCCCTCCTTCCGCCTCATCGCCGCCCTCATCGGACTTCCTCTGCTGCTGATCCTCCTGAATACCCTTTCCGGGGTACTGGTGGACAGGGGCCTTCTTCCGGAATCGCTCTTCACACGGGTCGTAAAATTTGCGGGTCATCCTTTCACGGCACTGATCATCGCCACCCTGCTGGCCATCTGGCTGCTCTGCATAAGACGGAACATGCCCCGCCAGACCATCCTTGACCTGAGCAACAAAGCTTTGGGACCTGCCGGAACCATCATCCTTATCACCGGGGCAGGAGGTGTGCTGAAACAAATCTTGGTAGACAGCGGCATCGGGAAAATGATGGCAGAGTCAATGGCAGGGTCTTCCCTTTCACCTATCCTGCTGGCCTGGATGCTGGCCGCCGTGGTCAGGATCACTCAGGGTTCCGCCACTGTGGCCATGATCACCGCCGCAGGGATCATCGCCCCCATCCTCGAAGCGGTGAACCTCTCCGATCCCATGCGGGCACTCGTGGTCATCGCCATCGCTTCGGGAGCCACCATCCTCTCCCATGTCAACGACAGCGGTTTCTGGCTGGTGGGACAATACCTCAGAATGGATGAAAAACAGACGCTTCAGTCATGGACGGTCATGGAAACCATCATCGCTGTGTGTGGACTGGCATTCACAATCCTGGCCAGCCTCTTTGTCAATTGAACGATGAAAGGGAACCCCCTATTTTTTCCAGAGTAAGTTGCCCAGTTCCTGCCGGCGGAAGGAGGCTTTTCCGCAAGCCCGACAGGTAGCGCGCTTCAGCCGGTGAATATTGGTAAGCCTAAGACGAGCCCGGCACCGCGTACACTTAAACTGAGTGGTATGGAGCAATCTCCCCCCCTCCAACAGCGTTACCTGCACCTTGTTGTGCAGCAGATTGCACCGGGGACATTTGTACACCTGGAAAGTGGCATCAATCTCCAGATTATCATAGCGCTTCGCCAGGGTGACAATTTTATTGTGAATTTCATAATGAAACAGTTTCTGGTTCGAGGCCATGTACTCCTGGTACGACTGCGGCTTCACCAGAAAACCATGCCCCTGCTTGTAGTACTCTTCAAAAGAACAGTTGCTGCATTTGTATGAATAGGCATGCCCCACAATCAGTTAAGTTTTAATCCCTGAAAATTAACGAAAAAGATGAGAAAAACAAAATGGCATATTTAGAATCATTTTAAATATATTGACGCCCTGGATTTGGCTTTGGAAGAGTTGAAGGTTCGATTAATTTTGTACTATTGCAGGACCATCCGCATAACTAAATAACTTAAAACTACCGCATATGAGCAAATTTCTTTATGCGTCAATTGGCCGTAAGTTTCTGATGAGTGTGACGGGGATCTTTCTGTTGCTCTTTATCCTGGTTCATTTGACGCTCAATTTATTGCTGGTCTTTGATGACAGCGGGGCATTGTACAACCAGGGGGCCCATTTCATGGTCACCAATCCTGCCATCAAGGTGATGGAACCGATCCTTGCGCTTGGATTCCTGATTCACATACTCTGGTCCCTCTTCATCACCTGGCAAAACTGGAGGGCCCGTCCGGTGAGATACAAAAAACAGGATTTGGCAGCCGCCAGTTCATGGGCTTCGCGAAACATGCTGATCCTGGGTTCGTTGATTCTTGTCTTTCTGGTCATTCACCTGGCCAACTTTTTTTGGAAGATCAAGGTAAGCGGCTCTCCCTTGCTGGAAGAAGAGATTGTTGCCGGATCAAACATGCACAACACCTATGCGTTGGTGAGCACGCTTTTTAAGGAGAGCCTGCCATTCTGTCTCCTGTACATCCTAGGTGCCTGTCTGCTGGGATTGCACATCACCCATGGGTTCTGGTCAGCATTTCAGACGATCGGCTTCAACAACAAGAATTGGCTGAAGCGGCTGAAGCGGGTGGCCTGGGTGTATGCCATCGTGGTGGCAGCCGGTTTTTCGGTCATTCCACTTTACTTCATCTTCAAGTTTTAACCGTTAAACGAAAATGACCATGCAGAACCTTGATTCAAAGATACCAGCCGGACCGTTGGCGGAAAAGTGGTCCAGGCACAAAGCCGCCATCAGGGTGGTAAGTCCTGCCAACAAGAGAAAACTGGAGATCATCGTCGTGGGAACTGGTTTGGGAGGAGCATCCGCCGCTGCTTCGCTGGCGGAGTTGGGTTACAATGTAAAAGCTTTTTGCTACCAGGACAGTCCGCGTCGCGCCCATTCCATTGCCGCCCAGGGGGGGATCAATGCCGCCAAGAACTACCAGAACGACAACGACTCGATATACCGGCTCTTTTACGACACCGTCAAGGGGGGTGACTACAGGGCCCGCGAAGCCAATGTATATCGCCTGGCAGAAGTATCGCCCAACATCATCGACCAGTGTGTGGCTCAGGGGGTTCCCTTTGCACGGGAATACGGCGGATTGCTCGACAACCGCTCCTTCGGGGGTGTGCTGGTGAGCCGTACTTTCTATGCCCGCGGGCAGACCGGCCAGCAACTCCTGCTGGGGGCCTATCAGGCGCTTAACCGGCAGATTGCCAAGGGGAATGTCAAGATGTACACCCGTCATGAGATGCTTGACGTGGTCATTATAGATGGTAAAGCCCGCGGTATTATTGCCCGTGACATGATCACCGGCCAAATCAAACGGTTCGGGGCTCACGCCGTTGTGGTTGCCACCGGAGGATACGGAAATGTCTTTTTCCTCTCCACCAACGCCATGGGGAGCAACGGCTCCGCCGCCTGGCAGTGTTACAAGAAAGGCGCCATGTTTGCCAATCCCTGCTTCGTGCAGATCCATCCCACTTGCATTCCCGTTCACGGCGACCAGCAATCCAAACTTACCCTCATGTCGGAATCGCTGCGGAATGATGGTCGGGTATGGGTTCCTAAGAAAATTGAAGATGCTCAAAAACTGCGCGAAGGAAAAATCGGCCCCAACGACATAGCCGAGGAAGACCGCGACTTCTACCTCGAAAGAAGGTATCCCTCTTACGGGAACCTGGTTCCCCGCGACGTAGCTTCCCGTGCCGCCAAGGAACGGTGCGATGCCGGTTATGGAGTGAATTCAGAGGGGAAAGCCGTTTACCTCGACTTCAAATATGCCATTGACAGGCTGGGACGCAATGTCATCGAGGAGCGCTACGGCAACCTCTTCCAGATGTACGAGAAAATCACCGACCAAGATCCTTACAAGGTCCCTATGCAAATATACCCGGCCATCCACTACACCATGGGCGGCATCTGGGTTGACTATAACCTGATGACGACAGTGCCGGGCCTTTATTCCATCGGGGAAGCCAACTTCTCGGACCATGGCGCCAACCGCCTCGGGGCCTCCGCCCTCATGCAGGGACTAGCCGACGGCTACTTTATTCTCCCCTACACCATCGGCGACTACCTTGCCGGGGAGATCATGACGCCTAAAACCGATATCAACGCTCCCGAATTCGTGGAAGCCGAGAAAAACGTTACCCAACGCATCGAAAAACTCTTCCACATCAAAGGCGCTAAAACCGTCGATTATTATCACAAGAAACTGGGGAACATCATGTGGAACTTCGTGGGAATGTCGCGCAATGAAAAAGGACTGAAACAAGCTATAGCCAAAATCAGGGAACTCCGTGATGAGTTCTGGAAAAATGTGAAGGTCCCCGGGGAACTGAACAACCTCAACCCCGAGCTTGAAAAAGCCGGACGCCTGGCTGATTTCTTCGATATCGGCGAACTGATTGCCCTCGATGCCCTCGACAGGAACGAATCGTGCGGCGGTCACTTCAGGGAAGAATCGGTGACCGAAGACGGCGAAGCCCTCCGAAACGACGAAAAATATACTTATGTTTCGGTATGGGAACACCAGGGTGAAGGAAAAGAACCGGTTCTCCACAAAGAACCCCTTATTTATGAGAACATTAAATTATCACAGCGGAGCTATAAATAACGGAACCATGGCTGATAAAATACTGAAGAAACTCAATATCGAGGTGTGGCGTCAGAATAACGCCAAATCCAAAGGAAAATTCGAGACCTATACCATCGAAAACATTTCAACGGGAACCTCTTTCCTTGAAATGCTGGACATCCTGAATAACGACCTGATCGAAAAGGGGATCGACCCGATCGCTTTCGACCACGACTGCCGCGAGGGAATCTGCGGAACCTGCAGTCTTTACATCAACGGAAGGCCGCATGGCCCCGACTCGGCCGTGACCACCTGCCAGTTACACATGCGCAAGTTCAAGGAAGGAGAGACCATTACCATTGAGCCTTGGAGAGCCAAGGCTTTCCCTGTCATCAAGGATTTGGTGGTCAACCGATCAGCCTTCGAGCAGATCCTCCAGGCCGGAGGTTTCGTATCGGTTAACACGGGTGGTGTACCCGACGGGAACGCCATCCTCATCAGTCATGAAGATGCCGAAGAAGCCATGGATGCAGCCTCCTGCATCGGCTGCGGCGCTTGTGTGGCGGCATGCAAAAACTCGTCGGCCATGCTTTTCGTTTCCGCAAAAGTATCCCACCTGGCCAAACTGCCCCAGGGAAGGGTGGAAGCCAAACGAAGGGCACGCAACATGGTGGCTAAAATGGATGAACTGGGATTCGGCGGATGCACCAATACCCAGGCCTGTGAAGCGGAATGCCCCAAGAGCATCTCCATTTCCAACATCGCACGGCTTAACAGGGAATACCTGGCGGCACGCTTCTCAGAGTAGTTTCTGCCATTCTAAACCACAAAGAGACGAAAGAAGGCACAAAGATCACTGAGTTATATTGAGACTCCCCGCCACAGGGCAGCGAGGAAACAAATTCCGCGAAGCCTGGATGAGCCCGGCGGGTTTCAGCACCGGATCAGCCATAAGCAGAGACCAGGCATTAATGCTTACCTGGCACAGAGAACAGATGTAGTCAATGCGCTCGCCGGAATTCAATGTATTATTTATCAGTTAATTTTCCTTAATAACCGACTCACCTTACCCGGAATATTCTGATTTTAATTACATTCGGAAGGATTTTTACGTATTTTAATTTAAATATTATTGATATGGCTATCAGTTACAAAGAATTAGGTTTGGTAAACACCCGCAAGATGTTTGCCGATGCCGTTGATGGCGGCTATGCCATTCCGGCCTACAATTTCAACAACATGGAGCAGCTTCAGGCCATCATCAGCGCCTGTGTGGAAACAAAATCACCCGTCATCCTGCAGGTTTCGAAAGGAGCCCGGCAGTATGCCAACCAGACGCTGTTGCGCTACATGGCCCAGGGAGCCGTAGAGTTTGCCAAGGAACTGAGCAATGGCGCCGGCATTCCGATCGCTCTGCACTTAGACCACGGCGACACCTTCGAAACTGCCAAGAGTTGCATCGATATGGGATTCTCCTCGGTGATGATCGACGGTTCGCACCATCCCTATGAGAAAAATATCGAAGTGACCCGTGAAGTGGTGGAATACGCCCACAAATATGATGTCACGGTCGAAGGGGAACTGGGTGTACTTTCCGGAATCGAAGATGACGTAGTGGCGGCCAAATCGGTTTATACCAATCCCGACGATGTGATTGACTTCACGAAAAAGACAGGAGTTGACTCCCTGGCCATCTCCATCGGAACGTCGCACGGGGCCAACAAGTTCACTCCTGCCCAGTGCACCCGGAACGAGGATGGCGTTCTGATACCCCCGCCGCTTCGTTTCGACATCCTCGAGGAGATCGAGCGCCGGCTTCCCGGTTTTCCCATTGTGTTACACGGATCCTCCTCGGTACCTGCCGACCTGGTGAAAATCATCAACACTTACGGAGGAGCCCTGAAAGATGCCGTCGGTATCCCCGAATCGCAGCTCCGCAGGGCCGCCGCCTCATCGGTTTGCAAGATCAACATAGACTCCGACGGCCGCATCGCCATGACCGCCGCTATCAGGAAAGTCCTTGCAGAAAAACCGGCAGAATTCGACCCGCGCAAATACCTGGGTCCGGCCCGCGATGCCCTGAAAGAACTCTACAAGCACAAAATCGTCAACGTGCTGGGTTCCAATAACAGGGCCTGATCCTGTTGATCTATTTAAAAAGGAGGCTGCCCTTCGGGGACAGCCTCCTTTTTTTGGTATTTGCCGGCGACAGTTATTCAGCCGGTTTCAGATGTTTGTCGAGGAAGGCAATCATCGCCCTGTAAAAGTCAAACCGGTTCTCCTCGTTCCGGAAGCCATGGCCTTCGTTATCCTTAACCATGTATTCCACATCAATGCCCCGGGCTTTCAACGCCGCCACCATCTGGTCTGATTCGTCCTTGTTCACCCGCGGGTCATTGGCTCCCTGCGCCACGAAGAGGGGGGCTATAATTTTGTCAGCCTGTAAAACCGGAGATACTTCCGCCAACATCAGGCTGTCGGCCTGCGGGTCGCCCACCATCTCATACAGCATGTCCAACATGGGTTTCCAGTAGGGAGGTATGGTCTTCATGAAGGTGAACATATTGGACACCCCCACATAATCAACACCTGCGGCATAGAGTTCCGGAGTGAGCGTTAATCCTGCCAGGGTGGCATAGCCCCCGTAACTGCCGCCATAAATGGCAATCCGCCCAGGATCGGCAATGCCCTGGTCGATCAGCCACTTCACCCCGTCGCTGATATCGTCCTGCATGGTGCGACCCCACTGTTTAAAGGAGGCTTCCCAGAATTCCCTGCCATATCCGGTTGACCCCCGGAAGTTCATCTGGAGCACCGCATAGCCGTTGTTGGCCAGAAACTGCACCTCGGGATTGAAACCCCAGTAGTCACGGGCCCAGGGTCCTCCATGAGGATTAACCACAACAGGCAGTTTTTCCGCTTTTATCCCCCTGGGAAGTGTCAGGTACCCATGGATCGTCAGGCCATCACGCGATGTGTAACTAATGGGTTTCATCTCGGCCAGATCTTTTTCTTTGAGCCAGGGGGTTAAATCGGTCAGATAAGTCAACTCCTTTGTGTTCCTGTCAAAGAAATAATAGGCGCCACGGCTCCTGTCGTTGTAAGTGCGGACAATAAATTTGTCCTCATTTTTGTTGTTTCCTCCAATCGCAACCTGGTAACCCGGAAGCTGACCCTCAAGATATGTTTTCATCTCATTTGCTTCCGAATCAAAGAAATGTTCCTTGTCTTTGTCAGTGGTCCATGAAACCGACAACAATTTTTTATCCTTGCGACTGTAATCCACCCCGTTGAGATCGGCTTCGGGTGTTTCAAAAATCACCTCCTTCTCCTCTCCTTTGGCAATATCGAACAATACCAGGGCCGACTTGTCCCTGCCAAGATTCGACAAGGCATACACCATCGTGTTGTCGAAGGTAAACAAGGCGGGATTTACCGTTTCCTTAAAACTCGTGGTCAGTACCGGGACAAAAGGATCCTGCTCGGTTTGCCGGTACAGAATGGTTTGATTAACGCCGTCGGAAGCGATGCCGACACGGAGTTTACCCTCATGGTCGGTCATCCAGCCCATGATATTTCCCGGATTTTCAGCAAGTTGGGTCATCTCTCCCGTGACTACATTGAGCCGGTAAGGATCGAAAACGGTCGGATCACGCTGGTTCAAGCCTACGATAATCTCATTTTCCACATCTTTAAGGTCATCAATAAACTCGGTACGCACCTTTTCAAAAACAGTGAGCCCCTTCAGGTCGCTGCCATCAACGTCCACACCATAAAGTTGGTAATTTTCATCTCCTCCGGTATCTTTCAGATAAAGCAACCGGTTGTCTCCCTTCCAGAGGTAACCGGCAATATCACGGGCTGTTTCCGAGGTGATCCTCACCGCTGAATCAGCCCCTACCTTCTGAACAAAAATGTTGAGCCGCGTTTCCCAGGGAGCCAGATAGGAAAAATACTCCCCGTTGGGAGAAAGTTGAAAAGCGGTCTTCTCAGGATTGCGGAAGAAATCTTCCAAGGGGAGCAACGGGGTCTTCTGCTCCGCCTGCTCACATGCCGCCAGCATGGCAAACCACATCATAACTGTAATAATTTTTTTCATGATAAAATTTCTTTATTAGGATATTACATAGGCAATAGCCTTGGTTTAGTTAACCTCACTTTTTGTTCAATTAAGCTATGTATTAATTTGTAATCCTTCAGAGCATAAAATTACACCTTTCAGGTAGATATTATATTTCATACCCGGTTTTTCCATTCGCAATTGATCTTAACCCTGACCTACCGGAGTGCAGCAACGGCTCCTGATCTTATCTGTAGTTGAGATTTTCAGACAGGAATTTTTCTGCGAATTCTATGGTGATTCCTTTGCGGCGGGCGTAATCCTCCACCTGGTCGCGACCGATTTTTTCAACCCCGAAATAGCGTGATTCCGGATGGGCATAATAGTGTCCGCATACCGAGGCATTGGGATACATGGCAAAATGCTCGGTAAGGGTGATGCCGGCTTTGTCGGCCTGAAGGAGGTTCAGCAGGGTCTCCTTTTCAGAGTGTTCCGGGCAGGCGGGGTATCCCGGGGCAGGCCTGATGCCCTGATACCCGGAGCGCAAAAGGTCGCGAAGGGAGAGGTTTTCTTCCGGAGCGTAGGCCCAAAGTTCTTTGCGTACCACCAGGTGAAGGTATTCGGCAAAGGCCTCGCCGAGGCGGTCAGCCAGCGACTCGAGGAGCAGAGCTTTGTAGTCGTTGTTCTCTTCCCGGAATTGATCTTTCCACTTTTCAATTCCTATGCCTGCGGTCACGGCAAATCCCCCGCAATAGTCGGCCCTTCCCGAAGTGAGCGGCGCCACGAAATCGGCCAGACAGAGATTGGCTTGTCCCTCCTTTTTCTTCTCCTGCTGACGGAGGTGGCGGAAGACTCCTGCCAGTTCCCGCCGGTTTTCATCCCTGAAAAGAAAGATATCGTCGCCCGAGGCATTGGCGGGCCAAAGCCCGATGACCCCGTTGGCCTGCAGCATTCTGTGGGCAATGATCTCATCAAGCAGTTCGTTGGCTTCGGCATAAAGCTTCCGGGCGGCCTCCCCCTGGCGGGGATCATCGAGAATCTGCGGAAAATGCCCTTTCAGCTCCCAGGCAATGAAGAAAAAGGTCCAGTCGATGTATTCCCGGAGTTTCGCAAGTGGAAAATCATGGTAATGCTTTACTCCCGTGAATCGGGGAACGTAAACGGGTGATGTCTGCCAGTCTGTTACAGGTTTGTTTGCCCTGGCCTGCGCCAGTGTTACATACTCGCGGGGTTTGCGTTGTTCCTGGAAACGGCGGATTTCCCCGTACTCCTCCTCTACCTGCTTCAGAAAATCCTCATTTCCGGCCAACAGGGAAGCCGCCACCTGCGTGGAGAGGGAAGCGTCCTTCACATGGATTACCGGAGCAGAATAGTGCGGGGCGATCTTTACGGCGGTATGGATTTTGGAGGTAGTCGCTCCCCCGATGAGCAGGGGCAGCTTCAGCCCCCTGATTTGCATCTCCCGGGCCACCTCGGCCATCACCTCCAGCGAGGGGGTGATCAATCCGCTGATCCCCACAATATCTGCCTGTTCAGCAATCGCCGTATCCAGAATCTTACCGGTGGGTACCATCACTCCCAGGTCGATCACCTCATAGTTGTTGCATCCCAGCACCACGCCCACGATGTTCTTTCCGATATCATGCACATCACCCTTCACGGTGGCCAAAAGGATCTTTTTTCGCTGTTCCGGGAGGGGGAACTTCCCCTTGTCGGCTTCTATGTAAGGCAACAGGAAGGCCACTGCTTTTTTCATCACCCGGGCCGATTTGATGACCTGGGGAAGAAACATCTTCCCCGATCCGAAGAGTTCGCCCACGATGTTCATTCCGTCCATCAGGGGACCTTCAATGATGCTCAGGGCGGGAGTGTATACGTTTACCGCTTCCGCCATATCCTCATCGACAAAGTCGGTGATTCCCTTCACCAGGGCGTGGGCGATCCGTTCTGCAAGAGGCAGATGACGCCACTCTTCTTTCCGCTCTTCAGGCTTTCCGTTGGACTGAAGCCGCCCGGCAAAATCAAGGAGCCGTTCCGTAGCGTCGGATCGTCGGTTCAGTACCAGGTCCTCCACCCTTTCGAGCAGTTCAGGTTCTATTTCATCATAAATCTGGAGCATCCCCGGGTTGACGATGCCCATATCGAGACCCGCCGCAATGGCATGAAAGAGGAATACCGAATGCATGGCTTCCCTGACGGTGTCGTTACCCCGGAAGGCAAAGGAGACATTGCTGATGCCCCCGCTGGTGCGTGCATAGGGCAGATTCTGCTTAATCCAGCGGATGGCTTCAATATAGTCGACAGCGTAATTGTTGTGCTCTTCCAGTCCGGTGCCGATGGTGAGCACATTGGGATCCAGGATGATGTCCTCGGGAGGGAAGCCCACCTCTTCCGTCAGGATCCTGTATGCGCGCCCGCAGATCTCCTTTCTGCGTTCCAGGGTATCGGCCTGTCCCTGTTCGTCGAAGGCCATCACCACTGCTGCCGCCCCGAAGCGCCGGATGGTCAGGGCATGCGCCCTGAAGAGCTCCTCGCCCTCCTTGAGGCTGATGGAATTGACGATGGCCTTTCCCTGAATGCACTTGAGGCCGGCTTCGAGCACCTCCCACCGCGATGAGTCGATCATCACGGGCAGGCGGGCGATGTCAGGCTCCGCCATCATCAGGTTGAGGAAGGTGACCATCTCCTTTTCCGCGTCTATCATGGCATCGTCAAGATTGACGTCGATGGCCTGGGCGCCGTTTTCGACCTGGTCGCGGGCAATGGCTAATGCCTCTTCATACCTGCCCTCCCGGATAAGACGGGCGAATTTGCGGCTTCCAGCCACATTGCAACGCTCCCCGATGTTGAGGAAGTTGTTCTCCGGGGTGATGACCACAGGCTCAAGACCGGTAAAGCGGGTGAGGTGGTCGTGGGGGGTCACCTCATGAGGGCGGGCCGTCGCTGCCGCACGGGCAAACTCCCGGATGTGGGCAGGGGTGGTGCCGCAACACCCTCCCACGATGTTGACATAGCGGTGATCGAGATAATCACGGATCTCGGCGCCCATGATTTCCGGAGTTTCATCGTAGCGTCCGAATTGGTTGGGCAGGCCGGCATTGGGATGGGCGCTCACAAAAAAGGGCGCCTTCCGGGAAAGCTCCTTTAAATAGGGTTTCATTTCGGTAGCTCCCAGCGAGCAATTCAGACCGATCGACAGCAACTTCACATGGGAAAGGGTATAGAGGAACGCCTCAAGGGTCTGTCCCGAAAGAGTACGCCCGCTGGCATCGGTAATGGTTCCCGAAATCATAAGCGGAATGTCCTGACCACGGGCTTCAAGGGCTTCCTCAATGGCCACCAGGGCCGCCTTCGCATTCAGGGTGTCAAAAACGGTTTCCACCAGCAGAATATCAGCGCCCCCGTCAAGAAGCCCTTCCACCTGCTCCCGGTATGCAGCTTTTACCCCATCGAAGGTGACCGCCCGGTAGCCCGGATTGTTTACATCGGGTGAAAGCGACAGGGTTTTGTTGGTGGGCCCTATGGCGCCCGCCACATACCGGGGCTTTTCGGGATCGATGGCTGTGAACTCGTCAGCCACTGAGCGGGCAATTTCCGCAGAAGCTTTGTTCATGGCATGCACCCACCCCTCGGTATGGTAATCGGACTGCGAAATGGGGTTGGCATTGAAAGTGTTGGTCGACAGGATATCGGCGCCCGCCTCCAGATACTGCCGGTGAATCGAGGCAATCACTTCAGGCTTCGTCAGCGACAGGATATCGTTGTTTCCCTTCAGGTCGTGCGGGTGGTTGGCAAACAGCTCTCCCCGGAAATCCTCCTCGGTAAGGTTGTAATCCTGGATCAGCGACCCCATGGCCCCGTCCAAAACCAGGACGCGGTGTTTCAACTCTTCATAAATATCTTTCCTGATCATAATTTATGCTGAAGAATGTATAAACCGGACTTCAAAATTACCACGGATTCCAGTTTTATCTTCGCAAATGATGACCAGAGAGCGGATTTCGGGGAATTGTTCCGAATATTTTAACACCGGTTCAATATCGGCGGGGGTTTTCACGCGATTGGCAAGGGCGGTGGCCCAGGCATCGGCGAGAACCGGGGAAGCGCAGGCGACCATCACCGCATCGGCTTTGCCGAAACTCAGGGAGTGGCCTACGGTGCCTGAGGAAGTGCACACACCGCAGGGGGTTTCTCCGGCGGGAATCAGAATACCGATTTTTTCAGAGAGGGGGGAATCGCCAGCGTAAATGGTCATCAACAGATCTTCTTTCAGCAACAGGAAATAGTCTCCCCCGTTTTCTACGATCAGTTCCTGCAGCGGGAAGTGTTTTCTGATTTTTTCAGCAGCGCGAAGGGCGAACATACCGGCCACCGCGGCCATGGGGCCCGTTCCGCTGCGGGTGCAGGCAGCGGCCATCTCCTGGGCTTCGGGGGGCGCCCCCGGAAAAAGTTTCAACGGCTCCAGGGAGGCCCCGAAGGGCGGAAACTCATGGATATAGGAGTCGAGTCTTGTCCTGAGATCCATCACCTCATGCAGGGCCACCTCCGCAATCTCCTTCCGGAAGGAGGCATGATCCATTCCTATCCAGAGGTCGGTTTCCAGGTACTGCACCGTGAAGGAGGCAAACCGGGCGGGATTGAACTGCTGTCGATAACTCCGCGGCTGGTATTCCATGCTTCTAAAAATACAACAAAAACAGATACCATTGCCCTTTTTACACTGGTACCTTTTGTTCAGAAAGGAGAAGCATTCCAGGTTTTTCCAAAGGTATACGCCGGAAGAATTAAAACTCCCCCGCAGAGCAGCGGGAAACGAATTCCGCGAAGCCGGGATGAGTTCGACGGGTTTCAGAACCGGATCAGCCAAAAGCACAGACCATGTATTTATGCTTATCTGACACAGAGAACGGATGTAGTCAATCCGCTCTCCGGAATTCAGATAATCCGGCTAAAAATAGCTCCCGGATTACCGGAACTTTCCGGTACTCCGGGAGCTTCAAGGGAGAAGGAGGGGTGGACAACCTTTTGACGATTTTCCTCACCTGACGGCCCAAAGAAGTCTCTATGTCCATAAAGTATATACCCGGCAGGTAATTGGCCATGGGCAGAAACATTTCCGGAGAAGAAATGGCAGAGGTATAAACCACCCTTCCTGAAATGTCAGTCAAACGAAGCCGGCCGTGGCCCATGATTCCAGAGATGCGGAGTTCCGAGGTCAGCAGATTGGGCCACACCCTGAGTTCACTTCCCGACAACTCGCTGATGGGAGTACTCAGAGTGAAGTTGGCCGTCAGTGACCGGTTGCCTGACAGCGTGAAGACATAGCTGGCCTGGGTGCTCACCACAGTGGTCCCTTCTGTCCAGTTCACAAACTCATACCCCTTGGAGGGCGTGGCGGTCACCGTGACCGAAGTGCCCTGGGTGAAAGTGCCCCCCGCCGCTTACCGTGACACGGCATCAGTATCACTCACGGTACTGAAAGGCGCCGGCTCTGCCTGGGGCGAGATTAACTTCCACCCGTCGATAAAGGCAGGCCTGCAGGATAATCAGACATTGCACTATTTCGTGGACCTCCATTCAGGAGCTGTCTGGAATGCTGCAGAGGTGACGGGTCACGAGGCAGAGGTTGACATGGCAGCCTTCTCGTATTTTACCTCCGGCACCTCATCACCCACACTCACCTGTCCGGGATATTCCTCAGCACTTACAGACTATCCCATGTTCGGATCATGGGATGTAAGGAACCAGACAATGTATGACTACTACACTTCTGACAATGACCCGATCACGGTTGAGCAGTTCAATCTGGCCACCAATGACAGCCTGCTGGTTAATGTATACCGGCCGGGCAGCGTAAGCGATCAGTCGAAATTTGCCTGTACCGGCAAGGTGGTGCCTTTCCGCACCGCCGACGGTAAATACGGCCTTATCAGGGTTATCCATGCCGATGAAACGCCTTCTGGTGAGATGGAAATTGCTGTGAAGATCCAGAAATAGAATCAAGTAAAAACTACAAAAAGTGAAGCTTTCACGATTTATAATATCTGCACTGATTATTCTGGCTTTTAATGCCGGTATATCTGCTCAGGGCACCATTACCGGGATAGTCACCGGCGGTGCGGACAGCCGCCCGCTACAGAATGCCGCAGTAATACTTGACGGAATAAGAGGTGTGACAACCGGAAGTGACGGCAGGTTCATTATTGACAGGGTATCAGCAGGAATCCACACCCTGGAGGCATTGACTGCACGCTGGAAAAACAGGTTTGTCAATACTGGATTTCTGGCAAGGTACCAGGGGGCAATGTGGGTGAATGACCAGAACATTTTTGATGAGGTGACAGGCAGCGACCACTCCCCAGCATATATTACCATAGACCTCAGGTTGTCACGACTGTTTTGGGAGAAGCTGTCAGTTGACCTGGGGGTGCAGAACATTCTTGACACCAGGTTCTATGACAGGAAGGGTGCCGTTTGCCCCGACAGGTTCATAACCCTGGAGATGGGATACAGGTTCTGATATCACGGAACAGCAAGCACTGTTTCCCGTACAGGTCAGCGCAGGCCAAAACGGTAAGGGAACTTTATGAGAAAGATATCGTGTGCTTTCGTGCCATGGATAATTGGTCTATTTCATGGCATTGGCCGGGATTGAAAAAGACAAGGTGTTATTCCCTGCTGACTCAGGCAATTCTCCGGATTTGCTCTGACAATTCCTGGGATTGTTTCCGTAATCCGGGAAATTGAATAGAAAAGTGTAGTTTTAAGATGTGAAGCTTTAATGACGACCCGCTACCCCGGGTAGACTGACCGGAACACTGCCTGTTGTCGTAAAATAAGCAGGGAGTGGGGTGGGAGTGAGGTGAGGAGAAGGAAAGAAACTTTTACCTTTAAATTAAATATCAGCTATGGAAATTGGCAGAAGAAAGTTTTTGAATTTATCTCTTGCGGGCGGAATCTCATTATTGTATTTACCTGTGAATGCAAATCCGCTTTTTAGTATCAGGAAAAAACCCAGATACTATCTTTCACTGGATACACCAACACGCCTTTTTGATGAAAAAAGAGGAAGCTGGGCACACCCGAGAGCAGGTATTGTTCCCGGGGCCGGGAAAAATGGATTGCCAAGAGTGGTTATGACTATGAATATTATAACCGGAAGCGATGTTTTTAATGAAGTATACGGTTTGCATACCGATGATCTGGGATTAACATGGACCGATCCTGAAGTGTTTGAAACCATGGCTCCGAGATATGAAATGATAAATGGTGAAAGATTCCCTGTGGCTGTCAGCGATTTCTGGCCACGATGGCATTCAAAATCAAAACTATTGCTGGGAACAGGGCATACAGTCGTTTATTCACAGGATTTTGAATTTGCTGCCGGACTACGGCCAAGGCAAACAACTTATTCATTTTATAATCCACTGACTGATTCGTGGGATCCGTGGCAAAAGATGGAAATGCCGGATCCTGAAAAATTTTTCAGCGCCGGAGCCGGAAGCACACAGAGACACGACCTGGAGGATGGGACTATATTATTGCCGGTATATTTTACACCTCCCGGAGGTGATTCAGGAGTTACAATCGTAAGATGTAAACCCGAGAATAAAACGCTGAAATATATTGAACATGGTAATGAATTATTCCTTCCTGAAGAAACAAGGGGCCTCAGTGAGCCTTCAATTACCTGCTTTGAGGGAGAATATTTCATGACTATCCGCAGCGATAGAACGGGTTTTGTATCACGTAGCAGTAATGGTCTTAATTTTTCGCCGATAGAGGAATGGAAATTTGATGATGGCACCGAATTGGGCAGCTATAATACCCAACAGCACTGGGTTACTCATAGTGAAGGCCTTTTCCTGGTCTATACCCGCCGTGGAGCCAATAATGATCATATTGTGCGACACAGGGCGCCATTGTTCATGGGGCAGGTTGATCCCAAACGACTCTGTGTCATTCGCAAAACAGAGCAGATATTAATACCCCAGAGAGGAGCCACATTGGGAAATTTTGGGGTGACCGATGTCAGCCCGGATGAAACATGGGTAACTGATGCAGAGATTATGTTACATAAAGATGTTGAAAAATACGGTAGCGATGGATCAGTTTTTGCTGCACGTATCCATTGGAATAAACCAAACCGGCTTTTCAGCCTTTAAGCATTTCCACGCACATTTTCCCGTACAGGTCAGCGCAGGCCGAAGCGGTACGAGAACTTCAGGAGAAATAATATTGTGTGCTTTCGTGCCATGGAAGAGATTATATGATTGCTGGCTGAGGCTGTACCGGCCATCACCCGAAGTGTGATCCCTGCTCTGTGACCAGACGAGTCAATAACAGCTTTGCCCTCTGCCGTCACTGCCTCCACAACACCTATTGACAGCCCGTCAGGAGTTCCCGAGTTTGACAGTTAACGAGGTATAGACTCCCGGGAACCCCCGTAAACATTGACCTATGTATATTCGAATTACAAAAAACAGTCGTGGCGATGCTTATTATCACCTTGTGGAGTCTTTTCGCCATGAAGGCAAGGTACGCCAGAGGGTTTTACTTTCACTTGGGAGGGTTGATGAGGGCAAACTCGAAAAACTTGCCGAAGTCATCAGCAAGCACCTTGATCGTGTAACAGCACTGAACCTTGCACAGTCTATTGATATCAGTCAAACTTATCTTTATGGACCATTGCTGATTCTGGAACAATTGACTGAAAAACTTGGGATAAGTTCAGTTCTTTCGGGCATTACCAAAAGTCATGACCGTCTCCAGTTTGACTTTGAAAAGGCTGTCTTTTCCATGGTTGCATCCCGGTTCATGGAACCTATTTCTAAACTTGGACTATTTGACCGGATGTTAAATCGGTTTTATCCCGGATTGTTCGACAATGAAATTGCACTGCAGCATTTGTACAGAAGCCTTGATCTGTTGAGCACCCACAAAGAGGAGATAGAAAGAAAGCTTTTCTACTATGGCAAGGATCTGTTCAATGTTCAGGTTGATGTGCTACTTTACGACCTGACAACCTTACGGTTTGAAAGCACGCGTACCGATAAAGCCAATCTTCCCCGATTCGGTTACAGCAAGGAAAAACGCAGCGACTGCACCCAGGTAGTCCTTGGACTATAGTAGAGGGACACCAGGTTGCTTTTGGCATCGGCCAGGCTCTCTTGATCTCCGGAGACTTCGAGGTAATCGATGGCTTTTAGCAAACAAAAGCAGCGTTTCAGGAGTTCCGGCAGTTTCTTCCTGCATTGTCTACCCTGGTAAAACCTTTCTACTGGAAGTTGATATCGAAGAGATGAAGAGGGCAGGCAGGAACACATAGTTCACAAACCACGCACTGGCTTTTGTCAAATTGGAGTTTCCAGTCGGGGGCGGACAGGGTCAGGGCGCCGGCAAAGCAGACAGCCACGCAGTTGCCGCAGTCGATGCATTTTTCTTCCTGAAACCTGATCCGTTTTTCGAGGGGCTCCACTTCCACGTTCTGGCTGGTCAGGTAGGCGATTCCCTTTTCAATATTGCTGGCTGTACCCTGCAGTTCGAGCAGGAGACTTCCCCGTTTACCGGGAAACACTTCCGCCTTCAGAATATTGATGCGGATGTCGTAATCCTTCACCAGGTGATAGCTGAGGGGCTTGTCCCCGCTATCGGGGGGAAAATTGAGAATGAACCGTTTAATGATCATGGCTTACCTTCTTTTTCCGTTTCTTTCAGTGATTGGAGCGTGGCATGGACCGGGAACATTTCCACCGGGCGGGTGAGTTCAAACTGACCGGCTAACAACCAGTTTTTCAACAGGGCGGCTATTTCGCGGGCTTTAGCCAGACTGGCCACGGGAGCAGTTCTGACCTTCTTCCCATCCACGGTTATAAATCCTGAACGGAGCATCGCATAGGTGACTTGTCCCAGTTTAGGGGTTCCGGGAGAGCCGTAATCGAGCACCGAAGTTTCGATCTGGTCATCGCGGATCGACAGGCGGCGGGCCATATCCTCATCGAGCACGGGAATGGGAATACCTATCCCCACGAAGAGGGTGGTGCCGTATTTGTCGATATAGGCTGCCCGGAGGAATTCCGGGGACATCTCCTTCAGGTTGCCGATGACGGCAAGGGTACGGGCATTGCTAACCGGAACTCCCAGCGAATTAACCGGCTTCGCTGTATTGTACTGGGTACCCGGCCACACCACAAATCCCTGGGCGCCGCACAGAAAAATGCGGGTACCTATGCCTATGGTCCGCATGTCAGGATCGTTGAGCAGGGGGCTCAGCTCTCCTGAAGTGGAATAGGTGGCATTCCGTAAATTGGGCAACAGGGTCCCCATATAAGTGTGAATCAGCCGCTTCGTGGAGTTGACCGCTACATTGTAATTCTGATAGGCATTCCGGGGATTAAAAAGGTAGGCCTCGTTGACCGTCTCCTTTGAAATGGTGGTCTTAATGAATTTCCGGGGATAACAATCGGTACCTTTACCCCAGGCTTCGAGTTCCAGGGTTTTTCCTTCCAACAGCTCCTGGATCACATGAGCTCCGCCATACTCCGGCTTATCGGGATTACAGGCGGTAGCTCCAACGTAGGTATCAACAGCAGCTAATCCCTCGTAAGCAGGCACTCCGTTGATGCGGATCTTCTCCATCCGGATTGGCGGATCGGCATGGCCGAAATTGATGATGGCCCCTGAGGAACACATCGCCCCAAAGGTGGCCGTAGTCACCACATCCACTTTTTTAACGATCTCCTCCGGGGAGGCAGTGCGTCCCATTTCCGCCACTTCCCCGGCTGTCAGGACCACAGCCTTTCCGGCCCTGATCTTCTCATTGATCTCTTCGTAACTCTTGACAGTCATAACCTTGGTTCACAAACATAAAACAAAGATAACGCCTTAACATGGAAAAGCAAACCTAAAACTCCTGAACCAGTGCCATTAAGGAAAGTGCTCCGCGGAATCAGATCATTGCCCGAAACGGTGCCTTGATGATGGTCTTAGTGCATAATAATGGTCATACCTCCCCCACCGCTGCTTCCAAAGCGGGGATTGACCACATTGTTGTATATAGATCCGAAGGTATAGGTAATCCCGAAACTGGTAAAATACTCGTAATTGGTAGCCATTTGTCTTCTTTGAAGCAGGATTTCATCGTAAGAAAGATTCGCCTTGACAAGGCTGAGTTGATCGTGGATCAAGGAAGCCCCTCCTCCGAAAGATAACGACAAGCCTTTGGCAATACGCAAATTCAGATAACCGTTGAAAGAGAGATTATTCTTGGACCAATCGTGAAGATAATTGGCATACTCCAGGCTGCAATCAATGGATCCCCATTTCTGGACCACCTCATAGGAGGTTTCAAGAGAATGCACCCAAAGGTTGTCCCTGATCTTGTCATAAATCGTGGTATCCCTGTAATGCTCCCGTTTAAATCCCGCAGAATATAAAACCCGCAGCTGCCTCCGGGTCGATTCGGAATAAGGAAAGACATCAAACTCAATTCCCGGCATTACATTAAAACCGAATTTCTGGTTGCTGTAACTGGAACTTCCTACCCGGAAGGATCCTCCCACCGACCAATGGTCAGAAAGGCTTTTCACGATAAGGGCCGAGGCAGAGGCCGATTCCGAATGGCTCTTTAACGTTTCATCTCCGATGAGGAATCTTGAAGTACTGGTATTTACATTGGTACTGAAATTTATTTTCCATGCTTCCGTAATCCTGGCGGCCGACAAATTACCCGAGATATAGTTGCTTTTATAGGTTTTCTCCCCGCTCAGGAAGCCATTCATGGAACCCTTGAAAACCCAGCTGTTCCACCGATCCGAAGAAACGGTTTGTGTCAATGGCTGGGTGAAAGAAATGTTGATAAACCGGGAAAGCGGGGTCTTTGCCACAAACCGCATCAATCCCATTTTCAGGGTATTTACTTCTTTTACCCTGAATCCTTCAGTCGTTTCATCCGGCATGGTAACAAAAGAAAGGGTATCCCTCATGCCCGAGAAATTATTCTGGCCTACCAGAAAGTAGGTGTATTCCTTCCCTCCTGAACCAGTCGGCTGGCTGGTGGTGAGGATATAAACTCCGGCATCTTTAATATCCCGGACATAATTCACAAAAGGGATTTCCCGACGAAGGTAGTCGGAGGTTTCCATAAACACATTAAGGGCATCCTTTCTGATGGTATCCGCTTTCTCATCACTTTCCTGCGTTAAACCCAATAATGGAACGATCAGAAGATAAAAAAATAACAGTGTTATTCTCATGGTTTTGCTGGTATAAAAAAGAAACGGCAAATGTAATCAAACGTTTGAAAGTTGAAATTCTTTAATGGATATTATGTAATTTAGCACCCTTAAACTATACATACATTATATACTTGGTGAATACCGCGAAAATATTGTTTAATGTAAACAACAAATCATGCAGAAATTAAAATTGTTATTCCTGACCATCTCTTTGACAGGAGCAGGCCTGATTACCAGCGCTCAGCCAGCCATCCCCCCCGTACCTGTTGATCCTGACATCAGGATCGGGAAACTGGAAAACGGCCTTACCTATTACATCCGCCACAACGAAGAGCCCAAAAAAAGGGCAAGTTTTTACATCATCCAGAATGTGGGTGCCATCCTGGAAGAGGACGACCAGAACGGACTGGCGCACTTTCTGGAGCACATGGCTTTTAACGGCACGAAGCATTTCCCCGGCAAAGGGATTATCAACACCCTTGAAAAACACGGGGTGGCCTTTGGCCGAAATATCAATGCCTACACGTCGACCGACCAGACCGTGTATAACCTGAGCGACGTGCCGGTCACCCATCCCGGGCTGATCGACACCTGCTTGCTGGTACTCCACGACTGGTCCGATTTCCTGCTGCTCACCGATGAAGAGATCGACCTGGAAAGGGGCGTCATCTCCGAAGAGTGGCGCACCCGCAGGAACGCCGGCTTCAGAATGCAGAAAAAGATGTACCCGGTCCTCTTCAAGGATTCCAAGTATGCCGAACGCGATGTCATCGGAGACCTGGACGTGATCAAAAATTTCAAACCCGAAACGCTCCGTAAGTTTTACGAGGATTGGTACCGTACCGACCTGCAGGCCATCGCCGTGGTGGGTGACATCAATGTGGATGAAGTGGAAGAAAAGATCAAAACCCTTTTCAGCGCCATTCCCGCCGAAGTGAATCCCCCTGAACGTTATAAGGCGGAAATACCTCCCCACAAGGAGACATTGTTTGTTCTGGCCACCGACCCTGAGGCACCCTCTTATTCCGTCAACATTTACATAAAACATCCGGGAACGGACCCGAAGGACAAGAACCTGATGTACTACCGCGACCAGATCGGCAACCGGCTGTTCAACAGCATCATGCGTGACCGCATCCAGGAACTGCTGCAAAAGGGACAGCCTCCTTTTGTCGCAGGGAACATCATGTACGGAAAACTTATCGGCAATTACAACATCATGGCCATCGCCGCCAATGCCCATACCGGCAGGACCGACGAAGCCCTGAAAGCCATCTATACCGAAGCCCAGCGAGTGAAACGCCACGGCATCACCCATTCAGAACTGGAACGCGCCAAGAGCAACCTGCTTACCCAAACCGAAAACCGGTGGAAACAAAAAGACAAAATCCAAAATGATACATACCTCGATAACATCGTCGGCCATTTCCTCACCAATGAGCCGCTGACCTCCATCGATTTTGACTGGGAAGGCTTGCAACAACTGCTTCCCACCATTTCCGCCGAAGAGCTTTCGGCAAAAGCCAAACAATGGATCGCCGATGAAAACAGGGTCATCGTCGTCATGGGCCCGGAAGGGGATGACGTGAAACTGATCAACGAGGCCGAAGCCCTGGCGATCCTGAAAACAGTCGATGACTCCGAGATTGAACCCTATGCCGAAGAAGCGGTAGCCACCTCCCTGATCGACAAGGAACTGAAGGGCTCTCCCATTGTGACCACCAAAATGCTTCCCGAAATGAATGCCACGGAGTGGACCCTGAGCAACAATGCCAAAGTGGTTTACCGTTTCGCCGACTTCCAGAAGGACAACGTCCTGCTGCAGGCTGTCAGCCCCGGCGGAACTTCCCTCCAGACCCCGGCGGAACTGGCTTCGGGCATGATGGTCTCCGAGTTTATCGGAAACTTCGGGGTGGGCTCCTTCGACGCCATCACCCTGAAGAAGATGCTGACAGGCAAAAATGTACGGCTCAACACAGGCCTCTCGGGACTCTATGAAACCTTCAGCGGGAGTTCATCCCCCAAGGATTTTGAGACCCTGCTCCAACTCCTTTACCTGCAATTCGAGGAACCCCGATTCGACGACGAAGCATATGAAGCCCTGAAAAGCCGGTATGTCGCCATGATCACCAACATGGCCAAGAACCCCCAGAAAACCATGAGCGACTCACTTCAGATGATCCTTTCCAACTATAGTCCGCGCACCAAACTCCTCACTCCGGAACTTTTTGAGGAGATATCGCTGGAACAGATGGAAAAAATCTACCGCGACCGTTTTACCGATGCCGGGGACTTCACCTTCTTCATCGTCGGGAACCTCGATGAAGGCACCGTGAAACCTTTGGTGGAAAAATATATCGGATCGCTCACCGACAAACCCCGTACGGAGACCTGGAAAGATCATAATGAAGGAATGCCCGACGGAAAAACGGTGAAAGAGATCCCCATCTCCCTGGAAACAAAAAAGGCAACTGTTGTGGTGGTTTACAACAAAGAAACCCCCTGGAATCCGAAAGCCAACATGGCCATGACCGTGGTCAGAGAAGTGCTGCGCCTCCGTTATACCGAGGAGATCCGCGAAAAAGAGGGGGGCACCTATGGCGTAAGCGTATCCTCACAGAATGCTAAATATCCTAAAAACGAGAAAACCCTCCAGATGAGCTTCGACACCGATCCCGACAAAGCCGCCTACCTGAAATCGATCATCTACCGGGAAATCGCCAAACTGGCCAAACAGGGCCCCACCGCCGAAGAACTCGACAAAGTGGTCAAAAATCTCCTCAAAGACCGCGAACAGGCCAAACCCAACAACAGCTACTGGATGACCACCCTGAGAGATTATTACCAGAACGGTATCAATTTTGACCTCCCCGCCAACTATGAGGATATCATCAACAATATGACCATCAAGGATGTGAAGAAATTCGCCAAAAAATATTTTGCCAAGCCTGACCTCGTCGACGTGGTTTTCAAACCGCTTTAACAGGAAACTCCCTTGGGAAAATAACTGATCATAAAGAAGCCGTCTCAAAAGCGAGGCGGCTTTTTTTGTTGTGTCTCCCTGATTGAGACACCCTTTTTAATTCGGTTTTTCCCGAAATCCGAATTAATCAGATATATTTTTGTACAATGAAAAATATTTTTAATACATTTGGTTGAAGATTTAAATTATCCTGCCTATGACCTAAATTTAATATCGAGTTAACCTGCTGCTCTTATGT
This sequence comes from Prolixibacteraceae bacterium UBA1413, assembly GCA_002304925.1. Classification (GTDB taxonomy): domain Bacteria; phylum Bacteroidota; class Bacteroidia; order Bacteroidales; family Prolixibacteraceae; genus UBA1413. Next base: position 33,508 of record DBPT01000029.1, read on the forward strand.
AATACATAAACCATAAAGCGGCCAACCCAAGTCGACTATTTCACAATCCATTATTAATTAACTAATTTAAACTTTATGAAACAAATGAACAGGGGAAGAATCTTTCCGTGGGTGCAGTTCGCGGCGAAATTTTGGGTACCATGGCTGGCCATTTTCCTTTTAATGGTCCCGGTGCTCCAACTATCTGCCAAAGGGCATTCCCTGAAGGGTGACACCAGGGCCGGTTCCACGGAACAGGCAGTCACGGAGAATCAAATCACCCCGGTGGCGGAATCTGCCTGGCCAGGGGAGGTTACCTATGACAGCCAGCAACCTGCCCGGCGGACCATCCGGGGAAAGATTACAGACCAGCAGGGAGCACCGCTCCCGGGGGTAACCATTACCATTCTGGGAACCACACGTGGCGTGATCACCGACAATGATGGTTCCTATTCGATTGACGTGGCATCGACCGACAGGCTTGTGTACTCTTTTATCGGTCTTGAGAGCCAGATTGTCGACGTAGGCAACCAGACCACGATCAACGTGACAATGAAGGAGAAGACGGAAGAACTGGAAGATGTGACGGTGGTTGCTTTTGCAAAACAGAAAAAGGAGAGCGTGTTGGCTTCCATCGAGACGGTGAAGCCCGAAGAGTTGCGGGTTCCGTCGAGCAACCTGACCACCGCGCTGGCCGGTCGCATGTCGGGGATCATCTCCTATCAGCGTAGCGGGGAGCCCGGACAGGATAACGCCGAATTTTTCATCCGCGGTGTTACTACCTTCGGGTATAAGAAAGACCCGCTAATCCTGATTGACGGTATCGAGCTCTCTTCCGCGGAACTGAGCCGCCTTCATCCCGACGACATTGCCGCCTTCTCAATCATGAAGGACGCTACCGCCACCGCCCTCTACGGAGCCCGTGGAGCCAACGGGGTGATCCTGGTCACCACCAAAGAGGGGCGCGAAGGAAAAGCCAAGGTGAATATCCGCTGGGAGTCGTCCATGTCGCAGCCGACCAAGAATATTGAGCTGGCCGATCCCATCACTTATATGAAACTACACAATGAAGCGGTGCGTACCCGCGATCCGCTGGGAGAGCTTCCTTACTCTCCCACCAAAGTGGACAACACCATCGCCGGCACCAATCCTTACGTGTATCCTGCCACCGACTGGCAGAACCTGCTGCTCAAGGATTACACCATGAACCACAGGCTCAACTTCAACATCAGCGGCGGGGGAACCGTAGCCCGGTATTACATTTCGGGAGGAATCACCCAGGATAACGGTATCCTCGAAGTTCCTAAGGAAAATGATTTCAACAACAACATCGACCTGAAGAAGTACGTAATCCGTTCCAACGTGAACATCAACCTCACCAAAACCACGGAAGTCATTCTCAGGGTACACGGAAACTTCGACGACTACCGGGGCCCCATCAGGGGAGGAACGGAAACCTACCAGATGATTATGCGGTCAAATCCTGTCCTGTTTCCTGCCTACTATGCCCCCGATGAGGCCAACAAGTACGTGCAGCACATCCTCTTCGGAAATTTCGGAAACGGCAATTACATCAATCCCTATGCCGAGATGGTGAAAGGCTACAAGGAGTCGAGTACCTCCATGATGCTGGCGCAGTTCGAACTCAAACAGGACCTGAAGTTCATTACCGAAGGGCTTCATTTCCGTCTGCTGGGGAATACCACCCGTGACTCCTATTTCGATGTGCAGCGCAGTTACGCTCCCTTCTTTTACTATGTAAACAGCTACAACAACCGCACCGACGAGTACAAGCTGCGGCTGCTCAATTCCGATTCAGGAAGGGAATACCTCGATTACCTAGAAGGGCAGAAGGAAGTGGCTTCCACGTTCTATGCAGAGAGCGCTCTTGATTATGACCGTACTTTCGGGGAAGACCATACCGTCAGCGGGTTGTTGGTAGGGATCATGCGCCAGTATCTGAAAGGGAATGCCGGCGACCTCCAGCGCTCCCTACCCTCCCGGAACCTGGGCCTCTCGGGACGTTTCACCTATGCCTACCAAACCAAATATTTCGTTGAATTCAATTTCGGATACAACGGAACCGAACGGTTTTCTGCCAATGAACGTTTTGGCTTTTTCCCCTCAGCAGGTGTTGGTTGGTATATCTCCAAGGAAAAATTCTGGGAACCCCTGCTGCCCACCTTCAGCAAGCTGAAACTAAAGGCTACCTATGGTTTGGTGGGGAACGATGCCATCGGTTCCGATTCCGACCGCTTCTTCTACCTCTCGAATGTCAACCTGAATGACGGCAACCGGGGCTTCAAATGGGGCGCCGACGGTGGCTACTCCCGCAACGGGGTCTCCATCTCCCGCTACGCCAATGATAAAATCACCTGGGAAACGGCTACCAAGACCAACCTGGGTGTTGAGGTGGGGCTTTTCGACAAGATCGACATTGAAGCTGATTTCTTCACCGAATACCGCACCAACATCCTGATGGACCGTCTATCCTTTTCCACCTTTGGATTGCAGGCAGCCACCAAGGCCAACGTCGGCGAAGCCTCCAGCCGGGGCATCGATGCCTCCATTGACGTACAGCACAACTTCAACAAGGATCTCTGGCTAACGGCCCGCGGGAACTTCACCTATGCCAAAGGGATCTATGAAAAGGTGGAGGAACCTGACTACAGCGCCACCCCCTGGAAATCACGGGTGGGACAGCCCATCACCCAGCAATGGGGCTATATTGCCGAACGTCTCTTCGTCGATGACAAAGAGGTCGCCAACTCCCCCCGGCAGGAACTCGGCAGCATCGTAATGGGCGGCGATCTGAAATACCGCGACATTAACAACGATGACCGGATCTCTTCGCTCGACCAGGTCCCCATCGGCTTCCCCACCACCCCGGAAATCATTTACGGCTTCGGAGCCTCCATGGGTTACAAGAGTGTCGACCTCTCCCTCTTCTTCCAGGGATCGGCCCGCTCCTCCTTCTGGATCGACGCATCGGCCACCTCCCCTTTCGTCGACAACGACAACAACTATCTGGCCAACAACGCCCTGCTGAAAGCCTATGCCGACAGCCACTGGTCAGAAGCCAACCGCGACATCTACGCCCTGTGGCCCCGCCTTTCCTATAAATGGGAAAACAACAACCTCGTCAGAAATACCTGGTATATGCAGGATGGCACCTTCCTCAGGCTTAAATCGGTGGAACTGGGTTATTCACTCCCCAAAAACCTCTATCAGCGGTTCGGAATTGAATACATGAGGCTCTATGGCAGCGGCACCAATCTGCTGACATTCAGCAGATTTAAACTATGGGATCCCGAAATGGGAGGCAACGGTCTGGGTTATCCGGTACAACGGGTACTGAATATCGGATTACAAATTTCATTTTAAAATGCGACCATGATGAAAAGTATATTGAAAATATTGGTAACCATTTTCCTTGCCGGAACCATCGCTGCCTGTGACTACCTCGACGTAGTGCCCGACAATGTGGCGGTAATTGAAAATGCCTTTTCCGACAAGTACAACGCCGAGAAGTTCCTGGCAACCTGTTATTCCTACATTCCCAACTTCGGGGATCCCTGGATCAACCCCGGACTGCTCTCGGGCGACGAAGTATGGTTCAACGAGGAGATCATGGACGATTCCAACACGGCAGCCATGATTGCCAAAGGGGAACAGAACTCTCTCGATCCCTTCCTCAATTTCTGGGATGGCGGACAGCGCGGAAAGAACATGTATGTGGGCATCCGCGACTGCAACATCTTCCTGGAAGAGATCAAACGGGTGGGTGACATGTCGGAAATTGAAAAGAAAAAATGGATTGCCGAGGTAAAATTCATGAAGGCCTATTACCATTTCTGGCTCTTCAAGAGTTACGGCCCCATTCCGATCGTCGATGAGAACCTGCCCATTTACGTTTCGACGGAAGAGGTGAAGATCTATCGCGATCCGGTCGACAGCGTGGTCAACTACATTGTTAAGCTTATTGATGAGGCTATTCCTGATTTGCCGTTGATGTTGCTGTCTGAGGTCACCGACCTGGGGAGGATCACCAAGCCGATAGCCACGGCCATCAAGGCCAGGGTGTTGGCCACTGCTGCCAGTCCGCTCTTCAACGGAAATCCCGACTTTGCGAGCCTCACCGACAACCGGGGTGTCAAACTCTTCCCGGCCACTTTCGACGCCACCAAATGGCAAAAGGCTGCCGACGCCGCCCTGGAAGCCATTGAGACGGCTGAAATGGCCAACTTCAGGCTGGTTGACAGTTACCAGACCAAGTACAAACACTCGGAGGCGATGATGCGGGAACTGATGCTCCGCTCCATTGTCACCACCAAGGGAAATACGGAAGTGATATGGGGATGCACCAACTTTCCTTTCAGCCATACCTACCAGCGGATGTTGCAGCCCCTGCTGATCACCGTCACCGATGCCAACCCTGTCAGCCAGTTCTACGCTGCCACCCTGCGGATGGCGGAACTCTACTATTCCAAAAACGGCGTCCCCATCGAGGAAGATGTGAGCTTTCCCTATGAGGACAGGTACACTCTACGGACGGCCGTGACCGCCGAAAGCGACTATGTCCGCTCCGGGGAAACCACCGCCATGCTTCACTTCGACCGTGAATCCCGCTTTTACGCTTCCATCGCCTTTGACCGGGGCACCTTTGTGCTGGAACCCACCTATTATTATGTCCAGTGCCGGGCCGGAGAAATGGCCACCAAGCGCAACAAAGGGGAATTCTCCGTCACCGGATACTGGCCCAAAAAACTCCTCAGTCCACGCAACGGTTTCTCGGGTAACTCCTACGAAATCGATTACAACTTTCCTTTCCCGATCATCCGCCTTGCTGACATTTACCTGTTGTATGCCGAAGCTCTCAACGAGGTAAAAGCCGCTCCCGATGCAGAAGTGTATGAATACATCGACAAGGTCAGGGAACGTGCAGGCCTGCTGGGCGTCGTGGAAAGCTGGGCCGCCCATTCCAAGAATCCCCAGAAACCAGCCACCAAAGAGGGAATGCGGAAAATTATCCAGCAGGAACGCATGATTGAACTCTCCTTCGAAGGACAGCGTTTCTGGGACCTCCGCCGTTGGAAACTGGCCCTTGACTACATGAACAGACCGATCAGGGGCTGGGACATCAGCGGCCGTAACCTGAACTTTTACAACGTAACCACCGTATATACCCCGAGGTTCGAGTTCAAGGATTATTTCTGGCCCATCAGGGAACGGGAAAGAATCAACAATCCCAACCTGGTCCAAAACCTGGGCTGGTAAGCAGGTGAAAATCAAAAATAATATACAGATGAAAATATCAAGAATAATCAATGCATTGCTGGTCCTTTCGCTGCTGATCGTCTTCGGCTGTGAAGAGATCGAAAGGGAGCCCATCACAAAGGATTCCGTGCCACCCGGAGTAATCACTTCTCTTGTTGTAGAGAATATCCCCGGGGGTGCTGTCATTACCTATGCCCTGCCCAAGGAAACCGACCTGTTGTATGTCAAGGCGGAATATGAACTCTCCAACGGGAAGAAGGTAGAGACCCGGAGTTCCATTTATGCCAGTTCGGTACAAGTGGAAGGTTTTGGGGACACCCGGGAAAGGGAGGTCAAACTCTATGCCGTTGACCGGAGTGAGAACATCTCGGCTCCCGTCACCGTGAAGGTTCAGCCCCTGACGCCGCCGGTACATATGGTGAAAAACACCATGGAGGTAATCCCCGATTTCGGGGGAGCACAATACACCTGGACCAATGAGACCAATGCCCCCCTGGCGTTCATCATCATCACCCAGGATTCCACAGGAGCCCTTAATCCCGTAGAGACAGTTTACACCAGCGTCACCGACGGCAAATATACCGTCAGAGGATTTGATCCCGAAGAGAAAATTTTCGCCATTGTGATCCGCGACCGCTGGGACAACTATTCCGACACGGTGAAAGTGACCTTGACACCCATGTTTGAGGAAAAACTCGACAAATCCAAATTTGATGACATCGTGTTACCCGGCGATACCGACATGAACGGATGGGAAGGGCGTTCCTACTATATATTTGACGATGACATCAACACTTTCAACCACTCGCTGGCAGGAACCGGATGGCCGCAGTATTTCACCATTGACCTGGGGGTGACTGCCCGGCTGAGCCGCGTCATCGTCATCCAGCGTCAGAGTTTTCCCTATTCCCATGGAAACCCGCGTTTGCTTGAAGTCTGGGGCATTGAGGAAGCGCCCCCGGCCGACGGAAGCTGGGACAACTGGATCAAACTGCGCGACTGCGTGGCTACCAAACCCAGCGCAATGGGCGGAACAGCCGATGAAGATGCCAATCATCTGAAAAAGGGAGATGAATACTCCTTCACCCTTGAAGATCCCCCGGTCCGCTATATCCGCTTTCTGGTCAACGAAACCTGGGGCGTTACCGGGTTCATCCACTTTGCGGAAGTTACCTTCTACGGACAAGTGGTCGGAGAATAATTTAACTCTTAAAACTGGAAAAGATGAAGATATTAATTAAAGCAACCATTTTCCTGACCTTGCTTTTTGGAGCATTCGTTTCCTGCCAGGATATGGAGGATATCCATGCCGATTTCATCAAAGATGGCGAAATTGTTTATGCCGCCGTTCCCGATACCGTTCAAACCTTCTCGGGATACCAGCGTCTTCAGCTCAAATGGCTGATCAACAATGGCGCCAACATTCGTAAAAGCGTTGTGGAATGGACCGACAGCGGCCAGGATTTTTCCAAAAGCGTAGATGTTTCGCTCCAGTCACCCCTCGACTCGGTGCTGATCACCCTCGATAACCTGGAAGAGAAATCCTATCTCTTCAAAACTTACAACATCGACAAGGACGGAAACCGTTCCGTCAAGGTGCAGGTTACAGGCCAGGTGTTCGGGGAAATCTACATGTCCAGTCTAACCAACCGGATCATCACTTCCATCGTGGGGGGCGGAACCGTCGATTCCCTGATCATCAACTGGCGTCTTCCCAACGACGGAAACACCGGTGTAGAAATTACTTACAACAGCCGTACCGGCGAACCGATAAAAAAATGGGTGAAGCCTGGTGAGAACCAGACCATCATCAAAAACTGGGAATCGCTGGGAACAATGTCGTACAAGTCCTTTTACATTCCCACTCCGAATGCCATCGACACATTTGCCACCCAGCCCGACGAGGTGATGCTTCCCCGCTTTATCGAATTCAAAGGTGACAAGCTGAGTAAGGAGAAGTGGACCATCAAGGATTTCTCGACGGAAGAGCCTAACGAGGGCGCTCCGAACGGACTGGCCTCAGCGGCCATCGATAATCAGCTGAATACTTTCTGGCATACGCAGTGGAGCGGTGGCTCCCCGGGATACCCGCATCATTTCACCGTCGACCTGGGGGAAATTGCCAAACTTAGCAAATTGGAGGTCTTCCGGCGCTCTGGCGACAGCCGGGGGCAGACCCAGTTCCAGATCCTCACCAGCATGGATGGCACCAACTTTGTCAACCAGGGGACCTTCGAATATGATCCCAATGTGGCCAGTGAGTCCTACAACCTTGTCAACCTTCCCATGGCCCGCTATGTCCGCTATGTGGCCACCCAGGGACCCAACTTCTTTGCCTTCCTGGCAGAGTTGGATCTCTACGGCCAGATCGCCGCCCAAATCGACCGCGCTGACTGGTCGGTGGCCGATTTTTCCTCCGAAGAACCCAAGGAAGCCACATGGGGACCGCCTATCCAGGGACTGGTAGCCGCCGCCATCGACGGTGACCTCTCCACCTTCTGGCATTCCGCATGGGAGCTGTCACAGCCTCCCTATCCCCATTACTTCACCATCGACATGAAAAAGAAGGTTCGGATGATGGCTGTCGAATGTTTCCGCCGCCAGGGCAATAGCAATGGTCAAACCAAATTCAAAATCCACACCAGCGACGACGGCATAAACTTCACCGACCAGGGCGAATTCACCTTCAACGCCACCATCAATGCCGGCCAGTTTTACATGCTGACCAACCTGCCCGAAGCCCGTTACTTCAAGTATGAAGCCACGGCAGGACCCAACCATTACGCGTTCCTTGCTGAAATTGTCGTCTACGGACAGGAACTCTGACCCGGGTAACCGGTCATATCAATAAAAAGGAGAGGGGTATCAATGCTCCTCTCCTTTTTTATCCCGGCCTTTGTGCGATTGAAACTACCAGCTGCAGAGCAGTGGGGAAACGAATCCCGCGAAACCGGGATGAGTTCGACGGGTTTCAGCACATGATCAGCCATTAGCAGAGGCCAGGCATTAATGTTTACCTGGCAGAAAGAACGGATGTAGTCAATCCGATTCCGTCAAGGACTTCTTTATTGTTTCGCTCGCTTACCCCGCGGCAGAGCCGACGGGGACGCTCGCCGGAATTCATTGCTTCAGTCCTGGCAATGCTCCCCGGACTGCGGCATCAATGACGGATATTCTCCACTTCGGCAGGGTCGTGCCTGTGTTTGAAGAGAAAGAAGAACAACACAGCCACCACCAGGGAATACAAAGCAAAGGAGATCCATATCTCCTTCCACATGAAACGTTCTCCGTCGGTAAAAAACTTATCGATGACAATACCGCTCACCCTGCTACCGATGAGCGCCCCGAAGCCGTTGGTCATCATCATGAACAATCCCTGAGCGCTGGCCCTGATGGCCGGAATGCTCTGGGTCTCCACAAAAATGGAGCCCGAAATATTGAAAAAGTCAAAAGCCAATCCGTAGATGATGCAGGAGAGGATGATCATCCAGAGTCCGCCCGCCGGATCACCATAGGCAAAAAGGCCGAACCGCAGCACCCATGCGATCATGCTCATCAGCATCACATTTTTGATACCGTATTTCCGCAGGAAGAAGGGGATGGTGAGGATAAAAAGGGTCTCGGAAATCTGGGAAATCGACATGATAATGGCCGGGTATTTCACGGCGACCAGATCGGCAAATTCCGGAATTTTGGCAAAGTCATGAAGAAAGGTATCCCCGTAGGCATTGGTAAGTTGCAGGGAGGCACCCAGGAGCATGGCAAAAATGAAAAAAGAGGCCATCTTCCGGCTTTTGAAAAGGGCAAAAGCATCCAATCCCAGGGCGCTGGCCAGGTTGGGCCGGTGGCCTTTCCCCATCGGAGGACAATGGGGCAGCGTAAAAGCATAGACTCCCAGCAAAAAGGAGGAGCCGGCGGCAATGTAAAACTGGCCGGAATTGGTTTCAAATCCCGAAAGACTCACCACCCAAAGGGCAACGATGAACCCCACCGTCCCCCACACCCGGATGGGCGGATAACTCTTGACGATATTGTACTGGTTCATCTTCAATGCCGTATAGGCAATGGTGATCGAAAGGCCGATGGTGGGCATGTAGAACATCATGGTAAGCAGCATCACCCAGAAAAAGAGCCGGGGATCGTTGATGCCCGGAAGGATCAGCAACAACATTCCGCCGGCAAAATGAAAGATCCCGTATAACTTCTCGGCATTAATCCACTTGTCGGCAATGATACCGGCAATGGCAGGCATGAAGAGGGAGGCAATTCCCATGGTCGAAAAGATAGCGCCGAAATCGGTGCCCGACCATTTCTTTGTCTGAAACCAGTATGCGCCGATGGTTAAAAGCCATGACCCCCAGATGAAAAACTGGAGGAAATTCATGATGATTAAACGATGTTTAAGATTCATCTGTAAAATAGAGATTTAAAAATTGCGGAATTACCTTCTTTTCCGGATTTCGTCCCTGATCAGGGAGGCTTTTTCATAATCCTCATTCAGGATGGCTTCGTCCAGGGCACTTTCCAGGTCAGCCAGGGTATATTTTGAATAGACTGTCTTCCCCGAAGAAGGGGGATCATTCTCCTCCTCCCTGTTTCCTGCAGTCTGTTCTTTGTTCATTTCCAAAATAATACCGGCTTTGTGGAGGATCTCCTCGGTGGTATAGATGGGGCAACGGAAGCGGAGGGCCAGCGCAATGGCATCCGAAGTGCGGGAATCGATCCTGACTTCCTTGCCGTTCATCTCACACAAAAGTTCGGAAAAAAAGATGCCCTCCTCCAGCTTGTGGATGGTCACCTCCAGAAGGGTAATGTCAAAAGCCAGGGCTATGTTTTTGATCAGGTCGTGGGTAAGCGGGCGGGGAGGTTTCAGCCCTTCGAGATGAATGGCAATGGCCTGGGCTTCCACCGGCCCGATGATGATGGGAATACGCCGGTCACCATGCTCTTCAGCCAAAACCAGGGCGTAAGCCCCCGACTGGGTTTGGCTGACCGACAATCCTAAAATATTCAACCTGACTTTATACATGGTATGTTAAGCCCTCCAATTTCTGCCAGAACAAAGATAACAATGATTTTGCGGAACCAAGCCCGAAAACAGGAACATAAAAATAATCGAAAAAAAATTATGACCGGAAATTTCCTTTAAAACAGGGAAAATATTTGTCTATCACGATAAAATAACTACTTTTGCACTCCCAAAATTGGCTTGTTCAGGCTTAAAAAAGTGAAAAACGAATTGTTTTTCCGCCTGACGGGCAAAACGTTAAAAAAGAGGTTATGTACGCTATCGTTGAAATTGCCGGACAGCAATTCAAGGTCGAAAAAGACAAAAAACTATTTGTACACCGGTTAACAGCCGATGAAGGTGAAGCGCTTGAATTCAGCAAGGTTTTGCTGATTAATAATGACGGCGACATCAGGGTTGGCACCCCCGTTGTCGAAGGAGCCAAAGTTACGGCGAAGGTTCTGGAACACACCCGCGGAGACAAAGTCCTGATTTTTAAGAAAAAGAGAAGAAAAGGCTACCAGAAACTCAATGGCCACCGCCAATCGTTTACCCAGGTGCTGATCGAAGAAATTGTAGGATAATTTAAAAACAAGAGCCATGGCACATAAGAAAGGTGTAGGTAGTTCGAAAAACGGACGCGAATCGGAAAGCAAACGACTGGGAGTTAAGATCTTCGGCGGTCAGTTTGCGAAAGCGGGCAACATCCTTGTCCGCCAGAGAGGCACTACGCATCACCCGGGTTCCAATGTCGGAATCGGCAAGGACCATACCCTGTTTGCCCTGATCGACGGAACGGTAACCTTCAGCAAGAAACAGAACAACAGGTCATACGTCTCCGTAGAACCCGTGGTTTCTCTGGAAAATGCGGTACCGGAAGCCAGTGTAAACTAAACGCATTTATTTACAGGTCTTTGAAAATCTCCCGCTGGTTTCCCGCAGGAGATTTTTTTTGTTTTGTTACTTTTGTGTGTATTATAAAAAAAGAAGTATGCTGACATTGCGAACCATCCAGGAGAATCCGCAGGAAGTGATTGAAAAGCTGGCCAAAAAGAAATTCGATGCCCGGGAGATTGTAAATTCCATCATCGGATTTACGGAGGCCAAAAATCAGACCCAGATGCAGGCCGATCGTGCCAAAGCCGAATTGAATGCGCTTTCAAGAGAGATCGGGCAACTGATGCGCCAAGGAGATGCTTCAGGTACACAGCAGGCCAGAGAACGGACCGCTGAATTGAAAGAATCGATCAGGGAGCTCGATCTTGTTTTTGCCGACCTGGATGTAAAAATCAGGGAGTTGCTGGTTTTGCTCCCCAACACCCCTCATGTTTCAGTCCCGGAGGGCAATTCTGCCGAAGATAACGAGGTGGTCCGCTCAGGAGGATCATTCCCTGTCCTGGATGAGAACGCCCTTCCCCACTGGGAGCTTGCCAGCCGCTACAACCTCATTGACTTTGAGCTGGGTGTAAAACTTACCGGGGCAGGTTTTCCTGTCTACCGGGGGAAAGGAGCCCGGTTACAGCGGGCGTTGATCAATTTCTTCCTGGATCAGGCCCGCCAGAACGGGTATGAAGAGATACAGCCCCCCCTGATGGTCAATGAAGCTTCCGGTTTTGGCACCGGACAGCTCCCCGATAAGGAGGGTCAGATGTACCATGTTACCGCTGACAATTTTTACATGATCCCCACTGCTGAAGTTCCTGTCACCAACATATACAGGGATGTAATCCTTGAGAACAGGGATTTCCCGGTGAAGAACTGCGCTTATAGCGCCTGTTTCCGCCGCGAAGCCGGCTCTTACGGAAAGGATGTTCGCGGCCTCAACCGCCTGCATCAGTTTGACAAGGTGGAGATTGTCAGGATTGCCCATCCCGATACCTCCTACGAAGTCTTGGAAGAGATGGTCAACTATGTGGAATCCCTGGTCCAAAAACTGGAATTACCCTACCGGATCGTCAAACTCTGCGGCGGTGACATGGGATTCACATCTGCTCTTACCTACGATTTTGAAGTGTGGTCAGGAGCCCAGGAAAAATGGCTTGAAGTAAGTTCCGTCAGCAATTTCGAATCCTTCCAGGCCAACCGCCTGAAACTGCGATTCCGCGAAGAAGCCGGGAAAAAGCCGCAACTGGCCCATACTCTCAACGGAAGCGCCCTGGCGCTCCCCCGCATTGTGGCCGCCCTGCTGGAAAACAACCAGACGCCCGAAGGAATCCGCATTCCCCGCGCCCTGGTCCCCTTCTGCGGCTTCGACATGATCCCCTGATATTCTGATATTCCGGTCTTCCTTAGTAGGTTTTGTTGAACTGCGCTTTCAGCACCTCCTTGACCTCCTCCATGTCAACCCTCCGGCCCAGTTCCTGCTGAAGGGAGGTCACCGTCACGGCACTGAAACCACAGGGATTGATATAGCTGAAATAGCGCAGATCGGTGTTTATATTAAGCGCAAAACCATGCATGGTCACAAACCGGCTCACCCGAACCCCGATGGCGCAAATCTTCCGGGCCCGGACCGGATGGTCGGCCTCGAGCCATACCCCTGTCGCACCCTCTTTCCTCCCCCCCACAATGCCGAACTGCGCTAGCGTTCCGATAATGGCCTCCTCCATCTTTTCAATGAACTCCCTGATCCCCAAATGATGATACTCCAGGTCGAGGATGGGATATCCCACCAACTGCCCCGGCCCGTGATAAGTGATATCCCCGCCCCGGTTAATCCGGTAATAGGTGGCTCCGATCTTCTCCAGAAAATCTTTCCTGATCAGCAAATTGTGCTCATCCCCGCTCTTCCCGAGCGTATACACATGCGGATGCTCAACCAGCAAAAAATGATTGATGGCAACAGGGTTCCCCGCAGACCGCTTCCCGGCAGCAACCACTGCATGCAAATCCTCCTGCAAATCCCAGCACTCCTTGTAATCGATAAGCCCCTTGTCCGTAAAGTTAAACGCAGCCATATTCCTTGTAGTTAATATCCAATATTAAAGGTTTCTGCGGATATGACCAAAATGTTTACCGGTAAACGCTCTTATCCTCAAACCAGGTTACTGTCGTGACGATAAACCTGTCAAAAAGTTTCATTCACGGGTTATTTCCTGCTGTTTATCGGTAAATATGGTGTAAAACCATCCTCACTGCAACAAATTTGATGCTGAAAACAGAAAACAGAAAACAGAACTTTCATATTTACAGGCCATGATCGTACTAAACAACCTGCACAAGTCGTATGTTACCGGCAACAACTCCCTGCATGTTCTCAAGGGGATTGACCTTGAGATTCATGCCGGTGAGTTTGTGTCGGTCATGGGATCCTCGGGATCGGGGAAATCCACCTTGTTGAACATCCTGGGAATTCTCGACGATTATGACGAAGGAGACTATTTCCTTGACGGAAAGAAAATCAAGGGATTGAATGAGACCCGGGCAGCAATTACCCGGAACCAGATGATTGGTTTTGTGTTCCAGTCCTTTAACCTGATCTCATTCAAGAATGCCTTGGAAAACGTGGCACTTCCCCTTTATTACCAAAAGGTCAGCCGCCGGAAGCGCAACGTGATCGCCATGGAGTATCTTGACCGGTTCGGACTGAAAGATTGGGCGGACCATCTTCCTGCGGAATTATCGGGTGGCCAGAAGCAGCGGGTGGCCATTGCCCGCGCGATGATTTCCAAACCCCAGGTGATCCTTGCCGACGAACCCACCGGCGCCCTTGATACCGCCACATCTTTTGAAGTAATGCAAATCCTCAAAGAGGTGAATGACCAGGGCATCACAGTCATCATTGTGACCCACGAACACGATATCGCCGCCATGACCAGCAAGATCATCCGGATGAAGGACGGAATCATTGGCGAAACCATCATTAACGGTGACCTGAAGATGTACAGGGAAATTATCAGAAGCGAAAACACTTTTAGTTATGTTTGACGTAGATATCTGGCAGGAGATTATCAGTACCATCAGGAAGAACAAACTGCGTACTTTCCTGACAGGCTTCTCGGTAGCCTGGGGAATTTTTATGCTGATGGTCCTGCTGGGCTCGGGCAACGGACTGCAAAACGGCGTCAGGGAGGAATTCGCAGACAATGCCGTGAACATCATGTGGATGTGGACCGGCAAGACTTCACTTCCTTACAACGGATTGAAAGAGGGAAGGGAAATCCGTTTCACCAATGAGGATTACGATTTTCTGACCATCCGGGCCGAAGATATCGACCAGGTTTCCAGCCGCTTTTACCTTCGGGGAGACATCACCTATTCGTACGGCAAGGAGTATGGTTCTTTCTCCACCAGCACCTGTCATCCCTCCCTGCTTGACATAGAAAAAATCAAACTTACGCAGGGAAGGTTTATCAATGACCTTGACATTAAGGAATTACGCAAGGTGATCGTCATCGGGGATGAAATCCGAAAGGCACTTTTCAAGGAGGAGGATCCCATGGGAAAATATATCAAGGTGGGATCGGTTCCTTTCAAAGTCATCGGTATTACCCTTGATCCCGGCACAGATCGGAACCGCCAGGCCTATATGCCTTTCACCACGGCACAGCGGCTTTTCGCAGGCGGAAACCGGGTCCACAATTTCACGGTGACCACCCGGATGGTCTCATCAGTCAAAGAAGCCGAAGCCATTGACCAGCATGTCAGGGAACAAATGGCCCGGCGCCATGATTTTGACCCGGAAGACAATAGCGCCATGGGTTCTTACAATATGCTCACCGATTACATCCGGACCATGAAGATTTTTCAGGCCATCAGGTTGTTTGTCTGGATCATCGGCATCGGCACCCTGATCGCCGGTATTGTGGGAGTGAGCAACATCATGCTGATCCTGGTAAAAGAGCGTACCCGCGAAATCGGCATCCGCAAATCACTGGGCGCCAGTCCGGCTTCGGTGATCCGCCTTGTCCTTCTCGAATCGGTACTGATCACTACCGTGGCAGGATACCTGGGGCTGGTGACGGGTGTTGGATTGATGGAAGCCGTGAATTTCGGGCTGGAACAGATGATGGCAGGAGGCGGGGGAGAACAGATCTTCTTCCGCAACCCCACCGTCAATTTCTCCACCGCACTCACAGCCACGGCCATCCTGATTGTTTCCGGAGCCCTGGCCGGCTATATCCCCGCCCGGAATGCCGCCAATGTAAAACCCATCGAAGCCCTCCGGGATGAATAACACTAAGGTTGAGGCTAAGGTTAAGGATTACGCTGAAATTCTATTATTCTAAAATTTAAAAGATGTTTGACCTGGATCGCTGGAAAGAAATCGGACATGCCCTGTCGATGAACAAGGTGCGCAGCCTGCTGACCGCCTTCGGGGTGTTCTGGGGGATCTTCATGCTCATTGTCATGGCCGGGGCAGGAAACGGACTGACCAACGGACTGATGGAAGGAGTGGCCAGATTTGCCACCAACTCAGCCCTGGTATGGACCAACCGGACCAGTGAACCCTACAAGGGATACACACGAGGAAGGTTCTGGAATATGGATTCCGAAGATATTAAGATCATCAGGACCCGGGTTCCAGAATTAGAGATCCTGACGCCCAAGAATTTCGGTTCCGATGACAACAACGGCCCCAACACCATCAGGGGAATCCGCAACGGTTCTTTCAACATCAAGGGAGATTACCCCGATTATGTGAAAATCGACCCGGTTACCATCGTATATGGCCGCTGGATCAATGAAATAGACATCCGGGAAAAACGGAAAGTATGCGTCATCGGAAACAAGGTGTATGATACCATGTTTGACCCCGGCGAGAATCCTTTGGGGGAGTACCTGAAAATTTCGGGAGTCTATTACCAGGTGGTCGGGGTGATCAAACCCGAAACCCGCATCAACATCAACGGCCGTACCGAGGAATCTGTCAGCATTCCTTTCACCACGATGCAACAGACCTATAACATGGGAAATCAGGTTCACGTTCTCGCTTTCACGTCCAAGCCCGGCGTACCTGTCAGCGTTGCCGAAGAGAAAATAAAGAGCATCATCCGTCAGCGTCATGCCATATCTCCCACCGACGTTCAGGCCATCAGCAGCGTTAATATAGAAAAACAATTTTTACAAATTAGGGGGCTCTTTTTCGGGATCAACATCCTCACCTGGATTGTGGGTATCGGCACCCTGATGGCGGGGGTAATCGGGGTAAGCAACATCATGCTGGTGATCGTGAAGGAACGCACCCGGGAAATCGGGGTACAACGGGCACTGGGAGCACGGCCGGCAACCATCATCACTCAGGTCATGCTCGAAAGCGTGGCCCTGACGACAGTCGCCGGTTATATCGGGCTTTCACTGGGGGTCGGACTTCTGGAACTCATCAACAGGATTCTGGAAAGCCAGTCCCGTAACGAAGAGGAGATCTTCTTCCGCCACCCCGAAATCACCATTTCCGTCGCTCTGGCGGCTTTGGCAGTCCTGATCGTCGCGGGATTATTCGCAGGATCGATCCCTGCCAAAAGAGCCATTCAAATCAAACCCATCGAGGCGCTGAGGGAGGAGTAAAAAAACTAAGGTTGAGGTTAAGATTAACACATAATTATTGAAAGTCATGAAGAAGATTTTTAAAATTGCCGGTTTTGTGTTGCTGGGTCTTGTATTCATCGGGACACTGGGATTTCTCTACAAGAAATCGCAACCGGAGTCTGAGATTTACGATGTGAAAAATCCGGAGGTCACCACGATTGTCAAAAAGACCGTAGCCACCGGATCGATAGAACCCCGGAAGGAAATTGAGGTCAAGCCCCAGGTTTCCGGAATTGTCGAAGAGTTGTATGTCGAAGCGGGGACCATGGTTCGGAAAGGGGACGTACTGGCCCGGGTTAACATAATTCCCGACATGATCAACCTCAACAATGCGGAGTCGCGGATGAACCGCGCCAGAATGAATTATGAGGATGCCAAAATAAATTACGACCGTCAGACTACCCTTTTTGAGAAGGAGGTGATCCCCCGCGAGGAGTACCAGCGGGCGCAGCTGAGTTTTAACGCAGCACGGGAGGAGATCGATGCCGCCCAGAACAACCTCGACCTGATCCGCAAGGGGGTGACACGCAGTTCGGCGAAAACTACCAATACGCTGATCAGGTCCACCATCGACGGGATGGTCCTTGATGTGCCGGTGAAAGAAGGATTCTCGGTGATCCAGGCCAATACCTTCAATGCCGGGACGACCATTGCTGTGGTGGCCGATATGAAAGACATGATATTTATCGGGAAGGTGGATGAAACCGAAGTAGGCAAGATCAGGGAAGGCATGCACATTGAGCTAACCATCGGGGCCATTGATGATGAAACCTTTGATGCCGTCCTGAAATACATCGCCCCTAAGGGGAAAATTGAAAACGGCGCAATTCAGTTTGAAATCAAAGCCGACCTGTTACTGAAAGAAAACCAGTTTATCCGTTCGGGATACAGCGCCAATGCCAACATCGTACTGGACCGTCGCGACAGTGTGCTGACCATTCCCGAAGCCACGATTAAATTCCAAAATGACTCCGCGTATGTGGAAGTGGAAACCGAAACCCAGAAATTTGAAAAACGTTTTGTAAAAACCGGGCTTTCCGACGGTATCAACATAGAGATTACGGAAGGACTGGCAAAAGCCGACAAGGTCAGGGGAGAAAAGATCGATCCAAAGGCACACAAACAAAGCTGAGGTTGAGGTTAAGGTTAAGATTAAGAGAGCGGATTTCACCATAGTAACTAAATATTTTAAACAGATGAAACAGTGGATCACGACCGGGGTGCTGGTATTGCTGATGGTATCCGTCGGTACGGTTTTCGGGCAGGAGACCTGGACATTGCAGCAGTGCATCGACTATGCGCTGGAGAATAATATTCAGATCAGGCAACAGGATCTGACGGTGAACTACCAGCAGAACCTGCTGAGTCAGGCAAAAAACGACCGTTTTCCCAATCTGAACGGTCAGGTGGGCAACAATTACAATTTCGGCCGGTCACTCACCTATGAAAACCTGTATGAAAACAGCAACTCGACAAGTTTGTCAGGTTATCTGGGAACCGACGTAACCCTGTGGAACGGCTTTCAGCTGCAAAACATCATCCGTCAGCGGGATCTTGACCTGCAGGCATCCATAGAGGATCTGAAAAAAGCCAAGGATGACCTGATTCTCAATCTGGCCGCCTTATATCTGGAAATCTTGTTTGCCGAAGAACTTGTGGCAATCGACGAAAGCCAGATTGATGTTACCCGTCAGCAAATCGAGAGGACCCAAAAACTCGTGGAAGCCGGGAGCCTGGCAAAGGGAGCCCTGCTGGAGGTGGAAGCCCAGCTGGCCAGGGAAGAACTTCAGCTTGTCAATGACCGGAACCGGGTACAACTGGCGTATCTCAACATCTTCCAGCTTCTTGAACTACCCCTCTCCAGGTCATTCAAGATCGCCAAACCTGAACTACCCGATCTCCATACAGGCACGCTGAATTTTAACTCGCTGACGATCTTCAACAATGCCGTACTCACCCGCCCTGAAATAAGGGCTGCGCAGCTGAGGGTGGAGAGTGCCCAACGGCAACTCGACCAGGCAAAGGGCGCCCGGTGGCCGAAACTCAGCTTTGGCGCCAATTATTACAACAATTACAACGACAACTATATGAGAATCGCGGAAAACAATCCCCTCAAAAAAGAGGTGATCCCCTTTTCCGACCAGATGAAAAACAACCAGCGCTATGGTTTCGGATTCACAATGAACATACCGCTGTTTAACAAGTTCCAAGTGCAGAATGCAATCGCCAATTCCGAATTACAAATCGCCGATTACAAATACAGGCTGCAGAATTCACAGAACCTCCTCCAGAAAGAGATTGAGCAAGCCTATACCAATGCCCTGGCTGCCCTGAACAAATATCTGTCGGGCGAAAAGGCGGTGAGTTCCAGTGCGGAAGCTTTCCGCTATGCCGAGGAGAAATACAGTGTGGGGTTGGTCACCACCGTAGAATACAACCAGATCAAGAACAACCTCACCATGGCGCAGTCGCAGCTTGCCCAGGCAAGGTACGATTACATCTTCCGTACTAAAATTCTTGATTTTTACAACGGAATCCCCATCAGGCTGTAAAATGGCGGGTGACGACAATGGGGCTGTCTTCCAGGCCTATGAGCCCGGTTTTCACACCAGGCAACCCTTCAGGGATTGAAAAAACGCCGGAGGCTACTCCTTTTTCTTTTTCAATTCCT
This sequence comes from Prolixibacteraceae bacterium UBA1413, assembly GCA_002304925.1. Taxonomy (GTDB): domain Bacteria; phylum Bacteroidota; class Bacteroidia; order Bacteroidales; family Prolixibacteraceae; genus UBA1413. The sequence continues at coordinate 52,971 of DBPT01000029.1, forward strand.
TCAACACCTCCTCCATAACCTTAACGGCTGAGTCCCCGATTTCCCGGGCCCCCTTTTTGATTCCTTCCAGGTCCTCATCCAGGTTCTCGTCCAGATATCTCTTGACCTCTTCACTAAGTTTGTCAACATCCTTCTTCAGGTTTTTATTGATGATCCGGCCCAGGAAGGAGGCGCCTTTGGCAGTCAGGTATCTCCCCTTCAGGAGGGTGACCTCCATTCTTTCTTCCAGGGTGAGTTCATCGCGGAACTTGTCGTAAAATTCATCCGTATAGCGGCTGAACTTTTTATTCGCCCAACGCCAGTCGCTGCGGGAAAATTTCTCACCGTTTTTTTCCACATCCTGCACGAATCGTTCAAAACCTCTCAGGTAATCCTCCTTGGTGGTGGGAACCAGGCAGGAGGTGGCCGTAAAAACCAACAAGGCGATAAAAAGTGATCTGATGGCAAGCGGTCTCATTGTTTTTAACTTATTAACGTGAGTTCGATATAAGAATTTTGTTTTACGCATTCGTTATCAATATTTTAATTTTGATTTTGTTGATAACTACTTGATAATCAAATATATAACGAAAAAGATTTTTCCAAAATCAGTTTCACCATAAACATAAAATGAAGAATCCATGAAAAATTATGAAAACAAATTTATCGAAATTTTCTGTCATATTGATGATTTTAATAAGGTATTTATCAACGAGTTAAAAACAGGACAACTTACTGAAGGTGAACTACTACTTGTTGCCTGTTTGCAAGAACATGAAGAGTTGATTTCCGGGCGGAAAAGGACAGCACCTGCATTCCCCGGGGAGGATTCGGGTTACTCTTCGGTAATTTGTTTCCGAAGGCGGGTAAAGAGGGATCCCCCCTGTTCTGTTTCCTGTGTTGCCTGGTAAATGCTGGCATTGAGTTCAAAGCCGATCAGCAGGATCAGGGAAATCAGGTATATCAGCAACAACACCACCAGGAGGGTCCCTATGGAACCATACAGCTTGTTATACTGGCTGAAGTTGTTGATATAATAGGTGAAACCAAAAATCAGGAGCAGGCTTAGCAGGGTAGCGAGTGACCCTCCGGCCGAAATGAACCGCCATTTTGTTTTTCGGGCAGGAGCCATGAAATAGAGAAAGGAGTAAGCAAAGAAGAACAAGGCCAGAATGATCGCCCATTTCCCGATGGTAAAGAAATAATAGGTAAACCGGTCAAAAATGGCGGAATGCTGGTCAATATAATCCAGAAGCAATTGTCCGCCGGTTACCAGGGCAATGGCCGTTGTCAGCAGAACCGACAGGATAAACAGAAGGACGATGGAAATGAGCCGCTGGCTGATCCAGGAGCGGCGGTAAATACTATGGATGGTAGCATCGAAAGCCGACATCATGGAGGCGATCCCGTTTGTCGAGAAGATGAGTGCCATTAAAAAACCCAGGGAAAGCAGACCTCCCCGGGGCCGGGTAATGATATCTTCGACGGTATCCTCAATGCTGCCGAAAACACTCTCGGGAACAATCGACTTGATCAGGTAAAAAAGTTCATCCTGAAAATTGGGAATGGGAATATACGGGATCAGGGTAAACAAAAAGAGGATGGCCGGGAAAAGAGCCAGGAAAAAGTTAAAGGCGATTGCCGACGCACGCGTGGTCAGTGCCCCATCGACGATGCTGCGCCAAAAAAAAACCGCCACATTGTAAACCGGTACCCCGTCCAGAAAAGGCAAACTGACTCTTTTGGCCCAGTTAACGGTTTTTTCGGCATATTTCTGGCTCAATGCGGCCAACCGTTGATAAGGCGGCATGCTTATCCTTGTTTTTCAATTCTCAATTGATGGATAATGTCCTTCCCGGTATTTTTTTTAAGGAGGAAATAGACCCTGAAGGCACCTTGTTTCGTAGTAAGGGTCCCAATCACATAATGAGCATCCTCCTTGCCCCCCTGATGAATCACACTGAAACGCTCGGGCTGATAGCGCGCAAAAAAGCTGGTCACAATCTGTTCCGCCTGTGCTTTGCTGTATACATTGTCATTTTCAAGGATCACCAGTTCTATATTTTGGTTAAAAAAACCTGAAAGCACCTTGGCATTCCCCGATTTCAGACTCAGGATTATTTCATCGGGAATCTGCCCTGATGCCTGATTTACCACCAATAAAGCAAAAACAACAAACATCAGTGGCCACAAAACTTTGTTTTTTAATGCTTTCATTATATTAATTGTCAAAATTTGTACTTTGAAGCTTGCAAAAACTATGCAAAAGAAAGATGACACTCAAATTTTAGTGTAAATTTAAGAAATTTATTCAGGATTCAAAGGATGAAGATCAGACTGATCGTTACCGGGAAAACCGATGCCCCCTGGTTGCAGGAAGGGATGAATGTATATCTGAAGCGACTGAAACATTATATAAACTTTGACATAAAGATTGCCGGTGATCTCAAAAACAGTGCCGCCCTGGCGCCGGCCCTGCAGAAAGAGAAAGAAGGAGACGCCATTCTCCCCCTCATCGAAGGGAAAAAGGAAGTGTACCTGCTCGACGAACGGGGTGATGAATATACGTCGGAAGGATTGGCGGGTATGTTGGAGCATAAAATGATCACGGGCTGCCGAGAACTTCTTTTTGTGATTGGCGGTCCCTATGGATTTCCGGAAAAACTCGTTAAAAAAGCCACCGGAAAAATTTCCCTGTCCAAATTGACTTTTTCCCACCAGATGGTCCGGTTATTGTTCGTGGAACAACTCTACCGGGCCCTGACCATCATCAGGGGAGAACCTTATCACCACCAGTAGTAATGATTGACCTAATCAGAAAATACGGATATTTCACCCTGGCCATCCTCTGTATGGTGATGGCTGTTGTCCTGGAAAACAAATTCTTCAGCAACCGTCCGGGGAAACAATCCATCGAACGTTTTCAGAAAAAACTGAATGACAAAGAGTCCTATCTCGAATCCAGGCTTGATGAGATCTCTCAGATCTCCTCGGATCCCGGGTTTTGCGATAACTTCCTCAACGGCATGTCGCCGTATAACAACCTGATGGAAACAGAAGGGATCGGTTTCCTGATATACCGGAACGACAAACTCTTTTACTGGTCAGACAGAACCATTGCTTTCCGCGATCAACTCCCTCTTTCGGTTGAACCGGGTGCACCCGTGGTACGTTTTCCCAATGGTTATTACCTGGTTAAGCGGGTTGAAAAAGACAGCCTCACCATTTTCGGACTTATCCAGATCAGCCACAATTATTCGTACGAAAACCAATACCTTACAAACAGCTATTTTGAAGGATTTGGCCTGCCCGATCAATTCAGAATGGTAAAGCCGGGAGCTTCTAAAGGCTATGATATAAAAAACAGGGAGGGAGAACCTGTTTTTGCCATCGTCCCCGACGGGGAAGCTTTCCTGCAATCGGGATATTTTTATCTGCCCGGCATTTTTTACCTCGCAGCCATCCTCCTCATCCTCATTTTTGCCCGCAAAACCATCTGCGGGCTCAACATCGAACTTACCCTGCGTCTGCTGATCACCCTGATTTTCCTCCTGATCCTTTACTGGATACATGTGTTGTTTCGTATTCCCGGACTTTTCAATCAGATCAGCTTCTTTTCACCCTCCCATTTTGCCTTTAGCTCCTGGTTGCCGTCCCTGGGGGATTTTCTGCTGCTCTCCCTTTTTCTCTTTTATTTTACGCTCTGTTATTTCTGGGACATGCGTATCAACCTGTTGCAGAAGGAGACCGGCATGTCCCCCTCCCTGGCAGCTTTTCTCCTGTTGCTGTTTTCGGCCGGGTACCTGTATGTGGCCGATTATCTGATCAGGCAGCTGATTTACAACTCCAGTTTCTCTTTCACCCTTAACCGGATCAACGAGATAACCCTTCAAACAGCTTTGGGTATCGGATCCATGATGCTGCTCCTTTTCGGGCTTGTCCTCCTGATGGTCCGGAGTGCCGGAGAAGTCCGGAAAGTCTTGAATAACGGAAAATCAGCGATTTATTCCCTGGCGGCCATCCTTATCCCGGCGCTGTTGCAGTTTTTCATTGCCGGAAAAATCTCCTGGCAAATCCCGCTTCTTTACCTCCTGGTCATCACTTTGTCGCTCTTTTATTCCGGACGCTCATCACAGAAGTACGGCATGAGTTACCTGATCCTGTTCATCGTGGCCATTACCCTCTATTCCATCCATATTATATACCATTCCACTGAAAAAAAAGAACGGGATGTCCAGAAAACCATGGCTGTCAACCTGGTTTCAGAGCATGATCCCGCTGCTGAAGTTTTTCTGGTGGAAATTCAGGAGCAGATAAATGTCGATCCCAACATCCCGAAATATCTGATCCCCCCGTTTGAAAAACTGGCTGAATATTTGGAAACCGCCTATTTCGGCGGTTTCTTCAGGCAGTACGACCTGCAGATCACTATTTGTACCGGATCAGACAGCGTCACCCTCCATCCGCAAAACACCCGGACACCCTGCTTCCCTTTCTTTGACAGCATGATAGAAAACCAAGGCATGGTCCTGCCTGGTACCAACTTCTACTATATGAACAACTTGGACGGCCGGATCACCTACTTTGGCAAACTGCACTATCCATTGTTGTCTGATTACATGGGAGTCTCCATCTTCATCGAACTCAAATCGAAAATCCTTTCCGAAGGGATCGGATTTCCCGAGTTGCTGATCGACAAATCGATGCGAAAACCTGCAAGCTACCGGAGATTCGACTATGCGAAATATTTCGGGGGTGAACTCGTTGACAAGCATGGAGATTATCCTTATAACTATTATATATACTCCTATAATTTCGATGATCAGGAGTTCAGTTACAACATCTGGGACGGTTATGAGCATCTGATTCACCGCACCCGCGAAGATAATTATGTCATCGTCAGCCGTAGTCTCTATTCTTTCATCGACTACCTGATTTCCTTCCCTTACCTTTTTGTCTTTTATTTTCTCTTCTCGCTGGTGGTTTTGACGATCGCCCTCCCCTCCTTCCGTAAGAGGAAGATTATGTTTGACCTGAAATTCAGGATCCAGGCAGCAATCATCTCCATCGTTTTCTTCTCCCTGCTGGTGGTAGCCCTCAGTACCATCTTCTATAACCTGGATGAATCGAAGAGCCGTCTGCAGGAAGACCTGGACAACAAAATGAACGCTATATCGGTCGAAATCGACATGCGCCTCGAAAACATCGACGCCATGATCCCTGAAATGAGGGAATGGCTGACCCCGGAACTGGTCAGACTTTCAAATATCTTCGAGACCGACATCAACATCTATGATGTGGAAGGAGATCTCTTCGTATCATCACGGCCCGAAATTTTTAACAGGGGCCTGGTGTCGGGCAAAATCAACGCGCAGGCTTATTATGAACTGTTTGAAAATTTCCAGACCAACTATTTCCAACCTGAAAGCATCGGAAAACTCAGTTATTTGTCAGCCTATGAACCTCTCATAAACAACAACGGGGATTACCTGGGATTTATCAATCTCCCTTATTTTACCCATCAGGACAAATACAGCCAGGAAATTTCCACCTACATTGTCGCCTTCATCAACCTCTATGTGCTGTTGTTCCTGGCCAGTCTGGTGGTGGCGGTCTTTATTGCCAATCAGATCACCCTTCCCCTGGCCATCATCAGGGAGAATCTCCGCAAAATCGAATTGGGAAAGCGAAATGAACCGATGAATTATCACCATGATGATGAGATTGGAAAACTGGTCAGGGAATACAACAAAAAAGTGGAAGAACTGGCGATAAGTGCTGAGTTGCTTGCCCGTTCCGAAAGAGAGAGTGCATGGCGTGAAATGGCCAAACAGGTGGCGCATGAGATCAAGAATCCCCTGACGCCCATGAAACTGAACATCCAGCACCTCCAACGTTTCAGAGGTGAAGGCAAAGAATACCAGGAATATGTCAACCGGATTGCTCAAACCCTGATCAACCAGATCGACACCCTTTCTGACATTGCCACCGAATTTTCAAATTTCGCACAAATCCCGACAGCCATGAAGCAGGTATTCAACCTGTCGGCGCAAATTTCAAAAGTGATTGAATTGTTTGAAAATAACGACCGGGTTACCATCACTTTTGACCGGGGCGACTGCGGAAACCTTTTGGTGAATGCCGACAGGGAACAACTGTCAAGGGCGCTGATCAACCTGATTAAAAACGGGATCCAGTCAATTCCCGAAGACAGGAAAGGGAAAATAGACCTGGCGGTTACGAAAAAGGAGCACATGGTAGTGATTTCGGTCTCCGACAATGGAACCGGGATTCCTGATGAACTTCGCGAAAAGATGTTCAGTCCCAACTTCACGACAAAGAGCAGCGGCATGGGGCTGGGACTGGCTATCGTGAAAAATATCGCCGAGAATTTCAACGGAAGGATCTTTTACGAGACCGTGATCGACGGTGGAACTACTTTCTTCCTTGAAATTCCCGTCTTTGAAGAAAAACAAACTCCGGGGAATTCCGGACAACAACAATGATATATGGTTACCTTATCATTCCGCCAGATTGCCCGGCGGCTCCGTGAAACGGAACTTCCCGCCGCCGACCTGGTGATCGGCATCGGAAGCGGGGGCATCGTGCCTGCCGCAATGATTGCTTTTCACCTCGATGCCGAACTTTTTATCATTTCGTTGAACTATCGCGATGAACAAAACAATCCCAGGTACGAAACCCCGGTGATTTGCAATTTCACGCCCCTACCCGGGTTGGAAGATAAAAGGATCCTGCTGGTCGATGATGTGTCGGTATCGGGGAAAACGCTCAAGACTGCCCTGGCACTTCTGGAAGGCTATAACGTTAAAACACTCACCATGAAAGGGAAAGCCGACTATGTGCTTTTTCCCGAAATTCCAGAATGCGTCCGGTGGCCCTGGAAATACTGATTTTTCCGGAACAGCAGTTTCATACTGCAGACTTAATAAAAATACCGCCAACTTCATAACACGGATTTTATAACGGAAGTTGTTCCGGGCTTTTATTTTCCGTGGCGGAACAAGGTTTCCTTTTCCTGTTTGGTCAGGCTGTCATATCCTTCGGTACCTATTTTGTCGAGGATGCGGTTGAGTTCTTCGTGGTCGGCGGCCCGCTGCCGGTTGTATTCATAATCGTCGCGGGATGTCTGGCGATGGACAATTCTGATTTTCTTCCGCGGCTTCACCAGTGCGGAAAGCCAGTCAACGCTTTTTATGAAGGGTTTCACCACATCCTGCCCCATTTTAGCGCGGTTAACAAAAAGCCATCCGGCGATGACGCCGCCCAGGTGTGCCAGGTTGCCTCCTGCGTTGGAAGTGGAAATTCCCAGGATATAACTGATAATCATGAAAACTCCCAGGTATTTCAGGGGAACCTGTCCGATAAGGAACAGCTGTATCTTACGGTCAGGATCCCGGAAAACCGCGGCAATCAGAACGGCAATGATCGATGCCGACGCCCCCAGCAAATGAGAAACAGGCACCGAAACGGCAAAAACCGGGAAAACATTGTATGCCGCCATATAGAGGAGCCCCCCGGCGATTCCGCCGAAAAGATAGAGCCCCAGCAGGTGGTCCTGGTCGTAATAATCCAGAAAGATCCTTCCGAACCAATACAGCACCAGAAGGTTGAAAAGAATATGGAGAAAGCGGAAATGGAGGAACATGTAGCTCACCAGTGACCAGGGTTGCCTGAGCCACTGCTCCAATCCGGCAGGCAACTCAAACCATTGGATCAGGTCAAAGGGCTGACCCGAAAGAAAGTAAAACACATGGATGATCCTGAAGACCAGAAAAACGGACAGGTTCACATAGATTAAACGCGTGATGACCGATCCGTCGCGGAAAGATTCCTTTATATCATTCCAGATATCCATCAGTAATGAATGTTTCAGGCAATGATCAATAAAAAGTCCTGGAGGTCTTGTTCCAGTATTTGATCAGGAAAAAGCCGAAGAGCATACCTCCGAGGTGGGCAAAATGGGCGATGCTGCCCCCTGAATTAGTGAGTCCCAGATAGAGTTCCAGAACACCGTAGGCAATGACGAAATATTTGGCCTTGATGGGGATGGGGGGAAAGAGGAGCATCAGCCGGGTATTGGGAAAGAGCATCCCGAAAGCCAGCAGGACACCGTAAACGGCCCCTGAAGCTCCTACTGTGGGAATATCCTTTTTCAGGGTCAGGATCTGTTCCATGATTTTCTGACCTTCAGTGGCAAAGGCGGCACTGGAAGGATCGTCATACCAGTTGGTGATGAAATCGCGTAGCGCGACAGTGGGATGTGAAAGGTTTTTGCTGACAAATTTATCGAGGACTTCCGGGGCAGGGGTATTGCTAAATGCCTTGATGGCATTCTGCATGGAACTGATTTCGAGGTGGTTGACAAACATATGCAACGCAACGGCCCCCAGTCCGGTAACAAAATAGTAAATCAGAAACCGCCGGGGTCCCCAAACGCTTTCAAGCACACGCCCGAACATCCAAAGCGCAAACATGTTGAAAAAGAGGTGCATGAAACCTCCATGCATGAACATGTGTGTGATGACCTGGTAAAACCTGAATTTTTCAGAACCCGGGTAATGCATACCCAGTTTTTCGGTCAGATCAACACCTGTCTGCTGCATGACATAGGTCAGCAGCAGCATCAGGGCATTAATAATGATCAGGTTTTTGACAACTACCGGGGTATCCCTGAAAACCGGCCTGTATTGGTTCATAACCGTGTGTTTTTCATATCCGTATCAATTATCCAGCCAGGACCGCTATTTTTCTGCTGAAAGGACAAAATGTCACCTTCCGAATAATTTGTCAATTTCCTCAAGAGGAATGATCGTCACCACGTTCTTCCCGTCAGGGGAATAATTGGGTGAAGCGCAGGCAAACAACTGATTGACCAGGGCATCCATTTCATTGGGGAGCAGTTCCTGGCCGTAATTCATCGCCGATGCCCGAGCCAGGGAGTTGGCCACCTGTTCCCTGACGCGGCTGTGGGCGTCGACCGGGGAATTCTTGAACTCTTCGAGCAGTTTATCCACGATTTCCACGGGAGAGGATGCCTCCAGCACGCCCGGCACACCGTTGATGATAAACGAGGTTTTCCCGAATTCCCGGATATCAAATCCCAAAACCTGCAAATCAGGAAGTATCTCCCTGAAAACCCCCAAATCGGCAGGGTTGACTTCAAAGGTCTGCGGAAAGAGAATCTGCTGGGAAGTAACCTTTTCTGTCTTCAAAATTTCGAGGAACCGCTCATACAGAATCCGTTCCTGAGCCCTTCGCTGGTCGATCATCATCAACCCTGATTTTACCGGGAGGACCAGGTATTTCTGTTTGAACTGCATGATCTTCCGCCCCCCGAAGGCCGTGGGGCCTTCCGGAAACATCCGGGCCTGCCCCGGTTCCGGGTCCTCGTTGTCAGAGGATTCTCCCTCATTCCCTTTTCCGGACCAGATATTCTCCCAATTCCGCAGGTTATTCCTTTCCTGCCGCTCAATCCTCGCAACATCAGGATCATAGGATTTTTCTTCCCTGAAAGGATTATAACCGTAATCGACCGGAGAGAAAGGGAAGTTAACCGGGGTTCCCGGTTTCGGCGGCAGGGGGATCTCTATGCTTCCTTCCTGGTCAAAATCAATGGAAGGTACGATGCTGTTCTTCCCCAGCGATTCCCGCACAGTGGCGTTGATGATCTGCCAGAGGGCGTTTTCGTTTTCGAATTTTATCTCGGTCTTGGTAGGGTGAACGTTGATATCGATAGACGCGGGGTCGATGTCAAAAAAGAGGAAATAGGAGGGAAATGCGTCGGCAGGAAGCAGTTTCTCATACGCCTGCGTGACCGCTTTGTGAAACCAGGGATGGCGCATATACCGGCTGTTTACAAAAAAAAACTGCTCCCTCATGGTTCTCCTGGCAAATTTCGGCAATCCGATGTAACCCGACAGGGTCACCAGGGAAGTGGAACTTTCAACCGGAATAAGGCTTTGTTTGATATTCTTCCCGAAAATGTCAATGATCCGTTTGCGCAGATTGGCGGCGGGGAGGTCATGGAGCAGAGTATTGTTGTGGTATAGCTGGAAAGCGATTCCGGGATTCGGGATGGCTATCCGGTGGACTTCCGTGATGATATTGCGGAGTTCGTAACTATCTGATTTAAGGAACTTTCTTCTTGCCGGAACGTTGAAGAAGAGATTTTTCACCTGGATGGAGGTGCCGTTTCCGCATCCTGTGGGTTCCTGGGTGATCACCCGGGTGGCTGAAATATGGAGGTAGGTTCCTGTTTCATCGCCGTCGCGTCTGGTTCTCATTTCGATATCAGCGATGGCAGCCACGGATGCCAGGGCCTCGCCCCGGAATCCCAGGGTGCGTATAGCAAAAAGGTCGCCGGCATCCCGGATCTTGGAAGTGGCGTGCCTTTCAAAGGCCATTCTCGCATCGGTGGGCGACATGCCGCATCCGTTGTCGGTAACCTGAATCAGGGTCTTGCCCGCATCCTTGATGTGTATGATGATCTCCCGGGCACCGGAATCCATGGAATTCTCCACCAGCTCTTTTACTACCGACGCAGGCCGTTGGATAACCTCACCTGCGGCAATCTGATTGGCTACGGAATCGGGAAGTAAATGGATCAGGTCGGGCACAACATCCGCTTTTTACCGGTAAAATACCAAATAGAGGAGCAATCCCAGGATGGCGATGATGACCAGCAACCGGTTGTTGCCACGGCGACGTGCTTCTTGGGAGATCCTTGAAGAATGTCTCATGGCTTTCCTGAACTCTCCCTTGATTCTGGCACGGTAAGGTGCCGCCGGATCCCCGGGAGTCCCCTTTACCTCCATCCCCAACTCCGCCCTGATCCTGTTTTCCCGTTCTATACGCTCTTCTTTCTCGGGATCCCAGAACCGGGGCGTGAATTTAAACTCCCTGGGTTTTGGTAAATGGAAAAATTTCAATGCCATGGCTCCGTTTTTTTGTCACAAAGATAGTTCAATTTGATGAATCAAGGCGTTTTTTCATGCGCCCGAAAGCTCCGGCAATTATTTCTGCCGGAAAAAAATCTGAAGCGGCACCCCTGAAAAATCAAAATTCTCACGCAGTTTATTTTCCAGGTAACGACGGTATGGCTCCCTGATGTATTGCGGGAGGTTTGCAAAAAAGACAAATCCCGGGGCCCTGGAAGGAAGCTGGGTACAGTATTTAATCTTGATGAATTTCCCTTTCCAGGAGGGCGGCGGATAGGCTTCGATGGCAGCCAGCATCACTTCGTTCAATTCAGAAGTTTTTATTTTCCGGTGTTGGTTTTCATATACCCGCATGGCGGTTTCCAGCGCCTTGTGGATCCGCTGTTTTGTAAGTGCTGATATGAAGACCACCGGAACGTCGGTAAATGGGGCAATGCGCTCATCGATCTCAGCACGGAACTTCTTCACCGAGTTGCTGTCCTTTTCCACTAGGTCCCACTTGTTGACCAGGAAGAGCACTCCTTTCCTGTTCTTCTGGATCAGGCTGAAAATGGAAAGGTCCTGGGCTTCGATGCCCCTTTCTGCATCGAGCATCAGCAAACATACATCGGCCTCCTCGATGGTGCGTACCGAGCGGAGGACGGAGTAAAATTCGAGATCTTCCTTAACCTTGGCCCGCTTCCGCAAACCCGCCGTATCGATGATGATAAAATCGTACCCGAATTTGTTGTAACGGGTATGGATGGCATCGCGGGTGGTTCCGGCGATGTCGGTGACGATATTCCTTTCCTCACCGATCAGGGCATTGATGAAGGATGATTTTCCCACATTGGGGCGGCCAACCACGGTGAAACGGGGAAGGGTGACCTCTTCTTCTTCCGCCGCCGATGAGGGAAAGGCTTTGACCACCTCATCGAGGAGTTCCCCGGTCCCGCTCCCGGTCATCGAAGAAATACAAAAAATCTCCCCCAACCCCAGGGAATAAAACTCCTGGGCGTCGGCAAGCCGGTTGTTGTTATCCACCTTATTGACCACTGGCAGCACGTGCTTGCCCGACTTGCGGAGAATCGCCGCCATACCTTCGTCCAGGTCGGTAATCCCCAATTCCACATCCACCACAAAAAGAATGACATCGGCTTCCTCTATGGCCAGAAGCACCTGTTTGCGGATCTGTTCTTCAAAAACATCGTCAGAATGGATTACATATCCCCCGGTGTCTATCACCGAAAATTCAACTCCGTTCCACTGGCATTTTCCGTAGATCCGGTCGCGGGTAACCCCTGAAACATCATCCACAATGGCTTTCCTCGACTCTACAAGCCGGTTGAAAAGGGTCGACTTCCCCACATTGGGTCGTCCTACGATCGCGGCTATCCTGCTCATATCCTCCAATCTTGAATAAAACCTAGTGTTTTTAAAATCCCGGGGCAATCTCGTTGACACTTCCCGACAAATCTTTCCTCACCGGAATTTACGAATCTCCGGGAAAATAATCCTTCCTGAACATATCCGGATTTCCGCGAAAATCATCCTTCATCGTTGTACCCGAACTTCCGGAGTGTTCTCTCTTTTTCACGCCACTCTTTGGCCACCTTCACAAAGAGTTCAAGGAAAATCTTCCTGCCGAAAAACGCTTCGGCTTCCTGCCGGGCTTCGGAGCCTACCTTCTTCAGGGCGGTTCCCCCTTTGCCGATGATGATTCCCTTCTGCGAATCGCGCTCGACGTAGATGACAGCCCTGATGTTCAGCATGTGCTGATCAGCCTTGAATTCTTCCACTTCCACCTCTACGGAATAGGGAATCTCTTTCTGGTACTGCAACAGTATTTTTTCACGGATGATCTCCTGCATGAAAAAACGCTCACTGCGGTCGGTCAGTTCATCTTCGGGAAAATAAGGGGGATTTTCGGGAAGGAGCTCCAGTATTCTCGTAAAAACAGGTTTCAGGTTGAACTTTTCAGTTGCCGACACAGGAAACACCGTTGCCGCAGGAAATACTCCCGACCAGTAATTAAAGAGTCTGATCACCTCCTCCTGGTTCGAAAGGTCTATCTTGTTTATTAAAACGATGATTGCCGCTTCTGATTTCCTGATCCGTTCGATGTACTCCCCGTTTTTTTCCGGATCCTCTTTGACGTCAGTCACATAAAGGATGACGTCAGCATCGGAAAGCGCGGTATCCACAAATTTCATCATGCTCTCCTGTAACTTGTAATGGGGTTTCAGGATTCCGGGGGTATCGGAATAGACGATCTGGAAATCAGGGCCGGTGACAATACCTTTGATGCGGTGACGGGTGGTCTGCACCTTGGATGTTATGATCGAAAGCCGTTCTCCTACCAGGGCATTCATGATGGTTGATTTTCCGACGTTGGGATTTCCGATGATATTTACAAATCCTGCTTTGTGTGACATACAATTCAATTCGCTTAAAATCAGCGCAAAGATAGAAAAAATGGCGTATTCGAGCAGAAAAGGGGCGGCAAGCGGTTTTGACGGTCGTATGATTTAATTTTATGGTGATCCTCAGGGTGGATTTTGGCATGAAGAGGGAAAATTTAACCTGTTTTTGTTTTTCCTTATAATATTTGTCCATTTTTGTATCCTGATTCATCAAAAGGAAGCTGGGCATGAGTGGTTTTTTCGGAAGTATCGGCAAGGCCAATTGCGTGTATGATGTTTTTTATGGTACTGATTACCATTCCCATCTGGGCACCAAGCGCGCCGGTCTGGCTTTTTACAATGCCTGGCTCGGTTTTCAGCGGGCGATTCACAGCATTGAGAACGACTATTTCCGCAGCAAATTTGCCGGGGACATCAAGGATTTTGCGGCCAACTCCGGGATTGGCGTGATCAGTGACATGGAAGCGCAGCCCATTGTGGTGAATTCCCACCTGGGGAAATTTGCGATTGTCACGGTGAGCAAAATCAACAACCTGGATGAACTGGAAGCCCGTTTGCTGAAAAAGCGGAACCATTTTGCCGAAACCAGCCAGGGAGGTCCCAATCCCACCGAACTGACAGCCATGTTGATTTGTGAAGCCGATGACCTGGTTTCGGGTATCGAAAACGTTTACCGGCTGGTGAAAGGTTCCTGTTCCATGCTGTTGCTCACCGAGAAGGGGTTGATCGCCGCCCGTGACAAACTTGGCCGTACCCCGGTAATGATCGGCAGAAAAGAAGATACCTATGCTGTGGCGAGCGAATCATGTTCTTTTTTTAATCTGGGATTTGAGACTGTCAGGGATCTGGGTCCCGGGGAGATCGTCAGGATAACCGCCGACGGCGTCGAAATTCTGAAAAGGCCCTACGAAAAAATGCAGATCTGTGCCTTTCTCTGGGTTTATTACGGTTATCCGCCCTCGTTTTATGAAGGGATCAATGTGGAGGAGTGCCGTTACCGTTGCGGGGCCGCCCTTGCCAGACGAGACAATATCCTGGCTGATTTTGTTTCAGGAATTCCCGATTCCGGTATAGCCCATGCCGTCGGGTACAGCAACCAGAGCAAGATCCCCTATATGCGTCCATACGCGAAATACACCCCGACGTGGCCGCGCAGTTTTATGCCCCTCAACCAGGAAATCAGAAACCTCGTGGCCAAGATGAAACTCATCCCTAACCGGTCACTCGTCGGCGGAAAATCGGGAATTTTCTGCGATGACTCCATCGTCCGCGGCACCCAGCTAATCGGCAATACCCGGGACCTCTACGAAGCAGGCATCCGGGAAATCCACATGCGCGTGGCATGCCCTCCGCTGCTCTACCCTTGCGAATTTCTGAACTTCTCGCGCTCGAAAAAAGCCATGGAACTCGCTACCCGGAAAGCGATCAAAAACCTTGAAGGAGATATCGATGCAAACCTTACCGAATACGGAAATCCTGACAGCGAACGATACGGGGCAATGACCGATGCGATAAAAAACAGCCTGAATCTCACCTCCCTGAAATTTCAGCGGCTCGGTGACCTGGTGGATGCCATCGGCCTTTCCAAAGCAAAATTGTGTACCCACTGTTGGGATCACAGCAGCTATTCCTGACGGGAATCAAAAGGGAATAAGTTTCTTCCGAAATCCACCCTCCGCCTTCCGCCTTCCGCCTTCCAAAATCCGGGAAAGGGGAAACGATTACGGATTGGGGATCTTCAGGAGGGCTGATTTTATCCGTGCGACGGTTTCCTGCTTTCCGAGGATCTCACAAATCCGGAACAGGTCAGGGCCCTGGTTTCCGCCCACCAGACAAATCCGGAGGGTATTCATCACATTCCCGAAATTCCATCCCTTTTCATTCATAAAATCGGAGAACAGAACTTTGACGACGGGGGCTTCCCATGTTTCCACAGATTCGAAAAGACAGGCAATGGCTGTCAGTTCTTCCGGGGTTTCCGGTTTCCAGCGTTTGGCCACTGCTTTTTCGTCGTACGTTGACGGTGCCGTGAAAAAATAGTGTCCCTGTTCCCAGAAATCGGAAATAAAATCACAACGCACTTTGATTTCTTCACAAACATCAACGACCCGAGCCAGGGTGGTATCTATATTTTTCTCATACAGCAGGGGTACCAGGAGGCGCGCCAGTTCCTGTGCCGGTTTTTGCTGCAGGTATTGCCTGTTGAACCAGCGGGCTTTTTCCGGGTCAAACCGCGATCCTGATTTGACAACCCTGTCAAGGGAGAATTGTGCTGTCAGTTCTTCCAGGGAAAGGATCTCCTGTTCTGTACCGGGATTCCATCCCAACAGGGCCAGCAGGTTGATAAAAGCCTCGGGGAAATAGCCGTCTTCACGGTATCCCCTGGAAATTTCGCCGGTTTCCGGATCTTTCCAGGCCAGCGGAAACACGGGAAAGCCCATCTGGTCACCGTCCCGTTTGCTCAACTTTCCTTTTCCGTGGGGTTTCAGGATCAGGGGCAGGTGGGAAAACTCAGGCATGGTATCTTCCCACCCGAAAGCACGGTAAAGCAATACGTGCAGCGGGAGGGAAGGAAGCCACTCCTCGCCCCTGATCACGTGTGTGATTGCCATCAGATGGTCATCGACCACATTGGCCAAGTGGTAGGTAGGCATGCCGTCCGATTTGAAAAGCACCTTATCGTCCAGCTCCCGGGTGTTGAAGGTAACACTTCCACGGATCAGATCCTCATTGGTGACATCCACATTTTCAGGCATTTTAAACCGTATCGCATAGGGTTCGCCGGCTCCGATCCTGCGGTTGACCTCTTCCCGGGAGAGAGAGAGAGAATTGCAGAGCTTCATCCGGGTGTGCTGGTCGTAAGAAAAAAGAGCGCCTGCCGATTCAGCCTCCGAACGAAGGCGGTCCAGCTCTTCAGGCGTATCAAAGGAGTAGTACGCCCATCCCGATTTCACCAGCTGCCGCGCATAATCCGCATAGATCTCCTTCCGCTCGCTTTGACGGTACGGGGCGCAGGGACCTCCGAAACCAGGCCCTTCATCCGGTATGAGGCCGCACCATTTCAAGCTCTCCACAATATAATCCTCTGCCTGATGTACATAGCGGGTCTGATCGGTATCTTCGATCCGGAGGATGAAGTCACCCCCGTTTTTCCTGGCGAACAGGTAATTAAACAGGGCGGTCCGCATTCCGCCCATGTGGAGGGGACCCGTCGGACTGGGCGCAAAGCGCACACGAACTCTCTTTTGTGTCATCGTTTTTGAATTTGCGGCAAAGATACATAAAACCATCGTCGTCCTCAACCTTAGTTTTTTGTGCGTTTTGTCATCCTATTTCTGACTGGCATTTTGTTAATTTGTCATTTCATCAAAAACAAAAATCGCCATGTACGGGAAAATGAAGCAGGACCTTGAAAAGACTCTTCAGGGTTTGAAAGAACAGGGGTTATACAAAACCGAAAGGATCATCACCTCGGCCCAGGGGGCAGAAATAACCCTTAATACGGGAGAGACCGTCTTGAATTTCTGCGCTAACAACTACCTGGGTCTGGCGTCTCATCCCGAGGTGGTCAGGGCCGCGCAGGAAATTATGACCGACTGGGGCTTCGGGTTGTCGTCGGTGAGGTTTATTTGCGGAACCCAACAGATTCATAAAGAGCTGGAGAAGAGAGTCTCTGAATTCCTGGGAACGGAAGACACCCTTCTCTATTGTGCGGCTTTCGATGCTAACGGAGGTTTTTTTGAACCTTTGCTGGGAGAAGAGAGCGCCATTATTTCCGATGAGCTGAACCACGCCTCCATCATTGACGGGGTGCGTCTGTGCAAAGCGCAGCGGTTCCGTTACAGGCATTCCGACATGGGGGAACTGGAAAAATGTCTCCGGGACTCCCAACCTGCCCAATACCGCATTGTAGTTACCGACGGCGTCTTTTCCATGGACGGGGATATCTGCAAACTTCCGGAAATCGTTGCTCTCTGTGAAAAATATGATGCCCTGGTCATGGTTGACGATTCCCATGCCACCGGATATATCGGTTCTACAGGGCGGGGCGTGGCTGAGCATTACGGCTTGATGGGAAAAGTCGATATCATCACCACCACTTTCGGGAAAGCCTTGGGTGGCGGAAACGGTGGCTGCACTTCCGGAAGAAAGGAGATCATTGAAATGCTCAGGCAACGGTCGCGCCCCTACCTCTTCTCCAATACACTGGCTCCCGCCACGGTGGGTGCTACGCTGAAAGCTATAGAACTGCTGGAAAAGAGTTCGGAACTCCCCAACAGCGTCATGGCCAAAGCCAATCGGTTCCGCACGCAAATGGAAGCCGCCGGGTTTGACCTGGTAAAGGGAAATACAGCCATCATCCCCGTGATGATTTATGACGAACCCAAAGCCATCCGGTTTGCCGATGAACTGCTGAAGGAAGGCGTTTACGTGATTGGGTTTGTCTTCCCGGTGGTGCCCCGGGGAAAAGCACGCATCAGGGTACAGATTTCTGCCGCCCACAGCGAAGAACAGATCGACAAAGCCGTTGCAGCATTTCTCAAGGCAGGGAAAAAGATGGAGATCATCCCCTGAACCGAAATGTCGGCCTCTTCCCCAGTCCCGGGGAAATACCGGACATCATCCCTGGCGCAGACTCCGGAATTCTGACATTCTGATAATGAGATTCCGTAGAGGAGTTCTTCAGTGTTTCGCATACCCCGCCGCAGAGCGGACGGGCATAGCGCTCGCCGGAATTCTAATCTTCTGACATTTTAATGTTTAACTCATCATCCTGGTATGCCTGGTTCCGGTAACGGGGTTCAAATCCGGCGTCGCGGATGGCCTGCTGAATGCCTTTGGCGTCAAAACCGTAGCGGGCTCCGGCAGCCGACACCACATTCTCCTCCATCATAATGGAGCCGAAATCATTGGCGCCCCCGTGGAGGCTTAACTGTCCCGTAACGACTCCCACCGTCAGCCAGGAAGCCTGGATATTTTCTATATTGTTCAGCATCAACCGGCTAATGGCCACCAGACGCAGGTAATCATCGGCGGTGGTCCTATTATGAACTCCCTGTTTTTGCAATTCCGTGCCCTCTTCCATGAAAGGCCATGGCACAAAGGTGACGAATCCCCATGCCCCGTCAGGCTTTTCCGATTGCACCCGTCTCAGCAGATCCAAATGCTCAATCCGTTCCCGGAGGGTTTCTGCATGGCCGTACATCATGGTGGCTGAGGTGACCAGGTTCATCCGGTGCGCTTCACGCATCACGTCAAGCCATTCTCCGGTCTTGCATTTCCCGGGCGAGATTATGTGGCGAACCCGGTCTGACAAGATCTCCGCCCCGGCACCCGGCAGACTCTCCAAACCGGCGTTCACCAGTTCTTCCAAGATATGACGGTAAGATTTCCGCTCCTTACAGGCAATGAAGACAATTTCAGGAGGACCCAGGGCATGCAGCTTAAGGGCAGGGAAATGAGACTTCAACTGTCGGAAAAGCGCAGTGTAAAAATCAAGCCCCAGCCGGGGATGCATCCCTCCCTGCAGCAATACCTGGTTTCCGCCGGCCCTGAACAACTCTTCGATCCTGGGAATATACTCCTCCAGGGTTGTGATGTAGGATTTTGCGTCCCCGATGCGGCAGTGAAAATTGCAAAACAGGCATCCTGAAATACATACGTTGGTGATGTTAATGTTCCTGTCGATGATCCAGCCCACATGATTTTCAGGATGAAGCCGCCGGCGAAGTTCATCGGCAGCGGCCATCAGTTCACCGGTAGATGCACCCTCATAAAGCGACAAGCCCTCGTCCACGCTAAGGGATTCCCATGCCAGCGCCTTGCGGAAAAGTCTGTCCCGGTCCATAGAATAACCTGTCATTACACACGCCAAAATTAACCGATATTATGGAAAAGTGTTGCACGATGTCACATACCCGAAAAAGAAAGCACCCTCTGCAATTGACAAATACCGGCATTGTTCCGGTATTGAAAAGATTTAAATAAAAGCGTAAATTTGCCCGCTCACCCAACGGATGAAACAGTTTAATTTCCTGAAAAATGAGCTATAATACAAAAATAAAAGTCGGCATATCGCATGGCGATATCAATGGCATCGGTTATGAAGTAATTATCAAGACCCTTCAGGAACCCGGCATTCTGGAGATGTGCACTCCGGTGATTTACGGATCTCCCAAAGTAGCTGCCTATTATCGTAAGGCCCTGAACATAGAAAATCTCAGTTTCAACCATGTCAGGGGGGTCCATGAGGCATCGGCAAACAAGATCAACATCATCAACTGCATTGATGAAAATATCAGGGTCGAACTGGGCAAGTCAACCCTTTCGGCAGGAGAAGCTTCCCTGCAAGCCCTGGAAAGGGCAGTTTCTGATCTGCAGAAAGAAAATATTGACGTTTTGGTTACCGCTCCCATCAACAAATACAATATTCAGGGGGTAAATTTCACTTTCCCGGGACATACGGAATACCTGGCGGAGCAGTTCAAGTGCGATGATTTCCTCATGCTGATGGTCAGCGAAAACCTGAAAGTAGGAGTCGTCACAGGCCATATTCCCCTTTCCGAAGTTCCCCGGCAAATAACGCGGAAGAAAATCCTGAACAAGATCCGGATTCTTCACCGCAGCATGGTGGAAGATTTTCAGATGACCAGTCCGCGGATTGCGGTTCTGGGGATTAACCCGCATGCCGGTGACAATGGTCTGATCGGAAAGGAAGAACAGGAAATTATCCTTCCGGCGCTTGAGCAAGCGCGCAACGAAGGGATCACCGCCCTGGGGCCTTATCCTTCCGACGGTTTTTGGGGATCGGGGACATACACCCGTTTTGATGCCATACTGGCCATGTACCATGACCAGGGCCTGATCCCATTCAAGGTGCTGTCTTTCGAACGGGGCGTCAACTACACGGCAGGCCTGCCGATCGTAAGAACATCACCGGCCCACGGAACGGCATACGACATTGCTGGAGAGGACAAAGCGTCTCCCGACTCCTTCCGTGAGGCCCTTTACCTGGCGATTGACATTCAAAGGAACCGACTGATCTACAAGGAAATATCCATCGATCCCCTCAAAAAATTCGATATCAATCCCAACCAGGTGGATGAAGCTATTGATATGCACGGGGAAGAAGAATCCCTTTAATACCTATCGGCCATGTATGAATTCATTTCGGGAGAGATCGCAGAACTGAATCCGGCAATGGTGGTTCTCCAAACGGGCGGGGTGGGTTATTCGATCCACATTTCGCTGAATACCTTTTCCGCCCTGAACGGGCAGAAACAGGTCAAGATCTACACCCACCTGATTGTGCGGGAAGACGCCCATCTGCTCTATGGTTTTGCCGGCAAGGCAGAACGGGAATTGTTCAGGAACCTGTTATCAGTGAGTGGTGTCGGTGCGGCCACGGCCCTCATGATGCTCTCCTCCCTCTCGACCGATGAAATTGTTTCGGCCATCAACACCGAAAATGTGACCCTGCTGAAATCGGTAAAGGGCATCGGCATCAAGACCGCACAAAGGATCATCATTGACCTGAAAGACAAGGTGGCCAGGGGAACCCCTGCCGAACAAATTTTAATCCCCGCAAACAATACCATCCGGAATGAAGCGTTATCTGCATTGGTAATGTTAGGTTTTGCACGAAAAAATGCTGAACCGGCACTTGACAGGATCATCCGGGAGAATCCTGCCGCCAGCGTCGAAACAGTAATTAAGCTTACACTAAAGAGGTTATAACCAGTTGAATGAGGTTGCGAAAGATCGTCAAAAATATACTTTTACTTACCGTTTTAGTTATCTTTTATTCACTCAGCGGTGGCGTTGGGTCAAGGGCGGAAGTTAACAAGCGCGATATTACTTTTTACTCCGGTTGGCAATCCCCTCAGGATACCGTCAGGATGGATACTGCCGGCAACCTCCGGTTCCCCTTTGAAGACCAGCCCGCTTTCGGATTCCCCGAAAATCCCGACACGGCTTCCCTCTTTCTAAAAAAACCGGAAAATATCGGTTTTGAAGTGGAATACGATCCTGTGACGGGACAATACCTGTTTTATGAAAAGGTGGGACGGCTCAATTACCGCCTTCCTCAGGCCATGACGCTGAAGGATTATGTTGATTACGATTTTCGCAAGTCGGTACAGGAATACTGGCAGCAACGGAAAAATATTTCCGACATGGAGTCCAAAGGATCCCTGATCCCAGGACTGACCATCGAGAGTGAAGCTTTCAACAGAATTTTCGGGGGGAACACCATTAACATAAAACCCCAGGGATATGTGGAAGTCAGCTTCGGCTACCAGATGAATGCCACCGAAAACCCCGCCATTCCTGAAAGGTTGCGGAGAGTACCCGCTTTCGATTTCGACCAGAAAATCCAGATGAACGTCATGGGGCAGATTGGTACGAAAATGAATATGCGCGTCAATTACAACACCGAAGCCACCTTCGATTACGAAAACAAGATGAACCTGGAATATACCGGTGAAGAGGATGAAATCATCAAACGGATAGAAGCCGGGAATGTCTCGTTGCCCCTGAATGGCTCCCTCATTACCGGGGCCTCGAATCTCTTTGGCATCAAGGCGGAAATGCAATTCGGGAAACTGACCATGACCACCCTTTTCTCCCAGCATAAGGGGGAAACCAGGACCGTCGAGACGGAAGGCGGCGCCCAAATTACCAATTTTGATATTCCGGCAGCAGAATACGATGCCAACCGCCATTTTTTCCTGTCACAGTATTTCCGCGACAATTATGACGAAGCCCTCCGGAATCTTCCCGTCATCAGGTCGGGAATCACCATCAACAAAATAGAAGTGTGGGTAACCAACAAATCCAACAACTTCACGGAATCACGAAATATTATTGCATTTCAGGATCTGGGGGAACACGATCCCAACATTTTCAATAAGATACCTGCATTTCAGCAGACTTCGGGCCTGCCCTTCCCTGCCAATATTTACCCAAACAACGATGCCAACGGATTGTACGGGGAAATGAAAACCACCCACTCCGCCATCCGTAGCATTCAGTCTGTCACCGCGGAAATGGCGCAGTTCGGAAATGCGTTTACCGGCGGAAGGGATTTCGAAAAAATCGAACAAGCCCGCAAACTCAATCCGTCGGAATATAACCTGAACACCAGGCTGGGCTATATTTCACTGAATACCTCGCTGAACAACGACGAGATTTTGGCCGTAGCCTATAATTATACGGTCAACGGCCAGGTCTACCAGGTGGGCGAATTTTCGAACGACGGAGTTGACGCCCCGCAAACCCTGATCCTGAAGCTGATCAAGGGGACCAATCTGTCGCCTGTGCTTTATGTCGACGGGGAGAAGTTAAGGAACCCCTCCTGGGACCTGATGATGAAGAATGTGTATAACCTGAATGCCTACCAGCTGACGAGCGACAATTTCATTCTGAATGTGATGTACATGAACGATTCCACCGGGATGTACATCAATTACATTCCCGAAGGGAGGATCAGCGGGCACATTCTGCTGAACGTCATGAACCTGGATAAGCTGAACAAGCAGCAGGACCCTTATAAAGACGGTGTTTTTGATTTTATAGAAGGAATCACGGTGAACGCATCCACGGGAAGGATCATCTTCCCGGTACTGGAACCCTTTGGCAGTCATCTTGCCGATTCACTTCAGGACACTGAACTCATTGAGAAGTACACCTACCGGTCGCTGTATGATTCGACCAGGATGGTGGCCCAGCAGGATGCCGAGCATGACAAATACCGGTTGATGGGGAGTTACAAAGGTTCTTCGAGTTCCGACATTATGGTAGGGGGGTTCAACCTTTCGAGGGGTTCTGTGAAAGTCACAGCAGGAGGCAGGGAGCTTGTCGAAAATGTGGATTACACGGTAGATTATACCCTGGGCCGGGTAACGGTGATCAATCCCGGGTTGCTGGAATCGGGAACCCCGATACAGGTATCGACCGAGAGCGAGGATCTTTTCTCAATGCAGCGGAAGAGCCTTTTGGGAGCGCATGCCAATTACGCCTTTTCCGACCGCTTCAACCTGGGCGCCACCGCGCTTTACATGCAGGAAAGGCCGTTGACGCAAAAAGTGGATTATGGGCAGGATCCGATCGCCAACCTTATCCTGGGGTTGGACTCCCGGTTCTCCTCCGAAAGCCAGTTCCTCACAAAGGCAGTTGACATGCTTCCGTTTATCAGTACAAAAGCCCCGTCAACAATCGATTTCGAAGCTGAATTTGCGAAACTGATCCCGGGTCATTCGAGGGTTATCGAAAAAAGCGGAAATGCCTATATCGATGATTTCGAAGGCACCAAAACTTCGATCGACCTGAAGACCCGGCAGCACTGGGTCCTGGCCAGCACACCCCAGAACCATCCGCTATTCCCCGAAGGAAACCTGGCAAACCAGCTCGACTACGGATTTAACAGGGCGCTGCTTGCCTGGTACATCATCGATCCCCTCTTTCTTCGCAGCAGTACGCTGACGCCCTCCCACATCAAAAACGACAAGAACATGCAGTCGAACCATTTGGTTCGGGAAGTATTTGAAAAGGAGATCTTCCCGGCAAAGGAATCGCCTGTAGGGGAGCCCACCAATATTGCGGTCTTTGACCTGGCATTTTATCCCGGCGAAAAGGGACCCTATAATTTTGACACAAAGCCTTCCCTCTATTCCGCCGGGGTTAACGCCGACGGAAGCCTTCGCGATCCCGGATCCCGCTGGGGCGGCATCATGCGCAAAATTGACAACAGTGACTTTGAAACTGCCAATATCGAATTTATCGAATTCTGGCTCATGGATCCTTTTGTCAATGACTCGACGGGACTCGCCTCAGGGGGAGACCTTTATTTCAATCTCGGCGACATCTCGGAGGATATCCTGCGTGACGGTCGCAAGTCTTTTGAAAACGGGTTGCCCGTGACCAGCCAGGTGACCAATGTTGATACCACCATCTGGGGAAGGGTCTCCACCCAGCAATCCCTGGTCAACGCCTTTGACAACAATCCCGCTTCCCGGGCATACCAGGATCTTGGCTTTGACGGTCTTAACGATGATGACGAAAGCAGCCATTACCGGGATTATCTCGAAGAACTACGCACTATCGTTTCTCCTGAAGTATATGAACGGATTGCAGCCGACCCTTCAAAAGACAACTATCATTACTACAGGGGATCTGATTATGACGACCAGGAGCTCAGTATCCTGGAGAGATACAAAAGATACAACGGCCCCCAGGGGAACTCACCCACCACGGAAATGTCGCCTGAGTCATATCCCACTTCGGCTTCCACCCTGCCCGATATGGAAGATATCAACAGCGACAATACCCTGAATGAATATGAAAGATATTACCAGTACCGGGTAAGTCTAAGGAAACAGGACATGGAGCTGGGCAAAAACTACATCAACGACATCAGGCATAGCCGGATTCAGCTGAAAAACGGAGAGATCGGGGAAGTAAAATGGTATCAGTTCAAGATTCCGGTACGTGAATATGACGATGTTTTCGGGTCCATTTCCGATTTCAAGTCGATTCGTTTTCTACGGTTGTTCCTCAATGCTTTTGAAGATCCCGTGGTATTGCGATTTGCCACCCTTGACCTGGTCAGGGCCGACTGGCGGAGGTATACCCGCACCTTAACGGAAGAGGGAAGCACGGAATCCGCCAACGTCACTTTTGACGTGTCAGCGGTCAACATCGAGGAGAACGGGGGCAGGGTGCCTGTGAACTACATCCTTCCCCCGGGGATCGACCGGGTGATCGACCCTGCGAATCCGCAGCTCCTTCAGTTGAACGAGCAGGCGATGGTCATGAAGGTGACCGGCCTGGAGCAAGGAGACGCCCGTGCCGCCTATAAGAGCATTTACATGGATTTCCGCCGCTACAAACGGCTTAAAATGGAGATCCATGCCGAAGAAATTGAAGGTTATCCCATCAAGGATGATGAACTCACCCTTTTCATACGGATGGGATCGGACTATACCTATAATTATTACGAATATGAAATTCCGTTGAAGCTTACCCCAGCGGGACGTTACAACGGAGATATCGAAGCCGACCGGTACAAAGTATGGCCTTTGGAGAACCGTATTGATGTGCCCCTGGAAGTTTTCACCAATGTCAAGTTGGCCCGCGATGCCGAGCTTCGCAAGGCAAATTCCACGTGGAAAATCCTGGACGTTTTTGAACAACGGCACATGGGATGGAACGAGGATAAAAACCTGGTTAAAGTGAAGGGAAGTCCCAACCTCGGGAATATCCAGGTGATGATGATAGGAATCCGGCACAGGAAGAACAAAACGTTTAATCCAGGACCCCGCAGTATCGAAGTGTGGGCGAATGAGCTGCGGCTTTCGGAATTTGACGAAAAGGGCGGATGGGCGGCCAATGCCCGGGTGACGGCGCGTCTGGCCGACCTGGGAACCGTCACCCTTGCCGGCCGTCACCGCTCGGCAGGTTTCGGCAGCATAGAACAGAAAGTCAACCAGCGGAGCATCGATAACCTCACAGAATATGACATTGCCTCTTCCATCGACCTGGGACGCTTCTTCCCCAAGGAAGCAGGAGTGAACATCCCGATGTACTACGGCTACTCAAAAAGCAACCTCATGCCGAAGTACGATCCAACAAATCCTGATATCGAGCTCCAGAAAAGCCTTGACAAAATCGACACAAGGCACGACCGGGACTCCCTGCGGCATATCGCCCAAAATATGGTGGTCAGAAAAAGCCTCAACTTCACAAATGTAAGAGTTGATCCGCAGTCTGAAACTCCCAGGCCACAACGACTCTGGAGCCCCGGAAATTTCGCCGCCACCTATTCCTACAATGAGATTTTCCAACGAAATACCAACACCGAATACAACATTGATAAAATTTACAGGGGTATGCTCTCCTATAACTTCAATACCCGCCCCGAACTATGGACACCTTTCTCAAAGGTAAAACTGTTACAGAAAGGGCCTCTTAAACTGATCGGAGATTTTAACCTTTATCCGCTGCCCACGCAGCTCTCTCTGAGAACCGACCTTTACAGGAGGTACAATGAGATTCAGACCCGCAACATCACCAATCCGGGACTGATCCTGCCCGCGACTTTCGAGAAGGACTTCCTGTGGAACCGCTATTTTGACCTCCGCTATGACATGACCCGGAATCTGAAGGTCGATTTTTCATCCAGGAATACCTCAAGGATTGACGAACCCGAAGGACGATTTAACCGGCGTTACGACGATTATGAATGGAAGCGTGACTCCATCGTTGCCAACCTGATGGAACTGGGAAGGCCGGTACTTTACAACCACGACATGAACGTGACCTACACCCTGCCCCTCAGCCAGATCAAAGCGCTCAATTTCATCACTGTTACCGGCCGTTATCAGGGAAGCTACAACTGGCAGGCCGGCGCCATCACGGCCGATACCATCAGGCTGGGGAACATCGTCCAGAACTCCCAGAACATCCAGTTCACGGGAAATGTCAGCCTGGTATCGATATACAATAAGATTCCCTACCTTCAGAAACTCGAAACAAAATTCCAGAATACCGGCCGAAGCAGGTATGGCGGCAGGATGAGGCAAAGCTCATCTACCCGCAGCGCACAACAGCAAACCCGACAGGAGGAACAGAAGGTACCGGAATTTTCCCAGAAAGATGTAACATTGAACCGGGGAGAACCCCTCATCGTGAACCACAAACTGGGCGCCAGAGAGGTGACCCTGAAAGTGACAAATCAGAGGGGTCAGCCGGTGACCGGAAAAACCAAGGTGATTGACAAGAATAACGTGGAATTCACCCCTGCCGACAGTGTTGCCTCCGCGACCATTCTCGTGACCGGGAAGATTGAAAAAAACATCATGAGGGAAATTCTGGACTACACCCTCAGAATAGCTACCGGTGTCAGGAATGTTTCAGTGAACTACAACTTATCGGGAGGTTCGGTACTTCCGGGGTATCTTCCCGAACCTGTCGTCTTCGGTGCCGGACGGTACACGCCCGACCAGGGATTGTTCGGAACACAAATGGGAAGCAGTTTCACGCCGGGATTACCATTCCTCCTCGGATGGCAGGACAGGCAGTTTGCCAGGAATGCCGGCGACAGGGGGTGGCTCACCACCGATCCCCTCCTGAATATGCCTTTCCAGTTCACCAGGAATGAGCGGTTTTCGGTGCGTGCCGATGTGGAACCGTTGCCCGACCTGCGGATTGACATCAATGCAGACCGGTCGATATCGAAAAACCTGAGTGAATTCTACAATTACGATCCGGTCTCAAGCCGCTTTAAAGCTGAAAACCTCACGGAAAGAGGCAATTTCAGCATGTCAGTGCTGACGTGGAATACCGCATTCTTTGCCATTGGAAAAGAAGAAGTTCAACAGTCGGAAGCCTTCCAGAAACTCAAGGAAAACCGGCTGATCATTGCCAGGCGTCTTGCTGCCCAACGACCTGCAAACAACGCTTTCAACTACGACCCCACGGAAATCAATCCCGAAACGGGGTTCCCCGTCGGCTACGGCCCTACCTCCGTGGAAGTGCTCGTTCCGGCATTCCTGGCAGCCTACCAGGGAATCGACCCCTATAAGGTATCCCTGGGCATGTTCCCCTCAATCAAATACATCCGACCCAATTGGAGGATACAATATGAAGGGATGATTTCAAAGATCCCCCGACTCAATAAGATCATGAAGACCATGAACTTTACCCACGCCTTCCGGTCGAGTTATACCGTGGGCTCCTTCCTCACCAACCTGAATTACCTGGCGGAAAGCGACGGGTTCAGTTATGTTCGCGATATCCAGAACAACTTCCTTCCCCGGTTTGAATTCAATTCAGTTAGCATCAACGAAAACTTCAGCCCGCTGATCAACCTTGATGTGACCTGGATCAACGATCTGACCACCCGGGGCGAAATCAAAAGGTCGCGAAGCATGGCGCTTTCCTTTTCCAATAACCAGCTGACCGAAATCCTCAGCAATGAATATATCGTGGGACTGGGGTATCGCTTTACCCGGATGGATCTTATCCTGAAAACCAAAACTTCACAGCGATCTTATTCCAACGACCTCACCCTGCGGGCTGACCTTTCGTTCCGGAAAAACAAAACCGTTTTGCGCCGTCTTGTCGAAGACACCGACCAACTCACCGCCGGAATGAATGCCGTTACCATCAAAACTACCGCCGATTACATGCTGAGTGACCGGTTCCAGTTACGGGTATATTACGACAAGGTGATCAACCAGCCTTTTGTCGGTTCCTTCGACACGTCAAACACCAATTTCGGCGTCAGCTTCCGGTTTACCCTTGCTGAATAAGAGATAAGAACCGTTGAATTCCGGCAAGCGCTATCTCCGCATTAAAACGATAACTTCACCAAAAATAAGTCAATGCAGGAGACAATTCATTACATCACCCGTGAATTGAAAGATCTTTATCCACCTGGCGAAATCAGGCAGTTCGTCCGGCTGATCCTCCATGCCCTGCGCGGTTACAGCCTCACCGAAATGATCGTGAAAAGCGGGGAGCTCTTCTCTGCCGGGGAGCGCAGCAGGGTCAGCAACATCGTCGCCAGATTGAAAATGCAGGAGCCCATCCAACATATTCTGGAACAGACCCTGTTTCACGGGCTTGACCTGAAGGTAAATCCCGCCGTGTTGATACCACGCCCCGAAACAGAAGAACTCGTTGACTGGATCATCAGGGAGTACAGTCATCCGCCCGTAAGAATCCTCGATATCGGCACCGGCAGCGGCTGCATCGCCCTGGCCCTGAAAAAAGCTTTCAATACCCCGTTGACCGAAGCTTGCGACATTTCAGAAAAAGCCCTCACCCTGGCACAGGAAAACGCATCGGAAAACCATCTCGATATCCGCTTCTTCAAGGCTGATATCCTGCAATGGGAAAAATGCACCCAATGGAACAGCTATGACCTAATTGTCAGCAACCCCCCTTATGTCACCCTGAAGGAAAAAAAGCTGATGCCGGCGAATGTTACGGACTTCGAACCTTGGTCAGCACTTTTCGTGCCCGATGAAGAGCCATTGCTTTTCTACCGTCACATAGCGGCGTTTGCCAACCGTCATCTTCAAAACAATGGAAGTCTCTTTCTGGAAATCAACGAAAAAGCAGGCAGTGAAATCAGGGAATTGCTGATGCAAAACGGATTCAACACCCCTGAAATACGGAACGATATGCAGGGAAAGCCCCGGATGGTGAAAGCCGTCAGGAATTATTGAGCCCGTCGCGCACGGCATGATCATTTGAATCGCTTTTTCATTAAATTGCAGGGCTTATCAAGGATGCTTTCATATCGTAATGTGAAAAAACTGACGAAAAATATCATTCTGATTTTCAACATCATTGCAATAATGGCCCTTGCCGGCTCCTATCTTTCGCAATATATACCTCCCGATAAATGGTGGGCACCTTCGTTGCTGGGCCTGGGATATCCTTACATTCTGGCGGTCAACCTGCTCTTTATACTGATCTGGTTGATGATCAAACCCGTGAACACCCTTTTTTCCGTTTTGGCCATCATTGCCGGATGGGGCGTTTTATCCCGGTTCATTCAGCTTTCGGGAAAAGAGTCAGATACCCGGGGCATCAGGGTTGTTTCCTACAATGTGAAAACCTTCACCGGGACCGGAAGCAATCCGTCAAGGGATTTGGCCGAGGTGATCAAGGGTTTTCTCAAAGAAAATGAACCTGACATCATTTGTTTGCAGGAGGTCAGGTTACGTACCAACAAGGTTTTTAACCTTGAAGAAACGAAAAAGGAGTTTTCGGATATCAGGCATTACCAGTATGCCCGGTCAGGATCTACCATCGGGATCGTGACCATGACCAGTTATCCCATTGTCAGGATGGAGGAGATCCGTTTTGAAAAATCAGGCAATATTGCGATATGCACCGATATTGCCGTGAAGGGCGACACCTTCCGCATTTTCAACATTCATCTTCAATCCTACCGGATTGATCCGGACCGATACAGTGTCATTGAGTCTCCGGGAATTTCTGATGAAAGAAAACTGAGGGAATTCCGGGAATTGACCGCCAAATTCAAAAAAGCGGTTGAGAAAAGGGCAATTCAGGCGCGGCTTATCAACAAAAAGATCCGACAATCTCCTTATCCGGTAATTTTGTGCGGTGATTTCAATGACACCCCGGCATCGTATGCCTATAAAAAAACGAGGGGTAAACTGCGCGATGCCTTTGTCTCGTCAGGAAAAGGGATCGGACAGACCTATATTGGCAAACTTCCCTCCTTCAGGATCGATTACATCCTTTTCAGCAGGAAATTTAAAAGTTCAAATTTCAGGATTTACGACATCCCTTACAGTGATCACCTTCCTATTTCCTGCGTACTGACACCTGACAGCTGACACCGCGGAAAAGAATTATGTCAGGATCTGCAGCGCCGCCTCCCTGTCCCGGTAAAGTTGTTCTATGAGCGCTTCAATCCCCGGGAATTTTTGTTCTTCCCTGATTTTGTCCATGAATATGAGGGTGATCTCCTCTCCGTAAAGGGACCCGCTGAAATCAAAGATATTCACTTCAATACTGCGGTTGTCTGCATTTTGATTAAAGGTCGGACGGGAACCAATGTTCAGCATTCCGTTGAACACATTTCCCGCAATTTTTATTTTTACCGCATAGACACCATAACCGGGAATTAACTTGGTGACCTCCGAGGCTTCTATGTTGGCGGTGGGAAAACCGATTATTCTGCCGACTTTCAGTCCTTCAATGACGCGGCCATGCAGTTCAAAGGGGTAGCCAAGGTATTCATTGGCCATCCTGACATTTCCCGATTCGAGAGCCTTCCTGATCCGGGTGGAACTGACACGGGCCTCATTGACCAACAATGGATCCAGCCGTTCGATCCTAAAATCATACTTCGCGGCATACTCCCGGAGATATTCAAAATCCCCCTCGCGGTTCTTGCCGAACCTGTGGTCATAACCGACTACCAGGCACGCAGTTTTGATCTGATCAATCAGTACCTGTTTGACAAATTCACCGTAGGTAAGCAACGAAAACTCACGGGTGAACGGATAGATGACCAGGTGATCGATCCCCGCCTGTTCAATGAGCACGATTTTTTCTTCCAGCGTATTAATCAACCGGAGGTTGTGTTCTTCGGGCGTCAGGATTTGCCGGGGGTGGGGATGAAAGGTGAAGAGTACCGACTCCCCGCCGGTCTCACGGGCGATCGCGGTCAGCCTGTCAAGAATCTTCCTGTGCCCCCGATGTACGCCGTCAAAAGTACCTATCGTAACGATGGGTTTTACCGCCCTGAAATTATCCAGATCGTAACTAATTCTCACAACTTATTCAAATTGAGGCCAAAAATATAAAATTATTATCTTCGTACCGGTATATTTCCACACTGTGGATTTTATTAATTTTAACCCCTTAATTAAAAAGGCAGAAATGAGGAGACTGACATATATAACTTTTTGGGTTACAGCTATTCTAATTTTCGGATGTTCGCGACCAGAGAAATTTGAGATCAAGGGCAGAATTACCAATTCGGCAGGCCGGAAAATTTTTCTTGAGGAGCTTATGGTAGCGAGTGTGCGCCCTGTTGATTCGGCGAAGATCAGTGCTTCGGGGGAATTCACAATGAAGCAGCATACCGGAATGCCGACATTTTATCTGCTCAAATTGTCGGAGAACAACTTCATCACCCTGCTGATCGATTCCGCAGAAAAAGTGACCATTGAAGCCGACGCCATCAATTTCGCCCGTGATTACAAGGTGAATGGTTCTCCCGGGTCCCTGCTCGTCCAGGAATTGAACAACAGGTTAAATACGACGAAACAAAAACTGGATTCGATTTCGTCACTCTATTCGCTTTATGCTGAAACTCCTGAAATTGAAGATCTGAAAAAGGAATGGAAAGCTGCCTACGACACCATCGTAAAACAGCAGGTCGCCTATTCCACGGCTTTTGTATCGGAACACCCCTTTTCTATGGCCAGTGTTTTGGCACTTTACCAGAAATTCAACGATGACAATTACGTAGTGCGTGACCTGTACGCTTTAAGGGTGGCTGCATCGGCCCTCAACTCTTTTTATCCTAATTCGGAACATGTCAAGGCCCTTTATGCCAACACCCTTCAGCTCCTTGCCACGGAACGTGCCGGAGAGGTCAGGCGGTTGATCAATGAAAGCGGGATGAACAGTCCTGAGATTGTCCTGCCCGATCCCCGGGGAAACAAAATAGCCCTTTCTTCCTTCCGGGGCAAATATGTTTTGGTGCATTTCTGGTCAGCGGTAGAATCCGGTTCCAGGATTGTAAATCCGGTATTGGTAGAAATATACCAGAAATACAAAAACAAAGGGTTTGAAATTTACCAGGTCAGTGTTGACAAGGACCGCACCGAGTGGCTCGAAGCCATTGACCAGGACAAAATGGTATGGACCCAGGTAGGCGATATGGAAGGAAGCATCCAGGCCGTGATGCATTACAACATCCAGTCGGTTCCCTTCAATTATCTTCTCGATAAGGACGGTAACATCATCGCAAAGAATCTGACGGGACCCGCCATCGACAGGACCCTTGCAGCTATTTTTCGCTGAAAGAAACCTGTTCGTATGCGAGGCGAACCACAGCTGTTAATTTCCTTTTAACCTCAATAGTAATATTTTGCCCAACCAGAAGAAAATATATTTTGTTTCCGATGTTCACCTTGGGGCACCGGCCCTGAATGACAACAAATCCAGGGAGCTTCTCTTTGCCCGGTGGTTGGGGGAAATCTCCGGGGATGCTGCCGCTATTTTTCTGATGGGTGATATCTTTGATTACTGGTTTGAATACCGGACCGTCGTTCCCCGGGGATTTACCCGGGTGTTGGGAAAAATTTCGGAATGCACCGACCAGGGAATTCCCGTTCATTTCTTCACAGGAAATCATGATATCTGGGTATTCGATTATCTCCCTTCAGAAACTGGGGTTATCCTGCACAATGAACCCTTCAGAACAGAACTCTTCGGGAAAAAGTTCTACCTTGCCCACGGTGACGGTCTCGATGAAAGGGACAAAGGGTATCTTCTGCTGAAGAAAATTTTCACCAGCAAGACGCTTCAATGGCTCTTTTCAAAGGTGCATCCCGACATCACCATTGCACTGGCTCACAAATGGTCAAAACAAAGCAGACTGGCAAAAATGACCGAAAGTCATGATTTTAACGCAGAGGAAGAAGGAATTTATAAATTTGCACTGTCGGTATTGCAAAATGAAGATGTGGATTATTTTGTTTTCGGACACCGTCACAGGATGGCCGAGTTGAGCATCGGTGAAAAGAGCCGCTTTTTTCTACTGGGGGATTGGATCAGAACTTTTTCTTATGGAGTTTTTGACGGCAAGAAATTTGAACTGAAGAAGATTCCGCAGTAACACCTTTTTTTACACGAGTACTAAATGAAAAGAGACAGATATACCATAATCACAGGTTCGGGGAGTTACATTCCCCGGGTGGTCGTCGGCAATGATCATTTCCTTGATTACCGTTTTTATGATCCGGCGACACGAAAGCCTTTTGAAAAGGAGAACAGTGAAATCATCGGAAAATTCAAGGAAATTACCAACATAGAGGAGAGGAGGCATTGCCTGCCATCGGAAATGAGTTCTGATATCGGTTATGAGGCTGCCCGCGATGCCATCGAATCGTCGGGGACAGATCCTGAAAGTCTTGATTTCATCATTGCGGGTCACAATTTCGGTGACATGCAACATGTCAATCGCCGTTCCGAAATGGTGCCCTGTATAGCAGCGCGTATCAAGCAGAAGCTGGGGCTGAAGAATCCGGCCATGTTTGCCAACGATGTGATTGCCGGTTGTCCGGGTTGGGTACAGGCCCTGATCATCGCCGATATGTTTCTCAAAAGCGGACAATATCACCGGGGTATGGTCGTTGGGGCTGACGTGAACAGCAGAGTGGCAGATCCTTTTGACCGGGACACCATGATTTTTGCCGATGGTGCCGGTGCCGTCATCGTGGAAGCCACAGAAAGCGACACTCCCGTGGGAATCCTTTCCCATGCCATTCAGACCGATGCCACGGAAGCAGATTATCTTGTTTTGGATAGTTCCCTGAATCCCGATTATGAAAAGGATGAACTCTTTATCAGGATGCAGGGACACAAAGTCTATGTCTATGCATTGACCAACGTGCCAAAAGTGGTGAAGAAAAGCCTCCACCTTGCCGGGCTGACCCTCACGGATGTTAAGAAAGTCCTGATTCACCAGGCTAATGAAAAGATGGACCAGGCCATCCTGGAAAGAGTCTTCAGGCTATACAAGATCAGGGAAATTCCTGAAAATATCATGCCCATGACCATCAACTTACTGGGAAACTCCTCTTCGGCCACCATCCCCACTTTGTTTGACCTCGTTTCCAAAGGGAAACTGGAGAATCACCGGTTTGAAAGCGGCGACGTCATTCTCCTCACTTCCGTGGGAGCGGGCATGATGATCAATTCGGTGGTTTATAAATTTCCCTGACAGGGAATAGGGAATTTACCTCCGGGAGGCACTTTTCGTGATTCCGCGAAGGCAGTCCTTACCCGGCTTTCAGCCTGTTGACATGCGAATGTTCCAGTTTTTCCTCCGCATATTCCCGGGTAATGCGGAGTGAGCGGAGTTCCTGTGAGGGGGAATGAAACATGGCGTCGTTCATGATGCTTTCACAGATGGAGCGGAGCCCCCTTGCCCCCAGTTTGAATTCAACGGCTTTGTCGACGATATACGACAACACCTCTTCATCAAAGTGAAGCTGGATATTGTCCAGTTCAAATAGCTTGATATACTGCTTGATGATTGAGTTTTTGGGTTCGGTAAGGATTTTTCGCAAGGTATCCTTATCCAGGGGATCCAGATAGGTGAGTACCGGGAGCCGTCCGATGATTTCGGGTATCATGCCGAAAGATTTGAGATCCTGCGGAGAGATATACTGCAACAGATTTTCCCGTTCGATACGGTCAGTCTCCCGGGCCGCACTGTACCCGATCACTTTGGTGTTGAGGCGCTGGGCGATTTTCCGCTCAATGCCGTCAAAAGCACCCCCGCAAATGAAAAGAATATTCTTTGTATTAACGGGGATCATCTTCTGTTCAGGATGTTTCCTGCCTCCCTGCGGAGGAACGTTGACAATGGAACCTTCAAGCAGTTTCAGCAATCCTTGCTGAACACCCTCCCCTGAAACATCCCTGGTTATGGAAGGGTTGTCACCCTTACGCGCTATTTTGTCGATTTCGTCAATGAAGACAATGCCCCGTTCGGCAGCCTCCACATTGTAATCGGCTACCTGAAGCAGGCGGGTGAGCAAACTCTCGATATCTTCTCCTACGTAGCCGGCCTCTGTCAAAACAGTCGCGTCAACGATGGTGAAAGGAACATGCAACATGCGGGCGATGGTTCTTGCCAGCAATGTTTTGCCGGTACCCGTTTCCCCGACGAGAATGATGTTGGACTTTTCAATTTCGATTTCATCATCATCTACCCGTTGGACCAGCCTTTTGTAGTGATTGTAAACGGCAACGGAAAGGATCTTTTTGGCATGGTCCTGACCGATCACGTAACGGTCGAGAAAATCCTTGATCTCACGGGGCTTCATCAGTTTGATGCCGGTGAGGTCAAAAGACCCTTTTTTCTTCAGCTCTTCAAGAATGATTGAATGCGCCTGCTCTGCACAACGGTCACAGATATGCCCGTCAATCCCCGCAATCAGCAGGTTGACGTCCATTTTTTCCCGTCCGCAGAACGAGCACTTATCCACTCTTCCTTTTGATGCCATCTTATTTTCCGGTTCTTACCAGGATCTCATCAATCATCCCGTATTCCACCGCCTCCTCCGAAGTCATCCAGTAATCCCGGTCGGCATCTTTTTCTACCTGCTCCAGCGATTTCCCAGTATGGAATGAGATGATCGAGTAAAGCTCCTTTTTTATTTTCATGATTTCGCGTGCCGTGATTTCGATATCGGAGGCCTGCCCCTGAACTCCCCCCATGGGCTGGTGGATCATTATCCTGGAATGTTTCAGCGCCGACCGTTTTCCCTTCGCTCCGGCAGTCAGCAAAATAGCGCCCATGGAAGCCGCCATACCCGTGCATATGGTGGCGATGCTGGCCGAAATGTATTGCATGGTATCGTAAATCCCCAATCCGGCATAAACCGATCCTCCCGGCGTGTTGAAATATACCTGAATGTCCTTTGTGGGATCGGTGGACTCCAGAAAAAGCAACTGTGCCTGAATGATGTTAGCTACCGTATCATCAATGGGAACCCCGAGGAAAATTATCCTGTCCATCATCAGCCTTGAAAAAACATCCATGGAAGCCACATTCAGCTGCCGCTCCTCAATGATAGTCGGAGAAATGTAATAATCCTGCGCCGTAACATAACGGTGCATGGTCATGCTGCTGATGCCTGCATGCTTGACGGCATATTTGTTGAATTCTTCTTTCCAGTTCATTCTGATTCCCTCCTTATCAGGTTAAATCTTCAATTAACGGCCGGTCACTGATCCACAATATTCCTTTATGCTCACAAAGTTATTAAATTGCCCGAGGATTATTCTTCCATTTCCTGGTTATTCCGCAGGATGGCCTCGAATTCTTCGGAGGTGACCTCTTTTTCCACTACCACAGCCTTTTCCCTGATCAGACGGATCACCTTATCTTCAAAAATCCTCCTGATAATACGATCCTTGTCTTCCTCCTTCTCCAGGATTTTCTTCACATAACTTTCCAGGTGCTCCCCGGGAAGCTCATAAATTCCATATTGCCTGAATTGGGATATGGCAATTCCCCGGGCAACTTCCGTCACCTCTTCTTCGGTGATGCCGATTTCATGTTCCCTGATCAGGCTGTTTTTTATCAACTGCCAGCGAAGGTCTTTGATGAATCCTTCAAAATCCTTATCGATCTGCTCATCGGTCATCTCTTTGTTCACCTCTTTCAGCCAACGTTTTAAAAACGCTTCAGGCAAGTCGAAAGGAACACATTTCACGAGCTGGTCGCGGGTATCCACAGCGAACTTCTGATCAGACGACCGTGCCAGACCCATACTGATTTCATTGATGAGACGCTCTTTGAACTGGTCGATGGTCAGAATGTCGGTTTCGGGACCATAGATTTTTTTGAAAAGCTCTTCATTCAGGTCTGCCTTTTTGAAATTCAGAATGCTCCGGATTGTGAAGCTGAAGTCACTGTTGAGTACGTCAGCAGCTTCGTGGCTGATGTTCAGCATGTGCCCCACCTCATGGCGGTCTCCGAATACCCTGACGGGATCGAACACCAAAACATCGCCTGCCTTTTTGCCCACGATCTCTTTCTTCACCCCTTTGTCCTTCATCAGGTCAACAGCAATGAGCACCCCCTCCGCAGAAATACCTCCCTCTGCCTTTTCACCGGTTCCGTCAAGTTGCACAAAATCACCCCTGACACTGCTCTTCTTTTCCACCAGGGTCCCCTCTTCATTGATCCCGAAATTCATCCTGACGGATTCGATGTTCTCTTTCACCATTTTCTCGTCCACCTTGATCCGGTAATAATCAAATGATTCCTTCCCATCGAAATCCACTTTCACATCAGGGGAAAGGGCCACGTCAAAAGCAAATTCGAATTCTTTATCTTCATCCCAGTTGATTGGCTTCTGGTGGTCGGGATCGGGAAGCGGATCGCCAAGAATCGCCATGTTTTCGTCCCTGAGGTAATTGGTAAGATTGTGGGAGAGCAGGTTATTGACTTCTTCGGCAATAACGGGTTTGGCGAACTTTTTATGGATGAGGGAGGAGGGGACCTTGCCGGGCCTGAAACCCGGCAATGCTGCTTTGAGCCGGTAATCACGAAGCTTGTCGGCCACAGTTTTTTCATAGTCGGCTGGTTCCACCACCACCCTTATCAACACATAACCCTTGTCGGTATTTTCACGAGTGATCTTCATGTTTTCTTAATAGCTTGAATATTAACAAAAAACAGGCCCGGTCCTAATGCAGGCCAGCCGTTCTGATGTGCGGACGAAGGGACTCGAACCCCCATGCCGTAAGGCACCAGATCCTAAGTCTGGCACGTCTACCAATTCCGCCACGTCCGCAATTTGAGGCGCAAAGGTAGTTATTTTTTTGTTGCAGGAGGATACAACTTTCACAGAAACAGCAAAAAACGGCCCTTTACCGGAGTTCGAAATTCTGCCCCAGATAGACTTTCCTCACCACCTCATCATTGGCAAGATCTTGGGCCGTTCCCGATTTCAGGATGCTGCCTTCAAACAACAGATAGGAGCGGTCGGTAATCGAGAGCGTTTCATGCACATTGTGATCGGTGATCAGTACACCTATGTTCTTCTCCTTCAGCTGGGAGACGATATGCTGGATATCTTCGACGGCAATGGGATCGACGCCCGCGAAAGGTTCATCCAGAAGAATGAATTTGGGATCGATGGCCAGGGCACGGGCGATTTCCGTACGCCGCCGTTCTCCTCCCGAAAGCTGGTACCCCTTGCTCTTGCGGATATGCTGCAATCCGAATTCCAACAACAACGATTCCAGTTTTTCCTGCTGATAGGCCCTGGAATAGTCGGTCATTTCCAAAACCGCACGGAGGTTGTCTTCTATGCTCAGCTTCCTGAAAACACTGGCTTCTTGCGCCAGATAACCAATCCCCAGCTGGGCCCTTTTGTATACAGGAAGATG
Organism: Prolixibacteraceae bacterium UBA1413; assembly: GCA_002304925.1. GTDB lineage: Bacteria > Bacteroidota > Bacteroidia > Bacteroidales > Prolixibacteraceae > UBA1413. The sequence continues at coordinate 92,005 of DBPT01000029.1, forward strand.
CGTGATCTCTTCGTCATTCAAAAATATCTTCCCTGAAAATGGCTGTATCAACCCTACAATCATGTAAAACGAGGTGGTCTTCCCGGCACCGTTGGGACCCAGCAATCCCACAATTTCACCCTGATGTACATCAAAACTGACCCCGTTTACCACCGTCCTCTTCCGGTATTTTTTAACTATGTTCTCTGCTCTTAATATCATGGTCTCTCTCCTTTTCCGGTCATGAGGTTTTACTGGCTGCCCTTTCCTTTTTCTCCGCGTTCTTTGCTACCCGTCCTGAAATAAAAATACTCACCTCATACAGGAGTATGAGGGGAATGGCCACCATGATCTGGCTGAAAATGTCGGGAGGGGTGATCACAGCCGCCAGAGCTACCAACAACACGATGGCGTGTCTCCGGTAAGTCCTCATAAATCCGGGAGTCAGCAATCCCACCTTACTCAGTGAATAAGAAAAAACAGGCAGCAGAAATACCACCCCTGATGCAAATACTACGCTGATAACCATACTGATGTATGAGGTGATGTTGATCTGGTTGGTCACCTCAGGGCTGATGGAATAGTTTCCGAAAAACTGTATCGTAAGGGGCACGATCAGGTAATAACCGAAAAGTACGCCAATGATGAAAAGGAAGGTTGTGTAAAATACGGCGCCAGTGGCTACTTTTTTCTCGTTTTCATAAAGGGCAGGTTTGATGAACTTCCAGAATTCCCAGAAAACCACGGGTGCCGCCATGATCAGTCCGGCAACAATGGCAGCCCATATCGACATGTTAAACTGCCCGGGCATTTTGATATTGATCAGTTCAATTTCCTGCCGGTTAATCGCTAGGGCATCCTTCCCGAAGTAATCAGCCATTTTCTGAAACATTCGGTTGGTGAAAAAATCACTCTCCTTGGGTTTGAAGATGATCTCCTGAAAAATAAAATCCCGGATGATGAAAGCAACAATCGCCAGCACAAAAACGGCGATGAGTGACCGAATGATGTGCCACCGCAATTCTTCAAGGTGATCGAGAAACGACATTTCCCCAACCTTTTCCTGCTCTTTTCTCCGTTTCGCTTCGAGGGCTTTTGTTTCCTTTTCAGCCTTACTGCTCATTCTCTTCTGTTGTAAGAAATTGATACACCCCGCCGCAAAGCAGCGGAGAATCTGATTCCGCAGAGGACTTCTCTGTTGTCTTGCTCGCGAACCCCGTGGCAGCGCCGACGGGGAAACGAATCCCGGAAAACCGGGATGAGTTCGACGGGTTTCAGCACCAGGTCAGCCAAAAGCCGAAACCAGGCATTAATGCTTGCCTCGCACAAAGAACGGATATAGTCAATGTGCTCGCCGGAATTCAAAACAATGCAAATATAACGACTTCTGCAGAATAGCACCGGAAAGAAAATGTTTTATTAATTGCAAATTATCACTGATTTGTTTGTGCTTTCTTGAACTTTCACTAATTTTAGGTAGCATGTAAAAGGCAATTTTGCCAGAATGGAAACCAAGTAAAAATGTCAACGAATTTATTACTTAACGATAATTTACAGAAATATTTCGGGTTTGACCGGTTCAAGGGGGAACAGGAAGCCGCCATTATGAGTGTTCTTGAGGGTCACAATACTTTTGTCCTGATGCCGACGGGAGGGGGGAAATCGCTGATTTACCAGTTACCGGCGGTGATCATGGAGGGGACGGCGATTGTGATCTCTCCCCTGATTGCGTTAATGAAGAATCAGGTAGATTCCATGCGGGGTATTTCCACGGAGGACAACATCGCTCATTTTCTGAATTCATCGCTTTCCAAGGCGGCCATCCAGGATGTCAAGGATGACGTTTTGGCGGGCAAGACCAAATTGTTGTATGTGGCGCCCGAATCGCTTACCAAAGAGGAGAATGTCGAATTTCTTAAGAACGTCCGGATCTCGTTTTACGCGGTTGATGAAGCCCATTGCATTTCGGAATGGGGGCATGATTTCAGGCCTGAATACCGACGGATCAGGCCCATTGTCCAGGAAATCGGAACGGCTCCCATCATTGCGCTGACGGCGACAGCCACGGCAAAGGTGCAGCACGACATCCAGAAGAACCTGGGGATTCTGGATGCTAACGTTTTCAAAGCTTCCTTCAACCGGCCCAACCTCTATTATGAAGTGAGGCCGAAAATAAAGCCGGAAGCACAAATCATCCGCTTCATCAAAGAGAATCCCGGAAAATCGGGAATCATCTATTGCCTGAGCAGGAAGAAGGTGGAAGAACTTGCCGAAACCCTGCGGATTAATGAGATCAGGGTGCTACCTTACCATGCGGGCATGGATGCCACCACGCGGTCGACGAACCAGGACAAATTTCTGATGGAAGAAGTGGATGTTATGGTGGCAACCATTGCCTTCGGCATGGGGATTGATAAGCCCGATGTGCGGTATGTCATCCACTACGACATCCCCAAAAGTCTCGAGGGCTATTATCAGGAAACCGGAAGGGCCGGCCGGGACGGGGGAGAAGGAAAATGCATCACTTTTTACAGCTACAAGGATATCCAGAAACTCGACAAATTTATGCACGGCAAGCCTGTGGCAGAACAGGAAATTGGCAGGCAGCTCCTGCTCGACACGGTATCCTATGCTGAAACAGCCATCTGCCGAAGGATCATACTCCTTCATTATTTCGGTGAAAAATTTGAAGCCGAAAACTGCGGAAACTGTGACAACTGTCTGAACCCCAAAGAGATCCTGGAAGCCAGCGATGAAGTGATCCGCGCCCTGGAAACAATCCTGGAAGTCAAGGAAAAATATAAGGCCGAACACATCGCCGATATCCTGGTGGGAAAAAGTACTGCCGCGGTGAAATCATTCCGCCACGATGAACTGGAATCTTTCGGAGCAGGCGACGATCATGACGAACATTTCTGGAATGCCGTTTTCAGGCAGGCGATGGTAGCCGGACTGATCACCAAGGACATCGAGAATTACGGGTTGCTGAAGATAACTCCCGAAGGGCATGAATTCCTCAAAAATCCGCAACCCTTCCAACTGGTAAAGAATCACCGCTACGAAGACGACGAGGATGAATCGGGAGCAGGAGCTCCCGCCGGCGGTTCGGGAGGAGATCCCGAACTGTTCAACATGCTGAAAGACCTGCGGAAAAGCATTTCCAAAAAACACAACCTGCCTCCCTTCGTGATTTTCCAGGATCCTTCACTCGCCGATATGTCCATTCAATATCCCATCACCCTTGAAGAACTCCAGAAAATCCAGGGCGTCGGCCAGGGAAAAGCCCTCCGTTACGGCAAAGAATTCGTTTCCCTGATCAGGAAATTCGTGGAGGAAAATGAAATCGAACGACCTCAGGATCTGGTGGTCAGGCAAGTAGCCAATAAATCGAAATTCAAGGTATATATCATCCAAAGTATTGACCGGAAAATCTCCCTCGAAGATATCGCCGACGCCAAGGGAATTGAATTCCCCGAACTCCTTTCCGAAATCGAAGCCATCGTGAATTCAGGCACACGGATCAATATCGATTACTTTATCAACGAAGTGCTTGATGAAGAGCAACAGCAGGAAATTTTCGACTATTTCAGGGAAGCCCAGGATGATTCCGTGGAAACAGCCCTGACCGAACTAGGAGATGAGGATTACTCCGAAGAACATATCCGGCTCATGCGTATCAAGTTTTTATCCGACATGGGGAATTGACCGGGACTGAGGTTTCCCGGCACCTCCGGTTCTTTTCCTGCCCCGGAATTGCATCTCAGGTGGTTTTTCCGTCACCCTGAGGGGCATTGCTTTTCAGATTGCGGAAAAAAGGATAATTTTGCGCGAAATTTTCAACCATGACAGCAACAATAATGAACACAACCGATTATAAGATAGCCGACATCTCCCTTGCCGAATTCGGAAGGAAGGAGATTGAGATCGCTGAAAAAGAGATGCCGGGGTTGATGGCCATCCGCAAACGGTTCAGTGCGACAAAGCCCCTGAAGGGGGCCCGCATTACCGGCAGTCTGCACATGACCGTTCAGACCGCGGTTCTAATCGAAACCCTGAAGGAGTTGGGAGCCGAAGTACGTTGGGCCAGTTGTAACATCTTCTCGACACAGGACCATGCCGCCGCTGCCATTGCCAAAGCAGGAATTCCGGTTTTTGCCTGGAAAGGTGAAAGCCTCGCTGAATATTGGTGGTGTACCGACAGGGCGCTGGATTTCGGCAACGGAATGGGGCCTCATTTGATCGTGGATGACGGGGGAGATGCCACCCTGATGGTTCACCGGGGCTTTATGGCTGAAAAAGATCCCTCCATCCTCGACCTGCCCGCAGAAGGAGAAGACGAAATCCAGCTCAACCAGCACCTGAGGAGAATCGCCGCAGAAACACCCACCCGCTGGAGTGTGACAGCCCGCTCCATCAAAGGAGTCTCCGAAGAAACGACCACCGGGGTTCACCGCCTTTATCAGATGAAAGAAAACGGTGAGCTGCTTTTCCCGGCTATTAATGTGAACGATTCGGTCACCAAGTCAAAATTCGATAACCTGTATGGTTGCCGGGAATCACTTGCCGACGGCATCAAGCGGGCTACCGATGTGATGATCGCCGGGAAAGTCGTGGTGGTCGCCGGCTATGGCGATGTAGGAAAGGGATGTGCCCGCTCCATGCGCGGCTACGGCGCCCGGGTCATCGTCACGGAAATAGATCCCATCTGCGCCCTCCAGGCCGCCATGGAGGGATTCGAGGTGAAAACCATGGAAGACGCCCTCCCCGAAGGAAATATCTTCGTCACCACCACCGGAAACCGCGATGTCATTACCGGTGAACACATGGCGCAGATGAAAGACCAGGCTATCGTTTGTAATATCGGCCATTTCGACAATGAAATCCAGGTCGCCCGGCTTGAAAAATGGCCCGGCATCCTGAAAACAAATATCAAACCACAGGTCGACAAATACAGCTTTCCCGATGGTCATTCCATCTATCTGCTGGCAGAAGGCCGTCTTGTGAATCTGGGATGCGCCACCGGCCATCCCTCCTTTGTGATGAGTAACTCCTTCACAAACCAGACACTGGCACAGATCGAACTCTGGCAGAAAGAGCTGGAAACCGGCGTATACCGGCTACCGAAAAAACTCGACGAAGAGGTCGCCCGGCTTCATCTCGAACAACTGGGAGTCAGACTCACCACCCTCACCGAAGAACAGGCTGCCTATATCGGCGTTCCAGGGGAAGGACCCTACAAGCCGGAACACTACCGCTATTGAGGCTGTCACCTCCGCTGAAGCTACAGTGTCCGAAGAAAATTGAGGTTAAGATTAAGGGTGATAACGGGGTTAATTGTACACCTGCAGGGTGTTCCGGACCACCGACACATGGTATTGCTGCAAGGGGAAAGAGGCAGGTCCACGCGATGGATAAGCCCCTCCCATCAGAAGAAATTCAGACCCGCAGCACGAACAGGTGCCCACCACCCCCTGGTTCCCGATCCTGCAACCTGAGATATAATCATAGGTGCATGCCCCGTCATAGGCATAATAAATTTCGTAGGGAACCTCGCAATATATGATGACTCCCCCGTATCCCCCCGGGAAAACCATCGAATTCCCGGTGACAGTGAGATCGTTGGCAATATTCAGGTCGATGGCGAAGTGAACAGGAACATACGGAATGATCCGGTCATACTCTTTATCGCAAGCCAGAACCAGCAACATCGCCATTAACAAGGAAATCAAAATCTTCCTGATCATTTTAAACCGTATGTCAATTTTTGTTATCTTTAAAACCTAAACAACGAAAGTAACAGATTTATTTTTAATCTGCATTAAATTTTTCAACTCCTATGGATGACTTACTGATCATTGTGCTTACGCTTGTATTTACCGTTCTGGCTCTCATCAACCAGAACAAAAAGAAAAAACAGGCGGCAAAAGACCAGATACCCGATATTTGGAAAACGATCTTCCCTGACGGGGAACCTGAATTTGAGACATTTTCCGCGGAACAGGCGACGGAAACGCCAGTAAGACCTTACGTTAAAAAAACCGGGCCGGTAAAAAGAAAAGAACCGTTCACCAGACCGGCAGGAGAAGGAATAAGGAATGAAAACGTTATCAGATTTGGGGAAACCAAACCCCCGGCAAAAGAGACGGCAGAAGAGACAGAAACTGACCTTGATGGTTTCTCCTTGCGCAAAGCTGTCATTTATTCCGAGATTCTGAATCCCAAATATTTGTGAGAAACTGTTTTCGGGCTGTTTAATTTTAACGCAATTCATTATTCAATTCAGAAAATAACTATTTTTGCATTCAGGAAGAGTTCTGAGAAATCAGGATTCTTTCTCTTTTTTTTAGTAGTGTATCAAATTTTAGGAGGGAATATAATGACACGCCGTGTCTATTTAACACATGACGGTCTGAAAAAACTTCGAGAGGAACTTGAATTCCTCATGAACGTTGAACGACCGAGGATATCCAAACAAATCGGTGAAGCCATTGAAAAGGGGGATATCGCTGAAAATGCAGAATATGACGCAGCCAAGGATGCCCAGGGGATTCTGGAAGCAAAAATTGCTGGTTTGCAAAACAAGATCGCGCATGCCCGGATCATTGATGAATCGAAAATCAATACCCATCAGGTGCAGATCCTGAACAAGGTGACCATAAAAAACCGGAAGAACAACGCAGTCATGCAGTATACCATTGTTCCTGAAAGTGAAGCCAACCTGAAGGATGGAAAAATCTCGGTGGCCACCCCGATTGCTCAGGGGCTGATGGGCAAAAAGGAAGGGGACATTGTCGAAATCAAGGTTCCCGCCGGTATTATCCATTTTGAAATCATTGAAATCTCCCTGTAAAATTTTCCAGCCATGTCATCCATTTTTACCAAAATTATCAACAGCGAAATTCCGGCTTATAAAGTCGCCGAGAATGACGATTTTATTGCCTTTTTGGATATTTTTCCGGTAGCAGAAGGACATACCCTGGTCGTTCCGAAAATTGAAACCGATTATATTTTCGATCTTGGCGATGAAACCTATTCGGGTTTGTTTGAGTTTGCCAGGAAGGTAGCCCTCGGACTGAAGAGGGCGGTTCCCTGCCGAAAAATCGGCATGGCGGTGTTGGGGCTTGAAGTTCCCCACGCCCATATTCATCTGGTTCCCATGCAGACCGAAGCCGACCTGCTCAACTTCAGCCACAAACTGCAGTTTTCAAAAGAGGAATTTGAGCAGATCCGGGAAAAAATTGCCGCGGAAATCAGACTTCGCCCATAGAACCTATCTCCCCCGATGAAACTGAAAACTTATTAACAACCCCTTTTACCCTCGCCCGATTTGAGTAATTTTATGCGTTGAAAGGCATTATTATGCCGGTATTTTCGAATACTCCTGACATAAAGTGCCGTTAATGAACGATTTGTTGATATTGCGACCGGGATTTTTATGATACCATTTACTCACCTTCATGTCCATTCTCAATATTCCATCCTAGATGGGGCTGCGAGTATTGAAAGCCTAGTTCAAAAAGCCAGGGCTGACAAGATGACGGCACTTGCGCTGACCGACCACGGGACGATGTTTGGAATCAAGGAATTTCACCTTGCCTGCAAGCGCATGGAACTGAAACCCATTCTGGGATGTGAAACATACGTGGCCAGCCGGTCCATGGATGACCGCACGGGAAAAGAGGACCGGTCGGGAGATCATCTGGTGTTGCTGGCAAAAAACAAAACCGGATACTACAACCTGGTAAAACTGATTTCCCTGGCCAATATGGAGGGTTTTTACTACAAACCCCGTATAGACAAGAATCTGCTGAAGCAATATTCCGAAGGATTGATCGTAACCACGGCATGCCTGGGGGGTGAAATACCCACCCTTATCAACGAAGGAAGGATGAAAGAGGCGGAAGAATCAATCGTCTGGTTCAGGGAGGTTTTCGGGGAGGATCTTTATCTTGAAATAATGCGTCATCCTTCTGAAATCCCCGAAATGCGCCGCGATGTCTATGACCGTCAGGTAGTCGTAAACGAAAAAATCCTGGAACTGGGAAAAAAATACGCCATCCCGGTGATTGCCACCAACGATGTCCATTTTACGGATGCACAGGATGCCGATGCCCACGATTTGTTGATATGCCTCAATACGGGCAAGGATCTGGATGATCCCAACCGGATGAGATATACCAAACAGGAATGGTTCAAGACCACTGAGGAGATGAACAGATTATTCTCTGACGTTCCTGAAAGCCTGGAAAACACCGCCAGGATTGTAGAAAAGGTGGAGTTTTATGAAATCGACGAAGATCCCATCATGCCGATTTTCCCCATCCCTGAGGAATTCGGAAGTGAAACGGATTTCCGCGACAAATTCACGGAAGCTGAACTCAGGGACGAGTTCACCCCGGAGGTTTATGAACGGCTCGGGGGCTATGACAAGGTGATCCGCATCAAGTTTGAATCGGAATATCTCAGGCATCTGGTATACCAGGGAGCTTCCCGGCATTATGGTACCCCATTGCCCAAGCACGTGGTGACACGGTTGGAATTTGAACTGAAAACCATCAAGAATATGGGTTATCCGGGCTACTTCCTCATCATCCAGGATTTCATAAACGCTGCCCGGAATATGGGTGTTCTCGTTGGGCCGGGCCGGGGTTCGGCAGCAGGAGCCGCAGTATCATACTGCACGGGCATCACCAACATCGATCCCATCAAACACAATCTCCTGTTCGAGAGGTTCCTCAATCCCGACAGGATATCCCTTCCCGATGTGGACATCGACTTCGACGACGACGGCAGGCAACTCGTCCTGGACTGGGTCGTCGAAAAATATGGAAAGGACAAGGTGGCGCACATCTGCACCTTCGCCACCATGGCCACAAAAATGGCCATCCGGGATGTTGCCAGGGTGTTGAAACTGCCGCTTCCCGAAGCCGACCGCCTGGCCAAAATGGTCCCCGAAACCCCGAAAATGACTTTTAAAAAAGCATATCAGGAAAATCCGGATCTCAAAAAAGAGCGACAGTCCAACAATCCTTTGGTTGCCAAAACCATCCGCTTTGCAGAAATCCTGGAAGGCTCCATCAGACAATCGGGAGTTCATGCCTGCGGAATCCTCATCAGCCACAATCCGCTGACCGACCACATCCCTCTCATGCCCTCAAAAGACGATAACCTGCCTACTACGCAGTATGACGGCCGCTTCGTGGAAAGCCTCGGTTTACTGAAGATGGATTTCCTCGGACTGAAAACCCTCTCCATTATCAAGGAAACCATCGAAAATGTAAAGGTTACCCGGAATATCACCATCGATATCGACGCCATCTCCTTTAACGATCCCGCCACCTATGATCTCTTCAGCAGGGGGGAGACCACAGCGATTTTCCAGTTTGAATCGGAAGGCATGAAAAAACACCTTCGCGATCTGAAACCCAACCGCTTTGAGGACCTGGTGGCAATGAACGCCTTGTACCGTCCCGGGCCAATGGATTACATCCCCGAATTTATCGCCCGGAAAAATGGAAAGAAAAAAGTAATATATGACCTCCCCATGATGGAGGAATACCTGAGCGAAACTTATGGTATCACGGTGTACCAGGAACAAGTCATGCTTCTTTCCCGCCTTCTGGCCAACTTTACCAGGGGAGAGTCGGATACCCTCCGGAAAGCCATGGGGAAAAAGAATGAAGCCCTCATGTTCGAACTCAAGGAGCGATTCGTAGGCGGATGCCTGGCCAATCCCCGGTTCGTAAAAGAATGCAGGCAGGTACAGAAAAATCCCGAAGAAGTCATCGAGAAAATCTGGAAAGACTGGGAAGCGTTTGCATCCTACGCATTTAACAAATCCCATTCGGTAAGCTATGCCTATGTTGCCTATCAAACCGGGTATCTTAAAGCCAACTACCCTGCAGAATTCATGGCTGCCAACCTGAGCCGGAATCTGAACCACATTACCGAGATCACCAAATTTATGCAGGAATGTAAAAGGATGAGACTCAATGTGCTGGGGCCTGACGTTAACGAGAGCTTCGTCAAATTCACCGTAACCCGGCGGGGGGACATCCGCTTTGGAATGGCGGCGGTAAAAGGAGTTGGGGAAGGAGCCGTAAACGACATTATCGCGGCACGGGAAAAAAATGGGGATTTTAAAGACATATTTGATTTCGCGGAAAGGGTTAATTTGCAGAGCGTTAATAAAAGAACCATTGAAGCCCTTGCAATCGCAGGCGCTTTCGACGGCTTCGGAAACATCAACCGCCGCCAGTTTTTTGAAGACAACACAGAAAACAATAACAACAGTTTCATCGAAAGACTCATCCGGTACGGCAATAAAATACAGGGTGAATCCCAATCGATGCAGCAAACCCTCTTCGGCGCCTCATCAAACCACCTGGTCGTCAAAAAACCGGAAATCACTCAGATGGAGGAATGGCCTCAACTGATCCTGCTAGAAAAGGAAAAAAGTGTCATCGGAATCTATCTGACAGCCCACCCTCTCGATGACTTCAAAATTGAAATGGAACATTTCTGCACCCGCGGAATCGGACTCAAAGAATTGAAGGAGAATATTGAAAATTTCAAGGATCATGAACTGACATTCGGAGGAATGGTTCTGGAAGCCACAGAAGGATACTCCAAGAACGGAAAACCATACAGCAAAATGACCCTGTCAGATTACACCGATTCTTACCAGTTATTCTTCTTCCAGCAGGATTACGTAGATTTCGGAAAATTCTGCAAACCCGGACTTTTTGTCATGGTCACAGGGAAAGTCCAGAAAAGATACAATTCGGAAGCCCTGGAATTCCGGGTCAACCATATAGAATTGCTTTCCGAAGTGAGGAAAAACCATATCAAAAGCTTGACCGTCAGTGTTCCCTTATCGGCAATCAAGGAAGAGATCGTTCACGATCTGGAAAAGATAACGAAAAAAAACAAAGGGACCGTCTTGCTGAAGTTCACCGTTTACGATGAAGAATCCAACCATTCGATTCATCTTTTCTCCAGAAATACGAAAATCACGGTGAGCAATGAGTTTCTCGGGTTTTTTGAAGATCATCCCGAATTTGGATATCGGATCAATTGAATTTTTTGCATTTTTACAACATTGTTCACCTATTAATTTTAGCATTATGGCATTAGAAATTACCGATGGCAATTTTGAAGAGCTTGTTTCAGGATCAGAGATACCGGTAATGTTGGATTTTTGGGCTGCCTGGTGTGGCCCGTGCCGGATGATTGCGCCCTTCGTGGAAGAGATGCACAAGGAGTTCGAAGGCAGGGCCCTTGTCGGGAAAGTGGATGTTGACGCCAATCCGGGAATTGCCACCCAGTATTATATCAGGAATATCCCTACTGTACTGTTCCTTAAAAACGGGAAAATTGCCGACAAACAGGTAGGCGCTTGTCCCAAATCAACCCTTGTCAACAAGCTCAATGCCTTGATGTAAGGTACCTTAGCATTTGAAAAATCTAATTGACATCCAGCAATTTCAGGAGTTTGACAACCTTGAACTGATCGCCCGCGAAGTGGTGGAAGGATTTATTACCGGCCTCCACAGAAGTCCGTTTCACGGCTTTTCCGTTGAATTTGCCGAACACAGGCTGTACAATCAGGGAGAATCGACCAAACCCATTGACTGGAAACTCTATGCCCGTACCGACAAGTTGTTTGTCAAACAGTATGAAGAAGAGACCAACTTGCGCTGTCAGCTGGTCATTGACACATCGTCATCCATGCTGTTTCCTTACTCCCGGGGGAGCCGGAGACTTTTCAACAAGCTGGCATTTTCAGTCTATACCTCCGCTGCCCTGATTCATTTGTTAAGGCGGCAACGGGATGCTGTCGGTCTCACCCTGTTCTCCGAAGAGATCGAATTCCATTCCCAGCCCAGGTTATCGCCCGTCCACGCCGAAGTGATGATGGGAAAACTCTCGGAACTGCTTCAGCCGGGACAGGTTCCCCTGAAGAAAAACACACATACGGCGGAGGTACTCCACCAGATTGCGGAAAATATACACAAACGCTCCCTGGTGATCCTGTTCAGCGACATGCTTGACAATGAGAATACCGGGGAACTCTTTTCCGCCCTTCAGCACCTGCGGTACAACAAACATGAAGTTCTGCTCTTCCATGTAACCGACCACCAACAGGAAAGGGAATTCCGGTATTCCAACCGGCCGCACCGTTTCATTGACCTTGAAACCGGTCAAGTCATCAAACTGAATCCCTGGGAAATCAAGGAGAGTTACACGAAGAATGTGGAGGACTATTTCGAATCGCTTAAAGTCAAGTGCGGACAGTACCGCATCGACCTGGCAGATGCCGATATAAACCAAGACTTCCGGCATGTGCTTTTTGCGTATCTTGTGAAACGGAAAAAACTCTATTGAAACAACGCAATTTCCAAAATACAGGGGATATGAAAAAAATCAGGATTGTTTTCGTTATGGTGGCCGGTGTGTTCCTGCTAAGTGCCTCCAGGCCCACGAAAGGGCCTTACGATGAAAAATACCGGCCGCAATACCACTTCACCGTCAAGCAGCATTATATGGGTATGCCGGCGGGAATGGTTTACCTCGACGGGGAGTATCATCTTTTTTATCAGTACAATCCGGATACCACAGCGGAAGGGTTCAGCCATCTGGGGCATGCCTCGGGCAAGGACCTGGTGCACTGGGAAGAGCATCCTGCAGCCATCGTTCCTGATAATACGCCTGGAGACTCCGGTTTTTGCACCGCCCTCCCCGGAAGCGCCATCGTAGACCACAGGAATCTCCTGGGCCTTCAGACAGGTGACACCAAAACCATGGTCCTCTTTTATACGGGCAAAGGATGCGGTCAGCGAATGGCATACAGTACCGACAAGGGAAAAACATGGCAGAAATACGCTGGAAATCCCGTCATACCCTATGATGAAACCGACGAAGCCAGCTACCCGAAAGTGTTCTGGCATGAGCAGACTGAAGCATGGGTGATGGTACTCTACCGCAAACCTGAGCTGGATGAAAGAAAACAGGGATTTTCATTCTACACCTCCACCAATCTCACCCAATGGAAATACCAGAGTCACATCGCCGGGTTCAATGGCAAACCCGATATTGCGGAATTACGAGTCAACAACCGGCCTGACGACGTCCGGTGGATCCTCATGGAAGGGAACGGGGATTATGTTATCGGAAGTTTCGACGGGACGGCCTTCAAACCGGAAAGCATACGTTTGAAAAGCGATTACGGCAAAAAATTCACGGGTCCCGTGAACTGCGGAAACATTCCGGCAAGTGACGGCAGGACCCTCCAGGTGGCATTGGTGAAAAACGAAGAATGGCCGGGCATGCCTTTCCACGGTCAAATGACGTTCCCCTCGGAGCTTTCACTGAAAAAAACAACCACCGGAACCTTTCTGTTCAGAACAGCAGCCAAAGAGATTGAAAAACTGCCTGACAAACAATACCGCTGGAAAGATGAAAAGTTAATTCCCGGCATCGGACAAAACCTGATAAAAAAGGTGAAAGGAGATCGTTTGAGGATCACAGGGCGCTTTGACCTGAAAAACTGTGACTCCTTTGGCTTTATGCTCAGAGCAGGCAAAAAAAACCCAGGAACCGAACTTGTCTATAATGTCAAAAGAAATACCCTGTCGCTGATGGGCATGACCATTCCCCTTGAACCCGTTGACAACAAGATATACCTTGATATCCTGATCGACAGAGCTTCCGTGGAAGTATTTGCAAACAACGGCAGGAGCGCCATCTCCGGAATCCTCTTTGCAGAAGAAAACCACGATGATTATCTTCTTTATAATACCGGAGGGGAACTTCAGGTTGAAGAACTTGAGATCTCTACCCTACGGTCCATCCGGGAGGAGACGGAATAGACCTTATCTAACCCTTGCGACCAGGTTGAAATCCAGCGTGAAGTCGTCATAAACCTGCGATCGCCCGATTTCAGATGTCCTGCCAGCCATGCATTGTTACCGGTATCGGTTATATCTTCACACAGGATGGAATTCATGTCGATGACCATAGTGGCAGAAACTGTTTCATTGCAGTTCTTTTTATAATTATCTTGTATTACAATAAATACAATTAAGTCCTCAACTTGTACAACAATCTTCCGCAAATATTGCACAACGTCCTGATTTATCAGGAAATCGACTTCAATAAGTGCTATATTTGCGATATTCACAGAAAGTGATATATTTATATGTTTTAAATAAAGGGGATTTACTAACTTTTTTGCGGACTGATATGAGAACGATGCTGAAAAGGCCAACGGAAGAAGAGACCGATCTGGGAGGGTTTCAGCTTTTCAAGAAGCTGACCGATGAGGAACTTAATCGTCTCAATTTTGAAAAGAGTTGTTCAGCTTACCGGAAAGGGACCATTGTGTACCGGGAAGGGAGTCGCTTAACCGGTTTTTACTGTGTAACCAAAGGAATCGTAAAGGTTTTCAAAACGGGTATTGATGGGAAGGAACAGATCATCAGGTTTGCCAAGAAAGGAGAGATCATCGCTTACCGCTCCTTGCTGAGTCAGGAATTGGCCTGTACCACTGCCAAAGTTATTGAAGAGGCGGTTTTGTGTCATGTTCCCTATCAGACGCTGCTATTCCTAATACAGAACAACTGGCAGTTTTCGCATCACATGCTGCAGATTGTTTGCCGTGAATTACGTGAAGCCAATGATTACATCACAGATATCGCCCAGAAATCAGTGCGCGAAAGGTTGGCTGAAGTACTGCTGCTCCTCCGGGAAAGTTTCGAGCTGGATCACCAGAACACTTTACAGATTTCGCTGACGCGTGAGGAATTGGCCAATATGGTGGGAACCGCCACGGAATCGGTCATCAGGCTGCTCTCGGAATTCCGGCAGGACAATCTGATAGAACTGCAGGGGAGGAAGATAAAATTCCTCAATATTCCGGGACTCCGCAAAGTGGCGGGGATATAATCCCCTGGTTACAACCGTTCCGTAAACTTGCGTTTCCATGCAGAACCGGCATACCGACCGCCAGCTATACTTCAATGAACAGGAGATCACTACCGGGAAACATGTCATCCCTTATATTGAAAAGTTCATGCCTGTTACCCCCGGCATGCGGATTCTGGAAGTAGGCTGTGGAGAAGGAGGCAACCTGAAACCATTTCTGGCCCGGGAATGCAAGGTCACCGGTGTTGACATTTCGGAAGGTAAGATCACCCTCGCCCGCAATTTTTTTGCCGCCTTACCTGAAAGTGCCCGACCTGAACTGATCTGCGACGACATTTACAACCTCACCCCCCCTGCCGAAAAATATGACTTGGTACTGATGCGTGATGTGATTGAACATATCCACGACCAGGAAAGGTTTCTTTTCTTTATCAGGCAATTCATGCATAAAAAGACAATATTCTTTCTGGGCTTTCCTCCCTGGCAAAACCCTTTCGGAGGCCATCAGCAGGTGTGCAGAAACAGGCTCCTTTCCCACCTGCCTTATTTCCATCTTCTTCCGGCTGCCCTTTACAAAGCCGTCCTGAAAATGGGCGGGGAAAGTGAAAACTCCATAAACAGCCTTCTGGAAATCAAAGAGACAGGACTTTCAACAGAGCATTTTGAAAAAATCTTCACCAGGGCGGGTTATACCCGCTTGTCCGTCAGCTTTTTCCTGATCAATCCAAACTATGAAGTCAAATTCGGGCTGAAACCGGTGAAACAGTGCGGGGTAATTTCACGAATCCCTCATCTGAGAAACTATTTCACCACGTCGGTTTTTTATCTCCTGACTCCCTGAGTCTCCCGGCTGATTTTCTGGTATTGCTCCTTCACAAGAAGCGGAGGACCGGGGATTTTTACATGGCCAGCCAATCTTCAGGATCCAGCTTCCGGCTTTCCTTCCAGATCTGAAATTTCAGTATGGTCCGGTCTCCGTCGTTGGCATCCGTAAACACAGTGCCCAGGTTTTGACGGATTTTCACCGCATCTCCCTTTTTAACTGAAACATTGATGAGGTTAGAATAAACGGTAAGGTACTGGCCGTGGCGGAGGATCACTGCCATATTGCCGCCTGTGATTCCGAAAACACGGCTGACTTCACCTTTAAAGACAGCCCTGGCTTTGGCGCCTTGCTCCGTGGAGATGGTCACTCCGTTGTTGTTGACAGTGACATTTTTCAATACCGGATGAGCATGAACGCCAAACTTCTCGGTGATGATCCCTTTTTCCACCGGCCAGGGAATTCTTCGTCTGTTCTGTTCAAAATCGGTTCCTGCCAGTTTTTGCTCCGGGGTAAGCGTAAATCCCGTGCCACCCGGCTCGCCCGATTTTGCCGTTTTCCGGGCCTCTTCTTCAATAATACGCTGGATCTCCTGTTCAAGCTGCTGTTCAATACGCCGTTGCTGCGCCAGTTTGTTCCGCAAATCAGATTTCTTCTTCTGCAGCTCTTTTGCAACAGAATCCTGACGCTTCTTCTGCTCCCCCAGCTTCCTGCTCTCCGATTCCTGCTCCGTCATCACCGAGGCCTTCGCCTGCTGTTGGTTTTCAAGATCACTTTTCTTCCTGTTCAGAATATGCTGAATTGAAGCAATCGTTTCAGCCTGCTTGCGGCGATAATCGGCGTATTGCTTTACATATACAATCCTCCGGTAGGCCTGGTTGAAATTCTCTGCCGAAAGGAAAAAAAGAAGCTTGTCGGAAGAACGCTGGTTTTTCCAGGCTAACCGGACCATCAGAGCATACTCCTGCCTGATTTTTTCAAGATCGGAAGATAACATCTGAACCACCGTGGCATTGTCGTCGATCAGCGACTGCAGAAGAGACACCTCACTCTTCATGGTCGAAATCAACTGGTTGCGTTTTTCAATCTGATTATTGAGAAGTCTCAGTTTACCCAGGGTGGCCTTCTGGCTGGCATCTACCTTCCCCAGCAACTCATTGGTGTAAAGGATTTCCCGGGCAGCCGATTCTTTCTTTTTCCTGAGTTCATCAAGCGATTGCCCGTACACTTCTGATCCTGCAAAAATCAGAGAGAGAATCAACAAATAAAACTTTGTGGGAGCAAATTTCCTCATGTCCCTAATTTAAAGAAACCCTTTGATATTTTTCAGGAATCTTAAGGGTGACAAATTCACCGTCTTCTGTTGAAAAACCCGACATCCGGGCAATGACAGACATCCTGTTCCGTTCCGATGTGACATTCAGCTCCATCGCTGCCGGGTAGTATTTTACACCCACCTGTTCATAATCACTGAACACCATTTCGGCCATCCTGGAATTCACAAGGTCTTCCATCCTGATTTTCCGGACCACAAACAACAACGGGTCAAAGTAATAGGTATAGACTACCGGCATGGCCGCCTTTTCTGACGCTTCGGGATAGAGCACGTACATCCCCTCCTCAATCCTGGTGTCATACGCCTGCATTTCCCCGGGCTTCTCAAAGAGAGAAAAAACATCGGCGGATAGGATGGCCTGCACCGTCCTGAAATTCAAATCGAGACCCATTTTGCGTGACAATGGTGCATAGGTGCCTGAATAATAGCTCTTTTCAAAGTAATTGACATACAAAACCGAATCAGGAGTCATTAAAACCCGGGCTACCAGTAAATTGAATTTTGATATGGAAATGAGGACCGAACTGTCCCGTACCGCCTGGATTCCGGCCCTGAGAGAACCACTATTTTTCCCGTCGTCAAACTGTACATTGATCCGCTTAATGTTGAACCGGATGTAATCAAAGCTGTTCTCCTCTGCCTTTCTGAAAATTTTCTGGGAGCTGACTGGCCGTAAACGTTCCGCCGGAACTTTTTCCGTGGTTTTACATGAAAAGAGAAAAACCAACGTGAAGAGTACGACCAGCCGCAGGGGATTCAAATTCCGGTGATGATCCATGGGATATTATTCTTCGATATACTTTTTTTCCGAGATCTTTTGTCTCAGGATTTTGGAGTCCGAGCCCTGGTCGACAGCTTTTTGCCAGTTTTCGAGAGCTTTTTCGGTTTCGCCGAGCATAAAAAGGATGTCACCATAATGTTCCGTAAGGGTAGCATTTTCCTCTTCCGAATGGGTAAGAGCGGTTTCCATATAAAAACGGGCCAGGGTGTAGTTCTTCTTTTTGAACAAGACCCAGGCATAGGTGTCGAGGTAAGTGGCGTTGTCGGGAAACCGCTTGATCACCTTGCCGCTCATGCGTTCTGCCTTTTCCAGATTCCGGCCGGCAAGGGAGAGGTAATAAGCATAGTTGTTCAGCGCCATAAAGTTGTCGGGGTCCAGTTCCACTGCTTCGTCAAAAAGCGCAAATGCCTCATTCAGCTTATCCTGCTTATACAGGGCCTCCCCTTTGAGAAAGACAAACTGCCCTTTCATCAGGTTGTTGTCAATGACGTAATTCAATCCCTCATCGCTGATAGAAATGACATCTTCGAAGTTTTCGAGCTGAAGGGCACCGATGGCCTGAAAGAAATAAAGCCGGGACTGGTTGGGATAGATTTCCAGAGCTGATTGACCATGGTCATACAACGATTGCCACTCCTGAAGGTCATTGTCGAGATATAGAATCTGTTCCCAGATGGGGTAGTCGTTCACGCCCTTTTCAACCACTCTGAGAAGTTTTTCACGAGCTTCCCTATTTTTTTTGTTGCGGATGAGATATTCGGCATATATCGAATAGATCCTGAAATCATCGGGATATTCGTCCGACAATATTTTTAACAGCTCTTCATTTTGTTCCTGTGTCAGGGGAAATTCACTTTTTTCTCCTGTGTGAAGCAAGTAAAGCTGTAATTTGGTGTCGATATCGACGCCTTCGCCCGTGAACCCTTTTTTGGTAAATTCATACGCCCGGGCCGTATCTCCTTCGTCCAGATACATTGATGCCAGTGAAAAATTTACGAAACCGTTTGAAGGATCGAGTTCGAGGATTTTCATATAATTTTTCAGCGCATTCTCCTTATCGCCCTGGTCTTTATAGAGATCGGCCAGCAATCCGTAATAACGGGGATCAGCGGGATATGCGGCAATCAGCCGCTGAATCTCGGCAAAAGCCTCTTTCACCTTTCCTGACTGCAGGAAAATCTCCTGTCTGGCCAATGAAATCTGGTCGATGATCCCGGTTTTCTTTTCCAGTTCGTCCAGGGTGCGGATGGCCTCGTCAAAATTTTTGGCACTGCTGAGTTCCAAGGCTTTCAGGAACAGGTACTCCTCCCTGTCGGGCTCCATTTTTGCCAGCTGGCCAAACAATTGCGCCGATTCCCTGTTTTTCCCGGTCTGCTGATAGATTTTGGCCAGGAGCAGCTTGTACCATTTGTTGCCGGGGTTGATCCGGATGGCCTTTTCCAGGAGCAGGGAAGCACTGGTCAGATCGTTGTTCATGAGGTGCAGATTGGCCAGTTCGTACATGGCAGCCGATGAGTTGCCATCTATCTCAAGACAGGCCGACAATAGGGAAACCGATTTTTGAGGATTTCCGACCATTTTCTGCTTCAGGGCTTCTATGAAAAGATATTCAAATTCCTTTTTCTTCTCTTCGGAAACAGCAGCCACAGGGGTCTCCTCCTGCGAATCTTTTTTTACGGTTTTCGAAGGACCGGCGCATGAAACTACGAACGCTGCCAGGAGGAACAATATCCACACGATTCTTCTGTTCATTCTTTCAGTTTTTTCCCGTATGACCAAAACCACCCTCTCCCCGAACGGTGGATTCCAGGTCATTTGACAATTTCCATTCCACTTTTTCATAGGCAGCAACCACCATCTGGCAGATCCGGTCCCCGTTTCTGACCACAAAATCCTCGGAAGAGAGATTGATCAGGATAACGCAAATCTCCCCCCTGTAGTCTGCATCAATGGTTCCGGGAGTATTCAGAACGGTGATTCCCTTTTTCAGGGCCAGCCCGCTCCGCGGTCTGATCTGCGCTTCATACCCTTCCGGAATTTCCACATACAAACCCGTGGGAACCAGTTTCCGTTCAAGGGGTTTCAGCACCATATCCTCTGAAAGAAATGCGCGCAAATCCATCCCTGAAGAATGAGGCGTACTGTATGCCGGAAGACCGTTCCCCGACCGGTTGATAATCCTAACCTCCATAAAATCACCTGTAAAAGCCGCAAAGATAGGGAAATCGGCAGAAAATCGGGGGATGTTAACATTTATTATGAAGAGAATCTCTATCTTTAGATTTTCATTAAAGGGATGAAATTCAGAATTGTTTTTTATATGAACCTTTACCACCGTTTCGGAAAAGGCCTTTACGAGTGCTGGATTTGTTGATCTCGCACCCTACCGCCTTTGCGACCTCCTTTCCTTTGCGTATTACTTTCATCATTCACCAGGCCACCACCGCCGATTTCTTTAACCATGCCGGGAATCATTTTTGATATCAAGCCTTTTGCCATTCACGACGGACCAGGCATCCGCACCACGGTTTTTCTGAAAGGGTGCCCCTTAAGATGCCTGTGGTGCCACAATCCCGAGAGCTGGCACCCGGAGCCGGAATCTGCAGGCAAATCGATCATCCTTGACGGCAGGGAATTCCGGGAGAGTGAGACCATTGGCCGGGAGGTCACGGTGCAGGAGGTAATGGCTGAAATCAGGAAAGAAAGGATTATCATGGAAGAGAGCGGCGGGGGAATCACCTTTTCGGGAGGAGAACCCCTCATGCAACCCGGTTTTCTCGCGGAATTGCTGGAAGCGGCGTGGCTGGAAGGATTCCACACCGCGGTCGATACCTCGGGGCATGCCCCAAAAAGCGATTTTGAAAGGATACTTCCCTATACCTCCCTCTTCCTGTATGACATCAAAATCATGGATGACCCTCTTCATACCGCCGGCACAGGGGTTTCAAACCAGCTGGCCCTGGAGAATTTCAGTTGGCTGATACATCAGGGGAAACCGGTCAGGATACGCATCCCCCTGGTCCGGAATATTACAGCTACCCGGGAAAATATAAACGCAATCCTGGGATTCCTATCTCCGCATGTCCGACAGATCGGACAGATCGACCTCCTGCCCTACCATCGCAACGGAATCCACAAATACCGGAAACTGGGCTTGGTTTGTCAAATGCCTCCCCGGGATGACACGCCGGAGCCTGAAGAGATAGAGGAGATCGGACAGATTTTCAGGGATGCCGGATTCAGGATAAAAAAGGGGGGATAAGCCCCATAAGGCTTAACATTGCTTTGTCGCAACAGATATTCAATAATGAAAAAAATGCAATAAGATGATAACGCCAAGAATTCAAAAACTCAGGGAGAAAAGCCTCGGTGCTGAACCACGGATTTCTGCTGAAAGGGGACTGCTGGTCACCCGCTTTTACCGTGATCACCTGGCATTCGGGGATTCCGTACCAGTTCAGCGGGCAAAAGCTTTCAGCTATATTCTGGAAAACAAGGAGATCTGTATCAATGAGGGGGAGTTGATCGTCGGGGAGCGGGGACCGGCACCCAAGGCCACTCCCACTTATCCTGAAATCAACCTCCACTCGCTTCAGGATCTCGACATCCTGAACAGCCGGGAGAAGGTGTGGTTCAGGGTTGACACTGAAACCAGGGAAGCATATGAAAAGGAGATCATTCCGTTCTGGAAGGGAAGATCAAACCGGGACCGCATCATGGAAGCCATGACTTCGGAATGGAAGGATGCCTATGCTGCCGGCATATTCACGGAATTCATGGAGCAGCGGGCGCCGGGACATACGGTGGCCGGCGATAAAATTTACAAAAAGGGAATGTCTGACATCATCGCCGATGTTGACCGAGCCATGTCACAACTTGATTTTCTGAATGATCCTGCGGCATTTGAAAAAATGGAGGAGTTAAAAGCGATGCGCATTGCGGCGCGTGCACTCATCGATTTTGCCGGCCGGCATGCTGAAAAACTGGATTTGCTGGCAGCGGAAGAAAAAGATCGCGCAAGGAGCAAAGAGCTGGCCGATATGGCGGCCATCTGCCGGAAAGTGCCTGCCTCTGCTCCGGAGACTTTTCACGAAGCCCTTCAGCATTACTGGTTCGTCCACCTGGGGGTAGTGACGGAATTAAATCCCTGGGATAGTTTCAATCCCGGCCGGCTCGACCAGCACCTGATTCCTTTTTGGGAAAAGGAAACCGCGGCCGGCACCCTCACCCGGGAAACAGCGGAGGAGTTGCTGCAATCTTTCTGGATTAAATTCAACAACCACCCGGCACCGCCGAAAGTGGGCATTACGGCCCTGGAAAGCAATACCTATACCGATTTTGCGCTGATCAACGTAGGCGGAGTTAAGACCGACGGTTCAGATGCTGTCAATGAAATGAGTTATCTCATCCTGGATGTGATCGAAGAGATGCGGCTTTTACAGCCCAGTTCCATGGTGCAGGTGAGCAAGAAAAATCCTGACAGGTTCATTGACAGAGCCGTTAAGATCACCAAAACCGGATTCGGACAACCTTCCATCTTCAATACCGACGCCATCATCCAGGAGTTGACGCGGCAGGGGAAAGATATTTACGACGCCCGCAATGGCGGTGCCAGCGGATGTGTGGAAAGCGGGGCTTTCGGCACCGAGAGTTACATCCTGACAGGATATTTCAACCTGCCCAAGGTTCTGGAGATCACCCTGCACAATGGTATCGATCCCCGCACGAGCCGAAAAATGGGAATCAGCACCGGCTATCCCGGAGATTTTGAAGATTATAGCCGGTTTTTGGAAGCCTTCCGTAAACAGGTGGAGCATTTTGTCCGCATTAAGATACACGGAAGCAACATCATCGAATCCATCTTCATGACCCATGTCCCCACCCCTTTTCTCTCACTGATCATCGACGACTGTGTGGAAAAGGGAACCGACTACATCTGCGGGGGAGCACGTTACAATACCAACTACATCCAGGGGGTGGGCATCGGCACCCTTACCGACAGCCTGACATCAATCCGGAAAATGGTTTTTGAGGAGCATCAGATCACCCTTCCGCGGTTCGTGGAAGTTCTGGACCGCAATTTTATCGGGGATGAGGATTTGCTGTACCATCTGATCTATAAAATGCCGAAATACGGCAATGATAATCAGGAAGCCGACCGGCAGCTCACCGATGTTTTTAACATCTATTACGACGCAGTCAACGGGCATGCCTCTCCACGGGGCGCCGCTTACCGGATCAACCTGTTGCCGACCACCAGCCATGTTTATTTCGGCAGCATAATGCTGGCCAGCCCCGACGGGAGAAAAGCGGGACAACCTCTCTCGGAAGGGATTTCCCCAGTTCAGGGAGCCGACACCCACGGCCCTTCCGCGGTGATCAGGTCCGCCGCAAAAATAGATCACCTGCGTACCGGCGGAACCCTGTTGAACCAGAAATTCTCCCCCTCTTTCTTTGAGGATGAAGAAGCCATCCGGAAAATCTCTCACCTGGTAAGGAGCTATTTCAGGATGGATGGCCATCATATCCAGTTCAACGTCGTCACCGCTGAAACCCTCCGTGATGCCCGGAAACACCCCGAAAAATACCGCGATCTGATCGTTCGCGTTGCCGGATACAGCGATTATTTCAACGACCTGGGCGAAGACCTCCAGGAAGAGATCATAAGACGTACCGAACACGAAAACCTCTGAAAGGATAATTCCCTTTAATACCGATATAAAAACTATTTTTGCGCAAATGACGCATACAATAACAGGAGCCGGGGTTTGCATCCTGGCAACACTCCCGTTGACAGCATCGGCAGTGAATGTGAAAGGACCCGACGGATATGCGCTGGTGGCCGTTTTTTTCATCATCGCCACACCGGTGCTGATCTATTTTTTTGCCAACTGGATCAGAAAAAGAGGTACCCGGGAAACCGCCGGAACCTACCGTTTGCACAAAAGTAAATATTCGGTAACACTGGAGAAAAACAAGATTTACCATCCCGATTTCCTGAAACTCACAGTCTCCAACAACGGGAATTCCGACCTTGACCTGGACATGCCCCTGTTGACATTCACCCACCTGTTTCTGAAGAGGAAATTCCGGTTGAAAGGGTTCCGGAACTACCAGTTCTATCCTTTGTTGCTGGAACCGGGGAAAAAACATGAACTGACCATCGATCTTGCCCCTTTTTACCAGCATGATCCTTCCCTGAAGCGGTTCCCCCGGGTGACGGTCTCCGTCAGCGAAGTCAGCAGCAACCGTTCCGTATCACAAAGTGTCAGTTTACGCAAAACTTTTTTCAACTGATATGCGGAACTGGCATTTCAACCATATTGATTTTTCCACCTATCCTCATTATGCCGGAAGTGACCTGGGTGTTACCTGGTCAGAAAGCATGAGTTTCTTCAGGCTTTGGGCGCCGACGGCCAAAAGGGTGGAAATCAGGCTTTATTTAGAAGGAAAATCAGGAAAGCCCCTGAAAGTGATTTCTATGGAAAAGGCGGAATCAGGGACGTGGATTCATCAGGAACCAGGAAATCTCGAAGGAAAATTTTACACCTTCAAGGTGAATGACGGGGAGTGGCTTCATGAGGTACCCGGTCCATATGCCCGTGCCGTTGGCGTGAACGGTCACAGGGGCATGATCTTCAATCCGGAAAATACCCATCCCCCGGGATGGGAAAATGACAAAGGCCCGGTACTGAAAAATTTCACCGACTGGATTATTTATGAAATCCATATCCGGGATTTCTCCATCGCTGAAAATTCCGGGATCTTCCACAAAGGCAAATACGCGGGTTTTACCGAAGCGGGAACGGTATCTCCCGAAGGGGAGACCACTGGGCTCTCCCACCTCCTCGAAATGGGTATCACCCATGTGCATCTGCTACCGGTAAATGATTTTCAGACCGTCGATGAAGAGTTCCCCCTTCTGAAATATAACTGGGGATATGATCCCCAGAATTTCAACGCCCCGGAAGGTTCTTATTCCACCGATCCCTACGACGGGAGGGTCAGGATCAGGGAACTCAAACAAATGGTGAAAGCATTGCACGATCACGGTATCGGGGTTATCCTGGACGTGGTATACAATCACACCTGGCTCACCAAAGGATCGGTATTTAACCAAACTGTACCCGGATATTATTACCGGCAGAATCCTGACGGCTCTTTTTCCAACGCTTCGGGCTGCGGTAATGAAATCGCCTCAGAGCGTTACATGGTACGGAAATATATCATCGACTCCCTCAAATACTGGATCAACGAATACCATATCGACGGGTTCCGCTTTGACCTGATGGGGATTTATGATAGCGATACCATGCGGCATATCCGTTATGAAATCGACAGCATCAACAGCGGAATCTTTTTATTCGGTGAGGGGTGGACTGCCGATACGAGTCCGATGCCGGGATACCGGAGAGCCATCAAAAGGAACATTTCTCACATTCCCGGGATTGCGGTATTTTGCGATGACATGCGCGATGCGTTGAAAGGCAACCACAACCCCAGGTCAAGTCTGGGGTTTGTAAGCGGACTGGCCTTGCGTGAAGAAGCCGTAAAATTTGGCGTGGTGGCAGCCACCTGGCATCCCCAGATCGTTTACAGCTATGTCGAAAGCAGCCCCGAACCCTGGGCCGCGGAACCTTCCCAATGTGTGAATTATGTCTCCTGTCACGATAATTACACCCTTTATGACAAATTGAGGATGAGCGTGCCCGATGCCTCAGATGAGGAGATCCGCAAAATGGTCAAACTTGCCGGTGCGATCATCCTGACTTCCCAGGGTGTCCCTTTTCTTCACGCCGGCATGGAATTCTGCCGCTCAAAGGAGGGTCATGGCAATTCCTACAAAGCACCCGACCTTATCAACCAGCTGGACTGGTCGTTAAAGTCAACCTATAAAGACGTGACAGCATACTATAAAAAACTGATCAGGCTGCGGAAAAACCACCCCGTATTCCGGATGCCCCATGCCGATATGATCCGCAAAAATCTCAGTTTTTGCATCGAATACAAGGTAGGTGTGGTCTCCTATTGCCTCAACGGCAGAAATGCGGGTGACTCCTGGGATCAGCTTCTGGTCATTTTCAACGGCAACAGGGATTCTGTTTCTGTTCCAATTCCCGCAGAAAAATTTAGGATCATAGCCTACGAGGATGAAATCAGGGAAGATGGAATCGACATCATTGAGGCACCCACCATAACGGTCCCCCCGGTATCCATGACCTTGCTGGCCCGCTGATTAGAAAACGGCCAGCAACAATTCGATATCCTTTACCGCCATGTTGAACTGGTTCCCCACATCGCGGCTGGTCAGGATGCCATGGTAGAGATAAACCCCTTTCCGGAATCCCCTGGAAGATTTGATATAATTGTCGACGCCCCCGTTGTCGCCTATCGCCAGCAATTCGGGGATCAGC
This sequence comes from Prolixibacteraceae bacterium UBA1413, assembly GCA_002304925.1. Classification (GTDB taxonomy): domain Bacteria; phylum Bacteroidota; class Bacteroidia; order Bacteroidales; family Prolixibacteraceae; genus UBA1413. Next base: position 118,263 of record DBPT01000029.1, read on the forward strand.
AGATTGCTCATCGAGATGGAGGCAGTGCGGGCCACCAGCGACGGTAAGTTGGGCACGCAATAGTGGATGACGCCATGCTTTCTGAAAACAGGATTGTTCAGATCGGTAAGCTGCGATGTTTCAAAGACACCTCCCTGACTTGCGTTGAGATCAACGATGACAGCGCCTTCTTTCATGCTGGCGATTATCTCTTCGGAGACCTTGAAATTGGGGGTTGAGTTAAAAGGCATGGCACCCAGGACGGCATCGGCCGAAACCAATGCTTTTTTTAACACCTTGGGATAAAGTACCGAAGTGAATATCCTCCTGCCCAATTTTTCTTCCAGCCTGCTGAGATCTTCGACCGACGTATCAAAAACTTTCACCACAATTCCAAGGCTCAGAGCCGCCCTGGCGGCAAATTCAGCAGCCGTACCCGACCCGATGATCACCAGTTCTGCAGGGGTGATCCCGGTCACATCCCCGAAGAGTACTCCCTTCCCACCCCGGGAATTGCTGAGATATTCGCTGGCCACGGTAACCGAGGTGATCCCGGAAATCTGGCTCATCTGATGGACAAACGGCATAAACCCGTTTTCATTTTCAAGGTATTCGTAAGCAATGCAGGTCATCTTCTTCTGCATCAGCATATCGATGGTCTCGCGACAATGCGACTGAATCTGCAAGTTGGAAATGATCACCTGGTTGCCCCGGAGCAATTCTATTTCTTCACTGTTAAAAGGCGCTACCCGTAAAATGATATCGCATTGAAACAGTTCCTCTTTTTTTTCAACCATGACGGCTCCCGCTTCGGTATATTCCTGGTCGGAATAACTGGCCAGGCGGCCGGCACCCGCTTCAATATAAATTTCATGACCATAGGAAACCAACAGGTCCACCGCCTGGGGCGTTAAGGGCACACGGTATTCCACCTTGCTGATGTCGGAGGGAATCCCGATGACAATTTTTTTCTCCTTGCGCTGTACCTCAAGCATTTCCTCCTTCGGAAGCAGCATGGTCTTGGAAACGGGTAATCCCGATCTGGTCTTTTCCCTGGTTGTCATTGCCGTAGCCTTTTAAAACATATAAAATTACTTCCAAATCATGAATTAACCAAACGATCAGTCCGGTAACCCTGCCTTGATGGTGCGCGAACCGTTCTGATCTTCCGTAAGCTTTACGGCAACATGGCCTTGGGGAAGAAGCGATTCTATTTTCTCAGGCCATTCTATCAGACAATAATGACCACTGAAAAAGTAATCCTCATAGCCCAGGTCAAAAGCCTCGGTGAGAGTTTTCAGCCGGTAAAAGTCAAAATGAAACAACGGATTTCCTTCCCGGGTATGGTATTCGTTGATAATGGCGAAAGAAGGACTGTTTACCACATCGGAAGAGCCCAGCACCTTACAGATCTCCCGGATGAAAGTGGTCTTTCCGGCTCCCATCTTTCCATAAAAAGCAAAAATCCGCCTCTCAGGAAATTCGGCGATCAATTCGCCCGCCACCTTGCTCAGTTCTTCCCTGATTACCTGATTTCGTTCAAACATTGACAACTCTTTCAATAATACAAAAATATGGTTAATTTTACCAAAAATATCCATAACCAAGTTATTATGAAAATACCTGAAAATCTGAAATTTACCCATGATCATGAATGGGTTCGTGTCGAAGACGGCATGGCCGTGGTGGGAATTACCGATTTCGCACAGGGAGAATTGGGCGATGTGGTTTTCGTGGAAATTGAAACGGAGGGAGAAACTCTCAGCCAGGGAGACATCTTTGGCACCGTGGAAGCTGTTAAAACTGTTTCCGACCTTTTCATGCCCCTTTCGGGTGAGGTGGTTGAAGTAAACGAAGCCCTTGCAGCCAATCCGGAACTGGTGAACAAGGATCCATACGGAGAAGGCTGGATGATAAAAGTTAAAATCGCTGATCCGGCGGAGTTGTCGGACTTGTTGTCAGCCGAAGATTATCAGAAGATGCTCGAATCGTAAAAAGAGGCTGCCCCGGGGCAGCCTCTTTTTTCATCCGCATTTGGAAGATCCGCACGACCTGCAGACCAGGCATCCTTCCTGATAGACCACCTCATCTGATCCGCAATCTTCGCATCGGGCATCCTCGGCAATAGTCCCGTTGGGGATATATTTTTTCAGGGCACGGGCCACACCCGCCTTCCAGCTGTTAATGGTTTCGTTATCGAGCTGAAGGCTGGTTACCAGTTCCACCACTTTATGGATCGGCATGCCATGACGTAAAACACCTGAAATCAGCTTTGCATAGTTCCAGTATACCGGGTTGAATTTGTAAGACAACCCCTCGATGGTGGTTTTGTATCCCCGTTTATTGATGTATTGGAAATCGTAGCGCGATGTGTCGTCGTCCTCCCAGTTTTTTATGATGTACCCTTTGGTTACCGACCGGGGCAACAAAATGCCATCTTCGTCATCACTTAAACCGGTAAAAATTTCGTAGGGCATATTACCAATCAGTCCGATGAATGCCACCCAGTTCTCCTTGTTATTCCGGAAACGCACCACATCGGCTTCCAGGATCTCGGGTCTTTTGGTCGGGAAAGGCGAGAATTTTTTCTTCTCCTCTTTTTTCTCGGAAATCAGAACTCCGGAACGGGAACCGTCGCGGTATACCGTTACTCCCTTGCAACCGCTTTTCCAGGCTTCGAAGAAGAGCTGGCCTACCAGTTCCTCCGAAACGTGTGCGGGGAGGTTGATGGTCACGCTGATCGAATGATCGACCCATTTTTGAATCCTGCCCTGCATATGCACTTTGGCAACCCAGTCAACATCGTTCGAGGTAGCCTGGTAATAGGGTGACTTTTTGACCAGGTCATCAAGCTCTTCCTGGGAAAATTTCCTGTCTGTTTCCAATCCGTTCACTTCCATCCATGTTTTGAACTTATGATGGAAAACCGTGAATTCTTCCCAATGGTCGCCGACCTCATCGACAAAATCGACCCGCACACCCTTATCATTGGGATTTACTTTACGGCGTCGTCGGTATACCGGCATAAAGACCGGCTCAATCCCCGAGGTGGTCTGGGTCATCAGGCTGGTGGTCCCTGTCGGGGCGATGGTGAGTAAGGCAATGTTACGCCGTCCCGATTTTACCATTTCCTCATATAATCCGGGGTCAGCGAGCCTGATCCGCCTGATGAGGGGGTTGTTCTGTTCCCTTTCCGCGCTGTAGATGGCGAAAGGGCCCCGCTCAGTTGCCAGGCGAACCGAAGAGCGGTAAGCCTCGAGGGTCACAGTTTTGTGAACTTCTTCAGAAAAATCGGTAGCGTCTTCCGTACCATATCTGAGCCCCAGGGCAGCCAGCATGTCTCCTTCGGCGGTAATTCCGATTCCGGTACGACGTCCTTCTTCCGCTTTTTTGCGGATGTTTTGCCACAGGTTTCTTTCTACCAGTTTGATCTCATCCGTTTCAGGATCATCTGCGATCTTCTGAAGAATTGCGTCTATCTTTTCAAGCTCCAGGTCGATGATATCATCCATGATACGCTGGGCAATGTGAATATGCTGTTTGAAGAGGTTGAAGTCAAACCTGGCCTGCGGAGTGAAAGGCTGCTCCACATAGGAGTACAGATTGATGGCGATCAGGCGGCAACTGTCGTAAGGACACAGGGGAATTTCACCGCAGGGATTGGTGGAAACCGTACGGTATCCCAGATCCGCATAACAATCGGGGATGGATTCCCTGACGATGGTATCCCAGAATAAAATTCCCGGCTCTGCAGATTTCCAGGCATTGTGAACGATTTTTCTCCAAAGTTCCGCAGCGCTGATCTCGTTGCTGTACAGCACTTCATCGCCGGTAATGGGATAGCGTTGAAAATAGGATTCCCCGTTCTCCACAGCCTTCATGAAATCGTCATGCAGCTTGACCGACACATTGGCGCCGGTTACCTTGCCCTGTTCCAGTTTGGCGTCGATAAATTTTTCGGCGTCGGGATGCTTGATGGATACCGAGAGCATCAGTGCACCCCGCCGTCCGTCCTGCGCCACCTCGCGTGTCGAGTTGGAATAACGCTCCATGAAAGGAACGATCCCCGTGGACGTCAGGGCTGAATTTTTTACCGGCGATCCCTTGGGACGGATATGGGACAGGTCATGACCGACTCCGCCGCGCCGCTTCATTAGCTGGACCTGTTCCTGGTCTATTTTCATGATGCCGCCGTAAGAATCGGAATTGCCGTTGTTTCCCACTACAAAGCAATTCGACAGGGAGGCGATCTGGAAATTATTCCCGATACCGGTCATCGGTCCCCCCTGCGGAACGATATACCTGAAATCCTTCAGCGTGTGAAAGATCTCTTTCTCGGCAATAGGATGGGGATACTTCTGCTCAATCCTTGCAATTTCACGGGCAAGCCGCCAGTGCATGTCGTCGGGTGTCAGTTCGTAGATATTACCAAATGAATCCTTCAAAGCATACTTGTTAACCCATACCCTAGCCGCAAGATCATCGCCGCTGAAATACCGGAGCGATGCCTGGTATGCTTCCTCCTGAGAAAAAATTTTCCTGGCCGGCGGGGCCTTAACAAGGTCAACCTTTACTGTCATTGCAGATTTTATTACTGTTTGTACTGGTTAAGCCAAAATCCTGAATTTTAAACCCCTGAATCTCTTGCTTAATTAACTTTATTGGTGCTTGATTTTTACTTATGCAAGATAAGCCCGGTAAAGTAATTTTGGAATGCTTTTTATCTTCATTAACCAGAAAGTTATCAACTCCATTATGTTAATTAGCTGATTGTTAAATTTTTATGAATTTTTTCCAACAAAAAAGTTACAAAAAAAGATTTTCTATAATGAATTATCAGCAAACCGCCAAACAAAAAATCCGGAAGGTTGACTCATTTTATCAACTATTTCCCAACATAAAAAAAACACAGTTCAGGCTTGGAAAGAAAAGACCGTTTTCAGGATGGTTTCGGTGGCACCCCGGTTATTTTTGACGTAAGCCGAAGCCGATAGGGATGCCTGTTCATACAGCTCTCGATTGTTCAGAAGTTTCAAAAGTTGTTCAGTGAAGGACTCCGTGTCGGATACCGTGAAAGCAGCTCCCAGTCCGATGAGTTGAACCGCTTCCCTGAACTTATGATAATTAGGTCCGAAGAATACGGGCAAACCAAAAGTTGCCGCTTCAAGAATATTGTGGATACCTACCCCGAATCCCCCTCCTATATATGCATATGTTCCATATTTATAAAGCGAGGACAGCAGTCCCACCGAATCGATGATCAACACCTGATAGCGGGTCACGTCCGTTTCCGCAGCCCGGCTCATCAGAAGGGGCGGATTTTTCAACATATGAACCAACCTGTTTATATTTCCAAGTGACACCTCGTGAGGAACCAGGATAAACTTCCACCCTTCCCGGGAGTTGATAAATGGCACAAGCAGCTCTTCATCAGGTTTCCAGGTGCTTCCGGCGATGAGTACCGGTTTTCCTTCACAAAACTTTTCAACAACCGGTACGGGTTGTGAACTTTCTGCAATGGAAGCCACCCGGTCGAAGCGGGTATCCCCTGATATCGTAACATCGTCGATGCCGATTGAGTTCAGAAGAGCTGCTGAATTCTCATCCTGGACAAAATGGCGGGTGAAGGCCTTTAAGAGGTCCCGGAACCACCCTCCCCAGGGCATTCTGCTGAAAAAAAGCTGTTCTTTTCTGAAAATCCCGGAAACCAGAAAAAGAGGGATATTCCGATTTTTCAACCCGTCAATGTAATGGTACCAGAATTCATATTTTACAAAAAAAGCAATGGCAGGTTGCAGGGTATCCAGAAACATGGCCGCATTACGCGGCGTATCTTCGGGCAAATAACCGACAAAAGCGGCTTGGCTGTAATTTTTCCTGATTTCATACCCTGAAGGAGAAAAAAAGGTGATGGCGATTTTATAACCGGGGCGGGCCCTGCCAATGGCTTCGATGACGGGTCTTCCCTGTTCAAATTCTCCGAGCGACGCACAATGAAACCAGATCCAGGAAGAATCAGGATCCCGTTTTTCCTTCAGTTTCCCTTGCCAACCCCTCCTTCCCCTGACGAACAGTCGGGCCTTGGGATGAAAGGGAGCCATCACCCTGATGAAAAAATGATAGAAAAATACCGCGATATCGTATAGCAATTTCATACTTCCGGTTTTGGTGCAAAATAACAAAGAAAACCGATGTTCCAAACGAAATCAGATAGTTTGGAGCACTGCGGGAATAAACCCGCGGAAACTGTTAAATTTGCGGCTGTTCAACAAAGTATGGCTGAAGTGCGGAATATAGAAATCATGGCGCCTGTGGGGTCGTATGAATCCCTGATGGCGGCGATCCAGGGAGGAGCCGGCTCTGTCTATTTCGGGGTGGAGCACCTCAACATGAGGGCCCGTTCAGCCGCCAATTTCAGCCTTGGGGACCTCCGCAAAATCGCAGCCATTGCATCGGAAAACGGCGTTAAAAGCTATCTCACCCTGAACACGGAAATTTTCGACAACGAGACCGGACTGATGCGCCAGGTGTTGGATGCAGCCCTGGATGCCGGGATTTCGGCAGTCATTGCCGCCGATATTGCCGTGATCTTGTATGCCCGCTCGATCGGCATGGAGGTACACGTCAGCACCCAGGTGAACATCACCAATTCCGAAGCAGTGAAGTTCTATGCGCAGTATGCCGATGTGGTGGTGCTGGCCCGGGAAACCAACCTCGGACGCGTTCATGAGATCAGCGACATGATCAGAGAGCAGCAGGTAAAGGGTCCTTCCGGAAATCTGCTGAGGCTGGAGATGTTTGTTCACGGAGCCCTCTGTATGGCGATCAGCGGCAAGTGTTACCTGAGCCTGCATGAGATGAACGCTTCCGCCAACCGGGGAAGCTGTCTGCAGACCTGCCGCAGGGGATATCATGTCACCGACCGGGAGACCGGAGAAGAGATCGCCGTTGAGAATGAATATATTATGTCACCCAAGGATTTGAAGACCATTCACTTCCTGAACAAGATCCTGGATGCCGGGATTTCGGTGCTGAAGATCGAAGGGAGGGCCCGTTCCCCTGAATATGTAAAAACTACGGTTACCTGTTATCGCGAAGCCGCCGACGCCTGGCGAAGCGGGACTTTCACACAGGAGAAGATAGAAGCGTGGAATGAAAAACTGGCATCGGTTTTCAACCGCGGATTCTGGGATGGGTACTACCTGGGAAAACGGCTGGGGGAGTGGAGCCACAATTACGGATCACAGGCCACCAAAAGAAAAATATATGTGGGCAAGGCCACCAATTACTTTCCGAAGATCGGAGTGGGCGTATTCCGTATTGAAACCGGTTCACTGACCACCGGCGAAGAGATCCTGATCACCGGGCCCACCACCGGTGTGGCGGAAACGACGGTTTCGGAACTGCGGACCTCTTCGGGAGTCGCCGTTGAAGCAGGGAAAGGTGAATATGTTTCCATTCCCGTACCGGTGAAAATCAGGAGAAATGATAAATTATTCAGGTGGGTGGATGCTAAAACCGCTCATCTGAACGTTCCTAAATAAAAAATCCTTACCTTTTCAACCAATTTTTGTACAAACAAAAAACATGAAGAGAATATTAACATCCGGCATTGTGATAGCCCTTTTGCTGTCCATCCCGCTGTTGATGGCCGGCCAGAACACGCTGAAACTGAGGATCAGCGGAACTTCCACCAAGTTTATGAATGAAGCTCCCAGGGAGACAGTGCCTCATCCTGATTTTCGCGACCTGTCAGGGGGAACGGATACATCGACCGGACAAATAGGGGGAACGATTACTCCCACGATTGAAGATTTTATTCACAACAGGGATCTCGGGTTTGAAGCGGAGCTGATGGTGGGACTCACCGACAAGGCATATGTGGGCTTTGAAGTGGGCAGGGATGTGATGTCGGGGCAATATAACAATCCCACACTGTTTAATTTCATGAAAACCGATCAGTTTCAGTCGACCGACCTGAATGGCGGAACTTTTACCGGAACCGGAACTCACTCAATTACAGGCCCTCTAAATTACAACACCAATATGCTGAATTTTATCGGGAACTTGCGGATTTATCCCGCTCCTGACGGCCGTTTCAAGCCATTTATCAAAGTAAGCGCCGGGATGTCCCTGATTTCAACAGAGCTAACCTGTATTGAGCATACTTTGTTAAATCCTGCAAGAATTGATACGTTATCCCGTGTTATCTTTTCCCGGGGGACACCGCAAGCACCAAAAGGGAGGGAAGCGGCGCTGGTTTTGGGAGGCGGACTGGGATTTGAATTTCAGTTGACCGACCGCATTGCCCTTTATGCCGACGGCTCATACCGGTTGGTCTATTCGGATATTCTCGACGGCAAGCCTGATTTTGACTGGACAGAAGATGCCGGTTCTCCGACCGGAGGAGAAATGGAGCCATTGAACAGCAGGACGACCATCAGCAAAATCTCCTTTGGGGTGGTATACACGCTCAGGGAAGGTTACGGCAAATCAAGCCGGTCAATTGGTGGCACCACCAGCAAAAAATCCCCCAATCTTCCCTTTTATAAACTGAAAAGACTATAAGGCCAAACTGCCGGAGAAGGCCTCAACTTCAGGCAAGGAGAGAGCGATTTCCCCTTATATGGGTTATTGAAAAACGATATCGGCCGGAATCTCAAATTTTTCAGCAGGTACTTCTGCATTTTCTTGAATATTCGTAGCTTCCATGACCATACCTGAAGTGGCCATTTCAAGATCCATTTTCAGCACAATGCCTTTCCAAACCCAATAATAGCCCTTCATATTCAGGCTGGTATTGTTCATGGAATATTTGGTACATTCCTTATCCAAAAAGGTTTCCGTCCCTTCCTCCTTCAGGTTCCACTCTTTTATCACTTCATCGGTCAGCGCCCCAAAATTCAGCTGGTTCATCTGGGGCATCGCCGGCGATTTCATCCCTGTTTTATTCTCCGGATCGAAATTGTACATCGTGCCATCCTTGGAAAGCATGACATTGGTGGTTTTCGTCCCCATGATGTCCATATAGGATTCGGTAACCTCTTTGTTGCCATAATCATCAAAATAAAGGGTTTGGGTAGCATCAAAGCCCATCATGGTCGATTTATAATCCACGATTCCCGACTTCAGGGCATATCTCCCTTTTGATCCAGCTTCGGAAGCATGGTCAGAATCTTTTCCTGCCGGAGCAGGTTTGCGATTACACGATACAAGTAACACCACCGACAGCAGGACCAGCAAAACTTTTGTCTTCATGAGTTCAATTTTTATTATTTGACATTTTAAAAAAGAAAGGCCTCCCCGGCTTTCTGTACCCATTTTTCTACCAATACAAAGATTTGATCTTTTCAGTACAATCATCAGAAAACAATCCGATGGTCCGATATTTTTATTATTAAACTGTTCTTCGGCGTAATATTTTCTTCATTCAAAAAAAGAGCCGAATCATATGGGAACACTGCCTTCAGGAGCGGAGGATGTTTTCGATGGAATGGAGTTCTTCGTCAGAAAACTCTCTGTTTTTCAGTGTTTCCACATTGTCTTCGATTTGTTTCACCGAACTTGCCCCGATCAGGACTGAAGTGATCCGCCTGTCTTTCAGGATCCAGGCCAGAGCCATTTGGGCCAGTGTTTGTCCGCGTTCCTGAGCCATGAGATTCAGTTTCCCGACTTTATGAAGAGCAGGGTCGACCTGGTGGGGTTTCAGAAATCCCCACGACTTGGCCGCCCGTGATCCTTCGGGGATTCCATGCAGGTATTTGTTGGTAAGCAAGCCCTGGGCCAGGGGGGAGAATGGGATGCAGCCGATGCCTTCTTCTTCGAGCACATCGAGCAACCCGGCTTCCACCCACCGTTCAAACATGGAATATTTGGGCTGATGGATCAGGCAGGGGGTTCCCAGGTCACACAGGATGGAGGCGGCCTTGCGGGTCATGTCGGCCGTGTAGTTGGAGAGCCCTGCATACAGTGCTTTACCGGAGCGGACAGCCTGGTCGAGGGCCATCATGGTTTCTTCGAGAGGCGTATCGGGATCAGGCCGGTGGGAGTAAAAAATATCCACATAGTCGAGGCCCATACGTTTCAGGCTCTGGTCGAGACTTGCCAGCAGGTATTTACGGCTTCCCCACTCCCCGTACGGACCCGGCCACATGAGGTATCCCGCTTTGGTGGAGATGATCAGTTCATCGCGGTAGGGCAGAAAATCCTGTTTAAACAACTTGCCGAAATTCTCCTCGGCTGATCCGGGAGGGGGACCATAGTTATTTGCCAGGTCAAAATGGGTGATTCCCAGGTCAAAAGCTCTGCGAAGCATGGCCCTGCCATTCTCCAAAACATCAACCCCGCCGAAATTGTGCCACAATCCCAGCGATACTGCCGGAAGTTTCAGCCCCCGGTTACCACAACGGTTATAGGTCATGAAGTCATATCGCTCTTCATTTGCCCGATACATATTCCGATGATTAAAGATGTAACGTTTTAAGGATCAGCTAATGGATTTTTCTTTTTCTTCTGCCAACCATGTCATTCACTTTTCATGGCATCGTCAAATTTAATCCCGGAAGGTTCGAAGTCGGAGTACCTCACAAACTCACATGATTCGGCAGCCCCGGCTTCACGGTCCATGCCGCTGTCTTCCCATTCCACGGAGAGCGGCCCCTTATATCCGATATCGTTCAGGGCACGAATGATGTTCTCAAAGTCTATTTTTCCGCGGCCGAGGCTGCGGAAGTTCCAATACCGCCGGTTATCGCCAAATTCCATATGCCCGCCGAACACCCCGACAGCCATGGGAATATCGCTCCAGTAAACATCTTTCATATGGACATGGAAAATCCTGTCGGGAAACTCGTAGATAAACCGCACATAGTCGACCCCCTGATATCCGAAGTGGCTCGGATCATAGTTAAAACCGAAAGCAGGGTGGTGGTTCACCGCCCTCAGGGCCAGATGGGCCGTATGGATGTCAAATGCGATTTCGGTGGGGTGTACCTCAAGGGCGAACTTCACGCCTAACTTCTGATATTCGTCCAGGATGGGCAGAAAGCGGCGGGCAAACTCTTCATAACCCTTTTTTATCATTTCCTGAGGAACTGCAGGAAACGAATAGAGCAGATGCCAGATAGGGCTTCCTGTGAAACCCACAACGGTATCGATTCCTAGGCGGCGGGCGGCTCTGCCGGTTTCTATCAGTTCCTGTGCGGCACGCTGTCTGACCCCTTCGGGATCTCCGTTACCCCAGATATATGCAGGCAGGATATTCTTGTGCCGCTCATCTATGGGATCGCATACACACTGCCCCACCAGGTGGGTTGAAATGGTAAAGAGCTGAAGCCCGTGCTTTTTTAGCAGTGCCCGTTTAGCATCGCAGTAAACCTGGTCGGCTTTGTCAATTTCCATGTGGTCACCCCAGGTGCATAGCTCCAAGCCGTCATAGCCGAATTCTTTGGCTTTTTTACACATGACCTCCAGAGGCAGGTCGGCCCACTGTCCGGTGTAAATGGTAACTGGTCGGGACATACTGTTGATTTTAAAGTTAATAGTTCACTGTATTAATTGCGGATTGCGGAATATCAGATTGCGGAATATCATCGGAAAATGTTTTTATTGTTTTATCCGAACCTGACCCATTTGGGAGTATCACCGGTTCCGGCCTTTACGACCGCATCGATAAACTGCATTCCGCGGACGCCATCTTCGGCACCCGGAAAGTCAAGCCATGCGGGCATGGGTTCGGTTCCATCCATGCGGGCCATGACGGTTTTCGAAAAGTTCCGGTATATATTTGCGAAGGCTTCGAGGTACCCTTCGGGGTGGCCTCCCGGGGTACGGGTATTGGCCGCCGCCGCGGAATTCATAAAGCCGGTACCCGTCCGGAAGAGTTCCATGGGTTTATCGAGCCATTTCAGTATCAGGGTATTGGGTTCATGCTGCGCCCATTCCAATCCTCCTTTTTCACCATACACCCTTATTTTAAGCGCATTTTCCTCTCCGGCGGCGATCTGGGAGGCCATAAGCACCCCACTGGCACCATTGTCAAAACGGAGCAGCGCAGCCCCGTCGTCGTCGAGAAGGCGGCCCGGGACAAAGGTATTGAGTTCAGCACAGAGTTCCGTAACCTTTAATCCGGTAATGTATTCCGCCAGGTGGTGGGCATGGGTTCCGATGTCCCCCATGCATCCGGCTTTCCCCGACCGGGAAGGGTCGGTTCGCCACGATGCCTGGATATTCCCCTTGTCCTCCACTTTTTCGGATAGCCATCCCTGGGGGTATTCCACATAAACTTTGCGGATCTTCCCCAGTAAACCGTCAGCCACCATTTTCCGGGCTTGTTTGACGGCAGGGTATCCCGCATAGGTATGGGTAAGCGCCAGCACCAATCCCGTTTCCTTTGCCTTGTCCCGCAATTTCAGCGCTTCTTCGAGGGTGAAGGTAAAAGGTTTGTCAACGACCACATGAAATCCATACTCCAGGGCCATCATGGCCGGACCGAAATGGACATGGTTGGGGGTTACAATGGATACAAAATCCATGCGTTCCCCTTCCGGAAGCGCTGATTCCTTTTCGATCATCTCGTGCCAGGTAGTATACACCCTGTTCCGGGGCAGAAAGAGAGATTTTCCGGTGGAAAATGATACTTCGGGATGGCTGCTGAAACAGCCACACACCAATTCTGCCTGACCATCCATGATGGCAGCGAGCCGGTGAATCGCCCCGATAAAAGCATTCAACCCGCCTCCGATCATACCCATTCTGAGTTTTCTGTCCATATTCGTTATTAATCATGAAAGTTCCTAAAATTAGCAACTCTTTTGGTAACTCTCTCACCAACGCTCCTGTTTTTTGGCCGGAACACATTAAAGAAGCCGCTCCGGGTTCCCGGAACGGCTTCATAAATAGCGTTGATGTTACCTTATCTTCCTCCCTGTTCAAAACACCTTCAGATATTTTTTCATTCATAAGGGTGTTCTCCATTTATTCAGGCTGGTATCCCGGGTCCCCGGGAAGTCCGGGTTGCATGGCGGCGGCCACGGCCATTTCGTCGCACCGTTCATTGAAAGGATTATCGTTGTGCCCTTTGATCCAGATGAATTTTACCTGGTGTTTTTTATAGACTTCCAGGAAACGGAGCCAGAGGTCCTGGTTTTTTTTTCCTTTAAAGCGTTTTGTCATCCAGTTAAATACCCAACCCTTTGTAACTGCGTCGGCCACATATCGCGAATCGGTAAACACAGTAACTTCCGACCCTTCAATTTTAAGTGCTTCCAGAGCTACGATCACTGCAAGCAGTTCCATTCGGTTGTTGGTGGTCAGGCTGAAACCCGCGGATAACTCCTTGCGGTGGTCGCCCGACAGGAGGATGATGCCGTACCCTCCCGGGCCCGGGTTGCCCCGGGAAGCCCCGTCGGTATAGATAGAAACTGAGGGTTTTCCCATAAGTTGGAATTACTATCCTGATAACCACCTCCCCCTTATCCGCTTAATCGGATCCGGGTACTCCTCCTGCATCAGGAGCAGAAACTTAATTTACAATGGTCATTTCGTCAATCAGATGGGTGGCGCCGGCATATTTATCGACCACCCACAGCACAAACCTGATATCAACGCTGATGGTCCGCTGCAGTTCCGGTTCGAATGCAACATCACCGCTCATGGCTTCCCAGTTACCGTCAAACGCAATACCGATCAGTTCCCCGTTGGCATTCAGCACCGGGCTTCCCGAATTTCCGCCGGTGATGTCGTTGTTGCTGATAAAGCAGGTTTCCAGTTCTCCTTCGGAATTGGCATACCGGCCAAAATCACGGGCGCGAATCAGCTCCTTCATCCTGAGGGGCACATCAAATTCATGATCTCCGGGGATCTCTTTTTCAAGATATCCGTCCACCGTGGTGGTTGCCCGGTAAACCACGCCGTCGCGGGGTTCATAACTTCCGACCGTTCCATAGGTAAGACGCATCGTGGAATTGGCATCGGGATAGAAGGTCTTGCCGGGTTGCATTTCCATCAATCCGGCCATGAGAAGATTACGCCCTTCTTCCAGCTGGCGTGTATTTTTTTCGGTCTCCTGGCCCAGGTTCCTCATCATGTCAAAAATGTCGCCCGAAGCATTGAATACCATGTCTTTATCGAGAATCCTGCGGCTGGGGTTGTTCAGGAATGTGTTGAATCTGACGGAATCGCTGAAAACGGAAATCCCGAACATTTTGGCGACATATTTTGCAAAATCGCCCTTGTATTTTTTGTTGATAACGGAAAAAAACTTCGGGTAATAAAGCGGGCTGACCCTGTCGGCGTAAAGTTTCATCAGGCGGGCAGCCAGTTTCTGGTCGGTGGCAGCATCATAATCCTTATAGAAAGTTTCGGCCATTAGTTTCAGGCTTGCCACGGCCTGGCCGATCAATTCCCTGTTTTCATCAGGTTTCTCAAGCAGGTTGTACAACGCCTGGGCACGATAGGCAGCCATAAAAATCTCGGGACCTGAGATCAGCGATTCCGTGAGATATTGCAGGGCAAGGTCATCATCGTTATCCAGATAGGAATTGTTTATCATCTCCAGTGCTTTGCCGTATTTGGCTTTGCGCTCCGGGGATGCTTCAACCCATTGGGAAAAAACCTCTTCTTCGGCCTTTTTCCGTTCTATCACCCGCAGATTATCCAGCTGCTCATTCTGTCCGATGCTGTATTTGTAATAGTTGGAACTCCCGGCATGTTTACTAGCATACTGTATGCGGGCCTTCTGGCTGGATGCCATGTAGTCGTCGATGATTTCAAGTTTCTTTTCCCGCACATCAATCCGGGTTTTGTTGGTCACGTCCATGATGAATTTCACTTCGCCCGATGTCCGGTAGCGGCTGGTCCGGCCGGGATAACCCATGATCATGGAATAGTCGCCGTCTTTCACCCCTTTTAGGGAAATGGGAAAATAATGGCGGGGTTTCAGGGGCACATTGTTTTTGGAATAGGGGGCAGGTTTGCCGTCGGGACCGCAATAGACCCGGTAGATAGAAAAGTCGGCGGTATGGCGGGGCCACATCCAGTTGTCGGTGTCACCCCCGAATTTGCCGAGTGACTGCGGCGGTGCGCCCACCAGGCGCACATCCCTGAAGGTTTCGTAGACAAAGAGAAAGAATTTGTTGGATTCAAAGAGGGGGGTCACCCGTGCCTCGTAATGGGTTTCCCCTACGGCTTCCTTTTCAATCCTGGCAGAAGCCTCCGTGACGGCCTGCTGACGCTGGCTGAAGGACATGCCTTCCTTAACATCCTGCAGAACCCTGTCGGTCACATCTTCCGCACTGATGAGAAACCTGGCGATCTTTGAAGGATTCGGAAGTTCCTCTTCCCGGGTTTGCGCCCAGAAACCATCCCGCAGGTAGTCGTGTTCGACGCTGGAATGACGCTGAATATCGCCCATGGCACAATGATGGTTGGTAAGCATCAATCCTTCAGGAGAAATCATTTCAGCAGTGCATCCGCCGATATGAACCACAGCATCCTTTAAACTGCCGTTGTTAATACTGTAAAGATCTTCCGCACTGAGCCGAAGACCTGTTTTTTGCATGTCACCGATGTTCAGTTTCCGGATCAGGGCGGGAAGCCACATCCCTTCGTCGGCTTTTGCCGGAACAGCCAACACAATGGCAAGCACCGAAATAATAAAAAAATTTCTCATATCTATTGATCTGACATTTAATGAAATATTTTTCTGTTTTTCTCGATCTTCCTGTATATGGGGACTGGCCCTCAAAAATAACAGATGTTTCAGCCAGTAACAAATAATTTTAAGAAAATAAAACATTTGCCCTTTGCCGAAGTCGTCGGCAATTGTTCGAAACTTGTTAATTTTGTGCCTTCCAATTCTATTGCATGACGAAAAACAATTTCAGAAAGAACCTGTCAGAAAAACTGCGCAGCAAGTTCCGGCTGATCATTTATAACGATACCTCTTTCCAGTCGGTATGGACGATGAAACTTTCGCCATTGAGGGTTTTTACCTTTGTCAGCCTTTTTTCCGTTGTTTTGATATCGCTGGTGGTCTTTCTGGTGGCCTCCACCCCCCTGCGGGAATACATCCCCGGGTATCCGAACGAGG
The DNA here is from genome assembly GCA_002304925.1 of Prolixibacteraceae bacterium UBA1413. Lineage (GTDB taxonomy): Bacteria > Bacteroidota > Bacteroidia > Bacteroidales > Prolixibacteraceae > UBA1413. The sequence goes on from DBPT01000029.1 coordinate 134,332, forward strand.
AAGAACGGGAAATGCTGTTTAAAAACGTCGTCCTGTTGGATTCCCTGGAGAATGAACTGGCTAAAAGGGACAAATTCTTCGAAGACATGCGGATGATCATTTCGGGGGAAGTCCCGAAAGATAATCAGGCCGGAGGCGAGGTCACCGAAAAGCCGGCAAAGGTAACCTTCACGCCTTACAACCATGATTCTGTCTTCCAGGACAAAATCCTTGAAGAACGGTTGAATTTATCGGCCAGGACGCCTGCGGAACAAGGGAATTCACCTGAAAAGATTCATTTTTTCCAACCCACAAAAGGACTGATTACCAATAAGTTTGACCTGAAAAAAGCCCATTATGGGGTGGATCTGGTAGGGCAGCCCAATTCCAGGATTTCGGCGGTTCTGGGAGGGACCGTGCTTTTTGCAGGATGGACTATCCAGGCGGGCCATGTGATTTTTCTCCTCCACGGGAACAACCTTACTTCGGCATATATGCACAATGCCGAGTTGCTGAAAAAGACGGGAGATCAGGTCAAGGCGGGGGAAGCCATTGCGATCATCGGCAATACGGGGGAGTTAACCACAGGCCCGCATCTTCACTTTGAATTATGGCACAACGGAATACCGGTAGATCCTGAAAAGTATATTGTCTTTTAAATCATGAAGAAGAGACTTGCCATTCTGGGATCGACGGGCTCCATCGGGAGACAAACCCTGGAGGTGGTGGAAAAAAATCCCGGCCGTTTTGTAGTAGAAGTACTCACTGCCTACAACAACGCCCGCCTGTTGATCCGTCAGGCGAAAAAGTTTCTTCCCGATGTGGTGGTAATCGGCAACGAAGAGAATTATCAGCTTGTCAAAGAAGCCCTGAAAGATGTTCCGGTGAAGGTTTTTGCTGGGTCAGACGCCATCGGGCAGGTAGCCGGAATGGATTCCGTTGACATGGTGCTGACGGCCATGGTAGGCTATTCCGGTCTCATTCCTACGCTGAAGGCCGTGGAAGCCGGCAAGTCAGTCGCCATAGCCAACAAAGAGACGCTGGTGGTGGCAGGAGAGTTGGTCACCCAGCTGGCGCGGGAGAAGCAGGTTGGCCTCCTGCCCGTTGACAGTGAACATTCGGCCATTTTCCAGTGCCTGGCGGGAGAATTCATGAATCCCGCCGAAAAAATCCTGCTTACCTGTTCCGGGGGTCCCTTCCGGGGAAAAAATTCCAGCCAGCTGGCGAAGGTCACCCCCACCGACGCCCTCGCCCACCCCAACTGGGAGATGGGCGCCAAAATCACCATCGATTCAGCCACCCTCATGAACAAGGGTTTTGAAATGATCGAAGCCCACTGGTTATTCGGCCTTCCCCCGAAGAATATCGAAGTGATCGTCCACCCCCAGTCCATCATCCATTCTATGGTGCAGTTCCGCGACGGTTCCATGAAGGCACAACTCGGACTCCCCGATATGCGGCTCCCCATCCTCTATGCACTGGGATTTCCGGAAAGAATTGCCAATGACTTTCCCAGACTGGACTTCCGGAAATATCCGAACCTCACCTTTGAAGAACCCGATATCCGCAATTTCCCCAACCTGGCCCTCGCCTATGAAGCGATTGCAAAGGGCGGCAACATCCCCTGCGTCCTCAACGCCGCCAACGAAATTGTCGTCAACGCCTTCCTGGAAGGAAAAATCGGATTCACTACCATGCCGCTGATCATCGAAAAAGCAATCCTCAAGGCGCATTTCATTCCCTCCCCCTCCCTCGATGACCTTATTTACACCAACAATGAAACAAGAAGCTTTTCAGAGTCGTTAATATTGTCAGAAAAAAATTAATCAGCAAATATTGGAATAATGGAATCTGTTCTTATAAAAGCCGCACAACTTATTTTAAGCCTTGCCATACTGGTGATTGTTCACGAGTTCGGACATTTTCTCTTTGCCCGTTTATTCAAAACACGGGTTGAGAAATTCTACCTTTTCTTCAATCCCTGGTTTGCCCTGTGGAAGAAAAAAATCGGGGAAACAGAATATGGCATCGGATGGCTGCCGCTTGGGGGATATGTGAAAATATCGGGGATGATTGATGAGTCGATGGACAAGGAGGCCATGAAGCAACCTGCCCAGCCCTGGGAATTCCGTTCCAAGCCTGCATGGCAGCGGCTTCTGATCATGGTCGGCGGGGTACTGGTGAACTTTATCTTCGCCTTTCTAATTTATATAGCCGTTCTCTATGCCTGGGGGGAGGAGTACCTTCCCACCTCAAGCGTCAAATATGGCGTCGTAGTCGATGAGACAGGTGAAAAGCTGGGATTCCGGAACGGGGATAAAATATTGTCGGTCGACAACCGCCCGGTGGAGAATTTTGCCAAAATCGTTCCCACCATCGTATTTGACAATGCCACCTCTGTCCAGGTGGAACGGGATGGCGTAAAAACAGACATTCCCATCACCGGCGAAGCAATGGCCTTGTTGCTGAAAAGCAAGGGGGTTTTCGGGGTCCGGTATCCTTTCCGGTTCACCATCGGTGACTTTGCCAAGGAGTCTCCCGGGAGGGAAGCCGGACTTCAGAAGGGGGATGAGCTTGCCGGCATCAACGGCCTGCAGTTCGTTTATCACGATGAATTCCAGAAGATGCTGGCCGAAAACAAAGGACAATCCATTACCGTTGACGTGCTGAGGAACGGGCAACCCCTGGAAATCTCCGTGAAGCTGGGTGAAGACGGCATGATCGGCATTTCCAACAGCCTCTCTTTTCAGGATCTCTTTGAATTTAAAACCATTCGGTATGGGTTCTTCGAATCGATTCCCGCGGGCATTTCCCGGGGTATCGAAACCACCGGCAACTACCTCAAACAGTTCAAACTGTTCTTCAGGCCCGAAACCAAGGCTTATGAATCCCTTGGGGGATTTATCACCATCGGGAGTATCTTCCCGGACTCCTGGGACTGGCACTCCTTTTGGAACATGACAGCCTTCATCTCCATCATCCTGGCCATCATGAACCTGTTGCCCATCCCCGCCTTGGACGGAGGTCACGTCATGTTTCTGCTCTTCGAAATCATCACCCGCCGGAAACCCAGTGAGAGATTTATGGAATATGCCCAGATGACCGGCATGTTCCTCCTCCTGGCCCTGGTGCTCTATGCCAATGCCAACGATATTCTAAAACTTTTCAGGTAAAGACCTTTGGTAGATAAAAAAAGCTATTTTTGTAATAAATATAAACCACTGCATCATGAACCTATTTGTAATTGCCGGTGCCGTCGGACCCTGGCAGATCGTGCTGGTCGTAGCCCTTGCCCTTCTTCTTTTCGGCGGAAAGAAAATTCCCGAACTCATGAAAGGATTGGGGCAGGGAATGAGAGAATTCAAAAAGGCCACCAAGGAAGATACTTCGGAAGAAGATTCCGAAAATCCGAAGAAATAGAGCGCTTTACCGCTTCAATCTGACCCTTAAATCCCGTTTCGCTATCCTATGGTGAAACGGGATTTATTATTGACCTGCTTTCACAAATGAGAGGGTCTGGGTACCACCGGCGACCGTTACCTTCAGAAAATAGAGGCCGGGCGAAAGCTTTTGCAACGGAATGACGGTTTCCCAACCCACGGTTCGGGTATCCAGATGAGTTATCCCTGTTATATCAAAAACAGTCAGCCTTGCTTCACGGGTTTCCTGGCCCCCGATTTTCAGGAACACCTTTTCAAATGCCGGATTCGGATAGGCGACAACCATAAGTTCCTCCTCATAAGGTTCAAGGAGAGGATTCAGGGATCCCCAGATTTTTTCGGCAAACAGAGGATCGTCGATAAAGGGATTTCTGTTTTTCTGAATAATAAACACCGCTTCGTTCCTTTGAATTTCCTTTAAGCTGACGGAATCGCGCCAGTGCCATGACAGCAGCATATCGCGTGCCCAGGGCCGGGGTTCGGCACCTGTAACCATGGGACTTCCGGGCCAGTTCCGGTCTTCGTTGTAATAGCGAACGGCCATGTACATCATCGTACGGGCAAGATCACCCTTGTATTCGTCGATGGGTTCGAAAATGTCAGATGCGTAACCCGGCCAGGAGCAGGGTCCGACTTTACTTCCGTTCAGAGAGGTCCATTTGGGTGCCGAAGTCTCTCCAAAAGGCAGGTTGCCCCGTTTGTTGTTGACCCAGCCATCGGTCGGAAAGATATGAAACAGGTCGGTAACCATCGGATCCGCATCGCCGAACCAGCTTTTGGGAAACAGATGTTCACGGTTGTAGCAATCCCCCTCACGGGAATAGGTGCCACACCGGTTGACGGTAAAAGTATAGGAATAGGGGGGTGTGCCTCCGGGAACGTCGGAATAGATATCCCAGACGCTGCTGTCAGGTTTCGCATCGGTTGACCTGAAACATCCCCAGATTTCCGAGTAGGTGATCGCGGTATGACCGTCGATGATATCGTGAAGCGCCTGCTGAAGTTCTTTCCCAGTCAGGACTCCTGCCGCATCATAATATCCCGGGGGCGGTTGTGCGGCCACCGGCAGGCCGCTGATGACGGCCAGAAAAATCAGAAATAGCTTTAAAATGTTCATCTTCGTACCATCAGGTTGTTCCCTGAACAAAGAATGGCGATTCCGGAAGTATAAAAACCGTGTTCCCCAAAAAAATCGGGCTTTTTATTTTTCAGCAACAATCACATTATCGACCTCCCAGGTGGTTGTTTTATCAGAAGCAGAACCCGAAGGATCGGCACCTTTGTATACCCAGGCGGTATATACAGTACCACCTTTGAAAGGCGTCAGGTCGACCTGGCCCGACGAAGCGAATTGGCTGTAACCCGACGGATTGGATGCTGGCGGGTTGTAACTCAGCTTTGTCCAGGTGCTTGTCCATGGTGTCGATGAACCGTTGTAGTCTTTGGATACGAAAAACTCCATGGTGGCACCGTTGTCATATCCGTCAGCACTTTCAAAGCTGACATAAGGTTTCACTGCCAGGGTCAGGTCAACTGCCGGGGCGATCATCCAGGTAATGACCGAAGGCTGGTTTGTATTATAGGCGGTTGCCTGGACCCATTTCCGAGAACTCACCTCATTGCCGTACCATGATTTCCCCCCTGCTTCGGAAAAGGTTTTCCATCCGGTCAGACTGGAAACATCGGCATATTTTGCAAGGGTAGCGAAATCCTCCTGCAGATAGATGACTCCTGCAAGACCACACCGGTCACCGGTCATTTCCAATTCCGTTTTGTCCCGCAGCAGAATCTGGACATCGTTGAATACCGACACAACGCCCAGGAGGGTACCGTTCCCGGCAGGCAGTTTTTCGGAGGCAAAGGTTGCGTCAGAGCGGGTGTAAACATCAATTTCATCGTCGCAGTCGGTCAGAATTTTGGTGCCTGAGAAGTTACCGGGATCCTTGAACTGGACATTCTCCACCCTGACATATTCTCCCTGGTGTTTGCCTTCCAGGAGATCGGCGAGGGTTACCGTCACAGGGAAGGGAGGATCGGCCGTCAACTTCTCCAATTTGATCTGTTTGGCGATATCGAAATCCCCGAACTGGAGCAGTCCGTTGTATACGGTAAAAGAAGCTCCGCGGCACAGAAGTTTGATTTCCGAATTCATGGCCAGGGTATTGTCCCCCTCAATGGTAAGACAGATACCGGCTGTGGAATCCTGCACATAAGCGGTAAAACCGGGGAGGTTTCCCAATTCCGGGGTGAGGGTAACAATTCCCTGGATGTAAACGTTGGTGTCGACCGAGAGGATCCCGTTTTCATGCATTTGACGCAATTGGGCGATGGTGATCCTTTCGATGACCGGTTCGGGAGGGGGTACCGGCTCTTTGTTACAGGAGACAAAGAGGGTGCTCAGGATGAGGATGATGACTGATATCTGCGTTTTCAGGTTCATAGCCGGTTAATTTGCAGGTTTAATGACAATGTTATCAATCCGGTAGGTAGTGCTTTCGCTTCCGCTTCCCGTATACCGGAATGCTACGACTCCCGATTTTCCTGCTTCAACCGGGAGCATGACATTTCCCGAGTTGATGAAGGTATGGTCAGGGTCTGCTTTTTGGGCGAGGGTACCCCCTGTCAGCGGAACCCAGGTGGCGGAGGTCAGATTGTTGCCGTTAAAGTTTGTGGAGAAAAGCACATCAAGGGGGAAGTGGTCACCGGTATGTGCCCAGTACGCTTTGGCGGTCTCAAAGGTGAGGACTTTCTGTGAGGAAAGTGTAATCGGATTGGTGACCAGCCAGGTGACCATGCTTGACAAGCCTGAGTTATAGCCGGTGGCCTGTGCATAGGTATTGCCGCTGAAGAGTTTTGCCAGCCAAAGCCTGCCCCCGGCAGTGGCCAGGTTTTGCCACCCGCTGATATAAATGGTGGCATTGTCTTTGAAGGTTTCGAAATCCTGGCTCAGGGATTCCACGGGAGTCCCTTGAGGCTGCGGAACATAGCCGCAGCGGTTGCCGGTCATCGCCACCTCGGAATAGTCCCGCACCAGGAGCTGGTAATCGCTGTTGAAGACGGTGACAACCCCGGTGATGGAACCTTTCCCGGGAGGCAGGATTTCGTTGGCAAAAGAGGCGTACCCGCTGGTGCGTACAATGATGTTCTTGCCGGAACAATCCACCAGCTTCCGGTTGGCGGCTTCCGGCGGATCGGCAAGGCCTTCGGCCCAGGTTCTGCCAATTTCACTGTCATCGAACTGAACATCGTTGAACTTCACCAGTTTTCCCAGCCAGGCTGCCGATTTCACCTGGGAGATGGTGGCCGTCAGGGGTATTGTGGAATTCCCGACGGAAAGCTTTTGAACATGAGTGTCCATGTTAAATCCCGAGACGCGCAGATTGCCGCTGTCATCGGTATAGGGTTCGCTGCCCATCTGGATGAAATTGCCATAATCCCCCAGAAAAAGGCCCTTCACGTTGACAACGACCGAATCGCCGATATACAATCCGCTGGTAGCATCAAAAACCATCCGGAGACCCGTGGTGGCATCCTGGATGAAAGCTTCCTTGTAAAGGTTTCCGTCACGCTTGTCGCTTGCCGTGATCACTCCCCTGAGGGCCCAATCCTCCATAATCTGCACCGGGTGACGCTCCTTCCAAGGCTTGGCCAACTCCTGACTATAAAGGGCTTTTACCTGGTCGACCGTAACGACCTGCCCTGCGCGAAAGGGTATGTCCGGCGGCGGCTCTTCATTGTTGTCCACACAGGCCAGGAGAAACAGAAACCCGGTCAGAAATAGCGTCAGGAAATAAAATGTCCGCTTCATCTTTCTGATATTTTAAACTTCCGGAGAATTAATACCGGATGCTGAGATTGATAAAATAGTTGAAACCATTGTAGTAATAAACCCGGGGTTTGAAAAGTTCGGGTTTGTCGGGGTCAAACCGGTATTGTTCATAACCGCCAGTGATAAAGGTGCCGTTATTCAACACATTGCTCAGGTTGGCACTGACATTCAGATAAACATCATCGATTTTCCAAGATTTACCCAGGAAGAGGTCGACGAGAAAACCCGGATCGGCCGTTTTTTGGTTTTCCCAATAGGGATAGTAGCCTGCATCATCTTTTGTCCGGGTCACGGGGTTAAAATCGAGATAGATTTCATCGTAATAACTCGCGGTGATTCCCGCCCACCAGAACCGGGAAGAGTTGTATTCCAGTCCGGCGGCCAGGGCGGTTTGGGGTGTTCCGCTCTGCCTGAAATACTGGATCCACACCTCTTCGGTGCTCAAAATGGTGCTGTTGTTATCGCGGGTAATGGTAATGTCGGGATTGCTGCTCCAAAGGAACTGACCTACGGAGGCCACAGCATTGAAAACCAGTCCGGTAGTCAAGGTGACCTCGGCGCCTCCTTCTATGCCATAATTTTCTTTGTCAACGCCGGTCATGGCATAATTGACCAGGGTCCGCCATTCGTCATGGTAGAAGCTGGTTACTTCCGACTGGTCCATAAACCGGGTATAGTATCCGGTTATTCTCCCCTTGACAACGGGTGAGCGAAGGATATAGTTGATATCGCCCGACAGGATGGTCTCTTCCTTCAGTCCCGGGGTAGTGGAATTCCGGGTCCGGGGAGAGAGAAATGAGTTCCTGAAGAGGGGCGGATTGGTGGTAAAAAGGGCATTGGCCACGACCAGGTGGCGTCCTGAAAAACGGTAGTCGCCGCCAGCTTTCACGCCCCAGGTGAGAAAGTTAAGTTTTTCCGATTCCCCGAGGGAGGTTTCCGGGAAAAGGCCCTTCCGCATCAGCCCCTCCCTCCACATGGAGGTATACCGTGCATGACCTCCCACATACACCGAAAAGCGCTTTTGGTCTATTCTTCCGGTTCCCCAGAGGGTTCCCGATCGTTGAAAAGCATAGTGGTTGTTGGCAAAGATGTCCCCCTCTATCACGGCATTGTCAGGGTGGTCCAGGTCATTCTGATAGCTGTCGGGATTGTTGGGAAAATCTCTTTCGGCAAACTGATCCACATCGAGCCAGAAATCCCCCCCCAGGAGATCATCAACCACCGTAAAATTATGTCCCCGGTAAAGATCGGTCAGCACCCCCCCCGGTGAGGTTGAGCCGGTCAGAAAGATCCAACGAAATACGGCTGTTGAACTGGAATTGCGAAACATCATTCCGGCGGTCTTCCACGATGTATTTTGAGCGGTTCCCCGAGAGGGTGTTTCCCTGGATACCTCCCTCATTTTGTACCGTATACATGTTTTTCCGGTTGGCAAAATAGAAGTGGTCCCAGTCGATCTGACTGACGGCCGGATTATCCTGCCAGGCTGAGATGATCTGGTTTTTATCACTCTCTTCATTGAAATATCCGGGCAACTTGCGGTAATAATCGGGGCGGGGATCCATCACGTCATACCAGTTCAGTGCCGTATACCCTCCCTTTCCTAACCAGTAGCCTGCGGTGGTCTGGATATCCAGCTTTGCCGAAGGCTTCCAGAAATGGGAAAGGGTAAACAAGGGTTTGTTGTTGCTTCTGACACGCGAACTGCGCACTTTCCCGTTCTGATAACCCCAGTAAGGATTGTAATAGTTGTCGCCGGCGAGGTCATACACTTCCTGGGTAGTTCCTCCGGCCACCCCTCTTTCATAAATGGCATCGAGGGCTGTCAGGTTGAGGCTGTGCCGCCCGTTGATTTTCTTCTCCACGGAAAGAAAAAAGGAGTTGGCATTGTAAAAGGTACCTTCTTCGTAACCCCTTTCACTCCATCGCCTCGAGACGCTGCCTGTCACCGCCCAATTGTTATTCATCAGGCCCGTGGAATAGGTGACCATCACCCTGTTGCGATAGGTGCGGTTCGACAGGGAATAAACCGCTTTCAGACCTGACCGGTAAAGCGACGCCCGGGTGTTGATGCGGGTGGCTCCGCCAACCGGTTCAAAGAGAAAACCGATGGGTTCGGGACCCGAACTGACCATGGCATTCCGCATGACGTCATTGAGCCCTCCCCAGTTGGAATAATACGGAGATCCCGATTCCACATCGTTGACCACAAAGCCGTTCATGCTGACGTTCTGGTAATTTGCATCGTAACCCCTGACACGGAACATCACCGGTCCGAAGGTGTATGCCGCTGTGCTGAGAAAGATATCGGCCGATGAGCTGAGTACCCCCTGGATGGACTGGGTTTCAAATCCGTCGTCCGAGAATCCCTCCGAAACCCCCAAGGCCCCCAAGTCCATGGTGTAACGTGTGATGGGGGTCATTTCAATCCTGCCGGCATCGGCAACCTGGCCGGCAATCACCGAAACGCTGATGCTTGCCTGTTCATATTCCGGAAGATTGATGAACAGCATTTGAGGACCCTGGACGACTACCACAGTAAAACGGCCATCATTTCCCGAAATGCCGACCTCCCGCCCTGCGGCATCGGTGATTCTGGCATCAGACAACGGAGAACCGCTGCTTCCCTCCACAATCTGTCCTGTTATTTTTCCTTCCTGTGCCTCGATGAACTGTGCGGTCGACAGGAACACTATCAGCATGAAAACCAGTCTGTAATATTTCATTTTCACGTGTTTAACTTATTCATTGTTCCGGTAGCTTACATGAAACAGATGTAATGACCCTGACATGAATTGCTCCTGATGACGCATCATCGGGCATGGTCTTTTCATTTGTAAAAGAAAGTTCCGAAAGATAGGGTTTTTGGCGCAAACGGAGAAATGCGGCTAAAAGTGTTAATTTTACAATTCTCAAAAATTAGGACATGCGCAGATTGATGATTCTTGTTTTCTTTGCATTACCGGTATTGGGAATTAAAGCACAGCAGCCGGTCAGAGCAGGTTTGATAGCTTTTTACAACCTGGAAAATCTTTTCGACACCATAGACTCGCCCGATGTGTATGATGAGGATTTTACCCCTGAAGGGCTCAACAAGTGGACGGGGCGCAGGTATCAGGAGAAGCTGGGCAATATGGCGTTGGCGATTTCCCGGATCGGGGAGGAGGATGGCTGGCAGGGCGGGCCTGCGATTCTGGGTGTTTCGGAAATTGAGAACCGTTCGGTACTGGAAGATCTGGTAGCCCATCCCTTGCTGAAAGCTTCCAATTATCAGATTGTACATTACGATTCTCCCGACCGTCGTGGTGTGGATGTCGGTTTGCTTTACCGTCCCCGTTTTTTCAGGGTTACCGCCTCGGCAAGTCCGGAGTTGGTATTAAAGGATGACCAGGGGGAAAGGATATATACCCGCGATCAGTTGGTGGTTTCCGGGGTTTTTGACGGGGAACCGATGCATTTCATCGTGAACCACTGGCCATCGAGAAGCGGTGGAGAAATGACTACCCGTCCGCGCCGGAATGCGGCAGCCGCTTTGACGCGCTATCATGTCGACAGCCTTCTGGCGATCGACCCCCAGGCCAAAATATTCGTCATGGGTGACCTTAATGACGATCCCTCCAACGAAAGCCTGCGGAAAATCCTTCGGGCCGCCCCCAAGGCATCAAAGCTTAAAGAAGGGGAACTGTACAATGTCATGTACCCGCTTTTTAAAAAAGGGATCGGATCACTCAATTACCGCGACGGGCTCAACCTTTTTGACCAGATCATCGTTTCCCAGGCCCTGGTGGGCAAGGATTTGTCTTCCTATAAATTCAGGATAGCCCGCGTTTTCAACAGTCCCTTCCTGATGCAAAAGGACGGCCAGTACAAAGGGTATCCCCTCCGCTCTTTTGCAGGAACTGTATGGCAGGGCGGTTTCAGCGACCATTTTCCGGTCTATGTGATCATTGTCAGAAACAACGACTGACCTGGAAATAAGTTCACAATCAGTACTGTAAACAGGCACCAAAACAGCTTAAGGCACAAGGTCGTCAGCGTCATTTGGCTATGCGGATGCCCACTGGCCGATGATCAGAAATATTGCTGTTGTAACCGGGATAACACGGACTGACTTTCACCACCAGGGTTGTATCGGTCATCGGCACTAATTCATTGGTTATCAGGATATGATCGATATGACTGGGATAGCTGGGATAAGACCACCACAAAGCACTTCCTGCCGCAATTTCAGAATCGGCGAACCAATAATTCTCATGATCCTCAATGAAATTCAGAAAGGGATTTTCCGAAGCGTCGGCACTGGTGATCTCATCGTTGAAATCCCCCAGCACCACCACATTTTCATCAGGCTTTGACTGGTCGATGTATTCTTTCAGTTTTACGGAAGCTTCCCGGCGCCGTTTTTCATTATCCTCACCCCCGCAGCATTTCAGGTGAAGGTTGATCAGGGTGACCGGGAGGTTCAGGGGTTTGTGCCTTATGCTGATTTCAAAGGGAGGGCGCGGAAACGCACGGTTATCTTCCTGGAAAAGAAGTCTTTCAGAGGCATCATAAATTTCCGTTTCCGAATTTTTGAATACATAAGCCAGGTTCCACAGGTCGTTGTCTATCTTGTAGAACTTCCCCGTCCAACCCGGCAGAAGGTTCATCATCCTGTCAAAATCGGCTTCGGAAGCCACTTCCTGAAAGGCAACCACATCGGCATCCATGGCTTTTATGAGGGAAGCCAGGGCGGAAACGCTGGTATACCCGTTTTTGGGAAAACCCTGTACGTTGAAGGTGAAAATGTCGAGGGTTGCCGGAGTACCAGGGATGAGGCAGGCTGAAAAAAGTTCCTGATCTTCGGGTGAAGGCGGCAAAGGCTCCTTACGGCAGGAAGCGAACCCTGTCATCACCAGAATAGTGACCAATAGACGAACACTATTTTTCAGGATCATCATAATAAATTTTGTAAGCTGGGGTTGGGGAAGGAAAAACGCTATATCCGCCCCAACCCCATTCATTCACCCGGCAGTTTTCTGTTAATCCTTGACAAATTTCTGAACCCTGGGACCATCGGCTGTTGTAAAACGCACCAGGTAGATGCCCGGGGTGAGGTGGCCCACTTCCATACGCAAGCGAGCAGCTCCGGTATTGGCCACGGAAAGGTGAAGGCGGCCTGAGAGATCATAGAGATCGGCGCGGTCTGCCTTGCCGGCATTGTCAATGAAAAGCTCCGTGCGTGCCGGTACGGGGTACAATGTGAACTCCGGAGTGGTGGTTTGCCCGATGCCGGTACCTTTCACAAAACCGGTGACCTTGAAGTCATCGACTTCCCACCCGGCGGCCCCTTCAGTGGTCGAAGTGTACACAAAAGCAATGTACACTTTTCCGGAATAGGAGGAGAGGGCAAATTCTCCCGAAGCTTGCCAGTTATATCCTCCCGTCGACAATTCAAACTCGGAGGTGATATCGGTCCAGGTGGCAGCACCAATGTCAGAAGCGGTATAGATTCCCGTAAAGTCAGAGGAGATCATCACCTTGATGTCCGGTCCTTTGTAGTTCATCGCCGTTCTGAAACTGACCTTAATATTATCGGCGGTGTCGAGGTTAATGGCCGGAGAGATCAGCCAGTCCGTGTTTTCCTTGTTCCCGCTGGCATAACCATTCATATAGGCATAGCTGTTATTGTTGTAGGTGGCTATTTTCCATTCCTGGTCACCGGTGATGTTCACCTGGGTGAAGGGTTCCAGCGAGGTTTCAAAATCTGCAAAAAAGAGGATGTCGGGTTGTGTTTCGGTAAACAGTTCCAGCTTGACGGGTTCCGCCTGTTTATTGGGAGTAGTCTCATCATCCAGTGCCACCACAAAAATGTCGTAATCGGTTTTATCGGCAAGTCCTGTCAATGATGCGATATAGGGAGTTCCCGCTTCAGCCACGGAAATGGTGCCCTGTGCTACCGGGGTGACTCCACCGTATGGGGTGCCGGCGATCACCTCATCAGTGGTGGGAGCTGCGGCATCATTGGACACCACCATATAAAACACCTGACCTGGTTCATCCAGAGAAACTTCCAGGGTTGCTCCCGTCGATGATATCCCGCTGATTTTGGGGAATCCGGCGGAAAATTGCGGGGGGAAGGTGTCGCCGCCCAGGGCGGCGGTTACCGCATCAGCCCAGGAAGTGGCTACCCTGATCCCGTCGACAATAACCTTCTGGCCAGCATTGAACTGACGCATAGCAATACATCCGGGATTGATATCTGATTGCGCGGAATCGGTGAGGGGACCGATAGAGGGGGTTTCAGGTTCCGTGTCAGGAATGTTGCCATCTATAATATAAAGGGAAACGATATCATTTTTCTCTCCTTCCACAATTTCATACTTCATCACCAGAAGGTAGGTCTTTCCGAATGAGAAAACCCCTCCATCAACAGGTGTTGCTGTATTTGATCCGACTGAAAGTCCGAAATTGAAAGGATCACCAGTTCCCACCAGAAACAATTTCGGTCTGAAGGTAGTACCGATAGGATCTCCGCCAAAATGGAGGAAATAGCCATCAACAGAGCCATTCACCTGAACCATAAAGGCAGCATAGACTTTTCCAGAAGTCTGAACCGTGAATTTACGGTGGACATCTTCCCCGTTGTTATCCACCAGAGCAGCCCCCCCGATATTGGAAAGGGGATAGCCGTCAAAGGTAAGCCCCGGCACCACCACATCAATGGCTTGCGTGCCTCCGACGCTGTGGGCAGTCCAACCGTATGCAGTGAGCAATGCACCGGCCTCATAGTCAAAATTCTCAACCAGTAAGGGCTGTGCTTTAACCGTCGCAACGGAAAAAACAAAGCATAAAGTTGCCAGGGTAATTTGTAAAAGATGTAGAATTCTCTTCATAGTCAATGTTTTATGTTAATAATTTCCGGAATATTTTTCTGTCCTTTAAAATTAATATTAATTCTTATACCATGGCAAAACCAACGAATATATGATTTTCCGAAATTCCGCAATGCATTGCTCAACGGAAGATCCCTTGCCCGTTTCACCGAAACTTTTCATTTTTATACCTAACTTCACCTGACCTGTTTCAGGGTTGACGAATTAACTGCAAGGTTTTCAGAATAGCCGGCATTTCATATCTTTGTAATATCAAACGAAAAAAAATGGTTAGACTACCTTTTTTGATTATCCTGTGTTTTTGCTTTTCTCAACTTAGCGGTCAGTCTTCGCATTGGGAAAGTATCGTTACCGAAACCGATGAATTTAAATATCTGTTGCCCAAGGAAGAACCCACAAGCAACTGGACGGTTTTAAATTTTCCTGATCAGGACTGGAATACGGGAATAGGAGGTTTCGGTTATGGCGACAACGATGACAATACCATCGTGCCTCCGACGAAATCCCTGTTTCTGCGCAGGATATTTACGGTACCCGGTACGGTTACTGTGTATAATCTGATCCTTGATATTGATTACGATGATGCCTTTGTGGCCTATTTAAACGGTGTTGAAATTGCACGATCAGCAAATTTACCCGCCGGGAAGCCCGGTATAGACGCGAATGTTACCTTCGATCATGAAGCCCAACTCTATTCCGGGGGGCAACCCGACCGTTTTTTGCTAGATACCAGACCTCTGCTGACAGGAATGAATATTCTTGCAGTACATATTTTAAATATCACCCCGACTTCATCCGATTTGTCGGCCCGGGTTTTTCTAAATGCAAAAATCAAGGGAAGCGAAATAATTTTCAACCAGGTACCCCATTGGTTTCAGGAACCGGCCGACCTTTCGAACTTCAATCTGCCGCTGATAAAAATCAATACAGAAGGGGAAACCATCGTCGACGAGCCGAAAATTATGGCCAAAATGCAAATGATCAATAATGCCGACGGAAAGAACAGCTTTTCTGACACGAATTATGAATATGACGGATATATCGGCATTGAAATCCGGGGCAACACGGCACAGATGTTTCCCAAAAAAAGCTATACCGTTGAAACCAGGTATAGTGATGGTTCAAACAACAATGTTTCCTTGCTTGGTTTGCCAGCCGAAAATGACTGGGTTCTTCATGGCCCTTACTCCGACAAATCCCTGATGAGAAATGCGCTGGCATACAGCATAGGCAACGCCATGGGCAACGGTTGGCATCCGCGGACCCGGTTCGTGGAGATAGAAATCAACGGGGAATACAGGGGAGTTTATTTGTTCGTGGAGAAAATCAAGATCGATAAAAACCGGGTGAATATCGCCACCCTGAAACCGAATGACAATACCGGCGATGAATTGACCGGAGGATATATCATCAGCATTGACAGGGATCAGGAAGGAAGCTGGAACTCCCCATTTATGGGAAGGACGGGGAGTGTGGATGTTCCCTTTTCTTATGTAGACCCCAAATATAAGGAGCTTACCGTTCAACAGCGCAACTATATCAGGGAATACATCACCGAATTCGAGTATGCCCTGCACGGGAATAATTTCAAGGATCCGGAACTGGGTTACAGAGCTTATATTAATGTGGAAACCTTTATCGATTATTTTATCATTACCGAGCTGAGTCGCGACCTGGACGGATACAGGGTGAGCGTCTATTTTCACAAAGACAAGGACAGCAAGGGAGGTAAGCTTACCATGACCCCGTTCTGGGATTATAACATTTGTTTCGGAAATGCCGACTTCTTCAGCGCCGGAAATCCCGTCGGATGGGCTTCAGATGGCATCGGAGCAGGCGACTGGTATGAAATTCCCTTCTGGTGGGACCGTTTCAGGGAGGATCCCTATTTTGAAACGCTCCTGAAATACAGGTGGGAGAAACTCAGAGAACGGGTCATCAGTAAAAGTACGATCAATGACTTCATCGATTCCTGCCAGCACGTCCTTAAGAATGCCCAGGCGAGAAACTTTCAGAAATTCGATATCCTGAACTCCTATGTGTGGCCTAACAATTATATCGGCGGAACCTATGCAAATGAGGTGAACTACCTGAAAAACTGGATCAGCGACAGAATCGACTGGCTGGACACGCAGATGGATAAAATCGTACCCATATTCGTTTCCAGCCAGGATAAAATCGCCCCGGGGAATAATGTCGCAAAGGTCTATCCGAATCCTTTCAGCAGCAGGTTTACGATTGAAATCGATCCGGGTATCCCCGGAGATGGCGAGGTAGTTATTTATAATCCGTTGGGCCAGTTGATTTCCCGGAAAAGAGTCACTAATATTTCGCGAAATCATACTGTCGAATTTACCTATGACGAATTGAAGCATCAAGGCAACATCTTTATTTACAACATTCTTATGGAAGGGCATCCGGTAATTTCGGGCAAGATCCTGCATAAGTAGAGCTTAGCAAATAAGAATTGCCAAATCCCGCTTCTAACAAATGAGCGTACAGAAAGTTATTCCTTACCCCGCTGATTGAAGAATAAAAAAAGTCAGGTAAACAACCTGACTTTCAGAGTAGCGGGGGTACGACTCGAACGTACGGCCTTTGGGTTATGAGCCCAACGAGCTACCAACTGCTCCACCCCGCAGTATTTTTTTAATCAAAAGATTTTCAGAAATCAATTGCGGTGCAAAGTTAATACTTTTTCGGGAAAATCAGCATAAAACCCGTAAATTAAATTCTAAGGCACCCCGACTGGCTCCGGAACCTCAATAATTTCTTTCATTCTTTCGAGTACCCGCTGTTTGTTTTCTTCGCTGAGATTGGAGATCCGGGTCCGGTGATTGCCGCCCTCCTGTACAATCTTCAGCAAGGGGCTTTTCTTTGGGATCACCACCCCGCTGGCGGTCCAGGGATCATCCTTTCCGTAGATAAAAATCAGCGATAGTTTTGTGGTATTCAAAAATCGCTGGGTCCGGACAGCAGATGACGGGTCAAATGAAGGGCGGTAATTATCGGGAAGGAACAACCGGGGAAGATAATTTCGGGCCGATTTAATCTTCAGGTATTTCCGAAAGGGGCGGGTGGCATAGCCGTAATAACCCAATTCCCGGGCCGCCTGTACAAAAAAAGAGCCTATCCTTTCCATCTCTTCCACCGAAAAATAACCCGGTGAAGCAACTTCCATCCAGTGGTTGAAAATCCCTTCGTCAGAAGCATCCGGTGAAGGAATGGTTCCCGGATCCTTTCCCCACTGCCAGAAAGAAAAGCTGTATTCCAGCACCGAATAATCATAAATCTCTTCGGAAGAAACCCTGAATGTCAGCTTTTTGTCGCTGATCCATTTATCAAAGAGGGGCATCAGTTGACTCCGGCGGCGTAAAACCTCCCTCTGAAAACCGGTGACTTTCCGGCGGGCTTCTTTTGTGCCCGATACCCGTGCAATGTAAGGTTCATGCCGGCCATCCTCCACGGCAAAATTCATGGGAGCCACATACGACACCGTCAGATCCACATCGCCGGGATAAAAAAGACGGTGCAACAAAGCCGTCTGCCCTCCCTTGCTGATGCCCGTATTGATCCATTTCCCAGTAAACCAGGACTTAAGCAGGGCAACGACCTGATGGTGGTCTCCGGCGGCATTTTCCACGGTCAGGTACTGCCAGTCGCGCCCTTCGGGCCATGATTCACCGAAATAGCGGTGTTCCACCACCACCTGACTGGCATTCAGCAAGGGGCACAGTTCATTGAGATACCCGGGATTTCCGCCGTAGGAGGCGGCATACCCTTCGGTGACCAGTACAACGGGATATCCTGGATCGAGTGCCGAAACAAATACCCGCTGCAGGAAATAACCCTTCTCCGGATCCTTGTGGTCCATAGGCTGCCTGACAAAAAACCGGACCGACTCCCCAAAAAAAGGATTCGGATCGATGGTCTCAATCCTTTCAACGGCCGGTTGTTGTCGTAGATAATCCGTCAGGCCGGAGGCGTAGCCCGGAAGATGGGCCAGGGAAAAAAGAAGTAATAACCAGATTGCTTTCATGGCTGCAAAATAGAAAGAATTTCGCTGCCATAGGCTGCATATGAGCCTGAAAAAAGCCGCCTCTTTTTTGAGACGGCTTTCTTATTTGAAATTCCACGTCGCAGAGCTGCGGGGAAACGAATCCCGGAAAACCGGGATGAGTTCGACGGGTTTCAGCACCGGATCAGCCATAAACTGAGACCAGGCATTAATCCTTACTTCACACAAAGAACGGATATAGTCAATGCGCTTACCGGAATTCAGGCGGCCTGAATTGCGAAGGCCTCTTCCAGCACATCCGGGAACTCGTTCCTGAAATTGCTGAGGCACCATAGTTTCAATTCGACCCGCTCCGTGGGTTTCATCCATCCGATACACTTGAGTAACTCTTTCCTGAACAGGAACTTGCTGAAGCTTACTTTCGGCAAAATTACTTTCGCATATTCCATCATGGCTTCGGGTTTTTGGACTTCATGAATATAACCCTCTCCCGGGGAAAAAAGTATGTTTAAAAGCACGACTTAACATACTTTAACAGGATCAATCCGGCCTTTCTTTTTCCCGTCACACCTGTCACGATCAACGGGGGGTTTGGGTTACCCTTTGCCCTTGTTCCGGCCGGGTTTTCGTTCGACGCTCCAGCCAAACTTCCCGATTTTCTTCCCCAAACCGAAATAGTTACCGTGGTAATACACAAGGGGTCCTGCCTTGGCCAGGCTAAAAGCGCCTTTGTGGTCGATGAATGCCTCATCGGCCTGGATATTGACCACTTCGGCGATGAACATGTCGTGGGTTCCCAGGGGGATGACCTGTTTGACCCGGCATTCGATGTTGACGGGCGATTCGGCAATCACCGGGCCTTTCACAATACGTGCTGGTGCCGGGGTAAGGTTCATCTCCTTCCACTTGTTGAATTTCCTCCCCGTACGGCATCCGCACCAGTCGGTAGCCCTGGCCAGTTCTTCGGTGGTCAGGTTGATCACGAACTCCCCGGTCCTGCTGATGATCCCATGGGAATGTCGTCCCGGCCGTACCGAAATGTAGCACATCGGCGGATCGCTGCAGATGGTGCCTGTCCACGCAATGGTGATGATGTTATACTCCTCCGGAGACTCCCCGCAACTGACCATCACCGCGGGTAACGGATAAATCATTGTTCCCGGCTTGAAATCTGTTTTTATCATTTTGCTGAACGCATCTTGACATGGTTGTATTTGCAATATTAAAAATTTCTGTCATATCCTTATGACATTTTAGAAAAATGACAGAAGTTCTGCCCGGCTGAACATAGTTTATTAAATTTGCTGCGAGACGCAACAATCCCTCCCGGGAATCCGTCTATTAGTTAAACCATTCAAAGATGACAAAATTAAAACTGCTTTCCGTAGGTGTCCTTTTCCTGCTTGTTTCGGGCTTTGACATCGAACCGGCGTCGGAGTATGAGCCGGTTTTTATGCTCCGGAGCGAGATGGAAAAGGGAATCCGCCTGGAGGGGCCCCGCGACATCAGGAACCCCGGAAAAATTTACCTGAAAGACGACCTGATTTTTATCAATGAAAAGTACCTGGGCATCCATGTCATTGACAATACCGATCCCGCGGAACCCGAAAATTTCGCCTTTATCCGGATCGACGGATGCATTGACATGGCCATGAAAGACCAGGTCCTGTATGCCGACAATGCCGTGGATCTGATTTCCCTGGCTCTCTCCCCCCAAATGACAGGAGTTGAGGTCACCAGCCGCCTCAAAGATGTTTTCCCTGAACTGCAGGCACCCGATGGCAGGGGACTCACCACCCGGGAACAGATCGCCCGACCTGATAATGCAATACTGGTAAGATGGAAAGAAAGAAATTAACCTATAAAAACAGGGTCATCCGAAGGCTCCTTCCTGCCCTGGTTATTGTGATCCTTGCAGCCGGCTGCCAGATGGGAGAAAGTTTCGAATCGGACTTCTCCTCAGGAGAGGGAACAGGAGGATCCATGGCCCGCTTCACCGTCGCAGGCGATTATCTTTATACCGTCGACAACCGCACCCTGAAGGTATTCAGCCTGGCAGATCCGAAAAAACCTCTTTTTAAAACCAACCGCAACGTGGGCTTTGACGTTGAAACCATCTTTCCCCTGAACAAGAATCTCTTCCTGGGTACCTCCACCGGCATGTACATCTATGACATTACCTCCCCTGAGAAACCGCAGAAGATCTCCTTTTACGAACATATCTATGCCTGTGATCCGGTGGTTTCCGACGGTCAATATGCCTATGTGACCCTCAGCTCCTCGAATATGCGGTGCTGGAGGGCCGGCAATGAACTGCAGATTGTGGACATCCGTGATAAGGCTGCCCCCAAACAGGTCAGCACCCATTCTCTTTCTTCTCCACGGGGACTGGCCATCAGGAACGATACCCTCTGGGTGTGTGATGCCGGCATTAAAGTCTTTGACGTACATGACAAATCCCGGATCATTCAGCTGTTCCACTTCAGCGAGGTCCCAGCCTTCGACCTCATCCTGAATGGGCCTCTGGCCCTGGTCACCGGAGAAGAAGGCTTTGTCCAATACCGGATCGGAAACGGCACCATCACCAAACTCAGTGAAATAAAAGTAATCCATTAAAGCGACCTTCATGATTCGTTTTGTCTCCCTTCTTTTACTGCTGCTCCCCTTCGCCGGGTCGGGGCAAGCGGAAGTCCCCGTTCGCGGAGAAAAATCATTTGGCATCGGTCTCGTGCCACAATATGCCATCACCAGCGGCACCCGCATCGATTTTGACATCAGGCTTCCCGGGAAGAACCAATGGCTGGTGGTGGCCCCCCAGCTCTATCTCGTTACTGAAAACTCCAACCTGTGGGATTTCGAAGAAATGACCGGCGTGGGCATTGACCTTTATCACCGCATCTTTATCGGGCAGGGGAAAGATCCCAGGGGAGCCTATCTGGCCTACGGAACGATGCTCCAGTATCGTTCCGTCAGGGATGAAGGACTGACCGCCTATCATTACAGGGAAGACAACGCTACCTATATCGGGCTGCAAGAAAAGATGATGCAGACCGGCATCTGGAAAACCGGGGGCAACCTGATCTTCGGATACCAATTACTCGCTTCCCGCTCTGTCTATTTCGATTTTTATCTCGGCACAGGGATCCGGTTCAGTTTCGACAACCGCACTTCGGGTCTCCATAGCTATTACAACGAATGGTGGGGTGACCTGGGATATTCAGGAACCCTGATGGTGGGTGGATTCAGATTTGGGATTTTCCTCTGACGGGATCGGGAAGACAAAAGATCACTGATACGCTAAACATCTGCCCAGTCGCCATTCTCCCTGATCATTTGTTCCAGCTCTTCGACGGCATTTTCAAAGGGGATGGAGCGCTTTACCACTTGAAGGCCCTTGTAAAGGCTGACTTTTCCGTTTCCGGAGCCTACAAATCCGTAGTCGACATCGCCCATTTCGCCCGGGCCGTTGACAATGCATCCCATGATGCCAATTTTCAGGTGGTTCAGATGGCCAAAATGCTCCTTTACCCTCCGGGTGGTCTCGTGAAGATCAAACTGCGTGCGCCCGCAACCGGGACAAGAGATGAATTCGGTACGGGAAACCCGCATCCGTGACGACTGAAGAATTCCAAAGCTCAGGTCTTTCAGCTCTGTAAATGTGATGTTTTCATGATCGTTCGAAATGCAGATGCCGTCGCCGTAACCGTCAATGAGCAGTCCGCCAAGATCGGCCGAGGCTTTGATCTGAAGATCCTCCAGTTTACGCTCGCTGTAGCTCCTGAAGATGATCACCGGAACTTTCCAGATGTGGGTTTCCAGCATCATAAAAAATGCACGGAGTTCGGCAAAGGGATTTTTGTTAAAGCTCTCGAGGATCAGCACGGTCTTCCGGGTCTGTTTCAGTTTGGTAATGATCTCGGGATGGTGGTCCATGAACTTGTCAAATTCCATTTTGTTGGTGCGGATGAATTTCATCCGCCCCCACCGGGTACTTTCAAAGAGGTACTCCTCAAGCGAAATGACAGGATTTGCATTCCCCTGAATGTCGATCACCTTGTTTCCCGAAAGAAAATAATCGGGAATCAGCTTTCCCCGGATGGGCAAAACTTCCTGGAGGGATCTCTCCCCCAGATCGGCAATAACGACCGGAAGAAAGCGTCCGCCCATGTTCATCACCGGCCGGGTGGAGCGTCTTTCATATTCGAAGGGGTTGGTCTGGGCGTGAAGCGGAGCCGTAATCTTCGGGTGATCCTGGTAGGATTTAAAATGATCGATCAGCTTCCGTGCAACAGGAATCTCCATTTCCGGACTTTCGGTCAGCGATACCCTGATGGTATCACCGATGCCGTCGGCAAGCAGCGCTCCGATACCCACCGCTGAACGGATACGGCCTTCCTCCCCTTCTCCGGCCTCGGTTACCCCCAGATGAAGCGGATAATCCATCTCTTCCAGCCGCATCTTAAAACACAACAATCTGACCGTATACACCATCATCCGGGTATTGCTCGACTTGATGGAAATGACTACGTCGTGAAAGTCCGCTTTCTTACAGATACGAAGAAATTCCATCACCGACTCCACAATGCCTGTGGAGGTATCGCCATACCTGCTCATGATCCTGTCGGAAAGCGACCCATGGTTGGCCCCGATTCGAAGCGCGGTATTACGCTTACGCAGCAACTCCAGAAAGGGGATAAACAACTCTTCGATCTTCTGCAATTCTTCGCGGTACTGCTCGTCAGTATAAATATGATGCTCAAACTGCGCCCTTTTATCATAGAAATTTCCGGGATTGATCCGTACCTTAGAAATATGACGCGCAGCAATTTCAGCCAACTTGGGATTAAAGTGGATGTCAGCAATCAGGGGGGTGTTGAAGCCGAGGTCATCCAGCTCCTTTTTGATATCTTTCAGGTTTTCGGCATCGCGCAATCCCTTCACGGTGACCCTGACATAATCGGCCCCAGCCTTGATGATGCGGATGATCTGGCTAACCGTAGCTTCCGTGTCTCTGGTGTCGGTATCGGTCATGGATTGGATCCTGATGGGGTTGCCTCCCCCAATAGGAATGGATCCCACCTGAACCTCCCGGGTCTTCAGCCGTTCAAAACGACATAAGTCGTTGATATATTTAAAATTGGGATTATGCATATCCTCATGTTAGTCGGCATGGAATGCAAATTTACTCCATAAACCCAAATATCAAAAGTTTCAACTATTTTTGTTTTTTAATTATAACATATGTCCTTAGAGATTCAGCAGGTAACCCGTTATTACGGTCAACAGAAAGCACTCGACAATGTCTCCTTTTCCCTGAAGAAGGGAGAATTGGCGGGATTTCTGGGCCCCAACGGGGCCGGGAAAACCACCCTGATGAAAATCATTACCGGATTTCTCCCTCCTTCTGAGGGAGAAATCCTAATCAATGGGATCCCGATGCAGATCGACAGCGTGGAACTAAAAAGGGAAATCGGGTATCTTCCCGAGAACAATCCCTTGTACAACGATTTGTACGTGGCCGAATACCTGGATACCGCCGCCCGCTTTTACCGTCTGCGCAACATCCGGGAAAAGGTCAGGGAGATGATTGGCCTCACCGGACTGGAACCGGAACAGCATAAAAAGATCGGGGCATTGTCAAAGGGTTACCGCCAGCGGGTAGGTCTTGCCCAGGCCCTGATCCATCAGCCGTCGGTTTTAATCCTGGACGAGCCCACGAGCGGCCTCGACCCGAACCAGGTGGAAGAAATCAGAAACCTGATTACCGGAATCAGCGAAGAAAAAACCGTGCTGCTTTCCTCTCACATCCTCCGCGAAATCGAAACTATCTGCAATAGGGTGGTCATCATCAACAAGGGCAGGGTAGTCGCCGACAGTGACATTTCTGAACTCCGGGACATCAGCCTGATTCAGTCGCAGCAGGTCTTTGCGGAATTTGACCGTCAGGTATCATCCACCGCGTTTTCAGCCATTGAAGGCATCCATGAATTCCGCCAGGAAGGAAAAGGCTGGCTTTTCACTGCCATTCCGGGGAAAGACCTCCGTCCTGCCTTGTTCCGCTTTGCCGTAGATTCCCGGCTAACATTGCTGACCCTGACGGAAAGAAGGCAAGATCTTGAAGATATCTTTCAACAACTCACAAAAGGATAACCTGCATCTCTCATCAGGGAATTCCGGGGGCAGAAGTCACGGCAGATACAAATTTACATCCATTTATACAGGTATCTTTTTTCCTGTTTTGTGCGGTTTTTTGGTCCTCAAAACCATAACTATCTGATATATAGAAAATAGAGTTATTTTGTATTGTAAATATGGGTGTCTCAGCCTATATTTACTGGATGTTTGTGCGGCAAAAAATCAACAGGAGTGGTAGTGTAAGTGTACAGATCGTCCAAAAGGTTGGTCGTATTAACAGGGTTGTCAGGACCATTGGGTGTTCGACTGATCCGGTTGAAATAGAAAAGCTGGTAAGCCAGGCACAATACGAGAAAGAACGAATATATGGTCCCACCTTATTTGATCCCCTCCCTGTAGAAGACCTCAAAAATGTCACCAATGACTGTATTAGGGTAATCGGTCCCGACCTTGTCTTTAGTGAGTTATATTCACGTATTGGTTTTGACGCTATCGGTGAGCCACTTCTTAGATCACTGGTTATATCCCGGCTGACACACCCCGGGAGCAAGTTGAAGTTGAGTGAATATCTTAATGTTACAGGACGTGACAGCATCTCTGTATACTCCATCTACCGCTTTTTAGACAAGATCAGCGACAGGTATAAAACCCAAATAGAGCATCTTTCATTTACTTATACAAAACGGGTTCTGGGTGGTGAGATAAGTATAGTTTTCTATGATATGACCACCATCTACTTTGAGAGCAGCCAACCTGATGAGCTAAGAATCCCCGGGTTCTCCAAAGAAGGGAAACATCACCTGCCTCAGATATTTTTGGGATTATTGGTTGGATGTAACGGGTATCCCATTGGTTATGATATTTTTGAGGGCAATATTTATGAAGGCCACACCCTGATCCCTATCCTGGAGCGGTTCGAAAAACAGTTTTCCATAGGTCATCCAATAGTTGTTGCAGATGCAGGCTTACTGAGCAAGGGGAATATAGAGGAGTTGACAAAGCGTGAATACAAATTTATCCTTGGAGCCAGGGTTAAGAACGAAGGTTCCGAAATAGCTGAGATTATCGAGGGGCGTGAGTGGGCCAATGGAGATATGGTTGAATATTTAAAACCCGATGGCAGCCGTCTGATCAT
>DBPT01000015.1 GCA_002304925.1 Prolixibacteraceae bacterium UBA1413
TTCCATGGTCGCTTTGGCATCCTTGACGCCGGCCTTGACCAGCTTTTCGGTACGCTGGATTTTTTTCTCCACGGATGTGATGTCCCTCACCTGCAGTTTGAATTCAAGGGTCTCCAGATCCCTGAGGGGATCGACGCTTCCGTCGATGTGTATCAGATTATCGTCGTCGAAGCAGCGAAGCACGTGGATCAGCGCGTCGGTATCGCGGATGTCAGCCAGGAAGCTGTTGCCCATCCCCTCCCCTTCGCTCGATCCTTAGGCCAGTCCGGGAATATCAACGATCTCTACAACCGCCGGAACCAGCTTTTAGGTGACCTGGAATTTCTCCAGTTCAGCAAGGCACGGGTCAGGAACCCTGATCATTCCGAGATTTGACTTGTTGGAGGTAAAGGCAAAGCGCGAGGTCTCCGCCTTCACGTTCGACATGCAGTTAAAAAGAGTGGTTTTACCCGTATTAGCCAAACCAATGATGCCGCACTGTAAACTCATATGCCGTTTGCTTTATGTTTTACCTGTCCGTCAGGGAAAGAATCTCCCCGATTTTGACGTGCAAAGGTAAACCATATTTCGCATTCTCCGGAAAAAAGTGCGGGCCAGGAGGTTCAAGTCCGATGGTAGCCACCGTGGAGAAGCTGGAGACCGATACCTGGTGCCATAGCACGACCGGCTACAGCAAGGTCCTCTTTGAGCGGACCTTCGGATGCAAAATGGAAGATGAATTGCTGAAGAGCATCAAGATGGGCAATGACCGATGCCTTCAGAAGATCAGCCCCTTAGCACCGGTGCGGTTCCTATTTTCAGGATGACTCGTTTCCAGAGTTTTCCTGAAACGGCCCAAACATCGTGGCAAAGCACCACCCTTGGGTGCAATCCCTTTATTCCCCCTCGACCGGATTTCGAGTTACTTCCCGGTATACGCAACGGCATCCAAACTTCCGCCATTTTTTAATTATATTCGTAACTTGATTTGCAAGAATCTAATAATGAGGTTTTTATTTTAAATTTTTACTTTATACCACATTAGCTTCTTTTTGGAGGGTATGTTTTTCATTGCGTCCCGAAGGGACAACTCATTGCAGCCCAAGGCGTTGCATTGGGAAAATGGTTCGTTTTTCTCTTTCGTCGCCCTGAAAGGGCAGCTCAAACACCTAAAATAGGGTTCAAAGCCTGCGACTTCGCCTTGGCGTTCAAATTCGCCGTTCAATGCCTTCGGCGTTCAAAAGTTCAACAATTGTTCAATCGGTCAACATTATGCATTGACAAATTGTTAATTGCTAATCCCTTCGTCACCTTCGTTCTCTCCGTTTCCCTCTTTACCTGCTACCGTATTAAACGTCAGAAGTCAGGAAAAGGCAATTTTTCGGCAATGTTAAGCAATAAAGCCGATGGTTACCTTCTACAACCAATTCAGACCAATAACATTTTTTCCAGAACGGATGATTGAGATAGGATCCCTATTGAGCAAAACCCGCCTATCTGTCGTATTTCCGGTGGATAAACACATCCTTCACCGCTTCGAGGTAGCCAAAACCGTTGAGCATATCGGGAAGCAGGTAACTGCCCTCGACCCACTCGTTCCAGGCATTGATGGTAATCAGCCGGGGTTGCCCGGGGTGGGCGTCGGCATAGTTTTTCGCCTTGGAGAGCAGCGCCGCAAAACTGGCCGGTGTGTTGTGGTAATGCACCACATCTCTCATCCCTTTTGCAGGGAAACGGGGAGTATCGTCCCAGCCGATCGAGACACAAGGAAAAACCGGTATGTCGAGTATAGAATCCATCTGTGCGCGGATATTTATCGAATTACTGCCATAAACCAGGTAGTCTTCCGACAGACCGCCCATGTTGTACATGGCCACACTGTTGAATCCCATGGCGTTGACACGGTCGCGGAACTGACCGGCATGCTGTTGTGACATCAGGGATCCCCCACCCTGGTTCCACTGAATATGTAATCCGGGGAAACCGGCCTTTTTAACTTCGTCCCTGAAATAGTCGAGCGCCTTTCGGGTTTCCTCCAAACTGCCGTTGAAACTTTGCATCAGTTTGTCGATGCTGAAAATCGAAAAGACGGGTTCACCGTTGATCTTTAAATAGTTGGGACGCTTGAAATACTGGTTGATGACGCGGTCGACAATGATTTTAAAATTCTTCCAGTCCACTTTGGCATCCCACAGAATTGATGTGTCATCCCCGTAGAGGTGGTAGTTCCAGTAGTTGTGTTTTACATCGTGATTGGCCCACATGATGTAAAACTGCATCTTCCTATTGTTGGCGGCCTTCAGAAAACCATCGTTCAGGGCGCTCTCGAGGTAGGGGCCTTCCTCATACCAGTACCAGTCGTATACGAATACATTGACACCGTGAGCAACGGCCACGTCGATCCATCGTTCAACCACTTTAGGGTCGTTGTCCATTTCGTAGCCCCACAGCGGCTGGCGTGGCTGGTAGTGACCCTCAAAACGGGGATTCCCCTTTTTGATCACCTCCCATTCACCAATGCCCTCGGGCCACAGCTTCTTGCGGGCCAGCGGATCATCGTGGCATGATGGCCAGATATAGGCTGCCACCAGATAATCATGCCTGACCGGCTCTGTTTTTTGCTGGGAACATGCCCAAAGAATTATTCCGGAGAGAAAGACCAAAACAAGGAGGGCCTTACGAACAATGATGAATCGGTTATTTTTCATTATTATCAGGTTAGGTAATGATTTTCTGATTCTTTGGAAATTACTTCCGCCAGAAAATTAAGTTAAAAAAACGAATTTGCCAGACAAGAAAAGCAAAAAGACACCCCCTACATTACTGATCATATATTGTACAAAGGTATTTCAGTGAACAAGATTGGTTTGCTTGGTTCGTTTTCTGATGATTCATATACGGAAGAGAGTGACATCGATTTGCTCGTTGAATTTGAAAAGCTGCCGGATGAGAATATTTCACGCTGAAGATTTTCCTTGAGGACATTTTTGGGCGCAAAAATGATTTAGCGATCAAAAATGCACTACGCGAACAAATTAAGGAGATGATTTTAAACCAGGTAAAATAGGTGTAATTTGAAAAGGGAACCGGAGAAAGCATAAGATTAAGGTATTCTGGGAATGAAATTCCAATATTATCCGATATTTTTGGAATTAGTTTCCAATTTTCCATTTTGTAGCTAAAAAACAACTGAACTATGAAACATTCAATTCTCTTATCCGCGGCGTTGGTGCTGCTGGTGATCACCTCATGTTATAAACCCCAACCGGGGCAGGTCCGTGTCGAGGGGGGCCTTATCCAGGGTACGGTCACTGAAGATCTGATCATTTACATGGGAATTCCCTTTGCGGCTCCGCCTGTTGGCGAGCTGCGGTGGAAGTCCCCTCAGCCCGTAAATCCCTGGGAGGGAATCCTGCAAACCACAGAATATGCACCGGCCCCCATGCAGACCGGGAATCCTCCTTCCGGGAAAAGCGAGGACTGCCTTTACCTGAACATCTGGACCCCCGCCAAATCGCCGAAGGAGAAGTTGCCGGTGCTGGTCTGGATTTACGGTGGTGGATTCAGTTTCGGGTCCACGTCGGAGCCGGTCCACAACGGGGAGCACCTGGCGCGGAAGGGAGTGGTGCTAGCGAGCATCGCCTACCGTGTCGGGCAGCTCGGATTTCTTGCCCATCCTGAGCTGAGCGCCGAAGATCCGAACGGGGTATCGGGCAATTACGGAATCCTTGACCAGATCGCGGGATTGCGGTGGATCCGTGACAACATCGCGGCCTTCGGAGGCGATCCGGAGCGGGTGACCATCTTCGGCGAGTCGGCCGGAGGCATCTCGGTGAGCATGCTGTGCGCCTCACCCCTCGCCAAAGGGCTGTTTCACGGAGCCATAGCCCAGAGTGGCGGCTCCTTCGGACCTACACGGCCAGTCACCTTTCCGGGAGAAAACATGAAAAACCTGCAACAAGCCGAGCAGGCCGGCGTTGAATATGCCGAAAAGAGCGGGGTGGCCTCCCTGGCGGAACTCCGGAATTTAGACGCCACTAAACTGCCCATGGAATGGGGCATGGGAAATGCCTGGCCCATCGTCGACGGCTGCGTGATCCCCGACGACCAGTACAAAATGTACGAAGCCGGAAATTATAACGACATTCCCGTCCTCATCGGCTACAATTCCGACGAGGGGCTGAGCTTCCCGTCGGGCCGCACGCCCGAAGAGGCCATCGCCGGAGTGAAGAAGCGGTTTGGCCCCTTTGCCGACACGCTGATGACGGCCTATCCCTTCGGGGAAACCAGTGTTCCCCGGAGCGCCCGCAACCTGATGCGCGATGCCGCCTTCGGATGGCACACCTGGGTCTGGGCCAACCTTCAGGCCAAAACCGGAAAGTCACCGGTCTACTATTACTGTTTCGACCAGCATCCCGCATACCCGGCTGACTCTCCCCAGGCCGACCATGGCACTCCCCATGGCGTCGACGTGGCCTACGTATTCATGCATCTCGACCCCAATCAATCCGGCCTATCGGAGAAAGCAATGGAGGTGAGCCAAATGATGGGCACCTACTGGACCAATTTTGCCAAATACGGCCATCCCAACGGGGAGGGGGTGCCCGAATGGCCGGCCTTCACAAAGGAGAATCCCGTGGTGCTGCACATAGGGTCGACTGTCACGCCCGGACCGGTTCCCGATGAAGCGGCGCTGAAAGTCCTGGATGCTTATTTTGCCTGGCGGCGTACTCCCGAGGGAGCCGCCTGGGCTGCTTCTCCGGAAGCCAACCCTTAGAAGGGTAACAGGAAAAGCCTGATATGCCAGGCCGTGTACGTGAAATGGTTTTCATCCCGGTAAGAATTATTCCGGCTTTTGCACTTTGAATTCCCATAAGTGTCTTGTGGGTTTTAAACCTGAGAATAACACCCGTCAATAATGCCCTTGACTTCAGATGTTCAAGGTCAGAACCAATTATTGCACTTTTCTGCTTTTCTGTGGGCTCACCTTCCAGGTATTTCAGCATATGTGGGAAGTGTTACATTTTGTGTGTCTCGCGACCTGGGTTTCCCATTTTAGTTTGGCATCGCCAAACTACTTTTATTTCGATAAAGATGTTCTAAAATTGTAACAATCACTATTTCAATATTTCACTCAGTTCCCACGCTCTCAGGTGTTTAATGCCCTTAAAGGAAGGAAAGCGAATTTCATCCAAAGTGACCACGAACTTCTCGTAGTTGTCATCAATTGTTTTAAATGCCCCGAATTCCTTGTCGTAAACCTGCTGATCCATTACCGTAACCGCAATTTGCAGATACAAGATATGGTCACCTTTAACAGCCACAAAATCAATCTCCCCGTTACGCAAAGCACCTGTATAAACCTGATAACCTTCAACTTTCAGTTGCAGATAAACCGCGTTTTCCAGCAGAAATCCCAAATCATAACCATATCCCGAATAAAGGTAATTCCTGAATGAAAGGTCATTGATGTAAAATTTACAGGTACCTGAAAGAATCTCTTTCCCTTTAATTTGGTACCGTACGGAACGGTGAACCAAAAAGGCAGTCTCAAGATAATGAATGTAATGAGATATGGTTTCATAATTCACCCTCCTGTTTTTCGAACCGAAATAATTTACCAGGTTACTCACCGATGTCAGGTTGGAAACGGTATTTACCAGATAGGGAAATATATCCTCCAAAAGTCGTGCATCCTTAATGCTATACCTGAAAATGATATCGCGCAGCAAAATGGTATCTTTTACTGCTGCCATATAAAGCCGCCTCGAATCAACATCTTTCAGTTGAAAAAGATCAGGCAGAGCACCAGATTGAAAATATTCCAGAAATGATCCCCTGTTTTGTTCATAAGCATGAAAATGGCAATATTCCCTGTATGAAAATGGATAGATTTCAAAGGATACATACCTTCCCGACAACAGGGAAGCCAGCTCTCCTGCAAGCAACTCTGAATTGGAGCCGGTAATGTACAACTCATATTGTTCTGCAAAATTTTGAGCTAATGAATCTACAGTCCGTTCCCATCGGTTAAGGCACCCGGTTGGTTCACACCTGATCCTCTTCCCGGGAAGCACGTCGTCCAACGCGTGAAAATCCAAGCAAAAGGGCAGCAACAACCAGAATCAACAGCGCCCGGGGACCCTCTTTGGTGTATTCCGTATCGGTACTGATGAACGGACAACCCGGCAGGTATTTCACCCTAATGGTGGCTCCGGGACCGGGTTTCAGATAAACAGGACCTGCAACCCGCTGGCCGGTACCTGAAAAAAGCTTACCGTCCACGGTAAATTCATACCCAAAATGATAGGTGTACCGGTTCGGGATCACTTCGTTCCGCTCCCCCTGCTGCCGCCGGTAACTGGTCAGCCTGGCTTCCGTGGAAATTCCGAAAAACAGGAGGGAAACCAGCATCAGACCATAAGTCAGAAAAAACAGCCCGATTAACAAAATCACAATCCTCCCTCTGCCTCCTGTCCTGCTTTGCTTCATCTTTTACAGTTCTCTATTTAAAAGCCTAAAAATAATGGGAAAATGTTTAAAATTATAGAAGTTTTCCGTCAAAAATCAAACAGGATTGTTTTCTTTGTATAAGAACTGACAATTGTCTGATCATCCTTTTACAAAAGCGGCCTGACTGATATGAAACCTGTAAGAATCGTTCAAGCTCTCCTGTTGACGCTGATCATTTACGGACACGGAGAGGCTCAAAAAGTACTGATTTCCCATCCCGGGGCCATTTCCGGTGAATGGACCTTTTCAGAAGGGTCGGGTTCTGACCGCGTGGAGCACTACTCCATCTACCTGACGGCCAAACCCACCTCCTCAGATGATATCAACTCACAGCTTTTTCTTTCCCATTTGGGCGGTCCTGGGGGCATTGCCATCGGTGCCACAGGCAGTGAACTGAGTTCCTATTACCACGAATGGGTCAATGCTAATGAGTACTCTGAATTTCTGGAAGCCAACAAGGCCAGTATAGCGGCCGGTAAAGGGATAATCAGGCAGCCGGACTATT
The DNA here is from genome assembly GCA_002304925.1 of Prolixibacteraceae bacterium UBA1413. Classification (GTDB taxonomy): domain Bacteria; phylum Bacteroidota; class Bacteroidia; order Bacteroidales; family Prolixibacteraceae; genus UBA1413. Next base: position 6,998 of record DBPT01000015.1, read on the forward strand.
TCCTGAGCAGATACCCTGACGGGAATATCCCCGGAAGCAGAAGGATTAAGATTGCAGGATATGACGCCACCATTTATTCGAATGATTCCGGCAATGACACCCGGGATAAAAGCCGGCAGGCCAACTATTTCATCTTTGTCTTCCTGACCGACCAATACGGCGTTGAGATATGCTCGAAGGTCAACTATTTCGAAGAGGGCTCGTTTGCTCCAAGTCCCTACTCTTTCGCCCAGTACCAACAGATGATGTACGAACACCTCAATGGCCTCACCTTTGAACTCACAGGTGCGGAAGAGAGTTCGGCATCTTCCGCTGCTCCGGATACTTCCGGAGGGGAAGAGGAAGAAGTTCCCTGGGAAGTGGTCATCGGCCTGATCGGCACCGCCGGGGCTGCCGTCCTGGGCCGCAAACTCATAAAAAGGAAACCCTCCGCCAAACAGCCTGAAAAGAAAGTCCAGTCAGGCAAAAAGAAACAGGAAGAGGAGGAGAAGGAAGAAGAGGAAAAGTTCATCCTCAACATCAACCGCGACCGGTTCACACTGAAGGTTGGGGAGCCCGTCACCCTGGAAGTGGTGGTTTACCGGATCACCCCCCGCGGGTCGGAACAGTTTCCCGCCGATATTCACCTTACCTGTCCGGAGAAAGCCCTGAAAATTAAGCCTGCCTCAGGAAGCGGTAAGCTCACTGCTTCCCTGCTCCTGGAGAAGGAACCCCGGGAACCTGAATTCCCCATGGAAGTCACTGCGGAAGCCCGTGGCCACCTGATTCGCAGGAATATTACCATCACCGCCGACACCGCCCTGAAAATCGCCGTGGAGACCCTGCCCGGCAACAAGCGTTCCCTGCGCCCCGACACCTATCAGGTGTTGACCGTCAGGACCATGGTTACCGGGGCCAGCGGCAAAGATATTCCCGAACTCACGGAACAGATCGTCTTCAAACCCAAAAGCGACTGGATCGACCTCTCGGAACCGGTCCCCGACGAACCCTGCATCGCCATCAACATGGGCGCCACCAACCCATCCCCGGGAGGGGGTAAGCGTTCCGTTCCACCCTCGGTGGTCCTCACCCTCTTCATGGATGACGTCCCGGAAGGAGAACCCCCGCTTCAGCATGACCTGGAGATCCGCCTGGCCGACTGCCGCCTCGAAACCGACATCGAAGAAGCTTCCTTCCCCGATTCCGGGGAGACGAGTGAAATTACCTTTGAGACCTGGATCGAAAACGGGGAAGAAGAGACCGGCTGGAGTTTCAACGGGGAATACCGTCATGGCGTCGACCCCACCGATCCGCTCACTACCATCGCCATCGCCCCCAAGGGGGAAACACGCGCTACGGTAACCCTCACCGGACCGCTGATCAGACTCACGGGAGAGGAACAGATTATCAGCAAAACCCTGGTCATCTCGGCGGCACAGGGCGATGAGGAACCCCTGGAGCGCCGCCTCAATATTATGGTCTCACGCGAAGGCCTCTTCATCAAAAATGGCGCCGATAAAAAGAACCAGATCAACATCCTTGCCGACAAACCCTATGAGGCCAACCTCGACCTGGCCCTTTACCGTTACGACAAGGAAACCAACCAGATCACCGTCGACAAGGATGGACTTTCGACCGTTGAATTTGAACTTCAGAATGAAGAAACGGAAATCGTCAACCTGGCCTCTGTATTGCAACCACAATTTGAGTTTACCGGACTGGTCACCAACATTCCTTACGGCAGGTACCATTTCACCACCAAAGAAGAGATTCCCGGCACCGGCACAATATATACCCTGAATTATCTGGTCAGAGCTTCTGCCGGCGATGCCCTCCATCCTGAGCTCTTTGAACAGACCCTAACCCTCAGGGTGAAAACCTATGGCATTGGAGAAGAGTTCCCCGACTGGGTGAAGGCTTATGAAGAGTGCAAGTACATCATCAGGGAATACGTTCCCGCGGGAGATCCCACCATCAAGCTGACCGACCTCCTGGAAATGCGGAAGATGACCCTGGGTGCCGAGGGACTCACCGAATTGCGGAACCGTATCTGGAAGGTAGCCTCCAACCTGATCCTTGCCGAAGGTGCCGAAGGCTACAAGTCGGTAGAAGCGTGGGCCAACGCCATCACCGTCACCCTCGAATGGACCGAATGGGCGGGCGACCTGGCCTTCAACGCCCTGGCTGCCTTTTACCTCAAGGGGATGGGCGCCACCGCGGCAGGCCTTATCAAGGCTAAAATGATCGAAGCCCTCAACTTCTACATCTACGAACCTGAAAAAGGATGGGAGGAATTCAAATCACGCCAGATCCAGAGCCTGGTACCCATCCTGATGAGTACCGCCAAGGGCAGGATCCTCTCTATCGAAAACATCGAGATGATCGTCGGCAAAAACAAACCCCTTGCCTGGACCATCTTCATAAGCTGCGAATTCCTCTACAACCTCTACCAGACCAAGTCGGTGGTGGAAGCGGCCAAAATCACGGGAAGGCAGATCACCGAAGAACTGATTATAAAAAAACTGACGGCAGAACTTCACAAGGAGGCGCTTCGAAGGAACATACCGGTTTCCACGCCCGACGAGGTTCTCAATGACATGATGAAATCAGTGAAAACCGTCAACGGCCAGGAGGTAGTCGATCCCAAGAAGGTTCTGGAAATCATGCGCGACCCCGCCAAAGTGCGCACCATCGAAAAACATGGCACACCAGAAATGAAGATAATCTTCGAGCGGTCGCGCAATAAGATCTATACAGAGCACGACGCCCGGCTGAAAGATTACATCTCGAAGACCTATCGCCTGCCGCCCGATGAAATCCAGATCCACGACTTCAGGACGCCCGGCAAAGGGGGTACCTCCGTGAACACTGACCGCGACTACCGGGTGCTCAGGAAGGTGAAGGGGGCCGACGGCCGGGAACACTGGATCGAGCTGCAACGCCGCAATTGGCAGGAAAAATCGTATGAAATTTTTGGAGAGGTCACCGGTAAACCCGACGGCATCGATGCCACCGAATGGGCCGAACGGCACCAGCAAAGAGCCACCGACCGATTTGATGCCGAAGCCGGAAAAGACTACTCCGACCATGTCTTCAATCCTAAAACCGGGGAAATCGAAATCAATAACAACAACATCACCCGCGTCAAAGAAGGCAAAGGCACCCTGATCGACGCCCAGGAGACCGGCAGAATGTATAAGAACAAGGTGGGAAATGCCCTGAAAAACGACACCGAACCCGAAGCGTACGCCCAGGCTAAAAAAGCGGTCAAGACCCTGAAGGAGGTTCGCGAAGGTTATTCGAAACAGAACCTGAAAATCAAAGACCTTCCCGGGAATCTTCAGAAAGCCATGAAGGTGATCGAGGATACCCATGTCGACGCCAATGCCACGCCCGAATACATGGATATGGTAAGAAACAAGCTCAACCAGCTTGGATATGACAATATCGGCGACGTTGCCGGAGATATGGAGCGTTCCTTTGGTGACTTGAAGGAATACAACGCTCCCGATCCGGCCGCCGGCTTCTTTAATAAATAACCCGATGGCCTACTCAACGAAAATTCACGACCCTGCCTTTGAACGGTACCGCCAAAACAGTAAAAACTACTGCTTTCTCTTTGGTCTGGGACTGGCCCTTGCGGCCATCATCGGCTTTTACCTCTACGGGGAATCGGGCGGCGATATGGAAAATCCCGAAGCGGTCACCGTGGGCTTCGTCATCGGGGGCATGTTCCTGCTGATCGGCGTGTACGCGGCCAGGTCTAAAAACGTGCGCCCCACATGGGACGGCGTGGTCACAGGAAAGAACGCGAAAAAGGAAAGGAGAAAAAGCGCCCGGCCCGGAGAACAGGAATGGCGGATGGTCTTTACCATCCTGATCAAAAGCGAAAACGGAAACACCGAAGAGATCCGCGTCGAAGACGACGATACCCTCTTCAATTACTTCCGGAAGGGAGATAAAGTCAGGTACCACGGCGCCTTGCGCACGTACGAAAAATTTGACAAGACGGGCGACGACATCATTTTCTGTAATGCCTGCGGATTCCTCCATGAGATAGAGGAAGAGGTGTGCCGGAATTGTGGTTGTCCGTTGCTGAAATAAAGAAAAATACGTTATGGTTTGCCCATAGCTGAAATAGTGAAATAAACATTGGTATGGCATTTTGCACAAATTGTGGTAATCCACTGGGAATCGGGGTTAATTTCTGCCCTTCCTGCGGAACGAGAGTAGCGGGGTTTTCTTCTGGAGCCAAAATACGGGGCTACAAGGAAAAGATGGTCAAAGGGGTCGAGCAGCGGTTGAAAACCACCCTGCAGGGCCATGCCCGTACCGCCGCGAAAAAGGTATTTTCAAAGGCAGCCGGGGAAGCCCGTCGCCAGGCAGAGGCAATCTTCGACAATCACTTCAACCCCTCCACTTCAGGAGGCTCTTCCACCGGTTCAGGCCGGGAAATCAGGGAAACCTTCGGGGGGAGATCGGCGCCAACTGAGACTCCACGACCCGGAACTTCTTCCGCGAAAACAACCGGGAAAACATCAGCAAAAAGTGAATCCTTCAAATCAGAGGAAGCTACTCTCAAAAACTCCGGGAAAGGAGTCAGCGGATGGATCTGGATTTTCCTGCTGCTCACCATCCTCCTGGGACTCCTTTCAGGAGTAAGTGGTGACCTTGCCTTAATTATCTCCGGGGGTTTACCCTATGGCATCGGCCGGGTCCTGCTCCTCTCTGCTGTCATCCTCTTGCTGGTACTGGCCAGAAAAAACAAACCCAAGCCCCTGAACTGGCTGGTCAAAATCCTTCTTCTCGGGCAAATTTTCCTGCTGGCCTGGATACTTTACAACCGCATCATGGGAGAGTATTTCAACTTGCCGGCGCTGGTAATGGCCGCCCTGCTCTCTACGGATTTAAAACTGCTCTTCAGCGGAAATAAAAGATAACCGGCTGGAAGAGGACCGTTAAGCCGGACTGATCACCTCTCCCAGTTCTTCCTTGTTGAAATCAAAATAATACCCTGAAATCTTCACCCGTGATTTCCATTTCTTAACCTTTTATGATGTATACGGTCCCTTCCTGACTTCTGACGTTTAGTGCGGTAGCAATTTCCATTTTGAGATTAAGTCTGCCCATGGAGTGTCCATAATATCTTTTGTTGGTGACCGAAAAGGAAATATTTCGTTAGTTATCCGGTCTTGGATATGGGTTTCTGTAATGTTCATAACAAGGAACCGGATTCTACTTAAAGATAGTTCAGACAGGTCAGTTCAATATCCCTTTATTCCTAACAGCAGCCTTCTTTTTTCTATCAATGTCGTATTCTGAGAAGCATATTTTTTAATTAAAAACAATCTTCCTACCGCAATGAGCGGCAAAATGCCGGGAAAAGTTATACCTGGAATTTTTCAGTTTACAACCGCCTCAATCCGTGGTATTACTACAAAAAAGGCGACCAGATGAAACAGATAACTTTGTTCCCGGTAATTCCGTCGGTGGCGTTTACGTACAAGTGGTAGTTGCAATATTTAATCTAATTTAAAACTATTTCAAATTGATTTTTTACTGGCTTTTGTTCAATTTTTGAGGTTACCGTTCGTTCTAAAAAGGAATCTACTTATAGATGATAACAAATGCTGTGGTAACAGCGGCTTTAACCATTCATTTTTAATGGTTGCCAGAAAAGTATTGAACCGATCGATCAAAGTGTCGATGCACAGCTAAAGGAAGAGGTTACAATGCCTTATCATCCTTCATACAATGTGGAAGTAAAAGATGGCATGCTTGTTTTTGAAAGTAAAATGGCATTTGATGTAACCAAACTGGAAATTGCAGCAGCAAACCGGGAAGCTGTTGATTTATGGGAACAGAGTGTAGGGATTAAAACCCCAGCCAGTGTTTTTTATGCTGTTGTTTTTGCTGAAGATTCAGTAAGCAATTATTATGAAAGTTAACCAGAAAGCGAACAGGCATACTGGAGGGCGCAACCGGAAATTCATTCCGAAATTTATCAAAAGGCTTTATCTGAAAAAATTATACAATTGTTGCCCGATGGCGAGGGTGGTGAATATTTTGATTTAAACCTTTGTGATAAAACTGCTGCAAATGTTGTAAACCTCGATGGATTGGTTATTGTTGAAGGACAAATACACCAATACACCAATAATGCAATTAAACTTATTACAGATGGCGATTTGGGAAAAATTGAAAAGCTTAAAAAAATGAATGAAACTTATCAGGATGACAATATACTTGTTGCTGTTTTTGATAATAAGGTATTTAATGGCGATAACCACCTTAAAAGTGCCAGCTTTCTTTCAGATAACAACTGGACCAAGACTGCAAATTGGAACTATCCTACCAGTAAAAAGCGTGTTAAAGTGTGGATTGACGGCCACTCGGAAATGTCCGGAGCCTATGCCGAAGATGGTTGCAGCGAATACGCTAGTTGTACCTTTTATATCAGAGCCGAGGCAATGAAAAAAAATTTCTGGGGTAACTGGAAATACACTTCCTATATGCCAAGTTTTTCTTTCAATGCAACATGGGAATATGAGTATTACGATTTTTCCTGCGACCCTTTTATTACCCAGGGATGTGGTGTATATAATTGTCCGAAACATTATGTACCTGCATACAGTTGTACGGCAGAACCCAGTTATATTTGCCCAACATCGCCGCATAGCGCTTATTATCCTACAGTAAACAATGCATTTCTCCCTTTAACCCCACATGGAATATGGAAGTCGTCTCCAACTTGGTTCTACGACCCCTTTATGGTAACGCATTGTTCATTTAGCAGCATAATTGATGGAAAAAGCTTTACATATAATTGGTAAAATATAATAGGAAAGTATAGCGTTGAGATTAAATCAAATTGTCAACGCTATACTTAAATTTTTAACAAAATTTTTAACAATTTATAATGAAAATACTTTCTATTTTATCCATCCTTGCCATTTTTCTCTTATCCTGTTCAAAGGAAATAGATTTTAAATACAACCATATAGAAAAGAAGCTTGTGTTGAACGGGCTTATTTGTCCGGACAGTTTAATTTCGGTGCATTTAAGCCGGACAAACACAATACTGTCCGACGAAATACTAGTAATTGAAAATGCAACAGTTACGTTGTTTTGTAACGGGAAATTCGTTGAGATACTTGAATACTATAAGCATGGCATATATAAATCGCGAACAGTTTTTCCCCGGCCCGACAGTGTTTATACCATTACTGCAGAAGCAGAAGGTTACCTGCCAATCAGCGCTACCGATACAGTGCCGCGAAGAACAAGTATAATTTTTGGCTTTCATTCTTCTGGAAATACCTACGACGAATACGGCGACCCCCATCATGATTATGAAATTACCATTAGCGACCCGCCAGAAAAGAATTTTTATGAACTGTTTTTTATATATCAGAATTCCCCTAATATATTTAGTGATGATTATAGTTTACATTTTCAGGTGTACCCTGTTATTGCAGACCCTGTTTTAAGGTCGGACAGCGAACTGGATTACTGGGTTTTTACCTACGTTTTTACCGATAATTTCTTTAACGGCACAAACTACCTGATGAAAAATAAATTTTTAGATGCGGCTGTCGAAGGGGGATTTGCTAATCAATTTGTTCCAACAAATTATGAAGATAGGTATGCCATCCTGAGGACAACCAGCCTTGCCTACTACAATTATCGTAAAAGCTGGATAAGGCACAGCAATAACCAGCAAATTGGCAACAGGGTTAAAAAACCCTTATTTATGACGCTTATTGGTGATCCTACACCAATGTACAGCAATGTGGAAGGTGGTTACGGTATTTTTGCTGCTTATAACCAAACTTATTATAAACTTGAAGAACTCTGATATATGAAATATTTTCTCCCGGCAATATTTATTTTTACGAATGTTGTTTGTTATTCGCAAATTACTGTCAGCGGATTTATCGAGGATAAAAACACACATGAACGCTTACCCGGTGTAAATGTTTACGATATAAACAGCCTGCAGGGCACAGTTTCAAATTCATACGGATTTTACAGCATTTCCTTAAAAGAAGATACCGCCCGAATAATATTCAGTATGGTTGGTTATCAACAGCAGATAAATCAAATCCATTCCGGGGAAAAAGAAATAAACTTAAATGTTGAATTGGAAAGCGGGATCGAGTTGGCGGAAGTTGTTGTAACTCACAAACAAAAAACTTTCAACAATACCGAAATGAGCGTGCTTAAAATACCGGCAAAACAGTTGCTTCAAATACCGGCATTAATGGGCGAGGCTGATGTAATGAGGGCATTCCAGCTTATGCCAGGTGTACAGGGAGGCAAAGAAGGCACAAGTGGAATATATGTGCGCGGCGGGAGCCCCGACCAAAACCTGATGCTCCTTGACGATATTCCTTTGTATTATGTAAACCATATCGGCGGTTATGTATCCGTTTTTAATCCGGATGTAATTAAGGATATTAAATTATACAAGGGCGGTTACCCAGCCCGGTATGGAGGAAGGTTATCCTCGATTATGGATATCAGGATGAAAGAGGGCAACATGAATGAAGTGACCGGAAATGTCTCGGTGGGCATTATAAGCAGTAAATTTTCAATAGAAGGCCCGATTAAAAAAGATAAAACATCATTTATATTTTCCATACGGCGAAGCCTGTTTGATGTATTTACCAGAGGTTATCAAAAGTTAATTCTCAATGATAATACCTCGGCCGGATATACCCTATATGATATGAATGCAAAAATAAACCATATTTTTAATGCAAAAAACCGGTTGTACTTCAGCACATATTTTGGGCGCGACCGCATCCTCATAAAACAAAAAGACTTCAATACGCGGGACGATTATCCATATAATTTTAAGAGCAAAAATGATATAAACTGGGGGAATTATTCGACCTCTTTTCGATGGAACCATATATATTCTTCAAAATTATTCAGCAACTTTACAATAGGTTATACAAATTTTTTCTATCGTTCTTTCTCCGATATCGATAATATTGAAAAACAAACCGGCCACACCGTTGGCACCTTGTCAAATCATTTTTCCTCGGCAATTAACGATTTTTTTGCAAAAGCCGATTTTGACCTTTATAAAAACAACCAACAGATAAAATTTGGCGGAGGTATTACCAAACACCGGTTTACGCCAACCATGAATAATATTTACCAGGTTGGTACGAATGCCAGCAACATCGATACAACTTTTGGGTCACAAAAGAATATGCCGACGGAACTTTTTTTATATGCAGAAGACGAATTTACATTAACTGAAAATCTTCTACTCAATGTTGGTTTACATTTTACCAGTTTAACTGAAAAAAATCATACGTTTTACTCTTTACAACCCCGAATAACCGGAAATTACGTTGTTGCAAAAAATTACTCAATAAAATCTTCTTTTTCAAGAATGATGCAACCGTTTCATCTTTTGTCAAATAACGACGCAGGCCTTCCAACCGATTTATGGGTGCCTGCAACAAAAGAAGTCCCTCCTCAAAAATCATCGCAAATTGCCCTCGGAATTGCAGGTGAAATCAACCACAAGTATCCTGTTGAATGGAGTATTGAGGCCTTTTACAAAAAAATGAACAATTTAATTGAATTCGAAGACGGGGCTTCGTTTTTTTCGGGCATTGCCGATTGGAAAAAAAAGATAGTCAGGAATGGTAGCGGAACGATATATGGTTCTGAATTTCTCTTACAAAAGAAAGAAGGGGCTACAACAGGATGGATATCTTACACTTTATCGAAAAACATGCGGCAATTCGACGAACTTAATTCAGGTAATCCGTTTCCATATAAATATGACAGAAGGCATGATTTCTCGGTATTCATGAGTCACAAGTTTAACGAGAAATATCAATTGTCGGCTTCATGGGTGTTTGCAACCGGAAATGCAGTAACACTTCCAGCGAATAAATATAATCTTTATGTGATGGGATGGGAACATCGGGATGGGGGAAACATTGAGTACTTGTACGACGAGGTGCATATTTATAACGAAAGAAATAATTACAGAACGCCTTCATACCATAAATTAGATATCAGTCTGGATATCTCGGAAAAGAAAAGGGAGGGTTTAAGAATATATACACTTGGGTTGTACAATGCTTATAACAGGCTCAATACGTATTATTTGTATTTTGATAACGATAAAGCAGGAAATAAAAAGCTTTATTCATTCAGTTTATTTCCAGTTATGCCTTCAGTGAGCTACAGATATTATTTTTAGCAATTAACAAGTAATAGAATAAAATTCGTTTGCAGATATAAGACCACCACTCGGTCAATCTCTGTAGTATATACGTTGCAATCAGTCAATATACCGTTAAATATTCAGTAATGTATCTGGTGGAACTTCTATTTAACTGCAGGCGTAACCCTGGTTCGCCAGATAAGGGTATTATGACGGAGTTTCTACTCTCTCGCAACAGAAAATACCGGAATACAACTGGCAAGCCGGCGCGGGTTACAAACTAAATGATTTGAGCATATCAGTTCAGTATAGCAGAGGATTTAACGACATCGACAAAAGAATTAAAACCAGTGAAACCAGCTCTTCCGGAGTTACGGTAAGGCACAGGGAAATTTTTCTGAAACTGGAATACCCGATTTGGAGATTATAAGCGTGGTTGCGTTTACGTACAAGTGGTAGTTGCATTATTTAACCTAATTTAAAACTATTTCAAATTGATTTTTTACTGGCTTTTTTTCAATTTTTGGGGTTACCGTTCGTTCTAAAAAGGAATCTACTTATAGATGATAACAAATGCTATGGTAGCAGCGGCTTTAACCATTTTAGAATATGAAAAACACGATAGTTTTTTTTCTTTTGTTTTTTGCTTATCACCCGTTTATATCAAAAGGTGAGCTAAAAAACGCTAACAGAAATGCAGTAGAGTTATCTTTTCAGGTAATAAACTCAGGCAATTTTAAATTTCCAGATACATTTATCCCGGAATTTGGTTACTCACGCTATTTTGGTAATTATATCAAAATGGGGGCTTATTATCAGCATTACACCAATATTTATGAAAATAAAAACAGTTTGTATGGTTTTAAAGCCGGTTTTTTACCTTTTCCCTTGTTTATTAATAATGAAAATTTTAAAAATAGATGGGAAGCAGAATTAAATTTAAATTACACATATCATGTTGAAAAAGGAGATTATCAGGGCTCTGAAATCATTTATAAGCACAAACGGATTTTTTCAAGGATTGAATTAAGCAGAAAAGTATATAACAATTTTTATTTGTTCAGTAATTTGGGAATTTGGAATAATAGTCAAATTCTTATGGGAATTCGTTATAAGTTTTAAAATATTACCTAAATCAAAAGTTCTTTTTAACAGTTTTTGGTGGTGTTTTGAACAGTGATCGCGTTTTTATATGTGTTGAAGTGAAGCTTTAATTATGAGGTATTTTTTCAGATTATTATTATCGGCTTTGGTGGTTCTCTCATCCTGTCGGAAAGAAATCGAAATAGATTTTCCTGAGATGGAAATAAAACCGGTAGTCAATTGCCTTTTCTCTCCAAACAACCATTTTAACATAAATATTAGTTTATCGAAGAATTCCATTGATACCTTTACGTACAATGTTGAAAATGCAGAAGTTACAATATCAGGAAATGATGGAACTTTTTTTGAATTACAGCATCATGGTGGGGGCAACTATTTATCAGATCAGGCTTTTCCCCAGGCAGGTATTGTATATACCCTGAAGGTAAATATACCGGATATGGAAAAAGTCAGCGCCACCGGCTCTATTCCCCTGAATTCATCTGTAGTAACCGAAATTGAATCAAAGGCAGGACATAAAACTGAAGCAGTTATGGGAACGGGCGAGGAAGCGCGAATACCTGTGCAAAACCTGAAAGTAAAAATTCTACATAACCCGCAGGAAAGTGATTATATGGGACTATCAATTGTGCGGTATGCCCTGACCTATCATCAGGTAAATGACAGCATTTTTGTTGTAGAAAACAAAAGTAAATTTTATTATGGCTACCTTAATAGCGACGACCCTGCTATTCTTTCAGAAGGATTGGGGAACTTTTATACTTACCAAATGCTGCTGTTTCGCGATATTAACTTTACCGAACAACCGGCAACTGTAAGGTTCAACGTTGAAAAAGAAAAACCGTCTAAATTCTGGCTCCGTTTTTTCAATTTCTCCCCCGAGGCCTTTCAATATGTTAAGTCGTGGTTTATACACGAATACACACAGGATTACGACTTCTGGGAGGTTTACGAACCGCAGCCGCTCTATTCCAATATCGAAAACGGGTATGGTATTTTTGCCGGTTACTCCATGCAACTGTACGAAGTTTACCCCGATTCAACCTTAACCTTCGAATAATGGTCAGGAATTTATGTATATTGGCTTTGGTGTTAATTTCCATGCTGTCTTACAGCCAGCAAAAATATACCATCAACGGGCTGGTGCGCGATAAATCCACTGGCGAACCGTTGATAGGCGCCAATGTACTGGTTTCGCCGGGAGGCTTCGGTTCAGGCACCGATGCTTACGGGTTTTACAGCATTGTAGCCGTACAATCCTCTGTAATGCTGAAAGCCAGCCATGTAGGATACAAACCTTTTCAACAAACACTGAACCTGACCGGCAATTTACGTTTCGATATTTTACTGGAACCCGGACTGGAACTTGCTGAAGTGGAAGTAACTGCTACACGCCGGGTAGAAGAACGACTGGAACTTGGAATGACAGAGATTACGGCAGCACAGGTAAAACAACTGCCCATGCTGGGCGAACCCGATGTGCTGAAAGCCATGCAACTGCTTCCCGGCGTGCAGGGAGGCGCCGATGGCCGCAGCGGGCTGTACGTGCGCGGCGGCAGCCCCGACCAAAACCTGTTTATGCTCGACGGAACACCCATATATTATGTAAATCACCTCGGGGGTTTTGTGTCGGTTTTTCATCCCGATATCCTGAAAAACATCAAACTCTTCAAAGGCGGTTTTCCGGCACGGTTTGGGGGAAGGTTGTCGTCGGTGGTTGATTTACGCATGAAGGAAGGGAACAAAAAGGAATTCCAGGGCAGCTACGGCATTGGGCTGATTTCGGGCGATGTAACGCTGGAAGGCCCCATGAAAACCGACAAAACCTCGTTTATTGTTTCGGCACGCCGCGTTTGGGCCGACCTGCTGCTGCGGCCCGCTACCAAAATCGCCTTTCAACACGCTTCGATGGGATACAATTTTTACGACTTCTTCGGGAAAATAAGCCACGAAGCAGATGCCCGAAACCGGTTTTATTTCAGTCTGTACGGGGGCGACGACCGGTTGGGTTTCTTTTTTAATATCCGCGAAGACAAAATCCGCAGCAACGCCCGGTACATTTGGGGAAACGTGCTTTCAACCCTGCGGTGGAACCACATTCACAATGCCCGGTTAAACAGCGATGTTACCTTGCTTTACACCCGCTACCGTTATATAAACGACCTGTTTTTTAAAGAAAAAGATATTAAAGGAAACAACCTGTATTCCACCGGCGTGAACGATTTTGGCCTGAAAGCCGACTACAACTGGCGGCTGGCAAAAAATTACACAGCCCGGTTTGGCGGAGGGGTTTCGGGCAATTGGTTTGTACCGGGAAAAATCTGCAACACTGTTACCCAAAACGGAGAAAAAACCACTGAAACCATTGGTGCCCAAAACCGCACTAATGCACTAAACACTTATGTTTATGCCGAGAATGAATTTGCACCTTTTAAGTGGTTCTCTTTTAATGCAGGAATGCGGCTGGTTAATTTCAGGGTTGGCGGCAAAAACTATTTTTCGGCAGAGCCCCGGTTTCTTTCAGCTTTTAATTTGGGAAAAACCGGCGCCATAAAGTTTGGATATACCCACATGATGCAGCCGGTGCACATGCTCACTTTCTCGGGGACAGCTTTCCCCACCGATATCTGGCTGCCGTCAACTCCTGAAATTCCCCCGGGCCTGGCAACCCAGTTTTCAGTCGGGTACTCAAAATCCTTGGACAACGGAGCATACGAACTGAGCCTGGAACTTTACAAAAAGGAGATGAAACAACTGGTTGATGTAAAAGGGGGCGTCCCATTGGTAAATACCCTGCCCTGGGAACAAAATGTGGAAAAAAACGGTACCGGAAAATCGGAAGGACTTGAACTTTTCCTGCAAAAAAAACAGGGCAGCACCACCGGCTGGATAAGTTATACCTGGTCGAAAGCCGACCGCCTGTTCCAAAACCTGAACAACGGCAAACCCTATCCGTTTAAATACGACCGCCGCCACGATTTTTCCATCGTGTTTAACCGTGAACTTTCCCGGAACCTCGATTTTTCGGCTACATGGATTTATGGAAGCGGTTACCCGACTACTTTGTACAACGGAGTTTACCAGGCCATTCAGCCCAAAGGGTTTATAGAATCACCAACCGATATACCTTTTGATATGGGTTATCACGAGGCCGCGTTGTATCCGGGCAAAAACTGGCTGCGCATGCGCGACTACCACCGGCTCGATTTGGGGTTCAATTTCAGAAAAGAAAGAAAAAACAAAAAGGGGAAAAACCAGGAACGTATCTGGACATTTGGTGTTTACAATGCATACAACAGGCAAAATGCCGTTTTTTATTACTTTTCCAATAACGGACAATCCGATGCACCGGTTAAACTTTACCAGCAAAGCGGATTTCCCATTATACCAAGCATAAAATATTCGGTGAAATTTTAAAAATATAGTCAGTTCTGATAAGCATATTTTTCCTGACTTCTGACGTTTAGTGCGGTAGCAATTTCCATTTCTTAACCTTTTATGATATATACGGTCCCTTTGTTCTTTCCTGCTGAGTCGATGAACTGTTCCTTTTTCAGGTATTGGAGGTCTTTTTTCAGCGTATTGACGGAAATGCCGGGCATAAACTTCACCAGATCACCCAGCCTTACAGGCTGCGCTTCCCCGATAAATACCCTGATCTTCTTTTGCCGTTCATTCAGGTAACCACCTTTAACCCTGAAAACATCATACTTCCTTTCCAGTCGTTGAATCATTTCTTTCAGTGAATCCAGAAAAAACAACATCCAGGAATTGATCAGTTCATTACCGGTGCTCCTGTTTTTCTCTCCTTCCATCAATGCTTCGTAATAGCTCTTTTTCTTTTTCTCAATCAGACTTTCAAAAGAGACATATGAAACAAACTTATAACCCGATTGAAGTAAAAGAAGGTTTGTCAGCAATCTTGAAAGTCTCCCGTTGCCGTCCTGAAAAGGGTGAATGGACAAAAATTCATAAATGAACAGTCCGATTACTACCAACGGATGAATTTCACCCGATTTCAGATGAGCAATAGTCCAATCAATTAATTCTGACATTTCCTTTTCCACCAGGTGAGGCTCAGTCGTATTGAAAATTACTTTCTGAGTACCATCCGGATAATTGGCAACCACCTTGTTGGGAAGATTTTTATATTTACCCATAAACAATATCAATAATATTTACGGGTTACACCCACCATACGGCTTCCGTAATCAATGACAAACCAGGCAGTCTCGTTCCAGGGCTTCCGGAATGAACTCCGTTTATTATCTTAAAACAATCCATACCTGACAGGGAAAAAATTCAGGATCAGGGAATGTTCGGATAAAAGCGGGGGGAAGCTTACCCTGCACAGGAGCCATCATACCATCATAACAGCCTGAGTGTCAGTTTTATGGTCCCCAAGGAGAAGAACGGAAAGCCATTCAGGTTGTTTGACCGGAATGGTCTTTGGCATTGTTATCTGGAGTTTGACGAAGAGGGAAGGCTATAAAGCCTCCAGGTGTGCAGTGAAATGCCTCAGGAGCGGCGTTTCAAATGTGATCCGGTAACCCCGGAGTTGATCCCTTTTCCGGAAAACTTCGATAATCATCTCGCAAACATAGTCGATATGGCTCTGGGTGTAGACTCTTCGAGGGATTGCCAGCCTGACCAGTTCCATGGGAGGAGCCACATGGTTACCCTGTTCATCTTTCTTGCCGAACATCAGGGAGCCAATCTCCACGCCGCGAATCCCGCCTTCTATATAGAGCGCGTTGGCCAGCGCCACCCCGGGCAGTTCCGCCGGCGGAATCTGCGGAAGAAAAGCTTTCGCGTCAAGGTACACCGCATGGCCTCCCGTGGGAAGGATCATTGGCACCCCCGCAGCCGTCAGTTTTTCACCCATGTATTCGATACTCCGGATACGGTAGCGCAGGTAATCCTCTTCCAGAACCTCCTCCAGTCCCTGCGCCATGGCCTCCAGATCACGGCCCGCCAGTCCGCCGTAGGTAGGAAAACCTTCCGTGATGATCAGCAGGTTCCGTGCCGCCAGGGCCAGCGCCTCGTCATTCATGGCCAGGAAACCCCCGATATTGACCAGGGCATCCTTCTTGGCGCTCATGGTGCAGCCGTCGGCCAGGGCGAAAATCTCCCGGGCGATCTCTTCCACCGTTTTGTCTTTATAACCCTCCTCCCGGGTCTTGATGAACCAGGCGTTCTCGGCAAAGCGGCAGGCATCGATGAAAAAGCGGATGCCATATTTACGGCAGATGGCCGCGGTCTCCCGCAGGTTCCCAAGCGAAACCGGCTGCCCCCCGCCCGAATTGTTGGTGATGGTCATCACGCACATCGGGATGTTTTCGGCTCCCCTTTTCAGGATATACGCTTCCAGGGCTTCGGTATCCATGTTGCCTTTGAAAGGAGCGATCAGGTGGGGGATCTTGCCTTCCGGAGTCAGAAAATCGAGGGCTTCGGCACCCGAGTACTCCACATTGGCGCGCGTCGTATCAAAAAAGGTGTTGCTCACGAAACTCTTCCCTTTTCCACCCAGGATGGTGAAGATGATTTTCTCGGCCGCCCTCCCCTGGTGCGTCGGAATGATGTGTCTGTATCCGGTGATCCTTTCAGCCACCTCTTTGAAACGGTAAAAGCTTTTCGACCCCGCATATGACTCGTCGCCGTTCATGATGCCCGCCCACTGCCGGGAGCTCATGGCCGCTGTCCCGCTGTCGGTCAGCAGGTCAATCAGAACCTTGTCTGCATCGACCAGGAAAAGGTTGTTCCGGGCTTCTTTGAGTATCTCTTTACGCTCTGAACGGGTGGTAAAGGTCAGCGGTTCCACCGACTTGATCCTGAAGGGTTCAATGATTACAGCCATAGAAAAGGTTTTACAGGTTTTCCGGTTTATTGAAACTCCCCGCCGCAGAGCAGCGGGGAATCCGATTCCGTCAAGGACTTCTTTATTGTCTCGCTCGCTATCCCTGCGGCAGAGCCGACGGGGAAACGAATCCCGGAAAACCGGGATGAGTTCGACGGATTTCAGTACCGGATCAGCAATAAGCTGAGACCAGGCATTAATGCTTACCTCAACAAAGAACGGATATAGTCAATTCACTCGACGGAATTCAGAGCTTAAAAATAGTCGATTGCCCTCTATTTTGCAACTTTGAATCAAAGATAGATCATAAAGACAGGTCATTGTATCACGGTAACTTCCCCGGGGGCGACCACCCGGGTATCGATGGTGCCGTCGGCCAGGCGGGAGTGTTTCACCCGAACCACCCCGTAGGGCGTCGGAAAGCTCCCCTCCACCCATTCCAGATGACCCAGGTGAGGTTCTATCTTCAGGGCTTTGCATCCCGGCTCCACGATTTTAATGCCCAGAACATTTTCCGAGAGCCAGGCAGTCACCCCTGAAGCCCAGCCGTGGCATAGGCTGTGGCGGTAGCTGGGGTAACAGTAAGCCCCGAAAGAACCGTGGATATCGTTCTTCCCCTCCACGGGAAATTCATCGATCCGGGTGGAATTTGACATCCATTCCACGTTGAAATCCTCCCAGAAGGATGTGGCTCCCATGTCAAGCATCCCGCCCCAGTAGGCATTGATGATGTCAAGTGCCTCGTCGTGCATTCCCGCCAGGCCGAGGGCGTCGAGCATGTAAAGACCGTAGAAGGTGGAAAAACGTTTGGGACCGTCGACGGCCACCACCTGGCGACAGGCTTCCGTGGGATCCATTAATCCAGCCACGGCCATCAGCGCCGCCGCCTGTTTGAGGCCGTTGTGGCCCATCACCTTCCGGTTGAGTTTGGCGATGGCATTCTCGCACTTTGCTGCTGATGCCGGGTTCTCCAATATTCTGCATATCTCCCCCGCATCTTTCAGGGCCCATACCAGCAACCCCCGGTAACCGGCTTCCACCCCCTCCACATTGGGCGTGGAGGGCCAGTCAAGAAACCGGAATTTGCTCAGGGTCTCTGTTCCGTCCTCCCCTATCTTCGAATCAATAAGATCAATCAACCCCGTGATGTAATCGCTATGACTGCGCAGAAATGACAGGTCGCCGTTCTGCATGTACCAGTCATGGTGAATGATGAGGTACCACATGGAGTAGGAGCTCATGCCGTTCATCCACTGGGGCAGGGGGTATTGTTCACAGGCCAGGTCAAGGCTACGGGGTACCACCTCATTATAGCCGAAGACCCGGGTGATGGTTTTCAGCTCGGGATGAAAATCACCCAGCCATACCAGCCGGTCGCGTTTGATGCCATCCCAGAGGTATTCCTGCATGTTGAGGTGGGTAGTGTAGGCCCCCGTCATCCAGATGGCGTCGAGCCGCGGATCGCTGCTGTGAAAGGAGCCCAGGTATTCAAGGTCACGGTAACGGAATATGGCCCTGGCTTCTTTCAGGTTGATGGTGGTGTTTGGCTGCAGCAGGTCGATCCGGACGAAGCGGAAACCGCTATTTCCGATTTCGATGAGCCCCGACCGGGGGATCTCCATGACGATGTCGCGCTTAGCATGGTCATCAGTCGAAAAACCCATGAGCCAATCAGAATTCCAGGTATTGCTGTTTGCCTCGCCCACCGATTCCCCAAATCGGATCCGCACCAGGGAGGGTTCCCGGCGCGAGGATCCCCCCATGACCAGTTGCAACCCGCCGTGCAACTCCCTCCCATAGTCAAGCAGAATGGAAGCGGTATCTTTGTCCGTAGTGGTCATCGCACAAAATACCGACCTTTGTGTCATCTCCGACTGGCTGTTACCGGGATTCAGAAGCACTTCCCGGTTTCTGATTCTCTCCCCTGTGGGATCTGAAGTCCACATCACCCGCACCGGTGAAATAAAGGTTCGCTTCATTTGGTCGTCGGCAGCCACAACCCCCTGGCTGAATTGGGGGGGCAGGCTGGTTTCGGAGAAGTGTTTTTTCATGTAACGGATAAATACCGTATAGTCCTCAGGAAGGGTCCCATGGTCGCCGGCATGCATGGTATACCCCAACCGGGAGAGCAGGGGGATGCCCGCGGGAGGAAATTCCTCTGCCTCCGGCACGGATTGGCCGAGCAACTGATAGACAGGTCCAGCCGCTTTGGCCGCCAAAAATTCCCCTTTGGGATCGGCCCAGAGGTCGCTGTCGCCGGTCTGGAGGAGCAGGGGACGGGGAGCCATCAGGGCGATCAGCATGTGAGCATCGACGGGAGACAACGAGGGATCCCCACCGTAAGAAGCCCAGTTGCCGCAGAACTGGTAGAAAAAGCGTGAGGGGGCAGTTAAGTGGGCGATGGTCTCCCCGAAATTGCGGCGTGAGAGGGCGGCTCCCCCCTCCCCCGAACAGCTGGCGATCACCATCCCGAAGCGGGGATCGCCGGCCCCGGCCCACAAAACCGTCTTCCCCAGGCGGGATATCCCGAACAGGGCCACCCTGCGGCCATCGATCAGGGGGTCGGTTTCCAGATAGTCCATGGCACAGCTCAATCCCCAGGCCCAGGCGGCTATTGCCCCCCATTCATCCGCTCCCGGCGCTTCCGCCCCAGGCTTCAGAAAATAACCCCGGATGCCATGCTTCAGACCATCCGCAAAATCGGGCTCTATGTCACCATAATATATCGTGGCCACGCCGAAACCCTCATCGAGGAACTGCTCCACAGGAAGTATGCTTCCCGGCTGGGTCCGCATGACCGGGACCCTCTGGCCTTCCCGGTTCCACATCATGCCTGCCCGCACCCCCGGATCATCGATCGTCAGGGCATTGGGCAAAAAACTGATGTTGAAGAACAGAGGAACGGGTTTCAGGCTGCCCGCAGGAAGATACATAAGGAGATCAGCCCCGGGACCAGCGGTATCCCCGGTGAAATGCAGACGAACCTGTTTTCTCAGGGCTTTGCCGTCAAAGGCGAGCGTTCCCTGGTCAAAAACCTCAAAGGTAAGCTTATCCCTTCCCGGGGCTTGCCCGTACTGATACTCCCTGAAAAGTGCCAGGATTTCCGGACGACGCCGGTCAAACCACACTTCCGGCGTTTCAACGACCTCCCCGTTCCGGAGCTTCAACAGATCAGGAAGCTCATAGTTTCCGGTGAGCGCCTCTTCATAATTGACGGGGTATCCCGCCACCACCTGCGGGACATTCTGCCCATATAACATTGTTCCGGCTGAAAAAAAAGCACCTAGAACAAATACCAGACCTGAAAAACGGATTTTCATATTTTTGCGGTATTACTTTGGCATGGACCTCCCTGCCTGATACCGTAAAAATAATAACTTCAGGCTGAAACCCGTTGAACTCATCCCGGTTTTCCGGGATTCGTTTCCCCGCTGCTCTGCGGCGGGGAGTTTCAATTGAGGAGGCAAGCTTCAGGATTTGGTGCCGGAAACCAGCAAGCAGCGATGATTTTCTTTTCGCGGATTACCATTTTAGTATCTTTTAGATGACTTCCTGTATGTAAAAATGTTACATCATTGAAAAGTAATCAAAAAGAGTTATTTTAGTCATGCAAGATTACTAGGTTGAACCAGTTGTAAACGATATTCAAAAGATCACTCTTTCCGGCACAAACATTCACAATAATATTTAACATGAAATCAAATCCTTCTTTTTTTACTCCTTTTCTCAGGTTTACTTTTATCCTGATTTCTTTGATGATCATCATGCTTTCTGTTTGCGCACGGCAACCTGGTCATCAAAACCCGGGTATCACCACAGAAAAGCCGGAGACTGAAGTATTATCTGCCAGTTCCTCCTCTAAGCCAGATACTTCTTCGGTCGTTCTTCCCGACATTAATGACACAAAGGCAGTTCCTGTGCAAAAAGGAAGAATTCCCGAAGTGAAATTTACATCCATTGACCCTTGCGCCCCACAAAACATGGTTTCAGAGGGAACCCCCTGGGAGCCTTCTTCCGCGAAAATCCTCAACCAGCTTCCTTCCGGAATAGAAGCTGTTATTCCACCCCCTATTCCCGATCTTGACAAATTATCGGATTTCAACTACCATGCCGCCGTATCGGTAGCCTTTGAAGGAATGCGGTTGGTTTACGGAGCCATGCCCGATGAGGAAGCCCGGAAGTTTGAAGCGGTATGGGCGCCGTTATTTGACTTTCCCACGCAGGAGATCATTGACTACCTCAACCGATTGAATCCGCTTATCAGCCAGTTCCTGGCGGTCCGCGAAGTTTATGTGAGCAACCTGCAGGCGGTAACCATGGTCCTTCTTGATGCCGGATATGCCGTGGAACTTGACGACCAGGAAGCCTGGGAGAAGGCGATGGATGAAGCGGGCTTTCATGGATCGGCCTTCCACCTGCTGGAAAATGCCATGTCGATTCTGGCCGGAAAGATAGAAGCACTCGGAAATCCCCCCAATCCGGTGGAAGCAAAATGTGCTGCCGCCGAAAACTACAGGCGGATGTTGCCTAAAATGGAAAAGAAGATCGATCTGGGAGAGTGCTGGGCAGGCTATACCCTCAGCCCCGTGCAGACTGAAGGGCTGGAACAACTGTACGAACCCCTCTTCAGACACTTACTGAAGGTGAAGGTGAACGACAAGGAGGTTTACCAGATCATCGGGCTTAGTGATATCGAAACCGACAATCTGGAATCTGATGAAGAGTGGCTCGACAAAATCAGGGTGTATCAGGTCGATGAGGTGGTGACCGATGCTGACAAAAGTATGGAAACCCACAATGGCGATTTCCGCCGGGTTATCTATCCGCGGATTCCGGAGTTTAAGCAAACCTCCTACATGAGAATGATGATGCTGTCGAATATGGCTGCGCCCGGAAATAAAGAGAATGAAAATTATGAAGAACGCAAAGCCTTCACCAATACCTGCAACCGTTACCTGGCACGCAAACAGACGGCAGGTTTTTTCTTCAAGAGGGCCCTCCTGTGGGCTTATGGGAACAAATGGGCCAATTATCCGGCCGATTCCCGCGGGACGATCCCCGACGAAGCTCTCGATGATTTTCTGGAGGAGATGAAGGCCGAGATGAAGGAATACCTGGATGCCCAAAGATTAAAAGGGAAAGTCAAAAAACAGAAGATCGCCGAACTCGATGAGAAATACAAGGCTCCCGAAGAGTCAGGCAGTACCGCCACTGCTCTTCAGGATTCGCTGGCCGCAGAAAAGCTGGCAAAGGAAGAATCCATCGCATCACGCCGCGAAATCATCGAATCCATAAACAGTCAGATTTTACGCGAGCAATCAATCCGCAATCGTTTATCAACTGATTTGTTCAATGCCAGAGATGATGCAACGCGGAAAAGCCTGATGGCGCAAATCAAGGACATCGATATGCGAATCATGGGGTTTCAGTCAACCCTGCAAAACGAAGAGGATGCCATCACCACCCTTCAAACCGGGGAAACGGTGCATACTCGTCAGCCTTTTGATGAATATGCCCGGAATAAATTCATTCATGACACCCATGTACATGTGGCCAGGGTCAATGCCACCCGACAGATTGCCGACCGCATCTATCGCCAGATCAATCTCCTGCCCGAAGAACAGCGGGAAAAGGCACGGGAACTGGCCGGACGATACCTTGATGCCAAAGCTGTGGTTTCAGGGGATTACGAAAATGCCTTGAAACTCAGGAATGCCTTTGGCTCCCAGATCGAGGGAAATGCCACTTTTGATTATCAGATGGCTAAGGTGGCGGAATCGGAAGCCGATGAAAACGAGTTTATCGCTCAAGCCACCATCATGGTGGCAGGCACCGCCTTTATGGGCGTGGGGTCGACTGGACTGGCGCAGCTTTATGGGGCGGAAGCAGCCGCCACCATCTATGGAACTCAGGCATTGGGGGCAATCTTCGGCGGAGCTACCGGCATGATTTCAGGGGGTCCTTTCGAAGGAGTTAAACAAGCCGCTATGTTCTGGTCACCAAAAGGGGCGGCACTCGCAACATTTACCGACGCCTACATCCAGGCAGGCAAGGTGAAAGGCGCCACCACCAAATCCCGGATCTTTGAGGGATTAAAACAAGCCGGAACAGGTTACGCGATCGGACTGGGCATACAGTATGGTATTAAAAGTTTCACAAGCGCCACCATGCAGATCTTCGGCAAGGATAGCCGTTTGTTTAAACCTGTATTCAACGTAAATGCACAAATCAGGTCCACCGCCGAAAAAATGCGCACAAAACATAACTACCTCGCCGCATCCGATGCCATCAACAGTTTGAAAAATATGAAAAACGAACTGCAGACCCTGCGTTCGGCCAGCGCCAGGAATACGACACGCATTCAGGAACTGGAAAAGGAAATCTGCCAGCAGGTAGCCACCCTGAACGGGGATTACTATGCCAAATGGCAGTTCAAATATAAGCAGGACCCTGAAATCACGGCTTTCTTCGACCGGTATGTGCAGCGAAATTACCGGAATATGACTTACGACATGGTGCAGGGCCTCAAAAACAAGGGATATGTGATGGATCACCTCGATTTCAAACAGTTTCGGAACCCCACCAGCGCCGGGAGTGCCAGCATGGACCTTGACCTGGGTCCCGTGGACCGGTTTACGGGTAAAGAACCCATGTGGGTGATGAAAAATGACGGTAGTAAAGTGGATATCAAAACCTTTATGAACGACGCTCAGGCTTCAATGAATGAGAGCTACCGGAAGTTGTTCGGGGTCAGCGCCCCCCTTTCCGACATGAACCTGGTTACTTCCGCCCACAAGGAAGCCTTCTCCACCACCAAACTGCTCGACAAGAATGCCGATTTCCTCACCCTGGCTTCCGACGATGTGGCAAGCGTCGGAAGGGTGCTGAAAGTCAAGGTGGAAGCCATTGAAAACAACAAATTCCTCACCCGAACCTCGAAACTTCAGGCCAAATGCCGTGAAGCGTCGAAGGAAATCGACAACATGCTGATGAAAAAACTGGATGCCGATCTGAAAATGGCGGCCCCCGGAAGTTTTGAACATAAACAGATTCAGGCTCAAAAAGAATACTGGACCAAAATGAACCAGAAAATCAAACAGATCGGCACCCAGGAAAGCGATCCGGTAATCATCAGCCGGATAAACCGCGAGATTTCACAGAATACCGGTGGAAAGGATGCCACCCAAGTGATCGACGACCTGATGAGAGCCTTTGGCCGGTGATTATACCGGTTCACTTGTTTCAGGAGTTTTCCCTATTTTACCGGAAAACTACAACAGAAGGAAGGCAACCCCAGGATCACCAGGATCCGGCCTCCGGTTTTTTTAACAAATAACCCGATGGCCTACTCAACGAAAATCCACAACCCCGCCTTTGAGCAGTACCGGCAGAAGAGCAAAAACTACGGTTTTCTCTTTGGTCTGGGACTGGTCCTGGCGGCTATCATCGGCTTTTACCTATACGGGGAATCGGGCGGCGACATCATTTTCAGTAATGCCTGCGGATTCCTCCATGAGATGGAGGAGGAGGTATGCCGGAATCGTGGTTGTCCTTTACTGAAATAGGGAAAAAATCATTGGTTTGCTCTGTGCAGAAATATTGAAATAGAGAATAATATGGTATATTGTACGAATTGTGGTCAGCCGTTGGACAACGGGGTCCATTTCTGCCCGTCCTGCGGAACCAGGGTCAGGGCATGTTCTATTCCGGCGCTTCCACGAAAAGTCATAAAAAGTATAAACCAACTTATATAAGCATAAAATGGCAAAATTCTGTTACAACTGCGGAAAAGAGCTCGCCGGAAACGAAAAGTTCTGCGGCCACTGCGGCGCCCGGCAGGAAACGGAAACCGGTGCGGTAATCAAAGGACAACCAGAAGAGACACCTCCAGGGGTGAAAAATGAGCCTACGAATGACCTCTCTCAGACAGATTCCGCTTTTTCATCGGAAAAGAAAACCACTCTGCCCCGGCAGGAGTTTGATTACGGGCAGATCAACAAAAACCTGAAGGTGAAAAACAGCCAATCCCGGATAGTCAGGGGCGCCCTTTGGGTCACCCTGGCAGCCGTTGGGGTGGTGGCAGCCACAATCCTGGAAGGCTCTCCGCTCTATAAGATGCATGTCCTGAGCTTCATCGCAGGCTTTATTGCTTTGAGCGGACTGGTCACCGCCTGGATTTTCAGGCTAAGAGCCAAAAAGCTGGCCACCCTCATCAGCGGCGAAAACGTCGTGGCTGCCTGGCAGCTCTCACGGGAAGAAAAATCGGCCTATGCCGGTTATCTCTTTTCTTTCGAAAGAAGCAAGAACCTGGGAATATTAGGAATCATCACCTTTCTGATTGTGGTCATCTTTGGGCTTTTCATCCTCTTCATCGATGAAGCTAAGGGCGCCATGGCGCTGATGGCCCTGGGGCTCATCCTCCTGCTTTCCCTCTTTGCCCTGAGTATGCCCGTTTATTACCGGCAACGCAACCTGGCCGGGGACGGCATCATCCTCATTGGCCGCAAATTTGCCTATGTCAACGGTTTCTTTCACAACTGGGACTTCCCCCTCTCGGGCATCCAAAAGGTGAAACCTATCGAGAAACCTTTTCATGGATTGTACCTTCAGTATTACTATTACGACCGCACACTGAAGAACACCGAAGAGCTTCATATTCCCGCTCCTCCGGCAATTGACCTGCGGGAGTTGGCCCGGCTGCTGAAACCATCGTAACCCGAAAAAATATAACCACGGATCAAGAAGGCAGCATATCCTAGGCCGCAGCGGATTTCCGTACGTAACAACCAGGTCAGGTCGTCCGGGGCAGTTTCAGGGCAAACAGCAGGATGAGCAGGGCAACAATATTGAACCAGAAATGCCACCAGGGAAACGATCGTCAGGATAAACGGAAGTGCTAAAGTCCGCCTCAGGTTTTTCTCCAACCGGTTCGATCGAGAAAAGGTCAGCGCCATAAAAAAGAGGGAGAGGCTCATCAGCAGGTACACCGAAATCAGGGCTGAATTCTGACCACTTTTCGCCTGAAAATGCCTTCCGGGGTTTCGCCGGTCAAAAAATAGACCCCCGGGGCCAGACCTGTTCCGTCAACAGGACAGGAGAAACTCCCGGCAGGTACGTACCCCTGGTAGACCTGCCGCACCACCCTCCCCTGCATGTCAGCCAAGGCTACGGAAATCTCCCCGCCCCAGGCCGTTTCCAGGCGGAAAACAGCAGATTCCTTAAAAGGATTGGGAAAAACCGATCCTTCCGGTACCTCTCCGCCATTTGCTGATGTCAGCGTTTCATGGATCCCTGTGGTACCCTCTTCCCGGAATACGGCAGTGACATACGTGTCTCCTGCCGGTTGCAGATTCAGAATCCGGGATTCGGATTTGTAATTCCCCGACTCCCACCTGGCAAACTCATAGCCTTGTGAAGGAATGGCTTCGAGGCGCAACGGCAGGTTCCGGAAATATCGCCCCTGCCAGGGGTAGGGATCTGCCGCCACCCCGCGGGTTTCACCGGTAAGAGGAATCGTATTGACCACCACATGACCTTCCCCCCTTCCCGAAATGTTCACGGTAAGAAGATACTCTCCCGAAAGACCGAAGTAATTGCGCAAATGGTTTCTGGCATAGGCAGGCCGTCTGCTGGCAAAATTCTGCATGACGGCGACATAATTATTCCACGAGTTGACGCTGGAAGGGATTTTCCACCGTTGGACCTGTTGCGTCATTTCCGGCTCAATAGCCGACTTCATCCCATCAATGATTCCCAAAACCACCGCCGGTTGGAAAGCAGTATTCAGCTGATCACAGAATCGATTGATGAAACCTGTTCTGAATGTTTTGTTTGCCAGAAGTTCCCGAAAGAGAAGGGTTGACCAGGGAGGATTGGGCCAACTGGGACCATCGGTTTGGGTGGTAAAGTACATCATATCATAACTATACTCATCAGACCGGTATATTCCGAAGGCAAAATCCGTGTCATAAAGGATCCACCTCCAGCGCCCGTCACGGCCTGCTCCTGCATCAGGAAGATAATCGGGGGTTTGAAGCCTCCAGTATTTGATGTTGTTCCCGGGCCAGTCGGTATTGACCATGAAGATCTGGGCGATCATGTAATCCGTGAAACTGCCTGGATCGATCCTCCGGGTCACCCAGTCATAATTATCGTCACTCTTTACTCCGTTCCGGGTAATGTAATTCAGAGTTTCGGCATAATGCTGACTATCTCCCTCATCGATCGACATGTTGTTTTCCAGTATGTCAAGCTGGTCTATGTTCATCCCGAACTTCGCCGAAAGAAAATATTTGTCGATACGTTCCCTGATATTATGGATACCCCAGTATTCTCCGTTGATGAAGAGCACCGAAGGTTGATAAGCCTGAGTTTCGAAGTTCATGTGACTTACCATTTCATGCATGGCCGCATCCCGGAAAAGGGTATACGAATTATCGTTCCCCGAATTGCGCAATATGATCCTTTTATAAGACGTATAGTTCCGGCTTTTAAAAAAGGGATAATCGAGGGTTGATTTGCCATATTCCTTACGGGCATATATTCGCAGGCTTTTAAACGGTTGTGCGTTGGACCAGTTGCCATGGATGCGGTACCCCATATCCTGGCCCAGGAACCGGTTTCCAGAAGTATCGAAAAATTCAATGGAACCCCGGAATTCATAATCATCCCCCGATCTGTGGTAATTGGCGTCGACGCCGCCGTTGGCCGTTCCGCTTGGATTGTAATTGCGCCAGTTTTCAAAATCGCTTCCGGCAACGTAGATGCCATGGTAAAAATCAAAGAGGTCATTTTCCTGTGCGCTGATCGAAACGACCGGCAGGGGATGCGGATTCAACCCTCCGTTTCTGATAAAAAAAGTATGGGACACCACCTCGCTCGAAAGGGCTCCTTCCTTTTCGGTCCGTGCTTTGACAACCACCGCCTTGGGAATCGGTTTCGAAGGGGCATACCACGGACTGGCATTAAAGGTGGATGAAATCATGGATATCTGGTTGGCACTATTACTGCGGTCGGTAATCCGCAGAGGGCTGGTATAAAGGTTAGTCCGGTAAGAACGGGATAGAAACGGCCCGGCTGACGATCCTGGAGATTCGCGGTACTGGTTTTTATACTGGTAGCTCGCACCCGCGAGATTATTCCCTGACGGAAAGGAGCCGTCGAGGGAATACACGATGGTGGCTCCTGCCGCAGTTGTTGAAAGGGTGAGGTCAAACGGCTGATCATAAAATCCACCTCCATGCGAGAATACCGGTGGATCGAGGATCTCCCGAAAGCCCGTTGTGCTGTTTTCCCTTCCAGGAGTAGGCTGCGTAAAAAAAAGCAGTTCCGATGAGGCTGAAAAACCCAGGGAAATGTCCGCCCTGAGCGACATGGCCGGCATTTCGCTTACCTTTTCCCCGCGGGGGTTGGTCAGCGTCAAGGTTTCCCCTCCGGCGCTGATGCTGAAACTGGTGTGGAGTTCCCCTTCCTTCCAGAAAACATGTCTCCCATTGATCGGGTGCTCACTGGTGCCGTCAGGCCAGTCCCATCCGACAGCTAAATTGTCGCCACCGGTGCCTTCCTTGGCCAAGGCCATGATGTAGTAATACCTGCCTTTCAGCAAAGGGATGCGCTCTGACCGCTGGGCGGGATATTTATCCCATTCCCTCGGAAGGGTCCAGGAGGGAACCTCGGCAATGAGGTGCATTTTGACGGTGGTTGTATCGTTGCTTATCCACAACTCCCCGTTATCATCGGACGACAGATAAAAAACGTAACTACCCGTAACCGGCGCCTTGATATACCCGTGCATCCGCTGCCCGTAGTTGTTTGCTTCATCAACGGGAGCTTCGAAATATTGTTTGATCAACTGACGGGAACCCGGCTGGTTAGGGTAGGATTTGTGCCCTGTCAGGGATTCCACCGTGGTGCCTGAAATCCCGGGGTATACCTCACGCCTGATCCCGTTGACCCATTTGCCGGGAACCGGCCGGTAATCCTTCCCTGAAGCCCATACCAGCAGATATTCCCGGGGAGCCAGCACCACTTCGGGGAAAACCCATTTAAAAGGATTGCCGGGATTGTCGGAAAGCCCCCACCCCTCAAGGGAAACAGCCGTATCGCCGCAGTTGTAAAGCTCTATCCAGTCCGAAAAATCTCCATCTTCATCCGCAAGGGTGGAACCGTTCGACGACATGATTTCGTTGATCCGGACACCCTGTCCGGGAACCTGAAGAAACCAAAAGAGCAGGGAGGTAAAAAGAAAAGCCCGGATAGTATAATACATGATAATTAAAATCTGCCGCCAAGTTAGACAATTTCAGGGAAAAATGAGTTCACTTCCCGTTACGGGGCTGGCAATTTCCGGGAAACTTCCCCTTACTTACCGTTCCGGCCGATTAGGAAGGCATACCGGAAGGCCAGCTCCTTCAGATAATCATAACGCCCGGTGGCTCCCCCGTGACCCGATTCCATGTTGGTCTTCAGCAAAACAATATTGTTGCCGGTTTTCAGGGTACGCAGCCGGGCCACCCATTTGGCCGGTTCATGGTAACTCACCTGCGAATCATTCAGTCCGGCCGTCGCCAAAATGTTGGGATATACCGCTGGCTGCAGATTATCATATGGTGAATAGGATTTTATATAGTCATACGCCTCCTTCTCATGGGGATTTCCCCATTGTTCGTACTCCTGGGTTGTCAGGGGGAGGGATTCGTCCAGCATGGTATTGAGCACATCGACAAAGGGTACGTCGGCAATGACTACATTGAACAGGTCAGGCCGCAGATTGACCACGGCACCCATCAGCAGTCCGCCAGCACTCCCCCCCCGGATCCCCAGCAGCGAAGGCGACGTGAGTCCCTGCACCAGCAAATTTTCGGCACAAGCCACAAAATCGTTGAAGCTGTTCTTTTTGTTCATCATCCGCCCATCTTCATACCATTGCTCACCCAGCTCGCTTCCCCCACGGACCTGGGCAATGCCGTAGACATACCCCCGGTCCACCAAACTGAAAATGTTCACCCTGAACGTGGCGTCAGTACTGTTTCCATAGGAGCCATACCCTTCCAGCAGGGCGGGGTTGCTTCTGTCGCGCTTCAACGATTTTTTATAAACCACCGCCATCGGTACCTTAACCCCGTCGGCAGACGTGCCCCACATACGCTCCACCCGGTATTCCGCAGGATTGAACCCTCCGGGGATTTCCTGCTCCTTCAGCACCATACTCGTTTTGGCATTGATGTCAAAATCATAGATCGTCTGGGGACGGTTCAGCGAAGAATAATTGTAGCGAAAGGAGGAAGAATGGTACTCCGGTCCAGGGGAAGGAAAAACGGCATAGACAGGTTCCGGGAAGGTCACGGTATGGGTTTCCGCGGAAGCCGGATAAAAAATCCGGATTTCATTCAATCCCCCTGTCCTGACAAAGAGCCCCACAAATTTATGATAGACAGCATATCCCTGGATTTTCACGGCCTGATCATGCTCCACCACGGTTTCCCAGGTAGTGTTGTCACGGTATCCTGTAAGCGGCATTTTGAAGATTTTCCCGTTCAACAGATCCCGGGTTTTGTAACGTACGTAAAAGCAGCTGTCATGATGTTGAACCTCGTAATCGACATCCTTCACGCGGGGAAGGAAGACGATAGGTTGCTCCAGAGGATCCGCAGCAGGGATCATCCGGTATTCCGAGGTGTTGAAACTCGATGAGGAAATGAAAATCCAGGCTTTTGTACGGGATTTTGTGAGGTCCACATTGAAAAGCTCGTCAGGTTCCTCAAATACAAGCTGGTCGGGATCGCTGCTCCCCACGGTATGGCGGTATACCCGGTCAGGCCGGAGCGCCGGCGTAAGGGTGGTATAGAAAAGGGTCCTGTTGTCATTGGCCCATACAAAGGAACTGATCCCAGGGATGAACTCCTCCAGGTCATTCCCGGTATTGAGATCCCTGATCTTCAGGTTAAAAAGGACCGAGGAACCGGTGGTATTGCTGGCGTAAGCGGCCAGCCGGTTGTCCTCCGACACGCTGTAGCCCGCGAAAATAAAGGCTTTGTGCCCTTCCGCCATCCCGTTGACGTCGAAGATGACCTCTTCCTCGGCGGCGGTGTCCCCCTTCTTCCGGCAATATACGGGATACTGCTTGTCCTTCAAAGTCCGGGTGTAGTAATAATAGCCGTTATCGGCCACCGGTACCGTTTGGTCTTCTTCCTTGATCCTTCCCTTCATCTCCTCAAAGAGGATTTCCTGGAGGTCCTTTGTACAGAACATCACAGTATCACAATAACTGTTTTCAGCCTCGAGATAGGCAATCACCTCTGGATTGGTCTTGTCCTTCAGCCAGAAGTAGTTGTCCACCCGTACCTGGCCGAATTCATGAAAAGTATCGGGATCGGCTATGGCAGCAGGCGGCGACGGAAACTGCTCTTCCCCTGGAATAACCGCCGTTTTCACATTTTTGGAACAGGAGGCAGATGCCATCGCCAAGGCTGCAATACACATAAGACGTAAAAGTTGCATTTCAGTAGAGTTTTTAGTTTTTGAAGCCGGAAAGCAGCTCCTATCGGGTGGAATCCGGCAACATCAAAAATAGGGAGATTTTGTGGATTTATAATCCAAACATGGTCAGGTATCTTTCGGTGATGAGCTCATTCAGCTCGTTGGTAAAAGCGGGGATTTCACATGAGCGTTCCTTGTTTTTCCGCCAGGCTTCCTGTTTGCGGAAGGAGCGCTCAAAGATTTCATCCTCAAGGGGTTTCAGCTGCTGAAGAATTCCGGTGCCATTGCGGTTAACCAGGGAGGTCACGTCTATGTAGTTTCCGCCATAGTTCTGTTGAATCGGGAAAAGTCGTTCTTTGAGTTTCAGGGATTTCTCGCAAAGGGGGGCTACTCCATTTTCATCGGTAGTGACCAGGGAAGGTTGCTGTTGTCCTCCCTCCAACCAGAGGGGAAACGTTACGGAGGTGAGCGGGAATCCCAGGATGGTCCACATCGTGGTTAAGGCCACCTCCTCGCCCGGCGTCACCCCCTGGATCACCACGGAAGAGGAGGAAGAGTGGCGGGGGATGAAATCGGTGAAGTGGACAAAGTGTTGTGTTCCGGCCTGAAGGTCTGATTGTTCAAGGTCCACACCCGTAAGGGAGTGCCAAAGGGAACGGCTGGCCTCCTGAAGGATCCACCGCACGGTGAGGTTTCCCTGTTGGGAAGCCTGGAAAAACAGATTCTGAGCCGTATTGAAACGGATATGGCCTGCTCCGCGGGAGGGATCACCTGTAAAAGAGAAGTTAGTATGCACCAGGTATCCCTGCGGGGCTATGGAAGGGTCGGTAACATCGAGCTTAGTAAAGGTAAAATGATCGGTTTCAAACCAGGCTGCACCCCCCCGGGCATCAATGACTCCGAAGTTGGCTTCCACACCCAACGGTTTCGGAGCTTTCTTCAGAAACTCCTCAAACTCCTCCACGGTGGCGCATTGCTGCAAGGCCTGACGCATCAGAATCCCCTCTCTGTCCTTCAAATCTATCGTATCGTCAAGAGCAAGGAGATTATAAGAAGCAGTATTGATGATGGCAAACCCGGCGGAATTGTACCCCGCCCAGATCGCCTCACCCTCTTTATCCGCTGAATTGATCAATCCGATCGATGCATATTTCCCATCCCCGAAATAACGGATTGCATTTTGCGGATAGTTACTGTCGCGGTGTTTCCAGATCATCGGCCGCCCGTCGGGGGTAGCCTTCCCCGAAATAACGGCAGCCGTACACGCTTCTGCCGTCACCCTTCCAGTGAACAGCATGACAATCACCATTAAAAAACGTGTTATCTTCATCGTATTGAAAGTATTTTCATTGATAAGAACTTTTTTGTGCAGCAGATTGCATCCCCGCAAAGTTAAACATAACAACAGGCATCGCCTGCTGCCGCCGGTTTGTCATGATGTTTAAAGTTTTTCATTGAATCAGGTTCGCTTTCATCCGGTACAATTGCCACAAGGGCGTGCTAAAATTACACAATTAAAAAAGACCTCCATGGCCTTTCTTATAAGGAATTATTCGGTTAGTTTTACAGTCAGCCAATAGGAGAAGTGATGTGGTGTTTTCCTTCGCTGGTTTCCATTTGATTTCCAAAAGTAAAGTTATGTGGTCGTGGTGGACACAGTGGTATACCCGCCACCTGTTTAAAACGGACGTCACCTATCTGAATGAGGTCTATCACCACGACCTGGTCATCACGCTGGATAAATTACCAGATATCATGAAACAATACGGGAAATTACAGAATCAATTCCAGAAGCCGATTCGAAATTCAGAACCCCCCAGCCTTATTACAGAACTTTTTTACTTCTCATTTGTTCAAAATTAAGATAAATAATATGAACATTTATGGAATTGGCCGCAGGAATGAGATCATTGTTTCAGTGACATGGGAGGGAAAAGAAGGCAAATGAAGGGGGAAGCCGGCACGGGGATCCGTTTCGACCGCAACAATCTTGACCGGTCGGCATCGCCTTACCTGCTTCAACATGCCGGGAATCCCGTCTGGTGGCAGGAGTGGAACCGCGGGGTCCTCGACCATGCGGTCAGCCAGGACAAACTGCTGTTGGTTTCCTCGGGCTATTCCACCTGCCACTGGTGTCATGTGATGGCTGCCGGGGCCTTCTCCGATCCTGAAACGGCTGACTTTCTGAACCGGAATTTCGTATGCATCAAAATCGACCGGGAAGAGCGGCCCGACATTGACCAGTTTCTGATGCACTTCTGCCAGGAACAAAACGGAACCTGCGGATGGCCCCTCAATGTCTTCCTCACTCCAGGCGTGCGTCCCTTTTTTGCCCTCACCTACGCTCCGGCACACCATGAGGATGGCAGAATGTCATTCCTCGACGTCGCCGCCCAAATCTCAGGCTACTACGCAAAATACGGCCACACCGTTCAGCCCTTTCAAATTGCCGAAACCCGGCCCCGGGAAACCCGGGAAACTGCGTTGATCAGCGATCTCTCCGATTTTTATGATGATGATTTCGGAGGTTTCGGCCGCGGCCAGAAATTCCCGCCTCACACAACACTTCTCTTCCTGCTCTACCGGCTGGCAGGGGAAGAGGACCCGCGTATCAGGGTCATGTGTACAGAGACCCTTGACGCCATGCGGATGAAAGGACTCCATGACCACCTTCAGGGTGGCTTCTTCCGCTATTGCACCGACCGGAAGTGGACCATCCCCCACTTCGAAAAGATGCTCTATGACCAGGCCATGGCATTGTGGACTTACGCCCTGGCCTTTAAAATTCTGGAAAAAGAGGAATACCGCACCACCGCCTTAAAAACCCTCGCCTGCCTCGAAGAGACTTTTCTGCATGAAAGATTCTTCGTTACCGCCTTCAACGCCGATACGGAGCACGCTGAGGGCGTCACCTACCTTTGGAGCCGGCAAGAGTTGGCCGGAACCCTCACCCCCGAAGCATTCGACACATTCACGGAAGCCTATGACATCAGCGAAGAGGGGAACTTTGAGGGACGTAACCACCTGATCAGGAAGAGTGATGCCGAAACGGAAGAGATCGAAAGGAAGCTGCTGTCACTGAGGAACCAGCGGGCGCAACCCTCACGCGATGACAAGATCCTCAGCGGAGGGAACGCCCTGGTGGCCGTAGCATTGATCCAGGCGGGCCGCCTTCTGGACCGGCCTGAACTGGAAGAGAAAGGATCGGCTCTGACGCAACGCATCCTCGACCTCTTCCGGCACGGAACCTCCCTTGGGCACTCCCTCTTCAACGGGCACATGAACGATCACAACTTCCTCACCGATATCGCCGCCCTGTTGCTGGCGGTTTCCCTGCTCGCGGAAACCAACGACAGATGGTTCAACATCATGGAAGAGCTTACAATATCCCTCCTGACATTTAGAGAAAACGGGAAATGGGTGGAATCACGGGCTGAAGATTTCATGCCTGTCGGAGCTTCGTGGTTTGACCACCCCACCCCCTCAGGGGTAAGCCTGGCCGAAATGGTGCTGACCCGCGCCGCCATCCTCACGGGAAATGACCTTCCCCCTACGGAATATGTACGCCCCTGGATATCCGACTTTTACAATATCAACGTCATGATCCGCAACGGACGATTCCACGTGTACACCACTTCAAGGCCGTTGCCCTGGAGCACCATTCCCGCCCATTCCATACAGAAACGGGGAACCCCCGAAACCGACTGCTACCGGGGAAGTTGCCAGGTCATGCCAATCCTTATGCCGCCTTTGAAAAGCCCCTGATGGTACTTCAGGGGCAGGGGTACCAAACAGATGCAAGAGAATAAACACCATTCTGCAAATTCAGTTAAATATGGTAGGTTTGTATCAGCGTAATTTTACACTGAATTTAAAATCGACTCCAATGAAGAGATTGGCATTATTATTTCTGGGTGCCCTGATGGTCACCGGGTCCCTGGCTCAAAACTTCGCCACAGGGTTCGTGTACGAGGATCTGAACCGGAATGGGAAAAA
The DNA here is from genome assembly GCA_002304925.1 of Prolixibacteraceae bacterium UBA1413. GTDB lineage: Bacteria > Bacteroidota > Bacteroidia > Bacteroidales > Prolixibacteraceae > UBA1413. The sequence continues at coordinate 42,610 of DBPT01000015.1, forward strand.
GGAGCGACGTGAAAAGGCAATTCCGGGTGTGGCGGTATCCAACGGAACCGAAGTGGTGCTTACGGGCAGCAAGGGAGAATACTCCCTTCCCGTAGGTGATGACAACATCATTTTCGTGATCAAGCCAAGGGATTATACCTTGCCCCTCAATGACTTCAACTTGCCCCGCTTTTTCTATATCCACAAACCCGGAGGCTCTCCCGGGAATTACAAATACCCCGGCGTTTCCCCCACCGGGCCTCTTCCCCGGTCGGTAGATTTCGGGCTGATCTCCTCGCCCGAAGAAGAGAAATTCACAGCCCTGGTACTGGGAGATCCCCAGCCTCTCAACAAGGAAGAGGTGGAGTACTTCAACCGGGGAATCATAGATGAACTTGCCGGTATCAAGGGAGTTAGTTTTGGAATCAGCCTGGGCGATCTGGTGTGGGACGACCTCGACCTGCACATACCCTACCAGGAATCGGTGAAAAGGGTGGGAATTCCCTGGTACAATGTCATGGGTAACCACGATATGAACTACAATGCTCCGGCAGACTCATTGTCGGATGAAACCTTTGAGGCGCATTTCGGTCCGGCTACTTACGCCTTTAATTACGGAAAAGCCCATTTCATCTTACTTGACGACGTCCGCACTCCCGATCCGCTGGGAAAAAGCCGCTACCGTGGGGGATTCCGTCCCGATCAACTGGAATTTATTGCCAACGACCTCCTACATGTCAGCCGGGATAAGCTGGTGATCCTATCTTTCCACATCCCTCTCTTCAGCACGGAATCCGAAGAGTTCTCACTTGCCGACCGGCAGCAGCTCTTCGATATCCTGAAAGATTTTCCCCACGTACTGGTGATGTCGGCACATACCCACCTGCAGCGTCAGAATTTTTACAGCGTCCACGACGGTTGGCAGGGAAGCAGGCCGCTCCATGAGTTCAACAGCGGGACCAGTTGCGGGGACTGGCACAAAGGAGAACTCGATGAGCGGGGAATTCCCCGGGCTACCATGTATGACGGCACCCCCAAGGGTTACTCCTTCCTGCGAATCGACGGAAACAGTTATACCATTGACTACAAGGCGGCCGGCAAACCTGCGGACTGCCAGATGAACATATACCACCCCCTGGTGGTGCCACACAACCAGCGGACGGGCGCTCCGATCACCGTCAACTTTTTCATGGGCAGAAAGGGAGACACCGTGGAATTCCGCATCGACAACGGAAAATGGACCGCCATGAATCATACCGAAAAGGAAGACCCTTCCTACCTGGAGCAACTCTGGCGCTGGGACCGCAGCGGTGAACTCCTCAAAGGCCGCAGACCTTCCAATCCGCAGCCCTGCTCCCACCTCTGGCAGGCGGCCATGCCCGCCGTGGCTGATGAGGGAAACCATACCATCGAAGTGAAAGCCACGGATATGTTCGGCCGTACCTTCACCGGAAAAAGCAGCTTCCGGGTCTTAAACCCTGAATAAAACGACAATCCAAAGTACTGCAAAAAGAAAAAATAACAAAAAGAAACCCGTAAGAGGAATCATCATACAAATTGGCACCAATGTTGTTAAGATCCCTTTAGATTAGTTCTACCTTAATAATTCAAAGCAATGAAAACGATAAAAGCCTTATTCCTTGGTGCGGTAATGATCCTGCTGGCAGCTTGTGAAGGCATTCCCGGAAGAGACGGGATTGATGGGATCGATGGCAAAGACGGGGTAAACATCCTCGGATCAGCTTTTGAAATCGAAGGTGATTTTACCGAAGACAACGATTGGATGCTTTACTTTAAATTCCCCAACACCTTAAAAGTGTATGAAAGCGATATTGTATTGGTTTATATTCTGTGGGAACAGACCGCAGTCGGCGGGAAAGACCTCGATGTGTGGCGGCTGCTGCCGCAGACCATCATCCTTGATGAGGGGATCCTGCAATACAATTACGATTTTACCATGGTTGACGTCCAGATCTTCTTGAGCGGCACCATCGCTTTCAACACCCTGCTGCCTGCTGAATCGCAGAACCAGGTCTTCCGCATTGTGGTCATGCCGGCTGACTTTGCCATGGATTTCTCCCTCGACCTCACCGATTACAACATGGTGATGAAATCGCTGAACCTTCAAGATGCCAGGGTGCCCAAAGTCAACTTCCCCGACATTGAGAAGTCTCCCGTCCCGATCTTGTAATATATTTCATCAAATAATCCTTCCTCAGAAAGTGAGAGTCCCGGCTGTGCCGGGGCTCTCACTTTTTAGTAACCCTCCTTAATAAGGGCATAGCGCACCTCATCGCAGATCAGGCCCATCTTGATGACCGATTTACCAAAGAGACCCCTTCCCTGACGAAGGTCTCCTGGCGGCAAATCCGACGGGGAAACGAATCCTGGCAAACCGTAAAAAGATTGAAGGATCATTTCACCTGACCACACAACATGAGTCAAGCAAAGGCCTCCTTGCTAACCTGGTTATGAGATCCGATGGTGAGCATGTGACCGCAGGAAGTCATTCCCCGGAAGTTATGGTAACTCCGTGTAATTAAGGGTTAAGCCCCTTTTCTTCCACGGGAGCGGCGGACTCTCCTCCAGAAATAAACAACGGGTACGGCCAGGATCCAGAAGGGCCACAACTTGATCAGGAAGAGCAGGAAACTGACAAATCCGTGCCACCCTTTGGAGAGGGAGTGTTTCAGCCGTTCGCCGAAATCGCCCGGTCGGTCGGGACTGTATTTAAATCCCTTGTGTTTGGTGAGGGTCAGATTCAGGGTGCTGAAATCGACCTGGTCGCCCAGGTATTTCAACCTGCCGGTGACACTTTCGATCTCCTCTTCCAGCAACCTGATCTTCTCCTCAATTTCGAGAATCTCTTTGACACTGACGGCTTTCTTCACCAGCTCACGGTAGCGTTCGAGGTATTCCCGCTTGTTAGCTAGCCGGGTCTCCAGGTCGATGAACTGGTCGGTCACATCGCGGGCGCCAATCTCCTTGTAGAGGATTTCCCCCTCCCCTGCTTCCAGGGCGGCGATAAATCCGTCAAAAGCCGCCGCAGGAATGCGGATGTTCAGGTTCCACGCTGACTCGTAATCACTGTTGTTAAAACTTTCGTTGGAGTAGTACCCCCCATTGTTACGCACCAGGGTATCGACCCGCGTCTTGCTCTTCTCCAGATCACTGGTCTTGATCCCCATCCGGCCATCACGGATTATCTTTTTGCGCACTTCCTCTACCGGCAAAGCATTATCGCCCTGAGGAGCCGTAGCTTCCTCACCGATAAAAGTCGTTTTCGAAGCCAGCTTCATATCGCTCATGGTGCTGACCTCGCGGTTCCCGCCTGACTGGCACGACCAGGCTGCCAAGCCGAAAATGCCCAGCACGAGGACTAATCTGACAACAATTTTGATCTTCTTCATTTAATTTAGATTTACTATGATTTAACGACTGTAAAAGATACAACAATAATTGCTACGTATCGTCCCCGGATCAGCCCCGGCAGCCTGTTTCTTAGCACAAAGCCCCGGGAAGATAACCTTATCTACTCCTCGGTGATCTTTCCCATCTTGGGGATGATGTGGATCAGGAACTGCTGGTTTCGGTATTCCTGATCACCCGAATATTCGCGGATACCCCGGGTGCCGCTCCCCGAAATCTGCACCTCGCAGTATTCCGGATCAAAGACGATCCCTTCCATCCGCCAGAGGTTGTAAAGAGACAACGCCCGCTTGTAGCTCAGCTCAAAGTTGAGGGGATAGTTGTCTCTGGAAGCCATTCCTTCGATCACGATCAGGTATTTGATATCCAGTTCCCTGAAATCGGGATGGGTGCTCATCTGGTATACCAGCCTGAATACCGACTGGCCTACATTAACGAGATAGGGGCGATAACTGTCGGGGATTGCCGACGAACCCCTCGGAAACTGGATTTGCTCCTTCAGCCTGAACCGTTTGTAAAGGGGCTGGTATTCAAAATATTCCGCCGGAAGCTGCTGCACCGCCGTCTGGAGCTCCTGGATCTTTGCCAGCTGTTTCTCGGTGGCGTTCTTCTGGTATTGCAGGTATCCGATGGTGACCACGAAGAGGACCATCATGATGAAGAAGAGGCTGGTCATCAGGTCGGAATAGCTGATCCAAAAGAAATTGTCCTTGCGCATGGAATCACAGCAGGTTAAAATAATAAAGCACGATTCCCGCGGTCACCGTGATGATTCCCAGCAAGGCGAGGATGCGCAGGAGGATTTCCGCCTTTTCCCACCATTTCCCGGCAGGCCGCTTCAGGGGGGATTTTCCCGTGAGGGCAAAGGTAAGTTCACGGAGGCTTTCCAGCACCTCCTGGTTTGAAGTTTCCGTTTTCCGGATCATCTCGGCAGCCCGGCCGTCAATGGTATTTTGCAGGGAACCCAGGGATTCCAGGTTTTTCAGCTGCTCAAACCGGGGCACGGCATTGCGGTATGCCGCCATGAACTCATTGAGATGGTTCGCCGTGACACTTTTCAGCTCTTCCACCACTTTTCCGAAGGCTTCCCGCAAGGCCGAGTCGGTCTGGTCCGACAAGGCATAGAGGGTCTGAATGCTGTTTTGCGTGCGTTCGCGCAACGTGCCGATCGCCTCCCCGAAGTGGGATTCGGTGAGGTCCACGGCCCGCAGGGCGGCAGATCCCGCCTGCTCAATCCTGTCAAAATGGGCTGTCAGGAAACGGGTGAGCTCCCTCGACTGGGCCAGGGTGGTGTTGACTTCCCCGGCAATGGCATCCACCCGGACCGTGCTGCTGGCAAACTCCTTCAGATTGGCAGCGATGGCCTCAATGCCCGAAAGATACTGCGAAAAGTGCTGCAGGGCTTCCACACTCCCCTCCAGCCTGTCGAAAAGCTCCAGGTTTGCCTTCGATACCCGGGTCACATTCATTCGCTCCAGCCGGGAGATGATCCCCTGCTGATGGTAAAGGTTCCGGCTGGTAATTTCTGCCGCTTCATGCACCTTGCCCACGATCACGGTGGCTTCGCGCGAAAAATGGTCCAGACTGGCCTTCAGCCCCGATACTCCGGTATCCTCCGCCCTGATCAACTCGGGTAGCAACCGTGCCTGCAGATAGGAGAGCTGGGCATTCTTCCGCCGCAGGGTCTCCGCTTTGGCCCGCTTGTAGAAAAACGAGGAGAGCACCGTGGTGCACAACAGCCCGCTCAGACTGGCCGTCATGGCCAGTTTCACCCCGTCGATCAGAGTGTTGATCCCCTGCGTGAAATTATGCCCGTCGATATCGGGCATGGCAAACAATCCGAAGATAATCCCTACCATTGTAGCCGCCAACCCGAGATACAAAGGGGTGGGTAACGACTGGCTGATCTCCTCGTCTTTGCTGTCCACCTCCCTGTCCACCAGGTCTCTGATGATGCCGAAATTTACCGAAGCCCCGTAATTGTTCAGCAGGTAAGTGTTCAGCGCCATTTTGATCCGGAGAAGGATCTCGTGTTTGCTTTCCGTTTCCGTCAGGGTGATCCGGGCATATGCAGCTTCCGAAGGAGGATCCTCTCCCGGCGACAGATAAACGGTATTGGCAAGGATCAGGTCGGAATTGCCCAGGTACCGCCGTTCCACATAGCCGTTCCTCACCAGGAGGAGGTCGCGGAAAACCGAACGCAGGCTGCGGATATTCAGATACACCCTGAAGGTATGAACCACCTGGAAGAGAACCACCGCCACGATGACAGCCAGTTCGGCAATGTAAACCGGTTCTTCGGAAATCATGATCAGACCAGCTTAACCCTGATTTTTTTGTTACAGATCCACTTCCCCGATACCAGGGCCACCATTCCTTTTTCGTCCTGGACCACCCGGTTGGCCGAATTCCGCCCGGCGATGTTGGAAATTTCACACACCGGGAGAAGGTAATAATCCACGTTGTTGATGGCTTTCAGGTCCAAATCCCCGGAAAGGTAATGAAGTTCTCCCCGGTCGCTATCCTTTTTTGTCACAACCATGAACAGTTTCCGGTTGTCATACTCTGGCTCGCTCCGGTCAGCCGGGAAATGGCCCTGGTGGTCAGGAATGCCGAAATACAGGGTGACGGTGTCGTCAGAAGGGGCAGCATCCCCCTTCCTGATGTCAGAGGCGCCACGGGTGCCCGGCACCCTGTTTTTCAAGCCCGCAGGAGAAGCCACTATGATTTTCAGTTCCTGGTTTTCACGACGCAATTCCTCCACCTTCCGCAATAAGTCAAGACCTGACTGCTTGTGCTGATCCAGTTGCCAGGCTTCCTCTTCCAGCTGGCCCTGCAATTTTTCAACCTCCCGCTTGTAGTGTTCCTTGTGACGCTTGAGCACTTTCACCTCCGGAAAGAGGACAGGCTTCCACCATTTCCGCTTTTTGCGGATCTCCCTCCGGTAAGCCCTCATCTCATCATTCAGGTAGATCCTGATCACCTGGCGGGTGATCAGGTACATGAAAGCCACCCCCAGGAAAAATGCTGCTGCATAAAGAAAGTAATCCATCAATCGCCGGTTTCAGAAAGTTCAAAAGAGAGTTTGTTCAGTATCCCGATCAGGGGGTAGAAGAAGAGGGTCTCCTCGGCATGTTTCTCGTTCTTCTTGAAGAAAGCTTTTAATCCGCGCATAAGATACTCCCGGATGTTCTCCCCGCGCATATGCCTGAAGATCCAGTAAGCCTGCAGTTCGATATTAAAGGCCCCTTCCAGGTTAACGCCGCCGGTGTATTCGTCGAGGAGGGCATAGAAATCGAGGATCGTCTTTTCGATCATCTCCATTGCCCGGTCGTCGATGTCCCCGTATTTCGGGGTTTTCAGAATCTCCTTCTCCTTATCGAGGGCGGTGCCCCATATTCCGTCACCGGTTCCCCCCATCCAGAAACGGATGGTGTTGCCGGTGATGCTTTCACCGACGCCTACCTTGAGGGCCCCCTTGCAGGTGATCTCCTTGGGGATGGAAGAGAGCTGTACCGACAGAACCGGAATCTCCGTCCCGTAGACTTTTCCGAAGATAAACCGGAACAATCCTGACAACTGGTTCAGTTTCGCCGTCGGGTCCAGGATGGCTGCCGTTTTGGAAGCGGTTCCGCTGAGCAGGATGTAGCGGGGTACCTTCTCCCCTGACAGTTTAAGCAGGTTGGCGGCATAATAGGCCAAAGCCCCGTAAAAGATGAAGATGGGAAGCTTCATCCACTTATGGTTCTCCAGGAGGCGGGTATAACTGAACGGGGTACGGCTTCCGGCCTCCAGACCGAAGAGGAAGCTGCTGAAATCGGCGGAATCCTTGGTGCGCTGAAGGATATTTTCCAGGATGGGCTCCATCAGGGTATCCCCCCTCACCGCCTCTCTGGCAGGTGCCGAAAAAATGCGAACAAAACCGTTGCGGTCGGAATTGTTCCGGAATTCCCCGGTGGGGAAACCATCCCCGAAAATGGCATTTCCCGCAAATTTTACGGATGATATCAGCTTCGCCCGCGATGTCGCCTCATCAAAAACGGCCATGTCACTGGAACCCCCGCCGATGTCGATTGAAAGACTCTGGCCGATGACCGACGACTTGTAATAGAGATAGGGGGCGATGCTCTCGGGAATGCCGTTGATACGGCTTCCCGCAGGTTCCAACCCGAATACCGACTTGTACGCCTGCTGCCAGGTGCGGAACAAAACCCCCAGTTCGTATTCATCCATGCTTACCGGATAGAACCAGGTGATGGTGGTCTGGTCCGGATCCCCGCCCAGGATGAGAGTCTTGTAAAAAACCAGCAATACCAGCATTTCGATATAGCTCCTGACCAGGGTTTCATCGCGCGTGTCAGCATAATTGCTCCATTTCAGCTGAGTACGGATGTCGAGATATACCGGGAAATGGATCTTTTCATAAAGCATGTAATTGTTCACATGCTGAAAAGGCTCCGGAAGGGTCCTGGCATCCAGGTCCTTGTTGAACGCCAGGGCAGTACGCAGGGGGAAACGGATTTCCCCGGGATTCTCATCTGAGAGAATGTAAGGAATGATCTCCTGTTCGAAAATCCGGTCATCGGCGATATCCTGAAAATTCACCGAAGGATGGTGCACGTCGAGGAGCGACTGCCATACAGGCTGGCTGGCCGAACTGTCGAAGGCCACGGCATCGCTGTTCCCGTACTTGTATTCCATATGCGTATTGGTGGTACCGAAATCTATGGCGAAGTGAACGGCATGATAACCTTTCCCTGCCGGCTTCCACCGGGGAAGAACACATCCGCCAGAACCCCCGGAGGTAATCCTGACAACATCGAAATTCCCGGAGGTTTTGTAATAATAACTACGTTGTACTTTGCTGCGGTTCCTGAAAACAGGCTCCGAAATCCCGGTCACCTTCCCAGTTTCATAACATTCCACCCTGACCGGATTGGGTTCCTCCCTGCCATCATCGAGGATCCCGATGGTATAGGGAAACGTTTTGTCCTCTACCCGCACATAGGGAATGACAGCCAGGTGAAGGTCACATTTTACCTTGTCGGGCTGGCTGTAGATCTTCCTGAAAGTGATTTTCCCCCTTTTCACCGGGATTTCCAGGATCGCTTCGATTCCTCCTCCTGAAAGGTTACGGAGGGTAAGCATGCGTTCGGCACTCGCAGCGCTGAAATACTTAAAGAAGAGGGGCGTCAGGGGGATCAGGCAGTTCGAAGCACCACACTGGGTGAATTTGGATCCGTCGACGGGATAAGGAAGTTCTATGATCTTCTCTTCCAGGAAATTGCCTTCCGACAGCCAGGGGTATCTGTCTTCCTGGATGGGCAATACCGAAAGTTCGGGTGTCTGGTCATTTTTCAGGGGCACCGTATTATCTTCATTCCAGAGGATGCCCGGCGTGGTATAGGTCCACCGTCCGGGGAACCTGCCCTGGGGGAGGACCAGCGGTTTCCGGGCTTCCGGGGGATAATCGCTGACCATGGTGAAGTCACTGGTTTCGCCGATTCCGCCGTCTTCCTCATCTTCGGGCTGAATCCCCAGGGGAATTCCCAGGACTTCGCAGGTATCGTTCATGTTGCTGCCCACCGTGCAGGGGTTGTAGGATGCCAGGGCTGACGCGTCGAGGTTGGTGACGGCACTGGTAAGCTCATGGGAGAGCATTTCAAGACGTACCTTCTCCAAGTAGGCGAATACTTCGGGGAAATTGACAGGAAACCCGGGCTGTTTTGCCAGGGCATAGAGGTATTTTACAAAGGAAGGTTCCCGTTGGAACAGCGGGCAGAGTTTTTCGCCGAAAAACCGGTGGTCAGAGCTTTTCAGGTGCAACGAAGCCGTTGCTTTTCCGGCATCGGGAGCCGCAATGAAAAGGGTGGCCGGAGAGGTGCCCCCGATCACCTGGCGGGTGGCCCGGTTGAGAAGAAGGTAGAGGCGTCTGACATGTTCGAAATTATAAAGCACCAGGTTGCCGGCTTCTTCACGGCTCACACTGTCCTGGTCCCAATAAAGCTGCAGGGTCTCCGCAAAACGGTTATGGCGCACCAGGCCTCCGGTACCTGAGAGGGCCCTGAAACGGGCCACAGGATTGTAAGAGACCACCTGTATCTTACTCCGGTATTTTTGGGAGAGATAAAAGAGCTGCGCCACGTCGAGGGCTTCCGACACCAGCCGGTGATGGGCGCTGTTCCCGTCAATGCCATGGCCGGTGACCCAGCGGAATGCCGATTTCACCAGGTCAATCCTGGCATAGGGACTGGGAATGGAAGTGGCGACCTCTTTCCCTTCCGTGCGGATGGTGGTGAGCTGGGCCGGGGTCAGGGGTTGGCTGACAAACCACCCGGTACCACTGGCTCCTTCGTGTAATCTAAAAACTTTGGCCATAACTAACGGATAATTAACTCCTTCTTTGTTAAAACTTTTTCTGTGGAAAGCCCGAATAGCCTGATGAGGGTGGAATGCTTCATCCCTACCGGAGCCCGCAGGTCATCACGGGCAATCAAACGGCAGTTCCAGACATCCAGGGCCCTGAAACTCAGGTTGCCCTTCGGGGCGCTGTTCCGTACCAGGTTGAGGGCCGTATCGGCCGTCATCTCCCTGAAAGGGATAAAGGAGGGTTTGTTCTCGCCCATCTCCCTGATCCATTCATCAAAAAGCGCATTGAAAGCTTTTACCTGCAGGTTATACTCCACGGAACTGAAATAGCTGCGGTCGAGAACCGAATTGTTGCTCGAGGGCACCAACCTGATGTTGCTGCGTGTCCACCGCGAAACCCCCAGGGCTCGCGGAAGCCCTTTCTCGAGATATCCGGTGAAAAGCCGGTATTTGGTGAGCGGTCCCGACAGTTTTTTGACATCATCGAGGTTGAGGTCTCCGAAGGTAATGGTCTCTGTCTCATTCTCTATGCCATACTCCTTCACCCGGGTGCCGTTGACCGCTTTTCCTCCCGAAACGCCGTGCAAGTCCCTATTTTTACAAAAATCCAGGATGGCCAGAGCCCCTGCCAGCTCCAGAAAATGGGCGTTGTTTTTCTGCTCCTTTCCGCCGACGGCATACGGGATCACATTGGTATTTCCCCTGTTGCCGATGAGATACAGAGCGTTGATCCTGTTCTGCCCGATGATGGTGCGGTTGTAATAGTCGAGGGCGATCTTGGCTTTCTCCTCAAAGGATTCCGAGTTGATTTCATCCTGCCGGTTGAGGGCAAAATAGGGAAGGTAGGTAATCCCGCCGATGGGGGCATCCTTGACGTGCACCCGGTGCGGAATTTCACTGTTACCCCGCAGGTTTTTCAGCAGCAGGGGGAAACCCGCCGCCCCGGTGCCCCCGAAGATGGAATTGATGATGAAGATGGCATCTCCCGGGGAAAAGGTCTGGCCAAACCTGATAAAATCATCGGACGACGTGAACTGGTTCAGCACGACGGAGCCCATGTGGGGATTTCCCTTGAAGCCCACACTGATGTCGGCATCGAGGTTGGCTTCCGACCACAGAAGCCTGATGAAATTGCGGTCGTCTTCACCCGCTTCTGGGTTATCGCCCAGCTCTTCAAAACCGATATATTTGCGGAAGGAGTTGCCGTCGACCCCGTTGAGCCTGAACTGGAAAAAATCGGGGTTGATGCCCGCCGAATGGTCCGCCAGCTCATGGATGGTCTTGACCTCCTGACCGAAAAAGTCATCGGGATGGTCGACCTGGTTCCGCACCTGCTGGTAGAGGCGGAGGATGTCCTTGGTGCGGCTCAGGTCGCCGTTGCCCGTATCGGGGTCTATGATGACGGGGACAACGGTATCAAAGCCGTTCTCCAGACGGCACCCGGCCGCAAAAAGCATGGTGAGCGCCTTGATCACCCGGCTGCCGGTGCCGCCGATGCCGAAAATATAAAGTTTCTGTGCCATAATACTGAATTAAAAGGGTAAATGCATCTGGATCCTGCTGAACTGCTTCATAACCAGGCTCGCCATAAATCCTACCGCCAGGGAGAGCCCGGCGTTGATCAGGGCATACCGCATGGGAAGTCCTTCGGCATAGGCTTTGTACCCCGACTCCGCATCACCCAAAGCATCGGCAAGGGCCTGGTTCCCCGAATCAAAAATGGCGTGGTCAGCCACCAGCCAGGTGGTTACCAACACCGTTACGGCCGAGGCCAGAAGCCACACCAGCCAGTGAAGGAACCTGCCGTAAGGGTATTTCCACAGATAATAGAAGAGGAGCCAGAAAAGCAGGGGCAGCCCAATGAAAAGAAACCCCAGCCTGAGATACCCCCCGAAATCAAACAGGGTGGTGAAAATCTCAAGGTAGTTGGCATTGTAAACCCCGAAAAGGGATTCATACATCGCTGCAAATAATTCATTCATTGATCAGTGTTTATTGGATTTCAACGGTAAAAGTCGCCAAATGCCTCTCTTCCGACACCGACCGGTAAGCATCGGTGATGGCGTCGGTGAGGTAATTCAGACCGAAAGTGTGGGAAACGTCGGTTCCGATGGCCTCCTCATCTTCCGAAGCGGTCTCACTGATCCATCCGGGAATCCTGGATGCCAGGGAGAGTGACATTTTCCCGGCAGGATTCTTCATGGTTTTCACCGAAATCAGGTGCGTCGGGGTAAATGAGAGCCCGTGGATTTTTTTCACGGCTTTCCGGACTTCTGAAACTTCGAATTTTCCTTCCGTTTCATAATTGGCGGCCGAAAGATAATAGCTGTCAGGGAACGGAAGCGTGGAAAAGTCAACTGCCACGGTAAACTGGAATCCCTGGCCGTTGCGGTCGGGTTTTGCGCCGACCAGTCTGTTTTTCACCCGGTGGTCGAAGCGAAAGGATCCCAGGCTGTTGTCAGAAACCACCTGCCAGGGGAGGTCGCCGTTGTCAGGTTTCAGAAAACGGGCCAGCGTTTCATATCCTGCCAGTTCCCCGGCAATGTAACTGTCGGGGAAGTATTTCCCCAGCAGGCTGCTTTCCCCGAAGATCCAGATGTAATAGGGGCGTTCCGAATTGATGGCGATCTTTCCTTTCCTGGAAGCGTAAAAATAGTTTCCGCGGAATTCGGAGGTCAGTTTAATCATGACGGTTTGCAGGTTGCCGTTCTGCAGCCGTTTGATGAAGCGGCTGCGGGTCTCTTTGCCGGAGGTGACCAGGGAAGTCATGCCGCCGTCGCCGATGTCGTAGATCCCGTCGGAGATGAGGATGGTAATGGTGCCGCCGCCGGCAGCCGCCAATGCGGTCTGAAACATGCCGTTCAAATTGCTGCGCGTGATGTCGCCGCACCGGAAGCCGGCGGTGTTCAGCTTTTTCTTCAGCACCACGGGATCATCCCCGATGGGGGTCAGCACCGGTCCGTCCCCGTTGATGAAGAAAAACTCCCGTGAAATATCCTCTTTCACAAAATCGGGTTTTTCAGCAAGTTCCGAAACTACACCCACATAACGGGATATGCCGGAAACATATCCGAACATGCTTTCGGAATTTTCAAGGAAAAAGATGACCTTCCCCAACGCGGGAGGATAGGTTTCCGGGGTTGTTTTCAGGGGGGCCTCCAGATTAGCCCCGGGAGGAGTACCGGGAGAAGAGGGAGCCTCCGTAACGGCATCCTTTCCCTGTGCAGGGGCGGCTTTCCGGTCCCTGCCGCTCTGTGACGAACAGGCGTTAAAAAGGAGTGCCGCCATGACGAACCATAGCGCAAAATACCTGGTTTTCATAGGGCCTGGCTTATTTGTAATGCATTACGTTGATATTTAACTTGTTTTTGACGCTTTTATTATCTTCGACAGTCAGAATGTATGTGCTATTAGTATCATTTATCTCATGTCCATTACGAATATTGAAATCAAAGCCCGAAGCTACAAACAGGATGCCATTCGTGACATCCTGCGCGAATTGGGAGCCGAATTCCGGGGAACCGACTACCAGACCGACACCTATTATAAAGTTTCCTGCGGAAGGCTGAAACTTCGCAGGGGAAACATCGAGAACCAGTTGATCTTCTACGAGCGTGCCAACCAGGAAGGGCCCAAACAGGCCGACGTACTCCTCTGCCCGGCCATTCCGGGATCCGATCTGGGGGAAATCCTTGCCAGGGCACTGGGAATCCTCGTGGTTGTCGACAAGGTACGGGAAATTTACTATAAGGAGAATGTAAAATTTCACATTGACCATGTCAAAGGCCTCGGATCTTTTGTGGAGATTGAAGCAATCGACAGGGAAGGGACCATCGGCAGGGATATCTTGCTGAAACAATGCAACCACTATCTCAATTTATTCGGGATCGCGGAGGAAGAGCTGGTTTCCGTATCTTACAGCGACCTGCTTCTGGCTGAACATTGAAACTCCCGGCGGGAGGCAGAGATCATCAGGGAACTCCGCTCCGGGAAAAGCAATCAGGAGATTGCCGATACCCTTTTCATCACGCTTCCGACCGTGAAGGACCGCATCCACCGCATCTTCACCAAAACAGAAGTTTTCAACAGGGTTTGACTGATCACCCTGTCGGGGCGAAATCCGAAGAAATAATCAGAATCCCTCTCATTGCAGCAGCCTGCACGCTCAAGGGCCCTGATTTGCGTCACATCCTGGCACAACTCCCGGATTCCCCGGCAACGCCCCTGTCCGTCCCTGACGGCAAAGGAGCTTACCTCACGTGAAAAAATCAGTTGTTTGTATAATCCGGATCCTTTTCTCGCGCCAGGACGACCTGGTACCCTTGTACAAACTCTTCCTCAAAGAGGTTTTCAAGGGCTTCGTTGGTATTCCGCAGGCCTTGGAAAACCATTTGCGACCATTTAAAATATTCCGCCTGGCGAAGGGGGGGCCAGCCCGCCGGGGGTTCATGCACAATGGATCGCATGTTGGCAATACGATCGCCCAACTTGATGAGTTTCGCACCATTACTCAGGAAAGGGGCATGTTCCACCTGAAACCGTTTCCGCTCAGCCTTTGGCAGCATCTTGTCGTCACTCACTTCCAGGACATAGCTGAGAACCACATCGCCGAACCTGGCAGAAATCTCTCCAGGAAGGGTTTCGGTATCTTCAATGGTATCATGGAGCAAAGCCGCCGAAAGAATGTCCTCATCGGTGACGCCTCCCACAGTAGCCAACAAATGAGCCACTTCAAGGGGATGGTTGATGTAGGGGGTGTTCCCGGCATTTTTCCGCCGCTGGTTGGTATGTTTCTTCGCCGCAAAACAGGCCGATTCCAAAACTTTCTTCATACTTGCATCAATTTAACGGATTTGCTTCCGGAGTTCAGGCAACAACGATCTTCCGCAAAAATAATTTTTTCCGCCGGGTAAACGAGGTGAATTTGCCGGATAATCCATTGGTGCCCGAAATTTCCGGTTTCCTTTTCCCTGAAAAGTGTTATTTTTGGATGCCCGGGTTACCCGCAAAGTTGCGTTAAACTGGCAGCCAGGCACATCACCGGGTAGAGAAAGATGAAAAAGTCAGAAAAAGCAAAAGCATTGTTCGGCAACGGTTTTAACTGTGCGCAGTCGGTATTCGCCGCCTTTTCCCCGGAATCGGGAATTCCTGAGGAGGAAAGCCTGCGGATTGCTACCCCTTTCGGAGGGGGCTTGGGACGTCAGCAACTGGTTTGCGGGGCGGTGACCGGCGCCCTGATGGCCCTCGGTGCCGAAAAAGGAAAAGGCACCCATGATCCTGAGACCAAAAAACAGGAAGTCTATCTCCTTACCCGTAAGTTCTGCGAAGAATTCGTCAAGAGGCACCGATCGCTCAACTGCCGCGACCTGCTCGACGGCTTGAGCATGCTGGATCAGGAAGAAAACCGCAGAATTAAGGAACTGGGCTTGTCAGAAACCCGTTGCCGGCGGTATGTGGAAGAAGCCACGGAGATTCTGGAGGAACTCCTCCGCCGGGAGGAAACCTCCTGACAAGGCTTTATCAGACACGAGGTTATTCCAGATAGGTATACCCGTACAATCCCGAACGGTATATTGAAAGGAACTCTTTCCCTTCTTCCGGAGAGATCTTGCCGGCTTTTACCGATGCCGACACCCATCCTTCCACTGTGCGCACCATCTTCTTCGGACTGTAATTCACATATTCGAGCACCTCGGCCACTGTCTCCCCGTCGATTACCTGGTCAATGGTATATCCCTTTTCATGGACCGACACATGAACCGCATTGGTATCCCCAAAGAGGTTGTGGAGGTCTCCCAGGATCTCCTGGTAGGCACCCACCAGGAAAACACCGATGTAGTAAGAATCCTTCTGCTTGATGCTGTGGACGGGCAGGTAATAGGACATGTTGCGGGTACTGATGAAATTGTCGATCTTTCCGTCGGAATCACAGGTGATATCATGCAGGGTGACCGACCGGTCAGGTTTTTCATCGAGTTGCTGAATGGGCATGATGGGGAAAACCTGGTCGATGGCCCAGGCATCGGGAAGTGATTGAAACAGGCTGAAATTGCAGAAATATTTGTCGGACAACAACTTGGGAAGGGTCATCAACTCTCCGGGGATATGTTTCAGTTTGGAGGTCATCTGCATGATGTCCCGGGCAATGGACCAGAAGAGTTTCTCTACCTGAGCGCGGGTTTTCAGGTCGAGTAAACCGAGGCTGAAGCGGTCCAAAGCTTCTTCGCGGATCTGCTGGGCATCGTGCCAGGTCTCCAGCATCCGGGGCTGGTTCAGCAGTTCCCAGGCCTGGTAGAGTTCCTGGACCAGCTCATGGTCGCCGGTCTCGATATCTTCGTCCTCCTCCCACCGCGACAGCGTGGCCGATTCCAGCACTTCAAAAATAAGCACCGAATGATGGGCCGTCAGCGAACGCCCCGACTCGGTAATGATATTGGGATGCGGCAATCCGTTTTTATTGGCAGCGTCAACCATGGTGTAGGTGGCATCGTTCACATACTCCTGAATGCTGTAATTGACGCTGCTCTCGCTGTTCGCGGAACGGGTGCCGTCATAATCCACCCCCAGTCCGCCCCCGATGTCGACGAAATCCACCTTGAAGCCGGCTCTGTAAAGTTCCACATAAAATTGGGAAGCTTCCCGCAGGGCAGTCTTGATCCGGCGGATCTTGTTCACCTGGCTTCCGATGTGAAAATGCAAAAGCCGCAGACAGCTCTTCAGCCCGTTCTTTTCCATGAAATCCATCGCCTCGAGCAACTCACTCGAACTGAGGCCGAACTTGCTCACATCCCCCCCCGAATCTTCCCATTTGCCACTCCCCGTACTCGAAAGCTTGATGCGGACTCCGATATTGGGCTTCATTTTAAGACGTTTGGAAACCCTGGCAATCAACCTGAGCTCATTGAGCTTTTCAACCACGATGAAGATCTGACGTCCCATTTTCTGGGCCAGCAGAGCAAGCTCGATATAACTCTCATCCTTGTATCCGTTGCAGATGATCAGCGAATCACTGTCGGTGTCAATGGCGATCACGGCATGTAATTCAGGCTTGGATCCTGCTTCCAGACCGATGTTGAACTTCTTGCCATGGTCGACGATCTCTTCTACGACCTGACGCGTCTGGTTGACCTTGATCGGATAAACGATGAAATTCTTGCCTTTGTATTCGTACTCTTCGGCGGCAATCCGGAAACAACTGTCCATCTTCTCAATCCTGCTGTCAAGGATATCGGGAAAACGAACCAGCAGCGGCGGTGTCACATCCCGTAGCTGCAACTCATCGATAAGTTCTTTCAGGTCGACCGAGATATTATCCTTCCTGGGGGTGACAATCACATTTCCCTTTTCGTTGATTGAAAAATAATTGATCCCCCAACCATTGATGTTATACAATTCAGCCGAATCTTCAATACGCCATTTTCTCATGGAAATATTCTGAATTACATGTTTTAGAACGAAACCGTTGCACAAAGCCCGAACACTGTGGTACAAAAATAACCAAAATTGCAGTGAAAAGAATTTTCAGTAACTTCACATTTTTGTTTTTTGAAAATTATGGCAAAAATCAGGATTACAAAGCGTTTTCATTTTGAAATGGCCCATGCCCTGCATGCTTACCAGGGGCTGTGCAGCAACATTCACGGTCATTCCTATAACCTCGAAGTGACAGTCATGGGAGATGCCAGCCACATACCGGGGCATCACGGCGACGGCATGGTGATTGATTTCCACGATTTGAAAACGCTGGTCAAAACCCACATCACCGACCGCTTTGACCATGCCCTGATGATTAACAGGCTTATTCCCGAAAATCGGGTCAATGCCTTGAAATCGACGACTGACAGATTGTTCATTGTTGATTTTCAGCCTACTACAGAAAACCTCGTCGGGTATATCGCCGGAATTTTGAAACCCCTGATGCCGCAGGGCGTTTCCCTTTTCAGCATCAGGCTTTTTGAAACTGTTACCTCCTTTGCCGAGTGGTACGCAACGGATAATAATTGAGGTTGAGGTGCAGGTTGAGGTGCAGATTAATGGACAAATCGCCGATCGAGGTTGAAGTTAAGAACCAAAATATTTCCAGATGGATGATCCGAAAGGTTTAATGTCAACAACCACCGGTGAAACCGGGCAGATAGAAACCAGAAATAACATCAGACATGACAGATAACACCGACAAGGCTGAAAGGAAGCTATTCCTGCTGGACGCCTACGCATTGATATACCGCAGTTATTTTGCCTTTATCAGAAATCCTCGTTTTAACTCAAAAGGGGTGAACACCTCTGCCGCGCTGGGTTTTGCCAACACCCTCGTCCAGTTGCTTGAGAATGAAAAACCGGAATACATCGGGGTGGTCTTTGACATGTCAAAACCCACTTTCAGGCATGCGATGTTTCCCGAATACAAGGCCAACCGCCAGGAGATGCCCGAGGATCTCAGGAAAGCGGTTCCCTATATCCGGAAGATGGTAGAAGCTTTCCGGATCCCCATTCTGGAAAAGGAGGGTTATGAAGCCGACGACATCATCGGGACCCTGGCGCGGCAAGCTGCCGGGGAAGGCTTTAAGACTTACATGATGACTCCTGACAAGGATTATGCGCAGCTGGTGGGTGAAAGGATCTACATGTACAAACCAGGAAAAGGGGGCAACGACATTGAGATATGGGGAGCGGAAGAGGTAAGGAAGAATTTTGACCTGGCGGATCCCCGGCTCGTGATTGATTTACTCGGACTGATGGGAGATTCCTCTGACAACATCCCCGGCTGTCCGGGCATAGGACCCAAAAATGCCGTCAGGCTGCTCAGCGATTTTGGTGACATTGACGGTATTTACCGCAATATTGACAAAATTACGGGGAAGCAAAAAGAAAACCTGCTTGCCTTTGAGCAGCAGGTACGGATGTCACGTGAGCTGGCCACGATTATGCTGGACGTGCCGGTATCGTTTGAGCCGGAGAAGCTGCGGATTGAAGAACCTGACCAGAAAGCGCTCAGGGCATTGTTTGAAGACCTTGAATTCCGCAATCTTCTGGAAAGGCTTCAGCTGTCGGGAGCGGCGGAAAAACCGCGGGAGCAGCAGCCGGTTCAGGGGACCCTCTTTGGTATGGAAGCGCCGGCGGCCACTCCTGAAGAAAGGCCGGCGGCAGAAACCCTGGAAACTACTCCTCATCAATATTACCTTGTAGAAAATGAAATGCAGCGTGCCAGTTTGCGGGCCGAGCTGGCGGTGCAGCCTTCATTTTGTTTCGATACCGAAACCACAGGTCTTGATCCCCATACCGCAGAACTGGTGTGCATCTCCTTTGCCTTCCGCAATCACGAAGCCTACTGCGTACCGATCCCCCCCAACCGGAAAGAAGCTACACAGGTAGTGCTGGAATTCCGTGAGGTTTTCGGAGATGAGCGCATCCTGAAAGTGGGACAGAACCTGAAATATGATCTGCTGATGCTCAGTCAGTATGGGCTGGAGGTGAAGGGAAAGATGTTCGACACGATGCTGGCTCATTACCTCCTTCAGCCGGAATGGAAACACAACCTCGATTACTTGAGTGAGACCTACCTGAACTACCGGAAGATACCCACCGAAAACCTCATTGGGCCCAAAGGAAGGAGCCAACTCACCATGCGGGCCGTGGAAAAGGAGAAATTGCGCGATTATGCCTGCGAGGATGCTGACCTGACGTTTCAGCTGAAAGCAGTCCTGGAACCGCTTCTGGAAGAGAGCGGGCTAACGGCGCTCTTCACCGGTCTCGAAATGCCCCTGGTGCCCGTCCTGGCTGATATGGAGCGAACCGGCGTAAAACTGGATACCCGGGCTTTGAACGACTATGCCGGGGAACTGCGCCGCCAGATCATTGACCTGGAGGAAGAGATTCATTCACTGGCGGGGATGGAATTCAACGTGTCATCCCCCAAACAACTCGGGGAGATCCTCTTTGAAAAGCTGAAAATAGACCCCAACGCCCGGCTTACCAAAACCAAACAATATTCAACCAATGAAGAGGTGCTCACCCGGCTGAAAGACCAGCATCCCATCGTGGGGAAAGTGCTTGAATACAGAGGATTGAAGAAATTGCTGAATACCTATGTCGAAACCCTTCCGGAATTGATCAATCCCCGCACCGGAAAAATCCACACCTCATACAACCAGGCGGTGACGGCCACCGGGCGGCTGAGCAGCAACAACCCCAACCTGCAGAATATCCCTATTCGCGATGAGAACGGACGGGAGATCCGCAAAGCCTTTATCCCTTCCGACGAAGAACACCTCTTTCTGTCGGCCGACTATTCCCAGATCGAACTCCGCATCATGGCCGCCCTCAGCGATGACCCCCAAATGGTGGAGGCATTCGCCAAAAACCAGGATATCCATGCGCTGACCGCCGCAAAAATTTACAAAATCCCCGTCCAGGAGGTCACTTCCGACATGCGCCGGAAAGCCAAAACCGCCAACTTCGGCATCATTTACGGAATCTCGGCTTTCGGACTGTCGCAGCGGCTGAACATATCTCGGACCGAAGCCAAAGAACTGATTGACGGCTACTTTGAAAATTTCCCACGCGTCAGGGAATATATGGAAAAATCTATTGAAAATGCAAGAAAAGAGGGTTTTGTGCAAACAATTATGGGTCGCCGGCGTTATTTGTCTGACATCAATTCAAACAACCAGGTCGTACGCGGAATGGCTGAAAGAAATGCTATCAACGCCCCCATACAGGGATCAGCTGCTGACATCATAAAAGTTGCCATGGTCAACATCTTCAGGGAGTTTGAAAAAGCCGGACTTTCATCCAAAATGGTTATTCAGGTACACGACGAGTTGAATTTTGATGTTGCAAAACCCGAATTGGAGCAGGTAAAAGATATCGTCCGAAAACAAATGGAGACGGCAGTCATTCTGAAAGTTCCTCTGACGGTGGAAATGAACGAAGGGTTAAACTGGTTGGATGCACACTGAAAATGAAAGAAAGGCTGGAAACTGAAGAAGATTATAGGGAGGCGCTCAGGCGCTTCATGGAGATTCTTCACAATGAACTGGACTGCGAAAAAGTAGAAGAGTTATCAAAACTCATTCTCCTTATGGAGATCTATGAATACGAAAATTGCTGAATCATGGCACTCCCTGCCTTTTTGAGGATAGACCGTTATCGTTGATTTGACTATCTTTGTGGCCGAACAGATACGGGAATGAGTACAGGGGACTTTTTCTTTATTAATTACAGTGACACGGTTACCGGAACTACACTTAAAAGTGCCGCCGGTCAGGCATCTGAAATCAATGTCAAGGCGTCACCATCCTCCCTTCCGGTATCGTTGAAGGAGCTGACAGCAAGGCAGGATTCCAGAACCGTCAAGCCACAGGTCATTCGCAGGAATTATAACATGACGCGTGAGAGATACATGCGCTGGAAAGAGGAACAAACCCTCCTGATAGACTCCGACAGATATGTCAATCCGAATGCAAATATCACCCTGCCCCTTGTCAGCCTCAAAGAAAAAGATATCATTCTTCCCACCAGGAATTTCAGGAGTGATTCCTCCGACTGGTTTACCCTTGTGATTTGTCTTTCCCTGTTGCTCGTTTCTCTTGTCAATTTCTCCTTCAGAAAGTACCTTCATTCCCTCTTCCGCAGCACGGTCAATTACCCGACCTCTTCCCGCCTTTTCAGGGAGCAGAACATCTCAATGGCGAGCGGAGCCTTCTATCTGGATATTCTGTTTTTCCTGGTAATCGGATTGTTTGGGTTTCAAATAATGAAATACTTCGGGCTTTTCTCAGCCCTGGGCGGTCTTTCCCTTTTCCTGATCGTTTCAGGAACCATCCTGAGTTATTTTCTCTTGAAGAGTTTAACTTACCTGTTTCTGGGATTCATCACCGAAACCGGAAAGGAAACCGGAGAATACCTTTTCAATATCAGGAATTACAACAAAGTGCTGGGATTGGCATTGCTGCCCATCGTCTGTCTCGCTGCCTGGGCCCCTGTTCAAAACCCCTCGCCCTTCCTTTTTGCAGGGATGGCGCTGACCGCCGTTTTTTACCTGATGACCCTGCACAGAGGGGTTCTAATTTTATTGAAAAAACAATTTTCAGTTTTTTATCTCTTTTTATACCTTTGTACCCTTGAATTTTTGCCCATGTTACTTTTTATAAAAGTGATTTATCCAGTATCAGGTGATTGTTAACTTAAATTTTTGTAACATTGAAGATCAAGACAATTCTTATAACACAACCGGAACCGGCAACTATTAAGTCACCTTACTCTGAACTGGCTGAAAGCACATCGGTGAAGATAGATTTCAAGCCTTTCACACAAATTGAGGGTGTTACGGCCAGGGAATTCAGACAGACGCGCATCCACATCAATGAATATACGGCCATCCTTTTCAACAGCCGCACTGCCATTGACCACTTTTTCCGGATCGCCCAGGAATTACGAGTGACCATTCCCGATTCCCTGAAATATTTCTGCAATTCGGAATCCACAGCCTTTTATCTGCAGAAATATATCGTTTACCGAAAAAGGAAGATCTTTCATGCCAACGGATCCATAATAGATCTTCTCGATATCATGAAAAAACATAAGGAGGAGCGATTTTTGGTACCCCTTTCCGACATTCACTCACAGGAAATTCCGCGGCTCCTTGAAAAAGGAGGATACAACTTTACCACTGCCATTTTATACCGCACCATTTGCAGTGATCTTCAAGACCTGAAGGATATAAATTACGACATTCTCGTATTTTTCAGTCCTTCCGGAATTAAATCGCTGTTGCAGAATTTTCCTGATTTCAAACAGAATGACACGAAGATCGCCTGTTTCGGCACTTCGACAGCCCAGGCAGTCAGGGAAGCCGGATTAACACTCAACATTGAAGCCCCTACCCCTGAGGCGCCGTCGATGACCATGGCCCTGGAGCAGTACATTAAAAACATGAACAAGTCAAAATAATAACTACAAAATATTAATTTTGAAAGGCCGGCATTTTTACCGGCCTTTTTCATGACCGGGAATGAACGGGATCAGTCACCATTTCAGCAAGGAAGAGCGCCTTACATCGGCAAAGGCCATTGAAAGACTTTTCTGTGAAGGAGAATCCCTTGTGGCCTATCCCGTGAAGATCGTCTGGATGAAAACCGCCAATCCCCTCCCCTTCCCCGCCCGGGCAGCATTCGCGGTAAGCAGGAGAAATTTCCAGAAGGCGGTGGACCGGAACCTCCTGAAGCGGCGCATGAGAGAAGCATACCGCCTCAACAAAGCATCCTTTTACAAATCGTGCGGTGAGGAAAGAATCATTTTAATGTTCATTTACATCGCCCGGGAAGTCCTTCCCTGGGAAAATATCGAAAAGGGGGTCCGGACAGGACTGACCAGGATGACCGGAAAGAAAAAAACCGACGAATAAAAGTGACAAAACCCATGGTAGCATAAAAATCGTTCTATACCCATTTAAAAAATCAAGAAATGAAAAAGTTACTGTTCTTTTCCGCGGTGTTATGGACCTTCCTCTCGACCGCGCAATCTGTCAGAAATGAGATTTTGGTGCCGGTCATTCCGGGATATGAAGTGTTGAAGTGTGATTTTCATATGCATACGGTTTTTTCTGACGGAACGGTATGGCCTACCGTTCGTGCCGGGGAAGCCTGGCAGGAAGGACTGGACGCCATCGCCATTACCGATCACCTGGAATATACGCCAAACAAGGAGTATGTCCCGGTGAGTCATGGAACTCCCTATGTGCTGGCTGAAAAGACAGCGGCAGGGCTGGGACTGATCCTCATCAAAGGGGTGGAAATCACAAAGTCGATGCCTCCCGGCCATTTCAACGCCCTCTTTGTCAAGGATGAAGCCAAAATCCATCAGGAGGATTACAGGGCGGCATTACGTGAAGCCAAAGCACAGGGGGCCTTTGTGCTGTGGAACCATCCCGGATGGAAAGCCCAGGCTCCCAACGGTGCGGTATGGATGCCCGAACATGAAGAACTCTTCAGGGAAGGGCTTTTCAATGGCATCGAAGTGGTGAATCATTACGAGTGGTATCCCGAAGTACTCGGCTGGTCACGTGACAAAAACCTCACGGTTTTTGCCAATTCCGACGTACATGATCCCATCCTTAACTTTCTGAAGCAGGAAAATCTGGAACGCAGGCCCATCACCCTGGTATTTGCCACGGAACGCTCGCCTGAAGGCATCCGTGAAGCCCTGCAGCAAGGCCGGACCGTCGGGTGGTTCCGGAACCTGCTCCTGGGAAAAACAGAATGGCTCGAAACACTCTTCCTTGCAAGCGTATCACAGCGTATCATTACGGCAGGAGAAAAAACCACTACCCTCCAGCTCACCAACCTCAGCGACTTTGCCTTCGAATTTGCAGAATCGGAAAATCCGGAAAAGGTTACCCTGTTGCCCGCCCGCAGTTCCGTCATCTTAAAGGTGCCACGTACTGAAAGCGGAACGGCTTATCAGGTCAGAAACCTGCTCCCGGGACCCGGTGAACCGGTTACCATAAAACTGCCCCTGAATTAACACTGACCTGTGTATTCCGGAAGGTTACCAACAGCAGAATGTGCAAAACTCATCAACAGTAATAAACAACCACGAAAGGCAATTATCTATTTTTACCTTAAGAAAAACTGAGGAAAAATGAGAAAAGTATTGTTTCTGACACTGATAACGGCGCTTGCCCTGGGATCCTGCAAGTCGTCAAAGAAAGCAGCCACAAGCCCATATACGCCGGCAGCCCAGCAAGAGACCACCACACCGGCTCCCAAGGTTTTTACCGTTCCCGAAACCAAACCGGCAGCACCCGCCGTTTCGGATGAAAAACCTGTCACCATGCGTGAAGAAGCCATCACTTTCACACGGCCTGAAGAGCAAAACCAAAACAGCTATTTCATCATCATCGGCTCTTTCAGCAACATGAACAATGCGATGAATTATAAGCAAACGCTGATTTCCGAGGGATTTACCCCCATCATCGTCCAAAGCGAAACCGGCTACTACCGGGTGACGGTAGATTCATACGCAAACGAAGCCCCCGCCAGGCAACGCCTCCTGCAAATCAGGCAGAACTACCCGAAATATGCAGACACCTGGCTTTTGATAAAAAAATAGTCCGGCCCCACAGTCCCTATTACTTCAATATTATATCATTTCAAACGGGGTGAAGACCATTCGCCCCGTTTTTTTCATTAAAACCAATTACATTTGTAACCATTCGGAATTTAAGGGTAGATATAAATGTATGGCAACACAACCGGAAAACGGAAACAAGCAAGCCTTGCTTGACCAGCGTTATTTGAGGATGGCAGCCATATGGGCGCAGAATTCATACTGCCAGAGAAGGAAAGTCGGCGCCCTGCTGGTAAAAGAGAAGATGATCATTTCTGATGGGTACAACGGTACCCCGTCGGGATTTGAGAATGTTTGCGAAGACGAAAACAATCAAACCAAACCATACGTTTTACATGCCGAGGCCAACGCGATCACCAAAGTTGCCAAATCGAACAACAGCAGTGACGGGGCGACGTTGTACGTAACCTCCTCTCCGTGTCTTGAATGTTCGAAACTGATCATCCAGGCAGGGATCAAAAGGGTGGTTTTCACCGAAAACTACCGGCTTGATGCCGGGATCAACCTTTTAAAAAGAGCCCATGTCGAAGTTGTTCAGGTAGACAATGACTTAATTTGATGAGATGAACAAACGGTTTTCCTTATACATTCCCCTATTTCTCACTGTGGTGTTTATCGCCGGAGTGGGCATCGGCAATTTCCTGGGGGAGCGCTCCCTGTTTTCCCGGAATCCGCAAATTTCTCCCTCAGGAAACAAAATGAACACCATCCTACATCTAATAGAAAAAGCCTATGTCGACAGCGTGGATATCGCCGCAATCATTGAGAAATCCATCCCGGGGGTTCTTGAAAACCTGGATCCCCACACTTCTTACATTCCTGCCCGCGATATGCAGGTAGTGGAAGAGGAAATGCAGGGAAATTTCTCAGGTATCGGGGTTCAGTTCAACATCATGCAGGATACCATCATGATCGTTGATGTCATTTCGGGCGGTCCTTCCGCAACGCTGGGGATCCTAGCGGGCGACCGCATTGTCATGGTCAACGACTCCCTGGTGGCCGGTACGGGCATAAAGAATGAAGATGTTCTGAAATTGCTCCGGGGGAAAAAGGGAACGCACGTGAAAGTCTCCATTCAGCGGAAGGGTTTTAGAAATATTCTCGATTTTGACATTGTCAGGGGGGAAATCCCGATTTACAGTGTCGATGTTTCCTATATGATCGATCAGGAAACCGGGTTTATCAAAGTCAGCCGTTTTGCTGAAACCACCTATGCCGAGTTTACCGATGCAATGAAAAAACTGGACAAGCAGGGAGCCTCCCGGATGATCATCGACCTGAGAGGTAATCCGGGAGGTTACCTGAATGCAGTGATCCGCATGGTCAACGATTTCCTGGAAAAGGGAGATACCATCTTATACACCCAGGGAAAGGCGCAACCCAAAAAGGTATTTTCCGCCAACTCGCTCAACGCCTGGGCCGGAAAACAGATTTTTGTGCTGATCGATGAATTTTCAGCTTCAGCGAGTGAGATTTTTGCCGGAGCCATCCAGGATAATGACCGGGGAATCATCATTGGCAGACGCTCCTTCGGGAAAGGACTGGTCCAGGAACAAATCCCCTTCTCCGATGGTTCGGCAGTCAGACTGACAGTGGCACGCTATTTTACCCCCAGCGGAAGAAGCATCCAGAAATCGTACGAAAACGGAAATGAAAAGTATTTTGCAGACCTCATCAACAGAATGGTGCATGGCGAATTTGAAGCGGTCGACAGCATCCATTTTGCAGATTCCCTGAAGTACCAGACCCGGAAAGGACGCACCGTGTACGGAGGGGGAGGAATCATGCCCGACATCTTTGTCCCGGCCGACACCTCGGGACGGTCCGACTATTTTGAGAAGCTATATCAGAAAATGCTCATTTCCCAGTATGCATTTCAGTATACCGACCAGCACCGGGAAGAACTTGCTGAAATGACCACCGCACAGGAGATTGGCAATTATCTGGAAAAAGCTGGCGTTCTAAATTCCTTTATCTCCTATGCCGCTTCCAGGGGCGTTCCTGCCGATGCCGAAGGAATCAGGGCTTCAGGACATATCATCAATACCCAGTTGAAAGCATACATCGCCAGAAATATGATAGGCGACGAAGGTTTCTATCCCATCATTCAGCAAATTGACAAGACCCTGCTGAAAGCCATAGAAATCTCCCGGCAAAACCTTCTGGTGGAGAATGTCGGTAAATAATCCAGCCGGCGATCATCCCGCTTACGCTGGTTGTAGAATTACCTCTCCCGTATCCCGGAGGGTAATTCCCCAATAACCACCAAAGTCTCTCCTCCCGACCGGGAGGTGTACCCGCAGAAGACGGGAGAAATGGTGGAAATCCTTATCTTGACAACTCCAGCATCCGCTCGATGGGGATTCTGGCCTTTTCGATCACTTCGGGGGAAAGAAGGATTTCCGGTTTTTCATGCTTCAGACAGAGATATAGTTTCTGGAGAGTGTTGAGTTTCATGAATGAGCAGTCGTTGCAAGCACAGGTGGGGTCATTGGAAGGTGCGGGGATGAAGACTTTTTCGGGACAGGATTTTTTCATCTGGTGAAGGATGCCGCTTTCGGTAGCCACGATAAATTTCCGGGCAGTGCTTTTTTGAACATATTTCAGCAGGGATGTGGTCGATCCGATGTGCCGGGCAAGGAGGAGCACCGGTTTTTTGCATTCAGGATGCGCGATGAATTCGGCATCGGGATGAAGGTCCAGCAGTTCCACGATTTTCTCCGGCGAAAACTGCTCATGCACCATGCAGGCGCCATCCCACAGCACCATGTTTCTGCCGGTAATGCTGTTTATATAATCTCCGAGGTTTTTGTCGGGAGCAAAGATCAGCGGCTGATCCGGCGGAAAACTTTCCACGATTTTCACCGCATTGGCAGATGTGCAGATTACGTCGGTCATGGTTTTGAAATCGGCCGTACAGTTGATGTAGGAGATAACCTTATGTCCGGGATATCGGGCCTTGAACTGCGCGAATTTTTCTGCAGGGGCCGATTCCGCCAGGGAGCAACCTGCCTTCAGGTCGGGAAGGAGCACCTTTTTCGAAGGACTCAGGATCTTGGCCGTCTCAGCCATGAAATGAACGCCGATAAATACGATGACGTCAGCATGGGTTAATTCTGCCTGCTGCGATAGCCCCAGACTGTCGCCCACGTAATCGGCGATTTCCTGTAACTCAGCATCCACGTAATAATGACTCAGGATGACGGCATTTTTCTCCTTCCGCATCCGGCTGATTTCCTTAGTCAAACGGATATCCGGATCAATGGGTTCATAAACATATCCCTTTTCCAAAAGCATTTCCCGCAGGTTTTTCATGGTTAAACGGCGCAAAAGTAATAAAGTTTATCCTTTACATTACGCCGGGGAGAAAACCAAAACCATGCCAGGGCAAGTCTTACACCCTACCTTGCCTGAAAAATGACGTCCCCGGTGCTGTATTGTGTAAAATGCTTTACAGCTTTTTGGAGATCTTCATCGGGTTTTATGATGTTGTAATTATCCCAGAAGTCCTCATCGTAATCGATTGAGATTTCGGAGAAAATATCATTTACCGTAAACAGTTCCTTCACCGGGAACCTTTTAAGGCTGGTATTTCTGACCTCGGTGATTAACAGGTCGGAGACCGTATGGAATACCGAATTAATTTTGTCCTTGGGGCTTTTCACCCTGAAGGCCACATTGGCGCGGGCTGTGTGGAGATACCAGATTCCTCCGTGTTCTGAGAAATCGACCTGGTAGTCAACAAACAGGGGTTTCACCCTGAATTCTTTGGGTTTTTTCCTGATCAGCGATTCCCCAGCAACGGAAAGTCCGTATTCATCCAGGCTGAATGAAGCATACAGGAGGGCATAGCTTTCGCGATCCACATACATTTCACCCACAAACAGGGGAAAATCGATGTCACGGGCCGGACGGAACCTGATCACGAACACCGGGTGGTTTTTATACCAGATCACCTGGCTGATGGAGTAACGATATAGAAGCTGATAGTCAGGATCCAGAAAAGTCTCCAGTTTCCTGATCACGTCCAGCATGGTAATGATGTAGGGTCCCCCCTGCATTTTGAAATTCACCCAGTGGAAAGGTTGCACATCGGGACTTTTACGCGCTTTCAGCAACCTGACCTTATCCTCCCGGTCAGGGAATCCGTAAGGGGCTTTCAGAATCTCAAGGGCTGCCTCTGACACGTTGATATACGCATCGTCCTGCCGGAGGGTTTCCCGGTAAAAACCGGAGAACAGCTGGTAATTTGATGAATAATTCCGGGTGATGTTTTCCCTCAGGTTGTCGAGAATTTCGTCTACCGAAACGGCCTTTACCCTGACTTCCCTGATGCGTATTGAGATGGAGCGTAGGGGTATCACCCCGCCATCGTGGAGGGAATTGACGCTCATTTTTTTCCTGGCATAGCCCAGACTGCTGAATATCAGGGTATCGCCGGCATATTCCGGGTGAAGCTTAAGGATGAAATCGCCGTCGGCATTGGTAATGGTGCCGACAGGCTGGTTTTGAAGGGAAACGCTCACATAATTCATGGGTTCCCTCGTCGAACTGTCAATTACCTTACCCGAAATAAGAATCACGGGTTCAGGCAATTGCAGAGCGGTCTCCGTACCTTCCCCTTCGGCCAGGTCACCAGCTGAGATGATGATGTGGTCGTTTTTTCCCAAAAAGCGGAAATCGTCGTCTTTGAAAATCTCCGTCAGAACATCATGGACGCTGCGCTGTTCCAGGTGAAGGGTGATTTTGTTGTCAGTGGTAATCAGGGAAGCGTCGTATGAAAAAAAAATTCCGTTCCGGAGGGTAATTTGTTCCAGGAGATCGGAGACGGGTCTGTCGTCGGCATGCACGGAAATGATCCTGTCTAAAACCGGCGCACGCTGCTGCTGGCCCCGTGAAACGAGAGCCGGCAGCAACGTGCAGATAATAAGGACTATCCGCAAATATGACATCAGAAGTAGTTTTTCAGCTCAAAGGATGTTCTAATTTGTTCCCCATCGCGCAAAACCTTCATTTTAACTTTCCTGTTTTCCTTACTCTGAAGGATCAGGTTAATGTCATTCAGAGAAAGAGAGGCATGGCTGTTGTTATTGACCGAAATAATCTGGTCATTTTCCTTCAGTCCGGCCAGATAGGCAGGAGAATTTTCCCGGATATTGGCAATGGTGAAAATCGGCAGTCCGGGCATCGGGTTAATTACTTCCATACCGCTCATGTTGTAGTTAAACGCTTCCTTCACCAGAGGTGTGGGAGAAAGGGTCAGCCGGGCATTGCGGTAATCGATTGTGACCACGAACCTGCGGAGGATTTCTGCGCCGAGGGTACCGTTCCGGTCGTTGGCCGAAATAAGTTCTGAAACCAGGCTGTCTTCGGGGAAGGAAACAATGGGCCTGGGTAACACCAGGGGTCCTACCCACACGGCATCGATCCTGCCCTTGATTCCGAAGAGATCGCCGGAGAGACCCCTTCCGAGGAATGTTTCAATGTGATTTTGCGGAACCCTGATCCGCTCGTCCGATTTCTCGGAGAGCCACAGGGCATCGCTGGCTCCCGTGTCAACCAACAGTTTTACGGGAACTTCGGTTTTTTCATCGGTCACGATGCTGGTACGGATAAAGGGTTTGTTCCCGTCAAAATGAAGCGGCAATATGATATCGCTCCTGCGGTCACGGTATTTGAAATGTTCGGGCCGGTACAAGGAAATCTCCTGATCCTGGTAATCGATTTTCACGATGTAATCCTTGAAAAGGTTAAAACCGATCAGGCCGTGGACCGGGATTCCCAGCATGTGGGAAATCTGGAAATTCTCATCGATGACCATTTGCACCTCCTGGTTGCGGGCTACCATTCCGTCGAGCTGGATTACATTGTTTCCCGACCGGTAGGCGGTGATGCTCTCGCCATCCCCGAGTCCCTGGATCTCCACGGGAACCATGTAGTTGAGATTCAGCTTTTCGATGAAAGGCAGTTCCGTGATAATCGGGAAACGCACCCCGGTATCGAGGATAAAATTCAGGGTATCCGATTCATTGATGGTAACCGGCAGAATGATCAGGTTACTGGCGGATTTGAATTTCAGGTTGACTGATTTTCTACGCGGGTCTTCGATGAGGAAACCCCGGTTGATGCCATAGTCCCTGGCCGTTCTTTCGATGTCGATGCTCTGGTCCAGGGGAATATACTCCCTGACCACCATCAGGTTATCCTCGATCTCGAAAATCAGGTAAAAATCTTTCATCAGCTTATCGAGGACAAACTTGACCGGTTTGTTGGAGACGTTGATGCTCACCTTTTTGTTGGCGATGAGATCAGCATTGTACGAGTAATCGATATTGAGGTATTTGCAGATCTTCTCGATCACACCCGAGAGTGGCTCCTCTTCGGCGTAAATGCTGATGTTCTGGTCGAGGGCCGGATCTGTTTTTCGGCGTTCCTGGGCCGTCACCATCGCCGGTATGAATACCAGCATGAAAAGAGTCGTCAGGAATGTTCTCATATTCAATTTTATTGTCTTCATGGCATTTTACTTTTTAGGGTTGTTTTCTGCGGCTGTCAAAAAATATTGTCCGTTTCCCGCCGATAGTTCCAGGTTGAAAGTCAGCCGGATTACTTCCAGGATGAAATCTACCGGTTGGTTGCTGAAATGGGCTGTAAGGAGCAGGTCGCTGAGGGAAGGTTCGGAGAGCTGGATTTCAGTGTGGTAGGTTTTTTCCAGATCAGCGATTACGTTCCCGAGTTTCGTCTGCTGAAAGACCAGTTCAAAAGTTTTCCAGGATGTCACGTTGGGATTTTCATTCACCGATTTCACCAGATGATTTTTTTCATTCATGAGGACTCCTTTTTCACCGGGCAGAAGGATGAGGTCGGAGCCCGATTGCTGAGCCAGTTTTGGGCAAATGAGTTGTACTTTTCCGGTTTCCACGACCACCTCAACGGCTTCATCGCCGGGCCGGGCACTCACATTAAAGGAAGTGCCCAGCACTTTGATCCGGGCATTCCCCGCTGAGATAACAAATGGCTTTGAGGCATCGGGGCTTACTTCAAAAAAGGCCTCCCCCTCTATTTGCACTTCCCGGTTTTTTTTCGCGAACTGCCTGGGGTAGGTCAGTTTTGAACTGCTGTTCAGTGTCACCTGTGATCCGTCGGGAAGGGTGATATCCCGCAACACCTGCTGATTGTCTGAGATCACTTCGGTAAAGACGGCGGTCTTGTGCTGCCTGAAACCGGCGTAAAAACCAAGGGATCCAAGGGCCAGGGCCAACAGTACCGATGCCGCCACGCGCAGGAGCTTTATCCTGAAGAATGCGCCCCTTTGAGGGGACGTCAGCTCCCTGACAGGCACGGCATGCAAATCC
Organism: Prolixibacteraceae bacterium UBA1413; assembly: GCA_002304925.1. Classification (GTDB taxonomy): domain Bacteria; phylum Bacteroidota; class Bacteroidia; order Bacteroidales; family Prolixibacteraceae; genus UBA1413. The sequence continues at coordinate 74,871 of DBPT01000015.1, forward strand.
CCTTCCACCTTGTCCCATGCTGCAGCAGGATCAAATTTCCGGGAATGATAATACAACCTGGCCTTTTTCATGATCTCTTCACCCGATTTCAGAATGGCGCTGTTTTCACCTGACCGGCCGATCCAGGTTTCCACTTCAGCCTTTTCAGACCCGCTGGCTTCGTCGCTCAGAAATTTGGCCAGTAAATCCCAGTTTACCTCTTCTATGTTCTTTTTTTCTTTCATTACGCTTTTAAGACACGTGAACGGCAAAATACCCCTATCCAATGTCTCACATTAATCCCAAAACCAGAAAAAAGAGGAGCGTGCGGAATTTTTCCCGCAACGATTTAAGTGCAGCCCCCATTTGAGCTTCTACAGTTTTTACGGAAATGCCCAGTTTTTCAGCAATTTCTCGGTATTTCAGTCCCTCTTCGCGGTTGAGCCTGAAAATCTCCTGCCGTTTTACAGGCAGGGAGGCGATGCCTTCTTCAATTCTCAGGAGCTTTTCGGGGGAGATGGAATAATCTTCAGGAGCATCTTCCGACAACAGGGCATCGCGGAGCTTCATGGCATGGAGCTGGCGTACCTTGTCGCGGCGGATTAGGTTCAGGCACTGGTTGCGCACCGAGCGGAAGAGGTAATGTTTCAGGGAGGTTTCCACGACCAACTCCATGCGTCTTTCCCAGATTTTCACAAAAAGATCCTGCACCACCTCCTCCGCCTGATTGTCATCGTTCAGGAAGTGAGAGGCGTAATGGCACATCGGAGCATAAAAAGCGTCGAACAGACTTTTGAAGGCTGTCCGGTCGCCGTTTCGGATTCTGTTAAACAAAGTCAGATCTTCCATCGGAACCATTGGCAGATTCTGCCGTCTGCCGGAAAATATGTCAATAAAGGTAAAAATTTTATCATAAGCATATACCGCGGGTTGGCATGTTTCAGCCACCCCTGCCCGGCCTTATGTGTTTCTTCACTTAAACATGGAGAGGAAAAAAATGTTGATTGAATTTTTGATTTAAAAAAAGTAGTAGTTTTGCACCACTGCCGGCCCGGGTGGCGGAATTGGTAGACGCGCTGGACTCAAAATCCAGTGATAGCAATATCGTGCGGGTTCGATTCCCGCCCCGGGCACCGAATAACCTCCGCAATCAACTCTTTGTCAGAAGATTATCGAAATTTTTCATTGCGCTGCTGAAACAATACTGAAACTTTTTGTCTGGTTGTATTACCCATCCATCCCCTTCAACCACTATTCTTATGAACCAACATTTGGAAGCTCATATATTGTACTCTCTCCTTCAACCGATGAAATTAAGGAAGCCCCGGATTAGTGAAAAGAACCAAATAATCAAATTGGCACAAAAGCCGGCAATTACCGGCTAACACACGTTAAGTGTCAATTTCAATTTGATTTAATTTGTTAAAACATTACTGTTTAATAAACTTCTTTACTATAATTTCTCTGTCAGATAAAAGTCTTAATATATAAATTCCATTACTTAGGTTTTCAACATTTATTTCATTTACATTATTGTTTAATAATTTGATATCTATTAATTTATTCTCTAATGAATAAAAATATGCATAAACAGGAAACGAATTGATATTTATTATTATTCTATCAAAAACCGGATTAGGATAAACATTAATAATTTCATTTGAATTATCCTGTAAACCTGTCGCTAAACCATATAGTCCAATATTATTATTATAACAAGAATCCCAATCTGAAGTAAATTGCCACCAATTTGTCATTTTATAAGAATTAAAAGGAATATTATTATTAAATCCAGGCATATTTTGCATCCAGTAAATATACCATTGACTTTCTGTTTTCTGGTTAAAATCAGCAGCACCCGGCCAATCATAAGCTAAACTACCCCATGTATTGCAATTTACAAGCTTTTTTGTTCCACCTAAAGGTTTCCAATCTTCTATATCGCTATTAACCAAATCAGTATTTTGATAATCATAATCCTTTGTTGTATTTGGTGGGTGGTGACAATCACCAGCTCTTCCAATAGGAGGTATTTGGTAATTATTATCTCCCCAGCCAGAAAAATTTTGTACAAACATGCTTATATTACCATCTTGTCGTTCAGCTGTATAATTGTACATTGCCTCAAGTTGGTGTCCATGATTATGCACTGCTTCTGCCTGGCTTCTTCTGAAATTATAACAATAAACTACATAAGTATGATCTAAAATATATAAATCATCTGCAACCCTATAACTATTTGAAATATCTCCGGTTGTTGGACTAGCCATATTTGATTCAACAAACGAAACATGCTTCTGAATATTACCATGAATGCTTTCATTATAGGATGGCCAACCTGGTCTTGCAGGCTCACCATACCATATCCAAACTTCTTTAACATTATTTGTCTTAATGAAGTTAGTCAAATTTAAGACATCAAATTCCTTTTTATAATCTGGTTGATATATATTTTTACCGCCTTCAGTACCTAATAAATAATTACTTACATTAATTTGTCTATAAACTGTTATGTATTTCAGTACTTTGTACCCCAAGTATGGAACAGCGTTTACATTTTTATAACCACGAAATTTACTGCCTTCTTCTAACGAGAATTTTGTTCTTGCATTATAAATATCTATGTTAGATTTTAAATCATTAATTGTTATATTACCAAGATCCCAATAATCAGTTGCTTGCGCAACATCTAAATTTATACCATCTAAAGTGGGTATATATCTAATAATTACTACAGGCATTTCTTTAACGTAATTAGTTGCCGGCGTGGAAAGAAACACCCCAATATTTTCTTCTACTATACTACCTGGAGTTACTTGACCATTTGCATAGTTAATAGAAAAAATACACAAAATTAAATATAATAGAAATCGTTTCATATAATTATAATTAAATTGTTAGTACTAAAAATTTCCTAATATTTAAATCATTCAATATAAAATGCTACGTAAATCCAAAATCAACAAAGTCAAACCATTAACTTGTTGCAAATTTTATAAATTCCTGTGGCTTATCTTAAAATCATTCTCGTTATCATATCTGCCGTATAATTCAACATACCAATCCATATCAATTAGCCCTGTCGCATCAATTTCAGACAAATCAGGTTCGAAATTATCGTTAATTTTGCTTTTTTCAAGAATCATCTTTCCACGAATAACTGTCGTTTCAAATTTTCCCATCAGTCAGTTCAAATTTATATTGTCTTCCTGCTAATTTCTTTCCTGAAATATGTATAGCACAATTTTTCAGCTTCTTCACTTCACTAATATCTTCAAGTCTGTTACACTCAAAAGCAAATATTCTTTTTAGATGCTTAAGATGGTCGCATTTTGGAAACCTTGTAACCTTAGCTACATATTGAAGCTCTATGTCCTCAAGATTTGGCAGTTGTTCAATGAAGTCAATGTTTTCAATCTTTGAATTTGTCTTAATCCATATTCTCCTTAGTGATTGAATATTAGGCAAAAAATCAAAACTTTCAACTCTGCTTCCATAGTTGCCAAGTGTTTCCAAAGGAAGTCCTTGCAAGAAGTCGAAGTCCTTTAGCTTAGTTGATGACAGCCAAAGTGTTTTTAAATTTTTGAGTAATGGAATAGTCGTCAGAAAATCTTTGTAATCTCCTTCAAGATTTATACTTTCTATGGTCTCTTTAAAGTCAGCAACAAACTTTATACTGATTTTTGGTTTTGGTTGTGTGAAACCAAGTCCAAGATGAACAAGTTTGTTTAACTTATAAAGCGGCTCACAAGAACCAAATACTGCTGTGTCCCAGTCAAATCTTTCCAGGTCGGGAAGAAGGTGTAAGAAACTAATATCTGCCCAAGTGTCTGGGTAACCATAAACTCTTAAAGTGATGTCTTTTCTTTTCTTGAATACTACATCATTTAAAACCTTTAGAGTTGTTGCATCAGGTTTGATGTCATGAAATTGAATGACTTTAAGTTTTGGCAATTCAAGCAACTGCTCCGCAACAGAATAACCTATCGGTTGTCTGCAGTGAAATCTGTCTGCTGAAATTAAGCCTTCCATATTTTATTAATTATTCGCTTTTTGTCTGTCAGTTTAAGTTTGCACGGTCGTCCTAAAATTATGACTTATGTCAATTAACTAATTGAATATCAGCTTGTTTCAAATTATGTTTTTCGCGGTATCTATCTTGAGAAAATATGCCAAGTTCATTAGGATCAATACCAAATTTAGCAATTTTTTTTCTTATCAGTACCAGATATTTTCATTTTTCATCCCATTCCGGAATGACGCCGGGACTGGTCAGTAATCCTGACAGTGATACCATTTTAAAAACCGGATTTACAAAAAGCCTGAATGCTGAGGTACGGCAATTCATTAGCAGGCGAAGCCAATAAACCCGGTAGAATTTTTACCTTTATTTAAAATAATTTTGGAGTAGCTTTATCTGGGGAACAGGCGCTAACGGTTGGTCGGTATATTTTGTTTGCAACCAATAAAATATACTGACCAGTTAGCCGGAGATATTTTTTCAAATCTTTAAATGGAGCCTTAAAAAAGAATCATATCATTTTACATGAATTGTTTTAACCCTAATAAAATACTCATTATAGTACTCCCAACCACCATCATGTTTTATTACAAGAGTGTCATGTTGAAACCAATACTTATACGTCGAGCTCCATTCTTCTCCATTATTTTCTTTCCCGAAAATTGTAACAGCGGTGTTTGTCGCTGAATAATTACATCTGGATATTTCATTTCCACTTAAGTCAGATTGTATTCTCATATTGTTGTCAGTATATTCTTCAAATCTTTGGTATTCGTCAGGGATGTCGTAATAACCACCAGCCATAATAGCATAACCTTTAACGAGCCTCCATTTGCCAATAAGAACATCAACGTTTTCCTTCTCACATGAAAGGAAAACTATTGATACCAGAATCATGAAAAAGATTGTTTTCATGTCATTTTGTATATGAGTTTAATCAATTTGAATATTAATGCTTTAATGGGTTGTTGAAGCAAACCACCACCGTCAAAGACGGTGGCGGTTTACTGCGTCTGCATTTTTCTTGTCTGCATTTTGACATCCGATAATTAGCAATAAGCTGTAGCGGATATAGATGTAATTACTCTTTTTTTATATTGTTATTTTATTTGTTGTTCGATTTCTGCTTGTACCTCTTCAATTTTTGATTTTAATTCATCGCTTAATTTTCCAGGATGTTGTTTAATTTTCCTAAGATTAAAAGCGATTACAACTGATGCAATCCCGGAAAACACAAATGACAATGCAGTAAGCACAACCAATGATAATCCGGAAAAAATCGGATTGGCTATCAATAAAAATGACAACAAAATCCCCAAGACACTTGCAATGGCTACATTTCCCCAATTTAAAACACCTGAGCTTTTCATTTCAAATGCCAGACCTAATGACAAAAATGAACGGAAAAGAACCGTAAAGCCAACTATATAAGGCAAAACAACCATTGAAATTTGGGGATTTGCCATAAGATAAATACCTATAACTACATGAAGAATTCCACTAACTAAATACCAGCCCCAATCATTCAAAGATTTATAATTGGAAACAGCAAAGAAACTCTCAAAGAGCCCCGACACCAAAAATGACACACTAAAAAATATGGCGAGTGCTAAATAGGTTGCAACGGGTACGGTAAATATATAAATACCGAGAATGATGAAAAGGATTCCCACAATGAGTGGAACATACCAATGTTTTACCGAATGGGTAAATGACTTTAGTAGATTGACCATAACTTTAAAAATTTATTTTACGCCTACTTTTTAAACGGTGTTCGGCTTGTCCGTTTTGCTTTTTCACTTTAGCTTGTGCCTGACTTATTATCATACGGGAAAACCGTACAATTCATTCAAAATAACCGGCTAATACACAGGTTTTACGATCGGAAGCCGGGAATGTTGTTATTTTGAGAGGATTATTTTTCTACGGATCATCTGCTTGTTGTTTTGCAGGCTGACGATATAGATTCCGGCCGGCAGATGTGTGCCGTCAAACAAAAGGGAATGATATCCGGCCCTGCTTCTTTCATGCAACAGCGATTGGATCAACCTGCCATTCAGGTCAAACACCCCTACCGAAAGGAAATCCTCATTTTCATAAAAAACGTCAATCCGGCAAATACCGTCACACGGGTTTGGACAGGCTTTCAGGTCCAATCCGCTGTTTGAGGCGGTAACCGGAATATGGGTGGTGGAGTCGGTTTTTTGGGCTGTCACAAAATACATGGGCTGGCCGGCGGCGATGGTTCCCAGGAGGATTGTATCCCCTCCGGATACCTCCTTTTCGAAAATGCTCATTTCGGCAGGCGCCTGTCCGGTCACCGACAAAACCACTTTTTCAGGTTTCAGGGAAAAGGCAGAAAGCCATGCGGGCCTGTTTTCCTCCGTAGCCGGATGGATAACGCATATTTTTGCTTCCCGGAGCACGGTGAACCTGGCCAAGCCGTCACTGCTTTCAAATCCCGCCGACATGGCGGAGGTCCTGATCCATTCGCTTCCCTCCAGGTATCCTGGCATGAGGGAAGGGAAATAAGCTTTATCGCCATACACCGATTCCGAGGCATTTAGATTGTCCGTTACCTGCCATCTGATGGCATTAAGATCGTCATACACCATCAGGTCTTTGATGATTTCCCCCGATCCCCTGTTGAACCCGGCTACCGGTACCCCTTGCGGTGCCGGGGGTGGAAAATCCATATCGGAAGCCACATAGAAACCCGGATGCGGGGGTTGGTTATAGGAGGAGTTCTGCCAGGAAACCGCTACCCGGTATACCGGGTCTTGCATGAAGGTGTAGAGTTTATGGTTTGTCGGAATAACCGTTGTATAGACCCGCAGGGCTTTGTTGTCATTTCGCCGGAGGATTACCTCCTCGCGCCAGTCGCCGAAAAGGTCGGCCTGCAATACCGGCGTTGATTTGGTACCGTTGATGGAACCGGCCCCGTTTCCTGTCAGCAGGCGTTCGGCATTGTTGATCCCTATCTTCCACCGGTCAATGGTATTTCCGTTCATCAGTTCACGGCTCAGGTTACCATCCCACCAGACGACAAAATTGATGGAATTGGGGACGTTGCCCACCCGGGTTCCCGAAATGTCATAAAGACCCAGCCCGCCGGAGGCCCAGAAGTGGAAGCCGGGAGTGGAAGGGTCCAGTTCGCCAGCGCAGCCGCGTCCGGTATCGCCGCTGTTGCGGTGGTTGAAGAGCATCTCCCCGTTATCGGCATAGCGCAGCGACACCCCGTGTCCGCCACTTTCGTGGGGCATAAAAATCATCGGCCGAGGATCATTTTTCCTCATAAAGGTAACGTGGGTGGCATCGCCATGGCCCATCCCGGAGGTATGCATGCCTGTGCCATCGCCTGAAATGACCGATGAACCCGTCACGAGATCCTGCCGGCCGTCACCATTGGCATCGATTACGCATAGCGAATGGTTCCCCTGACCGTAATAGGCTCCGTTCCCCGCCGTATTGGAGTCGAAGGTCCATTTCCTGGTCAGCTCTCCGTTGCGCCAGTCCCAGGCAGCGAAGGTCATACGGGTATAATAACCGCGTTGAAAAACCCCCGAGGGGCGTTCCCCGTCGACATACGCCACGGCGGCATTGAAGCGGTCCACCCGGTTGCCGTAATTATCGCCCCACGACGATACCGAACCCCGGGGAGGCCAGTAATTTTCGGTAGCCAGTTCAGATCCCGTGGTTCCATCAAAAACGGAGATGTATTCGGGTCCGGAAAGAATATAGCCGCCCGCATTGCGGTATACCTCAGCATGATTGGCCGATGCTGCAGGACCTTTACTGAGGTATTTCCCGGTGCCGTCCTTCGTACCGGGGGCGGTCTTCACCATGATTTCCGCCCTGCCGTTCCCGTCGAAATCGTAAACCAGAAACTGGGTGTAATGCGCACCGGCACGAATGTTGGGCCCCAGGTCAATACGCCAGAGGCGATCTCCGTCGAGGGTGCAGGCATCAAGATAAACATTGTCGGTGGTGCCGCTATGCGCATTGTCCTTGGCATTGTCAGGATCCCATTTCAGTACGATTTCGTACTCCCCGTCGCCGTTCAGGTCACCTGCGGAAGCGTCTCCGGGAGCATATGCGCCTCCGAAAATGCCGTTGGCAGGCCTGTCGAGGAGGATATCAAAATAGCCGGCATTACTCCCCTCCATAAGGTTGATGATACGGGCCTGACGCCTCTCCTGCCGCTCCACCCCATCCGTCACCGCCCTGACATAATAAAGGCTGTTCACAGGTGCCACGGAATCGTAATAACAGGTCGCACCGGTCACCGGCTCTCCGTTGAGGCGGGTATTCCCACGGTAAATATTAAAACCGGTGTTGTATTGTTCATGGGCCAGCAAACGCCACGACAAATAATAACCCTGGCCGTTCCTTACCGCAACCGCTCCGCGACTCAGCCGTTCTACCTGCATCTGGGCTTTCAGCAAGGGTGCCGTTGCTGTGAATAACAACCCTGCCAAAATGAATGGTATTACCCTCCTCATCAAATTACAATTTTACAATTTTACGAACTTCCCGTTTTCCTTCCGCCTGAAGGATGACGAAATAAACGCCTGAGGGCAACCCACTCACATCCATTTCCACCACGCCGGCATGGTCATAATACTCCTTTTTATAAACCTGTCTGTTGATGCCGGCAATTTCCACGGTCATCCTGTTTCCGGTAACGGGCAGTCTCAATTTCAGCAGATGCTCCGCCGGATTGGGCGTTACGGCAAACTGATCCCTTTGCAGGAAAGATACGGAGGTTATCCTTGTCACTTTAACAATTCCCCCGGAAAGGAGTTCCGAAAAATCCCATTCCAGTCCTTCTCCGGGGATTTCCGGGGTCACCGAGGTAAAACTTCCCGTGATATTTCCCGCCTCGAAAATCTTAAACCGGTCGCCTTCCTGTAACTCCGTCGCAGTGGAATTGTTCACTGAAAGATGGCCTGAAACGGCCAGGGTTCCTGTCACGGCCAGCGCATCGCAAATTTTAAACAGGGGATTCACCCTGATGCTGAACACTGATCCCGGTTTCAGGTTCACAGCTCCGTTTACCGTTGTCTTATAGCCTGTATTGGCGCTTCCCGGCCGTAAGACAGCTCCCTCTTCCACCGTCACCCCTCCGGCGATGGTCCCGGGCCCTGTCAGAACGGCGTCCTTTCTGACGGTCACATTTCCCGATCCCGTGGCGCTTCCGCTGCTGTTGTTCACATGGAGGGTTCCGGCCATGACCGTGGTCCCCCCGGTATAGCTGTTCGATCCCGACAATTTCAGTTCGCCGATCCCCATTTTTATCAGGCTTCCTGCCGTAATGCGGCCTTTGAATTCCGTATTGATGCCTTTGGAACCAATTTGCCACGTCTCATTACCGCCCAGTTCGCCCGCCCCCGACAAAGCACCCAGCACCACGGTAGTGCCTGCGGTATTAGACGTCCAAATCGAAGTGTTGATGTTCACCAGGGCATTGGGCAATCCTTTGGAATGGTTGATGCGCAATTCTGCGGAATACCCCTGGGAGTTGGAATAGGTTGAAAACACATTCAGCGTGCCTGAGAAACCACTCATGTCGCCATTCAGGTCGGACCGCACAAAGGGGATGTACATATAGAGGTTTCCTCCGCCTTTCAGGGTTCCCGTATAGTACCCGCGGGAATCCAGCATGATCGAGGCCGTCTTTCCCGCCGGAACTTCGATATTCCAGGGAAGGGTGTTGTAAGAAGAACTGTTATCGCTGCACTGCAGGGTACCTCCTTCGAGGACGATGGTTTTCCCAGGATTGGTATTGTCATTCAGCAAGGTTATTCTGCCTTCTTTCATGATGGTCCGGGTATGGGTGTTGACGCCTGCCAGCACCAGGTTTCCTGTGCCGGTTTTGGTAAGTACGCCCCCTGCCACGGGCTCGTGAAGGGTAAGTGTGGCAGTGTTGCGGATGGTTCCCCCGTTTGCACCCATCAGGATGGCACGGTTGGAACTATTTTCACCGTTGACCAGAAGGGTCCCTCCGTTCAGCTCGAAAGCGGAAGGCAATGCGTTGGCGGGGCCGATCCCTCCGGGGGCTTGTGTTGTCGGCATCTTGCTGAGACTGAGGGTTCCCTCCGAAACCAGCACCCTTCCCGTAAATTCATTGGCATTTTCAATGGCCAGGGTACCCGTTCCGCTCTTGGTGAGTCCGGCAGACCCCGAGATCTTCCCCGTTCCTTTCAGACGGTAATCGCCGGTGGCATCCACCACCATCGACACCGGGCAGACCTCCCCGGCAAGGATTACCGTTTTGCTGATGGCTGCATCGGTGAAAAAGACCGTATCGCCGGTCACAAAAATATCAGGTTTTCCGCCGGCGAGGAAGTTTTCGGTAAGTGCCAGATCCCATACGCCACCAGGCTTGTCACCGTTCCAGTACACCCGGGCTGCCGAACGCACCGATTGAACCTCCAGGAAGATTTTCTTCCCGTCGGTTTTCAGGCGGCAGGGGGTACCCTGCATGCCTTCGATGCGCACTTTGGAAATATCACCCGACAGGTCACCGGCATAAGTGACCAGGAGATAATCACCCGGAGGCAGTTTTTCCACACCGTGAGGCAGCAGGGCGTTAATCTTGAAGACGGCATTTTCCGACAGTAGAAGCGGGCCGTTGACGACCAGGGAATCCGATGCCGGAGCGGGCGCCGGGGACAGGTCAAAAATAAGGCCTGCATTTTCACCGAGCGTCAGGTGACCGCTGACAAGGAGATTGCCAACGGAATCGGGTTTCCCGATCCTGAGGAGTGATCCATACGACAGGGTTAACCCTTTTCCCAGAATGCCAGAGGCATTCATTTCCCCGAAGAAGCCCATCCATACCGGGGAATTGGGCAGTTCTCCCGAAAAATTGAACGTTCCGCCCCAGATCCGGGTATCGCCGCTATAATCGTGCGTTCCGGCAAGGGTAAGGGTACCGGCTCCGTTTTTTGACAATTCCATGCCGCCGGTGAGTTTTCCGGCTCCGGCAAGCAACATAAGGTTGCCCGGGGAATTTACCGACAGGACGGAGGGTTCCGTAACGGAATCGAGGAGAAGGGTTACCTGGTCACCTGACGAACTGTCGAAAAGCACGTGATCCCCATCTTTAAACGATGCCGCTGTTCCGTCCAGCATCCAGGAAACGGAGGAATGGTCCCAGATTCCGGTACCGTTGTATACCAGTCTCCCGTTTGAAAGGGCAGGCGGAGGGGGCTCTGTTTTACCTTCGGCCACTCCCAGGAAGTAACTCACATGAGGAGGCTGGTTGTACCCGCACATCTGCCAGCAAACGGCCTGTCGGTACTGGTGGTCATGCATCAGAGTATATACCCGGTAAGGGGTGGGATTCACGGTGGTGTAAATACGGATGGCGGTATTGGCCTGGTTCCGCCAGATGACCTCCTCGCGCCAGTCCCCGAACAGGTCGGCCTGCAAGGAGGGAGTTCCCTTGGTGTAGTTGCAGGAAATGGCGCCCTGAGCCAGCAGCAACGGCTCGGCACGACCGTATTTGTAAATGGCCCCTGTCCCGTACCCCGTGGCGGTGGAAAAACCGCTGTGGTCCAGCAACTCCTCCAACAAATCCCCATCCCAGTAAATCCTGAAATTCTCGGGCCCCCCGGAGGTGCCTGCAACTTCGCGTGTAGAGGCCGAATACATCCTGGCGCCTCCCCACAGCGCTTTTCCGCGGATATCGTCCGAGATGTTGGCAGCACAACAGCGACCACAATCCTTATCGATGGTGTGATGGATCAGGATCTCCCCGGTGGCGGCATCGTGGAATACCGTGCCGTGGTCGGGATAGTTCTCCAGACAGCGGAAAGCCTCGATACCCTTGCGGAAGGGATCCAGATCGCCCACATGCATGGCATCGCCATGCCCCAACCTGGTGGAATAAAGCCCCCGGCCGTCATCATCGATGGTCATCGACCCCCAGACAATCTCGTCACGCCCGTCACCATCCACATCGGCCACGGTAAAGTTGTGATTCCCCTGCCCGAACCAGGGACCGCTGGTCCCCGAATGGAATTCCCAGCGGAAGACCAGCTTTTTGTTCACCACATCATAGGTTCGCATGATGGTTTTGGTATAGATTCCGCGGCCGATGAAAAGGCTGGGCTTTTTACCGTCGAGATACGGGGCTCCAAAAAAGTATTTGCTGGCGCGGTGGCCATAGCCGTCCCCCCAGTCCTCCGATTCCCCGCGGGGTATGAAAGGGATGCGGTCCAACTCTTTGCCAGTGAGCCCGTCAATTAGCGAAAGAAACTCGGGACCTTTGTTCATGTACTGCATGTTGGCCGAGGTCCCCACCGAAAAGCGGTAATTGGTGATCTGATCGTTGTCGGTATCCCCTATTTCGGCGCCATCGCCAAAAACAGTCCCCTCGGAAGTGCGCATGAAAACCTCGGCTTTTCCGTCTCCGTCAAAATCAAAGGCGGCAATATTGATTTCCACGTCGGGAAGGATGTTGGGCCCCACATTGATTTCCCAGAGAAAGGTTCCGTCCAGTTTATAAGCTTCGAAAAAGGAATAGTGTTTGTTGTCATCATTCCACCCCGGTGCAATACGTTTGACGATGATTTCATACTCTCCGTCACCGTCAAGGTCTGCGGCAGTGGCATCGTTCACCTGGTATATGGAGGTATTGCGGGGTTTCAGCGGAATCTCCCGGTATTGCTGTGCCCAGGGTTGTACCGCCCCGCAGGGGGCTTGTTCCTCATCGTTCACCACGGCGGTGACACTGTAAGATGATGTCGCCGACCCGTCGGGATCGGTGAAGTTGGAAATCCGCAAGGGTTCAGCAGTAATTCTTTGCCCGTTCCGGTAGACATGGTAGGTAACGCCGTGCCATTCGACACCCGGAATGCGCCAGCTGAGAAAAATCCCTCCGGGAACCTGAACAGCGACGAGGCCCCGTCCCAGCTCTTCCATCTGACGCTGCGCCCTGCTGACAGGGGAAAAAAGAAACAAGGACAAAAGTACCAGCACGACAACTCCCAACCGGGCATAGCTGCCGGTGTACCGAAGATAACGATTAACAACAACCACCATATTCAGGAAAAAAACCAGGGGGTAGTTCACCCCCTGGCATTTAGAAGTTAGCAAATACTTTAATGAACGATCAGACGTCCGATTTTCAATTCGTCACCCGACTGGACTTTCACGATGAACATTCCCTTCCGGTTGAAATTGATAGTCTGGCGGCCTCCGTCGGTCAGTTGACGCGACATGAGGACCTTGCCCGTGAGATCAAAGATCTCTAAGCGGTATTCCTGGTGGCCACCGTCGACATAAAACAGACCGGTAGTGGGATTTGGGTAGATATTCAGAAATTCCGCCCTGTTGTCCCGGATGCCCACATTGCCGGCGGTAATGGTTACGCTGTTGCTGATCAGAAAATACTGGACGCTGAACTCATCCTGCACTTCAGCCACGTAAAATACTTCGTACACGCCGACGGTGCCGAAATTGGGAACATATTGCATTCCCGTGACATAGGTATCTACATAATCTTCGGAACCGGCCAGGCGGTAGTACCATGAGACGGAGGTAACGGTAAACTGGGCAGGAACCACGGCATTCAGGGTATCGCCGTTCACATTCAGTCCGATTTCCTGGCTGGCATCGGGAGTTATCCCCAGTTCTATCACCGTCACAGGTTTGAAGTTGGAAGTCTGAACGCCCTCCGAAGTTTCGGCAATCACAAAGTAAGAGCCGCTTTCGCTGAACGACGGATTAATGGCGGGCAGGTTGGTTGCCTGAGGATCGAACGAATTCCAGGGGCCATGGGGGCTTAACGACCATTTCCATTCCCAGGCGGTAATCCCTTCCACATTGATCAGGGTGACCGCCTCTTCGAGGGGTGTGTTGGCAGTGGTATAGGCGTTTTTAGCATCGGCGATAGAGAATGATTTGGTATTGCGTGCTTTCAGGATGGTGTATTCCCCGTCGAAAAACATGAAAGGTTCCCAGTCTTCCACGGGACAGAGGTATTTGCCCATTTCAATACGGGCCTGCTGAGCTGAGCGGACATCCCCCGCAATGTGGATCTGCCCGTTGTCGTAGAGGTATACCCGGCTGTACGTGGAGTCGACAGTGCAGAAACGGTCGATGTTGCTACAAATAACCGTCGCATTGTCTTTGATGTGGAGATGGCCCCCCGTACCCGCAGTCGGAGAGCTGTGGCTTCCCATCAACAGGTTGTATACCCACAGTTTGGAAGTGCCGTGCAGGGTGAAGACAGCTTCAGGCCTTTCGATACGGAAATACTGGTTGTTCTCGGTAGGCCTCGCTGTCATGACACCCTTTATAAGGTCCACGGTTCCCTGGACATAACGGTTCGACCCGGTGGTACTGATGGTGTCGGGACCGTCAAAGGTCACACGGCTGTTGGGGGCAAAGGTAAAGGAAGAGATGGCAAAATTGCCCGGTTTTGCAAACACCGGATAAGGAAGGACGGAAGCCGAATCGAACGCATTTACGTTCAGGGTATTGTTGTAAGGATTGGCCACCGGCGTCCAGTTTGCCGGGAAGTTTGCGTCATTGGAGAAGCGCCCGGTCCAGGTCAGTGTTTTTCCGGCCGAGTTAGCAGCTTCGATGATATATAACATCTCATAACTGCGGTGAATTTTTCCTCCGATTTCAGTTTCATATACCAGGTAATAATTTCCCGCAGGGCCTTTGAATACCGGAGAAAGCTTGTTTTCCACGCCTCCCGTAACCGTGGAGTCCAGGGCCATATACGGCCCGCCCTGGATTCGGGAATATTTCCAGGTACCTCCGGCCGGGATGGCGGTGATTTCCACTCCGGTTTCACCAATCCTGACATATTGCATGTCAATTTTGGGAGATAGGGTAATCGCATCGGAAGCGACCAGGAACATCACCTGAGAGGTCTGAACCACCTTGGCACCGTCGACACCTTCGCAGATCACAAAATAGGTTCCCGGTTCAGAAAAGACGGGGGCAAAGGCCTTGGCATCCGCTCCCGGACCGGTAAAGGACTTGAATGCTAATTCCCCCTCCTTGCGGTACTTCCAGGTCAAGACCAGCGTCGGACTGCTTAATATTCCCGATTCCATCAATCTTAGCGTATCTGTGGCTTCGCCAAAAACGAGCACCTGGGTTTCAGCGTTTAACACATCAAATACCGAATCCTTGTGTAAGGCGGTAAAGGTTGTCACGTTGAAAACCGCATCGTAAGTGCGTTTGATGAGGTAGTCTTCGCCGCCGTTGATCCAGTTTTCCGTGGGAGGCGTAAAATTCGTCCTGACGGTGACTTTCCCCGTTTTCGTAATTTCCACCTGGCCGCCGGCACGGCCGGTCCACATACGCCCGAAGCCGTCCCTGACGATGAGTTCACCCCCGCTGACATAAATTTTCCCCCCGCGTGAAGGTGAATTGGAATTACCCATCAGCAGGTTGCGGAATTCGGCGATACCTCCTTCCACCCTGAGCCATGAATTTACCTCGTCGAGGCGGGCCACATTGGATTTCAGACTGGTATAATGACCTTTTTTGACGATGGTGCCGGTAAACTGGTAGTCACAGTTGATGGCGCTTCCGGTAACGACGTTAAAAACGGCGGTATCTTCATCGAGTTCGATGGTTACCGTAGGCTGATACTGGTTGTCGGTGGCATAGGCCACTTCCAGCCAGTTAACTGAAATATTGTCAGTTCCGGAGACCAACAGTTGAAACGGGGCCTGGGTGGAATCGGTCTTCAAGGGAATGGTCAGGTTATTTCCCACGGGGGAACCTGCGGGATCCCAGTTGTTCTCATTGGTGAACCGGGTATTCTCAGCGCCCGTCCAGGTCTGGGCAACCTGGGCAAACGCCGTACCGGAGAGCGACAGAAACAGAAGCAACGCGGCAGTCAGCCGCCACACTTTACCCGTTACAAATCCGGGCTTTACTTTTTTGCAGACGTAGAAGTTTTTCATAATTGATCGTTTAAATTTAACATTTAAAAATTTGATAAAACGTTATTATATACTCATTCCAGCGGAAGAAACCAGTTTTTGCGGTCCATGAGTCTGGTTCGGACCCCCTCTCCATCGTGGCCGGCACGGTTAAGTTTTGCGGCAATGGCATCGGCCAGCATCGCAGGGTCGTTACGGCGGAGGGCTATTCGTACCAGGTCGCCCCATCGCTGTCCCTCGAAAGCCAGTTCCAGGGCACACTCTTCCAGGATCTGGTTTTCGATGACGGTGAGGGAATCGCCTTCCACGCTGTTTCTTTGCAGGCTCACCCGGTTCCTGACGCCCGTATTCCGGTGCCAGGGCATCCTGAGGTTGGGAGGCAGCTGCGCCAGGGAAGTGGTGCGTGCATCGAAATCATAGGGGAAAGGCAGGAGGGTCTGGCTGCGCAGGGTGAAGTCATTGGCAGGGGCATCCGGGTCTGCCCCGGGGTAATTGGCCCCGATGCCGTTGTTCATGATGGCATAGGCCACCCGGTGCTGCCCGTTGCGGTTGGCGGCTTCGCTGTAACGCAGATGAAGACCGCCGGCACGCCACAGATGCCATTTCCCCGCACGCTGGGTAATGGTAGTGTGACCGTCAATATAATGGTTGTAGATGTGTTTCAGGATGACCGGGTCTCCGTTTTCCACCACATAGGATCCCGGCAAACCGTACAGGTTATCGTAATATCCCCTGAAGTCCCCCCTGAAAGAGTTGTTCTGAACCTGGCTGTCCCATTTCTCCATCGCCAGCGCAGACGGTTTCAGCAAATAACTCCCCCCGTCTTTGGCGAAGAGTCCGATGAAGGAGTTGGGTTCGGAAAGGGGATCGAAATAAAGAACCCAGATCCATTCGTAGAGATAATTGGCGGTTTGAGTTTCATAAAACATGTAAGGCCACATGTTCTTGGCGCTCTGGCGGTCGTTGCCGTAATAACGGAGATAACCGCTATTGAATCTGCAACTGGTCTGGTCCAGGGTAGCCGACGCATCATATACCATTTTATAAAGGTCATACTGGTCGTTGCCGCTTTGTCCGCGCTCCATGATATTCTTGAAATACTGCGCCGCCCTGAGGTAATTGCCCTTCCAGAGGTTCAGCTCCCCCAACAGGTATTCCTTGTCGATATACATCAGGCGGCTCTCGTAACCGTCAATGGTAGTAATGAGTCCCCCGTCGGAATAGTGATCCTTGAAGGGTATGGATTCCATGGTCGCTAACAGGGAATCTACCAGGACGGGCAGGTCAAGGTATTGCAAACCGGTCAGTGTTTCAGCGGAGGCCTCCCCGGTATCGCCCAGAGGTTTTGTGATCCAGGGTACACCCCCCCGTGTGGCATCGGCAAAATGGAGGGCCATTTGCAGGTACACCCAGGAACGGACGGCGACAATGTCGGAATAACGCATGTTATACTGCTCCCGGGTGAGGCGGTTTTCTTTGTACATAATCCTGAAATTCTCCAGGACATCGTTACAGTTGTTGATTAGTGAAAAAAAGCGACGCGGGCTGGCCCATTCGTTATTGTGCGACACAGGCATGTGCCACGACAATTCCATCAGCGAAAGGCCCGCATTGTTCGTCACATCCATCAGGTCAGCACGCAACTCATTGAGGACCACATATTGTGTAGCCACATCCATCAGTTGACCATATATTCCGCGTATGGCGGCATCGGCATCCTCCTTATTGCGATAGACTTCGTCGGCCAGCAACACCTCGTCGGCCCCGGTCCGCAACAGATCACCGCACGACAGGCACGACAGAAGCGTGATGGCCGCCACCACAGGAAATGTCAATAATCTGGTTGGTCTCATCCCTATCTTCTTTTTTGTTTTATGCATTCTTCATCGGTCATACATCCTGCAGCTAAAACCGGCAAGATGTCATAATCCTAATTTAACACCCAGCAGAACCATTTCGTTTTGCGGGATCATTCCCACGTCGATGCCCTGTGACAGGGCGAAGCCGTTTAAGCTGAATTCGGGATCCAATCCCAGGTATTTGGTAAATGTCAGAAGGTTAATTCCGGTAGCGAACAGGTCGGCCGAGTGCACCCATTTTGACCTGACGGGCAACCGGTAGGTCAGAGAGACCCGTTTTAACCGTGCATAGGAACCATCTTCGATCCACCTGTCCGAGAAACGGGAATTCTGCATCGGGTCGCCGTAGGCAGCGCGGGGGATCTCCGTCGCCTGTCCTTGGTATCTCCACCGGTTCACAACAGCCGTGGTCTGGTTATTGGTAGTACTCATGTTCTCCAGCGTATAGCGCAGATAGTTGAATACGTCGTTGCCCACCGAGAATCCCAGCGATGCCTGAAGCGAAATCCGTTTAAAGCGCAGTTCTGTGAATATTTCGCCGGTCAGATCGGGCGCCGGATCACCGATGACCTGCATGTCATTTTCATCGATAATGCCATCGGGATGGAAATCTTCAAAGATGACATCCCCGCCCCGGAAGGGAACCAGGGATTCGTTGGCCATACGGTTTGACAGGCCCGACTGCAGGGCTTCCGCGTCACCGGCAAAGACACCCCTGGTGGCATATCCGTAAAAGAGTCCGAGGGGACGGCCTTCCTCGGTAAGTATGTTGGCTCCGAAAACCGGGGTGATCCGTTTCTGATCGAAAAGGTCATCCACTTTCGTGGCATATTTTGACAATACGATCCCCAAATCCCATTCCAGGGGTCGGTTTGCGACCCGGGCCCTGACCATGGCATCGATCCCGTTGGTGGTGAATCCGCCACGGTTGTCGTAATAGCCGTAGAAACCGGTTAAGATATTGGCGGTTACGTAGTCGAACATGCGGGAGGTTTTGTTCCGGAAGATGTCGACTGAAGCGGAAATCCTTTCCCTGAAGAACGACATGTCGAGCCCTGCGTTGATCCTTGAATTCCTTTCAGCCCCCAAGGCGGGATTCCAGAGGTTACCCATCATGGTTCCCTGGTACCCGAGAAGGTTCTTCGCGACATAGTACTTTTGAGCGGTGTAATTTCCGATGTCGTCATTTCCTGTCAGGCCCCAGCTGGCGCGCAGTTTGAGCAGTTCGACAACACGGGAACCGGCCAGGAAGGGTTCAGCGGAGATGATCCAGGCCGCAGCCATCCCCGGGTAAAAGCAGAAGCGGGTCCCGAACATGGGAATCCCGTCGGCTTTGGAACCGTAACGCGAGGATCCGTCGAGCCCGAGATTCAGGGTAAACAGGTATTTGTTTTTCAGGCCGTAATCGGAATGGAGATACCAGACCAGGCTGCTCCAGTCACCGATGGTGCCTCCTTTTTGCCGCAGCAGGTAATTGCCATTTCCGAGGGAACGGATCTGGTCGTTGGCCGAGTTAAAATCAGCTCCCCAATCCTCTTCCAGGGTATTTACGTTCAGGCGTGCGCCGGCAAGGAGCATCAGGGAGTGGTTGACGCCCAGCCGGGGCTCGTATTTGATGCGAATGTCGTTGTTGATGACAAAGTGACGCAGCACACGGGCTTTCATCTGGTTCTCAATCACGCCCGCGTCTGTCGAATCAGGAGCAATACCCGCCCTCGGAATGAATACCGACTGCCGCTGTTTGTCAACCGACATGCCGACCAGATTGCTCAAAGTCAGGTTCCGGGAAAGATCCCAGTTGAAATTCAGGGAAGCAAACAAAAGGTTATTCATGTCTTCATTCTGTCCGTTTTCAATCAGGGAAACGGGATTGCTCACCGACAGGAAATCATAATTGGTAAGGTCGGGACTAGCCACGCCCTGATCGTTCTGGATGAATTCCTGGAGGAAGGGAGCTTTGACCCTTGCCTGCGAAACAGCATCATAATAACTGAAGATATTGGTTGCCGTAATATTCTTCTTGATGTAGTTAAAGCTGATGTTCGAGTTGAGGGTTACTTTCTGCGAGAAATTGATATCTGAATTAAAACGGAAGTTGAACCGGGAGTTGTCGGAACCTTTCACCGTTCCTTTCTGCTGCGAGAAGCCCACCGAAAGGGCATACAGGGCGACATCGTCGCCGCCTTTGATCCTGAGCCCTACATTGGAGGAATAATTGTCGGCAAACACTTTCTTTTGCCAGTCGGTATTATTTTGATATTTATAATAGCCGGGAACCGAAGGGTCGGTATTCATGAAAGGCATGCGGTTGATAGAGTCAGCGGTCAATCCTTTTGAAAGGAGGATTTCGTTCAGGTAAGTCCGGTACTGCCCGGCCTCCAGCATGGGGATGTTGTCAGGGGCCATTTCGTAGTTTCCGTTCATTATCAGGTCAATGACCGTTGCCTGTTGTGTGGCTTTGCTGGTGCGTATAAAGACCACGCCGTTGGAAGCTTTGGCGCCGTAAATGGATGCCGCATCGCGCACCAGGGTCACATTTTCGATATCATATTCGGCAATGCTGGCGAGTGGATTTGAGCGGTATCCGTCAATCAGGGAGGTACCGTAGCTCTGGGTGTTAAAAATCATGCCGTCGACAATCACCAGTGGCTGGTTATTGCCATAGAGCGAGGAGTAGCCTCTCAGGAAAAGGTCGGAACCGGCCCCTTTGATCCCGTTGCGGGCACGGGCTTCCAGTCCGGCCACCCTCCCGTCGAAGACAGCCTCGCCGGAGCCGATGCCCGATTTCGCCGATTCAGCAACGGTATTCCTTACCGAAGCCACCGATTGGGTGGTGTAAATCTGTTTTTTTGAGAAATAGCCGAACCAGGCTTGTTCCTGAAAGGAATGGGTTTCTTCACCGGAAAGGTAAACGGAAACCCTGCTCCTCCCCGAAAGCAGGATATCCTTGGGATGATATCCCTGTGCGGAAACAGAAATGATATCGTCGGGCGATCTTGCTTCTATGGTAAATTCCCCTTTTTCGTCGGTGAAAGTGGATGAAAAATCGCCGCAATTGACCAGGGCGAGTTCAACGGGCTTGCCGGTAAGGACACTGAAAACTTCACCGCTGACCCTGATGCCCGATGAAGCTGTTTCTTGTGCCGACACATCCGGTTGAAATGCAATGAAACCAATGGCAATCAGTATTTTTAGCAAATAGTTCATGGTAGGCAATTTTTCAGTTTATTCAAATATCGGCACCAAACGGAAATAATCGGCTGTGACGGCCATTCCTCCCGCAAAAGGAACCAACCGGAAAAAGACGCTGTCGGAACGGGAAAAATCGTAATACCCCAGGTCAAGTTCGTCGTCCGCGGCATTTTCCAGCGGAGCATACCGGGTTTTGGTAATGGGGACATAATAGGTGTTGACATCGGCAGGATCATAGAAGAAATCGGGCCTGCCGTAAAGGGTATCCGTCCTGAAGGCATTGGTAACCGAAGAAATATTGGTGATCATGTTGGTTACCGGGTTCCGGGTGATGGATACCTGTCCCAGGAATTGACGCAACTCAACCGATTCGTCGGGAACCCTGTAGGATTTCCTGAAATCGTTGATCGCCCTGATCTTGACACGGTATTTGATGGAAGAAACCAGAGGACCTTTAAAGAGGGCACCTGTCAGTTTCTGGCTTCCGTGTGAGTTGTCGAGGATAAAATCGGAACCGCCCGAGGCATTCTCCCTTTCCCGGAAATAAGGATGGGGGGTTCCGGAAGTGCCCCGGTAACTGTAAATCCAATCCTCGGCCTCCATCAGGATCGGAAGGATCTTATGCTCCCGTTTCACATTGCAGTCCGAGACGGTGTATACGTAGCCGTTGCTGGCCTGATAGGAAGAGGTCACTGCCGGTTTGACGAAAGGTACCTTCACCCCGAAATAGGAGACCAGGGTGTCGGGGCTCCCCTGTAACGGGTACTTTCCGCGGAAAACAAGGTCTCGGGCAATCATCATTTTGATGTTCATACTATCCCGTTGCGTGGGTATTGCATTGGAAATCTTGTCGTCGACCCGGTAACTCCTCTCAAATTTCGCAAACTGATCCATGAACACATCGTCGGAGATCAGCAGCATTGTAAACAGGGAATCTTCGGACGAGAGATCGGCGATATTTTTCAGGAACAGGTTTTGTTTCACCCAAACGGTGTCATACACAGGGCGGTTTTGGCTGTCGATGCCGGTCTGGACTGAATTTTGGGTGTCAAAGACCTGCGAAGTCAATGAATTGAGGAAGCGAACAAATTCGTTCCGGGGGGCCTCCAGCTCAATGAAATCCCAGATATGAAACTTGGGGACCAACGGCTCGTCAATAACCTGGATGTTCCCGTTTGAAACAACCGCCTCTATCGAAGCGTCAATTCCCATCCCGCCGATGGTTTTGTTCAAAGGGTCATATTCCAGGACCTTGCCGCTCTTCATGGTTAAAAACATCTTCTCCTTGTCGGAGCTGACGGAATATACGCCGTTGAGGTAATGGTTCCTGACAAAGAGTTTCTTTTTCTCATCGCTGTCTATCATTCCGGCACTTACCTTTTCCATGGCGCTGTTGGTCGGGGCATACAACGTGAACAAACCGGGATAACTGAAATTCCCTTCCATCCCCACGCTTTTCAACAGCCCGGTAAATTGGGAGAATTCACTGTGAGCTTCGAGATAGTCGAGAATGGTTTCCTGTGACACATTGTCGTTGATCCGGGTATGTTCCTCCCACGCGTCGGTACAGGTGCCCAGCAGCAGTGACACAAGAAAGAGGATGATCAGGCGATTTTTTTCCATAGCACTCATTTTTCTCATTCTTATTGGGGGAAGTTTCCGTTTTCAAGATCTTCCTTATAGACGAATGTTCCATCCTTCACGTTAATCCTGGGCCAGTTTTGGTCTTCGTCGACCGGGATGAACTGGATCATGTCGAGGTACATATAACTTCCGTTTCCGCCGGCGGTTGCCACGAATTCGATTGTTTGGGGTCCTGTCTCCTTCACCTCCACCGTACCGGCCAGTTGGCCTGCATATCTCGACCATGCCGCACTGTTGAGCCAGTTTTCGGAACGTCCTTTTGCGATCAGGTCAGGGATCGTAGCCGGATCGGTCACCACAAAATCGGAGGGATTGTACTGGTAAATCTTAAACCCATTCATATTCAACTGTCCGTCAGTGATATAGTTGCCGCCGAAACTGTTGTAGGCCTTTGAACCGTCGATAATTCGGGTAGTCTGTTCCCCGTTGAAATAGACATACGCGCGGTATTGCCGTGCCGAAGAGGTCTGGGTCCTGGCACAATACCATATGTTATAGAATCCCTTCACCAGGGTGGGTGTTTTTAGTTTTATCGATTTGACAATCTCAGGCCTGAAATAGATGTAGAAGTAATCGTTGAAAATGTGGTGAGATACGCCGTTGATGGCCCCTACGTTGTAGTCGATGGTAGCCGTTTCGTTCTCCCAGCTGATATTTGCCATTTGTCCGTTCTGCAATCCTGATGCTCCGGTTTTGCGGAAGACCCCGGGCATTTTCATGATTTCCATCTGTTCGCAGACATCCCAGTAAACGGCAAAGGGATAGCGCACCTTGATGAAGAAATTCCCTTTCATGAAATGGATCACCCCGTTGGCGGCAGTCTGGTCCGACAACGGGCGGTTGATCTCATAGCCCGGTTCATGCACACCTGCAAAAATATCGTCATTCACAAGGACGCTCTGTCCGATAGTACGGATGGTCAGCACTTCCGAAGGAACCCGGGTAGATACCACTTTGGAAGAAATCAGGTCGTTGACAAACAGGTACTGATCATACAGAATGTGGTAGGCCAAATAATCGTACAGCCCGTTGGGTCTCTCTTCGGTTTGGTACCTCTCTTTGAGGTCATCGACCGAAAGGATGCCGTCGGCTTTGTAAACCTCGTCGGGAACGGCAAAGAGGGTCATCCAGACGGTGTCGGATTCCGCATCGGGAAGGATGTTGAGGAGATCGAACAAACCGGTTTCCCGCAAAGCTTCCGAGAAGATGGAACAGCTTTCAAGGCTGCTCACATACTGGGCGATTGATTTGGATTCAGGTTCCAGGACATCGTTCATGACGTGGATGATGCCGTTGAGAACCCTGACATCCATTTGACCGATCACCGCTTTTTTGTTGATCTTACCCACAACCCTGCCTTCTTCGAAATAGGTTCCGTAGGTCAGATACTGGCCCAGAAGAGTCGGAGTGACCATTCTTCCGTCAGAAAATGTTTCGGAACTGAGAGTGTCGGAAATCACACAATAACGGACAAGGTTTTTCTTAGTCTCTGCCTCGAGACCTTCGAGTCCGGAGATCCCCTTTTCGGCGAAGAATTTCTGAAATGCATCGTTGGTAGGGGCAAAACAGGTGTAGGTGCCGTAAGCTTTCAGGAATGCCAATGTTTGTGATTGCCTGAGCATATCCACGAATATCGAGAATGAATCGGGGCTGTTTTCCAGATACTCCCCGATCAGGATCTCAAAATTTGTCCGTTCAACCCATTCCGGTTCCTGGCAACCTTTCAGGGAAAAAAGCGTTGCCAGGGCAGCGAGGAGGAGGATGATGCGATATTTGATTTTGTACATGGTGCTTTATTATATAGGTGTTGTACGGTTTGAACTGCTAACGGGGAACGTTATGAATTCCACATATTTCATATTGTGATTACTCTTTATAGAAAGGATTTTGCTCCAATTGCGAGTTACTTGCCTCAATATCGGCCTGCGGCAAAGGCAGGTAATGGCTGTTAAAATCGTTCAGCTTGCTTTGGATGGAGAGCAGTTTGTCGGGAGGGGCGCTCAGCTGGTAGATATTTTTCAGTACCTGGAGGTTTCTGTGATTGTCTCTTTTGACGTACCTCATCAGGTCGAACCACCGTTTTCCTTCGAAAGCGAATTCGCGTGCGCGTTCATTCAGAATATACATCATCAGTCCATCCCGTCCGGTGGGTTCTCCCTCATCGGTCAGAGCCGATGCGTTTGCTCTTCGGCGGACCATTCTGATGAGGTCGAGTGCCTCTTTGCTCCGGGCGGGATCATCGGCGGTTAGTCCGGCAGCGATGGCTTCAGCTTTCATCAGCAGGATATCGGCATAGCGGTAAACGATAAAATTGGAGGTGGCCTCATTTGCCGTAAGTTCAAAGGTGCGATCACGGCCTATGTACTTCCAGATCGAAAAATTGCGGCTCGAATTGTAGGCTCCCTTATCCCCCCTGATATCGGCGCTGTCGGCATTGGCCAGAAATGGATCGGTAGGCCAGAAGAATTCCATCACGTCGGGGTGTGCGCGATAATTGGACCGGGTGCGGAAAGTGTTGAAAAAGGGATTCAGGATATCGACGTCGAACTGCAATTCGAAGATTCCTTCAGGGCTGTTCCCTTTCACATAGAGATTGGAGAGCCAGTCCAGGTTCCCCGGCACCAGCCAGAATCGGCCTGAATTGATGATCTTGTTGCAGGCTTCTTCCGATTTGGCATACTGTTCAATCCAGAGGTAGAAATCGGCCATGATGGCCCATACCGAATACTTGGTGATCCGTCCCTTATCTTCAGCGACGTTATCGTAAGAGAAAGGGATGTGTTTCTCAGCTTCGAGGAGGTCGGCTTCAATCTGATCCCAGATGGCCTGCCGTTCCGCTTTGCCGGCTGTTATGGTCTGCAAATCGGAATTGGTGGCTTGGAGGATGAGCGGCACACGGTCAAAGGTGCGGGTGAGGTAAAAGTACATCAGCGCCCTGATGGTCAAGGCTTCGGCCCGGTACTGGTTCATCAGTACCGGGGAAAAGGAAGCATCCAGTTCCAGAATAACAGGTGCCCTTTCGAGCACATTGTTGCAGTAGTTGATGGTCCGGTACAGTGAATTCCATTTGCAAAATCCGTTGGTCGATTTGATATCCCCCTGCCATATCAGGATAAAGTCCTGGGATGTGTTGTTAAAGCGCATCAGCATGTCGGCCCTGATTTCACCCCAGTAGAACATCAGTTCGGTAACGCTCAGTGAGCCTGAAACGTTATTTCCAAGCATGGAAGCATAACACCCCATCACGCCGGCTTTCAGGTCAGCCTGTGAATTCCAGAATTCGTCAACGATCACCCCGTCCTCGGGTTCAAGATACAACCAGTCGGAGCAGGAACCGGCCGCAACCAGGAAGGCCAAACCCAGGACAATATTCAGGATTCGTTTCATTGCTTTTCGGTGTATTGTTGTTTTTTCCATAGCACCTCTCCTCCGTTATAAAGTGATGGCAAGAATAAAGGTCACGTCCCGGGAACGGGGCGTGTTGGAATCGTCGTATCCGACCGTGTAGATCACATCGTCGGCCGACCGGATGGTAATCTCCGGATCCTGCCCGCTATAATTGGTAAAAGTCAGCAGGTTGTTAAGGGTTGTTGAAACCCTGATGCTTTTACAGCCCAGTTTTTGAGCGAATTTTCCGGGAACACGGTAGGTCAGTGTGATGTATTTCAGGCGGAGGAAGGAACCGTCTTCCACGAACCTGTCAGAACCGACGTAATTATATCCGGTACGGTAAAGCGCACGGGGAATATCGGTCTCATCGCCCGGCTTTCGCCATCGTCGCAACGTCGATCTCAACTGGTTGTCATAGCTGAACATCGCTTCTCCAAACATCCGGGTCCTGTTGATGATGTCATTGCCATACCGGTAATAGAAGAAACTGTTTAACGAAAAATTTTTGTATGAGATCATGGAACCAAAACCGCCGGTAAAGGCGGGATTGGCGTTGCCGAGGTAAACGATGTCGCTGGCATTGATATTGCCGTCGTGGTTCACGTCTTCGTACATGGCGTCGCCGAGTTCAAAATAGTAGCGGGTATTATCGAAATCGTACACCATTTTAACCTCCTGCCCGTTGGGGTTGGTGATTTTGTTTCCGTCGGCATCGCGGGCGATCAGCATCTCTTCGGTGGTATATACCCCCTTGTAACGGTACCCGTAAAACGAACCTGCCGGATTGTCAATCTGCGCGATATTCTGATATAAACCGTTACTGATGGTAACATTCCTGACATTGGAATAATCGTCGGCCAATTCGCGGAGCACATTGTAATTCCGGGCAATATTGATGTCAAAGGTCATTTTGAAATCTTTTTTAAGAACGGGCACAGTCTTCAGGGAAAAGTCATATCCCACGTTATCCATGGCTCCCAGGTTGACAATGCTTTTGGATGAATATCCCGATGAGGATTGGACCGGAATATTGTATCCGAACATATCCTTGGTTTTGTTGAGGTAATAGTCGATTTCAAAATAGATGCGGCTGTCGAAGAAGTCAGCGGTGATTCCGTAATTATAGGTATGAATAGATTCCCACTTCAGGCTTTTGAGTGCCATGTTGGAAGTATAGATAGCGCTGTTTCCCAAATAGTTCCAGTTAAAGGAGCCGATATTGCTGAAGAACATGCCTTCGTACCGTGGCGGATTGCCGTTTTCGCCGTAGCTGAACCGGAACCGCAGATCATTCATCCATCGGCTGAAGGGTCTCATGAACTCTTCGCCGGAGAGCCTCCAGGCCAGGGAGAGGCTTGGGAACCATGCAAACCGGTTGTACTCGTCAAAACGGGAGTTTCCTTCGTAACGCACTCCCCCGCTGACAATATAGCGGTCGCCGTATTTGTAATTCACCATCAGGGCTGATCCGATGTCGCGTCCCCGGGTGCGTTCCGACCCGGGTCCCAGTCCGCTTTCATTCACTTTGGAAGGATTCGACGGATCCTGCTGGCTCGGGGAAACGGTATTGGAAGTGGTAATCCGGTAAGCATTCCCGATCCGCTCGTTGGTCATGAGGTTCCACGAAGAGGAGAGATCGTGCTTTCCCCCGAAGTTCCGGGCATAGGTCAGCATGTTGTTGGAATAGATATAGTAATTGTCGCCGTCAAAATCATACGCCCTGTTTACCGATAAATCGGTCCAGGCCTTCCCCGTGGCCGTTTGAGGGAGGAAAGTCTTGTTTTTGTTGGTATTGACATCGAAGGAGATGTCAAAGGTATACCGCAATCCCTTGAGAATATCGTAATAGAGGGAATACTTGGTGGTGATCCTATCGTTCAGGATCCGGTTAACTCCGTCATTTGCCATCGCCACAGGATTGTAAGTACTCGGATAGGTACCCTGGGCGTTGCTTTCGGGAGAGAAGTAATTTCCGGTCAGATGGCCGTAAGCGTCGTATTCATAGATTGACATGTTAGGCATTTTCTTGTATGCCACACTCCGCAAATCGCTCCGGTAATTCGCATTCGTATTGCTGTGGGCGATGGAGAAGTCAGCACGCATTTTCAGCTTGTCGGAGATGAAATAATCGAGGTTCAAACGGGAAGACAACCTGTTCATGTCGGTACCGCGCGTTGTTCCCACCTGGTCCTGGTAATTCACCGAGAAGCGGTAAAACGCCTTGTTGCCCCCTCCGGTGATTGAAAAATCGTAATTGCCGGTACGGCCGTTGCGGGTGATGGCTTTCATCCAATCGGTATTGGCGCCGTAGTTATAAAAATAATAAGGATCATTGGCCGAATAGAGGAACTCTTTACGGAGGCTGGTATTCAGCGGGACGTCATAGGAATTCTGGTAGGCTTCCAGGATCATGGTGGAGTATTCGTCACCGTTGAGCATGGGGATATGCCCGGGATTTTTGGAGAAGGTTCCCCGGTAATTGAAAGAGATGACCGGTTCCCTTCCTTTGGCTCCCCGCTTGGTGGTAATCATCAACACCCCGTTGGCGGCCTTGGTTCCCCACAGGGCGGTGGCGGCGGCATCCTTTAAAACGGTGATTTCCATGATATCGTCGACAGGGATGTTCAGCATCTGGGAATACCCCTCTTCGTTGGCCGTGCTGAAACTGAAGTCGGAAGAGATGGACACCTCATAGGGAATGTTGTCCACGACAATCATCGGATTGGAGTTGGCCGAAAGGGTGCTCACCCCCCGGATGCGGATTGACATTCCGGCGCCGGGGTCACCCGAGTTGGAGGCTATATCCACCCCCGACAAACGCCCCTGCATGGCTTCATCGATCGAAGAAGCCTGCACATCTTCAAACTCCCTGGCGGAAAGACGGGCCACCGGCATGGCCAGGTCACGCTCCTGAATGTTGACCATACCGATATTGGTCACCTTCTGCGCAACCACATCAATGGCCTCAAGGGTATAAACATCTTCTTCCAGAACCACGTCAATTCTGTTCCTTCCCCTGACTTCCAGAATCTGTTCCTTGAAACCGACAAACGAAAATTGAAGTTTATTGGCGGCGTCGGTCATCGAAATGACATACTCTCCATCGATATTGGTGGAAGTCCCCGTGGCAATACGGTTGTTCCTGTCCATCTCTACCACGGTTACCCCCGGAAGCCCTCCGGTCTGATCGCTCACCTTTCCGCGGACAATGAAACGAGTCTGCCCGAAAACCGTAGCCGTAAACAGGAGAAGCTGTATACCTGCCAATAGGATTGTTCGTTTATTCATGTCGAAGCAGATTTAGGTCAATAAGTCAGATAGTTGTCAATCACATGGACAATAGCCCTGTTCCCCAAAATATTGTAGGTGGTGGTGGAGCTGGTAATCACATTCGCGGTACGCCCTTTTTCATCGGTAATGGTGATAGAGCCGGGATTTCCCTTCGCGCAGTTCACAAAAAGGGTAGCATAGGTTCCGTCATCGAGTTTCCTGTAGGTGGTGTATTCTCCCACACTGCTCTCTCCCACGGGAATATTCCCTTTAACGATATGGTATTTCAGGAACTGGCCCAGCGCCATATTGTCCTCCCCGAGGACATTTTCGTTGCCATTGGGTGCAAAACTCGCCAGGGGTTTCAAGACGCCGCTGTTGGCAGCGGAGGACATAGCCGGGTCGTTGGGCAAAAATACGGTGATGACATCCGTATTGGGGATGTCCTTGATCGCCCGGGTGGTTGCATTGAAAATACAATCGGGAACATAGACCGTTTCACCGTCATCGTTGAAATAGTTGGCGGCGGCGATTTTTTCGAGGTAGCGCAACAGGGTGGTGGCACGTAACCGGGAAGTCAAGGAGGATACCGAAAGGATCTCACCGATATTGCCGTTGGAAAAAAGCAACGGTTTGTCCAGGGTGTAGGATCTTCCGTTTTCGGGCTTACTGTCAATGGCCGAGGTGATCCTGGGACGCTGGGCGGGAGGATTTCCTCCCGCGGAAATCTCACCTTTGTTGTATTTGATATATTCGTCGCCATAGGTTTTGAGGACACCCGTTCCGTTGATCAGGTCAACACCGTCGGCCATCATTTCCACATTCTGCAGGACAATGTGCATGTATATAAACCGCGACAGGGCTGTCCTGGGATGGGTCCCGAGGTCCGGCCGGTTCGGGTCGTCGGTGAATTCCCACGCCAGTGACGCCGGATTGTATTTAAAACCAGCCTTTGTCATCTGATCGTTGGTCACCAGAAACAACAGGTAACTGCTGATCGGGTTTTTCAGGGTCGCAATCAGGGGTTCGAGATCATACAGTGCCTGGTACATCAGCGAATAGTCGGGATTCAGGATGATATCGCCCAGGACGGTGTTGAAGGCATTGGTATTCTGGACATGGTTGACGACATAAAAGATCCCGTTGCTGCCGATTTTTGCCTTGATGACATCGGCATTGGCATCGAAACGCGCCTCTTCACCGTAAGGGTTGGTGGTAATGGCAAATTTCGAAGGCCAGACCGTGGTGCGGAAGAGATGGGCGTTGACAAACTCCTGAATGACAAATGCCGGCATCTCGGAAAGGGAGTTGTAGCCGAACCTGAAAAATTTGTCGTTGTAGAATTTCGTCATGGCCTCGTCCGACGGGGCAAAAAGTGTCCATCCGTCAATCTGGGCATCCATCTCCGATCCTCCCCCGAATTTGAGGAAATTTTCACAGTTCAGGGCAAAACTGGCCTGCGGATAATCTTTGATATAAACTTCTTTTCTGATGCCTGAGGATTGTTCGTATTTCAGCTGAAAAGCCTCGCCGGCCAGCGTATAGCTCACCATGTACCTGTTCAGGAGATCCCGGAATTCACCGCATTCATCCGTTTTGGCCAGAATCTCCTCCAGGTTGTCCAGGGGAACAATCACCCTGTCAACAACATGAATGATCCCGTTTTCGGCCCAGAGATCCCTTTTTACTACCCGGGCATCAGACACATTGAAATCAGTGAGCTCCGCATCGGGATAGAAATATTTGTAATCGGCGGCCAACAGGTTCTTCTTCGCCATGAAGCTGCTGGTAAAGACGGGAATGTTCTTCTGGTTATAGTCATCAAGTTCAAAATTACCGCGCACCGAAACTTCCGACTCCACGGCATTCATATCAATAACATCGCGTGTCACCTGCGCAACATGGTCAAAATCGGAGTAAACCCACTTGTAATTCAACGTAGTCCGTTTAAATGCCAGGTCGGTTTTGTTTTCAGGGGTCACGAGCGCCGAGGAGGTCTGGAAATCATCGATTTGTTGATAAGATGCCGCACTGACACACATTGAATAGGTTACGATTTTGGTGGCCAACTCAGCGGGGATCTCTTCAACGGAAGCAAATCCGTTTTCAGCCAGAAATTTCGTGAAAGCTTCGTCGGTAGGTGCAAAAACCGTATAATAACCGGCTCCTTTCAGGGTTTTGTCATAGCCCGATTTATCGACACAATACAGATAACGGGTAAAAACCCCCGAATCCTGCAACTGCTGATAAATGGGAGGAGCCAGAAATTCGGGCCTTGCATAATAGTCCTTTTGAGGATCACATCCGGGAAACCCTCCCGAAATGATTATCACCCATATGAATACCAGCAAAGAAGATTTTTTCTTCATTTTTTTGTTTTTTCCTTTTTCGTTAATCCACTATACGATTTTTCCGGCAAATCAGATCAGGCCGGCAGGGAACAATGACACCTGACAAATCATAAGCTTACAGGTCATTTTTATGTCACAATGATCAAAAAACAAATGTATTTATTTTTTTTAATAAATCAATCTGAGCGGGGGTATCCGTTTCGGGCGCAGGGAGCGGAATTGGGGTAAAGGAAGCGGGCTGCCCACCGGCATCCTGTCAGGCCGATTCTGAAAAGCGGGCCAATACCCTGGATGCATAGGTTTTGGATACCGGAATATCGGGGACTTCCTCATGGTCGAGGACCAGAAAGATGCCATTCTGTTCCTTTCTGAGTACTTTCACCTTGTCAAAATTAACAATGGCAGAGCGGTTGCAACGTACCAGTGAAGTGTGGACAAATTTGTTTTCGATGGTTTTCAGCGTGTTTCTGATCATGAAAGCGGCCATTTTCCCTTTGTTCAGGTAAAATACCCTGATGTAGTTATCGGCCGATTCGATCCAGAAAACCTGGTCGTGACGCACCGAAAGCCGGAGTTCCTTCTTTTCATCAGTAAAGTTAAGCATCTGGTTGAGGGGAATTCCCGGTTCAGTTTTGCCGCTGTTGAGAATCTCCAGCTTTTTAACCTTATCCCGCAGGGCAAAATAAAGCCATAGAATGGAATAGGGTAACAACAGGACCAGGGAGGTATTGATAAACGATTGCCGGAACATCTCCCTGAAGGATCTCAAGTCGTGGAGGATCATCCTTTCAAAAAGAGTATAGAACATGGCCATGGCCACAATCTCTGCAAGAATCCACAGGGCATACTGCCACATCAGCAGCCCTTTTTTACGGCCATGGCGGATCATGAGAATCCTGCTGACCACTACCACGAGCACGCCGGTGAGGATAATCATGCTGGAAAAGAGAAAAAACATGATTTCAGAGACAGGAAACCAGTTTTGCGCACCAAAGGGCTGGTAAATATTGATAAATACCAGGGCAAACAGTGCTGTAAAGAATATCAGCCGGGTGATATTTCCCTTTTCATAGAGGTATTCCGGGATTCTCTGATTCATATGCTCATGAAATTGCTTTTCCCCGATACTCCGGAAGCAGGATTTCATCGGTAAAAGTAGCCTATTCTCCCTATTTAAAAAAGGGTTCTTCTCATCATTCACCCCATAATGGCCCCTTTTATCCCTGTATGACGGTTTATTCCCCCTTTGACGGACACCCGTCCCATTTATTTGGAGCCCTTTGTTTTGTGGTTTTGTTTTGCAAGGAAAGGTTCTCCTGCGAGGATGGCCTGATTGAAAAAAAATAGAAATGGGCGAACGTTTTTTGGAGCCCGGAGGGTGGTTCAAACCCTTCAGTAATGGTCTCAGGGCTGATGAGGAATCACGTGGATTCCGGGTTGAGCAGTTTGTTTTTGAATCGGCGGGTGCGGGGCCTGCCGGAACAATCCAGGACGAGTTGTTAAGGCAGGATGAGGCTGTCGAGGAAAACCGCAGGTTCAACTATCCTATATTTATCCCCCGGAAAACAAATTCCGGGAAAAGAGTTCTTCTCCTGCTCCATGGTTTAAATGAACGGTACTGGGATAAATACCTGGTATGGGCAGAATACCTTGCACTCAACACGCGAAACCCAGTCATTCTCTTCCCGATAGCCTTTCATATGAACCGGGGACCTTCAGCCTGGCTAAATCCAAGAAGCATGAACCAGTTAGCAGAAATCCGCAGGAAAAAATCGGGCAATCCCGGATCGCTCAGTTTTGCCAACGCCTTACTCAGCGAACGGCTGACGGAAGAACCCCTCAGATTTTATCAGAGTGGCAGGCAAACCATCGGGGATATCCTGAAGCTTACCCGTCAGATCGGTGAGGGAAAACATCCGCTTTTCCCCCCCGGAACGGAAATCGACCTGTTTGCCTATTCCATAGGCTCCTTTCTTGCAGAAATCATGCTGATGGCCAACCCCGGGAACCTTTTTTCCTCTACCCGGCTTTTTATCTTTTGCGGAGGAGCCATATTCAGACACATGTACGGTGAATCGAAACATATCATGGACAAAGTGGCCTATGAACGGGTGCTCCGGTTTTATTGTGAAGAATGGTTTACCCTGGTGTCCAACGGGAATCCCCGGACCGATAATGAGGACGACCGATTGATCAGGGCTTTCAATGCCATGATCAGGCCTGAAATCCATCAGGAGGAGAGAGAACGTTTTTTTGATTCCTTTAAAAGCAGGATTTCGGGGATCTCCCTTCTGAAAGACAAGGTAATGCCTTATTCCGGAGTGGAAGCCTGTATGGGTAAGAAGCTTGCCGGTGAGTGTTTTGAACTGCTCGACTTCCCTTTCGAATACAGCCATGAAACACCTTTTCCGGCCACGGGACGTGCCGACCTACCGCTGGTGGAGGCCTCCTTCCGGGAGGTTTTCCGGAAAAGCGCCGCTTTCCTGGCCTGAAAGTGAGGAGAAAAGTATATTCTGAAAAACTTGAAATTCAGGCAGGAAAACCGCAGACATGGACAATACTTCCATAAATCGGGCTCATGGTCGAGGACCAGAAAGATGCCATTCTGTTCCTTCCGCAGGATTTTGACCTTTCCAAAGTTGACCACGGTGAAGCGGTTGTAATGTTCCAGCGAAGTGTGGACAAATTTGTTTTCGATGGTTTTCAGGGTGTTCCGGATCTCCGGTTTCCTGACCTTGTCCCTCCGGGAGGTTTTCCGGGTGGTTTGACCCGAAAATCGTTCAGCACGTAGTTAAAAGGGTTAATTTTGTGATAAATAAACCAGGCATGAAAATGGAAATCGTGATATCGCTTCTGGCAGTGGTCATTCTGGCCGGGTGCCAGGCCGGACCATCCGGACAAACCGGAGGAAAAACATCGGAAGAATACGCATCGGTGCGGCAGGTGGAAAGCGGAAAGCCGGTTCACGTCATGCTGACCAGTTACAGCACCACCCTGCGTGCCAATGGCGCCGACCAAACGATGATGCGGCTCACGGTGGCCGACAGTCTGGGCAGGGAGATCCTTTCGGCAAAGGATACCATCAGGATTACGATTGACGGAGAAGGCACAATGACGGACCTGCGGGGAAAACCTTTGGAAATCACTGCCGACACGGCAGGCAGAACGACGGCACAATTCATCCTCAAGGGAGGAGAAGCCGCATTTTATTTCGTCACCGGCACCACACCGGGGAAGGTAAAGGTGGAAGCCTCCTCCGGAAAGCTGTGGCCCGGCTCCCACGAGTTGCACACCCTTCCGGGCGATTTTCTGATGATGACGCCCGACGAAAGCCAGCTCCCACGCACCACCAAACCCATTGACCGCATGATCGGCGCCGACATCTCATGGCTTCCCGAGATGGAGGACCAGGGGCGCAAACTCTTCGACAACGGGGTGGAAAAAGATGGCATCCTCCTGTTGCGCGACCATGGCTTTAACACTGTCAGACTGCGGATTTTTGTGAATCCCGGAAATGAAAAGGGCTATTCCCCGGGAAAGGGGTACTGCGGACTTTCACATACCCTGGCGATGGCCAAACGGGTAAAGGAAGCGGGAATGGAGCTGTTGCTCAACTTTCATTACAGCGATTACTGGGCTGACCCGCAGCAGCAGAACAAGCCGCAGGCCTGGGCCAGCGGGAATTTCGGCGCGCTGAAGGATTCCCTGGCGGTCCATACGGCCAGGGTGTTGCTCGCGCTGAAATTGCAGGGAACGATGCCCGCCATGGTGCAGGTGGGTAACGAGATCAACCACGGGATGCTCTGGCCCGACGGGCATATCGGGAATCCCGACAACCTGGCGGCCCTGCTTCGGGCCGGGGTGGAAGCCGTGGAATCGGTCGACCCCGCGATACCCGTCATGATGCACATAGCCCTCGGCGGACAGCATGACGAGTCAGTCTTCTGGCTCGACAACATGATCGCCCGGGGCGTCCGGTTCGACATCATCGGGCTCTCTTACTATCCGCGGTGGCACGGAACCCTCGACGACCTGAAAGCCAATTTGCTGGCACTTGCGGAACGGTACCACAAACCCCTCAACGTGGTGGAATACTCCTGGTACAAGAAGGAAATCCACGACATTGTCTTCAGCCTTCCCGGCGACATGGGCAAGGGCACCTGCATCTGGGAACCCTTCCGCTGGGGAGAGACCACCACAAGCCGCCAGGGAGAAGTGAATGATTTGCTCCGTATTTACAATGATATTGCAGCCCGGTATCTGACCCCATGATGCCGGCCATGCAGGGCCTATTGAAAATTCCCGGATCAAAAGCAACTTTTTGGCATTGAATCCCGTCTAAAGTAATAAATACCATTCCACAGCAAAATGAAACACTTGTTAATGACATTGGCCGTGACCATCCTCATGATGGCAGCCGCCTGCAGCAGTGACAACGGTGACCATGCCGAACCGGCAGCCATAACCCTGGTGAAAACCATCCCGGGAGGTTGTAACAACATGGGATTTGTTAACCAGAAGAGCGCCGCCGCGGAAAGTAGCGACACGGTGATTTTCAGCATCCGGAAGGATACCCTGGTTATGTTCACCGGCATCAATTACATCTGCTGCGCCCCCTTCAGAACGGAACACATACTCCTGAACGACTCCCTCATCGTCACGCTCACCGACCAGTGCAACTATCCGCAAGAAAACTGCTATTGCAGATGCATGTGTTATTACACCTGGGAGTTTCTTTTTACCGGTTTTCCGGATGGCACAAATCCCGGATTCCGGGTAATCCTGGATGATCCGCGGCAGAAAGAACCGGTAACCCTTTTTAAGGGAAGCGTTACATTTTGAGATAATTTCCTATTTTTGGCTGAAATCGGACCCGGAAAGGAATGACGAATTTCCGCCGGGATTATTAATTTAACCTGTAACCTATGAAGAAACTATGGCTCCTGGTGGTCATGTGCCTGGCTTTGGCATCCTGTACCCAACAATCCTGGGAAAAAACGCAGAACGGGGCGGTCATCCGGCTGAAAGCGGCTTCTAAAAGTGAAGCATCGACGGTGAAGGTCAGCGTCGTCAACGACAACATCATCAGGGTGACCGCGGTTCCCGGGAAAAGCTTCAGCAAAGCCGGAAGCCTGGTGGTCATCGATCAGGAGACAACACCGCAGTTCACGGTCCTCAAAGAGGAAGGATCCATCATTGTGGCCACTTCCGGGGTGAATGCCAGGGTGTCGCTGGCCACTGGGCAGGTCACCTTCACCGGTGAAGACGGAAGCTTGCTTTTACAGGAGCGGGAAGGAGGACGCCGTTTTACACCCTTCGAGGCGGAAGGCACCCAGGGGTACACCATGCAGCAGGTATGGGAATCGCCCGCCAACGAAGCCTTTTTCGGGCTGGGACAGCACCAGTCGGACGAGTTCAACTACAAAGGGCGCAATGAGGAGCTCTTCCAGTACAACACCAAGGTATCGCTTCCGGTGGTGGTTTCCGACCGCAATTACGCCATCCTGTGGGACAACTACTCCCTTTCCAGGTTTGGCGATCCGCGTGAATATGCCAACCTTGACCTTTTCAAACTTTACAATGCCAAAGGAGAAGAGGGCGGATTGACAGCCACCTACCTCACCAATTCCGACCCCGGAAACATCTTCGTGGAAAGGACGGAAGCCGCCATAGACTACGAAAATCTGGAGACAGTAAAGAATTTCCCCGAAGGGTTCCGCTTCAACAATTCCACGATCGTCTGGGAAGGAGAAATGGAACCTGCCGAAAGCGGCCTCTTCCATTTCAAGCTTTACTATGCCGGCTACACGAAGGTGTGGCTTGACGGGGAGCCGGTGGTTTCCGAGCGGTGGCGTACGGCCTGGAATCCAAACAGTTATAAGTTCAAGAAGGAGATGGAAGCCGGCAGGCGGTATCCTGTGAAGGTGGAGTGGCGACC
This sequence comes from Prolixibacteraceae bacterium UBA1413, assembly GCA_002304925.1. GTDB lineage: Bacteria > Bacteroidota > Bacteroidia > Bacteroidales > Prolixibacteraceae > UBA1413. Next base: position 112,436 of record DBPT01000015.1, read on the forward strand.
CGACGGCGGGATCTCCTACTTAGGGCTGAAGGTACTGAGTCCCCGTCCTGCGGAAGAGCAGAACGCCCTTTCCTTCTGGTCGGAAATGGGGGACCAGATCGACTACTATTTCATCAGGGGGAACAACAGTGACGAGGTGATCAGCGGCTACCGCACCCTTACCGGGAAAGCGCAGATCATGCCCAAATGGGCAATGGGATATTGGCAGAGCCGCGAGCGTTACAAAACCGGCGACGAGTTGCTGGAAGCCGTCAACGAATACCGCCAGCGCGGCATTCCCCTCGACAACATCGTCCTCGACTGGTTCTACTGGCCCGAAGACTCCTGGGGATCGCACCAGTTCGATGCCGCCCGTTTTCCCGATCCCACGGCTATGGTCGACAGTGTCCACCGCCTCAACGCCCGCATCATGATCTCAGTATGGCCGAAATTTTATTATACCACCGACCATTACAAGGCTTTCGACGGAAAAGGGTGGATGTACCGCCGGGCCACCCGGGACAGCATCCGTGACTGGGTCGGCAGAGGGTATATCGGCTCCTTCTATGATGCTTACAACCCAGAAGCCCGGAAACTCTTCTGGAACCAGATGAAGGAGAACCTCTACCCCAAAGGTTTTGACGCCTGGTGGATGGATGCTTCGGAACCCGACATCCTTTCCAATGCCAGCATCAACTACCGGAAGTCGCTGATGACTCCTACTGCCCTGGGGCCTTCCGCGAAATATTTCAACGCCTATGCCCTGGTGAATGCCGAAGCCATTTACAACGGCCAGAGGGAAGCCGATCCTGACCGGAGGGTTTTCCTGCTCACGCGCTCGGGATTCCCCGGATTGCAGCGCTATTCCACGGCCACCTGGAGCGGCGACATAGGCACCCGCTGGGAGGATATGAAAGCTCAGATCTCCGCCGGACTTAATTTCGCCATCTCGGGAATTCCCTACTGGACCATGGACATCGGCGGCTTCTGCGTCGAAAACCGTTACACCCGGGCACGGGAAGGTTCCGAAGACCTTGAGGAGTGGCGCGAGCTGAACACCCGCTGGCACCAGTTCGGGGCATTCTGCCCCCTCTATCGCAGCCACGGACAGTTCCCCTTCCGCGAAATCTACAACATCGCCCCCGAAAACCATCCCGCCTACAAAACCATGGTATGGTACAACAAATTCCGTTACCGGCTGATGCCCTATGTCTATACCCTGGCAGGCATGACCTGGCATAACGACTATACCATCATGCGGCCCCTGGTGATGGACTTCAACGGTGACATAACCGTCAATAACATCGGCGACCAGTACATGTTCGGTCCCTCGCTGATGGTGGCCCCGGTGTATGAATATAAAGCCCGCACCCGGGAAGTCTATTTCCCGGCGGCCACGGGATGGTACGACCTCTATTCCGGACAATTCCTGACCGGCGGGGAGTACCGCACCGTCGACGCTCCCTATGAGAAAATGCCCCTTTATGTGCGTGAAGGAGCCATCCTCCCCTTCGGACCCGAAATTACCAGTACCGCTGAAAAAGCAGCCGACCCCGTCACCCTGTACGTCTACACCGGCAGGGATGGCGCTTTCACCCTCTACGAGGACGAAGGGGTCAACTATGACTATGAAAAGGGGGAATTCAGCACCATTCCCATCACCTGGGACGATGCCGCCGGAAAGCTCACCATCGGGGCACGCCAGGGATCCTGGAACGGGATGCCCGAAACCCGGACCTTTAACGTGATGTGGATCTCCAAAGAGCAACCGCAAGCCTTTGACCTTTCGGCAGTTCCCCGGGCTTCGGTGACTTATGACGGCACCGCCGTATCGCTGCTAAGAAATCCCTGACCTCAACGGACTGCTTAACAGGTGGAGATCCGTACCCGACAATGTAAGACGCCCCGGAGGATTACCCCTCCTGAAAGAGAATTTCCACGATCCTGTATAACCGGAAACCCCTGCTTTTGGTAAATGGAACAGGGTTGTGAATGGCCGGGAAATGAACCGCTGATGCGGCAGTACCACGACGAGGAATGGGGAGTGCCTTGCACGACGAACGTTAACTTTTTAAATTCCGGGGAGCGCATTGACTACATCTCTCTTTGTGCAAGGTAAGCACTAATGCCTGGTCTCCGCTATTGGCAGATCCGGTGTTGAAACCCGTCGAACTCATCCCGTTTTCGCAGAATTCGTTTCCCCGCTGCTCTGCGTTGGGGAGTTTCAATTTCTGGTACTGGAGGGATCCCAGGGGGGGACTGAGCTGCCAGAATTCTGATTACCAAACCCACCAGGGAGCCTTTGCATATTCCGCATACACCAGAATATCAAACAGGGCGTGGGCAGCCACCGAAGGCCAAACACTCCGGGAAAAATGCCTGAGTGCGGAAAATAAAATCCCCACGATAAAAGTCCAGTAAGCCAGAAACCAGACATCAACAGTCGAAGGGACCGCTGGGGAGAGAAAGAGGCTACATTTGTACCCGGTATGCGCCAGACTGCTGAATACAACCGATAACAGTCCGTTGACAGGTCTGACGTATTCCTGGATGAATCCCCTGAATACCAGCTCCTCCGTGCTCCCGATCAACGCAGCAACCAACGTGAAGAAGAAGAAAGAGCCGGGCAGGAGGCTGATGTCGAGGTACCTTCGGTACAGGAGGGCAACGAGCACACCCATGAGGGAACCCACCAGGAGGTACAACCAGGTCCTCCCTCTGTGAATCGCTTCTCCCGTTATTTTTTTAAGATCACCGGGTGAGCTTAGATTGCTGCTGAAAATAAACGCCGGAACCAAAAGCCCCAGCAGTGCCACCCATCTTACAGGAAACTCATAATGGATAAACCCTGCAAATACCATGCACGCCAGGCTGCTTACTACAGCCTGCAACAGCAACCGCCGGTTTTTCTTAAGCATTGTTAAAGACCGGAAAACTTTCTTTTATGAATTCTGTTCCGTTGAATTTGGTCCAGGAACCTGATGATGATGATCAGCGGAATGATCAGCAACAGCCAGCCCGATCCCAGACAGAAGCCTTGGTTGGCCACAATGCGCGTTCCGGACAGGGCATTTTCGATTTCAGCTTTGTTTTCCTGAAGATAGGTATCAGGCAGGGACAGGTATTCCAGGTTTGTCAGTGTTTTAATGGTTTCGATGTCGGTTACTGAATCGGTAATGATCAGCCCGCGGAGGTTTTCCAATGTGGCCAACCTTTGAAAACTGCTCACGGTGTCGTTGTCAATTATTTCGATGACTTCCAGTCGGGGGTTCGATGATATAAAAGCATCGAATTCTTCCTGGACGACCTTTCCGTCAACAGAGATCCAGCGGAGTGCGGGCAATCTGATCTGACCGGGATCAACCACCCTTTCCACGCCCGTCACCGACACAACTTCCAGCTTCTGGTGGTTGTTAATCAGATCACCATGCAGGATCACATCGGGTCCGAACACCAAGAGTTCTTTCAGCTTTTCCAAAGGATTCAGGATGGCCAGGTCAAAGGTCCCTGATTTGTTGATCACCACTTTTTGGATCTGCCGGTTGTTTGCCAGGAACTCATTGGTCAGGGAGACATTTCTTTCTACGTCTGACAGAATAATCTGTTTCAACGAGGGAATTGCCGGCAGAGGTTCACTGAAAATAGTGTCTCCGGGTGTCGTCATCAGGATTTCGAGATTGGTCATCCCGGATAAAATTCCGTAATCATCGGGGTTAAGAGTGGGTCCGATCAGATACCGGGGATTGAAAACCTGAAGTATGCCCGATAGGTCACTCAGATTTCCGGAGTAAAGAAATCCCACATCCGGTTTGTCTTTGACAACACTTTGCAGAAAGGGCAGGAAATTGCCGGGAGATTGTGAATTGATGCTGATAAACTGAAGGTTTGAAAGGTCCCATTCCTCCGGATAGGCGGACCATGAATTCATTATGCCGCTATCGGGGAGTTCAATCAGGAAAATTTTTCCATTAACAAACACAAGGTTGTCGTCCCGGTTGAATGAGAACTTAGTTGTTGCCATGTCCCCGTTCCAGACAAAAACAGCCTCATCGCACGTAAACAGGTCTCCGTTGCTGCCCAATAATGCGGCAGGCTGAAGGCTGTCCGATCTGGTGCTGACCAGATAGAAGGATTTGGTAAAGTTGTTTACATTTTCAATTCCCCGGAATTCAAGCAGGGTGTAGGCTTCCCGCAATGCATTACAGGATGTGAAAAACAGGAGCAGCAGGGCAAGAGAGGATAAAAGGGGGTAACTTGCACGTGGTCCGGGTTTTGAACCGGGAATCAGGTTGTTCATAATTATATTTGTTTATTGAAAAGGCAGACCGGCGATCATTAAGTGCTATACAAGATACAGAATATTCCGGAATAATCAGTGGGTTTTTCCTTTTTCTTATGTTTGAAACTCCCCGTCGCAGAGCGGGCGGGGCATGTGCTCACCGGAATTCCAGGACTTTTATCAACTGGTTTTTAATTCCGGCCAGGTGGGTTGAGTTGAGTGACCGGTCAGGCACGGCTATTTCTACCTTCTGTTTGGCCAGGATTTGAACGGGTGGCCGGCTCATGACCAGAATTTCGTTGCTGAGGAGCAGTGACTCTTCCACGTCGTGGGTGACGAAGATCACCGTCCGCCGGTCGGTTTCCCAGATGCGTGAAAAGGTGCGGATGAGGTTCAGCTTCAGCTTGATATCGAGGCCTTTAAGGGGTTCATCCATCAGGATTACTTCCGAAGGAAAGGCGAAAGCCCTGGCAATGGAGACCCGCTGGCGCATTCCCCCGCTGAGTTTGGCGGGATAATAATCCGCAAAATCTTCGAGTTCCACCAGACGGATAAAACGGTCGGTGATGCTATTGCGTTCTGCAGCAGGCAGGTCTTGCGACAGGACAAAGCCGATATTTTCGCGGACCGTTTTCCAGGGGAGGAGCCGCGGGTCCTGGAAGATATAGGAAATTCTCTGATTTACGAATCCGATGACAGAGCCGCTGTCGGGGGGGATGATTCCCCCGATGATGTTCAGCAGGGTGGTTTTGCCGCATCCCGATGGGCCCAGGATGCAGGTGATCTTTCCCTCATCGAAGCCGATGGAGAAATCCTCGAAGAGGATGATCCCTCCGTATGCTTTGCTGATAAGATGCAGTTCGAGGTGCATAGTCAGAATTTCCAGGCGGTGAGTTGATGTTCTCCCCAGCGGATTATCCTTTCGAAGGCGAAGCTGATTACCACGGCCACGATGGTCCAGGCGATGACGGCGTCGACATTCAGGAAGGTCTGCGCCCCCTGCATGAGGGTTCCGATGCCGTAGCGGGGTTGGCTGAGCACTTCCCCGGTGATGATGGCGCGCCATCCGATGCCCATGGCGCTGGAGGCGCCGCTGATGATGAAGGGCATGATGCCGGGGATGTAAAGCTCCCTGATGATCCGGGTGCGACTTACCCGGTAAAAGGAAGCCATCTCCGTCAGATCCCTGTCCACACTTTTAATCCCGTCGATGACGTTGATGCAGATGAAGGGGAACATGGTGAGGATGGCGATGAAGACAGGCACCGACCCGGGGTTGAACCAGATCAGGGCGAGCAGGATGAGTGCGATGACAGGGATGGAGCGGATGGTAACCAGGATGGGCTGCAGAAAGGCATTAAAACGGGAATGGGTCCCCGCAAGCACCCCCAGGCTGATCCCCAACACTATGGAAATGGCAAACCCGGCAAGGCTCCGCAGTACCGTAGTCCCTACCACCGCCAGGAAACCCTTCTCCCCGAAAAGCCGTAGCGTGGTCACCAGAGTCTTCTCTGGCGAGGGAAGGACAAAGTCAGATCCCGGCAGGAGTGAAAGGAGCTTCCAAACGGCAAGTATGGAAATGACCGAGACAATGCTCCAAAATCGTTTACCTGTAAATGAAATTTTCATCCGGCATTTTTCCCCCGATAATATCGGGATTCATCCTATAAAACACGTCGAAATATTCCCTGACCTCTTCCTCCACGGCTCCGGCCCTTGCAAATTTAAGATTTATCTGCGGAATGGCATGGAGTGCTGCTACGCTGTCGGGCAGGATTCCATAGCGTACGATCAGGGCGGCGGCGCTGTCGGGGTGGCTGTTGACCCATTCCGTGGAAGCGGCATAGCTGTCGAGGAGTTTGCTGACCATTCCGGGTTGGTTTTTCAGCACTTCAGACCGGGCCATAAAGGCGGTTTCGGCAATGGGAATTCCTTCGACGAGGTTCCACTCGTCATTCAGGGAGAAGAGGCGCCGCAGGGCGGGATTGTTTCGGATGGCCAGGGTGGCCAGGGGTTCCGAGATCACCGCCAGCTCCGCCTGCCCGGCATTGACTGCCTGCGCCAGGTCGATGTGGGTGGGGAAACTGTAATCGAGGAGAAGGTCCCGGTCGGGGTCGAGGCCATTTTTCCGCAGCAGGTGGCGGAAGAGCACGTCGGGGGTCATCCCCCGGGCCATCACGTACACCCGTTTGCCCTTCAGGTTTTCCCATTCCGTCACGGCAGTATCTTGGCCTACGAGGTAAAGGGTTCCCCATACCGGGACGGCCACCAGGCGGTAATCCATCCCCTTGTTGTAGGTGATGGCCGCCATGGTTGAGGGAAGAACGGCGAAATGGGCCGTTCCGTCGATCATCATCTTGCGCACCTGGAGGGGCTCGTTGAGAATTTTTACCTGCACCGCGGCGTGCCGGTCGCTACTGAGGCTGTCGATCAGCCTGATCATCCCCATCGAAGAGGGGCCTTTAAGGGTGGCGATGGTGAAGTGGCCGGCCGGCTCAGGCTCCCCGCACCCCGGCAGCAGAAAGACCATCAGAAGTAAAAAAACGGTAATGAGACGCTCCATGCAAAGGAATTTTCAGCAAATTTACCCAAAACAGAAATAGGTTTTGTATTATAAAACATGTTGTTTGTGTATTCCGCTGCAAATGATTAAACTTGCAGCAAAATAACCAACGATCTGCTGTTTTCTGCGACAGGGGCATTTCTCCTGACAAGGTGCGGCAGGTCCTTCAAAACTGATCCGGAGGATTTCTGATGGAAAAGAGAGTAGGAACCGTATTGATTCAAATCGAAAACCGTGAAAGCGTTCAGCAACTGAACGACATCATCTCCCGCCATTTTGAGATTATTCTTGGGCGCCAGGGGTTACCCCGCGGCAATGGGATGAGTTTGATCTCCCTGGTTCTTGAAGGGTCCACCGATCAGATAGGTTCCCTCACCGGGCAATTGGGCCGGTTGAAGGGCATCCAGGTAAAATCGGTACTCTTAAAGAATTATGATCATGGATAAAAATGTATTGTTGACGGCAGCCCTGGCGCTGCTGATTTCATTTCAGGGAACCGGGCAGGATGCCTGGTTTGACGAGGAACCTGCCGAAAGTGTATTAAGCAAAGCCAGTCCCGACTCCCTCAACCAGGAGCCCATTCCCCTGGGGGAAGTGGAAATCTCCAGCCTTCGGGTCAACCGCCGGGTGAAAGATGTGCCCCAACCCATGGCGGTGGTGGGCGCCAGCAATTTTCTGAAATTGTCATCGCAGACGCTATCCAACGTCCTGGGGATGGAACCCGGCATTGCCATGGGGCGTGACGGGGCGTGGTCCACCACCATCAACATCAGGGGGTTGGGTGAGAACAGGCTGGTAACGCTGGTCGACGGCCACCGGGTGGAGACGGCCACTGACCTTACCGCCTCCTTCAGCATGATCGACGTCAACGACATCGAACGGGTCGAGGTGATCAAAGGCGCCCAATCCTCCCTCTACGGAACCGGGGCCATGGGGGGCATCGTCAACATCATCACCAAAGCGGGCAATTTTGCCGCTTCCCCCTACGTGTCGGGGAACGCCACCCTGGGATACGGGGGTGTCAACAACCTCCTTAGCGAACATGCCGGCGTCAGTGCCGGGGCACAGAAGTGGGTTCTGCGGCTCAGCGGTACCCATGCCGAAGCCGGTGACCTTCGCACCCCCGAAGGAAAGATTCCCAACAGCCAGTTTACGTCAAACAACGTGACTGCCAAAGCCGGGCTGAAACCTTGGGACAACCATGTTTTCAGGGTGCAATACCAAAACAACTGGTCGGAAGATGTGGGAATTCCGGGAGGATCGGCATTTCCCGGACCGGCAACGGCCACCTACACCGAGATCAGCCGGCATCTTTTCTCGACTTCTTACGAGATCACCGCAATCTCCCGCCTGCTCTCCTCGGTGAAAGCCAACTACTTCACCCAATATATCCAACGCGACGTGGAGATGATCCCCAATACGGTGACCGAGACCAAAATTCCCGCGGGAACGCAGCGGGTCACCCCGGAACGGGTAGTACCCATCGGGAATCACCTGACCCACGGAGGACAGCTCCAGACGACCTGGACACCGGGAGAGAAAAATACGCTCATCGCCGGAGTGGACATCTGGTCGCGCACCATGCGCACTGTCCGCACCAAGTTTATCAGGAACGAAGTAGTCAACCCGGCGGGAACCGTCGTCAAGACCATCAACCTGGTGCGTGGCGAAACCCCGATTCCGAAATCGAGTTTCAGCAGCGGGGGGATTTTCCTTCAGGATGAGGCCCGGCTCTTCAATGACCGGCTCACCCTGATCACCGGCGGAAGGGTCGACGGCATCGTGGTTGAAAACGAAGCGGGTACTGACGTCGACTACCTCATCGTCGACGGCGTAAGAAACGACACCCCTCCCAACCAGCGGATCACCTTTCCGGCAGGAAAAAATAACACCCTCTCCTGGAGCGCTAACGCAGGTTTGCTGTACAAGGCGACCAAAGAGACCGACCTGACGCTCAACCTGGCCCGCTCCTTCAGGGCCCCCTCACTCGAGGAACTCTTCAAATACATTGACTTGGGGAATTATGTCAGTCTGGGCGATCCGGAGTTGAAACCGGAAAACGGTGCCTCGGCCGACCTGGGATTGCGGATGTGGAAGCCGAAGTTCAACCTGCAAGTGAACGGTTTTGTCAACCGGATCGGCAACCTGGTGGTTGAGACCCCCGGGGAGTTTATCTATACTATCAACACCGGTCCGCTGGAGGGAACCCGTGACACCCTTCCTGCGCTGATCTACGACAACGTCAGCAGGGCGATGCTCTACGGCGCCGATTTCGGAATGCAGTACAACGTATGGCCCAACATGGTCGTGGTGGCTTCGGGGTCGGTTGTCAGGGGAAAGGATCTCGGATCGGAAACTGACCTTCCGCGGATTCCCCCGATGAACGGACGGCTGGGAATGCGCTATACCCTTCCGGAATTGGGAGCGGCGGAACTTACCATGGCCGGTGCCACACGCCAGGATAAGATCGCCGCAGGGGAAAAGGCCACCGGCAGCTACGCCCGGTTTGACCTGGCCTTCACCTCGGCACCCATCCGCCTGAGAAAAACCCGGATCCAGCTCTTCGCCGGCATCGACAACCTCACCGACCGGAGTTATACCAACCACCTGGCTACAAACAGGGGCAGCATCAGCACCGAACCCGGGCGCAACATCTATCTGAGGCTCAACCTGGCGTTCTGATGCAGAAGCAAATGACGCCGTTTTATAGAAGAGAGTAATCTTGCCTCCCCTTACCAGAAATTAAGCTGGTTACTTTAAAATAAGGTAAAAATCCAAATATTTACAACATTAAGTGTAGTTTTATCATGATAGAACTACATTTGATGTTGTTTCCATCCTGAATGAGGGCGCCGGTTCTTCCGGAGGGGACCTCTATTTTGAAGCGGGCTATACCGCCGGGAAGGTTGACTTTTTCGCCGGGGGAGGTACGGGCTGGCATACCCCTGGCGGCAATTTCGACATCTGCAACATAGGCCTCTCCACGACAAAAGAGATCAGAATCACCGACCACTTCACCGTGCCCCTTTCCGGCAGCGTCATCCTGAATCCCACCACCGATCAACTCTTTGTAGTAGCAGGCATCACCTTGTAACATATACGCCCTGCAGCATGGATTGGAAAGCCGTAGCAACGCTGAAGTCCGGGCATCATCTTGTAACATATACGCCTGCAGCAGAGCGGACGGTCATTGCGCCAGTCGAAATTCCGGTCATTTACGATGAATCCCTCACGGTTTCTGATGGTTTTCCCGATTTCTTCTTACGGAACTGAACAGAAATTCTGCTTTTTTTCCGACATTTGAAGAGTTTTCTATCTTTTAGACAGAGATTTTTATCTTTATGAAACAATAATGTCCAACCTGAATTTATGAGAACGTTTAAATTTTTTTTGCTCCTTTTCGTCCTGTTACTGGGATTTTCAGGGTGCGGAATTTCGGGGAGCAAGAGCTTCAAAGTAGTTTTTGATCCTGAGAAGGAAGTGTCGGGAAAGAAGTTTGCCATTGCCGACATCACGCCCGGGTTGCCTTCCAACTGGGATGAATACAACTTTGTGGTCCTGGAGTTCCGGATCACCACCTCTCAGCGGTTTCATATCGGGTTCACCACCGATTGGGGGTACAATGAATTGCGGGTGATGAGCTATGTTCCCGGCGGTTGGAACAAGCTGGCCATTCCGCTGAGGTTTTACCGGGAGCTTCCCGGTGCTGCCGTCGATCTGGCGGCTACCTACAACCAGCCGCGCTACACGGGGTGGATCAACCTGGGAGGCCGGAGGGGTCCCCTGCATGGGGTCGACTCGATAGGAATCCGCATGCGGGCGCCCATCGGCCATTCTGAATTTGAAATCCGTTCCATCGCCCTGGCGGTGGATGATCCCGGTGATGAATACCTCGAAGCAACTCCATCTGTCGACTCCTTCGGGCAGTGGAACCTGGGCGACTATGAAGGGAAAATCCACTCCCTGGAACAATTGCAACAGGAGTGGGCTGCCGAGGAAGCGGAAACGGATTCCGCAGAAGCCTTTGACTACTCCCGATATGGGGGTTACCTCCGGAAACAGGTGAAAGCCACGGGTTTCTTCCGCACCGAAATGGTCGACGGCCGCTGGTGGTTCGTCGATCCCGAAGGATACCTCTTCCTTTCGGTGGGCGTTGATTGCGTCGCTGCCGGAAGAGGCGGCAATGCCAAGGAAGTGGACAAACGGAGGAACATGTACGGAGAGCTTCCCCCCATGGAACTGCTGTCCGGCAATCCGCAAAACCGGACAGACAACAGATCTCAAAACAGAGCTGAGAACAGGCCTCAAAACCGGGTAGAGAACAGGCCGGACCGGCGGAACGATTACGACTTCGGTCGCTGGAATCTTTACCGCCGCTATGGGGAGAATTTCCGGGAAAAAGGGAATGAGATGGTCATCCGCAGAATGGAGAGGTGGGGAATCAATACCATCGGCAACTGGTCCGACGGGGAGATCATGGCCATGAACAGGAAAGCCTTTATGGTCACCATGCGGACTGCCGGTGTGGAGCGTGGATTGATGGGTTTCGCCGATGTGTATGCCCCTGATTTCCGGGAAAAACTCGAAGAAGCCATGAAGGGTTTTGTGACCCGCTACAAGGACAATCCCTGGCTGATCGGCTATTTCGTGGGCAATGAACCTTCGTGGCTCGACCAGGAAGAACGGCTGAGCGAACTGATCCTCAACGGCGGGGATCGCCCCATTAAAACGGAATTTCAGAAATTCCTGCTTGCCGGCGACACGCCGGAGCGACGCCGGGAGTTCATATACGACGCTTTCAGGACCTATCTCAGGGCTGTGAAGGAGGCACAGCTGAAATACGATCCCAACCATCTCAACCTGGGCTACCGTTTTGGCAGCATCGCGAATATGAGCGAAGAACTGCTGTCCATCTGCAGGGAATCCTTCGACGTGCTGAGTTTCAACTGTTACCACCTGGTTCCGGGGAAAGAGATGATGGACAGGGCCTTGGCAATCACGGGACTTCCCATGATCATCGGGGAGTACCATTTTGGGACGGTCGACCGGGGCTTGGCGCAGTCGCTCTGGCAGGTCGATTCGCAGGAGGAACGGGGCGTGGCCTACCGATATTATACCGAAAACGGTTATGCCCATCCCGGCCTCATCGGAACCGCCTATTTCCAGTGGAGCGACCAGGACCTCACGGGACGGCGCAATGACGGGGAGAATTACAACTGTGGACTGGTGGATGTCACCGACAGGCCTTATGCGCACCAGGTAAATGCCATGGTGGAAACCGCCAAAAGACTGTATGATGTCCATGCGGGAACGGCGGAGCCCTTCAGCCGGAAACCCCTGCGGGCCCGCGGCCACGGACAAATCCCTGACTTATGGGACGAATAAAACATCAACCTGCGAAAAAAACCTGTTTAATGAAGCTTATGCATCGCCTTAACATTCTGTTCGTGCTTGCTTTGATGGTTTCTCCCTCTCTGTATGCACAGAATAACAATAGTCAGCCCGAAATCGAAGCCTGGGTGACCCATGCCGACCGCTCGGCGCTCTTTGAAAAATCCTCTGAGAAAATAGCATTTACCAACACAGGACGCGGACGGGGAGGGTTGATCACCATCGATGAATCCCTCCAAATGCAGGAGATTGATGGGTTTGGTTTTGCCCTCACCGGAGGCAGTGCCGAACTGATGATGAAGATGACCCCCGACGCACGCGGCAAACTCCTCAAAGAGCTCTTTGCACGAGATGAGGACCATATCGGAGTAAGTTACATACGTTTGACCATCGGGGCTTCCGACCTGAACAGCTTTGTGTTTTCCTACAATGACCTGCCCGAAGGAGAGACCGATTTCAGCCTGGAGCGCTTCGACCTGAGACAGGACAAGCTGGATGTGATCCCCGTCATGAAAGAGATCCTCGCGATTTCACCTGATATAAAAATCCTGGCTTCCCCGTGGTCGCCTCCCACCTGGATGAAAACCAACGGCAAGGTGAAGGCCGGTTCCCTGAAAACGGAATGCTATGAGGTATATGCCCGCTATTTTGTGAAATACATCAGGGAAATGGAGAAGCAAGGGATCCGGATCGATGCGGTCACTGTTCAGAATGAACCGCTGAATGCCAACAATACGCCCAGCATGCGGATGTCGGCCCGGGAACAGGCAGAATTCATCGGGAAGCACCTCGGACCGGCCCTGTCAAAGGAAGGATTGCACACGAAAATTGTCCTCTTTGACCATAACCTTGACAGGCCTGATTATCCGCTTTCCATCCTGAATGATCCGGAAACGGCCCCATATGCCGATGGTTCGGGGTTCCATCATTACGGAGGGGATATGAGCACCATGACCATTGTACACCAGGCCTTTCCTGACAAGCACCTTTACTTTACGGAGCAGATGGTGGTTGAAAGGCCCGGAAGCCCAACCATTGAAATCGCGGCGCAGGTAAAAAGGCTGATCATCGGTGCCACGACCAACTGGAGCCGTAATGTGATTCTCTGGAATTTTGCCGCCGATCCCCTGAACGATCCCCACACCGATGATGGCGGATGTTCCATGTGTCAGGGAGCGGTAACCCTCGATGGGAACATCGTCACCAGGAACCTGGCCTGGTATGTGGTTGCCCATGCTTCGAAATTCGTCACCCCCCGATCGGTCAGGATTGGTTCCACACAACCCGGTGACATGACCGTCAGTCTTACTTCCGACGAGGAACGACGCGAGGTGACACGCGTAGCTCTCTATGAACAGACAGGCACCCTGCCCAATGTGGCTTTCCGCACTCCGGAAGGGAAGATAGTACTGATCGTTGCCAATGATTCAGGGGATGTTTCTTCTTTCAGAATCCGGTACCGCAGCCGGGTGGCCAATGTCCGCCTCGCTCCCGGATCGGTTGGAACTTACGTTTGGTAGCTCATAAACCGGGAGAATCTGAGGATAACCCGCCTTCCAGATGAAGGAACTGTTGTACCATCTTCTTCTTTTTCCTGACTTCGACAACTTTCACAGCTTAATTTTATAAATGTTTAAACGCCAGCATGTTGTAAAATTTGCGCCACCATTTTGGGTGGCGCAAGCCAAAAAATGGCCTACATTTGGGTATGTTCATACGCAAGAAAAAAAATCGTTCAGGTACGACCAGCATTGTTGTTGTTGAAAAACGTGCCGGCATCTATTGGGAAATTACCACCATTGGCACCAGTAACAATAGTTCCGAGATAGCATCTCTGTTTAAACAGGGGAAAAAATGGATATCCGATCATATTGGGGAGCAGGATGTATTTGAGGTCTATAACAAGGCAATCGAAGAGAAGCAAGTTACAGAGTATTTGCTTTCGAATATTGAAAACATTCTGCTCAATGGAGTACAATTGATATTAAACAAAGTATTCAAACTAACAGGGTTTGATGCCATTGAAGACGATATATTCCGGCAACTGGTTATAGCCCGTTTAAGCCAACCGATGAGCAAGTCGGCAACGGTCGAATACCTTAAATCACACTTTGGCGAAGATGCACAATTGCACCGGATCTATCGTTACCTTGACAAGCTATACAATACACAACAAGAAAAGATTCAGCAAATCAGTGTTGATCATACCCGTAAAATATTGGGAGGAAAGATAGGTCTATTATTTTATGATGTAACTACCCTCTATTTTGAGACGGATTATGGAGATGGACTCCGGGAAACAGGCTTTTCAAAAGACGGGAAACACAGCCAGCCACAAGTTGTTTTGGGTTTATTGGTCAGCCAGGATGGCTACCCGCTTTCATATTCGGTTTTCAACGGTTCTCAATACGAAGGGTATACCATGCTCCCGGTAGTGGAGGATTTTGTCCAAAGGTTCAAACTTGATGATTTTATCATTGTGGCCGATTCCGGGTTAATGAATCAAAGCAACATTACCTTGCTTGAATCGGGCCATTACAAATACATCATTGGCGCAAGAATAAAAAACGAGAGCAACCCGGTCAAAAAATGGGCTTTGTCATTATCGAAGCAGGATGGGGAGTTTTATGAAACACGAAAAGGTACTGCAAGGCTAATTGTTGGTTATTCCGACAATAGGGCCAAGAAAGACAAGTACAACAGGGATAAAGGCGTAAAACGGCTTGAAAAAGCATACCGGAGCGGCAATATCACCAAAGAGAATATCAACAAGCGCGGGTATAATAAGTTTCTTGAAATACCTGACAATATTAAGGTTGTCATTAACCAGGATAAAATCAAGCAGGATGAACAATGGGATGGCCTCAAAGGATATATTACCAACACGGGCCTGCCTGCAAAAGAAGTATATGAACAATACAGCGGCTTGTGGTCAGTTGAACGTGCATTCCGGATTACAAAAGGAACGCTTGAAATGAGGCCTGTGTTCCATTTTACGCCAAAAAGGATTGAAGCCCACGTTTGTATTTGTTTTGTGGCATACAAGGTTTATAAAGAACTTGAAAGGGTGCTGAAGAAAAGCCATATAAATATGAGTGCCGACAAAGTCTTGAATATTGCTAAAACAATTACAACCATAAAGATAAATCTACCTGTCAGTGGAAGCACAATGACCAAGACGATGCTTCTGACAAACAGACACAGGTCAATCGCTCAATTATTTGATGAAAATTTTTGGAAAGATTTTTAGGGTGGCGCATTGTCGAAGTCAGGAAACTGTCGTTCGAATCAAGTAGCTCATCTCCAATTATAACTACCAATCGCACCAATCTGGAATTGAAACTGCGTTGCAGCAATATATTGACCTTCGCGACAAGGCCTACCAATCGCACCAATCTGGAATTGAAACAGTTGCTTTTTTGACAACCGGTTTTTCTTCTTCTTCCTGCCAATCGCACCAATCTGGAAT
>DBPT01000019.1 GCA_002304925.1 Prolixibacteraceae bacterium UBA1413
TAAATTCTTCGTTGAAGGGAAAACTTATGTCGTGGAGGACGGCGACATCCTCCATATCCGCTTCAACGTCTGACGAAATGCTGAGCGGAATTACTTACTTCCCGATAATTCCCTATGCATAGATTTTCGTAATGTAAAAGATGCCCAAAGGTGAAGATAACCACCGGATTACTTTTTCTTCCCTGAAAAGAGCGAATCGAAAGAAAACCGGCCTGGACCCAATACCAGGATGGTAAGAAACCCGACCAGATACAACAAGGCCATCTCTTTTTTCTGGAAGGGATCGCTGCCATGAACCAGAAAAACCGCCACCACCATGGTGGTAAGCGCCGGAATAACGGCAAGCCTTGTTCCCAGACCTGCTATGAGGAACACGGGGGCAACCACTTCACCCAAAACGGCCAGGATCAGCGACAGGTTATTCCCGATGCCCAGCGGGTCAGAAAATTGAGCCCCGTTACCCTCCATGAGCATATTGAGTTTGCCCATACCGTGGGTCAGAAAGAACAGGGAGAGGGATACCCTGAAAACAAAGAGCCAGAGATGGTTTAGGTCATTGTTCTGGCGGATGGAAAATATTTTCTTCATGCTTACTTGGTAATTTGTTCTCTAAAACAAACTTCCGGGGTAATTGTTCGCCAAGAGAGAAGCGTACCTGGAAGAAGACTCGGGTATGGTTTTTAAATAGTTTCTGACCGCGGACAAAGAACCCGGTGAAATCAGAGGAAGTAAATTTACTTCCTCCAGCTTTTTTATTTTTTTATGGCAGAAATTGGCACTAATTTCATAGCCTCTGAATAATTATAAATTTATGGAACTCATCCTGCTGATTATCATCGGGGTACTTTTAATAGCCTTGCTTGTGCTGACGATCCTCCTTCTCCTGCGGGGGAATAAGAAGGATTCCCCCCTGTTGAACAAAATGGTCGAATTGCAAAACGCCCTCTCCCGGATTGAAGCCGGCACGCGGGAGGAATTCCGCACCAACCGGGAGGAAAATGGGGTTATCGCCAGGGAGAATCGAACTGAACTCAATACTTCACTAAGGGAGATTCGCACCGAGTTGCTGGCCTCCCTGACCCGGATTACGGAACAAAACCAGCAAGCCTTGCAAGGAATCAACAAAACCCTTTCCGACAGGGTGGAGGCTCTGACCGATCGGATGGCCGACATCAACAAAAGCAACCGGGAGGAACAGGCGTTGAATCTTAAAGCGTTTGCAGCAGAACAGACCAAAAAGTCGGATGAGCTTAAAATCGAGCAGAAGGAGCTGACGAAGAAAACGGTGGAGCAGCTTGAAAAGATCACTGCCAAGGTGGAGGAAAAGCTGAAAACCCTGGCGGAACAGTCGGTGAACGACAACAACCTGATGCGGGAAGCCATGGCTTTGGCCATCAAAGGTTTTGGCGAGACCCTGGAAAAGAGCATCAGCGCCTTCAATGAGTTGCAGAAGGAGAAATTCGGACAGTTGGATGTACGTCAGAATGAGCTGGTGAAAAATACGGAGACCAAGCTGGAGAGCATCAGGATCACCGTGGAGGAGAAACTGGAGAAGACGCTGAGCGAGCGGCTGGGCCAGAGCTTCGAGACCGTGGGCAAGCAGTTGATTGAAGTGCAAAAGGGGCTTGGCGAAATGCAGACCATCGCCACCGATGTGGGAGGACTCAAGAAAGTGCTTAGTAACGTGAAACTTCGCGGGGGAGTCGGTGAGGTGCAGCTTGCCATGCTGCTGGAGCAGATCCTGGCGCCCGGACAGTACGATGCCAACGTGCGCACAAAAGCAGGTAGCGCCGATCCGGTGGAATTTGCTATCAAGCTGCCCGGCCGCAGTGAAGATGAAAACGACTTCGTCTACCTCCCTATTGATGCCAAATTTCCGAAGGATACTTACGAACATCTGATCGAGGCATACGAAAACGCCATTCCCGGCGACATCGAAGAAGCCACTGTCGCCTTAGAGAACACCATCAAAAAGATGGCCCGTGACATCCGCGACAAATACCTCGATCCTCCCAACACCACCGACTTTGCCATCCTGTTCCTTCCCTTCGAGAGCATCTACGCCGAGGTGATCCGCCGTTCCCCGCTGGTCGACCAGTTGCGCGACGAGTTCAGGATCACCGTAGCCGGCCCCACCACCCTGATGGCACTGCTCAACAGCCTCCAGATGGGCTTCCGCACTCTGGCCCTCCAGAAACGCAGTAGCGAAGTGTGGCGGGTTCTCTCCTCCGTAAAAACGGAATTCGAGAAATTCGGGGGAATGCTGACCAAAGCCCAGAACAATATCCAGACCGGCCTCGGACAACTCGACAACGTGGTGGGCGTCCGTACCCGGGCCATCCAGAGGCATCTCCGTAAGGTCGAGGCCCTGCCCGCCGCCGAAGCCCGCAAAATCCTCCCCGACCTGGCCGATCTCCCCGATGAAGGGGTGGATGACGAGGAGGAATCCTGAGATCGTTAAGGGTGATGGAATAGATCAAGACCCCTCGGGCGATGAGCCTTTGGTGGATTATTTGGTTTTACATGAAAAAGTAATTGCTCCCGGTCGGGTTTCAGGATAATGGGAAATATGGTTTACCTTTGCACGTCAAAATCGGGGAGATTCTTTCCCTGACGGACAGGTAAAACATAAAGCAAACGGCAAATGAGTTTACAATGCGGCATCATCGGACTGGCGAATACGGGTAAAACCACCCTTTTTAACTGCATGTCGAACGTGAAGGCAGAGACCTCGCGCTTTGCCTTTACCTCCAACAAGTCGAATCTCGGAATGATCAGGGTTCCTGATCCGCGCCTTGCTGAACTGGAGAAATTCCAGGTCACCGAAAAGCTGGTTCCGGCGGTTGTAGAGATCGTCGACATTCCCGGACTGGCCAAAGGGTCGAGTGAAGGGGAGGGGATGGGCAACAGCTTCCTGGCCGACATCCGCGATACCGACGCCCTGATCCACGTGCTCCGCTGCTTCGACGACGATAATCTGATACACATCGACGGAAGCGTCGATCCCCTCAGGGATCTGGAGACCCTTGACTTCGAACTGCAGGTGAGGGACATCACATCCGTGGAGAAAAAAATCCAGCGTACCGAAAAGCTGGTCAAGGCCGGCGTTAAGGATGCCAAAGCGACCATGGAA
>DBPT01000011.1 GCA_002304925.1 Prolixibacteraceae bacterium UBA1413
ACTTCGGCATCATAATTACGGAGTGCCTTTCCTTCAAAATCGAGGAGACTGAGTTTCAGCAATCCCTGTTTCTCAGTCAGATGATCATTGATAACCGCAACTTTTACTTCGGTTCCTTCTTTATAAGGAGATACGAGAAGGGGTTCAAATCCTTTCTTCACAAAATACTGAAGGGCTTTCCATTTCTGGTAATAATCCGTCGAGCTCCAGGATGCCACCGGCCACACGTCATTAATCTGCCAATAGAGGCTGCCCATGTTATACGGCATTGCCCGGCGGTGACCCTCCAGTCCGAATTTGATCCCTTCGGCCTGTAAAACATGATTCACATACAGGAACGATTCGAAATCCTTCGGCTGGTCGTATTCTTTGAGCAGATAGTATTCAATGGTTTCGTTTCCGATCGAGGAGCGCTGATGCGATTTCATCACCTCGGAATAGATATCATAATCTTCGGGCAGGGCATATTTGCGGACCGTTGACATTTCGGGGAAGGATTGGAAGCCGTATTCGCTCATGAATCGAGCCATGTGGGTGGCATAGTTCTCAAAGGGTTCCTTGCCCCACCAGACGCCCCAGTAATGTTCATCCCCGTTCACCAGGTCAGGAACAATTCCCGTTCCCGAAGAGGGGCTCGATGACCAGTAACTCCTCGACGGATCCAGTTCGCTGACCACGCGCGGCAGGACATCATGAAAAATATCGGCATAGGCTTTCCAGATCTTATCCGCATTTTCCTGGTTTTTGGCTTCTTCAGCCTTTTTCCAACCCCAGTTGTGCCAGGCGATGAGAATCTCATTGTTCCCGCACCACAAACCTATGCTGGGATGGGTACGCAACCTTTTCACGTTGTCAATGGCCTCCCGCCGCACATTCTCCAGGAAAAGGGAATCACCCGGAAACATGGCGCAGGCAAACATGAAATCCTGCCATACCAGAATGCCCGCCTCATCGCACAGGTCATAAAAGAGATCCTCTTCGTAGACACCCCCGCCCCATATCCGGAACATATTCATGTTCGACACCTTCGCCGTACGGACCACCTTGCGGTAATTCTCCTCTGTTACCCTCGGCAGGAACATGTCGTTGGGAATGTAATTGACACCCTTCATGAAAACCGGAACACCATTCAGTTTAAAATAAAAGGTGGTCCCCTTGTCATCCTTTTCCCTGACCAGTTCCAGGGTACGGATCCCTATCCTTTTGCTTTCCTCCGATACGATGCCGTTAACCTTCAGTGTTCCCGTGAGGTTATACAAATAAGGTTCTCCCAATCCGTTGGTCCACCAGAGCCGCGGATTGACGATCTCAAAGCCGACGGAGTAACTGTTAATTCCTGCCATCAGGTTTACCTGGGCCGAAGCCAGCAGGTTGCCGTCGTTTTCGACACGCACTTCCGCAAGGCCATCTTCCTCCGCTTCAATTTCAAAGAGAGCGTTGAAAGAGGCTTTGTCAGCACCCACGCTGAGCTGTTCAAAGTGAAGGTCTGTAATGCGGGCATCCTTCCACGCTTTCAGCAGCACAGGACGCCATATACCGCTGGTGACCAGCCTGGGCCCCCAGTCCCAGCCAAAATGATATCCGGCCTTGCGGGTAAAGACACTTACCATTTTGCCCCCTTCCACCTGGCCGATCTCCGCCAGGTCATTGCCCGACACCGGAATCACATAGGGATAGGCATCGTATTTTTTTATCCCTTCGGTAATGGGAGAACGGAAAAGAATGAAAAGCTCATTCTCTCCTTCCTTCAATACGGCTTTCACATCAGCCGTCCATTCCCGGAACATGTTGTCAGCTTTTAAAACTTCATAGCCGTTGACCTTCACTTCGGCATACGTATCCAGTCCCCGGAAATGAAGAACCACCCTGTCCATGGCCAGCAATTCCGGAGCAACATCAAAGTAGGTGCGGTATTCCCAGTCCACCTTGTCAACCCATTGCACCTGGTGCTCATTCAGACGAAAGTAAGGATCTTCGATTTTCCCATTGGCCATCAGGTCGGTATGCACAGTGCCGGGAACGGTCGCCGGAAGCCATTCCGTCTCCCCCGCCTGGCGGAATTCCCAGCCATCGGTGATTAAAAATTCACTCATCACTTCTTGTTTGCCTGTCTTACAGCCCGGCATCAATGCCAGCAATACAGCGGTTAAAAAAATGAAAACGTTCTCTTTTCTCATCACAAACAGATTTTCTCCAAATATAAAGAGGTTGTCCCGGATTTGGAACAACCTCTTTAACAAGATACGCCGGAAGTTTAATTTTCTTCAGCGTGGTAATTTTAAATTAAGTTGTTATGGCTGATGAAATTTATCAACTGATGAAACGTCATTTTCAGGATATGGTTCGGAAAAAGGAGTTAGTTTCCCCTAACGGCAGCTACGCCGGGAAGTTCCCGCCCCTCGAGGTATTCCAGGAGCGCACCGCCGGCGGTGGAGATGTAAGAAACCCCTTCGGAAAAACCGAACTGGTTGACACAAGCCACGGAATCTCCGCCACCCACCAGGGAAAAACCTCCTTTGGAGGTGGCATCGACAATGGCCTGGCCAACGGCTATGGATCCGGCGGCAAATTTTTCCATCTCAAAGACACCTACGGGGCCGTTCCACAAAATAGTGCCTGATTTTCCGATGACCTCCCTGAAATAGGCAATGGATTCAGGGCCGGCATCCAGTCCCATCCATCCTTCGGGAATTTCACCGGCTTTGCACACCATTGTATTGGCATCGTTCGAAAAAGCATCCGCAGCCACCACATCGGAGGCCATGATGATGTTAACCCCCTTTTCTTTCGCAGTCTGCTCAATACGCAGGGCGGTTTCAAGGAATTCGTCCTCGCACAGGGAATTGCCGATCTTGCCACCTCTGGCTTTTACAAAGGTGAAAGTCATCCCCCCTCCCAATATCAAGTTATCCACTTTCCCAAGCAGATTCTCGATGATGGTGATCTTTGTGGAGACTTTGGCGCCGCCCATGATGGCTGTCAGAGGTCTTTGGGGGCTTTTCAGCACCTTGTCGAGACTTTCCAGTTCACTCTCTATCAGATACCCGAACATCTTGTCTTCGGGGAAGAACTGCGCCATGACAGCTGTGGAGGCATGCGCCCTATGGGCGGTCCCAAAAGCGTCATTGATCCAGCAATCCCCGTTGTCAGCCAACTGACGCGCAAATTCGACATCACCCTTCTCTTCTCCCTTATGAAAACGGAGATTTTCCAGAAGAAGCACTTCCCCGGGTTTCAGGGCAAGGCACATCTCTTTTACCTCTTCGCCGATACAGTCAGGGGCCAGCTTGACTTCAACCCCTACCAAAGCACTCAGATGCCCCACAAGATGACGCATCGAAAACTTATCCTCCGGCCCGGCCTTCGGCCGTCCGAAATGCGACATGATCACCGGCGATCCACCCCCTGTCATGACCTTCCTGATCGTAGGCAACGCTGCACGAATACGCGTATCATCCGTAATTACAAAATTTTCATCCAGGGGAACATTGAAATCTACCCTGATCAACGCTTTTTTCCCTGTAAAATCGTAAGAATGTATTGTTTGCATAAAACCTGATATTTAGATAATTTTCTGATCAAAGGTAATCAAAAACATATGATTCAGAAGTTTCTGCACCCGAAGCTTTTCAGTATTTAATGATCAAATAACCTATCAATATTCAGAGGAAACTGCTATTTTTGAGCGTCGCGGAATTTCCGGATTTTCCGGAAGCCTCCCAATCTTATAAGCAGATGTTTTTCAGGGATATTGTCGGACAGGGGAAAATCAAGGAACGGCTGGTCAGATCGGTTTCCGAAGAGCGGATCAGCCATGCACAGCTTTTTTCAGGGCCTGAAGGCACCGGTAAACTGGGGCTCGCCATTGCCTATGCCCAGTACATCTCCTGCCAAAACCGGGATGGGAATGAGAGTTGCGGAGTTTGCCCCTCGTGCCGGAAGTACGGAAAACTCCAGCATCCCGACCTCCATTTTGTCTTCCCGGTTTTCAGTACAAAAAACGTGCAGAAACCCTTTTCCGATGACTTCATCTCCCAGTGGAGGGATATTGTCCTGCAATCGCCCTATTTCACGCTGAACCAATGGATGGATGCCATTGAAGCGGATAATGCCCAGGGAATCATTTACACCCATGAAAGCGAATCGATCCTACGGAAACTGAATATCAAATCCTTCGAGGCTGAATTCAAGGTCATGATTATCTGGCTCCCTGAAAAAATGCATTCTGCCTGCGCCAACAAACTCCTGAAAATGATCGAGGAGCCGCCTGCAAAAACCCTCTTCCTGCTGGTTACCGAAGATGAAGAGTCAATCCTTCCCACCATCCTTTCGCGCACCCAGATCATCAGGGTACCGGGAATCAGCGATCAGGACCTGCAAAATGAGCTTCTCAGACAGGAACGCTTCGATGCAGAGACCATTGCCGAAATGGTACACCGTGCAGGCGGAAGTTATCTCAAAGCCCTTGATTATGCCAACCCCGGAGAAGATAAACGCTTCTTCTTCGAGACCTTTCAAAAAATCATGCGGTTCTCATACGCTGCCCGTATCATTGAACTGCTGAACCTGGCTGAGGAACTCGCCGACCTGGGCCGGGAACGCCAGAAAGAATTCTTCCTCTACGCCCTTCAGTTGGTCAGGGAGTATTTTATGATGAATTTCGGCAAACCAGCCCTGAACTACCTGAACCGCGAAGAACGCAATTTCGGGATCAAGTTTTCCCCCTTCATCAACGAAAGAAATGTCATTCCCCTGAAACAGGTTTTCGAAGAGGGATACAAGCACATCGCCATGAACGGAAATGACAAAATCATTTTCACAGATTCCCTGCTGAAAGTGGTCAGGCTAATCAGAAAGTAATCCCCCGGAACGTTTTTTTCTTCGGGGTGACCCTTTGAAAGGCCCCCGGAATGTCAGGTTGTTTTGAGGCAAAACTGTTTACTGACATCAGTTTATTATTAATTTTGTACCGGCGCAGGGAGCAGAAAACCCCTTTGCGAATGGCTGTGCCTGTAAAAAGGAAACTATGAAGAATATAGAATGCATAGATAGAGGTGTATGTAAGAATAAAGCCCGGGTCTGTTCGAAACTGGGGATAACCGACTGGCTTCATGATGTTCCCAATGTTCTGAACCCGTGTCAGATTATTGAGGTCAGGTTCAAGAACACACGCAGGGACTACTTCAGGAATGTCAACGATCTCAAGCTCATTCCGGGAGATCTGGTGGCTGTGGAAGCCAATCCGGGGCATGACATCGGTGTGGTATCGCTCACGGGCGATCTTGTCTTCGAACAGATGAAGAAACACAAAGTATCTTTCATCAACGGGGATTTCCGCAAAATATACCGCCTGGCGAAACCTGCCGATATCGACAAATGGAGGGAGGCTATCCTGCAGGAACATACCACGATGATTAAATCACGCCAAATAGCGGCTGACCTGAAACTGAACATGAAAATCGGGGACGTCGAATACCAGGGCGACAAGACCAAGGCTATATTTTACTATATCGCCGATGAGCGTGTGGATTTCCGCCAGCTCATCAGGATCCTTGCTGACCAGTTTCATATCCGCGTCGAGATGAAACAGATCGGTGCCCGGCAAGAAGCAGGCCGCATCGGCGGAATCGGGCCTTGCGGGCGGGAACTCTGCTGCTCTACATGGATCAGTAGTTTTATCTCCGTCACTACCAATTCGGCACGGTACCAGGACTTATCCATGAATCCCCAGAAACTTGCCGGACAATGCGGAAAACTAAAATGCTGCCTGAATTTCGAAGTGGACACCTACCTCGATGCCCAGCGTGAATTTCCGCCTACCAACATACCCCTGGAAACGGAAAAAGGCAGGTTTATTTTTCAAAAAGCCGATATTCTCGGGGGGATTTACTGGTATTCCCAACAAAACAGCGAAACAGCCACCAGCCTGATCCCCATTCCGGTAAGCAAGGTGAAGGAAATCCTCAGACTCAACAATGCCGGGAAACGGGCCGATAAAACTTCGGTCGAAATAACAGCCCCGTCACACGATGCAAAGGAAACCTTCCAGAACATGGCAGGTCAGGGAAGCATTAACCGGTTCGATAAATCGAATTCCATGCGCAGAAGGAAAAAAAATCCCAAAAAAACGAACTTCAGGAGGGGTCCCCGATGAAAACCGGTCCGGCGCTTTTCCTGATGTGGTTTATGATGGCCGTAGTATTCCTGTCCTGCGATCCCCGAAGGGTCATCGACGATTACCATACCATCCCCGGAAATAGTTGGGCTGCTGATTCAGCGCAAACTTTCTCCTTCAGCATTGCCCGAACGAACCAGAACAACAACATCTATTTCAATGTCAGGAACGACCGCTCTTATCCGTTCAGCAACCTGTGGCTTTTCGTAACCATCGTTCCCCCATCAGGGAAGGCAATCGTTGATACGGTGCAGGTAACCCTGGCCACACCGGCAGGGAAATGGCTGGGAAGAGGAATCAGCGGGACTTATGACAACCAGTTTATTTACAGGCGGAATGTTTATTTCCCCGAATCAGGCGTTTACGCCATCCACATAAAACACGGCATGCGCCCGGCAGATCTGAAAGGAATCACCGATATCGGGATCAGAATCGAAAAAG
Organism: Prolixibacteraceae bacterium UBA1413; assembly: GCA_002304925.1. Taxonomy (GTDB): domain Bacteria; phylum Bacteroidota; class Bacteroidia; order Bacteroidales; family Prolixibacteraceae; genus UBA1413. The sequence goes on from DBPT01000011.1 coordinate 6,617, forward strand.
TCAATTAACGTATCCGGCGTGGGAAAGAATAAACTAGCCAAATTTGCCGAAATGGCACATTTCAGAAATGTCTTCCAGCCTTCGTTCGAGGAAATGACAGAGGAGGGTTTTCCGTTAAAAGGAATGTGGAAGGATCGTTTTTTCCTGAATGACCATCCCATCGTGGCAGAATTCGGGTGCGGCAAGGGAGAATATGCGGTGACCCTGGCGGAAAGGTTCCCCATGAAGAATTTCATCGGCGTTGACATCAAGGGAGCCAGAATGTATACCGGGGCACGGCAGGCACTGGTCAACAACCTGCACAACGTGGCTTTTGTCAGAACCAAAATCGAAAATTGCGTTCATCTTTTCTCTCCCGGGGAAATCAGCGAAATCTGGCTGACCTTCCCCGATCCGCAGATGAAAAACAGCAGGAAAAGACTCACATCCACCCGGTTTCTGGACATTTACTCCTCCTTTCTGCAACCTGGCGGGATCATCCACCTGAAAACCGATTCCGCATTTCTCTTCGCATACACTTCCCGTCTGGTCCAACTGAACCATTTCAGCGTCTTGGCGCAAACCAGTGATCTGTATGCATCGGAAATACCCGATGAAACATTGTCGATCAGGACATTTTACGAAAAACAGTGGCTCGAACGGGGAATTCCCATCAAATACCTGGCTTTTGCACCCGGGTGTTGGGTTCCCCTGATCGAACCCGGGGAGGAGTTTGAAAAGGACCCCTATCGCAGTTTTGGCCGGAGTGCCCGTAACTAAACTGAACAATGAACGACCTGTACGCTGACATATATGAGATTGTGAAAAAGATTCCGGCAGGAAGGGTCACCTCTTACGGGGCCATCGCTTCCTGTATCGGATCCCGAGGCAGCGCCCGGCTGGTGGGATGGGCCATGAATGCATCCCGCCACCTTCCCTTTTTCATTCCTGCACACAGGGTGGTTAACAGAAACGGTATGCTTACCGGAAAACATCATTTCGCCACACCGGAAACCATGCGGGAATTGCTTGAAAACGAAGGCTTAACCGTCATCAATGACCAGATCGTCAATTTCAGCGAAGTTTTCTGGAATCCTTTGAAAGAACCGGGAATTGAGAAGAAAGAATTTTAAACGACAACAATTAGAACTTACAGAATATTATGAATGAGATTCCAAGGAAAATGATCGTACCCAAAAATGTCACCGATGCATTAAGGTCCGTTAAATATCCAGGCAGCAACGAGGATGTCGTAACGCTGAACATGGTTCAGGAAATCAGGATCGCCGGCCAACGTATCAACTTCACGCTGGTATTCCAGCGTTCCGATGATCCGGCCATTTCCGCGCTGGTCGCCTCATGTGAGGAGGCAATTACCCGTTATCTGGGGGGAGAGGCAGAAATCAAGGGCAACATTGCCGTGAAATACATCCACGACATGGAAAGGCCGTTGCTTCCCGGTGTGAAAAACATCCTCGCCGTAGCTTCCGGAAAGGGAGGAGTGGGTAAATCGACCGTTGCCGTCAACCTGGCGGTGGCCCTTGCCAATACCGGAGCTTCGGTGGGACTGGTCGATGCCGATATTTTCGGCCCTTCCATCCCTAAAATGTTTGGCACCGAAGATGTGAGGCCGCAGGCCAGAAAAGAAGGGAGCCGCGACTTGATCGTTCCGGTGGAGAAATTCGGCGTGAAATTTCTCTCCATCGGCTTTTTCGTGGCCCCCGAAAGTGCTTTGATCTGGCGGGGACCCATGGCTTCCAACGCCCTGAAGCAGCTGATCGCCGACGGTGACTGGGGAGCGTTGGATTACCTGCTGATAGACCTTCCTCCGGGAACTTCCGACATTCACCTCACCCTGGTGCAGACTATCCCGGTTACCGGGGTTATCATTGTTACCACACCGCAGGATGTGGCCCTTGCCGACGCCCTGAAGGGGGTCAACATGTTCCAGAGCAAATCAATTGACGTGCCCGTCCTGGGAATTGTCGAAAACATGTCGTGGTTCACCCCTGCGGAACTCCCCGGAAACAAATACTACATCTTTGGGAAAGAAGGGGGGAAAAGACTCGCCGACAACCTGGGGCTGGTATTGCTGGGGCAAATTCCACTGGTCCAGAGCATCAGGGAAGGCGGAGATGAAGGAACTCCAGCAGCGGCACGGCCCGATACCGTCACCGGTGCCGCCTTTATGGAACTCGCCGGAAAGATCATCGGGGAAACCAATCTCAGGAACGAAACCCGAGAAGCTACCAAAAAAGTGATCATAACCCGGAAATAACACCGGCTTTTTTGTAATATTGCAACGTCGGCGAGGGAAGGAATTTCCTTTCTGCGCATGCAATATTTCCTGAACAGGAGAGTTTAATGTACAGGAAAATCAAGGTACTGTTTGAAGAGAGGATTTTTACATACAATACTGCTTTTTATTCTGGCCGGAATGGTGTCGGGGTGCTCCACCGAGAAAAACACACGGGCATCCCGGGCTTACCATAATGTCACCTCCAAGTACAACATCTACTTCAACGGAAAGGAGAGCCTGAAGGCAGGCGTTGACCGCATCGAAAAAAGCGTGGAAGATGACTTTACGCAGGTCATCCCCATCTTCAAGGAGAGTTATGCAACAGCGGGCAACACCTCACGGGCCGACATGGACAATGCCGTGTTAAAAGGCACCAAGCTGATCCAGATCCATTCCATCACCAAAAAACCGAAACGGCAAAAGCAGCGCACACGCCGTTATCAGCAGTTTGCCAGCCGGGAAGAATTCAACAAATGGGTGGACGACAGCTATATGCTGATCGGGAAAGCCTATTTCTACCAGCACAATTATGTGTCGGCTTCTGAAAATTTCTCCCTGATTCTCCGGAAGTTTCCCGATGAGAAAATCAAATATGACGCCATGATCTGGCTCATCAGGAGCTACAGTGAGCAGGGGCGGTACAATGAAGCCACGGAACTGATCCAACTGTTGCAATCTGACAAGCTCTTCCCCCGGAAACTGGAAAAAGAGCTGGCCAGGACCTCCGCTGACATGTACATGAAACAAAAGGATTACCGGGAAGCGATAAAATTTCTGGATATCGCCATGAAAAAGGGATTCAGCAGGAAAGAGAAAGCCCGGATGCAATACGTGTTGGCGCAGCTCTACCATGAAACGGGCGATGAGGACAAAGCCACCGAAGCTTTCCGGAAAGTCAGAAAATACAATCCACCTTTCAAGATGGATTTCAACGCCCGAATCAACGCTGCCGGCATGTTCTCGGGAAAGGGGGATCCCGTAAAGCTGAAAAAAGAGTTGCGGAAGATGCTGCGCGATGAGAAAAATATCGAATTCCGCGACCAGATCTATTTCGCCCTCGCCAACCTCTATTTCCGGGAGGGAGACCGGCAGCAGGCCATTGAAAACTACCGGAAGTCAGTTTCTTCGAGTGTCGACAATTCATTTCAGCTCGCCCATTCTTCCATAACGCTTGCCGACCTCTATTTCGAAGATCAGATATACAAAGAAGCCCAGGCATATTATGACACGGCGGTCATGGTGATCAGCGAGGATTATCCGGGATATGACCAGCTCAGCCAGCGGCATGCCAGCCTTTCCCGCCTGGTTGAAAACCTTACCGTGGTAGAAGTTCAGGACAGTCTCCAGAAATTAGCCCTCATGCCCGAGAACGAACGCAACACACTGATCGATAAATGGATAGCCCAGGTAAAGGAAAAACAGCGCCAGGAGGAGCTGATCGCCAGAAGGGAACAGTCGGAACGCGGCTTTTACCGTGCCAACGAATACCGTTTCGGGATGGGTTCCGCCAGCCAGGGAGGAGGCTGGTATTTTTACAATCCACAGACTGTTTCCTTTGGAAAAGCACAGTTTCAGCAACGGTGGGGAAGACGGAAACTGGAAGACAACTGGCGACGCAAAAATAAAAGTATCGTCTCCTCCGATGAAATGGAGGAATTCGCCGAACTTGCCGATTCGACCAGGGCCGTGGTCAGGGAAGATGATCCCCTTGAAAGAAATTACTATATCCAGGACCTGCCGCTCAACGACACCCTGATGGCCATCTCCCACGACAAAATCAGAGATGCCCTCTTCAACGCGGGAAGAATATTCAAAAGCGACTTCAGCGATTACCCTCACTCTGCCGAAACCTTTGAAGACCTCAACAACCGGTATCCTGAAAATATCTACCTCCTCTCCGCCCTTTTCGAACTCTACGACGTATATGATCTGATGGGAAACACGGCCTTGTCCAACCGGTACCGCGACCTGATTATCAGCCGGTTCCCCGACAGCAAATATGCCAGGTACCTGCAAAATCCCAATTTCTTCGCCGAAATGGAAGCCCGGAAAAATGAACTCAACAACATTTACCAGGAGACTTTCCGGAGCTATAAGGCAGGAAGATACCGGGAAATAATTCCCCGGGTCAGGCAAATGAAACAACTGGAACCCGACACCTTCCTGCTTTCCAAAATCGATTTCATGCATACCGTGGCCGAGGGCGTTCTCTCTGACATGCAATCCTTTGGAAACGGGCTGAAAGGATATATCTCCTCCTATCCCAAGGCGGAAACCACGCCCCTGGCCAAAGAAATCCTGGCCCTCATTGAGGAAAACACCCTCGACGACTACCAGAAACTGGTGGAGATGGGATACCTCCACGATGAAATCCGGAACGACGAACTGCAACCGGGGAACGAGCCTGAAAACGACGAATTCGGCGGCAAATTCAGCTACGATGACGACCTGCTCCATTATTTCGTCATTGCCTACCCCCGGAATGCCGGGATCGATGTCAACCGGCTCAAGTTTGACATTGCCAATTACAACCTCGACCACTATACTAAACTGGACTTCGACATTGAAGAGGAAAACCTCGATGCGGCAAACAATCTGATATTGGTAAGGTCGCTCGTTAACAAAGAACAGGCTTTGATCTATTTCAGGGCAATCATCAGACAGCCTGAAGTCTTCAGGACGCTGAGCAATACCAGGTATGTCAATTTCGTAGCTTCATCGACCAATTACCGGCAAATCCTTTCAGAAAAATCAACCTCCGATTATCTCAAATTTTACCTCACCAATTACAGCCGTTTCATCGGCCCCGATTTCAGTCCCGACGGCGCTCCCGAAGAGTCACCCGAAGAACTGATGGCCCGGGCACAGCGTGAAGATGAACTCTTACAGGAACGGGGAAGGTTCGTCACCGTGGATGTTCCGGCAACCCTGGGACGCTTCTCCTCTTTCGTTGACACCACCCAGAGCTATGTCCTGGCGGTGATGGACAAAAACCTGTCGCTCAGGCCTGTCATCGCACAGTTCAGTGACTTCAACCGCAATAACTTCAGGATATGGAACCTGGCCCTCCAACTCAAACAGGCAGGCGACTACCAGCTCCTGGTCGTTCAGGGGCTGCCCGGTTTTACCGAAAGCCTCTCTTACTTCCGGAAGGTCATCCTGGAAAGGTCGCTCTTCAGGAATCTGGGTCAATCGGTCTACCGGAGTTTTATCATTACCGGGAAAAACCTGGAACTACTGATGCAGAAAGGCGATGTCGACAACTACCTCGAATTCTTCAGAACCCGTTATATTCAAAGTGCCGGACAATCCCTGACGCCCCCCGCCGCTGACAGCGCTCCTTCCGGGATCAGCCCCGGAGAGCCTTCCCAGGAAGTCACCACCCCTGCACCTTACGCAGGACCATATGATGCTGACGTGAAAAAAATCCACCACTATCTTTTCATCGTGCCCCTCGAAGGCTTCAGAAAGGATAACCTTTTGAATCAGATCAATGAATTCAACAAATCGGAATTCCGGGATCTCATGCTGAAAATCGACGAAGAACCGCTCGACGGATTCCGGAGCATCATCCGCATCACGGAATTCCCCGACGATTCCACGGCAACCCTCTACAACAGGAAAATTTCTGTCAGACGAACCCTTTTTGAACCCCTCGGCACCCTCACCTACCGCCACTTCGCGATCACTCCACGGAACTATGAGACTTTCCTAAAACGGAAAAATATCATTGAATACCTTGATTTTGTCAAAGTGGCCTATCCCGAACCCCGGCAACCCTGATCAGTGCCTCCGGCTGGTTAAAGTTTGTTAACCCGTTTTCCGGGAATCCCTTTTTTACTATCTTAACCCCTTAGAAAAAGCGTAAGATGAGAAAAATATCCATCCTGTGGACCGATGACGAAATTGACCTCCTGAAACCTCATATCATTTTCCTGAAGGAGAAGGGATATGATGTCGATACCGCCAGCAATGGCACCGATGCCCTTGACCTGGTGCAAAAGAACCATTACGACATCATTTTCCTCGATGAAAACATGCCCGGACTCAGTGGTCTGGAAACGCTGGCCAGGATGAAAACCCTGAATCCCGATGTGCCGGTGGTGATGATCACCAAGAATGAAGAAGAAAGTATCATGGACGAAGCCATCGGTTCCCGCATCGCCGACTACCTCATCAAACCCGTCAATCCCAAACAGATCTTGCTCTCCCTGAAAAAGAACATCGAAAAGAAAAGGCTGATCACAGCCCAGACCACCTCGGTATATCAGTCGCAGTTCCGGGAAATAGGAGCCCGTCTGAACGACCAGCTCACCCCCGGCGAATGGGCGGAACTCTACCGGAAACTGGTCTATTGGGAGCTCGAACTGAGCACATCGGATGACAAAACCATGGATGAAATCCTCAGCTTTCAGAAAAGCGAGGCCAACCAGGCTTTTTCCCGCTTTATCAAAGACAACTATACCAGATGGTTTGGGAAACCTCTGGGCGAAAGACCCCTGATGTCAACCGACATATTCAGGCAAAAGGTATTCCCCTTGCTGAGCAGGTCTAAAAAAGTCTTTGTTCTGGTGATTGACAACCTCCGTTTCGACCAGTGGCGAACCCTGAGCCCCATCATCGGCGAATATTACCGGGTCGAAGACGAAACCCTGTATTACAGCATTCTTCCTACTGCCACCATGTATGCCCGGAATGCATTGTTTGCCGGCCTCATGCCTTCGGAAATAGAAAAACTCTTTCCCGCTCTGTGGGAAGAGGACGATAACGAAGGAAACAAAAACCAGCATGAGGAGGAACTGCTCAGGAAACAGCTGAGCCGCCTCGGACGAAAGGATAAGCTTTTCTTTGACAAGGTCACAAACCTGAAAAGCGGGAAAAAAATTGCGGAAACGGTTACGGCAGTCCAGGAAAACGACCTGTCGGTGCTGGTGTTCAACTTTGTCGACATGATTTCTCATGCCCGTACCGAAATGGAGATGATCAGGGAACTGGCATCCGACGAAAAAGCTTACCGCTCCCTCACCCTAAGCTGGTTCAACCACTCCTCGCTCCTCGACCTGCTGAAATCGCTCTCGGCATTGAACATCACCATGGTTCTCACCACCGACCACGGTACCATCAGGGTGGACAACCCCGTGAAAGTAATCGGCGACCGGGAAACCAATACCAACCTCAGGTATAAACTGGGAAAAAACCTCAATTACAAATCAAAGCAAGTTTTCGAGGTGACCAACCCCAGAGATGCTTTCCTCCCATCACGGAATGTAAGCACCAGTTATATCTTCGCCCAGAACAACGACTTCTTTGTCTATCCCAACAATTATAACTATTTCGCCAATTACTTCGGGAACACCTTCCAGCATGGGGGGATTTCACTCGAGGAAATCATCATTCCCGTAGTCACCCTGTCACCGAAGAAATGACGGAAGGTTCCTGACTGTCTGCCGGTAACGGATACTTTCGGGAAGCTCAGATCATCCCGGTCTTTTCCCTCCGCATCTGGGCATAGAGTTTATTGGCAAAAATGAAATCTTCGAGGATTTTGTTTTCCGAATGAAGGATATTTCCCCGGTTTCCCTGCCAGCATTTTTCGCCCTGGTGAATGAAAAGCACACTCTCCCCGATCTGAATAACGGAGTTCATGTCATGGGTATTGATGATGGTGGTCATCTTAAACTCTTTGGTGAGCATCAGGATCAGGTCATCGATCAGGGTGGCGGTTTCGGGATCGAGCCCCGAATTGGGCTCATCACAAAACAGATATTTGGGATTCAGGGCGATGGCGCGGGCTATGGCCACCCTTTTCTGCATGCCGCCGCTGATTTCAGAAGGGAATAATTTGTTGGCTCCCCTGATGTCCACATGCTCAAGGCAGAAGTCAACCCTGTTGGCTTTTTCCGCAGAGGTTTTGGTAGTAAACATGTCGAGGGGAAAACGTACGTTTTGTTCTACGGTAAGACTGTCAAAGAGGGCGCCGCCCTGGAAAACCATTCCCATTTCACGACGTATTGTTTTCCGTTCAGCGGATTTCATCCGGGTAAAACTCCGACCGTCGTAAAGGATTTCTCCGCTGTCGGGCTCATAAAGTCCCAGGATGCACTTGAGCAAAACCGTCTTTCCCGAACCACTCCTCCCAATAATCAGATTGGCCTGCCCTTCGGGAAACTGCATCGAAATATCCTTCACGGCAGCTTTCCCATCGAAAATCTTGGTGATATTTCTTACTTCAATCATGCGGTAAGAAGAAGCCTGGTTAAAACTAAATCGAACAAAAGGATCAGGATATTGGTATTCACCACCGCCTTGGTGCTGGCTTTTCCGACTTCAAGGGCGCCCCCCTGGACAAAATAACCGTAATAGGCAGGAACCGAAGCTACCAGAAAACCGAAAAAAACCGACTTGATCAGGGTGAAGGTGACATAATAAGGCACAAAAAGGTAGCGTATCCCGTCAATATAATCGGTCAGGGACACCACACCCGTAAACGGCCCCACGATGAGCCCTCCCAGCAAACCAAAGAAAATGCTGAGAATCACCAGAAAGGGGAAGATAAATACCACCGCTACGATCTTCGGCAAAATCAGGTAACTGATGGAGTTGACTCCCATCACCTCCAGCGTGTCGATTTGTTCGGTCACTTTCATACTCCCTATTTCAGAGGTGATGTTCGACCCGATTTTCCCGGCCAGAATCAACGCGAGAATGGTGGAGGAGAATTCCAGGATCAGGGTATCGCGGGTTCCCAAACCAATCAGGTACACCGGGAGAAGGGGATTCATCAGGTTATAGGCCAGCTGGATGGTCAGGATACCTCCGATGAAGAGGGATATAATCACCACAATCCCTACGGAATTGACCCCCAGTCCCTCAATTTCATGAAAGAGCTGCCGAACGAACATTTTGAACTTTTCCGGTCTGGAAAAGGTCTTTCCGAGCATCCAGAAGTATCGTCCGACATGAAAAAGCCAATCCATCTTCTTTAAAATTTGCCTAAAAATACAAACTTAATCGCCCTGAAAAAACTTTTAACCCCTGATTCTCAATTCCACCCCGTCGAATGGTCTATTTTCGTGCAGGAATACCGAAAATTTGGATACTTTTGAAAACTATACCAACGGATGAATCATGAGCAATAATTACTGTATCATCATGGCAGGGGGGATCGGATCGAGGTTTTGGCCCCTGAGCAGGAAATCGAAACCCAAACAATTTCTTGATATTATGGGAACCGGCCGGACGCTTCTTCAGCAAGCCTTTGACCGTTTCTCGAAAATTATCCCGAAGGAAAATTTCTATATCGTCACCAGTTCCGATTATGTTTCCCTGGTAAAGGAACAACTGCCGGAGATAGGGAGCTACCAGGTTCTCAGCGAGCCTCTCCGCAGAAACACCGCCCCCTGTGTGGCCTATGCAGCCAACAAAATTAAAACCATCAATCCCAAAGCCAACCTGATCGTGGCCCCTTCGGACCACCTCATCCTCAAGGAAGATGAGTTTCTGAACCAAATCAATACCGGCCTCGATTATGTCGCTTCACGAAAGGTCCTGCTTACCCTTGGCATCCACCCTTCGAGGCCTGAAACAGGATACGGATATATCCAGACCGGCGAACAGGTGAAATTCAAAGAAACCGGCAACCTGTTTCACGTAAAAACCTTCACTGAAAAACCAGACCTGAAAATGGCGGAAGTCTTCCTTCAAAGCGGGGAGTTCTATTGGAATTCAGGGATTTTCCTCTGGTCACTGCCCTCCTTCCTGACCGCCCTGGAAACCCATTTGCCGGAAGTTGCCGCCTTGTTTGCCCAGGGAGATCACCTGTACAACACCCCTGATGAAACTCCCTTTATCAACAAGATTTATTCGGAATGCATGGGCATTTCCATTGATTACGGGATCATGGAAAAATCGGACAACGTCTTCGTGCTGACTGCCGACTTTGGCTGGAGTGACCTGGGAACCTGGGGATCGCTTTATGACAATAAGGAAAAGGATGAAAACGGAAACGTGATCACAGCGAACCATGTTTTTACCTATGATTGCAAGAACACCATCATCAACCTCCCTGACCATAAAATTGCCGTTCTTCAGGGATTGGAAGGGTATATCGTGGTTGAATCAAACGACACCCTCCTGGTTTGCCGGCGTGAGGATGAACAGCAGATCAGGCAGTTCGTCAACGACGTACTCATCAAGTCAGGACCCCGCTACGTATGATCTCTCCTGAAGCCGGGTTGTTTCACTCACCACTGATGCGTTGAAAAAGGTCCGTCGTATCTCCTTTTCCGCTTCCCTGACCGGAAGCACTGTTCTATCCTGTCATTCCCCGATGGCTGCATAGTTTCCAGCGCCTCTGTTCCAAAACCGGCCGTCGGTCATCCAGCTTCCCAACGAAAGAGTTGCTTCCTCTTCCGCGGGGGCATAGACATAGCTCTCCCACGCACCGATGCCCGTCATCCACTTTTCCAGCACAAGCGCCGTTTCTTCTTCAACCGGGGCATAAATACGGCTCTCCCATGTTTCGATGCCGGTCATCCACTCTTCCAGTACAAGGGCTTCGTCAAAGTCCCTTGCCAGACAGTTGAATTCCATGCATTTCCAATAACACTCATTCACCATCCAATTTTCAAGGTTCAGTTCCGTATCCCGGGCGTCGGCATAACTTTCATTGAATGTGACAGCCGCCCTGTTTTTTGCATGTACTGTTCCGGTACTTAAGAAAGATGTGAGGACCAAACCCAAAAGGATCAATAAAATTCTTGTTTTCATGGCTTTCCTGTTTTATGTTTTCTGTTTCTGTTGCTTCGTTCACTGTAATAGACTGATTACAGGTACAAATGTTACATACAAATAAGCTGAAAGACATAGAAATCCAGTAAATGTGGGTAGTTTTACCGGTAAACAGAGAATTCAACCGATAAACAAAAAAGGGGTTCCGGAAAGAAAAATGAAATTAACCGGTGTACCAGCAAATGGTTTTCGGGGATTTATCTTTTCCCGTATTGTTCTTCGTAATAACGGAGGTAATCGCCGCTGGTCACGTTATTAAGCCACTCCTCATGAGAAAGGTACCAGTCGATGGTTTTTTCCAGTCCCTCTTCGAATTGCACGCTTGGGGTCCAGCCCAGATCACGCTGTAATTTGGAGGAGTCAATGGCATACCTGAGATCATGACCTGCCCGGTCTTTCACAAAGGTGATCAGCTTTTCGGAGGTTCCGGGTGTGCGGTCCAGTTTGCGGTCCATGATCCGGCACATCAGCCTGATCAGGTCTATGTTTCTCCACTCGTTATGTCCGCCGATATTGTAAGTTTCACCCACCCTTCCCCTGTGGAAGATCAGATCGATGGCCCGGGCATGGTCTTCCACCCACAGCCAGTCGCGTACGTTTTCGCCCTTTCCGTATACGGGCAGCGGCTTGTTATACCTGATATTGTTGATGAAAAGCGGCAGCAGTTTTTCGGGAAACTGGAAAGATCCGTAATTGTTGGAACAATTCGAGATCACCACGGGCAAGCCATAGGTATCGTGGTATGCCCTGACAAAGTGGTCGGAACTCGCTTTGGAGGCAGAGTAGGGACTGTGCGGGTCGTAGCGGGTCTCTTCGGTGAAGATGCCCTCCTTCCCCAACGAACCATATACTTCATCGGTGGAAACATGATAAAACAACTTCCCCTGCGGCGAATCGCCCCAGCAATGACGAGCGGCATTCAGCAGGTTGACGGTGCCGATCACATTGGTGAAAACAAATTCCATTGGATTGGAAATCGACCGGTCGACATGCGATTCGGCAGCCAGATGGATGACCCCGTCGAATTGATGGTCCCTGAACAATTGCTGCACAAAATCCCCGTCGACAATGTCTCCCCTGACAAACCGGTAATTGGGCATATCCTCGATATCCTTCAGGTTTGCCAGGTTGCCGGCATAGGTCAGTTTGTCGAGATTGACCACCCGGCAAGCCGGGTATTTCGTGACGAACAAACGGACCACATGCGACCCGATGAAACCCGCACCGCCCGTTATCAATATTTCTTTCATTTCCTTTGTTTTTGCCATTAATCTCAACTTTAGCCCCTTTCACTCTCAAATACCAGCCGATTATGCCATTAATCTTAACCTCAACCTCAATCCCCGATGCCCCTGATCCGTTTTTCCCAGTTCCAGGCAGAGAGCAGGGTCTCCTCCAGCCCGATTCGGGCCTTCCATCCCAGTTCTTCATTAGCATAGGTGGTGTCAGCCCATATTTTTTCTATATCGCCCGGCCGGCGGTCTACGATTTTATAATTTAGCTTAACCCCGGTGGCCTTTTCAAATCCCCTGACGATTTCCAGCACGGTAGAGCCATTTCCCGTTCCCAAGTTAAACACTTCAAACCCTTCCTTATTCCTGTTGTGAAGGAGGCGTTCGATGGCGATCACATGGGCTTTGGCCAGATCGACCACATTGATGTAATCGCGGATGGCCGAACCGTCGGGGGTATCATAGTCACTCCCGAAGACCTTCAACTCATTCCGGATTCCCGCCGCCGTCTGGGTGATGAAAGGAACCAGGTTTTGCGGCACTCCCAGGGGCAATTCCCCGATCAGAGCCGAAGGATGGGCCCCGATGGGATTGAAATAACGGAGGGCGATCCCCCTAAGTTGGGGATAAGCATGGATGGCATCACGCAGGATATCTTCTATAACCCTTTTGGTATTCCCATAGGGTGACTCAGCATCTTTCCGGGGAGTGCTTTCCGTGACGGGGAGTTTGTCGGGCTGGCCGTAAACCGTGCACGAGGAGGAAAAAACAATGTTGGCAATGCCGTACTTCAGCTGGCAATCCAGCAGGTTCATCGTTGAAACCAGGTTGTTCCGGTAATAGTGAAGCGGAATCTGCACCGATTCCCCCACCGCCTTGGAAGCGGCGAAATGAATAATCGCCACAATATCATGGTGCCGGCTGAAAAAATTGTCCGTTTTTACGCCGTCCGCCAGGTTGATTTTTGAAAATGCGGGCTTTGTACCTGAAATCTTCGCGATATTGTCCAATACGTCAATCCCTGAATTGGAAAGATCGTCCACGACAATCACATCATACCCGGCTTCCTGAAGTTCAACCACCGTATGAGAACCTATGTATCCGGTTCCGCCTGTGACCAATATTTTTCCGGTCATTCTTTTTTTATTACAAATGTAGCATATTCCAAATAATGACCATATCCGGGAGCATTTTTACTGGGCCGATACCGCAGTCCGGCAAAAAAACAGGGTTGATGACACTCCGATTCCCGGGATCAGGGCATGGTCAAATTTTCACTACTTTTGAAAAAAAAAGAACCGGTGAATATTTCTGGATTTATTGCCGAATTACTTGAAGAAAACGAGTATGTCATTCTCCCCGGCGTAGGTGCTTTTCTGGCGGAATACCGGCCGGCGCACTTCGATGAAGGGGTTCAGAAAATGGTTCCGCCTTCCCGGAAGGTCTCCTTCAATCCCGGCCTGAAAAAAAATGATGGCGCCCTGGCCGGCCATCTTGCCCACAGCCTGAAAATTACAGCCTCCCGGGCCACAAAAATCGTCAGCGGATTTGCCGATGACGTGGTTTACCGTCTTGAACATGATGAGACTGTCAGGTTTGAAGAACTGGGCAAATTGGTCCCCACAGAAGGCGGGATCGAATTCATTCCTGAAGAGAAAAGCGGGGAGCTTGCCGATTCCTTCGGGTTGCAACCGTTGACCGTCACCACTCCGGAATCCTCCGTGCTGACAATCCCGGCCTCTGGCAGAACCTTTGAAAAAGAATATAAAAAGAGAAAAACTATGGCTGCAGGGATTGCCGGGTTTTTCACCCTGCTGGCCGCTTTGGCTGCCCTGTACTTTCTCTTTCTGCACAAAAAGCCCTCTTCATTGGTCACCGGACCAGCCGTTGCGGAAAAAACGGATTCCGTTTCTGCTGCGGTGCAACATCAGTCGGCCGATACCCTGGATACCCAATCCGGTCATGCAATGATCATTCCGGCCGACAGCAGCGGGGTGGTCATTCCCCATACAGAATCCTACTATACCGTGGGAGGCAGTTTCAAATCGCCCGAAAATGCCGATAAATTCTTTAACCTGTTGACAGCAAAAGGATACCATCCCGTTCATCTGGGCCTGACCGGCAATTTTTACCTGGTGGCCATTGACAGCTTTGCCACGGAAAGGGAAGCCGTAAGAGCGGCTAACGTTTACAACTCCCTGAATCCGGAAACAGAAGCCTGGGTTTACCATCGAAAATACTGATTTGTCTTTTATCTTTTCTGGCAAGGCTCACCTGTTCCCAAACAAATAAGACGGTATCTCCGATACCGCCCTATTTAGCCAACGAAGCAAATGGCAGAAAATAAACAGAACCAACAGAAAAGCGTTCTTCTTATAGAACCTGAAAAGATAAGTGCAAATGCCATGCCATGATTACGGGAAGTGGACTGAAGCAGCCATTGCCGTGCACATCAGGCGGGCATTCCGGTTTATCGGACCACCGCGTCCCTGATCTGTCGGGGCGTCAGTTCAATTTTTCCCGTTATCAGCTCGGGACGGTTGAAATTGGCCAGGGTCCTGAGATAGATTCCCGGGTCCTTCTGGGGAAGGGCGAAAGGCCTGCCGGTGTTTCCGCTGCTGTCGATGTAAGCAATGTGCGGGACGGTGAAAACCTCATCCAGCCGTTTGCTGCTGAATACCAGCCATCTGCCGTTGGAAGACCACGACGAATAACTCTCAGCACTGCCGCTGTTGATTTCCATTTCCCGGTACTCCCCGGTTGCCGGGTTAACCAGGTAAAGATCACTTTCTTTGTGAAAAATGGTAAAATAGCCATAGTCCGTCATGGCACAGACCATCATTTTTCCGTCAGGAGATATTGACGGCATGGAAATACTTTTCCCGGTCACTCCGGAACTGAGAACCATTTCCGGTTCCCCCCATTCATTGCTTTGTGTGTCAAAGGCAATCCGCATTAAATCATATTTTGCATGCAGCCTGCTTTCTTTATCCCCGGTAATTGCCTCCGGCGCAGATGTGAAATAGATGTATTTTCCGTCGGGCGACCATACCGGCAAGTTTTCCCGCCGCGAGGTTGATACCCGGGGGGAAGTGATCACCCGGCGGTTTTCCAGATCATAGATCATCAGGTCGGAAACCTTGTCCGACACATCCACCGTCTTTACGGAACGGGTGGTGAGATGCGGATTGAGTTTGCCCACCGAAAAGGCGATGTGCTTTCCGCCGGGATGCCAGGACGGATAAACACCCCCCGAAAGGGTAGAGGGATCCTTTGTGTTGATGACTGATAAAGAGTCGCTGTTCCAAACCAATGTCCCGTCATGCTGTAAACGGAAATGAATCATCATCCGGGAAGGATCCCGGCCGGCAAAAGCGTGGCAGTTGATACATCCGTAATCCGTCGAACTGTTTTCGATGACAGGGATCTCATCAAAATTCGTGAGATTCCTCTGATAAATCCCCATATCACGCCAAAGGAGATAAACCGCATGAACCAGCCGGTAAACCAGAAAAGCATCTATGGAATCCGCTGAAATATGATGGGTGATCACATTGTATCGCTTCCACTGCTTATCAGCATACTCCCGGATGTCCACCCGCAGATCCTTGCCGGCATTTGACCCGAGAAGCCGGTGCCACTCCCTGACCGGAATTTCAACGTGAGGTGACTTTTGGTTGATGACAATAGCTTTTCCCTTTTCAGAGGAAATTTCGATCCGGTACCGGCACCCCGCGCCTTTAATGATAAAATTAAGCGGGGCAATATTGGGCGGAAGGGTCAGCCCGTAATATTCAGGGAAAATGGGTGCATCAGAATTCGTCGCGGCAAAGTCACCCGTCCCCATGGAACACCTGACCAGGGTTGTCATGATAACTGTAAAAGCCAGCAATACCTTCGAATGACGGATATTGCCGGCAAGCCGGCATTGCTTAAATCGGTTGTTCTTCATCGCTTCCGGGAATGATTTCGGGTTTTATAATCCGCGGATATATGAATTTCAGATAGTACATATAGCTGTTCCCATACTCTTTGAAAAGAAGATCCCTGGCTTTCCTTACACTTCCCCCAGCCCCGGCCACCCCGGCCATAAAATCATGGTATCTGCCGATGACCGGCTGGCTGAGGTTGTAGCGGGAGATCACCTCCGTGCCGGTTTTTTCACCATACATCAATACAGCCTCCTCATACATCTCCACCGGGGAAGAAAAGTAATTTCCGGCTTCTTCATACAGGACCAAGAATTTTTCAGGCTGGTCATCGAGCAGGTAATAAAGCATCAGGCATTCATAGGCGCTTTTATTGTCTGGGTTCGCCTCCAGCAACTCCCTGAACCGTTGTTCCGCAAAAGGACTAAGCTCATTTTCCGCAGGCATGAAACCTCTTTTTTCAACAATTTCGGGATGCGCCTCAGCAAGAAGGGTATCCTTCACCAAAGGCATAAATTCACGTACGAAATTCCGGTTTGTCAACCCCTTTTTCAACAGATACAGATACCTGGCGGCGGCTTTGTATTCCCTGGTTACCAGATGAACCCTTACCAGCATCTGCATGGCTCTCGGACTGTAGGGATAATAAACGAGCGATTCATATGCCCAATGCCGGGCTTCGGTGATAAAACCCAGGTGATAATAAAAATCGGCAATTACGAATGACCTGTCAGGCAGGAATTCACAATCGGGACAGATCGCATCGGTACCTGAAATCTGGAAAAAGTCAAAAAAATCCCTGCTTAACCTGCCCGA
Organism: Prolixibacteraceae bacterium UBA1413; assembly: GCA_002304925.1. Lineage (GTDB taxonomy): Bacteria > Bacteroidota > Bacteroidia > Bacteroidales > Prolixibacteraceae > UBA1413. Next base: position 23,662 of record DBPT01000011.1, read on the forward strand.
TTTCAGAAGAGCCAGATTATGGTTGAAGTTAGCATGAAAGCTATAGTCCCGCACCCTTTTGGCAGCGGTGGTCGCTTTTCGGGAATCGTTCACAAAGCAGTAATAATCACTTGCCACGATGTATCGGTCATCTTTCACGGAAGCATGCGTATGTGTCAGGAAAACCACCGCCAGAAGGAGCAGGTACAGCAGGTAAGGAATGCTTCTGACGGCAAGAGACGGCTCCCGGAAGCCGGCACGCAGGGCATGACCCCCTTTTATCAGTAATGATGTCAGGATTAAAGCCGGGATCAGCGCAACATATCCGTAAAATGGAGGACCTGGAGAGTACGCTTTGAAATAGATCTCCGCCGGGAAAAAATAGAGATATTTATGCGCTTCGGGCAAGACAAACAAACGGGTGTAGGCAAATACAGGGAATAAAACGGCAAACGCCCCGATAAACAGGATCAGGAAGAGTGGTTTTCCTGTTTTTCTGTCCATTGAAAGCAACAATGCTCCGGCCGAAAAGAGCAACAGGTATCCGCTTCCACAGAGGTACCAGACTCCCAGGGCGGCTGCCAGATAGTATGCCAGACTTTGTCGCCAACCGTTCCGGTGTTTTGCAAAAAGCCATAAACAGAAGGCAACCGCAAGTACCGACAGGTGAACGGAAAACGGGAGGTCGTAATTGCCGGCAAGGATCACCTGCATGCTGAAAAGCATCAGGGCAGGGATCAGATTCACCTTGGTTCTGTTAATACAATTGAGGAGCGAGTAAACCAACCAGGCGGTAAGAAGGGCTACGCTGAAGAGTACCACAGAACCTGAAAAATTGAACTGAAAAAAACGGAGCAGGAAGTTTGCAAACAACCCGATGAGTTCTCCGGGAAGATCGGTATGGCCGGCAAAGAAACCGGCGTCCAGAAGAAATGGGGGCTGTACATGATGAAAGATAAGCACAGGCCTGACGATGAAAACAATATAAAGAAAAGCCGAAACAAGAAATATTGCCGGCAAAACCACAAACAAAAGCATTTTCTCCTTTTGGGACATTCCGTGCGGTATAAAGAAACCCTCTCCCTTCAAAATTAGGAAAAGATTTGAAAGTATGTCGTGGTCACCGGGGTAAATGAGGCATACCGTTTAAAATCAGAACCCCGACATGCTGAAACATAACAGGATTTGCTATTTTTGGAATATTATTTAAGTAAGGGCAATGATAAAAAAATGGATCCTCGTAATGCTTTTGTCATTTCTGGTTGCGGAAAGTATGTCGCAGGTAAAAAGTTACAAAAGAGGAGTCTCTTATGGCTACCATTCCGATAATGATCTGAAGAATTTTTCCCCGTATATTTCCTGGTGGTACAATTGGTCTCCGGTACCCGAGTCTCCGGTACGGAAGAGCTATCCGGGTTACAATGTCGATTTTGTGCCCATGGCCTGGAACAGCAGCGGGATCAACGGGGTTCTCAACTGGGCCAGGCAGGACACGAATATCCGTTATGTGTTGGGGTTCAACGAACCCAATTTCAAGACCCAGGCCAATATGACTCCCACCGCCGCAGCCAAAGCATGGCCTTATCTGGAAGCCATCGCCGACCAGTATGATTTGAAGCTGGTAAGTCCGGCGGTTAATTATTGCGGAGACTGCGTGTCTGAAAACGGGATCACCTATACCAATCCTTTTGTTTATCTCGACGATTTTTTCAAAGCGTGCGACAGTTGCCGGGTGGACCATATCGCCCTTCACTGGTATGGCGGAGGGGATTCCATGGCCGGATACATCGAAGAAGGCCGGAAATATGGAAAACCGATCTGGGTGACCGAATTTGCCGCCTGGGATAACTCCGTGAACAACCCCGGGGATCAGAAAAAATACCTCGCCGGGACCACCAATTTCCTGGAACGCGACCCGGATGTTTACCGTTATGCCTGGTTTATCGGCCGCCGGCAAACAGGCCAAACCACCTACCCTTATATAGACCTCTACGGGGCGGACGGCATGCTGACCGAACTGGGAGAGTTGTACATGGATATCCCCGTGTATGATCCTGACATGAAGTTTCAGATTCCCGGAAGGATAGAGGTGGAAGAATACTATCGCATGTCAGGGCTTTTTGCGGAACCGGCATCAGACACCGATGGTTTTTTAAACATCGGCTGGACTGATGTTAATGATTGGGCGGAATATAAAATTCAGGTCGTTAAAGGAGGCACCTATAAACTTTCAGCCAGGGTAGCCGGAACAAATCCCGGCAAGATGGAGTTCCTCGTTGACAACCAGGTAAAGGCCTCCCTGAACACCCCCACTACCGGGAGTTGGCAGTCCTGGACAACCGTTTCATCGTCCATTGAACTTGAGGAGGGAGAGCATCTCCTGAAGATGGTGATTAAAGATGCCGGATTTAACATCAACTGGATCAGTATCACGGACAATACAACCAGCATCCGGAGGGCTGCCCTGCATAAGGCCGCGGTATTCCCGAATCCCGTCACCCACGGCATCCTCTCCGTTGAATTGAGTCCCGCCCAACCGGGAGGCGATTACCTCTGTTCCCTGTACTCCATTACCGGAGAACAGGTATACCGAAAATCGGTCAGAGTTAACCGGTCAGGCTTTCAAATCAATCTGAAGGAATCAGGACCCCTGAACCCTGGAGTCTATTTTCTTCAGATCTCAGGAAGGGATTTTGCGTCAACCACCAAATTGCTGGTCAGTGAAAAAGTGATGTGAACGTGACTGTTCCATCAACCTGCCTTTGAAACATAGAGCTATGATAAAGAATATCTTAAATCTCCGGAATCTCTCCGTCCTGGTGCTGATATTGGCAGCCTGGTTGATCACGGCATACTGGATTGAGCCATTCCTGCATTATCATTCGCAACAAACCGGATTCCTGTTCTCCCGGGATTTTCTCCGGAGCTATACCACCTATCCGGGGGGATGGGCTGATTACATGGCCGAATTTATCTCTCAGTTTTTTTTCTATCCCCTATCGGGAAGCTTTCTGGTCGTGGCGGTAGCTGCTTTACCGGGGTTCCTGGCCATGGACCTGGCCACCGGAACCTCCTGTACGAGGAAATACGGAATATCGGTTTTCGGCGTTATCCTGCTTTTTGGCGTGCTGGTCATGACGGATTACCGGTACCCCTATTATGCCACCGTCAGACTCTTATGTGCCTTTGTGTTCACCTGGGTCTTCGCCCTGCTTCACCGGAAAAACCCAAAAGGAAGCCTCTTCATATGGCCGGTTGCAGCGTTTCTTCTCTTTTACCTCGCCAGCGGTCCGGCACTCTTCGTCTTTTCCCTTTCAACCAGCATCATCATCCTCTCTTCCCGGGACTTGAAATACCGGGCCGCGGTAATCCCTGCCATGCTCCTTTTTGCAGCCTTCCTTCCTTTCCTGGGTTACAGGTTCCTGTATCCGGTAACATTGGGCGATGTTTACAAGTTGGTGGTGGTCAGGCATCCCGAATTGCTGGCCTATACCACTTTTTACCAGCTATACATCTATTATTCGCTCCTTCCGGTTATCCTGCTGATTTTTTTCTTTGTAAAACAAAAACCAGAATTGCTTCCGGAGCCTAAACAGGTCACGGGGGAAACGACGCCCAAACAGGTCAAAGGGGAAACTGCGTCCAAAGTGGCCATCTTCAAAACGGCATACGGTGTTCATCTCCTTCAAATGGTCATCTTGCTGGCAGCCGGTTATTTTCTGTTCGTCAAATCATTCGATCCCGAAAAGAAACGGGTGCTTCAGGTGGAATATCTTGCCGAAAACGGGCAATGGAACGAATTACTGAAGGCTGTCGAAAAAACTGAAAGATATGACTTCCGGGTGAATTTCCAGGTAAACAGGGCCTATGCCCACCTGGGGCAACTCCCGGAGAGGCTGTTCGCCTATCCGCAGTTGCTGGGTGTTTATGGCTTGTTTTATGACAATTCCACCATCAACGGCAGTCTGACCATGCCCAACAGCGACCTCTATTTTGACCTCGGACTGATGAGTGAATCGTTGCATTGGGCGTATGAAGCCCAAACACTGATGCCCAACAGCCCAAGGATATTAAAACGCCTGGTCATGGCCAGTCTCGTGAACCGTCAATATCAACAGGCCGAACAATTTCTGGCAGTTCTGGACCGAAACCTGCTTTGTCGTGACTGGGTCGCCCGATACCGCCCCTATCTCACCGACACTGCCCTGGCAGCGAAAGATAACCTGATCGCCGAAAAACGACTATTCAACCCGACCAGGGAGTTCATTCACCTGGATCCGCTGAGCGATCTGAAATTTTTGCTTGAGACTAATCCTGAAAACCGGTTCGCCTATGATTATCTTATTACCCACACCCAGTTGTCCTCCAATTTCACCGATTTCATGACCTACCTGCCCCGGTACACCTCCTTTGGCTTGCAAAAACTGCCCCGGTCCTGGGAAGAGATGCTGGCGGTCGAAATCATGAGAAACAGATCGTTCCCCGATTTCATTACCCCGGAAACCTTTACAGACGAAACCTTGCAGCGTTTCGGAAAATTCAATGCCATCCTGAAGCAATTCAACAATGACGTAAAGGCCGCCAGGTCAGCCTTGCAAAAGGATTTCGAAAAGACCTATTGGTACTACATTCTTTACCTGGATCCCAAAGTCACCCAGGTGTTAAAAAATAAAACCCTCATCAGATGAACAAAACTTTGCTGAAATTCACAATCGGATTCGTGGCGGCATGGCTGGTTTCGTGCCAGGCCAGGGTCGATTCGTTCGTCGAAATCCCAAGGCTGCCCCTTATTTTTCCCGATTATACGGGCATCACTATTCCCCCCAATATTGCTCCGCTCAATTTCAAAATCAACGAACCCGGGAAGGCTTATGAAGTGAGGTTCACAGCCGGCGGGGAAAAGCCTTTGGTGGTCAGGAGCGGCAAATCATCCATCAGGATTGACCTGGGCAAATGGCGCCAAATGCTGCAACAGGGAGCTGGCTCCGATCTGCAAATTGATGTATTTGTGAAGTCAGAGCAGGGAGAATGGCAAAAATTCCGCTCCATTGTCAACGAAATCAGCACTGAGAAAATTGACAGCCATCTGGCTTACCGGCTGATCAATACCGGCTATGTATTGTGGAATAAGCTGGGAATTTACCAGCGCAACCTTGAGAATTTCGATGAGAAGCCCATCCTGGAAAACAAATCGGTCGAATATGGGTGTATGAACTGCCATGCATTCAGCAGAAACGATCCTGACTATATGATGATCCATATCCGGGCCATTCACGGGGGGACTTTTATCAACCGTAAGGGGGAGATGAAAAAGGTGGACACCAAAACCAACTATACCGTCAGCGCCGGAGCATATCCCAGCTGGCATCCCGACGGAAGGCACATTGCCTATTCCGTCAACAACATCGGCCAGAATTTCTGCACCGGGGAGGTTCGGATTGAAGTGTCGGACGCATATTCAGACCTCATTGTGTACGATTCCCAGGAAGACATCGTCACCACTTCGCCCGCGGTGTCGACGGCCAACCGGGAGAATCTGCCGGCATGGTCGCCTGACGGGAAAACCCTTTACTTTACCAGTTCGCCTCCGGTGAATGGTCTGAATGACCGGATTCATGAGCGGTACGATCTGCTGCGTATCGGTTTTGACGTCGCCACCCACGCCTGGGGAACCGTTGATACGGTCCTTTCACACCGGCAGTTAGGAAAAAGCATCAGTTTCCCCAAAGTATCGCCCGACGGGAAATTCCTGATGTTCTGCACCAGCGACAACGGTTATTTTACCATCCACCACCCTATGAGCGACCTGAACCTGCTGAACCTGGAGACCGGGGAATACCGGAAAATGGAGATCAACAGCCCCCATACCGAAAGCTACCACAGTTTTTCAAGCAGCGGAAGGTGGTTTGTTTTTACCAGCAAACGCCTCGACGGCCTTTTTGCCCGTCCCTTCTTCTCCTTCCTCGACGAAAACGGCAATGCCTCAAAACCTTTTGTGATGCCCCAGAAAGATCCCGGATTTTACCAGACCTTTATCAAAAACTACAACATTCCCGAACTGATTACCGGCGAAGTAAAGGTTTCCCCGCTCGCCATACGAAATACCATCCTTGGACCTTCCGTCCCTGCCGGGCTGGCTGCCGGAGTTGACACGGCCTATATGAAACAACATCTTTCAATGACGGTGAAATAGGGGTTTCCGGCATTCCGTTGCCGGTGAAGGTAAAAAAGGCTGTCCTTGCGGGACAGCCTTTTTTCGTTATTGATAAACACCCTGAGGTGCTCACTTCAGGAATTTCACAACGACATTACCCGCCTTGACAAAATACAAACCTTTGGTGTAGGAACTGACATCAAAGGTATGCCGTGTTCCGGGAACCAGCGCTTCCTCCATTTTAACCCCCAGGCTGTTGTAGATCGTGACCCGGGTATTGGGAGCATTCAGCTCAACGGTCAGATTACGTACGGCCGGATTGGGGTAGACCTTGAAGGAGGCCATTTCAGGCATGGCCGCACTGGTCGTTAGGGCCAAATCCGCTTCACTAATCAGCAAAATGCTGTCAAGGAATACCGTACCCACTGCCTGGGTAAGCATGAACTGGATTTTCTGTACGGTAGTCGGGATTATCTGATCGAAAGTCACATGGAAGGTATACCAGGTGGGTGTCGTGGTAACCGGGAAGGTCCATTCCGATCTTCCATTCGTTGCATGCTCATCGCCGGAAGCACCGTAGCGGTTGTAGTTATTCGCTCCGGTATCCTCAAAGTCGACGCAGATATTCCTGTCTCTGTCCGCCCAGGCAACGAATTTCAAGATGTACGGAATATCGGGGAGTGCTGTAAACTGACCTGTCTGGTTGAACTGGTAGTGCCAGTTTTCGGTGGAATGGGCGGTATCCACCTGACACACAACATAACCATCTATCACCGTCCAGGGTTGACCATATACTCCGTCAACCCATCCGCCCCAGAATAGGGGCTGACCGTTTTCGTTCAGCTGGTCAAAAAGGCCGTTTTTAATAAGGTTCAACTCCCACACGGTCGGGATTTGTCCGCTGATGGTGACTTCCACTTCGGCATCCACGTAAGAACCGTCGACAGCCTCAGCCTTCACCTTGACCACCCCGTCGGCAACGCCTGTCAATAGACCGGTCTGGTCTATGGTTGCCTTTCCCGTCACCGATTCCACCGACCATCTCAACGTTTGTTCTGTTGCATCAGGGGGATCAATGGTAGCGACAATCTGCAGGGTCCCGTTGTCCTCGGTAATGGTTCCCCCGGTAAGGGTGATGGCATCGATATACACCTTGTCACCCACGCCATCCAGCGTAATCAACCCGCATGCATCCATGTTGGAGTAAGACTCGTTGACAAGACCGGTATTGGCCCATACGGCGCGTTTGCGGTTCGAACTCGACGGTGTGGGATCGGAAGACTCTTTGTCACAGACGGTCACATCGAATCCGAGAATACCCGACCTGTCCATGGCAACACCTTCCTTATCGGTCATCAGGCTGAACGGAACGAAAAACTCGCAGGTCCATGTGGGATTCTCCACTTTGTAAGCCCATACCCATCCGGAGGTGGCCGTAGTGGGTGTGCCGTCGATCTTTGCTTGCACCGGTACCGGAGCAAACTGGTAATGCCCCTGATTGCCACCTTTGTTTTCAGACGAACCGCCAAGACCATCCTCAAGGACGTAGTTTACGTCAAAATAGATCTCCACCTTGTCATATTCCCAATGGTTGGCGGCTCCGGCCGCGTATGCAGGATACCATTCGTCATCCTTCACCGTAATAAAAACATAAAAACCGTCTGCATCCCACAACATCTCCCAGGTGGATTCACCCGGTGCACCAATTGTGGCCGGAGCTGGAGCCGGGGCGGTATTGCCGACAAAAGGCTGGTCAATGTTGTACTTATTGGCCACATCATAAGCAGCATCCCTGACACCGTCAATCACAGGCTTAGTTTCAGCCTTCATGACAACACCTTCAGGCTTCTGTGCATAGGCAGCAGTCATGATTACAGCCAAAACCAATAAAGTAAAGATTCTTTTCATACGCTTCATTTTTAAAGATTAGTAATTATTGTTTCAGTATTAGAATGTCTTTCTCAGGTAATAAGCGGTAAAGTTATAAAAATGTTTGAAAAATGGAATATCCGGTAAAGATAATTTTTTCCGGCATACAATAGTGTTCTATTATTTTGATTTCGGTGCCTGGCAAAGAATACGCAAAACAGTTTGTTATGACATAAGATTCCTCACGGTGTCAACTAAAATGGAATCAACAGAAATGCTGAATAATTTTATCTATTTTTGACGTACGACAAAAAGGGGGAATAAACGTTTGATATTTCTTATTAAAGTACAAAAAATGCGAAGGATCATTACATGCTTGGTTCTGTTAGTCCTTGTTATCAGGGTGGAAGTCTCTGCCCAGCTCTTTGTGGACTGGGGGTCCCAATGGTCTTATTTCAAGGGGATTTCAGAGCCCTCCCAACCCATTGATCTTTGGAGAACCGCCGGATTCAATGCAACAGGATGGGCAGTAGGTAATGCTCCTTTCCGGTATGGTGACGGAACAGGCGGAACCCTGCTCACGGACATGTTAGGGAAATACACCACTTTTTATATCCGGAAAGAGATTTTTGTCGAAACCCTGGACAACATCGACGAATTGAGGATCGATGTGGATTATGATGATGGTTTTGTCTTATGGATCAATGGCGTTCAGATTTTGCAAAGCAATGTTCCTTCGAATTATGCATACACCCAGGGCGCCATTAACTCTCACGAGTCGGGTGAGTTTGAACGCTATACCCTGAGGAAGGAGCAACTGCCTTTGGCGGAAGGAGCGAATCTGATTGCCGTGCAGGGATTTAATCTTTCAAAATCAAGCAGCGATTTTTACCTGGACCTGAAAATGGAAGGTGTAAAATGGCTGCCGGAAACCACCGGTGTGAACTGCGACCGACCCAGCGGATTTTACACCACTCCCTTTGTGGCAAAGATCAGTTCGCTTTTCGGGGGTGAAACGGTAAAATACACCCTGGACGGGAGTGATCCGAGGTCTTCAGCAACTGCTATTGAAGCTTTTTCCCCTGTCTCAGTGACGATAGATCCCGCAACAACCCTGGGAGGAAGAGCGAAAACCGGTGTCGTCATACTGAGAGCGTCAAAATTTGAAGAGGGTTTCGATCCCAGCAAACCGGTTACCCGTTCTTATATTTTTATTGACCGGGTGAAGGAAGTGACCGCCCACCCCGGGGGAAACTGGCCTGCATCTGGGGTAAACGGACAGGTTATCGATTTGCCGATGGATGCAAAAATCATCAACGACAGCCGGTATGCCAGCCTGATCGATGACGCTCTGCTGGACCTGCCATCCCTCTCTTTGGTCGTTGATCCGGGGGATCTGTTCAACCCGAACTATGGAATTTATGTGAATGCAAGTTACCACGGGCGTTCCTGGGAACGGTTCGCCAATGTGGAACTGATAAATCCAGACGGAAGTCCGGGATTTAACATAAATGCAGGGCTCCGGATCAGAGGAGGATGGAGTCGCCACGATGAGTTTGCCAAACATGCTTTCAGGCTCTTTTTCAGGTCGGAATACGGAGAACGCAAACTCAGGTTCCCCTTGTTCGGGGATGAAGGGGTCAATGAATTTGACAAGGTGGATCTGAGATGCAGCCAGAACTATTCCTGGAGCAAGGGTGGAGAAGAAGCCCCTTATTGTACCATGAACAGGGATGTTTTCTCACGCGATTGCCAAAGGGACATGCTTCAGCCTTACACTCGAAGCAGGTATTATCATTTGTACCTGAACGGGCTCTACTGGGGGATCTACCAAACCCAGGAACGGGCCGAAGAATCCTTCGCTGAATCCTATTTCGGAGGAGATGAGGAAGATTATGACGTGATCAAAGTTAATATCGGCGATGATTTTAATAATTTTGGGATCGAAGCTACGAATGGAAATACGGATGCCTGGCAACGGATTTGGGAAATGTGCCTGCAGGGATTTGCGGTAAACGCCAACTATTATAAATTGATAGGATCCAATTCATTCGGAGAAGCAGACACTTCGCTAACGGTATGGGTCGATATTGATAACCTGATCGATTACATGCTGATCATTTTTTATACCGGGAATTTTGACGCGCCGGTATCCAAGTTCTCAAGCAACTACAACCCGAATAATTTCTATGCCATATACAACAGAAACCAAAAGCGGGAAGGATTTAAATTTCTCCAACACGATTCAGAACACACCCTCCTTACCGATCCGGTCGGCCCCGGGGTTGGCATTAATGAAAACCGGGTGAACATCGGCCGTGTATCTCCGACAATGAACGTCACCAGCTTCCAAAGATTCCACCCGCAATGGCTTCATTTCAAACTTTCCCAGAATGTAGAATACAGGATCAGGTTTGCCGACCGGGTGTACCGTCACTTTTTCAACAGCGGGGTGTTCCATCCCGATTCCTGCGTCCGTCGTTTCCGGAAAACCTCCGATCAACTGGAGCTTGCCATCATTGCCGAATCGGCCCGCTGGGGGGATCAGGGCAGCTGGCCGGCCCGAACAAAAGATGATGACTGGTTACCGGCAGTGAACCAGGTCGTCTATGAATACATCCCTTTTAGGAGCGCCATCGTATTAAAACAGTTGCAGGATGAACAGCTTTACGGATCGTTGCAGCCACCGGTTTTTACCAACAGCGGATCCGTCATTGAGCAGTACAGGCTGACCATCGCAGGAGACTACACCCTGCTGATGGAGAACCCGAATCAGACCGGCTCCATTATTTACACCACCGATGGCAAAGACCCCAGGGCTGTCGGTGGGGCAGAATCGAACACATCCCTGAACGGCGGGAGATCCAAAGAACTGGTGATTCATCCGGGACAAAAGCTAAAAGCCAGGATTAAATACGGCGCTGTGTGGAGCGCACTCCACGAAGTCCATTTCCAGGACGAATCACTGTTCAGCAACCTGAAAATTACGGAACTCCATTATCACCCCCTGGATCAGGGGAATTATCCGGGCACCGAACTGGAGTTCATTGAATTAAAAAACACGGGAAACACCACCCTTGATCTGTCGGGAATTGCCTTTACCGAAGGCATCCGGTATACTTTTCCGGAAGGGACGCTTCTGCCGCCGCAATCCTTTATCGTGCTGGCTTCAAACGGTGAAGCTTTCAGAAATTTCTACGGATTCTCCCCTTTCGGCACATATTCAGGAAACCTTTCCAATTCCGGAGAGAAAATCACACTGATGACCGGCGATAAAGAGAGGATCATTTCTTTTACATATTCCGACACCCCGCCCTGGCCTGAGAAAGCCGACGGCGATGGTTTTTCACTTGTCTCAGTCGAGCGGAATCCGCAGGGAAATCCCGGTTACCCCGAATACTGGACGACCTCGGGCAATACCCACGGTTCCCCTGCAGCCGACGACATTATCTCTTCCGTTCTGCCCTCCGCGATTTCTTCCGGCAAAAGCCTGATGATGACCTTATACCCTAATCCGGCAAAAACTTCCGTGACCATTCAACTCTCAGTGCCCCGGGGCGAAAATGCCGATGTCAGGCTGTATGACATGAACGGCAGAATCATCCAATCCCTGGCCAGTCAATATTTTCCTGCAGGCGAACACCAAAAGACCATCCCCCTGGAGAATCTTACCTTATCTCCCGGACTCTACATCCTGACATGCCAGTCAGCATCCTCATCGACCTCCCGTAAGCTGATGATTGCGCCATGACCCTCTCCTGGTTAATACTGATAACAGATGAAACAATTTCACAACATATTTATACAATTTCGTATACAATCGAAGACTGCTCTTTGCCGCCCTTTCATTACGGATAACCTTCCTTCCGGATTAAGGATTATCATCCTCCTGCTTGTTTTATCCATGTCGGTCCCGGTCTATGCACAGGACTATCTCCACCGGTCAGGAAGGTATATCTATGACGGATCGGGCAAAGAAGTCATATTAAGGGGTATCGGAACAGGGAACTGGATGTTGCAGGAAGGTTACATGATGCAGACATCGGAAGTGGCGGGATCACAGCATGAATTCAGGGCTAAACTGGAAGCCATAATAGGGGAGGAAAAAACCGCCGCCTTCTATGAGGAATGGCTTACTTCCCACTTTGGAAGGGCCGATGTCGATTCTATGAAATCCTGGGGGTTCAACAGTGTAAGAGTGGCTATGCATTACATATGGTTTACACCCCCTGTCGGGGAGGAACCTGTTGCCGGAGAAATCACCTGGACCGAGAAAGGGTTTGCCCTCATCGACTCATTGCTGGATTGGTGCGGCGATAACGAGATGTACCTGATCCTGGATCTCCACGGAGCTCCAGGGGGACAGGGGAAAGATTCCAATATTTCCGATTATGATCCTTCAAAACCTTCCTTGTGGGAAAGCCAGGCTAACAAGGATAAAACCATAGCCTTGTGGAAAAAACTGGCTGAACGATACTGTAACGAACCCTGGATCGGGGGATATGACCTGATCAATGAGACCAACTGGACTTTTCCGGAAGGGAACAACTCAAAGCTCAGAGAATTGATGGTTAATATCACCAAAGCCATCAGGGAGGTGGATAAAAACCACCTGATCTTTATTGAAGGAAACGGATTTGCCAACGATTTTTCGGGGCTCACCCCGCCCTGGGACTCCAACATGGCCTATAGCTTCCACAAATACTGGAACTATAATACAACGGAATCGATCAATTTTGCCTTAAACCTCAGAAACAGCTACAACATACCCATCTGGCTGGGAGAAACCGGTGAAAACTCCAATGTCTGGTTCACCAGCCTGATCGAATTGTGTGAAAAAAACCGGATAGGGTGGTCCTGGTGGCCGGTAAAAAAGCCGGGAATCAACAATCCGCTAAGTGTTTCTGTCAACGAATCATATACCCGGCTGGTGAATTACTGGAAAGGCCAGGCCTCAAATCCGGGTGCCGATGCCGCTTTTGAAGCGGTGATGCAGTTCGCCCGGAACCACCGCATCGAAAATTGTGAATTCCGGAAAGACGTCGTGGATGCAATGATCAGACAGCCGCATACCGTGGAGACCATCCCTTTTTCCCGGGTGCAGGCCGGAGAACCGGTCTTTGCCGTGAATTACGATCTCGGGAGAAACGGATTTGCCTATTTTGACAACGATACGGCTGACTTTCATGGTAGCACGGGAGAATTTATCAACTGGAACCAGGGGTGGAGTTACCGGAACGATGGCGTGGATATTGAAAAATGCACCGACATCCCGATATCCAACGGGTATAATGTGGGATGGACCGGCGATCAGGAATGGATGGAATATACCATCAGCATTGATTCGACCGCGGCCTATACCTTCAATATCCGCTCCGCTTCCGGATCGGGCGGATCCCGGATCCTTCTGAAACTTGACGGGACTCCAATCACCCCGGTGATCAGCCTTCCCGCAACCGGAGGATGGCAAAAATGGCAGACCACCATTTTTAAATCAGTCATCCTTCCCCGGGGAAACCAGAAAATTCGCTTTGTCTTTGAAAAAGGGGGATCCAATCTGAATTACTTTTCATTTACCGATCCGATGAGCAGCCAAACCGTTCCGTTTAACCTGATCTTTACGGAATCAGCTGCCGACGGGAACAGCATCCTGCTTACCTTCAACAAACCGGTCACCTCACATCAGGAGGAAATTCTTCCCGGTGATTTCACAGTGACCTGCGATAATATTCCCGTCAGGGTGACTTCCGTGGGAAATGGGGGGGACACTGGTCAGACCCTTGTTCTGCACCTCTCAGAGACTCTGTATTACGGCGGAGTCATCAGGCTTTCCTATCTTGGCAATGACATTCAAAGTGCCGGTCAGCCAGTGGAATCAATTGCCAATGTCGCCGTCATCAACAGACTCCCGGTACGGTTCACCCTCCCGGGCCGGATTCAGTCCGAAGATTTTGCCGTAAACAACGGGCTGGTATCGGAAAAATGTTCCGACACCGGAGGAGGATGGGATATGGGATATGCTTCTCCGGGCGACTACCTGGATTACCGGGTTTACGTTCCGGAAGCAGGGAAGTACATCTTCTCTTTCAGGGTCGCCACCATCCGCGCCGCCAGCCAGTTGATCATCATGGCGGGGGAAGATAACAGCTTTACCAGCCTTGACACCCTGAATATTACGTCAACTGGGGGCTGGCAAACCTGGAAAACCCTGTCAACGGAACTCCATCTCCCCAAAGGAAGGTATATGCTCCGTATGTTTGTGAAATCAGGTGAATTTAATACCAACTGGTTCCAGGCCGACTATGGAACTTCCGTAAAGAGCAACCTCCGGCCACCGGCACTGGTTTGTTATCCCAATCCGGCAAAAAGCTTTACGGTTTTAAAGATGCCGGATGACGGCACCGGCAATGAGGAAATTACAGTATTCAACGGCATCGGCCAACCGGTGAAAAAATTCTGGTCAGAAAGGGAGGAAGAGGTGGTCATCGACACGTCAGGGCTGCCCGGGGGGATCTATTTCGTTGAGGTAAGAAATCCCGCTCTTATTTATCCGCTTATCAGGCTGATCATTCCGTAAAATCTGGAAAAGCCATCGGGAGGAAGGGTATCATCTTCATATTTAATCCTTTAATTTCTTCGGAATCGCAGAAAAAAGGAACACTTAAAAATATGTTATTTGTGTTAAATTTTATTAAATTGCGCAGGCTGATTTCTCACGCAATATTTTAAATTTGTTCTGATCTAAATTTCATAACCTATGAAAAAGATTTTACGACTAATACTGGCATTCATAGTGGTTGCCGGTCTATCTGGAATATCAGGCTGCACCGAAGATCATCAGGAGCGGTTTGAAGAACCCCCGTGGCTGGGAGGTTCCAGTATTGAGATCTTGCAGGAGAGGGGAAAATACAACATCTTCCTCAGCCTGATGGAAAAGGCCAATTATTATGAACCTGTTTCCAAACAGCTCTTCACGCTGTTTGTTCCAAGTGATTCGGCCTTTAATGCCTATTTCAAATCGGTCGGGATAAATTCTGTAGATGATCTAACCAAAGAAGAGGCGGTCGAGATCTTTACACTTCATGTATTGAGGAATCCACTGTCAAGGTTCCAGTTGGTTTATGAATATGCGTGGAACGAATTGCAGGGGCCCAAAGGGGAATATGCCTCCCTTTACCACAGAAAATTGACGTCCAGTACTACTATTCCCTATTCCGAAAAGATCAACTACCTTCCGGGAAGAATCGGTGAAACGGTCCTGGTCTTTACCGACAACAAATATGTTCCGCTGTGGACTGCGGAATGGTTCAACGACTATGGCGGTGCTGAAGACGGCTCTGACTATTTGTTTATGTATCCCAGAAGTACGTGGAGAAAAGGGTATACCAGCAATCTGAAAGGGATGAACTGGCACAGCGCCATGGTGATCCCCAATCCGGAGATCCCCGATGAACTGGAAGTCCGAACGGCCAGCGGATTCATCTATTTTCTCGACAGGGTGGTTCCCCCCATGCCGACCATCGACCAGTACCTGAAGGATAATCCTCAGAAATTCGGTTTGTATTACGATATTCTGCAACGGTTCGCCACCTATCCCAGCACCAGGGTGGATGAACAAAAAAGGGTGTTGTATAAAAAATCATATGACCTGATCTCTGACCTTGCCCTGGAAAGGGGGCCTTCAACAGATCCGGCGGTACCTCCGCAGAATATGTGGACGGCCTTTGTGCCGACGAACGATGTTTTGCAGACCTATCTTGACAATACCGTATTAAAATATTATTCATCTATCGACAGTGCTCCCAGGGTCACCTTGTACTACATCCTGCAGACACAACTCTCTGCCAACGTGGCCCTTCTCTCCAAAATGGAAAAAAGTTACTTTAATTTCTTTGGTGATGACACTGAAGTATCCCGTGCCGATATTGCGGACAGTTATGTGTGCAGCAACGGAGTGGTTTACGAATCAAAACGGGTGCTTGAACCCAATGTCTTTACCTGTGTGCCGGGAGAGCTTTTTATCAACAAGGATTATTCAACCCTGTTGTTTGTGCTCGACAAGGCTGGTATGCTCTCTTCCCTGGCAAATCCTGAATCCAACGTTACCCTTTTTGCCGCGACGAACGAAAAGCTGGAGGAATATGGCATCCGGTACAATGCCACCAACGATGTCATTGAAAACCGGGGACCCGTCGATGGGATCTGGCGAACGATGAATACCCTGGAACTGGAGACCTTTGCCCAGGATCAGATCCACAAGGGATTGCTCACCGATCTGGGCGGCCCGGGTGGTTTTGCGGAAATGCTCTCCCAGAATTACATCTATTACGGCGGGAACCAGGTATACGCAGCTGAAAACCAGGCCACAAATGCAATCGCAAACGTCCAGGAAGTTATCCGGAACGAACGCAACGGATTTTTGGTCAAGGTGGATAAACCCATTGAATCGCGGGTGGTGATGGGCCGGGTACTCTCCGGGCAGTTCTCGAACTCCGTCGACTTTTCAGATCCCGATCTCTCGGAATTTTCTAAGCTGCTGGTCAGCGCCAATATGCTGGATGCCCGTTTCAGGGATGCAACCACAAAAGAGAATATCCCCAACCTGAAGTTCCTGGCAGCATACAAAAAATGGACCGCCTTTATTCCCACCAACGAAGCCATGGCCAAAGCGCGGGCCGAAGGAATCATTCCTCCAGGCTGGCCGAAAACAACGACCGGCAGGGATTCCGTCAACAATTTCCTCAAATACCACTTTGTGATTAACAACGTCATCTTTGACGACGGGAAGGCTTCAGGAATATTTGACACTTATTTCACTTACAAAGATCCGCTTGATGCAACAAAAACACTGAACGCCAAGATAGAAATTATGAATTCGCCAAACAATCTTTCGATAAAGGATAATTCGGGACAGATTGTTCAGGTTGATCATGCAAACGCCAACATACTGGTGAGAAAAGGCGTGATTCATAAAATCAATACCGTACTTAATTTTTACAACTAGTTAAATCTAACCAGATCTGCAATGAAAAAAAACATATTGCCTGCAATTTTACTTGCATGCTTGTTGTCAGGATTTTACAAAACACATGGTCAGTCAGCGATCGTCCAGGGGAAAATTATAGATGCCGAAACCAAGGAAACACTCGTTTCGGTCAACATTGTTGAGATTGATAAAAATGGCAGGTTTATCACGGGGGCTACTTCCGATTTCAACGGCAACTATGTGATTAAAGTCACCGACGTCAACAATCCCTTACAGGTATCTTTCATCGGCTACAAAAAACAGAATTTCAAGGTCGAAGGCCGGACAAAAATAGACATCGAGCTTGAACCGGAGGCGATTTCCGTTGAAGATGTGGTCGTGGTAGGTGCAAAAATGGGGCACGACGGATTTACGCAGGTACGCGACAGGGCAACGTCGGTACAGCGTATTGAATTCCTCGACATGAAATCGGTCATGTCCACCACGGTGGAAGACATGTTGCAGGGGCGTCTGGGGAATGTCGACATCACCTCTATTTCGGGAGACCCCGGATCCGGTCTGAACATCAGAATCCGCGGAACAGCCTCCCTGAATGCCCAAAACCAACCACTGATCGTCGTTAACGGAATCCCTTATGATGCCAATCTCGGAGGTATTGACCTTGCCAGCGCTGATATTGAAAAATTCGGCAACCTGATCGACGTCTCTCCCGAAGACATTGAATCCATTGAAGTTCTCAAAGATGCGGCCTCCACGGCGGTATGGGGTTCAAGAGCCTCCAACGGGGTGCTGATGATCAAAACCAAACGGGGTTCCAAGTCCAAACCCATTTTTGAATATACCACAAAATTCAGCTCCTCACACGAGCCCAAACCCATCCCCATGCTCGACGGGGCCGGGTACGCACGGCTCATTTCGGAAGCTTATTTCAATGTGAGCCGGAATACGTTTATGGCAACCGATAACTATAAACAGATTGCCTTTGACCCTGAATGGGAAGAGTATTACAACTACTCCCAAAATACGGACTGGATAAAAGAGATCACCCAGGTAGCCTATACCCAGGAACACAACTTCTCGGTCAGAGGCGGCGGTGATAAGTCGAAATACAACATGTCCATCGGTTATAACGACGAAGGCGGGACCACCATCGGAAACAACCTGAAAAAGCTTAACCTCCGCAGCTCTCTTGACTACGACCTCTCCACCAAGCTCCAATTCAGGTCCGACATTATGTTCACCCGCTATGACCAGGAAAACAACTATGGAGGCGACGTCAGGGGGGTTGCATACCGCAAAATGCCGAACCTCTCCGTTTATGACCGGGATACCCTGGGCAATCACTATGGAGAATATTTCACTCCCGTTTCCACCCTGCAGGGCAACGCCCAGAGTGTTTTCAATCCGGTGGCCTATGCCAAACTGGGATCACAGAACCAGTTCAGGGACAACGCACGCGCGCTGTTTACGGTCAGGTACCTCATTACCCCCCGTATCATTTACAACTCCACCGTCACCCTTGACATTTTCGACAGCAAAACCAGCAGGTTCCTGCCGTACAAAGCTCTCGGCTTTGAACTCAACAATGACATCTCCAACCGTGCCGTAAATACATTTTCAAAACAAAGCTCCATTTATACGATCAACCAGCTTTTATACAGGCCTGATCTGGGAGAAATGCACGATCTGAACTTCATGACCCAGTTCGATACCGAGTCTTCCAACTCAAGATATTATAGCACAGAATCGAGCCAGTCGGCATCCCCTTTTCTTACTGAACCTGTCAATGACAAACGATTGGTCTCTTTCGGCGCCAGTTTGAATGAATACCGCTCCATGGGGCTTTTCTTTACAGGTACCTACAAGTATAAAGACCGGTACAGCCTGATGCTGGGCGCCAAATATGAAGGAAATTCAAAATTCAGCAAGGAGAGCCGATGGGGACTCTTCCCCACCTTTTCGGCCTTCTGGAGGATATCGGAAGAACCTTTTATGCAGAACGCCAAATTCATCAACGACCTGAGACTGAGGATCAGCTGGGGACAAAGCGGGAACTCGCCTTCCCAGAATTACCTCTATTACAATACTTACTCCGCGGGAACAAACATAGCCTATATGGATATGCAGGGCGTGCAGCCCAACGGACTGGAACTCACCAATCTGAAATGGGAAACCATCGATCAGCTAAACCCCGGGATCTCTTTCACGGGTCATGATAACCGGCTGAACATTGAAATTGACTACTATACGAAAAAAACCCTCAACCTTTACCTGCAGGGTTCAGGAATCCCATATCATTCAGGATTCGGCAGTCTGAACCGCAATGACGGGGAAATGGAAAATGTTGGATTCGAGTTTCTGATTGACTACACTGTTGTTAAACGGAAAGACTGGTCTTTTAATTTCAACATGAACGTCTCGAGAAACGAGAACAAAGTGATCAGGCTTCCTGACAACTACAGCCTTGAATATGGCAACATGCTTCAAAACGGGAATTACAAAATCAGCGTGGTTCCCGGACAAACCCTGGGGGGTTTTTTCGGGTATGAATACCTCGGAGTTTACAAATCAGATGCCGATGCCATAGTCAGGGACAAAGACGGAAATCCGGTTTACGGCTTCAACCTTGATGAACCGCTGACCATGATCATGGGCGGTCCCTCAGGTTATGTTTTCGAAGGCGGAGATGCCAAATACAAAGACCAGAATTATGACGGGAAAATTGATGAACTAGACCTGGTCTACCTGGGTGACCTGAATCCCGATTTTATGGGGGGAGCCGGCACCAGGCTCCAATACAAGGGCTTTATTTTCAATACCTTTTTCTACTATAAAGTGGGTCAGAAGATCATCAACCAAACCCGCATGGACACTGAAAAGATGTATAACTTCGACAACCAGAGCCTCGCTACCAACTGGCGCTGGAGAAGAGAGGGAGACGTAACCGACATGCCCCGGGCTCTGTACAATACGGGATACAACTGGCTGGGATCGGACCGTTTTGTGGAAGATGGCTCCTATCTGCGTCTGAAATCGATTTCACTGAGTTATGTTTTCAATAAAAAAGCTACTGAGTGGCTGAATATCAGAGACATGAAACTTTTCTTTACCGCCTATAACCTGTATACCTGGACCAATTATTCAGGACAGGATCCCGACGTCGCGCCTCCTTCAAGGCCTGATTCCCTGCCCAAGGACTACAGCAAGACGCCTCCCGGAAGAAAGTATATGCTGGGTTTAAACATTACCTTCTAATCTAAAAAACTTCAATGTCATGAAAGAATATTCCAAATATCCGGTGAGAATCGCCCTTCTTCTGGCCATGGTCGTTTTTGTTGCCTGTAATGACTGGCTGACAGTTCCGCCGGCAAACAACCTGATTAAAGAGAAATTCTGGAAGAAGACCGATGATGTGAACGGAGCATTGGCAGCCACTTACAATGCCATGCGGGATGCACATATGAATTCCCTGATCCTGGGTGAATGCCGCGCCGATCTGGTCAGTTTTTCGGGTAGTGTGTTTTACAATTACGCGCAAATTGCCGAAAGCAATATCAGCCCCACCAACGGAGCCGTTTCCTGGCAGGCTTATTACAAAGCCATTAACCTGGCCAATACCCTGATGCATTATAATAAAGAAGTGCATAAACTGGACAAGACCTTCACCAAGGACATCATGGACGCAGTAGACGCCGAGGCCCTCTTTATCAGGTCTCTTGCCTACTTTTACCTGGTGCGGCTCTGGAAGGACGTACCCCTGGTACTGGAACCTTCCATTTCAGACACCACCGATCTCTATTTACCAAAAAGTACTGAAAAAGTAGTCCTCGCCCAAGTCATCCAGGACCTTCTGAAAGCCAAAAATATGGCCTACACCACGGAATTCAGGGGGACCGACTACTTCTACGGACGCGCCAACAAATTCTCCATCATGGCCCTCCTCGCTGATGTCTACCTGTGGAATGAACAGTACCAGGAAGCCGTCAACTACTGCGATTCGATCATCAACTCCGGTTTGTACGCACTGGAAGACAACAACAACTTTTTCAAGATCTATTATCCTGGGAACTCTCCACTGGAGGCCATCATGGAGTTTCAGTATGATGACCGGCTTGAAGGGCAGAACAGCCCGATATACGACAACCTGATCACCACCTACGGAACAACCAACTGCGCCCTGAAAACGATGAAAACAAATACCCTGCTGAACAAGCAAGATGCCCGCAATTTTTCAGGGAAATCGGCAATCTGGAAATACCGGGGAAAAGATCAGCTGGGCCTTATTGAAAGAACGTCATCGGAAAGGGATGGCAACTGGATCATTTACCGGTTTGCCGATATTTTGCTGATAAAAGCGGAAGCCTGCATTGAACTTGGCCAGTTGGAAACCGCCAATACGCTGATCGGGGAAACATTGCTGAGAGCAGGGATGCCCTATGAACAAGTATACGATGTAAAAAGCCTCAGGACAGTCCTTTTGGATGAAAAAGGAAGGGAATTCCTGCTCGAGGGCAAGCGGTGGTTCGACATGCTCAGGGCTGCGAAAAGGAACAAGTTCCAAAATAAACAGATCATCATTGAGATGATCCTCTCCGGGGCTGATGTCAAGCAGCAGGCAATCCTGAAAACCAAAGTTTACGATACCCTCAGCTACTATCTGCCCATTGCTGAACATGAACTGATTTATAACCAGAATCTGGTCCAGAATCCATATTATGACAAATAATTTAAAAGCATAATCCTATGAAAAACTCATTGAAATCAATACTGACAGAAGGGGGCAAGTTTATTTTGCTTGCGTTGTTTCTGTTTAGCTGCAGTGAAGATGCAATTTTATGGGATGTAAAATCTACAGACCAGGTTATCACCCAATATGTGCAGAGCAAAAAGGAATTCTCTGAATTTGCCAAGCTGCTGGATTATACCGGACTAGGCAGTCTTCTTTCCGTGCGCGGGCCTTTTACTCTCTTTCTGCCTACCGACGAGGCCATGGCTGCCTGGTATGCCTCCAAAGGGATTAAGACAGGAACCGACCTCAGCAAGGAGATCGCCGATGAATTGGTCAGGAACCATGTGGTACCCGCACAGATCGGAACCGGTGAAATCGGTTTGGGAGCCCTTATGGAGGAAAATGCCCTGGGTGATTTCCTCGTTACGGAGTTTTCCGGGTCTGACATCATCATCAACAAAAAGAGCATGATTATAAAACGGAACGTTATTGCAGCCAACGGGGTCATCCACCACATTGACAAAGTAATCGAGCCCGTTAACAAAAGCGTCATTGAAGTCCTGGCCGACAATCCTTCGTTTTCTTTGTTCACTGAAGGATTACGACGTACAAATCTCAAAGATACCCTTCAGATCATTTCGTTTCCGTTCGGAAAGAGGGAGGCCCGGACAAGGTACACGATTCTGGCCGTACCCGACACCACGTTTAACCGGTACGGCATCACGAATATCGACCAGTTGATCGCCTATTTTACTGATGACCCCGGATCAATCACTGACATAAACAACGGTTTTTACAGGTATATGGAATACCATTGCCTGGCCGAAACCTATTACCTGAATAACCTGGAAACCAGAATTTTCCCGATTCTCTCGTACGATAACAACGTTTCCGTAACGGTGGATGATGATTATAAACTGAACCTTGACAAAAAAACGAATGTCTATACCGGATTCCTGGTGGAAGAGTCCAACTATCCCGCAAAAAACGGGGCGATTCACACTATCAAGGGTCTTCTTCCGGTATACAGTCCAGCTCCGTCCGTCATCCGCTGGGAAGTGACCGATCATTTTGATTTGAAAATGGGTGATTATTTCGGGAAATACTATATGAAATGGTTTGACGGTGAGAATACTTTCAAAAACATCAAATGGGGCGGCGACTATCTGCAATACTACTATAAAGATCATGACACCCAGGTAATGGATGGTTATGATTGCCTGAACATGAGCGGATGGTGGTGGATAGAAGTGACCACCCCGAAAATTATGAAAGGCAGGTACAGGATCACTTCATATCTTTGGCAAGGGCAAGTTGATTATTTGGTTTACATAGATGGTGTGAATACTGCGCTGATAAAAAAGAGTGACCCTACGAGAACCACCCCTTGGGCAGAAATAGAGTGGACCAAAACCGAAACACATAAGATTAAAGTTGTCAATACGTCGGTTGGTTTACTTTTCTGGGACTATATAGAATTTACACCTATATAACATTTTCTCCTTTCCTTATATCTAAAACTGTCGAATAACTAAATACAGCTTTGCAATGACAAAAAGATACTATTACCTAACCTGTCTGTCATTTATGTTCCTGGGTCTCACCTTTGCGGTGCAACCCCTGCCGGCACAGGCACCCGGTAAAATCGTTTCTGGTATGGTTACAGAATCGGGGACCGGACTTCCCCTGCAACAGGTATTTATTTCCGTTTCCACTACGGGGGCTTCCACCACAACCGATGAAAAAGGAGAATTTTCCATTTCAGTTCCGGATCTGCACTCAGAACTGATTTTTGACCTGCCCGGCTATGTAAAACGGAATATTTTCTTGAGAAACAGGGAGTTCATCTCCCTGTCGATGGTTCCGATCATCTATAAATCACTTGACGATTCCTACAATTCACCCTTGGGGGTACGAACCCTGAAGGATGCGGTCTTTCCGGTAACTGGTCTGACAGTCAATGATCTGAAACATACCAGGGCCTCCTCATTCGATCAGGCATTTCAGGGAAAAGTCCCCGGATTATCGGTCACCGAACAGTCAGGAATGCCCGGGCAAAGAACTTACATGAACATCAGGGGGATAAGCTCCATTTATGCGGCATCGGAACCCCTTTTGTTCATTGACGGCATGATCTACGATTATTCCTATGCCACTAAGAGCCTGATGGAAGGTTTTGCACTAAATCCGCTTGACGTGGTTGATATCGACGATATCTCCGATGTTACCTTCCTCAAGGACGGACTTTCCTTTCTCGGAGCTGCCGGGTCAAACGGAGTGATCGACGTGAATACGGAACAGGAAAGTGAAGCAAGTACGGTGATCAAATTATCAGCCTACGGCGGTATCTCATTAAGCCCTGAAAGACAAGACCTCCTCGATGCAACCCAATTCAAGGGGTACTTCAAGGATATTTTAAGTTCACAGGGGTACAATCCCGGCCAGATCAATACCATGTATCCCTGGCTCGACGGGAACCAATCGGCCGATGAGTTTTATCGTTACAACAACAATACCGATTGGCAGGAGGAAATCTACAAGCCCTCCACGCTTTACAAAGCCCACTTCTTCATCA
The DNA here is from genome assembly GCA_002304925.1 of Prolixibacteraceae bacterium UBA1413. GTDB lineage: Bacteria > Bacteroidota > Bacteroidia > Bacteroidales > Prolixibacteraceae > UBA1413. The sequence goes on from DBPT01000011.1 coordinate 47,954, forward strand.
AAGGGGGTGATGATATTGCTACTTATAACATCTCCACCGGTTATCTTTCCCACGAAGGTATCTATGACAAGTCGGGTTATACGCGGTTTAACCTGCGAATCAACGGGAAAATCAACATTACCGACAGGTTTTCCATTACCCCAAATGCCAAACTCTCACTGGCCGACAGCAAACTTGCCAACCATGGCCCGATGGAACGGAAAAATCCGATTCTGGCATCCCTCATGAAATCTCCGTTGATGACCTCTTACACCAAAGACGAATTGACAGGAGCTGACCTTGCTTACCTCGATGATGTCGGGGCCTTCAACATCAGCAACCCTACCGTCATCGTCCAAAATGCACAGGGCAGCAACCGGAACTATCATTTCCTCAGTTCTATCACGGCAAAATACAGGATCAATTCCAATTTCAATGTCTCCACCCTGGTAGGCATCAATTTTAACAATGCGCGCGAAAACATCTTTCTGCCCGATATCGGAATCGTCCAGATTGACTCCGCCTTTAACAGTCCGGGCGATTTCGTGAATGAATTCCGCTCCATGCAGAACCACACCCAGTTGAACTATACCAACAAAACCGCATCGGGGCACTCGTTTATCCTGAACGGAGGATTCCGGTACATGAAAAACTCCTACAAACATAACCTGAGTCTCGACCTGAATACCGCTTCTGACGATTTCAAAAGCCTTGGCGACGGATCCCAGTACAACTTTCTGCGTTCCACCACGGGCGACAACAGAGGATTGACCTGGATATCCTATTTTGGAAACCTGAATTATAATTTCCGAAACAAATATTTCCTTCTGGGGAATTTGTCATACGACGGGAATTCGGCCACCAACAAGGACAACCGGTACAATTTCTATCCTTCCCTGGGAGCCGCATGGCGGTTATCGGCTGAGGGCTTTCTCAATGAAGCCCGCTGGCTCGATGATTTCAAACTCAGGGGATCATGGTCAGTAACCGGCAATATGTTCAGCTCTGTTTATGATTACTCCAAACTCTACTACACCACCCGAAGGATGAACGGAACGGGTGTTCTCCTGCGGGAGATCATCCCCAATAACGAACTGGAACTTGAAAAAAAGAACACCATCAATGCCGGCATCGACCTTTCCCTGTTCAAACAGTTGTTCAACATCCACGTCGACTATTACAACTCCAATGTCAACAACCTCGTCATTGAGCAATCTATTCCCGAAACATTCGGCTATACCGAATATTTTGACAATGGCGGCAAGTTGCAGATAAAAGGGTTGGAAGTGGCGGCAGATGCCCGGTTGCACTTCGGTAATTTTACCTGGCTTCTGGGGGGAGCCGTTAACAAACAGGCCACAGAAGTCAAAGAACTGACATTCCTGAATCCCGGCACTAAAAATATCGTAACCCCGGTAAACAACGCTCAATTTGTCACCATGGCGGGCAAGCCCATCAATTCCTATTACGGATACCGGGTCGAAGGCCTTATTTCTTCTGCCGATGCAGGTAAGTACACCGGTCCGAAAGGCGTACTTATGCAGGAAGGAGACATCAGGTTTAAAGATGTGGACGGGAACTTTGTGATCGACGAAAAAGACATGGAGATCATCGGGGATCCCAATCCCGACCTTTTCGGAAGCGCTTTCACAAGTCTCAGTTTTAAGAATTTCGAACTGTCAGCCCTGTTCAATTACACCATGGGGAATGATGTTTACAATTATGTCCGCAACAGGACAGAAGCCATGGATTCATACGCCAACCAGTCCAAAACGGTCCTCAACCGGTGGACTCCCTCCCACAAAGGCACATCCGTACCCAGGGCTTCTTATGGGGATCCTGCCGGAAACGCCGTTTTTTCAGACCGGTGGATCGAAGATGGTTCATACATGCGGCTGGAAAGGCTTACCCTGAGCTATAATTTTCCGACCTGGCAGGGAGTACACAAAGGGATGGTGGTTTATCTTACCGCCACCAATCTTTTGACACTCACCGATTATTCAGGTTATGACCCTGAATACGTTTACGTGAACAGCCCGTATTACATGGGGATAGATTATGGAAAGATTCCCCATACCCAATCTTTTGTCATGGGCATTAAATTGAACCTGTAACAGAAAAACTTATTAGCAATGAAGAAGAGTTACAAAATATCGCCTTTTATTCAGGCCATCATCGTGGCACTTATGGTTTTCGGCTACGGTTGCAGTGATGATTTTTTCAACGACAAAGCCGGGGATAGGATTACGCCTGACCAACATTATAAAACGCTGATCGATGCCGGCGTATCCTTGCAGGGCGTCATCATCCCCCTTCAGGATTTCATGCCCAACCTGATCATGATGGACGGACTCCTGTCCGACATGATGGATGTCACGGCAAATGCCAACGCCAACCTGATCAACATCAATAACCACGAGATCGCCCCCGGGAATCCCTACGTCAATCCGGCAAGCCTATACCAGGTCATTCTGAATGCGAATGAAGTATTGGCCAATATTGACAAAATTGCCGCAAACGACAGGAATTTTGATGCCGTGCTGCTCAAAGCCTATAAGGGGGCTCTGGTCGGAATGCGGTCATGGACATACCTTACCCTGATACGCCTCTACGGGAAGGCTGCCTATATGGAGGATAACCTCACTTCCCTTCCCGCCAACCTGAGCCAGAAAATGCTTTCCAGGGAAACCATGCTGGATACCCTGATCAACCAGATGATCCCTCATATTCACGACCCGGGAACAGGAACACAAATGCAGGAGGTGAGGTTGAAATATTGTGTAAACAACAAAGCACTCCTTGGAGAACTTTACCTCGAAAAGAATGACTACGCCAATGCGGCGACCTATCTGAAGCTGGCCTGTGAGAGCTACCTGAACCAGTCAGCCATTCTCAAAGTGGACAAGACTTACCGCGACGCAGGCTGGAGTAACATTTTCCTGAATTCAGAAGGTGACGATGTGGAGAATATCTCTGTCATCCCCTATTCTACGGAGAATAAACAGGACAACGTGCTGGCATACTGGATTGGCCGCAATTATCTGTACATGGTGAAACCTACTGCGCTTCTGGTTGATTCTTTCCGAACGCAAATTCCTGCCGCAGGAAATCCCGGCGACTTATGGCGGGGACAGGGTATTACAATAAAAACCGATACCCTCATGCAGGTCAATGACTCCACCTACCTGACCGAATCGTACATTACCAAATACGAAATCGATGATCAGGACCCGTTGAGTTCCGATATCATCCTTTCACGCGCAGCCGATGTTCATCTGCTTTTGGCAGAAGCCTTAAACCGGATGGGTGATGAAACTTCCCAGAAATATGCCCTGATGCTGCTGAATGATGGCGTAAACGCGGTAAATCCCAAACCCGCCCCCTATTCGCGGTGGTCGGCCAACCTCGGCATTAGGGGGAGAGTTTATCTAAAAGCCTGGGAACTCTCCGAAGGCCTGTTAAGAAATCCGGAAGCCCGTATGCTTTACATTGAAGACCTTATCATGGCTGAAAGAGCTTTGGAACTTGCCTTCGAAGGAAAACGGTGGTTTGATCTGATGCGCGTGGCCCGTCGGAGAAATCCGGAATACCTGGCCGATAAAGTGGCGGCAAAATTTGCCACGGATCCGGAGGTGTACAATAAAATCCACGTTAAGCTGAGAGACCCGAATAACTGGATTCTGACTTATTAATCCCCGCCTGAGGATTTCTCTCTTCAGGGATTTCCCCGTAATCCTGACACTCTTCCATCCATGGATTTGCCGGAAGATGGAGGAGTGGATCGTTTTCTTTGCGTCACAACATTTCAACCATGACACAAAACCTGTTTGACGGAGTCCGAAACATTATTTTGGACCTCGGGGGGGTGCTCATCGACCTCGATTTTGCCACGCCGGTCCGGGAATTTGAGAAACTCGGCGGAAACAGCGCCGGATTTGATTACCGGTTGGCAATTCAGGACCCGGTATTCCGGTCATTTGAAACCGGCGGCACTTCACCGGCACAATTCCGGAAGCGGATCAGGGAAATCCTGGGTAACAAAAAGGTCACCGACGAAGAGATCGACGCCGCCTGGTGCAGCATGATGGATACCATTCCAGAGGAAAAGATCCTTCTTCTGAAAGAACTGGGACAACATTACAGACTTTTCCTTTTTAGCAACACAAATCCCATCCACATAGCCTTTTTCAGGAACCGGTTTCAGGAACAAAAAGGCTATTCTGTCGAATCGTTATTCGAAAAAAGCTTTTACTCCCATATCATCAGGGATCGGAAGCCGCATCTTTCAAGCTATGAAAAGGTGGTGAATCTGGCGGGTATCCGTAAGGAGGAAACAGTGTTCGTGGATGATTTCATCGAGAATGTCCGCGGTGCAGAGGAATTCGGAATGAAATCAGTGCACTATCTGCCCGGTACCGACCTCCGAAGCTATTTCCCTGAATAATATGGTGATAACCCAGTACAGGACTTTCTGACAATTAGGAAGTTTTTTAAATTGTTAAATTTTAAAATAAAAGTGTTGCAGAATAAAATAAATCAATTTATATTTGAACCGTACAATTCATACCAGGAATGAGCAACATGATTTTCAACAGCGGCAATTGGTGGTGGTGGAACAATGAAGTGAACCACACGTAAGCAATTTGTCCGTATTGAAAACACCTGGAAGAAGAGGGATCCGTTGTTTACGCAGCGGATCCCTCTTTTTTTAAGTTCTTTTTTTAAAACAAGTTTTAATAATACGCATATTAACCTTTAAAATTTACGAAGATGACACTACAGAAAAAAATCATGCTGGAAGATTCTGAGTTGCCAAAACAGTGGTATAATTTAACCCCGGATCTTCCCACGCCTTTGAATCCTCCGCTGGGTCCCGACGGAAAGCCCATTACCCCCGAGATGTTGGCGCCGGTTTTTCCGATGAACCTCATTGAGCAGGAAGTAAGCCAGCAGCGGTGGATTGACATTCCGGAACCCATCCTGGAAATGTTGGCCTCCTACCGGCCGGTTCCACTGGTAAGGGCTTACGGTTTGGAGAAAGCGTTGGGCACGCCGGCCAAGATCTTTTACAAGAACGAAAGTATTTCCCCTGTAGGAAGCCACAAGGGGAATACGGCGATTGCCCAGGCCTGGTACAACAAACAATTCGGGATCAAGCGGTTGACAACAGAAACGGGTGCCGGCCAGTGGGGCAGCGCCCTTGCCTACGCTTCCGCCCTGCTGGGTCTGGAATGCAAGGTTTTCATGGTCCGTGTCAGCTTTGACCAGAAGCCCTACCGCAAGATGATGATGAACACCTGGGGAGCCACCTGTGTGCCGAGTCCGAGTACCGAAACCCAGACCGGCCGGAATATCCTGGCTGAATTTCCCGACACCCCGGGGAGCCTGGGCATCGCCATCAGCGAAGCTATCGAACAGGCGGTAACCGACCCCAAAGGGGAGACTCGCTATTCCCTGGGGTCTGTCCTTAACCATGTGATGATCCACCAGAGCATCATCGGTCTGGAGACCAAAAAACAACTTGCCAAGGTAGGGATCAAAAAACCCGACGTGGTGGTGGGATGTTGCGGCGGAGGCAGTAACTTCGCCGGGATCTCCTTCCCCTTCATGTACGACAAGGTGAATGGCGCCGATATCAAGATCGTGGGAATAGAACCCTTTTCATGCCCCACCCTTACCAAGGCACCCTTCCTGTATGACCATGGCGATGTGGCCCGGATGACACCCCTGCTTCCCATGTACAGCCTTGGGCACACCTTTATTCCCGCACCAATCCATGCCGGAGGCCTCCGCTACCATGGCATGGCTCCCCTGGTGAGCGCCGCCCTGCGCGACGGACTCATGGAAGCCCGGGCAGTCCACCAGAGCGAATGCTTCGAAGCCGGACTACTCTTTGCTAAAACCGAAGGGATCATCCCTGCTCCCGAAACAACCCACGCCATAGCTGGAGCCATCAAGGAAGCCAACATCGCCAAAGAAGAAGGCAAGGAAAAAGTAATCGTTTTCAATTTTACCGGACATGGCCTTCTCGACCTCGTGGGATATGAAAAATATATGACCGGACAGCTGAAAGACTATGAATATCCCGCTGAGGAGATTGCAAAAAATCTGGAAGTCCTCAAGGGATATCCGCTTCCGGTATAATGGACGTAACATGATATCCTTAACGAAAAGGACAGCCGGTGAATTGCGTGACAATAAAACTCCCCGCGGAAAAGCCAGAGGGGATTCAAATCCCGGAAAACCGGGATGAGTTCGACGGGTTTCAGCACCGGATCAGCCATAAGCTGAGACCTGGGCTTAATGCTTGCCTCGCACAAAGAACGGATATAGTCAATCCGCTCGCCGGAATTCACCGGCTGTTTCTTGTAAAACCATTAAAATTTCTTAACTTGATATCCTGATCCGTGATAATATAAAACAAACTGCCATGTTCCTGATTGAAATGCTACCTGCAGAATACGGGGATTGCCTCTGGATCGAATACGGAAAACCCGGAGGCAGGAGATACAGGGTTCTGATCGACGGCGGACTTGCCGGGTGTGGAAAAATCCTGCGGAAAAGAATCAAAGAGCTTCCCGTTGCGGATCGCCGCTTTGACCTGGTTGTGGTCACCCATTACGATACCGACCATATCAACGGTATTATCAACCTGCTGAAAAACATGCCCGAAGGATTTGGCTTTGACTATTTCTGGTTCAACGGCTACGACCAGATCAAACCCCAAGGCACCCGATGGGTAACCCAGGGAGAGGAACTGTCAGATCTTCTGAGAAAATTGGAGGCAAAAACAGCCCGGCAATTCTGGAACAAACCCTTTCGCCGAAAGGCTGTCATGCTGCCTGATACAGGTCCACCCAAAAGTATCAGACTGAAAGGAGGCATGAAAATGACAGTCCTGGGACCCAATTCCAAAGGTGTGAATTTGCTCTTCAAGGAGTGGGACAACGTGGTCAAACAGGAGAAAGCAGCTGCCAAACTCCGCAAGGATCCGGAAACGGCTCCTGAAGAAGATGAGACCTTCGTACCCCGGGATTTGAGAGAAATTCAGGTGGCCTCCCTGGCCGCCTCCGGATTTGAGGAAGATGACTCCGTCGCTAACGGCAGTAGCATCGTGTTGCTCGCTGAATATGAAAACCAGCGGGTCTTGCTGACCGGTGACGCCTTCCCCGGCGATATCCTGGAAGGACTCTCCCGAATATCGGGAGACAGCGGTAAAATAACCCTCAGCGCCGTTAAACTCTCCCACCACGGAAGCAAAAACAACAACAACAATGATTTTTTCAGCGCACTCGACTGCCGGAATTTCATGGTTTCTACCAACGGAAAAAGACATGGCCACCCCGACCGGGAAGGAATTGCCCGCGTAATTCACAACAAACGGGAAGAACCGACCCTTTATTTCAACTATAACCATGGAAACAGTCTTGTGTGGTCCGACGCCGGACTTCAGCAGAAATACGGCTACAAAACCGTCTACGCCGATAACGGCCACCTGAAAATCGATCTGACCGGGCAGCCTCATTAATATAAAAATTAACACTTTTCAAAATTAACCCCTCCTGAACCGCATTTTCAGAAAATCATCATCTTTATACGCTGCCGGGAAGGATCAGGCTGAGGGCTCGGTTGGACCCGCTGCTGATCACATTGGTTCCCGCTGCCTGTGGTTTTCTGAAAATGACCGGCCTTGAACGACAGCACGGAAGTGTTGATCATTGTTCCGATTTCAGAACCAATCAGGGATAAGTGGTTAAAAAACAATCATGGGGACAAAAAAGCCACCATTCAGACGAAGGTGGCTTTTAACAGCTATTGTAAGGTATTATCTGCGGCTACGGATCGACGAACTTTCGCCGATGCTTTCGCTGCTCCGGGATGTGCTGACCGAAGAGGAGCTTCTGCCGGAGTTGCTTCCGTAGGAGCTGTTGCCGGAACTCGCGGGCCTGGAAGCCATTCCGGCATTTCCTGAAGAACCTGCGTTGATCGGGCGGCTGGATACCCGGGAACTTGGGGATGAACCGCTGTTGGTAGCTGCAGGCCGTGTCACAGGGGCTATGCGGGGAGCCATTTCCGTGCGGGTACGGCTTCCTGAGTTGACCTCAGCGGAAGGGCGGCTGTTAGCCGGGGCACCCGTGAAGACCTCACTCCCGGAGGAGCTCCTTGTGGTGCCGGTGGCAGCGGGACGGGAAGCAGTTTTGCCGGTCACTTCGGGAGCCGCGGCCCCGGAAGTGCGGGAGCGGCCTTGGCTGGCGACGGCGGGGGCGGCTGACCTGGTGGCGGCAGAACGGGAGTAGGTGGTAGCACCTGTGACAGGCGCCGACCTGCGAGTCTCCACAGCCTCAATGTGGGTGACACTTTTGCCAGTGGCATTGGCTTCGCTGCGGAAGGTTCCCGATTCACTCCGGGAACGGGAGGCGACCGAAATGTCATTCCTTCGCTCAGCCACAGCAGCAGTAGATTGAACCCTGGCATTATCAGGAACGGAATTTCTGATGCGACTTCCACCGGAAGCTTCCACCCGGGTCCGGTTGTTTTGGGTAGCCACCCTCGCATAAAGGGCCTTGCCTTCATCCTGCAGCTCGGGGTGGGAGTAAGTATCCTTGTAATAACCCTTGCTGATGTTCTTGTGGACATCCTTCGACCAGTGCCTTATACCGGCATAGTAGAAATCGTAGTATCCATGGTAGCGCACGTGATCCCAGTGGCGGAAGCGGGCGTAATAGTGGTTGTGCCAGTTGTAGTGGTAACCATAGTAGTAGTGATAATACCAAGGATTCCAGGCATACCAGCTTGAAGGCCAGTAACCCCAGTACCAGGGAGAATGCCATGCCATGTAATCAGGAAGATAGATGTACCGAATCATCGGCCAGGCTGCAATCTCCCAAGGGGAAGTGTAGATCACCATCACTTCGACATTTCTGACAGGCCTTCCTGAATATCCGGGATTGGCCGTTCTTCCGTTATCAGCATAATTGGGTTCAATGATGTAGTTGCGGCCGTAAAGGGCTTCGTCGCCTACCAGTTGGATCTCCACCGATCCGTTGCGGAAACGCTCTACTGTAAAGACAGCCACGTCCTGCCGCTGTTTCTTGTTTAAAGCAACACTCAATACGATATTGTGTATGTTACCGTCGACATAGTCGGTAACCATGATGTAATCAACCAGGTTGTCCCTGTTGAGGTCGAGATTGTTGATCCCTGATTCCTCGCTGTTCAGCGCCATTTCGAAGCCCTCCAGGGTTTCCGACTGCTGGAACAGGTCCATGACGGCAAAAAGATTCAGGTTGTCACCCGGGAGTCCCAGGTGTTCCTCCGGCCAGCCCTGAGCCTTGACTGTTGTCCCGGTTACGATCAGGACTGCGAGAACTGCGGTGGTGAATAAAGCTTTCATTTTGTTTTTTGTTACTGAAGAACCATCTCTTCGCTATAAGTAAGGCAAATGGCGTACCAAACCGGAATTATTCACCGATAATACCGGGCCATTCACCGGCAGATTCAATCTAAATCCCTTATTAATAATAAATTGTAAAACACAAAACCAGAAGAAAAGCAATCCCGGAATATTCGGATCATTCACTCCGGATCAGCTCCTCCGGAAAAGGTAATTCCAGATCTGTTGTTTTCGCTGTTCAGGGGCTCTTTCAGATCTTCCGTATGAAGTTGTTGAGGGCAAGGGCGATGACATATTAATGCATTGCATTTCACCTCTCTTGCGGATCATCAAACCCGCCTCCCGGAAGGTGTCGATATAGCGCTACAAACGACCGCTCCAAAATTCCCGGCTTCCGCGCCAACATGCCGATGTTGGCCGAAGTGTTTCCTGTCACCATTTTCATGATCCGCAATAAACGGTCTGTTTTGGGTTGGTCCATTGTACTTCAGATAATTTTTCAATAATTTGTCTTAAATGCAAGATTTTTAACCAACTTAAAACCACAAAACCCTACCTTCGCATTATCGGGGGGATCATCTGTTTCCACCCAATTAACCAAAATTCCATATGATGAGACGAATAATTTTTTTGGCAGCCATCGCGGCGGTACTGCTGGTAACCGGGTGCACCCCGCAACTCGCAAAAACCGTATGGCTCGATGAGATGGACCTCAGCAGCATGGAGACTGGCTGGGGCTCGAATCACGTAAAAAAGTCAGTGGACAGGAATCCGCTGACCATCAACGGCGTAGTTTTTGAACGAGGTGTAGGCACCCATGCCATCAGCAAATACCTCGTTGACCTGAAGGGAAAAGGGAGGCGGTTTATCGCTTCGGTGGGAGTAGATGACGAGGTGACGGGGAAGGCATCCCTTGAATTTTTCGTTTTGGGCGACAGGAAGATCTTGTGGCAGAGCGGAGTGATGACCGATACCACCGCGGCCTTGCCGGTTGACGTCAACATCCGGGGTATTCAGAAACTGGCCCTGCTGGTCACCGACGGGGGTGACAACATCAACTATGACCATGCCGACTGGGCTGATGCCCGATTCGAAATCAGGGGTGACACGATCCTGCCCGCTCTGTCGGCTCCCGCCACCGATTCTTATATTCTGACTCCTCCCCCCGGGGATGCCCCCCGCATCAATGGTCCGTCGGTGACAGGAGCTACCCCCGGAAGACCTTTTATGTACAAAGTTCCCATCACCGGCAAGCGGCCCATGACCATCATCGCAGCCAACCTGCCGGCAGGGCTGTCAATGGACACCACCACCGGATTGATCACCGGGAAAGTGAAACAGGAAGGGGAATATACAATCGACATCAGAGCCAGGAACGAAGCGGGGGAAGCTGCCCGGAGCCTGAAAATCGTCATTGGCACCCACAAGCTGGCGCTGACGCCGCCCATGGGATGGAACAGCTGGAACAACTGGGCATGCGCGGTAGACCAGGATAAGGTAAAAGCTGCCGCCGACGCCATGGTGAGCAACGGATTGATCGAACACGGATGGAGTTATATCAACATCGACGACTGCTGGCAGGCCCGCGGGCGCACCAAAGAAGGAGAACTGCTCCCCAACGAAAAATTCCCCGACATCAAAGGGCTGGCCGATCATGTTCATAGTTTAGGACTGAAAATCGGGATCTACTCTTCGCCGGGACCCACCACCTGTGCCGGTTACCCGGGAAGCTACCGGTACGAACTGCTTGATGCCCGCACCTGGGCCAAATGGGGTATTGACTACGTGAAATATGACTGGTGCGGATACAGCAGGGTAGTGGAAGACAACTCCCTGGAAGCTTACAAAAAACCATATTTGGTGATGCGGGAAGCCTTGGACCGGATCGACCGCGATATCGTCTACAGCCTCTGCCAGTATGGGATGAAGGATGTCTCCACCTGGGGGGCTGAAGTGGGCGGCGACTTATGGCGCACCACCGGCGACATCGGCGATTCGTGGAACAGCCTCTCCTCAATTGGCTTTGCCCAGGATAAAAACTCCCCGTATGCGGGGCCTTCGGCATGGAACGACCCCGACATGCTGGTGCTGGGATATGTGGGCTGGGGTGCCAACCTCTCCCCCACCCGGCTTACCCCTGATGAACAATACAGCCACATCTCCCTCTGGTCGCTGCTGGCAGCACCCCTCCTGCTGGGCTGCGATATGGAGCGCCTCGACAACTTTACCTTGAACCTGATCACCAACGACGAGGTCATTGCTGTGAACCAGGATGTGCTGGGGAAACAGGCCGTTCCCGTTGTCAGGGAGGACGGTGTGGAGATCTGGGTTAAAGAGCTGGAGGATGGCAGCACGGCAGCGGGGATCTTCTACCTGGGGAACCGGACCAACGATCCGGTAGCGATGTTCAACTGGGACAATGAAAATACATCACGGAAAGTCACCGTAGACCTGACCAGCTTGGGATTCACGGGTGAATGCACGGTCAGGGACCTCTGGCGTCAGAAAATGGTGGGCACCTTCACCGGCAGTTTCGACACCGAAGTGCCTTTCCACGGCGTGGTGCTGGTGAAGATCACCCCTAGAGAATAATCTGGTGCAAAAAGCCGTCAACCTTCCGGCTTCCGGGAGGAGATTGTAGTGCCGGCGGGGAAAGGGAACACCGGGGTTCCCGGAAATCAGCTGATTTCCAGCACCTGGCTGGAATTGATAAACAACGTTTGTCCTATTCCGTCGTAACCCAGAAAAAGCTCCTTTCCGAGGTGTTTAGCCTGTTCAATTCCGAAGCCTATCAGGGTAAGGCCGGCATTTTTCGATCGCTCATTCACCAGGCTTTTAAACGGTATATGAGGTTCTTCCCTGATCCATTCAATATTGTTTTTGGTGATGGGCAACCTGCCGATGTTAAGCAGTTCATCCTGGGCTTTCTGGAGCGACTCGAACTGTTCTTCCTGGTAAATCTGGAAGATACGGATATCTGACTTCTTCCATGCCGGGTGCCCCAGCATGATGTAACTGAGCAGAATCATCAGGTTGGCATTGTCGTAATCGTAACTCCGTATCCAGATGTGGATGCCCCCTTTGTAAAAGATGGGCTGGGTAGAGCAGCCGATAATGCCGATATCGAATCCTCCCGCTCCAATCAGGCCCAGATTATCGATGATCTGGTCCAGTCCTTCGGGTTCATCCTTGAAGAATTCGAGCAAAACCAGGTTGTTCTCCATACCTGAAATTCCGGGGATCTGGATCGATTGAGCGATGGCAGAGGTATAGGATGGGGAGATCAGGGTGTCGATGTACACCTGGTTTGTGGCCGAGTCGAAGCGTTCGCGGAGGGTCTCCAGGTTTTCACGCGCTTTTTTGTTGGTTTCGCTGGAATAGTAGCCATGAATTTTGTGGATATAGGTGCCAAAACCATATTTATAGCTGATCCAGTTGAGGACCTGGAAGGCCGTATCGCGTTTGAAGGATTCCGTGGAGATGCACAGGGCACTGGGGCGCCATTCGGAACTCCTGTAACGGGTCTGCCGTTTCTGCATGTAAACTTGCAGATTGCGGCTTAACTGGTAAAGCGCGTTAAAGAAAATATTGGCCAACCCCTTCCTGTTCTTGTGGTAATTGTCGATATAGAGGTAAATCAAGAGCATGACCGCTATGGCCAGGATGGCATAGAGGGTACTGATTTTGAACATGATGACTACCGACGCCACAAATCCGGTCAGCGAAATGGCCCATTTGGATTTGAAGGAGGGACGGTAAGATGGGGAGGATCCGAAATGGTGGAGGAAAGAGATCAGGCAGAGAGAACCGTAGGTCACCATGAAAAACATGGAGATGATGCCAGCCACGGCGTTCACATTTCCGAGCCCCACGAAGAGGAAGGCGATGATACAACTGACGAGGGAGGCGTTGTAAGGCTCATTCTCTTTCCCCTTTCCGGCAGCCAGCCACCGGTTGATCTGTTCCGAGGGGAAAAAACTGTCTCCGGCTAAGGCCTGAAGGGTACGGGGCGCCACCAGTACCGAGCCGATGGCGGATGATAACGTGGAAGAGGCCAGTCCCAGGGGAATGACCAGGGCTCCCGCAATCGCTATCTTTCCCATGATTAACTGGTCGTTGACCAGCTCTTCAACCGAGGCGGAATAGGCCAGTTTCCAGACAATAAAAAAGTAAACCACCATGCCTGTCAGGGTCCCCCCGATGGTTCCGATGGGTATCGACCTGCCGGGATTTTTCAGATCCCCTGATAGTCCGACCCCGGCAGTCATCCCTGTGAAAGCAGGAAAGACGATGGCGAAAACCACGAAAAATAGCTGGGGATTCCGGAATTCTATGTTACTGACGGGATATTCAGCAAGGGCATTGGGGGTGGGCTTTCCCAGGAAAAACATCAGCAGGCTGAACACCATAATACCGCCAACCAGATAAAGGACCTTAATCCCCATATTGGCGCCCCTTTTCAGGATCATAAAGGTGAGGATACCCATCACCAGAAGGCTAATGACCTGACGGGGCAATTCCCAGCCAAAATGACTGGCAAAAAGGTTGAAAAGAAACTCGAACGATTCAGTGAAGGCAATAATATAAAATGCGATACTGATAGTTTGGCTCAGATAGAGGGAGATGCCGATGGTCCCTCCGATGTTCAGTCCGAAGGAGCGGCTGACGATGAAATATTCGCCTCCCCCTTCGACACGTTTGTTTGTCGCCAGTTCGGAAATGGCCAGTGCGGTAGGGATGGTCACCAGGTGCCCCAACAAAATGATCAGTACCGCGCCGATTAACCCCAGGGTGCCCACGGCATATCCCAAACGGAGAAAAAGAATGGCTCCTAGAATGGTGGAAATTGCCGTGATATACACGGGTCCCGTTCCGAAACGCTTTTTCTGGTTTAGTTCGTCCTGCATACTATTTTTTTGTTCGTAAAAATAACAATTTTCAGTCCCTTATTATTTGGGGGTGGAATCCTGATGTTTCCGGTATTTGGTGATATGGGTGGCTGCCTCCAGCATGGTGGTCACCCAAATCCTGTCATCGTTCTCTTTCAGGAATTGCAGCAATTCACGGTGGGCTTCGGCAGAGACGTCGATGTCGTGTTCCCCTCCCACGCCGTGGAAGAGAAAGACCAGCAGGGAGTGGCTTTCCATGGCTTTTTTCACCAGGCCGATCAGCTGTTCTCCGCTTTCCCCATTGATCATAAAGCTGCCCACATAAGGAAGAGCGACGGTCATGATATTTTCCATTTGAGCACGGACGCCCCGGGCCACGGGAAACTCATTCATCACCTCCTCCACAAAGGATTGTCCGCCGGCCAGGGTATCGCCACAGGTATAGGCAAAACTGCGTGTTTTCTTTCCGTCGACGCCTTCCAGGATCAGGTTTGTAATTTTGATTTCCTCCATGAAGCGGGCGACGCTGTACCGGCTCAGGTCATTTTCGGGATTCACCCAGGAACGGCCGGGCAGACTGGCGTCGCAGGGATGAAACAGGGTATGGTTGCCCAGTTCGTGGCCGTTGGCGGCAGCCCGTTTCCATTCGAAGCTTCTGTTGCGGAAGGGCACCGAATTTCCGGGGATGTAAAAGGTGCCTTTCATGCCGTGGGCGTCGAGCTGGCGGATGGCCTGGTCGAGGTGGACATTCAGTCCGTCGTCGTAGGTGAGGACCACAGCGCAGGATTTCCCGCGCCAGGGGTGGCTGTCGGCAAATTCGGCATCCCAGGTTTGAAAGGGAGAGGCCGGCAATCCCGCTTTGTTGTACAGGTTGGCCCCGTCGGGATTGTCGGCCCAGGCATACCTGGCCCTTTCGGGACGGGCCACCGCATGGTGGCGTAACGAAATCCGGTCACCCGTGATACGGGCTTCGGCAGGGAAGTATTTTCCGTCGGCCCCGGCTACCTCAAAGCGGGCCAGGGGCTCCCCGTCCCGGGAAACCAATCCGCTCCCCACATGGTCAAAGACCAGGAGCATCGAGTCGCCGCTGACGGTATGGGATTGATAGAGAGGTCCCGACCAGACCACCGAGGTATCGCCGTAAGCCAGCCTGAAAGCTCCCAGGGCGAGGCGTTCCCCCACCTCCTTTTTATTCAGGGGATGGATGTCGTTCCATTCGCCCAGGTCAATAGTCACCGCCATGGCAGTGTTGGTTTCCCCGAGGGCCTTTCGCTGGGCTTCCCTGAGTTCGGCCCACTGGCTTTCGGCAGGAAGATAGTCGACCTCCATAAAGTTGGCCAGTTGCACGAAAAGGAAGGGAAGGTCTCCCTGATTCCACTGGTTGCGCCAGTCGCGTATCAAGGCGGGCAGGTATTCGCGGTATGCTTCGGCGTTGCCGGCGTTGGTTTCCCCCTGGTACCAGAGAAATCCTTTGGCGGCATAGCCCGTCACGGGGGCCACCATGGCATTGAAGAGGGCCGCGGGTTGGTTCTGGGCGCTGAACTGGGGTATCCTCGGCCTGGGGGTGAAGACCTCGCCTACCTTATAGTGCCACTCACCGCGCAGGTCAACGGTGTGACCGCCGGCCTCCAGAAAATAGGGTTTGTCAGGCACAAATCCCCCCTTCCCCGAGTCGTTGGTGACCCGTACGACAATCAGGTTCTTCCCCGCCTTGAGAAGCCCTTCGGGCACCGTATAACGGCGGGGAGGATACTGGTAGGTGATGTTACCTACCTGCCGGCCATTCACATACAGAAAGTCGGAGTCGACAATCCTGCCCATGAAGAGGCGTGCGGGAAGACCTGCCATAGAAACGGGAATATCGATTTCCCTGCGGAACCACACCACACCGTCGAGGTTGCGGATGCCCTGATCCTCCCAGAAACCGGGGATGGTGAAGGGTTTCCATCCCACCGGAATATAATCGGGCGATTGCCACGCTTCGCGCTGGCCGCGGTCGGCCGCCGGAGCTGCGGGATTCCTGGGAGGGGGATTAAAAGCCCCGGACCTTGGGCTGCGTGGAACCTTATTTGTTTCTATGGTTTTCAGGATGCCGGGGAACTCCCGGAATCCCGCTTCGCTGATCCACGCCTCGATGGGTGTTCCCCCCACGCTGGCATTGACAAGCCCGACTGGGACACCATATTTTTCGTGGACGGCTTTTCCGAAGAAATACGCGACGGCCGAAAACCCAAGCACATCCCGAGGGTTGGCTTCCTTCCAACTACCCGGAGGAAGATCTTTCTGAGGGCCCCGGAGATTGGTCACCGTGGGAATGAAGAAGTGGCGAACCGCGGGAAAACTGGCACCCGCGATTTCCCGGCCATACTTTTCTTTCACCCGCTCCATGGGAAGCACCATATTCGACTGACCGGCACAGATCCATACGTCACCAAAGAGAATATTAGTGACTTTCAGGGTATTCTCCCCTTTGAAAGTCATTTCCCAGGGGCCTCCGGCAGTCTGGGCAGGCAGGTTAATCAGCCAGGTACTGTCCCTGCCTGCGGTAGCCCGGTATTTTTTGTTTTTAAAGGTAAGGGTCACTTTTTCCCCGGGTGATGCCCAACCGTTGATTTTTAAGGGCACATCGCGCTGCAACACCATGCCGTCACTGATCAGCTGGGGAAGGGTGATCCGGGCAGTCACCGGTACCGGACCAGAAAGGAAGGCGCAGATGACCATCAACCGGATCGCTGCGCGGGATATACGGAAAAACCTCTCCATTTCAAGGATTTTTTGTTCGAAACTCCAAATATACCAATCTTTGGGAAAGCTGTCGCTATCACAAAGGCACAATCCTGGCGGGAGTGATCAGCCCGGTCACCGCAACACAGACGCCCCTTTTTCAATCACCGTGCAGGGTATAAAATAAGGCCTGCCGGGTACCATGGAACAACTGTTAAGGTCAGGCCAATTCCCTGACTGCCTCAATCATTGCCACAATGTTTTCCAGAGGCACATTGGCCTGAATATTATGCACCGTACTGAAGACGAAGCCGCCATCCTTTCCCAGGATGTCGCATTGCCGCAATACTTCTTCCCTGACTTGCTCCGGTTTTCCGTATGGGAGGGTTCTTTGCGTGTCAATGCCCCCGCCCCAGAAAACCAAATCCTTCCCATACTCCCTTTTCAGATAAACAGGATCCATTCCTGCGGCCGATAACTGAACCGGATTGATGATGTCGAAACCGGCATCAATGAATCGAGACATCAGCGATTCCACCGCCCCGCAGGAGTGTTTAAAGGTCTTCCAGCCGGTATTGGAATGAATCCAGTCGTTGATTCTCCTGTAGTAAGGCAACCACAAATCGTCAAATTGCTCAGGCGAACAAAAAGTCGATCCCTGGGTTCCAAAATCGGTTCCGCAAACATAAACAGCATCCAGGTCATCCCCGGCCACTTCATTGATTCTGCGTAAATTCCCGAGAGCGATTTCCGTTTGTCTTTCAAAGATCGCTTTAACATAATCGGGGCGAATCAGGGTGCTTATGTACCATTCAGCAATATCGCGGATACCTTTTGGATGCTTCAGTTGTACCGCTGGTACCAGGGCGATATCTCCCAGGGCGGTGCCGCCCAATCCAGCGATGACAGCTTTTCCCGTTGCCCGGGCATTCCGGGCCGATTCTTTCCAAAATGAGAGCTCCTTTTCCGAAATTGGCACAAATTCTTCCAGATTGTGCCTGACATCCGGGGTCTCTTCATCAAAGGGTTCCTGCCTAATGATTGCATCAAAGAAATAACCTGCCCGCGGCATCCTGGATGACGGAGGTGCCGTAACATCACCCCCGGGGTATGCCAGCCAATCGCCGTTTTCATCGTCAGTAATATTGAAACCATCGGGTACCAGAACGGTTTGACCCCAAAAGGTCGTGAGTTCCTTCATCGGCCCATGGTTGTAGATCCCAAACATATTGTTCATACCCCAGGCCCCGACAATATCTATACCCATCGCCGCGATCAGGTCATCCTCAATGAGCCCCAGCATCTGATAGGGTTCAATCACTCTGACAGGCCGGGATTCCAATCCGTAATATTTCCGCAGTTTTTCTACCGGAAGAACATGGATTCCGGTAACGGAAGTCGAGCCAAAATCAATGACAACCCGGTCAGGCTGTCTGTGATTGATGGTCGAACAAAATCTTTCTCTTGATTGCATATAAACGTGTTTTCAGATAAAGAATAGCTCCCCGGACCGGACAAGTCTGATCAGAGGCTTCAGAATCCCCGTACCGGCCGGTTAGGATCGAAAGTTACGATTTCTGCACGTACTGACCGGCATATAACGCGACATATTTAATCGGGAAATTGTAATTGTATCGTACCTTTGTTTACTAATTTCAGGAATTAAAGAGATATTCATGATGAAAAAGATCTTGTTAATCAGTGTTTTTTCCGTTCTCTGGCTTACCGGCATGGCCCAAAGCAGCGCCAGGCTCAGCCTTAACCCGGAGACCAACAAGGTGTACCGTTTTAAGCTGTCGTCAGAACAGACCACCAGCCAGACCGTCCAGGGGATGACCCAGAATGTGGAATCTAACAGCGTATATGTGTGTTCTTTCAAGAAGATGGATTCCACCTCTGATTTCCTGGTCTTCGAAGTCCGGTTCGACACCATCGATACCAGGACCAATGCCATGGGAATAACGACCGTCATCAGTTCCGTGAGAGAAGGGGACGTCACCTCGAAAGAGACTTCAGATGTTCTCTCTTGTTTCATGAACCGCCTGACCCAAAATGCCCTGTATGTAAAGATCGACCATGCAGGTCATGTCCTCGACATTGTCAACGCCAAAATGTTGTCCGACATCATCCTGAAAGATACTGCTTCGATTACGGTAACAGGAGTTACGGGCGATGCTATCAAAAAGCAGGTTGTCAACATGGTGAGTGCGAACGGTCTGAAAAACATGATTGAAGCCATCACCTGGAACCTTCCCGGGAAGGAGGTTTCCACAGGTGAAAACTGGCAGATCCTCCAGGCGATGGATTCGGGGGGAATGAACCTTGACATTGTTACCATTTACAAACTGGAGAACGTAAAGGAAAATGCGGTCTCCGTCACTGCCCAGTCAGACATCAAAGCCGCCCCCAACGCTACTCCGATCAATTCCGGAGGGGCCACGGTGACCTATGATGACCTGAAGGGGATGAGCAAAATTTCCCTGGTCGTCGACAAGCATACGGGATTCACGGCAGAAAGCACGGGAAAAACAAGTATTTCGGGGAACCTGGGCGTCAGCGCTCCCGGGGTGAGCATGCAGATCCCCATGACCATCAACAGCGAGACCAGGGTGAAAGCCCTGTAGTTCCCCGGAATCATCAGACAGCCATGATCAATTACACCAGCCGGGGTAAGTAACCTTTGTATGCCCGGTCGTGCAAGGCTGGCGAAAACAAACAAATTATCCACATGAAGAATCTTCTCCTCCTTTTGCTGACTATTTCCTCGCTGTCAGCCCGTTCCCAGAATATTAAAGGATTCGTCCGCCTTGAAAAAGATAACTCCCCTGTTCAGTTTGCGTCGGTCGGACTTGTTCAACTTCCTGATTCGGGACTGGTCAGGGGGACCATTACCCTGTCGGACGGGAGTTTCCTGATCGACAATGTGAAACCTGGTGATTATCTCATCAGGGTCAGCTTTGTGGGTTACCACCCCGAAGAAAAAGCGGTTTCCGTGGTGACGGGTGCTCCTGACATTGTCATGGACACTCTCTTCCTGAGGGGGACCACCACGGAAGTCGGCGAAGTGGAAGTGGTGGCCGAACGGCTGAAAGGAAAGGAGATGGTTGACCGCACGGTCTATTCCGTTCCGGAAGCCATCGCTAAGACAGTCACCACCGGATACGAATTGCTGAAACGGATTCCCCAAATAAACGTCGATTTCCAGAACAACATCACCCTGAACGGGAGCAGCAATTTTATCATCCAGGTAGACGGGAGGCAGCGGACCCGCGAATTCCTGGCCAAACTTCTGCCTACCGACATCGAAAGCGTCGAAATTATCAGCAATCCTTCGGGGAAATATGAGGGGAATATCGACGGGGTGATCAATATCATCCTGAAGAAAGAAGCGCGGTTTGGGTTAAGCGGCAACACCAGTCTGAGTACCAAGCCTTTCAACAAACCCACCGACGCCCTGACCGGAAGCCTCGACTACGGCCTCGGAAAGATCACCTTTTATGTGACCGGCTTAGCGGTCCGCCAGAAGCTCAACATCGGCACCCAGGTTGATAGCCGTTTCGCCAAGATTGACTCCCTGAACAGCACTTCGGGAAAAGGCGCAATCGACGTCTCCATGGCGTCAGTAAACGGCGGTTTCGATTATTACCTCAACGACAAGAACAACCTGAGCCTCAACCTCAACCTGCAACCCATCAGGCAGGAGATCGACATGGTCAACCAATCCCGGCTGTTCAGGAACGGCAATCCCCGGAATTCCCTGGAATCGGTGATCGATTATCGCCTTCGCAGCGGAGAGAGTTCTATTTCCCTGTTTTACCAGCGGAAGTTTCAAAAACCCCTGCAAGAGTTCACCGCCGAAACCAACCTCTACCGTTTCAATTCCCGGCAGGATAATGATTTCGCCAACACCTGGTTTTCGGGAAACGACAATTCCGTTATTAACAAATACAGCCGTTACGAAGATGACCTGAACGACAGGTATTACGTCTCCGGAAAATTCAACTATGCCCATCCGGTTGGGATGAATGCCAAAATCGAAACAGGATACCAGCTCTATTACCAGAATCTGGGATATGATTTCACCACCAACAGCCAGCAATCGGGCAATCTGTTTGAATATAACGAGATGCGTCATTCGGTATACGGCGGAATTACCCTGAATCTGAAAAAGATAGGTTTCCAGGCTGTCCTGCGGATTGAAAACAGCCAAATCAAGGCCGATTCGGTCACCAATCCCAAATATAGCTGCTATCTCCCCTCCCTCAACCTGCAATATAAATTTTCATCGTCCCACAACCTGAAATTCACCTATAACCGCAGGATCAACCGGCCGGGGATTTACGACATGAACCCTTATTTCAAGATCGGTGAGAATTATGACGTCACCCAGGGAAATCCGGACCTGAAACCCGACTACCGTGATCGCCTGCAGATGACCTACACCTGGAATTTCGGCAGCAACTACTTCTCGCCGTATTTGTACCATGAGTTTTATGCCGACAGGGTTGGCAGGCAGATCGAAGTGACGAAGTCCGCGGTCACCAATACTTGGACCACCCTCACAAAACCCTATAACCTGATCGACGGATATGAGACCGGCGGAGGCGTCAATGCCATGCTCTGGTTCTTTAACTTCAGCGCCCGGCTCTACAAGGGACATTTCAATGAATACAAGGGTTCATCTGTCGTGATACCTGCAACGGATTACTATTCATCCAGCATTACCGGCACCGCTTTTAAACAACTCGACAAGAAAAAGACACTGACAGCATTTGCCTACCTGAGTTATAACGGAGTGAGCATGAACGCACAAAGTAAAACCTACAGCCTTCCCCTGTATGGCTTTGGCGGGCAGAAACAGCTGAAGAACCACACGTTCGGGATCTTCTGGCTCCTTCCTTTTTCCGGGGAGATTGACCTGAACAGGATAGAAACCAAAACCCCCGCCTTTGGTTCGACCAACATCACCCGGTTCGATGCCGCCAATTTCATCCAGTTCTCTTACTCCTACCGGTTCACCAAGGGCAGGAGCGTAAAAAAACTGGGGCGCAAGGTGGAAATAGAGAGCGACAGCAAAGGCCAGACCATTGGCATGTAAACACAAAAATTGTGTGTTCAGGGGTTAACATCTGAAAGAGGTGCGTAACTTCGGGTATCTGAGATATGGGGGCCGGGGTCGCCTTAACGGTTACCCGTTAATCAGCTCCCCGGATATCCTGATCGCTATTCACAGGTAAAATTACGACCATTATTATCAATATGGAAATCCTGAACGATGTAATGTACAAAAGGTCGGTCTCCGGGTACGAAGCTATAGTTTTAACAAATGAAACAGATTCGAGAACGCATGCATTTAGCCTTTATTCTCTTTTCAAAGCTTTTTCAGCATTTCGCTGCTGGCCAGCAACACGATTTCCCTCCCATTCCAGTTCAGGGTACAGGATTTATTCCGGCGATGGACCGACGACAGAAAGTTGGTATTGATGAGAATAGAGCGGCTGATACGCTGAAAGCCGCCGGAGGGCAATTTTTCCTCCACGGCAGCCAGGTTCACCGAAACCAATAGGAATCTTTCAGGAGAGGTAAATACCTTGGTATAGTTATGGTCAGCTATGCAATAGAGGATATCTCCGGGATGCACCAGATTAAATCCAGTGGTTGTGTTAAAGCGGATCTTTCCTGAATAATCGCGGATAAACTGCCATAATTTCGCCTGCTGAAGTTCAGCTTCCCTGCCGGAAGTAAACCGTTCGACCGCTTTGATAAGATCCTCCTTGTCCACAGGTTTCAGCAAATACCCCAGCGCATTGGTTTTAAAGGCCTCCACCGCATATTTGTTGTATCCCGTGACGAAAATGATCTGAGGGGATGATTTTCCCCTGCAAATTTCGTTTATGATGTCAAAGCCGTTCATCCGGTCCACTTCAATATCCATGAAAAGCAGATCGGGATGATTCTTATGGTACTTTTTTATCGCCTCATCCGAGCCGTTGGCAGTAGCCGCAATTTTTATCAGGGGACAATTCTCCCGGATCAGGGTTGTAAGCAATTCAACTGCATCCGGTTCATCGTCCACGATCATGCAGGTAAATTCTGGTCGCATCTCGTTCAGTTTCGACCAAAGATAGTGATTTTTCAGGCTCTGGCTACCGCCGGATCTTTCCCTGTGAAAGGGATACGGATATTCACACGGGTTCCGGCTGACTTTTGATTTTCATCCAGCAAATCTTCGATCTCCTGAAAGATCTTAGGTTTTCCCTGCTGGTTCAAACGGTCATACATGGCCTGTAACATCTTCAGTCCCTGCCGGGTGGACCCGGTATTCAACTGTGCCGCCTTTTGCCTGCCAATGCCGTTGTCTTCGATGGATACCCTGATTTCGTTTCCACTTTTCACTATGGACAGATCCAGTTTCCCTGTTGTTTCCAGCCGCGCCAGACCATGTTTCAACGCATTCTCCACATGGATTTGCAGCATCATTTTGGGGACAGGCACACTCATCGGAACATCCCCGGCGACATGGACGCTGAATTCCAGATTGTCTTTGAACCTGAGTTTATTCAAGTCGAGATATTGCCTGACAATTTCAAGTTCTTCTGATAACGGCCGGGTGATCTGATCGGAAAAGTCAAAATTCAACCGCACCATCCGGGTGAAT
Organism: Prolixibacteraceae bacterium UBA1413; assembly: GCA_002304925.1. GTDB lineage: Bacteria > Bacteroidota > Bacteroidia > Bacteroidales > Prolixibacteraceae > UBA1413. The sequence continues at coordinate 71,598 of DBPT01000011.1, forward strand.
TTCATAAATGCGTTAAAAGCTTCGTCCCGCTCCCCGTTCTTCAAAAGCAAGGCCATGGAATTAAAAGCATTGAACATGAAATGGGGATCCATTTGCATGCGTATCGACTTGATTTCCAGATCGCGGACCTGATTTTGAAGGTCATACCACTCTGTAAGCTGTTTTTCACGTATGCGCATAATCAGCCAGACGAACAAAACGGAAAGCAGGTAAATAGCCAGAAATGCCGGAAATTTCAGATAATAGAGCCGGTTTTTCCCAAAGCGGTAGGTATATTCGTTGCTGTCAGTCTGGATCATAAAATATTCCGGCCCCATCGCCACCTCCATGATAATATTCCTAATTTTTTCGTCCTTAAAGACCTTTTCAACCTTATGGTTAAAATAATCGGTATAAATGCAGACTTTTAATGACTGTAAATCACTGGTAGCGATATGGGGGAATCCTTCTTCAAAATCGCGGCTCCGGTACATCTTGGCGGAAACATCAATATCCTTTTCTCCGATTACTTTCAGATACGGATTGATCATGACCATTTTATCACCGGTATAAAGCCAGAAGAAATCCCCCCCGTCAAAAACCTGGAATTTAAATCTTTTCCCATACTCAGGCAGAAATGTCGAATCCTTCACGTTACCGTTGTAATCCACCCTGAAAATTCCGATCATCCGGTCAGTTGGAAGGCTTCGGTTAAACTGGAAAACCACGATTTCCCTCATGTCGGAAGGATTAAACAAAACATGCAGGGTGTTGTCTATTCCGGGCGAAAAGGGAAGGGGCGGCCAGATCGGTTTCAGGTCCGAATCATAAGCCAGCAGATAGGGACGGCTGTAAATGATCCCGTCCCCAGGGGAATCCTCCAGGTTTTGATAGGCATTGCTCCCGACAATGATCTCTAATTTCATGTCCTTGTCAAGGTCATGATAAACCGGGATATAGGGATTGATGCCCAGGTCATCGGATGTTGTTATTTCAAGGGTTTCCGGATTGATTTTCACCAACATCCTCGGGTATTCCGAATAGCCGGTCACCAGGGAAAAGAGGATCTCTCTCTGCCCGTCCAGATCCAGATCCAGCACGTTAAACCGGGTCACCGTGAAATCTAACTTGTTGACGTCAAAAACCCCTATCCTGGTGATAAAAAGGGACTCCGTCCTGTCGGGACCGGCATCGGGGCCATAGGGTTCCGCCCAGTTGAGAAACAAACTGTCGCGTCCGAGTGAAAATCCGTAAATCTCAAGCATGCCGTTGTTGTTGGCATCTCCGAAATAGACCCAGGGAACATTGGGGGAATACTTGCGGCTGAAGTTGATCTGGTTGATAAGACCGCCTTCGTCGCCAAAATACTGAAAGGCCAATTGACCGGCCTGGTTTCTGAAGGAATAGACCTTTTGTCTCTTACCATCATTGTTCAGGTCCCTGAAGTAAATGCGGTAATCTTCCGGTTGTGCGGTGGTCTCCTGAAGGACCTGCCTGATCTTGTATTTGGCGAAAAATTCGGGCAACTGAAAGATCACGGGAAGAGCTAGCAACAATCCCAGGAACCATACAGAAAGGAGTACCCGCTTAACCATGGCATAAAAATACAAATCAGGATGATATGATTGTCTGAGAGTCGTTTCATTTTTCCTTATGATTATCATTTAAAGCAGCAGGTGCATCAGTTTAGCCTCTTCCCTAGACGAATTGCGGCAGTTGGAACCCTACGCCCATGACAGCTCCTCCAGGGAAAAATCAGGGCGTTGACATGTGATTCCGGAAACCATTTCGTGTGATCACGATTCCGGCGATGTTGCCTGAATTCCGGTGAGCGCATTGACTACATCCGTTTTCAGTGCTAGGTAAGCATTAATGGCTGGTCTCAGCTTATGGATGATCCTGTGCTGAATCCCGTCAAATTCATCCCGATTTTCCGGGATTCGTTGCCTCGTTGGCTCTGCCGCGGGGAGTTTCAATTATACGTTGAAGCGGATATGGAGGATGTCGCCGTCCTCCACGACATAGGTTTTCCCTTCAACGAAGAATTTA
>DBPT01000024.1 GCA_002304925.1 Prolixibacteraceae bacterium UBA1413
AACTTGTTTATACAATTGGGAAAACTGTACTCTTTATTTGTAATAATGGTGTACTGTACGGTTTTATCCATTTTTATTACATGGTAAATATATTGAAAACTTCACAGATCATCAAAGGGAGACCGGATATGTTGTATGCTTTTCTGACTTACATGGGTGTAGATTTCCGTGGTCCGGCTGCTTTTATGCCCAAGCAATTCCTGAATATACCGCAAATCTGTCCCGCTCTCCAACAAATGGGTGGCATAAGAGTGCCTTAACCAGTGCAATGTGACCGGTTTTCGAATACCCGCCTTTAACACACTCTTCTTTAAAACTTCCTGCAAACTCGTGCTGCTGTATTGTTCCCCTCTAATCTGCCCTTCAAAAAGCCACTCCTTGGGACGATAAGCTTTGTAATACTCCCTGAGCATCTCAACAACCTTTACCGAAACAGGCACCACCCTGTCCTTATTCCCTTTAGATTGCCGTATAACCAATAAACCACGGGTGCTTTCAACGTCGGCAGGCTTCAGGTTGATCAATTCGCTCCTCCGTAATCCGCAGGCATAAATCAGACTCAACATCGCCCTGTGTTTTAAATTGACCGGAGCATCAAGAATGCTTTTTACCTCCTCCTTGCTCAATACATTGGGTAAATGGATTTCCTTCCGAGGACGCTCAATCTCCTCCGGAATCATCTCCCTCTTCACCATCTTCTGAAAAAAAAGCTTCACCGCATTGATCACCTGGTTCTGATACGATGCAGAATACCTGTTCTTCAGTATGTAGCCATTGTTGAAATCCTCCAGATCCCTGTTGGTGAGTTTCTCCACCGGTTTCTCCGGATGAAAGGAGAAAAAAGATCTAACCCCATTTGAATAGGTTCTGATGGTACTCTCACTGTAACGCATCTGCTTCATCCACTTTTCAAACTCATCCACCTTACGACTGACCTCCGGAATTAGCTGAGGTAATCGCTCTACTCCTGGTTTCCGAACTTTGCGTTCCGGAATCAGTTCCACCGACACCCCTTTTCTTCCTCTTGAAGCAAAAAATTCCTCTTTGTCGATATAGGCCTTGCCCCAAAATGCCCGGAACAAATTCCGCAGACTCTCAGGATTGTTCGGAACAGACCAACTTCCTCTCTCCTCACTCCAAACACTTCCCGGCAATTGCCTGGCAACTGTATCAAGGCTCTCCTGTGGGGGAAAAAATAACGCCACCCGCCCGTCACTCCCATCCCTGAAGGCAACGATCTTAATTCGGGGTAAATCAGCCATTTTTACCGCTCTTTGCTTAGGATAAATGTAATCATTTTTTCACTTTTTTAATAGTCTAATCATTTATATTTCATTAATATCTAAATATTTAATTTAAACCACTTTACCTGTGCAAGACTAGATACCAGAGACAGGTTTGATCCAATAATCTGGTAAAACGAGCTTGAAACGATTCACATAAAAGCCATATTTTTCGTCTCCATGCGAGTTTCAAAGTTGTGAAGAACAGAAATTGCCCTAATAACACTGAATAACTGCAAATTAATTCTTAAACTATTGAACATGCGAGTGAAACATCCATGCACCATTTATACACTCTCCGGAATGACAATGTCGAAAGCAACACGAAAGCGGGAAAAGCAAATTATTCCTGTCATACGGATTGGAAAAAACTGAAGAAAATTATGTTGACACACACAACACCTTCCAGGGCTTTTTTCAGGACAATGGTACTCTTTTCTCTTCTTCCATTGGCTGTATCCTCACAACACCTTCAGCAGTGGCATCCCGGTATTCCGGCCGACATCTCTTTCAATATCAACTCGGAATTCCGGAAACAGGTCTAACACTATCCCCACATTTCCATTGCCGAAGCGGATACCGCTGGACTCAGGGTATGGCACGACCTGGTCTATACACGATACGACAAGCGGGAACTACATCTCGATCTTTTTACCCCGGTATCTCCCCGGGAAGAGAAACACCCTGCGGTCCTGCTGATCCATGGCGGAGGATGGCGGTCGGGCGATAAAGCGATGGACTGGCCCATGGCTGCCGCCATCGCCCAAAAAGGCTTGGTCACCGTCTGCGCTGAATACCGTCTCTCAATGGAAGCCCCTTATCCGGCAGCGATCACCGACCTTAAAACCGCCATTCGCCGGATCAGAAAAAAGGTACGAAATATGGAGCCGATCCCTCCCGTATTGCCCTGGTGGGCTCCTCGGCGGGCGGACAACTGGCTTCCCTCATCGGAACACTCAACGAAAAAGACTGCCTGTTCCCGGTGAAGCGGATGAAACGGATTTCCGGGAAAGTCCAGGCGGTTGTCAACATGGACGGTATTCTGGCCTTTATTCACCCGGAATCGGGGGAAGGAGCCGACACTCCCGGGAAACCTTCGGCAGCCACCCTCTGGTTCGGGGGAAACACCTCCGAAAAAAAGGAACTCTGGCTCCAGGCTTCACCCCTCTCCCACCCATTCCCCGGAACCGCCCCCTTCCTCTTCATCAACTCTTCACAACCCCATTTTCACGCCGGAAGGGACGAATTTGCCGCCCAACTCGATTCCATGGGCATACCATGCGAGATAAAAACCCTGGAAAACACTCCACACACCTTCTGGCTCTTCAACCCCTGGCTCCCGGAAGTGGTCAGACTACCAACACGCTTTCTGAGTAGAACCTTAAAACCTTAGTGCGAATTATTCACAATTCCTGAGTAGAAAGATAGTTTTGCTTATTTTTGAGAATTCTGCCCTTCGCTGTTTGCCTGCAAGCATGCACTGAACGACCGGCAGGGAAGGAATATTTCGGCTGGTAAGGAAGGCTGCCAATCCGGCAGATTTCGCTGACGGCCGTGAATGGTTAATGAACATCAAAACCGGGTATATTAATGAACAAAATTGTTGAAAAAGAGTATTTTTCCGAAAAGGTGGTGAAGATCGTGGTAGAAGCCCCGGAAATCGCCAGATCCCGGAAAGCTGGAAACTTCGTGATCCTGAGAGTTGGCGAAAAAGGAGAGCGGTTTCCGCTGACCATTGCCGGTGCAGATCCGGAAAAGGGAACCATCATCCTGGTGGTTCAGACTGTGGGGGTCAGCTCTTCGAAACTGGCTGCCCTTCAGCCCGGCGACTTTATCACCGACCTGGTTGGCCCGCTGGGAAAAGCCACCCATGTGGAAAAGAAAGGAACCATCCTGGCCGCCGGAGGCGGTGTGGGAATCGCCCCGATGCTCCCTATCGTTGAAGCCTTTAAAAAAGCCGGCAACCGCGTGGTCTCCGTTATCGCGGCACGAAGCAGGGACCTCATCATCCTCGAAGAGCAGATCAGGGAGTGGTCCGACGATGTGATCGTGATGACCGACGATGGTTCCTACGGCCGGCAGGGACTGGTGACCACCGGCATGGAGGAGGTAATCCTCCGGGAGAAAGTGGACGAATGCATAGTCATCGGTCCAGCCATCATGATGAAGTTTGCTGCCCTTCTCACCAAAAAGTACAACATCCCTACCCTGGCCAGCCTCAACACCATCATGGTCGATGGCACGGGCATGTGCGGGGCCTGCAGGGTCACCGTGGGCGGAAAGACACGCTTTACCTGTGTCGACGGCCCTGAATTCGACGCCCACCAGATCGACTTCGACGAGATGCTCATGCGATTAGGAGGTTACCGCAACGAAGAGAAGCAAGCTTTCGATAATTATGTACACCAATGCCAATGTCAAAAAGAGAAACCATGAGCATCGACCCTGAAACAATAAAAAAAGAGAGAAGCGCCGGATGGCGCGAAGAGCTGCGCTCCAAAACCAAAAACAAGGACCGCGTTGCCATTGAGCGGGTACATATGCCTGAACTGGAAGCAGAAATCAGGGTGCACCATCAGGACCGTGAAGTCAACCGGGGACTTACCCTGGCCCAGGCTACACTGGAAGCCACCCGATGCATGGACTGCGTGACTCCAACCTGCATAGAGGGGTGTCCCGTAAGCATCAACATCCCCAAATTCATCAAATACATCGAAAGCGGTGATATCCTGAGCGCGGCATCCACGCTGAAGGAGACCAACGCCCTCCCGGCCGTATGCGGCAGGGTATGCCCCCAGGAAAAACAATGCGAATCACGCTGCTTCTATGTCGAAAAATTAAAAAAGCCCCCCGTGGCCATCGGTTACTTAGAACGGTTCGCAGCCGACTACGAAAGGGAATCGGGAAGCTGTAATATCCCTGAAACCCTTCCGCCCAACGGCATCAAGGTGGCTACCGTGGGCTCCGGCCCCGCAGCCCTCGCCTTTGCCGGCGATATGGCCAAATATGGCTACGACGTAACCGTATTCGAAGCCCTTCACGAAATCGGCGGAGTCCTCAAATATGGTATCCCCGAATTCAGGCTTCCCAATGCCATCGTCGACTTCGAATTAGAAAACCTCCGGAAAATGGGTGTGAAATTCGTCACCAACTTCATCGTGGGGCGCACTGCCACCTTCGACGACCTGAAGGAACAGGGATTCAAGGGCTTCTTTATCGGGAGCGGGGCGGGACTGCCGCGTTTCATGGAGATCCCCGGCGAGAACTTCAACGGGATCCTCTCTTCCAACGAATACCTCACCCGGGTGAACCTTATGGGAGCCCATTCCGATGATTCCGATACACCGATTTTAAGGGGGAAAAACGTGGCCGTCATCGGAGGGGGAAACACCGCCATGGACTCGGTCCGCACTGCCCTCCGCCTGGGTGCCGAAAGAGCCATAATCATCTACCGCCGTTCGGAGGTCGAAATGCCCGCCCGCGTTGAAGAGGTAAAACATGCCAAAGAGGAGGGAGTGGAATTCATGACCCTCTGCAACCCGGTAGAATATTTCGCCGACAAGAACGGACGCGTCAATCGTATGCGGGTGGTCCGCATGGGCTTAGGTGAACCCGACGCTTCGGGACGCCGCCGTCCCATGGTTATAGAAGGCTCCGAATTCGACCTCGACGTCGACCTGGTGATCGTCGCCGTGGGTGTCTCCCCCAACCCGCTGGTCCCCGCATCGCTGCCCGGACTGAATGTCTCGCGCTGGGGAACCATCATCGTCGATGAAGACAAAATGCAGACCTCCATCCCTGAAATGTTCGCCGGAGGAGATATCGTACGCGGAGGAGCAACCGTCATCCTGGCCATGGGCGACGGCCGCAGAGCCGCTGAGCATATGCATTCCTTTCTTATGACAAAGTGACTATGAGACTGAGAGACTGAGAGACGGGGAGACTGAGGGACTGAGACGAAGAGATAATAAAATAAGAATCTTATACCGAAATAATAGAATTCAAGATGAAACCCACATGTATTGCATACACAAACACGTATCTATATAATTTTCAAACATGTGGGTTCCCCCGCTTGAGCGGGGCAGGCTATCAGACCATTGAAATAAAAATTATATACTGATGAAAATAAGGTCACATAAAGAACTGGATGTATATAAACTTGCTTTCGAAGCTGCATTTATGATTTTTGAAGAATCCAGAAAGTTTCCTCCTGAAGAGAGATATTCGATGACCGATCAAATAAGAAAATCATCAAGGTCAGTATGTGCCAACCTGGCTGAAGCTTTTCGTAAACGTAAATATCCAAATTTCTTTGTTTCTAAACTGTCAGATTCTGAAGGAGAAGCTGCAGAAACCCAGGTATGGCTTGATTTTGCATTAAAATGTTCGTATATTTCAAACAATGTTTATGATGAACTTTTTTTAAAATATGATAACATCATCGGTAAATTAGTTACTATGTCCCAACAACCCGAAAAATGGCAATACTGACCGTTCTTCACATATCTCTTAGTTCCCTCAGTCTCTAAGTCCCTTATTCAATAATTTTTAATCAGCAATTTACAATGAATGAACTGTATACCAAATACCTGGGTCTGGACCTGCGGTCGCCCCTGATAGCAGGCAGTTGCAACCTGACCGACAATGTAGATAACCTCAAGGAGATCGAAAAAGCTGGTGCAGGCGCCGTCGTCCTCAAATCGATATTCGAGGAGGAGATTTACCTCGAATATGCCTCTGAACTCAAAAAAATTGGGCCCATGGAGGAAAACCTCGAGTTTCTTGATTATTACGATGTGGAAATCCGCCAGGACAATCTGAAGCGCTACCTAGGCCTGATCACCTCGGCGAAGGCGGCCCTTCATATTCCGGTGATCGCCAGCATCAACTGCGTCACTTCCCAGGAGTGGAGCTTCTTTGCCCAAAAAATCGAAACCGCCGGCGCCGATGCCCTGGAGCTCAACCTTTTTATTCTCCCCTCCGACCTATGCCAGAGCAGCAGCGACAACGAGAATACCTACTTCGAGATCATCCGGCAGGTGATCGCCCGGGTGAAAATCCCCGTATCGGTAAAAATCAGCCCCTATTTCTCGAATCTGGGAAGGATGATTCAAGATATCTCGGCATCAGGGATCAAAGGGATGGTGCTTTTCAATCGCTTTTACTCCCCTGATATCGACATTGACCGGGAGATTGTTAGAAGCGCACCCAAGCTGAGCAGTCCGGACGATTACCTGCTCCCCCTGCGGTGGATCGGCATGATGGCTAACCGAGTGGAATGCGATCTGGCCGCTTCCACGGGCGTACACGACTGGAAGAGTGCCGTAAAACTGCTTCTGGCCGGCGCCCAAACCGTCCAGTTAGTCTCGGTCCTCTACAAAGAGGGATTCAAAGCGATTGCCGATTTCAATACGCAAATCGTTTCATGGATGGAAAAGAAGAATTACGCGGGTATAGAAGATTTCAGGGGAAAACTGGCAATGGGAACCCAAATCAACCCTGCCGAATACGAAAGGGTCCAGTTCATGAAAACCTTTTCGGAATACACAAAATAATTCAGTGGACTGATTTATAAACCGGCTTCAGGTGTTCCTGTTTTTCGTTCTATGGTGAATGAAGTGAAAACACACCAGGCAACAAAGTAGGTAATTCATCAAACCCGGAGAATAAAGGATGCATGAAGAAGTTCTGAATGCCATCGAGCCGTTTCATTTTTTCTCCTTTTCCCCTGAATCTCCTGTATTAACCTCGATGTTCAGCGTCCCGGTGATCTTACCGATGTTCTCAGGATCAATCAATCCCCTGATGCTGATCAGGGTATTATCATTACCCCCGATTACCAGTAATAACTCGGAAATTTTGCCTCCACCCGCATCCTTTGCATAAAACCTGACCACCTCATCCTCGTCGGTCACATCCATCAGCAATTCATAGTTGTTGTTTTTAAAAAAACCCATGTCTTCAAGTTCGTCGTAGAAATCGGCTCGGGTGTATGCCGAGCGAACAGCGGGGATTTGCGAAAGCAAAGCCGGAAAGCTGGAGCCGGCATCGCCATAAAAATCATCAAACGTTTCATTGTATTCTGAATTAATTGTTTATAAATGTTTATACTTAGCTTAAATTCGTTTGTATCATCACTTGTGAATGAGTTTCCACATATCCCTCCCTCTGTTTATCTTCAGTGTTCTTCCCGGTATCGGAAGAGATCGGCCTTTTCAAAACCCTTTTTAAGGGTTTCCAGATGCTTACGGGCCGGCTGCACCGATTCCGTCAGTTTTCCGAAGAGAGCCAACTGTTCCAGGCCCTTGTTGTATTTGACTGACACATAGGCCAAAGTTTCCTGGGCCACCGCCATCGCCTGTGCAAGATCGTCAAAGGTATCGCGGTAATCAGACTGCTGCTGGTACCAGAACAACATTCATTCCCGTAATTCCGGCAATCTCCTCAAACTCCATCTGTTCCAGATCCCGAAGTAGTATCACCGTTCGCTGCTGGTCCGGAAGCCTGGCAATCAATTCCCTGACCAGGACATCAGTGTCCCTTCTCTCCCAAAGACTTCCATCATCCGATGCCCGGGCATTCATCCTGACTTCCGCCTCCTGGTTCATCGGGATCAACCGCGACCCCCTGACCTTATCTAGACACCGGTTCCGGATCCTCCGCATCAAAAAAGCTTCAAGGTTGTCAATCCTCGTCAGGTGATCCCGCTTTTCCCATAATTTCATCAGAACATCCTGCACTGCATCCCGGGCATCTTCCCGGTCCTTCAGAAAACTACCCGCAAAACGGGACAACCTATTTTTCAGCGGCAATACCTTCTCTGTAAATTCATCGATCTCCATGGTTCCCGTTTCCCGTTGTCCTGTTTTAAACTCACCACGGCAGAGCCTGCAATGAAACCAATCCCCCCAGGGAAATGTCCTGTTTCCCGTTCACATCTTCCGTACACTCCCCGGAATCTAAAGGTAAGACGTTTGGCTGGCCTTTTCATTATAAAAAAAAGTTTAATTTTAGTGATTAAATTTCCGGCTATGACCAACAAAGAATACCGTGAGTCCCTGATGGAGGCTTACGTCATCAAATCGACAGTGAAGCAGCAGGTTTTCGCCAATACTGCCGAATCATTTCTGATCCTTAAAAAAGTACTCCGACAACTCGAAAAGGACTATATAAATGTTCTGAAAGGGAAGATCCCCGACAATGCGTTGCCCCGATACCAGGAAAAAGGGCCTTTTGAAATGGATTTCCAGGTGGGAGAAGACTTGTTGCTCTTCAGTATGCACTCCAACGTTTTTGAGTTCGATAACAAACACCCGATCAACCAGATAAAATATGTTCAGGACGATCCTCTGCGCAGCTATTGCGGCATGGTCATGATCTACAACTTCCTCGCCGACTCCTTCAAATACAACCGTATCAATGACCTGGGATACATGATCGCCCGAATATTCATCAACAAGGACAAACACTTTTTTGTGGAAGGCAAACGTCAGACCGGGGAATTAATGAAGGATTTTGCCGTGGATACTATTTCCCCGGGCATTCTACGCGAAATCGTTGAAACGGCAATTGAATACTCGGTTCAGTTTGACCTGCTTGTGCCTCCGTATGAACAGGTAAAAATCGCAACGGTCGACCAGATGATGGAAAAGATCAGCCACTCAAAGATGACCACCGGCAAACGGTTGGGATTCGGTTTCCGCACCGACGACGTGTGATGTCGCAATCCCCGCCTTGAGGCGCCCCTAGGTTTTAACCTATCCCATCACCTTCCCGTATAAGAAAGTTAAAAACCCTTATGTTATGAAAGATATCCTGACAGAACGGTTTATCCGCTATGCCCGGGAACATACCACCTCCGACCCGAAAAGCGACACTTTCCCGAGTACCCCGCGACAGATGAAATTTGCGGTGATCCTCGCGGAAGAACTGATCCGGCTCGGACTGAATGATGTGGAATTCGACCGGAACGGTTATGTCACTGCCACCATCCCGGCAAACATTCCAAACGAAACTCCCACGGTGGGATTTATTGCTCATATGGACACCAGTCCCGATTTCAGCGGTGAAAATGTGCAACCCCGGATCATTCAGAATTACGACGGGGGCAACATTCTCCTGAATGGCGATACGAACAGGATCCTCAGCCCCGGCGAGTTCCCCGAAATCAGGCAGTACACCGGGCAATCCCTGATTGTCGCCGGAGGGAATACCCTTTTGGGGGCCGACGACAAGGCCGGAATTGCCGAAATCGTAACCGCCGCCGAAATTCTGATTACCAGACGCGATATCCCACACGGCAGGATCAGGCTTTGCTTCACCCCCGACGAGGAGATCGGCCGCGGCGCCGACCGCTTCGACGTACAGAAATTCGGCGCTGACTTCGCCTTTACCCTCGACGGCGGGGAACTTGGGGAACTGGAATATGAGAATTTCAACGCCGCCCTGGCAACCATTACCATCCGGGGAAAAAGCGTACACCCCGGAACCGCCAAGGGGAAAATGGTCAATGCCCTCCTGGTGGCCCACCGGATCACTGCCCAGCTCCCGCCCCATGAACGCCCCGAACATACAGAAGGTTATGAAGGATTCTTTCACCTGGCGGAACTCTCGGGTACCGTCGCAGAAGCCCGGCAGGAGTTTCTCATCAGGGACCACGACAGCGTAAAATTCCGGCAGAAAAAAGAAATCTTCAAAGCCATCGCCAACCAGCTTAACACAGAATATGGTTACCAGGCTGTCCACATTCATCTCAGGGACCAGTATTTCAACATGAAAGAGAAAATAGAACCTGTCATGGAGGTGGTGGAACTGGCAAAACAAGCCATGAGGGAAGCGGGAGTCACACCGAAAATCATCCCCATCCGCGGGGGTACCGACGGGGCACGCCTCTCCTGGATGGGACTCCCCTGCCCCAACATCTTTACCGGGGGACATAACTTCCACAGCCCTTATGAGTTCATCCCCATTCCCTCGATGGTCAAAGCCACAGAAGTCATCCTGAACATCTGCCGGATGGCACCCGCTCTCAGGTTTCCGTTATGACAAAGGCGGAATTTGTAGTAGTTTTGCTTTTATAAAGATCAATATTTCCCATGATTGACCGATTCCGCAGTTTCCTTATCAGTAACCGGCTGCTGCCTCCAGAAGGGAAAGTACTGCTGGCCGTCAGCGGAGGAGTGGATTCCATGGTAATGTGGGACCTCTTTCATTCCATCGGAATTGATTACGGCATCATCCACTGCAACTTCTCCCTCCGCGGAGCGGAATCCGACGGCGACGAAGACCTCATCAGGGACCTGGCCGCCGACCTCGCTGCGCAACTCTATGTCAAAAAATTCGATACCCTGGAGTATGCCCGCATGAAAGGAATCTCAGTCGAGATGGCCGCCCGGGAACTCCGCTATGCATGGTTCGGAGAAGTCCAAACTTCCGAAGGGTATGACGTTGTCGCCACCGCACACCACCAGGATGACCTGATCGAAACTTTCTTCATTAACCTGATCCGGAAAACAGGAATCAAAGGAATTACCGGCTTCCGCGAAAAATCGGGAACCCTGATTCGTCCTCTCCTCTTCACCAACCGCAGGGAAATCGAAGCCTGGGCCGCCGCCCGGAAAGTGCCCTATCGCCATGACCACACCAACAGCGAAGTCGTTTTCCAGCGAAACTACATCCGTCATGAGATCATCCCCCGTCTCGAATCCCTGAATCCCGGCTTCCGCCAAAACCTGGGCGAAACCATGACCAACCTGCGGCAGGTGGAGGATTTTTATCAGACGGAAGTAAAACGTCAAATCAACAAAATCACCGTCCCCGAGACAACCGAGCAAGAGATCTTCATCTCTCAACTGCTGAAACTTCCGCACCCCAAACAGGTGCTTTTTGAATGGATGAGCTGTTATGGATTCAATCCTTCCGTTATCGAGTCTGTATGGACATCCCTCGGAACAGAACCTGGAAAACGATTCTTTTCATCCACACACCGCCTTGTAATCGATCGCAATAAACTAATTATCAATATCATATCCGAAGAGGCAGACCTATTGTTTTACATCAGCGGCAATGAAGAGGAAATCACACACCCCATTCACCTGAAACTGGAAAGACGCCCCGCTTCGCAATTTGAAATCATCAGTGACCCGGCTGTGGCCTGCCTTGACGCACAACACCTCGATTTTCCCCTCATCATCCGAAAATGGAAACCCGGTGAATATTTCCAACCCCTGGGAATGAGCGGATTGAAAAAAATCAGCGATTTCTTTATCGACGAAAAACTCTCCCTCCCCGAGAAGGAGCAGACCTGGATCCTATACAGCAACAACAAAGTAGTTTGGATCATCGGCCAACGCATCGACCACCGCTTCCGGATCACCCCCAAGACCCAAGAAGTTTTACTGGTCAGATTGCTGAACCAATAATCCTCTTCCCCGGAACTTCTTTCAAGGGCTTCCCTGCTGACGGCGCCCAGCATACTTTGCATGGAAGTCACCACAAGGGATACCAAATCCGGATCGTTATACAAAACAGGAGTTTGGTTTTCGCCAAATACCAGATCGGGCATTTTGTCCGAGGAAAGAGTTGATGAAAGGGTGATGCCTGAAGCAAAAAAAATCACCGCATAGTTGTACGCGGTGATTTTCTAAGCTTGTCTGAATTTAATTGTTTACATGTTCATGGTGGTTAGCAGCTTCATTCTCATGGGAAAAAACAGAACTCTTTTAATAGGCAGTCTGCATTTTAATTTCCAGATGTGTCCCATCCCTGCCGGGATTGAATTTATGCACTTCATTCCGGTTATAGGAAATAAAAGTGGCGGTAAGATCATATTCTCCCGGTTTAACATTCTCAAACCTGAAAACGCCGTCGAAATCAGTGTAGGCCTTCATGTCGCTTCCCTCCAGGGCCACCTTGACTCCCGTCAGGGCTTCACCGGTCGTCTGGTCTGTGACCTTCCCGGTAATTACCATTGCTGAAGATTCAACAGAGACAGGAACAGGCTCCTTTTTGATTTCAACCCCTTTGTCGTTGCCGGCAAAAACTACCGTAGCAAATAACAGCAACTGTAACAAAATGATCAGTTTCTTCATGACTTTTCAGTTTTTTATACTACAAAAATCATCTTTAACTGTTACATGATGGTCGCAAACTTGTTACAAAATAGTTAAAAAACAACAAGGGGAGCATCCTGTTACCAGGAGGACTCCCCTTGTCATTTATTCTCCTTACGAGTTTTGATACTACGGTTAACAATTATCCCGACCGGAATTAACTATCTGTTTTTCAATTAGAAACCAATCATCAATAGGCTCTTGTATTGACCACTTCCCCCCGATCGTTATAATTCTTCCAGATTCCTGTTTTTTCACCTTTCTTGTAATGCATTTCGTAAATCAGGATTCCTTCATCGCTCCACACCAGCCACTCTCCATGTTTCTTGCCTTTCCGGTAGCCTGCCTCCCCCACTTTTACACCCTTTTCATTCCAGGTCGTCCACACGCCATCCATCTCATTCTTCCGGTAGTGCCTTATTTCATTCAGCTGCCCGTTCTCGAACCATACTCTGAACAAACCGTCCTTTTTCCCCTTTTTAAAAGAAGACTCCATCTTCACCGTTTCGTTGTCGTAATGGGTCACTGTTTTCCCGGTATAGGGTTTCCCCCCGGAATAACAGATCCCGTCGACTTCAGTCACCTCCTGGCTCAAGCCGGTTAAGGCAAAACAGATAACAAATCCTACAAGCACTAACAGTTTTCTCATAAACAACAGACACAATTTAGATCGGTGAACTCACCGGGATTCTTAGTTGCCGGTGTGCCCGGGAACAAAAATAATCAAATAATGGACTTAATATGGTCAATGAACTGATATTGATTTGCAGAGGGTGTATTCCCTTTCGGCCTGGCCCCGAAGGGCTGCAATGCCCTATTTATTGAGCTAGAATTTTCAGGGTTTTGTTCTCCTGTGGGGTGATCAGCCTGACCAGGTACAATCCCTTTGGAAGGTTTTCGGCATCAAAGGTAAAATGATGCATACCAGCCATCAATACACCTGAATGGAGCAGGGTCACCTCAGCACCTGACATATTGTACACCACCAGAGTTCCATTGGTTTTCCCCGACACGTTGACCTCAATGTTAGCAGACCCTATGAAGGGATTAGGATAGCTGCGAAGTGTCAACGATCCTTCCTTCATCGAAATTAACTTTGAGCTGGTCAGCACCCAGTAAGAGGCGTTGAAGACTGGTGAGCCGGCCTGGGGCTGGAAGTTGGGGGCTGCCAGGTTGAACGGGTCGGCAATTTTCGCTTCGGCATCGCTGACCAGCATCCTGTTCTTACGCGCTTCCGCCAGAAACCAGCTCTCCACCTCAGCTTCTGTCATCACCGAGGCATCCCCGTATTTCTTCCCGTAAATGCCTCCCAAAATATTGTTTTTCACAGCCAACTCATCCGACACCGCTGCATTGTGGGTAAAACTCGACTCCAGCCTTACACCCTTGCCCCATCCCAGGAACAACGAATTATAGATCGACAACCGGCTTGCCCGGCGGATACGCATCGCCGCTCCATCCTTGTGATTCTGGGGATTCCCCGCCCAAGTCGCCTGGTCCTTCGAGGCACCAAAGGCACTGATGTTGCTGAAGATCGCTTTGGTCACCGGAGTCAGCTCCGTGCCGCTGCTGTTGTTATCCGACTCAAAAGCATTCGCCGTGTCGGTATCCACAATCGAAGGATCACGCAGGATCAACCCGAACTGCACCATTCCCGAAAATCCGTTGTCGGTGTCAAAATCATCATCTTCAGTCTTGTAGCTGATCAGGTATTTCGCGTTTACCGATCCACCGAACCACTCAAAACCGTCATCACCCGAATAGGAAACCTGCACGTATTCAATCCGGGTGCCGCTCCCCACCGAATTCAGAGTCAGTCCGTTTACCTCGCTCCCCGTAGCCACTTCATATCCCGGAAACTCAATGCGAATATAGGTCAGCACCCCTGAATTGTCTTCATTGTTGCTGCCCCCATATTCGGAACCAATACCACCTTCGGCAACTCCCGTGCCACCCGGAAGATTGTTGATCCCGTACCCGTTGATCACCAGGCCGCCCCAGTCGCTGTTGGCCCTGAAACCAGCCCCCTGCAAAGAGGTGAATACGATGGGCTGGGCCTTGGTGCCCGCAGCCATGATCTTACCGCCCCGTTCTATGGACAGCACACTCTTGTTGGTCGCCCTGATCAACGTCCCGGGTAAAATCGTCAGCGTGGCGCCGGCATCAACAAACACCCATCCGTCGAGCTTGACAATTCCGCTCCAGGTTTCATCGGCGGCAATGTGAACTCCCCCAGCGCGCGTAAACTGCCCGTTCCCCTTGGTCACCGTCGGTGTCCCGTAATCTGTGTTCACCGGATCCCAGTTGGCCCAACCTTCCGTCCAATCGTTCACTCCGTCAAAAGCACCTACATAACTAACCTTCTGAAAGAAGGCATGATTGATATTCTGCGCTGTGCCATTCACAACCACAGCAATCATCACAATAGTAACAAGTAAAATTTTTTTCATGTTTCTGTTTTTTTGTTTCTGATTATTTGATAAGAACTGATTTTTTCAATATTCTTTATCTGTTCTCTCTGCTCTTTTATCACTTATGACTAAAGACTTACGATTTAAGATTCTTTGTATTCTGATCTTCCTATAGTTTCCACACAAGGCTGAAAGAAAACTGCCTGTTGGGGGTGTAATCCCTCGTAAACGCCTCAATATTTTCATTCACGCCATGGTATTGGGCAAACCTGACCGGTTCATTCAGGATATCCTTCACTCCTGCTTTCAGGCTGAAATGGTCTCCAATCCCTTTTTGGAGCGTAAAATCCAGCACATTCCGGGGAAGCTCCCAGGTATGGGGATTGGTGGGGGTACCCACATATGCGATCCGTTTTCCCACCACATTATAGCTCAGGTTGATATCGAGGTCTTTCTCATTATTATTGTAAAACAGGCCCAGGTTAATGATATAGGGTGACTGGCCGGCCATCACCCTGAGGGTGTCACGCGTGAACTCTTGTTTCGAAGTATTGATTTCGCTCTTTATCAGTGAGGTATTGAAGACAATTGTCAGGTCTTTCATGAAACGCAGGAATCCCGGGGCCAGTTCCAATCCTTCAAAGCGCTTTCTGATATCTATTTCAACTCCTGAGCTGTAAGCTTCTCCGGTGTTATAGGGGAAGTAGTCGTAGGTGGTCCCCGATGGGCGGAGGAAAGTCTCAATGGGATCGGTGAACTTTTTATAGAAGCCGGCCACCGATATCATTTCCCCCTGCCGCGGATACCACTCATACCGTAGGTCATAATTGGCCGCGTAGGCGCTCTTCAGATCCGGATTTCCGTAGACAATGGCGAACAGTTCAAAATCCTGGTAGTCAAAGGGAGCCATCTCCCTGAATTCGGGCCGGTTGACGGTCTTGCCGTAGGAGAGTCGGAACAGGTGGGAATCGGTCAGGTTCCAGGTCAGGTTCACCGACGGAAAAACATCGAGGGTGTCGCGCGCGATGGGTGTTTTATCGGCATCTTCCCGCATTTCAAAGAAGTTGGTAATTTCACGGGTCCAGTTTTCAAGACGAACCCCTCCATAAAGGGTGATTTTGGGAATGAGGGGCAGAGAAAGCGCCAGATATCCCGACGTCAGAATATCGGTGGCATCATAGCTGTCCTTGGCCCTGGTGTTGTCACGGTATGAAAGCCCGTGCTGCGTATAGGGAGCCGTCTGGTCAAACCAGAAATTTTCAGGACTCATGATCTCCTTCACAGGATTAAAAAAAATATCCGGAGCATTCCGTACGGCGACCACCCCTACCAGACGGGAATCAAGCGACCGTTCCTTCTTTTCGTAAAAGCCCCCTGCTTTCAACTGCCACGGTGTTTTTGAAAAGGGAAAATTCATCTGGTGGATCACATCCAGCTTTCCATCGATTATCTTTTCATCCATGTTGATCCAAAGTCGCCCTGCCAGATAGGGATTGGGAACATTCTGAACCCGTAGATAATACTGGTTATACCGCTCACTGCCTTCATCGGTAATTTGCACCTGCGTAAGGCGGCGGTTATCGGGCTGATTTTTATTGGTAGTTCCGAATCCCAGAAGCCAGTTGATCCTGGTGCGATCCCTGTTAAAGGTCTGCTCCCCAGCCAACTGGCCCGAATAAACCAGCCGGCTTTCATATTTCAGGTCGAACATCCGCAGGGTCTCCACATTATAGTAATTGATTCCGTCACGCTGGGTAGTCGACTGCAACCCCATCTGGTTCAAGAAATTCCGGAATTCCAACTTTTGGTTTTTTCCGTAGAGAATATTAAAGTTCTGGATGATGCCGGTTTTGTACTCCGATTTGGCCTGCAGGTCGGTAAAATCAAAATTGCAGATCAACCTCCCCAGGGTTTCGTCATAATTCTGGTACTCCACCCGCCGGTTGGTGGTGTAACTGTTGGACGATCCATAATTCAGGGAGGTGATGTTCCCCACCGAAACTTTTCCGATCAGGAACCTGCGCAGAAAGGAGACCGAGAAGTTCTGGTCGGGAAGGGGAGCTTTTGCCGACACCTCCCAATTATTTGGGAAAAGTGCCGATATGGAATTGATCTTACCAGTCCGGTCGAGATACGTGGCAGCATCGGGCCAGTCATAAAGAACGGCAAAGGCCTGTGGAGAAAGCACACCGGCAGGGAGTGCCCTCGAACCGTCGTCCCACCCCAGCCAGTCGGTCCTGCTTCCTTCGCTGGTCAAAACATCCCTGTTAAAGGTGACTCCTTCGTTGTATTTGGCACCGTAAGAAAAGCTGAAACTGTTTTCGTCGGCCACATTCTTAGTCTGGATTTTGATCGCCGCCCCAGCAAAATCGGCAGGCAACTCGGGGGCCGGACTCTTATAGATCAGGATGTTGTCGATCAGACCGCTGGGGATGGCATCAAAGGAAAAGGCCCGCTTATCGGCCTCAAAACTGGGTGCCGTGGCATTGTTCAACATCACCGAATTGTACCGCTCCTCCAGTCCGCGTACCACCACAAACCGGCCATCGGTAATCGTGATCCCCGGTACCCGCCGTACCACTTCGGCCGCATCCTTGTCCTGGCTCTTCGAAATCTGTTGCGCCGTGATCCCGCTGACGATCAGGCTCCCCGACTTCAGGGTGTTCATCAGGGCCACTTCGGTGTTGCCCCGCTTCCGGGCCACCACCTTCACCTCCCCCACATCGATAGAAACAGGCAACAGTTCAATAACCACTTCCACATCACCGGTTTCAGGAACTTCCACCTTGATGATCTGATTCTCATAGGAGATGAAGACCACCACCAGGTTATAGCTCCCTTTACCTACGTCGGAGATGGTAAAATTGCCGTCAAAATCGGTAATGGTACCCCGGGTTGTTCCCTGAATCAGCAATTGCGCCCCCACCAGGGTTTCGCCGGTCTTGCCGTCCCTGACCGCTCCCCTGATGTTCCCCGCCCACGCTTCATGAAACGTAGTCAGGAAAACCAGGAGCATAACGGAAATAATCCCTGTTCGCCATACTACCGCTATACCTGTGGAAGGGTTTAAAGGGGATGATTTGCGGTTGTTAACATTAAAGAAGGGATGGGTTTGGCAGGAATGGACTTTCCCTGATTTCGTAAAAAACATCATAACAATTACTCCTGTAATACCAACCGCAAAGGTGAGGGGAAATTGTTACACGACTGTTTCAAAAGAATTACAGTAAAATTAAAGTTCCGGAATGCTGGAACGGCTTCTTACTTACTTGTCAGGGGAACAATAGTAATTGGTTTATAAACAGGCCCGTCAGGGAATAACAGGCTTTCGAAGAAGACCACCTTTTCAAGGGATACCGGCTGTATTTCTCGCTCTTTATACCGGTCAGTCAATCGGGAAAAACCCCGTTTATCCTTCTGAAATTTTATCCTGGCCAGGGTAAGGTGAGCGTTGAATTTTCTGGTTTCCATCGGGAAGCCCAACTCCTCCAATCCGGCGTCCAACACTGCGGCTATCTTTTCCGGAAGCAAGAGACCTTCCAATCGGGCAAAGAGCACCGAAGGATTTCCCTTGTAAGAGAAATAATCCAGACCACGGAGCCAGCCCTGTTCCTGTGAAAATCCAGAAACCGTATTCCCGAGCAGACGCGCAACCGGGGCTATTAAATGGTCAGGAGTATCCCCGAGGAACTTCACAGTCAGGTGCAAGTTGGACGGATCCACCCAGTTGATAGCCTCTCCTTTCAACTGCTCCTTCAACAGCGAAAGAAAGTTGTAGAACTCCGATGAAACAGCCACCGGTATGGCTATGAATGTTCTTTTCATAAAAGTATTTTCAATTCCACAGGCAGAAAATTGAAGCTGTCGTTGTTTACGTACCGGAAATGCGTTCACCAGAACTGAAGCTCATCGCGAAATGGCCGGCCGGAACCGGGTCATACAGTTGTCAGAGATATCCCAGTTCCACCAGGGTGACAATCTCTTCAATAAGCAGGTCCTCACCATAAGGATCAAATTCATCCTTCAGGTTGTTCCGGAAAAGACGGGCGATACCCTGCCAGAAGGCCGCAGTAAACCCGCCCTTGAATTCCTTGATAATATCATATCCGGTCCGGCCGGTTTGCCGGTCAATCAGTTTGATCAGCACCTTCCCGTCAGAGATGGTCATCTTTTTAAACTCTTCCTTATACTGAGCCATCAGCTGGTCTTCAACCTTATTTATAAGCTTGCGTTTTTGCCTGTCGGTTTGTAGCCGTTCATATTCCGGCTCATAGATGGACAGAAGCTCACTCGCCTTTTTTGCATATGGATACACCTTTTTTACCCGTCGAATTAACCGGGTATACTGCCTTTCGAAACGGGGACTTTTAAACTCACGACGGGGGTATACCCAAACTTCCTTGATATCGCGATGAATAACAGTGTCGTCACCGATCACATAACCGATCCCCATGCGGGTGCTGTCTGGCTTTTGTGCAACGGCATTCCTGGGGAACATCCCCAGGACCCCGAAAAATGTAAGTATAAATAAACTCCTTCTCACGCGCTTCCTTGTTACGCAAAAGTAAAACGAAAAGTTGAACCCTTCATTATCCCTCTGGCAAAGTTTGTATCTTTGGGGGATTTCAAAAACCGGACCATGACGGAAGCATTGAAAATTCAGGTAACCTCCGAAACCGGACCTCTGGAAGCGGTAATCCTTCACCGCCCCGGTCCCGAGGTAGAGAACATGACCCCTGCAAATGCCGAAAGAGCACTGTACAGTGATATTCTGAACCTCTCTGTGGCGCTGGAAGAGTATGGCCAGTTGGAAGGCGTCCTCAAAAAGGTGTGCCGTACATTTCAGGTCAAAGATCTGCTGACTGACATCTTGCATGATCCAGACACCAAAGAGCAGCTGGTTCGCAAAATCTGCTTCAATGAGGGTATCTGTCAGGCAGCCGGGGATTTGATTGCATGCCCGCCTGATATTATCACATCCCAACTGATCGAAGGGGTTCCCCTGGTAAAGGATAACCTCTCCCGCTACCTGAGCGTCGAACGATACCTGCTGCGACCGCTTCACAATCTTTTTTTCACACGCGACACGACCATAGTTTTCAACAACATCATGATTGCCGGGAAAATGGCCACCAGGGTTCGTGAAAGGGAGTCGCTCATTATGGAGGCAGTCATCAGCAAACATCCGCTGTTCATCGCCACGAACGCTATCGCCGGAGGGGGAATTGCCAGGCCGGAAAATCCCCTGGCCACCCTCGAGGGGGGCGATGTACTGGTTGCCCGAAACGACGTTCTGGTGATTGGATCCGGACTCAGGACCAGCACCCACGGCATCGATACGGTATTGGAAAAGATTTGCGAATCCACGAGGGAGAAGCAGCATATCATCGTGCAGGAACTGCCCACTTCCCCGGAATCGTTCATCCACCTCGACATGATCTTCACCATCCTCGATTCCGATGCCTGCATGGTCTATGAACCGGTTATTTTTGAGCTGAACCGTTACAAAACCATCCACATAGAAATTGACAACGGCAGCGTGACACGAATTACCCAGGAAGCTAACATCGTTGAAAGTCTCAAAAATCTGGGGATGGACCTCGAACCCATCGCCTGCGGCGGTAGCAGGGATTCCTGGATCCAGGAGCGCGAACAATGGCACAGCGGAGCCAACTTCTTCGCCTTTGCCCCCGGAAAGGTGATTGGTTATGCCCGGAATGTCCATACCCTCGAAGAAATGAATAAGCACGGCTTTGAAATCATCACGGCAAACGATGTGATGAGCGGCATAAAAGCACCCAGCGATTACAACCGTTGCGTGGTGACCATCGCCGGCTCAGAGCTGGCCCGGGGCGGCGGAGGCGCCCGCTGCATGTCCCTTCCAATCAGAAGGGCAGAATAACCTTACTGCTTAATACGTGGCATGAACCCGCATAAACCAGGAAAAAAAATATCGATGGCGGAACTCAACCGCCTTTCTGAGGCTGAATACCTGTCAGCTCCCAAAATCCCGGTTACGGTAATTCTGGACAATATCCGCAGCTGTCACAATACCGGATCGGTATTCCGCACCGCTGACGCCCTCCTGATCGAGAAAATCATCCTTTGCGGCATCACAGCCACCCCACCCGATAAGGAGATCCACAAAACCGCCCTCGACGCGGAAAAAACCGTTCCGTGGGAATATTACCAGGATACGGCGGAAGCCGTGGAATCCCTCCGGAAATCAGGATACCGCATCTATGCCGTGGAACAGGTGGAAAAAAGCATTCCCCTTCCGGAGTTTGCCCCTGAAGCCGGTGAAAAAATCGCCCTCGTTTTCGGGAATGAAGTGAAAGGAGTCCATCAGGAGGTGGTCAACCGTTGTGACGGCGCCATCGAAATTCCACAATATGGCACCAAACACTCCTTTAATGTTTCGGTCAGTGCCGGCATCGTCCTGTGGTATATCACCCAAAAGCTGCGTGACCGGGAGCATCATCTCAGCAGGTAACCTTCGAAACCTGAAAAGAAACCGGGCAAAAACCTTTGCTCCTGTAACGGAAAAGGGCCGCCCTGACGCTCAGAACAACTCTCTCCGGATATAACGGTCAGTCAGGAATCACTCAATTCCCTTCCTGATGAAATCCCTAAATTCCGCAGTGTCAAAAGTAACGGCCAAATGATGTTCCGTACCATCAGGCTCTATGATCACATGGAATGGAATGCTGTTGGTGTTGTATTTCCTGATTTGCAGGTCCAGGTTCACTTTTCCCATGGTTTTAAGGGGTTTGCCCCCGGCATCGCTCTTCCAGTCCGACTCGGGCAGGGTGGTCCGGTCATCGGTATAGAGTCCGACCACCACATATTTTTCGGCCAGCATTTGTAACACTTCGGGATCTGTCCAGACGGAATTTTCCATTTTTTTGCAGTTGGCGCAGGCATGTCCCTTGAATACCAGAAACATGGGTTTCCCCTGTTCTTTGGCGCATGCCAGGCCCTGGTCATAGTCGAAATAGCCGTTCAACCCGTGAGGAAGATGAAGTTGATCGCCATACCTGGCAGGGCCGCACAACTGTTGCCGGTCGGGGCTTCCCTGCTGGAGGTGGCCTGTCACGGGAACTGCCTTGGCCGTTGACGGTGGCAGCAGAGCAGCTATCGATTTCAAAGGAGCCCCCAGGAGCCCGGTAAAAAGATAAACTACAAAGGCAAAGGTGATGATGGCCAGGAAAAACCTGCCAACACCCAGGTAAGGCAGGTCGCTGTCGTGTGAAAATCTGATCTTTCCCAGGAAATAGATCCCCAGAAGGAAGAAAAGAACAATCCAGACTGCCAGGTAAAACTCACGCGTGATGATGTTGAAACCATAAACCTGATCGATGTTGCTGAGGAACTTCATGGCGAATGCCAGGAGTATAAAGGCAAATACCACCTTCACCACATTCATCCACCCGCCCGATTTGGGAAGTTTGCTCATCGCCGAAGGGAAGATGGCCAGCAGGGTAAAAGGGGTGGCAAAGGCAAGACCGAAGAAGAACATGCCGATCAGCGGCCGCATGCCTCCACTCTGGACCGCTTCGATGATCAGCGCCCCGATGAAGGGACCTGTACAGGAAAAAGAAACAATCACCGTGGTGAGTGCCATAAAAAACGCCCCTATCATCCCTCCCTGGTCGGCCCTGGCATCGGTTTTATTTACCAGACTGCTGGGCAGCACGATCTCAAACAATCCGAAAAAGGAGAGGGCAAATACAAAGAAAAGGATGAAAAAAAGAAGATTGGGGATCCAATGGGTGCTCAGCAAGGTTCCTACGTTAGGCCCGAAAATCCCGAACGAAAAAAGAGCCCCCAGAAGGGTGTAAATAGCTACAATTGATAAACCGAAAAAAAGCGCGTTACGGATGGCTTTCCCACGGTTTTCACTGCCGCGCATGAAGAAGGAGACCGTCATGGGGATCATCGGAAAAACACAGGGAGTTAAAATGGCTGCCAATCCGGCCAGTAAGGAGATCAGAATGAACAGCCACAATGTTTGCCCGCTTCCTCCTGATGCCATCGCCGTCACGCCGGTGCCTTGCTCTCCCGAAACGACACCCTCCGGACCGGTTGATTTGCCGAATACAAAAGAGAAGGGAATCTCATTGGGGGGAAGACATTGCTCATCATCACACCCCATGAAGGTTACAAAACCTTTGATCTCAGCCGATGAAGGATCCTTAAGCCTTACCTTTTGCGTAAATACCGCCGTGTCGCTGTAATACCGTAGGTTCATCAGAAAAGTATTGTCGTACATCTCTACGGGAGCCGGTGATTTGGTAAGCGTCCCTGCAAATTCAAAAAGCGTGGAATCTTCATATACAAAGGCCGTCGGTATCGGGCCGCCATCGGGTAATTCGGTATCATACAAATGCCATCCTTTCTCCATCACCGCCGTAAAAACAAGTTCGGCATCAGCGCCATTGACAGAGGAGGAAAAACTCCATTTGATGGGTTCAATGACCTGTGATTCAGCCGCCAGGGCAATAAAAAACCCAAAAACAAACATCAACCGTCTCATCCTTTATAATTTTTCGTTTTTAATCTGTTATAGTCCTATAAACAAACAAAACCGGAAAAGTTTTGACAATAATAAGAAAAAGGCGCTTTGCCGCCTTTTTCTTATAGGATAATCTCCTCCTTATTCTCATCCAGAAACTGATATTCCAGCAGTGAGAGCGCCGGATTCACCCTGACCCGGACCCACTTGAAATATTTAAGGAACCATTTGTTGCGCGGAGAACGCCACCCCTTGGTTAGGTAAGCCACCACGAAAGGATGAGCCTTCAGGGTGAGTTTGAGCTTGTTGAGGTCCTTCAGGATATAAGTAACCTTGTTGTTAATTTCATCGGCATGGAGAACCGTGGGAACCACCTTCCCGCTGCCCTTGCATATGGGGCACACCTCGGCGGTTTCTATATGCTCCT
The DNA here is from genome assembly GCA_002304925.1 of Prolixibacteraceae bacterium UBA1413. GTDB lineage: Bacteria > Bacteroidota > Bacteroidia > Bacteroidales > Prolixibacteraceae > UBA1413. The sequence continues at coordinate 23,751 of DBPT01000024.1, forward strand.
CGGGCCTCACCCGCTGACGGGTGATCTGCATCAGACAGAACTTACTCAGGGGAAGGATATTATGCTTCGTCCTGTCGGCCGCCATCACCTCCTTCATATATTCAAACACCTTGTGCCGGTTGGGTGCCTGGTTCATGTCGATGAAATCAATAACGATGATCCCGCCCATGTCACGCAATCTCAGCTGACGGGCAATTTCATCACAGGCAGCCAGGTTGACATCCAGGGCACTGGCTTCCTGGTCCATCCCTGACTTCGCCCGGTTACCGCTGTTCACATCAATCACATGGAAAGCCTCGGTATGTTCTATGATCAGGTATGCACCATTCTTGAATGAGACCGTTTTCCCGAATGAGGTTTTGATCTGTTTGTCAATGTTGTAATGTTCAAAAATCGGCTGGCGCCCTTTGTAGAGCTTGACGATTTTTCGTTTTTCCGGATCTATCGATTCCAGGTAAAGGGCTATCTCTTCCGCAATGGCAGCATCGTTGACGATGATATTGCTGAAATTGGGATGATAAATGTCCCGGATCAGGGCGGTTGCCCTGTCCATTTCTCCCAAAACCAACCCTGGCGGATTCATCCGGCCCAACTTAATGAACGTGGATTCCCATTTTTCCAGAAGCCTTTTGATTTCCTGGTCGAGTTCCGCCACTTTCTTATCCTCGGCAGCGGTCCTGACAATGACTCCGTATCGTTTGGGACGTATACTCTGTACCAGGTTCTTCAGCCTGGTTTTCTCTTCATTCGACTTTATTTTCTGGGAAACCGATACCTTATCGCTGAATGGCATCAGAACCAAGTTACGCCCCGCAATCGATAACTCCGAAGTAAGACGGGGCCCTTTGGTAGAAATAGGTTCCTTGGCAATCTGAACTAGAACTTTCTGCCCCACCTTCAGCAAACCTGCTGCCACTCCGTCCTTGTTAATGTCAGGCTCAGGCTGGATCCTGGAAATGGAGGTAATTTTATTCTTTCGGGAAGAGACCAGCCTCAAAAACTTACTGAGTGTGGAAAACTGCGGGCCAAGGTCCAGGTAATGCAGAAAGGCATCCTTTTCATAACCCACATCAATAAATGCTGCATTTAAACTGGGCATGATCTTCTTGACCTTGCCCAGGTAAATATCGCCGACGGCAAACTTTGCCCCGCTCTTTTCGCGACCGAGTTCTACAAGTCTCTTATTTTCAAGTAAGGCAATAACAATTTCGGATGGAGAGACATCAATAATTAAATCGCTACTCACAACCTCAGTTTCTTGATTTATTAAAGACCGTATTCCGACACTATATAACAGATTAAACCTAAAGTAGCATTTACTTTAGGTTTAACCCGACATGTCCGTTATTCACTGAAAAGCTGTTACTTTCTCTTCTTATGCCTGTTCTTCCGCAGCCTTTTTTTACGCTTGTGCGTGGCCATCTTATGTCTTTTCCTCTTCTTTCCGCTTGGCATCTTCTTCTATTTTACCTGGTTCTTGACTTTCGACACAAATGATTTAGCCGGTTTAAATGACGGAATATTATGCGCAGGAATAATAATCGTGGTGTTCTTCGAAATATTCCGGGCTGTCTTCTCAGCTCTTTTCTTCACCACAAAACTGCCAAATCCACGGAGGTAAACATTTTTACCACCCACCAATGAATCTTTCACCGTTTCCATAAATGCTTCTACTGCTTTCTGCACAGTCAACTTTTCGATACCAGTGTTTTTGGAAACCTCGTTAACAATATCAGCCTTTGTCATTTCTAAAAATATTTAATTTTCAACAATTTAAAATACCTAAACCGGTGTGCAAAAATATAAAATATTTAAAAAAAAAATCAACCTTTGGGAAAATATTTTTGTTTAATACTCTTTTAAACGGCTTTTGGCTTTGGGATGACCCATTTTACACATTATATATACCAGTGGTATGACCAGAACCAGCGTGCGTTGCCCTGGCGCTTGACCCGTGACCCCTATTTGATATGGGTAGCCGAAACCATCCTTCAGCAAACGAGGATTTCTCAGGGATTGCCTTACTATCACCGGTTTGTCGGACGGTTTCCCGACATTCACAGCCTGGCAGCAGCTCCCGAAGATGAGCTGATGAAGATGTGGGAAGGCCTGGGTTATTATTCAAGAGCCCGAAACATGCATGCCGCCGCCAGAATGGTCGTCAACGAAATGGGCGGAATTTTCCCGCAAGAGTATGAAAACCTGCGCAGGTTAAAAGGAGTGGGCAATTATACCGCCGCTGCCGTGGCCTCCATCGCCTTCGGAAAACCATATCCTGTCATCGACGGAAATATCACCAGGCTGTTTTCTCGCTATTTCGGAATCCTGGAACCTGCTGACACCCCAAAAGGCAAAAACACCCTGGCCGGAAAAACCCGGGAAGCTATGAATCATTCAGATCCCGGATATCATAACCAGGCAATGATGGAATTCGGAGCATTGTGCTGCGTCCCGAAGAATCCTTCCTGCCATGATTGCCTCTTGAAAGATTCCTGTTTTGCTTTCTTAAACGGAATGACCGGCTTGCTGCCCCTGAAAAATAAAAAAATAGCGCGCAGAATACGCCGATTTTATTTTTATCTTCTTGAAAATAAAGAAAATATTATCATTGAGAAAAGGGAAAATGCCGATATCTGGAGAAACCTCTATCAGCTGCCCCTTTTGGAAGCGGAAGAGGACCTTGCCGACGCTGCAATTCTGTCAAACTACCTGACCCGCGAATTACTCGCCGGGGAAAAACCTGCAGTTCAAAAAATCAGCAACACCCTCCGGCATGAATTGACCCACCAGATTATCCGGGCGAAATTTGTCAGATTCAAAATGCCAAAACTTAAAGCATCAGGTAACAGGATAATAATAAACAAAAAAGAAATTCATAAATTTGCATTTCCGGTCCTGGTCAGAAATTATCTTGCAGGAACGGTTGACAAATAAACATCATGTCTTTGAAAAAAAAGAGTTTACAATAACTTAATTCGTAAAGCCATGTCAATCAACAAAGTTATTTTGGTCGGAAACGTAGGGCGCGATCCTGACATCAGGCATCTCGACTCAGGCGTGGCGGTGGCAACCTTTACGCTGGCAACGTCAGAGAACTACACCGCAAAAAACGGAGACAGAGTTACCACCACGGAGTGGCACAATATCGTTCTATGGCGCGGGCTTGCCGAAGTTGCCGAAAAATATGTCAGAAAAGGAAAACAACTTTATATCGAGGGGCGCATTCGCACCCGTTCCTATGAAGACAAAGAAGGCCAGAAGAAATATGTCACCGAGATATATGGTGATGTGATGAAATTGTTGGGCAGCCGCGAGGCTCATCCAACAGCAGGCCCCGGTTCCCCTGCGAAAAATGACATTAAGCCTCCCCTCGCCGAGGAAAATGATTTTACGGATGGCCCCGACGATGATTTACCGTTTTAACTAATTATCGCTTAAATTGGAAAACGATCCTCTTCCGGCTGTTGGTCATGTGCCCTGGGCTGTTCATCTGAATCCTCCCACCAATGAGATGCTCGCCGTGTTGTTTGTTATTGTGTTGCTGCTTTCTCTTTTAGCCCTCTTAAACGGCTCTGAAACAGATTTCTTTTCCCTGAGCCGGGAAGAACAATCCCACCTGAAAAAGAACAAAACCAACAACAAAATCCTCAAAAATCTAGAAAAGCCTGAAAGACTGCTGGCGACCATCCTCCTGTGCAACACCCTGATCAACGTCGGAATAGTGGTTCTTTCTGCCAAATTCTTCATCCAACTGGTCAATGCAAACCTGCCGCTCGCCCTGGAACTGATTCTTCTCATCTCATTAATTTCACTGTTGATATTTTTCTTCGGAGAAATCATCCCTAAGCTCTATGCCAGCCGCCATCCGATGAAAATGGCAACCCTCATGGCATCCCCGCTGCTCGTCCTGGAAAAGCTTTTCAGACCTTTCAGCTTTCTGCTGATCAGGTCAAATGCATTGATCAACGAAAAAATAAAAAAGAAACCCCAGAAAAACATATCTGTTGACGAGATTTCCCAGGCCCTGGAATTAACTTCCGATACCGATATTTCGGATGAAAAAGAGATCCTCGAAGGAATTGTCCGATTCGGAAACAAAAATGTCTCCGCCATCATGTGCCCCAGAGTCGACGTGGTTTCTATCGATATCACGTCATCTTTTACAGCAGTCCTCGATGTGATCAATAATTCAGGGTATTCACGCATTCCCGTTTACCAGGAATCGTTCGACCAGGTCAGGGGAATCCTCTACATCAAAGATCTGTTGCCTTACACTGAAAAAGGAGAATCCTTCCAATGGCAAACCCTCCTGAGACCCCCTTTCTTTGTTCCTGAAAACAAAAAGGTCAAAGACCTGCTTGAAGATTTTCAGAAAAACAAAATCCACATGGCCATCGTCGTCGATGAATACGGGGGTTCTTCAGGCATCGTCACCATGGAAGACGTTCTGGAAGAGATCGTTGGCGACATCGCCGATGAATTCGACGAGGAAGAAACCAATTTTGTGATCCTGGGAGAAAAGGAATTTCTTTTTGACGGGAAAATCCTCCTTGAGGACTTTTACGAAGTGGTGGGTTGCGATAACGATAGATTCAGCGAAGTAAAAGGAGAAGCAGATACCCTGGCGGGATTGATCCTGGAACTCAAAGGAGATATCCCTGCTTTGCACGAACACATAGATTTTGAAAATTTCCGTTTTACCATTGAATCGGTAACCAACCGGAGAATCCGTCAGGTAAAAGCTGAAATCCTGTAAAACACTGCTGTTTGAAAAAACCTGGATTACTAATTGCCGACCAGCCGGGCACCCGCCAGTCTGGTTTCTTCCTGAACCACCAGACAGGCACCCGGTTTTTCATATTTCAGGCATTGTTGGCACTTTTGCTGCTCAGTGCATGTCGGGAACCCGCTGTTCCCAAACCCCATGGATATTACAGGATCTCATTTCCGGAGAAAAGTTACCAGCCGATTCCCGAAGGATTCCCTTACCGTTTCGAAATTCCCGGGTATTCCCGGGTCGTGCCCGACAACAGCAAAAATGCAGAACCCTGGTGGATCAACATCGAGGTTCCTGCCAACAAAGCGGAAATACACATAAGCTATAAAAGACTGAATGATAACCTGGCCGTCTTTGCTGAAGAATCTAGACAAATGGTATATGACCACACCGTGAAGGCCAGTTCCATCGATGGACGGAATTTTATAAACCCCGCAGACAGGGTTTTTGGTACCATTTTTTATATCAACGGGAATGCCGCCTCACCCATGCAGTTTTACCTGACCGACAGTGTCCGCCATTTCCTCCGGGGTTCGCTCTATATCAGGGCTACCCCAAATATTGACTCCCTCAAACCCGTGATCGAATTCCTCAAAACCGATGTGGTAAGACTTATCGAAACGCTGACATGGACCACTTCTCAATGACGGCCTGCCGCTTCAGTGACATTCCATAATACTGAAAAACGGAAAGAAAATGCCCTTACTGGAAATCAGGGACTACAAATCATCGTCCGTCGGCCTTTGGTCCATGACGGAATCCTCCTGGGAACTGGCTTCCAGGGTTCACCTTACGGAAAAAGAAAAAACCCTCTGGAGAGGGTTTTCAGGAGAACACCGGAAAAAAGAGTTTCTGGCAATCAGACTGTTGCTAGCCCAAATGATCGACGAACAGGCTGAAATTGTCTATACGGCCCTCGGCAAACCTTTGTTGACAGGTAAAAGAAAACATGTCAGCATCTCCCATTCCCGAAACCTGGCTGCCCTGATCCTTTCAGATTACCCGGCAGGGATCGATACCGAGGAAACCCTGCGGAAGGTAGGAGATATTGCCCCACGGTTCCTCTCCGAAGAGGAACTTGCCTGGACCAGGAATTCCCCGGACCCGGAACTGGCCCTGATTTTTTGCTGGAGCGCCAAGGAATCACTGTATAAAATGATCGGGGAGAAAGGCATCAGCTTCAGAAACCAGCTCTTCCTGCCCGAAACGAAACTCGTAACAGACGGTTCCGTAACTGCTTATTACAGGAAATCAGGGAAAACAGCGGAAATTGAACTGAACTTCTTTTTCAGGGAGAACAATGTTATCACCTGGTGTGTTCTTACTACGCCCGGCATATGATCATCATGGTGACAGGTGAAAAGAAAAGGCATAACCTCTCCCTGATCATGAACAACAGGAAGAAAAGCGCTAAATCACCGACTTACCACCTGGAACCTGTCGATGGCAAAATGAAGTGGTACCCTGATGTGAAGGCTGCCTCCCTGATATGAGCCAAGCCCACGAAACCCTTGGTCACGAATCAGAACCCTTCGGTAAAGGCGCTACGAAATACGGCCTGAGGAAGATCAGAAAAAAAACTACAGCAAAGACGAATTCCCGCAACTCCCCTGCCTTCAGGAGATGGTACTGCGAAACAAGCACCGTTCCCGTCAGCAGCGCCACAACATGTTCCCACCGGGGCAAAGGAATTCCGAACTGTCTGACCGCCTTGTTGAAGAACCTGGTCTTCTGCGCCAGAATCCTGAGGAATAGAATATAAAAGGCCAATACCGCGGTCAGGATCTGTGAAAAAATCAATTTGTTGAGTTTGATACCGCCAACAACCAGGTTGTGCAAATTGATCTCCTGCTGAAGATTCTTTTCCAGGAAATAGTCGGAGGAAGCTATGTTGAAAATCCGCTGTCCCCAGCTGATCTCTTCTCCTGCCGCGAAGAAAAAAAGAAACGCAAGCACCGACCAGGTAACACTCCATAACTTCTTCCCTTCCCTGCAGGCAGCGATGGCCCGGTATACGGCAATGCCACAGGATGCCAGCAAAAACAGGGTGGTCAGATTCTCTACCAATCCGTCTTCCTTCAGGTATTCCATGAAAGCTTCCTGCCCCTCGCGGGCTTTTACAAACCCGATTATTATAAAGACAAACATCAATGCATACCCCAGCCAATGGAGCAGCGTAATCACCTTTCCCTGTTTCATACCTCTCATTTTTCAGGGCGCAAAAATAACAAATATAGAACTTCAGGGCAAAAAAGCCGCTTCATGGGAAAAGTCAGTTATCTTCGTATCCATAAAAGCAGCGACCTGAATGCGAATATTAACATTAGGCAGCCATGATTATAAACCGAACTTTCTGGTTGATCACCATCCTGTTGCTGTTGGTGGTCACAGGCCTCAGCCTCGATCTCCCGATGGTAGTGAATGCAGCCAAGTATGCCCAGGTAAGCCGGGAGATCCTTGACAACGGGGACTGGATCAATCTGACCATTGCCGGGGATCCATACGATCAGAAACCTCCGCTGATGTTCTGGATCGGAGCTTTGTTCTTCAGTATTCTGGGCGTTTCAACCCCGGTCTGGAAACTTTCCCTTTTGCTGGTATCGGGGGTCGGGATCTATTCCACCTACCGGCTGGGGAAACTCCTGTACGATGAAACCACCGGCCGCCTGGCCGCCCTTTTCTGGGCCACAAGCCTGGGATTTCTCTATTTCCACAACGACATCCACATTGATACCCTGCTCGCTGACACCATAACCTTTTCTATATGGCAGCTGGCTGCCTTTTTCAAATCCAAAAAACCGGCTCACTTTTATCTCGGAATGGCGGGAGCAGGCCTTTCCATGCTGGCAAAAGGACCTGTCGGATTAGCCATCCCCGCTTTTTCAACAGGATTCCACCTGATCATGCACAAAAAATGGAAAGAAATTCTGCATCCGCGATGGATTGCTGGCACCCTGATCATCGCCATTCTCATCATCCCGGCCCTGGTGGGCCTCCTGAATCAATTCGGGCCCGAAGGGATAAAATTCTATTTCTGGACAAACAACATGGGCAGAATCACCGGTTCCTATGCCGGGAAAAACAACGACCCCTTCTTTTACCTCCACACCTCACTCTACGTTCTGGCTCCTTTCACAATCTTTGCCCTGTTCGGCCTTGGCCGGAAAATCGCCGGTTATTTCCGCGAAAAAGGGAAAGTCCCCCCCTCCTTTGAATTCTATACCCTGGGAGGAATCATCCCATTCTTTCTGATCCTGTCGGTAGCCCGGGCAAAAAATCCCCACTACCTGATGGCTGTTATTCCCCTTTTCATGATCCTTGCCGCTGCCTTTACCGCATCTTTTTCTTCAGACAGAATCGGGAAAAAAGTAAAAAAGGTGGTGACCCGATTGAATGTTTTCATGTCCGGGCTTTTCTGGCTGGTGATATTCCTTTTCGTCTTCTGGCTGTTTCCTGAAAAAAATCCCTGGTATTGGGCCGGACTCGCGGTCTTCGCCGGAATTCTCATTTTCTTCGTCAGAACCTACCGGGGAATCTCAAGGCAAATCGCCATGTTGACCATAACAATCCTGGCATTTATGTTCAGCCTTAATGCCAGTTTATACCCGGCAATGATGAAATACCACGCTCCCATACATGCCGTAAACGACTTCAACCTTCAGGCGGCACCAGGTGAAAAAATCCATTGTTACCTACCTCCGGCACGCTACTGGGAAGTTTTCTTCTATAGCAAAAATCCCGGGAATTATGTGGTTACACAGGACCAGCTCCCATCGCTGGTTTCACAGACGAAAGACTGGGTCTTTACCGATCAGAAGGGAAAAGACCAGATCATGAGAGAATCACCTGCATGTGAAATTGTACGTGTATACGACCACAGCAGTCTGAGCAAGATAACACTCCCCTTTCTGATCCCGTCAACAAGATGTGAAAAACTCGAAAAACGATATCTTCTGCACCTTCCCTGACCTTTCAGATCAGGAAATTATTACAGCGCCTTAAACCAATCCTGGAACAGCTGACCCAGCCAGGGTACGGGTTTCATTTCACCCGAAATTGACCAAATCAGGCTCATCAGCCAGAAAATAAAGGAAACAATGCCTCCGATTATCCCGATTAACCAACCGATCAACGGTACCGTGGAAATAATCGACAGAGCAAAACCCAACAGAATCAAACCCAGATTCTGCCTGATGTAATAGCTGGCATACTCCTCCTTTTGATTCATGTTAATAACCAAGGCAATAACCCAGCCAATAAAGAAAATGTGCGCCACAATAGCTTTCGTCTTTGCATCCATTTGATTAGATTTTATCAATAATCAAATGTATAAATTTTCTTTCATTCAGGACGAAATAAATTTAGCAAGGCCAGAAATCGCTAACTTGCAGACGCTGAATTTTGTTACCGTGGTAAGCATATCGGTAACCGTTGCATGAGTACCGGTTGCTGTAGTTTGCGTACCGGTTACTGTGGTAAGCGTACATTGATTAATCATATTTCATTTATGATAGAACGTGACTTCCTCATGCGACAGCTGAAACAACTTTTCGCAGTTCTGCAGGAAATCATCCGCCACAGGAGGAAAGGGGATTTCATACGAGCTGCTGAAGAGATTCAGTTTTTTTACTCCAGCCTGAAAATTGAGGATGACATACGTTCCCTTTCCATTGCTGAGATGATGACTATACTCATTGACAAGAAGGAATTCACGGGCGAACAATTGGAGCTTATCGCCTTTGTTCTCAAGGAACAGGGGGAGATGGAAAGGGATGCAGCGGTAAGAAGAGAACTTTTCGGCAAGGCATTTTTCATCCTGTCGAAAGTGGAACAGGAAAGCATGACCTTTTCAATGGATCGTCTGATGAAGATCGGCGAACTCAAGGAGTATCTGTCATAAGAAAAAGAGCATGATGCCTCCCACCGTGATGATGGCGCCGGCGATCTCTTTCCAGTTGACCTTTTCTTTAAAGAGGATCACGGCAGGCGGGATTATCAGCACCGGCACAATGGCCATTATGGTGGCGGCAATTCCTGCCCGTGTATGCTGGACGGCAAGCAGGGAGAAGGAAACTCCCAGGAAAGGCCCGAAAACGGAACCCAAGACAATCCGCTTCATGGCCGGTTTGTTGCGGAAAGCCCTGGCCACCATTGGCCATCGCTTCATCACCAGAATGATCAACAGAAAACCTGCCAATCCGCTCAACACCCTTATTTGCGAAGAAGCAAATGCATCATAACTGCCCATTCCCTTTTTGCTGAGCACAAGCCCGGCAGCCTGGCCTGCTGCCCCTCCCAGGGCCAGCAGAATGCCTTTTAGCGAATAGGAAGAAACGATTTTGCGCCGCAAGAGTCCCTGGCCGCTTTTTTCTCCTCTTTTCAGAACCACCATAACGATCCCCGTCAGGGTTACCGTCATGCCTAGCCAGTTCATGGGTGTCAGGATCTCGCCAAGCATCAGCCAGCTGATCAGGGCAGTGATGGGCGGCGAAAGCGACATGATAAGCATGGATATCCGGGCTCCGATCACCACAAATGCCTGGAAAAGAAGAAGATCCCCGACTACAAAACCCACCAGTCCCGACAGGCTGAGCCAAATCCACCTCTCCAAGCCAGCATCCAGAGGAAGAAACATGCCCCGGGTAATCTTCAGATAGACGGCATAAAGGAAAAACGCCAGGATGAGACGGATCAGATTGACAGACAGAGACCCTACCCTTTTCCCGGCCGATTCGAATGATAAACTGGTTACCGTCCAGAATATAGCCGTCAACAAAGCTGAAAACTCACCCAAATAGCTCAACGAAGATCCTCCGTAACGCTGAAATGAAGAGCAGGGACCATGTCCGGAATCCCCTTGCCCCCGAAAGTCAGTACCCGGGAGGAGAGGGATGGTGACAACTCAGGGCAATTATGGAAAAGCTTTTCCATCGCACTATTTTTATACAAGAAAGGACGGGAGTTCCCGTCCTTTCTTATGCTATGGCAGCAATTCAGCCACCTTGTCACGCAAACCCTGCGCTCGCAGGTTGCGGGCGATGATTTTTCCGCTTTTGTCCACCAGGATATTGGCGGGTATGGAACTGATGCCATACAGTGTTGCGGCTTCATTCTGCCAGTATTTCAGGTCAGAAACATGCGGCCAGGTGAGTTTGTCATCTTCAATGGCCTTTAACCAACGGTCACGGTCCTGGTCAAGGGACACCCCGAATACGCCGAATCCCTTCCCTTTGTAATCATTGAACACCGCTACCACATTGGGATTCTCCTGCCTGCAGGGACCACACCAGGCAGCCCAGAAATCAACCAACGTATATTCGTTCTGCGAATATATGTCCGACAGCTTTACAGGATTGCCATCCTTGTCATTCTGAACAAAGTCAGGGGCTATCTGGCCAATGGCCACCGCCCTGAGCTTAACAATCCTCTCTTTCAAGGTAATGACGGCAGGCACCACCGAGAGTTTAGGATCCAGAGCACTCACCAGGGAATCCAATTCCGCGACTTCCATGCCCGCTTGTAACTGCGTCAGAAACATGGGGGTCACCCAGGATGCCGGATTGTTCCTGACAAAATCGTGGATCTTCTTCTCCTGTCCCTCGAAAATCGCCCTCACCTCCTCCATGATCCGGGGAGCATTCACCGTGTCACCCGTCTGAAGCGCCTTCTGGTACTCCTGGTACTTCGCCATCCCGGCCTCATTATCCTTGTCAAGTTCAGCCTTGATCGCCTGGTATTCATCATTGACAGGCGATCCCGAAATTTTAATGAGTTGCAGAGAATCCACATGCCCGGTCACCTTCATTTTTGTGTTCTCCACAAATAAAACGGCCCGCTGGTTCATCCCTTCCACATTCAGATAATAGATATCGGGAAATTCAACATTCCCCGTCAAAAGAGCAACCCCGTCAACAATCTCAGCCGTGTCTGTAGGAACAAAATTCCTGCCTTCACGCTGCTCCAGAAAAACTTTCCCCGTTGCACCGTCAAGCACCACTTCAATTTGATAGCCACCGGGCTTCGTACATCCGAAAGCAAGAGCCATCAACACAATAGCAAATAATTTACTCATCATTTATATTTTCGTTTATCAAATGAATTAATGCTTCAAAAATATAAAAATCAGGATTTTAATTCCACAACAACGTAAAATTTACTGTTATTAAAATATTAAATCTCTTATCCCGAAGTTCATTGCTGAACAACCAGGTTACAACACAAGCCGGTTGTGACAGAACGACCGGAACAGCCCGATCCGGTATCAGACAAATATTCCTTACTGTAAAATGACAGTAAGAAAAAATATCGTATCTTTAAACGCACAATATTTAACAATGCACCCCGATGTTATTAAAGAACATATCAGTAGACTGTGTAATTTTTGGTTTTGACGGAGAACGGTTGAATGTTTTACTCTGGCAGGCCGATCCGCAATTGTTGCTCAAGGTAGTCCGGGAGAATGAAGATTATGAACAGGTCAGGATTCTTTATGAAAGTCACCCGAGTTTACTGACAGACTATACCTGGGGATTAATCGGGGCCCATGTCCCTTATGAAACAGGACTTGACGAATTTGCGCAGGACATCACCTCCGGCTCCACCGGTTTGAGAAACGTCTATCTCAGGCAGTTTCAGACTTTCGGAGATTGTAACAGAGTCGCCTATTACAGGGTGATCACCGTCGGGTATTACGCGCTGATCAATCCCCGGTACCACGATCTACAAATGTCACCCCTTACCCGGAAGATGATGTGGTTCGACATTGACCATCTGCCCCGCCTATGCTTTGACCACGAAAAAATCATCATATCGGCCCTGAATCATCTCAGGGAATCGGTAAAATACCATCCCGTAGGATTCCATTTGCTACCTGAAAAATTCACGCTTACCGAACTTCAGACGATGTATGAAGTTATTCTGGGTGAAAAACTGGACATCCGCAATTTCAGAAAGAAGATTCAAAAGATGGATTTTCTGCTCGAGAGCGGTGAAAAACAGGTAAATGTACCCCATCGGGCAGCCAGACTGTACAAGTTTGATAAGGACAAATATGAACTTCTGGTAAAAGAGGGCCTCACCTTCCGAATTTGATGCCGGGTTAAACCTTTCCTCTTACTTGTTGTCCTATTAAGAAAAAATTCACAATGCAGAATTCCGACCAGGAACTGACAGAGAATCTGCGAAAGGAGGAAACCCGTGACCGTGCCTTCCAGGAACTGGTTTTAAAATACCAGGAGCGGCTCTACTGGCATATTCGGAAAATCGTTCTCAACCATGACGATGCCGATGACGTTCTGCAAAACACGTTTCTGAAAGTCTGGAGAAACATTGGCCAGTTCAGGGAAGAATCCTCCCTCTTCACATGGCTTTACCGCATCGCTACCAATGAATCGCTCACCTTCATCAATTCCCGGAAACGGCATACCCTGATTTCGATGAACGATGTCAGCGATTACCTCAAGGATCGGCTTGAATCTGATGAATTCTTCGAGGGAAGTGACATTCAGAAAAAGCTGCAAAGTGCTATCGTGACGCTTCCCGAAAAACAACGCCTGGTTTTTAACATGCGTTATTTCGGCGAAATTCCCTACCAGGAGATGTCAGAAATCCTGAATACCTCGGTGGGGGCCCTGAAAGCATCCTACCATCATGCCGTGAAGAAAGTGGAAGACTATATTTCAAATCTCGAATAGGTTTTGTAATTAAACTTTTTATCCTTAAAACAGTCAATACAATAAAATTAACAACAATGGATTTTTCAGAAAAGATACCGGCTAAACTGGCTGAAGCAGGCAAGGAGTTGCCATTCGCTATTCCCCCCCGGTATTTCGATGATTTCCCTGCCCGGTTAAAGGCAAGGATCGACAAAGAATCGCTCCGGGAGGAGCCCCGGAAAGTGAGGATGTATGATTACCTCAGGCCGGTACTCGGACTGGCTGCAGCTTTTGCCGCCGTTTTCTTGCTGGTGTTCTTTCCCGTGAAACTGATCACCCAGCCGGCCCTGACGGCGGAGGCATCTTCCGATGCCCAGAATATCATTAACCTGGTGGAACATGTCGATGACCATACGTTCTTCTCCCTCCTGGAAGGCGAAACCGTCCATGACACCATTTCAGATGACGCCCTCGAAAGTTACCTTGCCGCGAATTTCAGCGATTACGACATTTACCTTGAAATTCATAAATAGAAGACCATGAAAAAATCCATAACTATCCTCATTCCGGCACTTCTCATGATCGCCCTGGCGGTTTCCGCCCAGCGAAAGGAGGGTCCCGATTTTGATAAATTCAAAAGCCAGAAAATAGCATTCCTGAGCGAAAAAATGAACCTTACCCCTAAGGAAGCACAGAATTTCTGGCCGGTATACAACCAGTTTGAAAAAGAAAGGATGGAAATTCAGATGCAACGACGAGAACTAGAAATGAAAACCCGTGATGAAAGAGTGTCATTCACCGATCAGGAAATCATCAAAATAACCCGTCAAATTTCAGCCACCTATAAAAAAGAAGCGGAAAGTACTGAAAACTATAATGAAAAATTCCTAAAAATCCTTCCTCCGCAAAAGGTGTTGCTGTTGTACCGCGCCGAAAACCAGTTTCGTTTTCACATGTTCGACCAATACCGCAACAGACGGAACTAGTATTCCGAACTTCAAAGGACAAACCGTCCGGTTTCCAGGAAATCCACCGTTTCATTGATATCTTCATACATGAGGGTGTCTTCTTTTACAAAAGCCACCCGGGTGCGATATTGCGCCAGGAAATCCTCCAAAACCGGGGAGGTGTGCAGAGGCCGTCTGAATTCTGTTGCCTGTGCCGCATTGTATAATTCTATAGCAATAATTTTCAGCACGTTATCAGCTACCTTCAGCGCCTTGGTGGCTGCATTGGCGCCCATGCTCACATGATCTTCCTGTTCATTCGACGAAGGGATTGAGTCGACCGATGCCGGCGTACTGAGTTGCTTGTTCTGGCTTACAATGGATGCTGCCGCATATTGCGGGATCATGAATCCCGAGTTCAATCCCGGATTGGCCACCAGAAATTCAGGAAGATCACGCTCTCCCGAAATCAGCCTGTAGGTTCGCCGCTCCGATATGCTGCCCAGTTCTGATAAGGCGATGGCCAGAAAATCAAGGGACAGCGCCAGGGGTTCCCCGTGAAAATTGCCTCCCGAAACGATCTTGTCTTCATCGGGAAAAACCGTCGGATTATCGGTCACGGAATTGATCTCCACCTCCACCACGCCGGTAACATACCTGACAGCATCCTTCACCGCTCCATGGACCTGGGGGATACACCGGAAGGAATAGGGATCCTGGATATGTTTTTTAGGCCGGGTCATCATCTCACTTCCCGTCAGAAGGTACCGGAAGTTGGCGGCTGTATGTGCCTGACCGGGATGTGGCCTGATCCGCTGGATATTTTCTAGGAAAGGTTCAATCAGTCCGTCAAAGGCGTCGAGCGATATTGCCCCGATGATATCGGCCAATTTAACAAGACGGAACGATTTGAGGAGGGTATATACTGCGAGGGCACTCATGAACTGGGTGCCGTTCAGCAAAGCCAGTCCTTCCTTGGCTTCCAATTTCAGCGGTTCCCATCCCAGTTCTGCCAGAACTTCCCCGGCATGACGACGCCGTCCCTGGTACCATACCTCTCCCCTGCCAAGCAACGGAAGGAAAAGCATGGCCAGGGGAGCCAGGTCACCGCTGGCACCCAGCGATCCCTGCTCACACACCACCGGGACAATATGATGATTAAAGAGACCAATGATCATCTCTACCGTCTTCCGCTGAACAGCGGAATTTCCCTTGGCCAGGGCATGAGCCTTTAGTAAAAGCATCAGCCTTACCACATCGTGCGGAATCTCTGGCCCTACATTGCAGGCATGCGAAATCACCAGGTTCTCCTGAAGCTTGCTCAGATCACTCTTCGAAATCCTGATGTTGCACAAAGCCCCGAAACCTGTCGTTATCCCGTAAAGGGGACCTCCGGCCTCCTCAATTTTGCGGTCAAGATATGCCTTGCTTCTTTCAATCAAGGCAACAGAGCCGGGCGACAGCTCCAGCTTCATATCTTTCGACAGGATCGCTTCAATCTCCTCAAAGGTCAAAGGTTCTGACGTAATGCTATGTACTGTGTTCTTCATGAGAACCGGTTTTGGCGCAAAATGACAAAAAAAAACGCTATTCTGACAGGATTTTTATCAGTTCCCCGGCGGTAACTGGTGTCTGTTCCCCCGTCCTCATATCTTTGAGAGTGAATTTCTGCTGTCTGAGCTCTTCCTCCCCGGCAAGCACCACGTAGGGGATCTCCTTGCGGTTGGCGTAGTTCATCTGCTTCTTCATTTTGTCCGGCTCAGGATATACCTCAGAGTGGATGCCCTTTCTGCGCAACGCACCGATGACCGGCAAAATATATTCTTCTTCACGAGAACCAAAATTGATGAACAAAACCTTGGTGAGCAAACGGCTCTCCCCGGGGAAGAGGTTCAGCCGGGTCATCACATCATAGATTCTTTCAGCCCCGAAGGAAATGCCGACACCCGAAATTCCGGGCATCCCGAAAACACCGGTCAGATCATCGTAACGGCCGCCCCCGCAAACGCTCCCGATGGCCTCATCGATCGATTTGACCTCAAAAATAGCACCTGTGTAATAATTCAGTCCGCGGGCGAGGGTAAGGTCAAGCTCAACACCATTTGTCAGGGTAAACCCGGAAATATACCCGAAAAGCTTCTCCAACTCCTCCAATCCCTTTAATCCCGCTGCCGACGAAGAGAGTACCCCTTTCAGAATGTCAATTTTTTCGTGCGTGGTTCCCTTCAGCATTAATATAGGTTCCAGCTTTTCGATGGAATCTCCGGAAATTCCCTTTTCCGAAAGTTCTTCCTTCACTCTTTCCAGACCGATCTTTTCCATTTTGTCAATGGCTACCGTCAGGTCGGTGATCCTGTCGGGATGTCCGATCACGTCGGCGATCCCCGCCAATACTTTTCTGTTGTTGATCTTTGTGACTGTTCTAATCCGGAACCGGGAAAAGATATCATCAATGATCTGAACCAGTTCAGCTTCATTCAGGAGGCTGTCGCTGCCTATCACATCGCAATCGCACTGATAAAACTCGCGGTAACGCCCTTTCTGTGGCCTGTCGGCACGCCATACCGGCTGAATCTGGTATCTTCGGAAAGGGAATAGGATGTCATTGCGATGCTGCACCACAAACCGGGCAAAGGGTACCGTCAGGTCATACCGGAGCCCTTTTTCAGCCACAAAGGGGGCCACCGCATTTGACGATTTTTCCTGCAGAAGAGAATCGGGAATTTCCGACAGGAAATCCCCCGAATTCAGGATCCGGAAAAGGAGTTTGTCCCCCTCCTCCCCATACTTCCCCAGCAGGGTGGAGAGGTTTTCCATGGCCGGCGTTTCTATGGGCTGAAATCCGTACAGGTGAAAGACCTGCCTGATAACGTCAAAAATAAAGTTGCGCCGGAACATCTCCGAAGGCAGAAAATCGCGCGTTCCCTTGGGAATTGATGGTGTCATGGTGTCGCCTTATGCCGTTTATTGTAAGTTCAGCGACAAAAATACAACTTTCCGGTGGTCAAATCCTTATTTTTATCCACAATGACTCAAAGAAAACAGAATGAGCGCAGTGATAAAATGATATAGTATCTTTGTGGCCTTTATTCATTGTGCCGTTGTGGCAGTTTAGTTATGGAAACCAACAAAAAAACGGGCCGTTACGGCCGTATTTTTACCCAATTGGAAGAACTGGTCAGGAAAACCAATGACAAAAATGCCCGCATGGCCACCATTGCTGCGGTTTTGCATCACAAGATGGATTATTTTTTCTGGACCGGGTTTTACCTGCTTGTTGAAGGGGAACTGGTGGTCAGAACTTACCAGGGACCGGTGGCCTGCCAGGTGCTCGAAAAGGGGAAAGGCGTCTGTTGGGCCGCCATCAACGGAAACAAAACGGTGATTGTGCAGGATGTACACCTCTTTCCCGGTCATATCGCCTGCGACTCACGTTCCAGTTCTGAAATTGCGGTACCCCTCCATGACTGTCACGGAAGGATCACCGGGGTCCTTGACGTTGACAGCAGGGAGAAGGGCTCCTTTGACGAAACCGACAGGGAATGGCTTGAAAAAATCGTATGCCTGATCTGACAGTTACAATTGAAAAACTGGCAACCAACACTTTACATCAAACCAGCTCCCGTACGGCTCCCTGACCTTTTACCAGCGGTTTGTATTTCATTGACGGACAGGGGAGGAAGTCGCCAAGTCCCAGCAACGGCCATTTCAGGTCAACGGCAGCAACGGTGGCATTATCCATGGTGACGATGTTGGGCCAGTCACGCTGAAACCGGTCGTGATGCCCGGTTTTGATAGTGGCATCCACCAGCATGACCCTGCCGTTCCCATTGCCGGGAATATCAATAAAGGAGATGTCCCGGTAAGGCTCCAGATTACCTCCCAGCAGCCATACCAGGGCAAACAGATCATCCAGGCACGCCCCGTGATCAAACAGCACAACGGCCCAAAAAGAATCCAGACCCGTGATCTTTGACAATGCCTCTTCCAAGGCTCTCTTACTGTACCGTTCATTTTTGTCCACCGTCAACAACAGCACAGGCAGCGTAAGCGATTCACAGAGATTTGCGGTCTCCTTCAGAAAAGGCAGATGTTTTTTGAGATCGGGGGAATTGAATTCCGGCGAGAGCATTCCCCGCAGCCCTGTGGCGGGGAGTTTCCATTCTGCCCAGGGATTCCCCTTTTGCCGGTGCTGAACCTCTTCAGGAAACGGCCGCGTGAGATCAATGCCCAGTTTGGATCCAAAACCGCAATTTTGGGAGGAATGATCCAAAATGTCGAGCGGACCGCGTGAGAAATGAAGACTGTGCCTGGTATCGAAATTGTCCCTGAAAATCCGGGCAATGACGGAATAATCATGAATATCGGCCGAACTTTCGTCCACCACCACCATGATCTTGTTAAACATCATCTGTCCGGCCCCCCAGAGGGAATGCATCACCTTGACAGCCTGACCCGGGTAAGTTTTCCTGATTTTCACGATCGCGATGTTGTGAGCCACACCGGCAAAGGGGAGATCCATGTCCATCAGTTCGGGAATCATCGTCAACCGGATGGGTGAGAGAAAAATCCTTTCCGTAGCTTTCCCGATCCAGGCATCTTCCATGGGAGGAATACCCACGATAGTGGCCGGGTATACGGCATCTTTCCTGTGTGTGATACAGGTGACATGGAATTTCGGAAAATCACCTGCCAGGGAATAAAAACCGGTATGGTCGCCGAAAGGTCCTTCCCTGACCGGCTCTTCGGAGGGATCGACAAATCCTTCGATCACAAAGTCAACATCTTCGGGAACATAAAGGTCATTGGTAAGGCATTTTACCATTCGTACCTGTTTCTTCCGGAGGAAGCCTGCCAGCAGGTATTCGTCCATATTTTCGGGCATGGGTGCCGTTGCCGCATAGATATATACCGGATCTCCTCCCAGGGTCACGGTCACCGGCATGAGCTTCCCAGAGGCTTTGTATTTTTCGAAATGAGCGGCACCGGTTTTATGGGGATGCCAATGCATTCCTGTCAACGCTTTCCCAAAAATCTGCATTCTGTACATTCCCACATTGGGGATGCCGTTTTCCGGGTCAAGGGTGTGAACCGCAGGAAGGGTGATGAACCGTCCGCCGTCAGCAGGCCAGCATTTCAATACCGGGAGCATTTCAAGATCAGGTCTGCCCATGAACACCTCCTGGCACAGGCCTCTTCCCGCAATTTTTTTTGGCATCCACGAAGCCACCTCTTTCAGCATGGGTAACATCCGCAGTTTCTCCCACCAGCTTGCCCTGGGGATGACAAGTTCCCTGAACAAACGGGTCATCTCTTCTTCCACTTCCGACACATGATGCCTCCCAAAGGCAAGCGCTATGCGGTTTTCAGACCCCAGGGCATTGATCAGCAAAGGAAACGGAGTTCCGTTGTTTTCAAACAACAAGGCCTTCCCGCCACCAGGCAACTTTGAAATCCTGTCGGTTATTTCGGAGATTTCCAGCTCCGGATTGACAAATTCCCTGATTCTGATGAGTTCCCCATGCTTTTCCAGCTGTTCAATGAATCGGGCAAGTCCACTGTATGCCATCCTTCAAATCCTTAACAATGATCTTGAAAAATACAAAAAAAGGCCGGCAAATGCCAGCCTTTCAGCGATATTTGCAATTGTCACGTTATTCTCCGGCGGGTTTTTCCACATCTTCTCCTTCGGAAGTTTCGGGAGCTTCAGAGGCCTCAGGGGCTTCCTGCACAGCAAGAGTTTCCTCAGCTTTCGGAGCTTCCTCGACTTTCGGAGTTGCGGGAGCTTTTTTCCCTTTCGGGGTGGTTGCTGCAGGAGCGGTTTCTTCATCCTTTTTTCCGCTACCCCGGCGTGAACGCCGTTTTTTAGTCTTCCTGGCGCCGTCTTTGGAAGCGAGCATCGCTTCATTGAAATCGACGAGTTCCATCATGCACATCTGAGCATTGTCACCCAGACGGTTTTCGGTACGCAGAATCCGGGTGTATCCTCCCGGTCTGTCACCGATACGGACCGACACCTCTCTGAAAAGTTCCGTCACGGCATCCTTATCCTGAAGATAACTGAATACCACGCGGCGCGCATGGGTAGAATCATCTTTTGACTTGGTAATCAGCGGTTCCACATAAGTCCGAAGGGCTTTTGCTTTTGCCAGTGTCGTAGTGATACGTTTGTGCAAAATCAAAGAAGAGGCCATGTTCGACAACATCGCCTTGCGATGAGCACTCTTTCTGCCTAGATGATTGATTTTCTTATTGTGTCTCATTATCTCTTAATCCTTGTCTAATTTATACTTGGCAATATCCATTCCAAAATTAAGTCCCATCCCCATAAGAAGGTCATCGAGTTCGGACAGCGATTTCTTTCCGAAATTGCGGAATTTCAAAAGGTCGGTGCGGTTGTACTGGACCAAATCTCCCAGTGATTCCACATCGGCGGCTTTGAGGCAGTTGAGTGCACGGACCGACAGGTCGAGGTCAACCAGTTTTGTCTTCAGCAGTTGCCTCATATGCAGCACTTCCTCATCAAATTCCTCGTTGGCAAATTTATCATCCGAATCGATGGTAATTTTCTCGTCCGAGAAGAGCAAAAAATGATAGATCAGAATCTTGGCGGCTTCCTTCAGGGCATCTTTGGGTTGGATGGAACCATCGGTGGAAATCTCCAGCACCAGCTTTTCATAGTCGGTTTTTTGTTCCACGCGAAAATTCTCAACCGTATATTTCACTTTGGTGATCGGGGTGTAAATAGAATCGATCGGGATGACACCGAATTCTGCTTCCGCCGGTTTGTTTTCTACCGCCGGGATGTACCCGCGGCCTTTGCTTATGGTAATTTCCAGGTGCAGTTTCAGATCAGGTTCCATTCTGCAAATGACCAGCTTGGGATTCAGAACCCTGAATCCAGTCATGAATTTGTTGATGTCGCCTGCCGTGAACTCTTCCTGCCCGCCAATGGTGATATTTACTTTTTCACTGTCCACGTCCTCGCATTCCCGTTTGAAACGGATCTGTTTGAGGTTGAGGATGATTTCCGTTACATCTTCAATAACCCCCTTGATGGTAGAAAATTCATGATCCACTCCGTCGATCTTAATGGTGGTGATTGCATATCCTTCGAGTGACGACAGGAGGATCCTCCGGAGGGCATTTCCGATGGTAATACCATAGCCGGGCTCCAGCGGCCGGAATTCGAATTTTCCGTACCGGTCGCCGGATTCAATCATGATAACCTTGTCAGGCTTTTGGAACGCTAATATTGCCATAATACCTCAGGTAAATTTATTATTTTGAATACAACTCGACGATGAGCTGTTCTTTGATATTTTCCGGAATCTCATCCCGCTCGGGACGGTTAATAAATTTGCCGGCCATTTGTGACTCATCCCATTCAAGCCAGCCGTAACGGGAGTACCTGCGGGAATTCAGCGATTCGTTGATAATTTCCAGGGATTTTGATTTTTCACGAACACCTACCATGTCGCCCGGTTTCAGGATGTAGGAAGGAATATTGACCACGTTACCGTTGACAACGACATGGCGGTGGGTAACCAACTGACGGGCACCAGCTCTTGATTTGGCGACGCCCAGCCGGAACACCACATTGTCAAGTCTCGATTCCAGCAACTGTAACAACACATCACCGGTTTTCCCGGTCGATGCCGCAGCCTTCTGAAACAGTCCCCGGAACTGCCGCTCCAGCAAACCATAGGTATACTTGGCCTTTTGCTTCTCTTTCAACTGTAAGCCATATTCCGACTTTTTCCTTCTTTTGGCATTCAGCCCATGCATTCCGGGAGGATAGTTCTTGTGTTCAAAAGCTTTATCCGGCCCGAAAATGGGTTCACCAAATTTTCTCGCAATTTTCGATTTTGCTGCTCTGTATCTTGCCATTACCTGATCTTTTTTTAATTAGACACGTCTTCTCTTGGGAGGCCTGCAACCATTGTGGGGAAGCGGCGTCACATCCATGATCTCTGTTACCTGAATTCCGGTATTGGCGATCGCCCTGATGGCCGACTCACGTCCGTTACCCGGGCCCCTTACAAACGCCTTCACCTTACGCAATCCAAGGTCAAATGCCGTTTTCGCACACTCCTCGGCAGCAACCTGCGCAGCATAAGGTGTGTTTTTCTTAGAACCCCGGAATCCCTTTTTCCCTGCCGATGACCAGCTGATCACCTCCCCGTTCATGTTTGTCAGGGTAACAATAATATTGTTGAAGGAAGAGTGCACATGCGCCATCCCATTGGGCTCCACGACAACAACCCTTTTCTTGCTTGTTCCAGTCTTTTTTGCCATAACTTAAATCGATTATTTAGTGGCTTTTTTCTTGTTTGCAACAGTTTTCTTCTTCCCTTTGCGGGTACGTGCATTGTTCTTGGTCGACTGACCCCTTACCGGTAACCCGATACGGTGACGGATACCACGGTAGCAGCCGATATCCATTAAACGCTTGATATTCAGCTGTACTTCCGACCGGAGTTCTCCTTCCACCTTGAAATTGTCAGTGATCACCTGCCTGATATTTCCGAACTGCTCGTCGTTCCAGTCCCGCACTTTCAGGTCCTTGTCAACACCGGCCTTGGCCAGGATGGCATTGGAAGCACTCCTGCCAATACCAAAAATGTATGTCAGAGCGATCTCTCCCCTTTTGTTATCAGGAATATCAACACCTACTAAACGTGCCATAGTTTGTTATTTGTATTATTTAAATTATCCTTGACGTTGTTTGAACTTTGGGTTCTTTTTGTTAATCACATACAAGCGTCCTTTCCTGCGTACAATTTTGCATTCGGCGCTGCGCTTTTTTATAGAAGTCCGCGTTTTCATTGTGCAAATCTTTAATTCTTATATCTGAAAGTAATTCTTCCTTTTGTTAAATCATAGGGAGACATCTCCACTTTAACTTTATCCCCGGGCAAAATCTTGATATAATGCATCCTCATTTTCCCGGAAATATGGGCAGTAATGACATGGCCATTCTCTAGTTCAACCCTGAACATCGCATTTGACAACGCTTCGATAATTGTTCCGTCTTGTTCTATGGATGGCGTTTTTGCCATAAATGATTTCTCTTTAACTTTTTACTGAATTTCCGATGAACATATCAGCCTTAACTTTCACCCGAGGAAGAAAACCGGCTCTCCTTAATACATCGATTGTCCGCCTCCTGTCCGCCCCTTGATGCGGCCCGATTTCATCAGTCCGTCGTAGTGGCGCATGAGAAGGTGGCTTTCGATCTGTTGCAAAGTATCAAGAACGACACCCACCAGGATCAGAAGCGAAGTTCCCCCGTAAAAATAGGAAAACTGGGTATTGATCCCAATCAGCCTAGCAAAAGCGGGAAGGATCGTGACAATCCCCAGGAAGATAGAGCCGGGCAGGGTTATTCTCGACATAACGGCATCAAGGAATTCCACGGTTTTCTTGCCTGGCTTCACTCCGGGGATGAATCCCCCGTTTTTCTTCATATCCTCAGCCATCTGCACCGGATTAACGGTAACGGCAGTATAAAAATAGGTAAATGCAATCACCAGGAAGAACTGGACAAAATTGTACCAGAACCCGGTTGGATTGGCAAAGGCAGTCGCAAATTTACCCATACTTTCCGAATTGGCAAAACCCGCCAGTGTGATCGGCACGAACATAATGGCCTGCGCAAAGATGATGGGCATCACACCTGCGGCATTCACTTTCAGGGGAATGTACTGCCTGACACCACCATATTGTTTGTTGCCCACGATGCGCTTTGCATACTGAACAGGTATCCGGCGTGTTCCCTGCACCAGGAGAATGGTCCCCACAAAAACAAAGAAAAGCAATACAAATTCCACCAGGAACATGACCAGTCCGCCTCCCTGCTGATTGATGCGGGAAGCAAACTCAGCAAAGACGGCAAAGGGAAGCCGGGCAATAATCCCGATCATGATGATCAGGGAAATCCCGTTTCCGATCCCTTTGTCGGTGATCCTTTCACCCAGCCACATGATAAACATGGACCCTGCGGTCAGGATGATCACCGAGCTCACTGTGAAAAGCGTACCCCCTCCGCCGGCGAATGCAGTCTCAGGCAACTGGTAATGCAGGTTCGTCAGGTAAGCAGGCGCCTGGAAAACCAGAATCAGCACGGTAAGGTAACGGGTGATCTGGTTGATCTTGCGGCGTCCTGATTCACCTTCCTTCTGAAGACGCTGAAAATAAGGAACGGCAATTCCCAACAGTTGGATAACGATCGACGCACTGATGTAAGGCATGATTCCCAATGCAAAAATGGAAGCATTGGAAAAAGCACCTCCTGAAAACATATCCAGCAATCCGAGCAAACCCTCTTTCGTCTGATTCTGCAATTGGGCAAGCTGTGCCGGGTCAATCCCGGGGAGGGCAACATAGGATCCCAAACGGTAGATCAGAAGAAAGAACAGGGTGGTGGCCAACCTGGACCGCAAGTCTTCAATCTTATAGATATTCTTTAATGTTTCTATAAATCGTTTCATTGCAGCTTACAATATTTCAGTTGTTCCTTCCACTTTTTCTATCGCTTCCTTAGCGCTTTTAGAGAAAGCATGGGCTTTCACCGTCAGTTTCGCTGTAAGAGTTCCGTTTCCAAGGATTTTGACCTTATCATTTTTTGAAATGACACCGGCCTGGACCAGCGATTGCAGATCAATAACCGTCAGGTTCATGTTTTCGGAAATTTGCTGCAGCACGTCAATATTAATGGCTTTGTACTCCACCCGTTTCAGGTTTTTAAATCCCGATTTGGGCACCACACGTTGCAGAGGCATCTGTCCGCCTTCAAAGCCCACTTTGCGGGAGTATCCCGATCTTGATTTCGCACCTTTGTGGCCGCGTGTAGAGGTCCCCCCCCATCCGGAGCCCTGCCCCCTGCCCACCCGTTTATTGGTGGCTGTAGATCCTTTCGCCGGCTTTATCTTGCTTAAATCCATCATTACAATAGTTACTTGATTATTTTACTTCCTCTACAGTTAACAAATGCTTCATCTTTGCCACCATTCCCAGGATTTCCGGGGAATCGTTATGCTCAACGGTCTGCAGCCTCCGGTGCAGTCCGAGCGAAGCCAGGATCGCTTTCTGGTGTTTCGTGGCACCAATGCTGCTCCTGACCTGGGTAATTCTGATCTTGGCCATAACTGTCTATCCTTTAAAAACTTTTTCCATCGTAATGCCGCGTTGCTGCGATACCGTATAGGCATCCCTGAGTTCGAGCAATGCTTCCATGGTAGCCTTCACCAGGTTGTGGGGGTTAGATGATCCCTGCGATTTTGCCAGGATATCATGAATGCCCACACTTTCCAGAACAGCACGCATAGCACCTCCTGCTTTGACACCGGTACCCGAACGGGCAGGACGGAGAAGCACCTTGGCGCCGCCGAATTTGGCCTCCTGCTCATGCGGAATGGTCCCTTTGATAACCGGAATCTTTACCAGATTCTTCTTGGCGGCATCTACTCCCTTGGCAATGGCAGAAGTCACTTCGCTCGCCTTTCCAAGGCCCCAGCCGACAACCCCGTTTTCATTTCCCACAACCACAATCGCTGAAAAACTGAAGGTACGGCCCCCCTTGGTTACCTTTGTCACCCGGTTAATGGCTACCAGCCTGTCTTTCAGATCCAGATCACTCGTCTTGATATTTCTGATATTCTTCGCCATATCGATTAGAATTTAAGGCCACCTTCACGGGCAGCATCGGCCAATTGTTTTACTCTACCATGATACAGGTAACCTCCGCGGTCAAACACCACTTCCGTGATGCCTGCAGCCAGCGCCTTTTCCGCAACCAGCTTGCCCACCATCCCCGCTTTCTCGGTTTTGGTCCCTTTGGTCCCGGCAATCTCCTTCTCTTTGGATGTTACGGCAAGAAGGGTAACCCCCTGCACATCGTCGATAAGTTGCACCCCGATCTGTTTGTTGCTGCGGAATACACTCATCCGCGGCCGATCGGCACTGCCGTGAACGATCTTACGGATACGCTTCCTGATCCTAAAACGTCTTTCTATCTTTGTCAGAGACATATTTCTTCAGATTTTACTATTTAACACCAGCGGCTTTACCAGCTTTGCGTCTGAGCTGTTCATCCACAAATTTAATCCCCTTGCCATTGTAAGGTTCAGGTTTACGGAACGACCGGATCTTGGCGGCGACCTGGCCGAGAAGCTGCTTGTCGATACATTTCATCAGAATGTAAGGATTGGTCCGCTTTTCGGTTTTGGCTTCCAGGGTGATCTCCGGAGGCAATTGAAGGTAGATGTGGTGGGAATACCCCAGCACCAGGTCCAGAACGTTGTTGGGAAGCTGTTCCACACGAAAACCCACGCCGATCAGTTCCAACTTCACCTCAAAACCTTTTGTTACCCCGGTAACCATGTTGTTTACCAGCGAACGGTAAAGGCCGTGCATGGAGCGGTTGCCCTTCTCATCATCGGGTCTGACGAAATGAAGGGAATTATCTTCCCGGGTCACCTTGATGGCCTTGTCAACCTGCTGGGTCAATGTTCCCAGGGGGCCTTTCACGGTGATGGTGTTGTCTTCACCGATGTTTACCTGGACGCCCGCCGGAATTTCAATGGGTAATTTACCTATCCTTGACATGGTATTCCTCCTATTAATAAACGTAACACAATACTTCACCACCCACCTTCATTTCACGGGCTTCCTTATCGGTAATAACCCCCTTTGAAGTGGAAATGATGGCAATACCCAACCCGTTCAGTACGCGCGGGATATTCTCCGAATCACAGTAGTTGCGGAGCCCCGGGCGGCTAACCCTTTCCAGGGCCTTAATCGCCGGTACCCTGGTCTCGGGATGGTATTTCAGGGCAATCTTGATATTCCCCTGGTAATTCACTTCGTCTTCAAATTTATAGTTGAGGATGTACCCTTTTTCCTTCAGAATCCGGGTCATTTCCTTCTTTAAATTAGAAGCCGGAATGTCAACTACCCTATGATTCGCACGGATAGCATTCCTCAACCGGGTAAGATAATCTGCTATTGGATCTGTAACTTTGCTCATTTTTCTACTCTTTTACCATTTTACCAACTTGCCTTTTTTACACCCGGGATCAATCCTTCGGAAGCCATCTCACGGAAGTTGATCCTGCTGATCCCGAACTGGCGCATGTACCCTTTGGGACGACCGGTGAGTTTGCAGCGGTTGTGTAACCTGACACGCGAGGAATTCCTGGGTAGTTTCTGCAGTCCGATGAAGTCGCCCTCAGCGATCAGCCGGGCCCTCTTGGCTGAATATTTTGCATGCAACGCCGCACGTTTCACTTCGCGTGCTTTCATTGACTCTTTTGCCATAATTTAATCCTTTTTGACATTTTTAAATGGTAATCCTAATTCTTTCAGCAAGGCAAAGCCTTCTTCGTCGGAGTCGGCAGTTGTGACGAACGTGATGTTCATCCCGTTGATCTTATTCACCTTGTCAATGTTGATTTCGGGGAAAATGATCTGCTCGGGCACGCCCAGGGTGTAATTCCCCCTGCCGTCCATTTTGCTTTCAACCCCGCGGAAATCACGGATACGCGGAAGAGCCACTGAAATCAAACGGTCCAGAAATTCGTACATGTGGTCGCGACGCAAAGTAACACGCACGCCAATGGGCATTTTCTTCCTCAGTTTGAAGTTGGAGATGTCTTTTTTAGATTTGGTCTGCACTGCTTTCTGACCGGAAATCAGGGTCATCTCTTCGGTGGCCACTTCGATGATTTTCTTGTCGGCAATGGTGGAACCAACCCCCTGGTTGAGTACAATTTTCTCCAACCGGGGTACCTGCATCACTGATTTGTAACTGAATTCCTTCATCAGGGCAGGAATAATTTCGTCCTTGTATTTCTTTTCAAGGGTAGGTGTGTAAGCCATTACTTAATCTCCTCTCCAGATTTTTTGGAATAACGAACTAACTTTCCATCATCATTCAATTTCCTTCCGATGCGTGTCGGTTTTCCCGTTTTCGGATCCACGAGCATCAGGTTGGAAATGTGGACGGGTGCTTCTTTTTCGATAATACCCCCTTGCGGATACTCCGTATTGGGTTTTGTATGTTTCTTAATTATATTCACACCTTCCACGATTGCTCTTTCGGTTTTGCGGTCAATCTGCAAAACCCGGCCTTTGCTGCCGGAATAATCACCGGAAATCACGACGACCATGTCGCCCTTCCTGATATGTAACTTCTTCTGCATAGTACTTGGTTTTGCGGATTAAAGCACTTCGGGTGCCAGTGAAATGATTTTCATGTTCATGTCACGCAATTCACGGGCAACAGGCCCGAAGATTCGGGTACCCCTCATTTCGCCTGCATTATTCAACAGCACGACGGCATTATCGTCAAATCGGATATAGGATCCGTCGTTGCGGCGGACTTCCTTTTTGGTACGAACCACGATGGCCTTTGAAACAGCGCCTTTCTTCACATCGGCTCCGGGAGTGGCACTTTTCACAGTCACGATAATGGTGTCACCGAGGGTGGCGTAATGTTTGCGCGTTCCGCCCAGCACCCTGATGCAAAGCACCTCCTTGGCTCCGCTGTTATCAGCTACTATACATCTTGTTTCCTGCTGTATCATGACTACTTGGCCCTTTCAATAATTTCAACTAATCTCCAACATTTCTTCCTGCTCAGGGGGCGGGTTTCCATGATCCGCACGGTATCGCCAATATTGCAGGTATTGCTCTCATCGTGGGCATAAAACTTGGTGGTTTTGTTTATAAACTTTCCGTAAATCGGATGTTTGAATTTCCTTTTCTCAGCCACCACAATGGTTTTATCCATTTTATTGCTTACCACCACTCCGACGCGCTCTTTTCTCAGATTTCTCTCTTTATTCTCTTCCATTGCTGCATTACTCAATTAAAAATTAAACTTCCCTGCTGCGGAGAATAGTTTTCATCCTGGCGATATTCCTGCGCGACTCACGGATTTTCATGGGGTTGTCGAGCGGTGACACACTGTGGTTCAACCGCAGACGCACCAGATTCTCCTGCTCGGTCATCAGGCGCTCAAGAATTTCCTTGCTCGTCAGTTCCTTTATTTCAGACGTTTTCATACTCCTTCAATATCAAGATTCAACAAAATCACGTCTTACGACAAACTTGGTGGTAATAGGCAGTTTCTGTGCTGCCAGGCGCAGGGCCTCCTTAGCCATGTCGAACGGGACCCCTTCCGCTTCAATAATAATACGGCCCGGGGTCACCGGTGCCACAAAAGCCTCGGGAGCTCCCTTTCCCTTACCCATACGTACTTCAGCCGGTTTCTTAGTGATCGGCTTGTCAGGGAAAATCCTGATCCAGATCTGTCCCTGGCGCTGCATATAACGGGTTACAGCAACCCTGGCAGCTTCAATCTGCCGGCCGGTGATCCACGCTTCCTCAAGGGCTTTGATGCCGAAGGAACCAAAAGCCAGCTGGTTCCCCCGCTGGGCATTTCCTTTCATCTTCCCCTTTTGTACTCTTCTGAATTTTACTCTTTTTGGTTGTAACATCTCTTTTATTTCTAGCGTGTTATACCATTACTTTCTTCTTTTCCTACTGCCTCCGCCGCCTTTCGGTCCTCCGTTGCGACCCTGCTTCGGACTCACATTGGGTGAAAGATCGGGGACACCATAGACCATTCCCTTGCAGATCCATACTTTTACGCCGATCAGACCGGTCTTGGTGAGTGCCTCACCCAGCGCATAGTCAATATCAGCCCTCAGGGTATGCAAAGGCGTACGGCCATCCTTGTACATCTCAGACCTAGCCATTTCAGCACCGTTCAGACGACCCGAAACCAAAACCTTGATCCCTTCGGCCCCCATGCGCATCGTGGATGCAATCCCCATTTTTACAGCTCTCCGGTAGGCTACCTTCCCCTCAATCTGACGGGCAATATTGTTGGCCACAATCCTGGCATCCAGTTCCGGCCTCTTGATCTCGAAGATGTTGATCTGAACTTCCTTGTTGGTGATCTTCTTCAGTTCTTCCTTTAATTTGTCAACTTCCTGGCCTCCCTTGCCAATAATGATACCCGGACGGGAAGTATGAACGGTGATGGTGATCAGCTTCAACGTGCGCTCAATGATGATCTTCGAGACACTTGCCTTCGCCAGTCGTGCATTCAGATAATCACGGATCTTCTGGTCTTCTACCAGCTTGTCACCGTAATAGTCCCCGCCAAACCAGTTAGAATCCCATCCTTTGATGAATCCCAGACGATTTGAAATTGGATTTACTTTTTGTCCCATCTGATATCAGTTAACATTTTCAACAACTTCATTCTTTTGATCAACGAAAATGGTCACATGATTCGACCTTTTTCTGATTCGGTGAGCCCTGCCCTGGGGTGCGGGACGCAACCTCTTCAGAATACGGCCTGAATCCACCATAATCCGGCTCACAAAGAGGGGATTCTCTTCAATCCGGGCCCCTTCGTTCTTCGCCTGCCAGTTTGCAATGGCCGACATCAGCAATTTTTCAACCCGCTGCGAAGCCTCTTTCGTTGAAAATTTCAATACATCCAAGGCCCTGTTGACCTCCATACCACGGATCATATCGGCGACAAGCCTCATTTTCCTGGGGGAAGTCGGGCAATTCCTTAAAACAGCAAAATATTGTTGTTTTTTAAGCTCTTTGCGTTTTTCAGCTGCTTCTCTTTTTCTGGCACCCATTCTTTTTAATTTAAAAAATTACCATTCACGGTTTGCATTATTTCCTGTTACCAGAATGTCCCCTGAAAGTCCGGGTAGGCGCAAATTCTCCCAAGCGGTGGCCTACCATATTCTCAGTGATGTAAACGGGGATGAATTTGTTCCCGTTGTGGACGGCGATGGTATGCCCGACAAAATCGGGGGAAATCACGGAAGCCCTGGACCAGGTCTTTACAACCGATTTCTTTCTGGTCTCATTCATTGCCATCACTTTTTGCTCCAGTTTGTAAGCAATGTATGGACCCTTTTTTAATGAACGACTCATGTTTCTCTCCTTTAGAATTATTTCTTCCTACGTTCAACAATATACCGGTTGGATGCCTTCTTCGGCGTACGGGTTTTAAAGCCCTTGGCCAGCAATCCCTTACGGGAACGCGGATGTCCTCCCGAAGCACGGCCTTCTCCACCACCCATCGGGTGATCCACCGGGTTCATGGCAACCCCGCGAACACGCGGACGGCGGCCCATCCAGCGGTTACGGCCTGCTTTCCCCGATTTCTCCAGGATGTGGTCTCCGTTACCTACTATCCCTACGGTAGCCCTGCAGGTGGTCAACACCATGCGGATCTCGCCGGAAGGTAATTTTAAAGTGACATACCTGCCTTCGCGGGATGTCAACTGCGCATGAGTTCCTGCACTACGTGCCATAACGCCCCCCTGGCCGGGCTGAAGTTCAATGTTGTGAACCAGCGTGCCAAGCGGTATTTCAGCCAAAGGAAGGGTATTCCCGATTTCAGGATCTATCCCACTGCCACTGAGAACTTTCTGACCTACCTGCAACCCGTTGGGCGCCAGAATGTACCTCTTCTCATTGTCTTCATAAACCAGAAGCGCAATGTTGGCCGTACGGTTGGGATCGTACTGTATGGAATCGACAACCGCAGAAATACCATCCTTGTTCCGCTTGAAATCAAGAATGCGGTATTTCCGCTTATGTCCCCCACCTATATGCCTCATTGTCATGCGGCCCTGGTTGTTTCGCCCACCAGACTTCCGCAGGGGCTCCAACAATGATTTCTCAGGCGTAGATGCAGTAATGGCGTCAAAGGCACTGATAACCTTGTGCCGCTGACCCGGTGATACTGGTTTAATTTTCCTTACTGCCATTTTCTATTGTTATATATTACTGTAAAAATCAATACTCTCTCCCTTGGCCAAGGTGACAACCGCCTTCTTGTAAGCAGCCGTCTTCCCCGAAATCACACCGGCCTTGGTAAACCTTGACTTCACCTTTCCACCGTAAACCATGGTATTTACAGTGTCAACCGAAACGTTGTACAGACTCTCCACGGCATGCTTGATCTGCTGCTTCGTGGCATTGCGCCGCACAACAAACCCGTAACGGTTGAACCGCTCCCCCTGGGCATTCATCTTTTCGGTAACAATTGGTTTTATTAAAATATCCATTGTATGATGGTCTTATTGCTTAAATAAATCTTCGATTTTGCCTACCGAACCTTCCAGAATCACAAGCATTTTGGCATTTAGTATCTGGTAAGTCGTTAATTCTGAAGCAGTTACAACCGAAACGCCCTTTAAATTTCTGGAGGACAAATATATACTTTTATTTTCTTCCGGTAATACGAAAAGTGCCTTTTTATCAGAAATTTTAAGGTTTTCAGAAATAGCCACCATTTTTTTGGTTTTCGGGGCATCCAGGGAGAAATCCTCGAGGATCACAACGTTGTTGTCAAGCACTTTGTATGCCAGAGCCGATTGACGGGCAAGGAGCTTGACCTTTTTGTTCAGTTTGAAACTGTAGTTCCTCGGCCGCGGACCAAAGGCACGTCCTCCACCCACATTGATTGGTGAGGTGATCATACCGGCCCGGGCGGTACCCGTCCCCTTCTGACGCTTAATCTTCTTGGTGCTTCCGGCGACTTCACCCCTTTCCTTGCTCTTATGAGTTCCCTGACGCTGGTTGGCCAGATACTGCTTTACATCCAGGTAAATGGCATGGTCATTGGGCTCTATACCGAAAATATCGTCACTCAATGTGACTTTTCTTCCGGTTTCCGTTCCTTCAATATTATATACGCTTAATTCCATTGCTTCCGAATTGAGATATAAGAACCTTTTGCACCCGGGACTGAACCTTTGAGTACAAGAATATTTTGCTCAGGGATCACCTTGATGACCAGCAGATTTTCAATGGTCATCTTGTCGCCACCCATTTGTCCGGCCATCCGCAGCCCTTTCATCACCTTGGAAGGCCAGGAACTTGCCCCCAATGATCCGGGAGCCCGATTACGATTGTGCTGGCCGTGCGTGGTACCCCCGACACCACCGAAACCATGTCTCCTGACGACCCCCTGGAAACCTTTCCCCTTGGATACCCCTTCAACATCGACATAATCATTCTCGCTGAAGATCGACACGGTGATGGTATCCCCCAGATCAAAACGCTCCCTGAAGGTGTCCTTGAATTCCACTACCTTGCGCTTGGGCGTGGTGCCGGCTTTTTTAAAATGCCCGAACTCCGCCTTGTTGGCACTCCTCTCCCTCTTTTCATCGAAGGCGAGTTGCAACGCATGGTAGCCGTCTGTTTCCGCGGTCTTGACCTGTGTGACAATACAGGGACCGGCTTCAATCACAGTGCATGGGATGTTCCTCCCCTCAACACTGAATACGGATGTCATTCCGATTTTTTTTCCGATAATTCCAGCCATTTTTACGACTACTTTTAAATTTTTATCACACTTTAATTTGAACCTCAACGCCGCTGGGCAACTCCAGTTTCATCAGCGCATCGATGGTTTTTGCCGTTGAACTGTAAATGTCGATCAACCGCTTGTAGGAGGAAAGCTGAAACTGTTCCCTTGACTTTTTATTCACAAAAGTCGAACGTAATACCGTAAACACCCTGCGATGGGTAGGCAGCGGTATAGGACCGCTGACCACTGCGCCGGTTGATTTTACTGTTTTTACGATTTTCTCAGCAGATTTGTCCACAAGATTGTGATCGTACGATTGCAGTTTGATCCTAATTTTTTGACTCATAATGAGAAAATGATTAATTTTTTATTCCAATAAGTCTGTTTTTCCTCTTATTTCAGTAAGAATTTTCTCTGCCAGGTTACGGGGAACCTCTTCGTAATGGCTGAATTCCATTGAAGAAGTGGCCCTTCCGGAAGAGAGGGTGCGCAGCACGGTCACGTAACCGAACTGCTCAGCCAGCGGGACCAGGGCATGGATCATCCGCGCCCCGGATTTGGATTCCATCCCGGTAACGTCTCCCCTTCTGCGGTTCAGGTCACCGATAATATCTCCCATATATTCATCGGGAGTGACAATTTCGAGTTTCATGACAGGCTCGAGCAATTTGGGGCCGGCTTTCTGGGTGGCACTCCGGAAAGCCTGTTTGGCGCAAATCTCGAACGACAACTGGTCAGAGTCCACGGAATGGTAAGAGCCATCCAGAAGGGTTACCTTCAGTCCGGCGACCGGAAAACCGGCAAGTGGCCCGTTGACGAGTGATTCGCGAAATCCTTTTTCAACGGAAGGGATGAATTCCTTCGGGATATTCCCTCCTTTCACCATATCGAAGAATTGCAAACCGGTAACACCTTGTTCCACGGGTTCGATCCTGACAACGATATCGGCATATTTTCCGCGTCCTCCGGTCTGCTTCTTAAACACCTCCCGGAGTTCCACAGGGCGTGTGATCGCTTCCTTGTATGCCACCTGAGGAATACCCTGGTTGCAGTCCACCTTGAACTCCCGCTTCAGCCTGTCAACAAGGATTTCCAGGTGAAGTTCACCCATCCCGCTGATCACCGTCTGACCCGAATCAGGATCGGTATTCACTCTGAAAGTGGGATCCTCTTCAGCGAGTTTCGACAGACCGGTGGCCAGTTTGTCAATATCGTTCTGTGATTTGGGTTCAACGGCCACTCCGATCACAGGCTCAGGGAACACCATGCTTTCGAGTTCTATAGGATGGTCAATCGCGCAGATCGTATCTCCGGTGCGGATATCCTTGAATCCTACCGCCGCACATATATCGCCTGCTTCGATGACATCCTTGGGATTCTGCTTATTGGAATGCATCTGGTATAACCGAGAAATGCGCTCCCTCTTGCCGGTTCGAGAATTCAGTACCTGTTGCCCTGACTCAATTACGCCGGAATAGACCCTGATGTAACACAACCGGCCTACGAAAGGATCGGTGGCGATCTTAAAGGCTAAACCGGCCAAGGGTTCCCCCACATCGGGTTTCCGGGTGATCTTGTGATCAGGATTTCCCGGTTCGTTCCCTGTTACGGCGTCAATATCCACCGGGCTCGGAAGGTAGGCACACACCGAATTGAGGAGACGCTGTATCCCCTTGTTCTTAAAAGCCGACCCGCACATTATGGGGATGATGGATCCCCTGATGGTAGCCTGCCGGATGACCTGGTTCAGCTCATCAACGGTGATGGAACCGGGATCATCAAAATAACGTTCCATCAACGCATCATCACGTTCGGCAGCTGATTCCACCAGCTTGCCCCTCCATTCAAGGGCCTGTTCCATCAGTTCGGCGGGAATCTCCTCCTCGGAGAACCGTGATCCTAAGGTCTCGTCATCATACCAGAAAATGGCTTTCATCGAAATCAGGTCGATCACCCCCTGGAAATGCTCCTCCGACCCGATGGGGATGACCACCGGCACCGGATTTGCCTTCAGTTTGACTTTGATGTCATGGTATACCCTGAAGAAATCGGCTCCCTGCCGATCCATTTTATTGACAAAGGCAATCCGGGGAACCCCGTACTTCTCAGCCTGCCGCCAAACCGTTTCCGATTGAGCTTCAACACCCCCTACCGCACAGAAAAGAGCAACCGCACCGTCAAGAACCCGCAGCGACCGTTCCACCTCAACGGTGAAATCGACGTGACCGGGGGTATCGATGATGTTGATCTTGTACTTCTGATCCTTATAATTCCAGAACGTGGTCGAGGCAGCCGATGTTATGGTAATCCCCCGCTCCTGTTCCTGTTCCATCCAGTCCATAGTGGCAGCGCCATCATGTACCTCACCCATGCGGTGAGTTAACCCTGTATAGAACAGAATCCTTTCCGAAGTGGTGGTCTTACCGGCATCGATGTGTGCCATGATCCCAATATTCCGGGTATATCTCAGATCCTGCGCAGTCATCCTTTTCTGATCCTATATATATAAGGTATTACCAAAACTGATAACTGCCGTTAAAATCTGAAATGGGCAAAAGCACGGTTGGCTTCGGCCATCCGGTGGGTGTCTTCTTTCTTCTTATAGGCACCGCCTTCCAGGTTGTAGGCTGCGATGATCTCGGAAGAGAGCTTGTCGGCCATGGATTTTCCCGAACGCTTTCCTGCATAAAGAATCAGATTCTTAATACTGATGGCTACTTTACGCTCGTTGCGGATTTCCATGGGGACCTGAAAGTTGGCTCCTCCTACCCTGCGGCTTTTTACTTCGACCTGGGGCGTGATATTTTCCAGGGCTTTCTTCCATACATCAAGAGGTGTGACTTCGTCATTTTTCATCCGCTTGGCTACCAGGTCCAGGGTATCATAAAAGATGGTGTAAGCGAGTGACTTTTTCCCGTCTTTCATCAGGTCATTCACAAAACGGGTTACCAATACATCATTGAACTTGGGATCGGGAAGAAGATGTCTCTTCTTCGGTTTTGTTTTTCTCATTTTTTGTGTTTTAGTGTTATTTAAATTGGCTGCCCACAGGCGGTGTCTTCAGCGCTTCCCCGGAAGACAGGAAGAGAAGCTGCTTACTCAACCAAACCACTTAGCAATAACTTAAATGAACGTGTTTTTTATTTCTTTTTTCCGGCTGCCGCAGGAGCTTTTCCTGCTTTCGGCCTTTTGGCACCATATTTCGAACGACGTTGAAGACGACCTTCAACACCCGCCGTATCAAGCGCTCCGCGAATCAGGTGATAACGGACACCAGGAAGGTCTTTCACCCTGCCGCCACGCACCAGTACGATGGAGTGCTCCTGAAGATTGTGTCCTTCGCCGGGAATGTAAGCATTCACTTCCTTGCCGTTAGTAAGACGAACCCTGGCCACTTTGCGCATGGCGGAATTCGGCTTCTTCGGCGTGGTGGTGTAAACACGTACACATACCCCCCGACGCTGCGGACATGAGTCCAAAGCCGGCGATTTGCTCTTTTCGGCTTTACTTTGTCTTCCTTTTCTGACTAACTGTTGAATCGTTGGCATAAATACCTGTTTTATCTATGTTAATGTTTTTCCGAAAATGGACTGCAAAATTATGTATAATTCTTGAATTCCAATGGTTTTCAAAATTAAAAACACATTTTGCCCCCAAAATCGGCACGCAAAAGTACTAATTTTCACTTAACGGCAAATTCCGGGCTTTAAAAAAAAACAAAAAAACAGGATTCTGCTGATTTTCGGCGCCATCAGCTTCCCAGTTCCAGCTGATTCTTTACCAGGTTAAAATAGGCACCCTTTTTCGCCGCCAGTTCATCATGGGTGCCTGATTCCGCCACCCTGCCCTGGTCCAGGACAACGATGCGGTCTGCATTTTTTACCGTACTCAGCCTGTGGGCTACCACAACCACCGTCTTCCCCCGCGAAAACTGTTCCATATTATTCAGGATCACCCTTTCATGGATCGCATCCAGGGAATTGGTGGCTTCATCAAGAAAGAGAAAGAGGGGATCACGGTATACCGCACGGGCGATCAGGATCCGTTGCTTCTGCCCCTGGCTCAGCCCGGCACCTTCCTGCCCCACCTTTGTATTGTAACGCAACGGCAGGCTTTCGATGAAATCGCGGATTCCGGCGACTTCCGCCGCATGCTCTATTTTCTGAACATCGGGGTTTTCATCTCCCAGGCTGATATTTCCTGCGATGGTATCCGAAAAGATGAATCCCTCCTGCATGACCACTCCGCAGCGACGGCGCCAGGATTGCATGCTGTACCTGTCCAGGGGAGCATTTCCCAGAAGGATCTCTCCCTCCGATACCGGGTAAAATCCCAGCATGAGCTTGATCAACGTAGTCTTGCCGCTTCCGCTGGCCCCAACAATCGCCGTCACCTTTCCGGCGGGGATATCCAGAGTGACGTCGTCAATAATCTTCGGGCTGCGGGGACCTTCATAGTGAAAAGTCACATTCTTAAACCTGATTTCACTGTCACCGGCGATTTCGGTTAGCCTGCCCTCTCCGAGGCTCTCTTCTTCCTCCCTTTCATGGATTTCACCCAACCGTTCGAGACTTATCCTGGCATCCTGCGCCGTTGCGGCAAAGGAAATGAATTCGTGCAAAGGGGCGTTGAGCTGGCCAATGATGAACTGCACAGCCACCAGCATGCCCAGGGTCATGCTTCCGTCAAGCACCGATTTGGCAGCCAGAAAAATAATCAGGATGTTCTTCGCCTGATGGATGAAAACCGACCCGGCCTGCTGTTTCTGATGCAGCTTCAGCGCTTTCACGCTTACCCTGAAGAGCCTCATCTGAATCTGCTCCCACTCCCACCGCTTCCGCTCCTCACAATTGTTAAGCTTAATCTCCTGCATCGCCGTAATCAACTGGTAAACATTGCTCTGATTGGCAGCAAGAGCTTCAAACCGCTGATCATCGAGGATCTTCCGCTTTTTCATGAACCAGTTGATCCACAAAATATAGAGCGTACTGCCCACAATGAAAATAAGAAAAATACCGCGACTGTACCAGACAAGGACAACGCTATAAATCAAAAACATGAAAACACCGAAAGACATGGTGACAAGGTTGGTGGTCAGAAAAGACTGAACCCTGTTGTTGTCTTCAATCCGCTGACGAAGATCCCCGGTCATCTTCGAATCAAAAAAGCGCACCGGGAGTTTCATCAGCTTGATCAGAAAATCGGAAATCAAAGCAATGCTAACCCTTGCGCTGATATGGAGCATAATCCAGCTTCTGATGAATCCGACGGCTGTCTGGCTGACAATCAGCACCAGTTGCGCCAGGAGGACCAGAACAATGAATCCCAGATCCCGGTTGCCAATGCCGACATCCACGATAGCCTGGGTCAGGAAAGGGAACAGCAGACTGATAATGCTTCCGGTCAAAAAACCAAGCAAAATCCTGACGATCATCTTTTTGTATGGTTTTAACCGGTCGGTCAGAAACCGCAATCCGGGCCTCTTTTCCCGCTCATCCTCCTCCAGGAAAAAATCCTTGGTGGGCTCCAACATTAATACGATGCCGGCAGGCTCGTCCTGTATCGAAGTAGTTGCCCAGTTCCGGAGAAACTCCTCCTTTCGGCATTTAACCAGGCCACTCGCCGGATCGGAGAGATGATACACCGTTTCCTTTTTGCGTTTGCTGATTTTGAAAAGTACCACAAAATGATTTTGCCGCCAGTGAAGAATGGCAGGCAGCGGCAATTGATCCAGTCCCGGCAGCGAAACCCGCATACCCCAGCTTCTGAGGCCGATTTTTGCGGCAGCATCACCCAGAGAAAGCAAAGAGATCCCCTCCCGGGTCTGGTAAGTAAGCTCCCGGAGCCTGTCAAGCTGAAAATACTTCCCGTAATATTTCGCGACGATTTTCAGGCAAACAGGTCCGCAATCCATCGCATCGGGTTGCTGATAATGCGGAAAATGAGCCATTTCAAGAATAAATCAGCGGAAAGTTAAGAAAAAAAGCTTCAACGAACTTCCAAAGTTGATTTTTCAAAATTGATTCAAATAGATTGTTACCAAATTATTACTATTTTTGGCGCCTTTGAAACCGGCATTCTTCATAGAATTAATCATTCAAAAATAGATATCATGAAGGTTTATAAAACTGGACAAATTCGCAACATTGTATTACTGGGAAATTCCGGCAGCGGAAAGACCACCCTCGCAGAGGCCATGCTGCTCGAGGGTGGAGTGATTAACCGCAAGGGTGAAGTAACGGCAAAAAATACGGTTTCCGACTTCAACACCATTGAGCAGGAATATGGCAATTCGGTATTCTCTTCAGTGCTATATGCCGAATTTTTGGATAAGAAACTAAACATACTGGATTCTCCGGGGATGGATGACCTCTGCGGCGGTTCCATTTCATCGCTCGAAGTAGCCGACCTGGGGCTTATGCTCGTCAACGCTTCCGGCGGTGTCGAAGCAGGCACCGAAGCCGCCTTCCGCAATGCCGATGCCAAGCATAAACCGCTGTTTTTTGTCTTCAACGGTTTGGATCATGAAAATGCAAATTTTGAACAGTCGCTTGAAAAATGCAAATCCTCATTCGGAAACAAAGTGACGGTGGTGCAATACCCCCTTGAAACAGGACCGGCTTTCAGCAGCATCGTTGACGTACTGAAGATGAAAATGTACAAATACGGTAAGGATGGCGGCCAACCCCAGATCCTGGATATCCCGGCATCCGAAAAATCACGTGCCGAAGAGTTGCAGAACCAGCTTTTCGAAATGGCAGCCGAGAATGACGAATCCCTCATGGAAAATTATTTTGAGCAGGGCATGCTCTCCGAAGAGGAAGTCATTAAGGGGATGAAACTGGGCATCAACCAGCGCGATCTCTTCCCCGTGCTGTGTACCTGCGCCAAGAGGAGCATCGGCATCAACCGGCTCATGGAATTCATCATTGATGCGGGTCCTGCTCCCGATGAAATGCCCATGCGCGAAATCGCAGCCGGCAAGGAGGTGACCATGAAAGAAAGTGAAACCCCTTCCTTGTTTGTCTTTAAAACCTCTATTGAATCGCATGTGGGGGAAATCACCTATTTCAAGGTAATGTCAGGAAAATTGACCGAGAGTATCGACCTTGTCAACATCAACAACGGAGGCAGGGAAAGACTCTCCCAGCTTTTTGCGACCGCCGGGAAAAACAGGGTCAAGGTTCCGGAGATGCTGGCCGGGGATATCGGCTGCACGGTGAAGCTCAAAGATACCAAATACAATCATACCCTCAGCCTGAAAGAGGCCGGAACCCAGTTTGTCCCCATGGAATTCCCCGCTCCGCGACACCGGGTGGCTGTGAAAGCAGTCAACGAAACCGATGATGAAAAAGTGGGCGAAGTGCTTAACCGCATCAAATTTGAAGACCCCACCTATATCATTGAATACTCCAAGGAGCTGCGCCAGCTGATCGTCCACAACCAGGGCGAATACCATATGAACGTGCTGAAATGGTTCTTTGACAATGTTTATAAGATCGAAGTCGACTTCAAGGAGCCGAGAATCCCTTACCGTGAAACCATCACCAAGGCCTCCCAGTCTGATTACCGGCACAAAAAACAGTCGGGAGGCGCCGGTCAGTTCGGTGAAGTCCACATGATCATAGAACCCCTCGAAGAAGGGGACACTCCCAAAAACGGATTTGTCCTCGACGGGAAAGAGTATAAACTGTCAATCAGGGACACACAGGAACTCACATTGCCCTGGGGAGGTCGGCTATTGTACTGTAACTGCATCGTGGGTGGCTCCATCGATGGCCGCTTCATGCCCGCCATCCTCAAGGGAATCATGGAAAAAATGGAACAGGGCCCCCTTACAGGCTCCTACGCCCGCGACATCATCGTTTATGTTTACGACGGGAAAATGCACCCGGTGGATTCCAATGAAATCTCATTTAAACTCGCCGGAAGAAATGCCTTCAGCATGGCTTTCAAAAAAGCCAATCCGAAGATCCTTGAACCCATCTACGACCTGGAAGTCTGGGTCCCTTCCGAAAGAATGGGAGATGTCATGAGCGACCTTCAGTCACGCCGCGCCCTCATCATGGGAATGGGATCGGAAAAAGGATTTGAAAAAATTACCGCCCGCGTGCCGCTGAAAGAAATGAACAAGTACAACACGTCGCTGAGTTCGCTGACCGGTGGCCGAGGACAGTTCAAAATGGCTTTCAACTCTTATGAAAAAGTCCCCGCCGATGTTCAGGATGCCCTCCTGAAAGCCTATGAAGCAGAACAGGAAGAAGAATAACGCAACCGACCTAAAAAAAAGGCCTCCCCTCCCGGGGCGGCCTTTTTTTTAATCCTTATCCCTGATGAGATATACATCTCCGTGTTTCCACCGCTTTTTGCCATCGCGGCCGGTACCTTCGACCACATAGAAATAGACGCCCGGACTGGCATAGCGGCCGCCGATGCGGCCATCCCAAACACTCTCCATCCAGGTGTTCTCAAATCCCTTTACATTGTTGCTCTCCCACACATGAACCGTCCGGCCCCACCGGTTGAAAACCGATATCTTCACCTTCTCCATTGACCAGAATTTAACCACGAAATTGTCGTTGGTACCGTCGCCGTTCGGTGTAAATACGTTGGGAACCGCCACAAAGGAAGTGTCCACCATGATGTAATCCTCAAGATAAACCGTATCGGTACAAACCATGTCGCCTGTCGCCTTCTTGGAAACCAGCTTGACCATGTACGTTCCCGATCTTTCAAAAGAATAGGTCAGGTCAACATCCACAGCTGTGTCCAGAATACTGTCGACCGGCACCGAGGGATCCTTTTTGATCTCATCCAGGTCCCTGAAAATGAACCATTCATACAAACCCGGATCGCCGTTTTCGGAGTTATTGGTAAAATTGACCTTGAGCGGAGCTTCTCCACTCATGGGATCGGCCTTGAAAGAGGCTTTTGTGACAATAGAGTGGTAGGTGACATTGACGGAAGTTTCACAGCCGAACCGGTCGGTTACCATCAAGGTATATTCCGTGTCTTTGGCTGGTGGGTCATACACCTGCCTGACCGCCAGTAAGGACAAGATGTCATCCCCCTGACGCCATTCCGTGCGGAGATCTTTGTCCAGCACCACGGGAGCAAGGGATGAAAGATCGTAATAGACCAGGGGTACCTCTTCCAGGGATGCCCTGAGTGTGAAAAAAGTGCAGTTCGACTCCGAAATCACCGCCTCCGCATTGTTCCGGTTGTTGAATACCCATGCCCGGAGTATTTGGGTGGTACCCCCCGAAGTTATCCTTACCCGGTAGCATCCGTCCTCCAGGCCCGTGATCTCTGATTGGTTGCTGCCTGTATTCTCGGAAAGATAAAAATCAAAGGCACCCGTCACCGGATTGAATTTCTCCCATTCCCACGATTTTGTGCCCTCCAGATCCGTGGTCGCCATCAGCCGGGCATCCGGTCCGTCATCATTGACACAGAAAATGAACATCGGGTCCTTTTCTCCAAAATTGGGATACTGGGTATCCTCCCGGTAAACCGACCCCGGTGCCGTAAGCTGACCCCCGGAAAGCAGGGGAGTTAACAGCATCAGGCCCATGAAAGCCAGATAACAAATCAACAATCTATGTTTCATTTCAGTCGCTTACTTTTCAATTCAATAATAACGGTAAAAAACCAGTAAATTGCCTTACAAAGGTAAAAAACTAAACTTAATACCGTCTTATTTTCTTATTTTGCCCCACGTAAACCGAAATCCAAAAAAGTGTTCGATTATCTTGAAAACCTGAATGCTGCCCAACGGGAAGCAGTGATCCGAACGGAAGGCCCGTCGTTGATTGTGGCAGGTGCAGGATCGGGGAAGACCCGCGTACTGACATTTCGCATAGCCCACTTGCTGAAACAGGGTGTTCGTCCCTCCTCCATCCTGGCACTGACATTTACCAATAAAGCGGCAGGAGAGATGAAGGAACGGATAGCGGCGGTGGTCGGCACATCCCTGGCCCGGTACCTGTGGATGGGTACCTTTCATTCCATTTTTGCCAGGATTCTCCGCATCGAACATGAAGCCACGGGATTTCCCGCCGACTACACCATATTTGATGCCGCCGATTCCAAAAACTTGGTCAGAACCATCATTAAAGAAGCCGGACTTGAGGAGACGGTATACAAACCCGGGGTGATCACCAGCCGTATCTCCATGGCCAAGAACAACCTCATCACACCCGCGGTCTACAGCAGGAACGAAGAGATCAGGGAGTATGACCGCAGCATCAACATGCCCCGGACCGCTGAACTCTACAGGGAGTACACGCGACGGAGTAAACTTAGCAGTGCCATGGATTTTGACGACCTGCTGCTGATCCCCAACCTGATGTTCAGAGACCATCTCGATATCCTCGACCGCTATCAGAAAAAATTCGATTATGTTCTGGTCGATGAATACCAGGACACCAACTTTGCACAGTACCAGTTGATCAATCTGCTGGCGGCCCAACACCACAACATATGCGTTGTGGGTGACGATGCACAGAGCATTTATGCCTTCCGGGGCGCCCGCATCGAAAATATCTTCAGCTTTCAGCGGGACTATCCCGAACATAACGTGTTCAAGCTGGAACAGAATTACCGTTCCACCCAAACCATCGTCAACGCGGCGAACAGTGTGATTGCCTATAATCATCGGCAAATCAGGAAAGTTGTTTTCTCGGAAAAGGAAAAAGGCGCCCCCATCAGGGTATTGTATGCCCTTACCGACATTGAAGAGGGACTCCAGGTGTCGGCCCTCATTGCCGAAACCCAGCTGCGCGATCATTTCTCCTTCGGGGATTACGCCATTCTCTACCGGACAAACGCCCAGTCCCGGATTTTTGAAGAGTCACTGCGGAAAAGAAACATCCCTTACAAAATCTACGGAGGCCTCTCCTTTTACCAGCGGAAAGAGATCAGGGACCTGCTGGCTTATTTCAGGCTTATCGTCAACAGCGACGACAACGAGG
Organism: Prolixibacteraceae bacterium UBA1413; assembly: GCA_002304925.1. GTDB lineage: Bacteria > Bacteroidota > Bacteroidia > Bacteroidales > Prolixibacteraceae > UBA1413. The sequence goes on from DBPT01000024.1 coordinate 68,462, forward strand.
CGTTGAAAAGAATCATCAATTACCCGGCCAGGGGGATCGGAGGGACCACCGTAACAAAGCTGGAAAAGGCCGCTTCCGGCATGGGAACCTCAATCTGGAACGTCATCAGCCGGTTGCCGGAAGAAAATCCCGCCGAACTTAACCGGGGGACCACAACCAAAATATTGAATTTCATCGCCCTGATGGAAGGGTTTAAAACGCTTTCGGAAACCAGGAATGGTTTTGAATTGGCAAAGAGAGTAGCCGTGGAGACGGAAATCCAGAAAGATCTCTACAACGACAGATCCCCGGAGGGGCTGAGCCGTTATCAGAATATCGGGGAATTGCTGAACGCCATCCAGGAGTTCAGTACCAATGCCGCCGAGGAAGGTCGTCCGGGAGGCATAGGTGATTACCTGCAGGATGTGGCCTTGCTGACCGACCAGGACCATGAAAAACCGGAAGACCAGGACAAGGTGACCCTGATGACGGTTCATTCCGCCAAGGGGTTGGAGTTTAGGAACGTCTTTATTGCAGGTCTGGAAAGGAATCTCTTTCCCTCGGGTCAAGCGGGTGAAATGATGACACAAGAAGAATATGAAGAAGAACGTCGTTTGTTCTACGTGGCATTGACGCGTGCAAAAGAGCGGGTTTACCTCTCCTGGGCAGGTCAGCGCTACCGTTGGGGGAAACTGGAATATTGCCAGCCAAGCCCTTTCCTCAGTGAGATTGACAGCGTCTGGCTCGAATCTGCCGACATGGGCAGATCACATCACCCCCGAACCCCCTTGCACGGATCATCCATTGCCCGGGAAGCCGATTCCCCCGGGGGAACGGGCAGGCTACCAACACCCGGATTACAGGAGAATTTCAGCAGGAAGATCGCCAGCCTCAGGGAGACATCCAATACAAGTTCCGGCTTTGCCGGCGACGACCCTTCAGCGATCCTCCCGGGGATGAATGTGGAACACCAGCGCTTTGGGCATGGCAAAGTTCTTCAGGTAGAGGGCACTCCCCCCGATCTGAAGGCAACAGTATTCTTTCACAACGCCGGGCAGAAACAGCTGCTCCTTCGCTATGCCAGACTGAAAATTGTCAGATGATGCCTGATGAAATAAATAAAACCCCCCTTAATTTGCAGTATCGCTGAAAACCACTACTTTTGCACAGGCAAAACCCCTGCTGATATCTTATTCACCAGAATCTGGAAGATATGACCTACGATTCAAAAGATTACAATACCAGCCGAAAAAAGCTGGCTTTGCCCGAATACGGGCGGAATATCCATAACATGGTCGACTTACTGAAACAGATAGAAGACCGGGAAAGGAGGAACCGGGCGGCTCATGTCCTGGTCGATATCATGGGAAGCCTGAATCCCTACCTTCGCGATGTTCCTGATTTCAAGCACAAATTATGGGATCATTTGGCCATCATGGCCAATTTTAAGCTGGATATTGACTATCCTTACGATCCCCCGTCACCCGAAGTGTTGTTTGAAAAACCCAAAAGAGTACCCTATTGCCAGCGGGACTTCAAGTACCGGCACTACGGTTATTCCATGGAGCTGATGATTAAAAAGGCAATGGAATTCGAGGATGGGAAAGAGAAGGACATCCTGGTTTATCAGCTGGCCAACCATATGAAGAAATCCTATCTTGCCTGGAATAAAGATTCGGTCGAAGATGAAAAAATTCTGGATGATCTGGAGTCGATTTCCAAAGGCCAGCTCAAATACCCTGATCTGGAACTGGCTGAAATCAAGAGCAATGTTCCGCGGCAGCAATATCCGGCCAAGCAAAAAACCAACCGCCGGGGCAATCCCTCCAAAAGGCACTGATTCATTCCATATCGGTCATGGCTACGTTTCATATTGAAGGAGGGCACCGGCTTTCCGGAACGCTGGAGCCCCAGGGCGCAAAAAACGAAGCACTTCAGGTCATCTGCGCCACCCTGCTCACCGACCAGGACGTCACCATCACCAACATCCCTGAAATCATAGATGTGATGAAACTGACAGAGCTTCTGAAGGGGATGGGTGTTTCGATAATCAGGCACGGGAAAGGGAATTATACCTTTAACGCGGCGAAGACAGATCCCGGTTATCTTAATAGTGATGATTTTGTGCGTTTGGCGGTAAGCCTTCGCGGGTCCATCATGATCATCGGTCCTTTGCTTGCCAGGTTCGGGTTAGGGTACATCCCCCAGCCCGGTGGAGACAAAATAGGGCGTCGTCGCGTAGACACCCACTTCCTTGGATTCCAGGCGCTGGGAGCTCAGTTTGAATTCGATGAATTTCACCAGCGGTATGTGGTAAAAGCCTCCCACCTGAGAGGCACTTACATGCTCCTGGAAGAAGCTTCGGTTACCGGAACCGCCAACATCCTGATGGCAGCGGTTTTGGCGGAAGGGACTACCACCATTTACAATGCAGCCTGTGAACCCTATGTACAGCAACTGTGCAGGATGCTGGTTTCTATGGGGGCACAGATCGAAGGAATCGGATCCAACCTGCTGACAATCTGCGGAGTAACCTCATTGAAGGGATGTCATCACACCATTCTTCCCGACATGATCGAAGTGGGCAGTTTCATAGGCCTCGCTGCCATGACGGCCTCGGAAATCACCATCCGGAATGCCGGAATTCCATACCTGGGAATGATCCCTGCCGCCTTCCGGAGATTGGGGATTACCATCCATCAGGAAGGAGACAACCTCCTGATCCCTGCCAACGAACATTACGAAATCGAAAGCTATATCGACGGTTCTATCATGACCATCGCCGATGCCCCCTGGCCGGGACTAACACCTGACCTCCTGAGTGTTTTCCTGGTGGTGGCCACGCAAGCCAAGGGAAGCGTCCTCATCCATCAAAAAATGTTCGAAAGCCGGCTCTTCTTCGTTGATAAACTGATCGATATGGGAGCTCAGATCATCCTTTGCGACCCCCATCGCGCCACAGTCATCGGACTCGACCGAACCCACTCCCTGAAAGCCACCACGATGACCTCCCCCGACATCCGCGCAGGAATTGCACTGCTCATCGCAGCCATGTCAGCCAAAGGAACAAGTTCCATCAACAACATCGACCAGATTGACCGGGGATACGAAAATATTGAACAACGGCTCAACAGCATCGGAGCCCATATCCGCAGAAACTGACCCCTTCTTCTGGCACAAAGGTTGTTAAAGTGAAAATCGGGAAATAATAACGAACCTGCAACCCTGGTGGTTGCTCGTGGCCGGGAACAGTGTCAGCCTGAAAAAGGGTAAAAATAAACATGGTTATAAAATATGAAGATGAAGAGTAAGATTCTAATCCTGTTGATTGCCGTCATGCCCGCATTGACCCTGCCGGCTCAGAATGAGAAACCTGTGCTTGGAACCCGTATCGGGAATATCGCTCCTGAGATTATTGAGAAATCAAACACGGGCACGACAATGAAACTCTCCGACACAAAGGGGAAAATGGTGTTGATTGATTTTTGGGCTTCCTGGTGCGGGCCCTGCCGGCGGGAAAATCCGACCATCATTGCGGCCTACCAAAAATACAAAGACAAGAAGTTCATCTCAGGAAAAGGATTCACCGTATTCAGCGTCTCTCTTGACAGAACCGAGGAAGCCTGGAAAAAGGGAATCGCAGACGACAAACTGGAATGGCCATACCATGTAAGCGATTTAAAATACTGGAACTCAAAACATGCTGCCATTTATGGTGTCCGCTCCATACCGGGGAATTTCCTCATCGACGGGAAAGGAATCATCGTTGCCCGGGATCTTCGCGGGCCTGCCCTGGAAGCAGCCCTGGAAAAACACCTCAAATAATAAGCATCCGGGAACAGGCAGGGCACAACCCTTCGACAGGCAATCTGCACAGGCTCCTGCACAAATTGGCATTCCGGAACAAAAGCAGAATGTCAATTTGTCGTTTATTAACCCTTGGCAGATTTTTTGATTCAGTAGGAAAAACAAAAAAGAGCGCCATTATGTCAGCAAAACAAAAAGAACAGCAGGAGGATATACCGGAAGTGGAGACAGACAAGGGAACCAGGGAAGAGAATCAGGAGACGGCATCAGTAGTGACGGATAAGGAAACCCAAAAGCCACATAAGGAACATTCCAGGCACAAAAAAGATAAATATCAAGAACATATTTCAGAACTGGAAGAGATCATTGCCGGGCTGAAGGATAAGCACCTCAGGTTGCAGGCTGAATTTGATAATTTCAGGAAGAGAACATTGAAGGAGAAGGCCGAATTGATCAAGTCGGGCGGGGAAGCGGTACTTTCCCGTATCCTGCCCGTCGTCGACGATTTTGACCGGGCGTTGCTTTCCATGAAAGACACTCCCGACGAAGATCCCGCCAAGAAGGGGGTCTTACTGATATTCAACAAATTCAAAGATTTTCTCAAACAGAATAATGTCTGTGAAATCGAAGCTGCCGGATTGGATTTTGATGTGGATCATCACTTTGCCGTAACCAAGGCCCCGGCTCCTTCGGAAGAATTAAAGGGGAAAATCGTGGATGTGATCGAAAAAGGGTATACCCTGAATGACAAGGTAATTCGGTTTGCCAAGGTAGTGATTGGAGAATAACAAGGGCAAAATGGCGAAAAGAGACTATTACGAGGTACTGGAAGTCAGCAGAAATGCCACTCCCGAAGAGATCAAGAAAGCATACCGGAAGAAAGCCATCCAGTATCACCCTGACAAGAACCAGGGAGACAAAGCCGCAGAGGAGAAGTTCAAGGAAGCTGCGGAGGCCTATGAAGTTCTGAGCAATCCGGAGAAACGGAGCCGTTATGATCAGTTCGGGCATAGCGGGGTAAGCGGAACAGGCGGATTCAGCGGCGGGAACATGTCGATGGATGATATCTTCTCGATGTTTGGTGACATTTTCGGAGACGCGTTTGGCGGGTTCGGAGGTTTCGGCGGTTTCGGAGGCAGCAGGAGCAGTCGTTCGAGGCGCGTCAGCAGGGGCTCTGACCTTCGTGTAAAAGTTACGCTGACCTTAAAGGAAATCGCCACCGGAGTCGAAAAAAAGATCAAAGTAAAAAAATACGTCGCCTGCAGTCATTGTGGCGGAACGGGGGCCCGGGATGGTTCTTCCTTTTCCAAATGCGGTACCTGCAACGGGAGTGGTCATGTAACGCGGATTGCCAACACCCTCCTCGGCCAGATGCAAACAACCACCACCTGCCCGACCTGCCAGGGAGAAGGACAATCCATTACAGACAAATGTGTCCATTGTGCCGGAGAGGGAGTTGTCCGCGAGGAGGAAGTGATTTCCATCCGCATTCCTGCTGGAGTCGGGGAAGGGATGCAACTGAATGTCAGCGGAAAGGGGAATACAGGGCGCAGGGGAGGAGTCAACGGCGACCTGCTGGTCGTGATCCAGGAAGAAAGCCATCCCCATCTTATACGTGATAACAACAACTTGATATTCAATTTATTCATCTCATTTCCACAGATTGCTTTGGGAACGACGTCGGAAATCCCCACGGTCGACGGAAAAGTGAAAGTGAAAATCGATGCAGGCACGCAACCCGGAAAGGTACTCCGTCTGCGGGGAAAAGGTCTTCCCGATGTCAACGGTTATGGCAGGGGTGACCTTCTGGTCAAAGTCCATGTTTGGATTCCCCAGAAATTAAATGCCGAGGAGCGGAAGTTACTAGAAAAACTGCAGGATTCTCCTGCATTTCAGGGAGGCCCCAGTGAGTCGGAAAAGGGTTTTTTTGAAAAGATGAGGGATATTTTCGAATAGGGGCTTACAGTTTTATCACTTCGCTTCCTGCCAGGAGAAAAGCTCCGGTACCAAACACTTCCCAGCTTTCTGCCGAGAAATTTTTCCGGGGGTCGGCGCCGATGGGCTGGACCCATCCCACCCTACCGTCGGGCTGTATCAGCGAACTAAGCCCTATCCAGGCTTTTCTTACCACAGGCAGGTATTTGTCCCACTCGAGCAGCCCGTTGTTGATGCCCCAGGCCAGCGCGTAACAGAAAAAACCGGAACCACTGGCTTCCCCGCCCTGGTATGAATCGGGATCCAGCAGACTGGCACGCCACAAACCATCGGGCTGTTGAAGCGAAGAAACCCGGGAAGCCATTTCCCTAAAGTTGTTTTCATAGAATTCGCGCTCAGGGTAATCCGCAGGCAACTCCTCCAGGATTCTGGCAAGGCCTGCCAATACCCAACCATGTCCTCGTGACCAGAAAACCTTTTTCCCGTTGGCTTCCTTCCGAGGATCTATTCCCGGCTCATCCCACTTATAATTCAGGTCCCGGGCATACAAATGCTCTTCCTTGTCATACAACATCTCCCAGGTTTCCCTGAAGAGGCGGTCATTCAAGGCAAGATAGTCGGGATTCTTAAGGGTCATCCCCAGTTTTACCAGCGCCGGGGGAGCCATGAAGAGGGCATCACACCACCACCAGGTGATCCTTTCAATTCCCTTTACGTCAAATGGGGTTTTTTGAAAACGGTCGAGCGTCCTGATAAAAGGACCCACCATGGCAGTGTCCCTTTCCACCCGATACAGGTCTATATAAGTCTGGCAGATCACATGATCATCGGCATGGTGAAGCCTTGGACCGGGCTTCCATCCGTTTTGCCTGCCCATCTCCATCATGGCTTTGTAAAGCTTCGGTAATCCCGTAGTTTCCCAGGCTGCAAAAATCCCCGCATAAAAGGCACCATTGGTCCAGTCGTATAAATTGTGCCGTGGATGCTTCAACTGCCACGAGGCCGCTTCCACCATGCGCATTTTAATATACCTGTCCCTGAAAAATTTCTTATCCCGCTGCGCCTGTGCGCTTGAGAAAAGGATCAGCAAAACTGCACATAAGACGGCTTTCTTCATTATCTCTTTCATTTTAAATTGACCAATAAGCCGGAAGCACCCAAGCCACAGGACTTCAGGGAATTGAGACTCCCCGTCGCAGAGCAGCGGGGAAACGAATCCCGGACAACCGGGATGAGTTCGACAGTGTTCAGCACCGGATCAGCCATAAACAGAGACCAGGCACTAATGCTTGTCTGGCACAAAGAACGGATGTAGTCAATGCGCTCGCCGGAATTCATACCGGCCTGGCCACCATTATCCCGGTGGTCATTTTGCTTTTTTTCAGGTATTCTTCAAGGGTTTCCTCAGAAATGACCACCTTTTTCTCCTTTGAACTCGCATGAATGAAACGAATATGGCCGTCAATGCGCAGAGCGATCACCACATGCGAAACATCCAGTCCCTCAATGCCTGTCGTGAGACCGAGAATATCCCCGTTTTTCAATTCTCCTTCCAAAACCGAAACCTTGTCTTTCGGAATAAACCAGGTCATCCTTCCCGAGATTTCCTTTTCGATGGCGGCAATTTCTGCTATCACTGCAGGATTATCTTTCAGCAACGGATAATTTGCCGGATGGGTAGTCATGAAATTCACCTGGTTCGGCATCAGCAAATGTGCAATGCCCCGTGAAACATCCTTCACCACTTTCTTTTTTTCATTGTCGTAAATCCAGTCACTGAAATAGTGAAGCCGGGAGGCATACCCGTCCCTCACCCCTTCGCGGTACCTGATTTTTTCCAGTTCTTTGGCAAATTTCCCGAAATTGGGTTTTCTCATCTGAGCAGTCCGGGCCAGGGCCAGGCAATTCTCAGCAAAAGTAGTGCAATCCAGTTCCCGCAAATTAATGACTAGTTTTTCAGTATCTCCCTTTTCCAGGGTATGGCCCACATACGGAGTTTCCAGGAATTGACGGCCGATTTCCGCTACCAATTCCCCGGTCCCGGATTCCCCTTCACCGGCATATCGCTGCAAAATCATTTCAACGATCTCAAGGTCACGAGATTCATAAAGCGAATCCTTTTTTTCAGGGATCTCACGGGAAAACTTGGCCTGGCATGAAGTAAATCCGGCACTCAACAACAGGAAATATACAATTATCTTCATTTTCATAAAGTCCGGCCAGTAAAAATAATCACAATCTGTTTATGTTGCAACTTATTACAACGAATATCGTTTTACCGGAGATGCAATTCTTCAAGAAGCCCGGTCATAGAGGTGATCCCCTCGAAGATTTCGCTTTTCAGGATATATTCATCCGCCGTGTGGGAGCGCGATGAATCTCCGGGACCTATTTTAACCGAAGGATAAGGAATCACCGCCTGGTCAGAGGTTGTGGGTGATCCAAACAAAGGGATTCCCGACTTCCGGGCTTTGACAACCAGGGGATGATCCACAGGAATGCCGGAAGAGTTCAGCCTGAAAGAACGCGGTTTCAGTTCCGAGGAAACAAGGGTTGATAGTTTGTTAAAAACCGCTTCATTGCTGTAAAACTCATTGGTTCTTATATCGACCACGAAGCGGCATACATCGGGCACGACGTTGTGCTGCGTTCCGGCTTCTATCTGCGTAATGCTGATTTTCACCGGTCCCAGTAATTCAGATGAATTTTCAAAATGGAAATTTCGAAGAATTTCAATATCGGCGACGGCTTTGTAAATAGCGTTGACGCCTTCCTGGCGAGCTGCATGGCCGGCCTTTCCCCTGGCAATTCCATCCAGGACAAGAAGTCCTCTTTCGGCAACGGCCAGTTCCATACGGGTTGGTTCCCCGACGATGGCCAGGTCGAGGGGAGGCCATTCATCAAGAATACTTCTGATGCCTCTGTCTCCGGAATTCTCCTCTTCGGCAGTGGCGCTAAAAATCAAATCGAAGGGCAGGTCGTCACGGTTATAAAAATGCAGGAAAACAGCCAGTAAAGCCACCAAAGGCCCTCCGGCATCATTCGATCCCAAACCAGTGATCCGGTCTCCCTCCTCCAAAGGGAGAAAGGGATCGGTGGTCCATCCGGCCACTGGCCGGACCGTATCAATATGTGAGTTCAACAGGATGACGGGTTTCTCTCCTGTGAAATGACGGCAGAATGCCCAGGTATTGTTGTTCCGGATGTAGAAGTGGACACCGGAATTTTCCAGAAAATCCCGGATCACCTCCGCTGCCTTATCCTCCTCCCGGCTAAGAGAAGGCGTGCTGATCAGCCTCTTAAGCAATGAAATGTATTCCTGCATAATTCCTTACAATATATTTCCGGCAGAAATACCGGTACGTCAGCCTTCCGAAGTTTTTCTCCTTTTGTAAGCCACGAAAGAAGTGATTGCAAGCAGTACCACCAGGGAAACCGCAACGTATACCCCTGCTGGAATGGGCACCGGTTCACCGCCCGCATAGGAATGAAGACCCGAGAGGTAATAGTTGACCCCAAAATAGGTCATCAGCACGGAGCCGAAACCTGCCAGAGAAGCTAGGCTCATGGCGTAAATCCCTCTGAATCCCCTGATATTGTGCATATGGGCAATGAAAGCATATACCAGGATGGTCACCATAGCCCAGGTTTCTTTGGGGTCCCATCCCCAATAACGCCCCCAGGATTCGTTGGCCCAGATTCCTCCGAGAAAAGATCCTGCCGTCAACATAAACAAACCGGCGATAATCGCCATTTCAATGATCAGCACCAGTTCCCGTAAGGTGAAACCTATCTTTTCATTGTTTCCGGCCCGGTCAATGATGATCAGTAGAAGGTTGACCATCCCCAGCAGGGCGGCCAGGGCGAAAAATCCATAACTCGCAGTGATGACGGCCACATGGATGACCAACCAGTAGGATTTCAGCACAGGAACCAGGTTTGTCAGTTCGGGACTCATCCAACTCATTCCGGCAACAAAAAGCGAAATGGCCGAAAGGATGGTGGTCACCGCCAGGGTCATAGGAGAACGACGGGCAAAAAAGAGTCCGGCCATACAGGTCGCCCAACTGATGTAAAGCAGGGTTTCATAACCGTTGCTCCAGGGGGCGTGCCCCGATATGTACCACCGTATGCCCAATCCAAGGGTATGAACCGCCAGCAATCCCGCCACCACCCAAAAACCAGCCCGCTCCCATCGCCCCGGCCAGGACCGCAATGTGAGCAAACTCACAAGTTGCAACACCAGCAGGGCCAGACCGACAACAATATAAATCTTCGAAAGTTTGCTGAAAATGTTGAAGTTGATATAAAAAACCTCCAGGTTTGTTTTCAGGTTTGAAGGATAGATTTCAGCACCTTTTTCTTTCTGGTTCACTTTCAGCTGATCCAGGAAACGGCCGGCTTTCCCGTAGTCGCCCGACCACCGGGCTGCCTCCAGGGCAGACAGGTAATTTCCAAAACTTTCCCTGATAAAATCGCCCTCCCCGTGAAAGTCAGGCTTTACCGCATCGGCAGGAGAAAGCCATTTGTTGGAAGCGTCCCCGGGAATGGGAAATATGGTCAGAAAACCGCCGTTCATAAATTTGAAAAGGATATTTACCCTTTCATCCACGTTGATGATCTCTTTGTCAAATTTATTCCGTTCGGCAGGTTCCTTCCCGTAGGCTTTGCTGACATAGTCGCGCAACAGGTAATTTCCATCCTCTTCGGAAAGTATGTTGCTGAAACTGACATAACCATCCGATGCCATAAGGATTCTGCGTAATTCAGCATCACCGACCCTTATGATGGGGACGTTCCGCCATTTTTCCGGTTCAATCATCATCTCCAGCATTACCTGTACCGGATTCAACCCGTTAAAACTCCCCTTTTTGGCTACCTTCCGCAACACCTCAGAAGCGAGGGTGTTCACAGGTTCTATTCTCCCTTCGTTATTCTGGACCAGCAGGGTTCCAACCCGGGCAGCATGGTCAGGCGAAACCACGGGATTTTGGGCCTGGGCAGAAAAATCAGGAATTAACAGGGCGGCCAAAGCCAGGAGGGTAAAGATCTTCTTTCGCTCACTGGCCAGCCGTGAGGAAGTCCGGGCAAGGGAAAGAAACCGGGAACGGCGGCTGAACAGGGTGAGGATCATCCCCAGGATCATCAGGAAATAGCCGGCATAGGTCACAGCGGTTCCCACTGAATCATAGTTAACCGACAGGATGGTTCCTTTCTCATCCTCATCAAATGAAGACTGGAAGAACCGGTAACCCCTGTATTTCAAAATATTGTTCATGAAGATCCGGAAAGGGCGTTCCACCTTGTTCTGCGGGTCGATGAGGATGACTTCACTGGCAAACGACGAAGGGCTGTTTGACCCCGGATACCTTTCGATCTGAAAATCATCAAGTTTCAAGGTAAAAGGAAGGGTATGGACCACCGATCCATAGGAAATGGAAACAGTAACACCTTCAAACACAACATTCCGGGGAGCGCCGGTTTCCCCTTTTTTGCCATAGAGGAACACCTCTTTCTGTTTGCCGTTCACCGTTACCCTGGCATGCAAGGCATCCCTGGTAAAGGTACCGGCATGCGAGGGAACATATAACAATTCCGATTTGGCTTTAGGCAGGTATTTCTTCAGTACAAAGCCCACCTGCCCCACCTGGTAAATGACTTTTTCAGAAAGAAGATGGCTGATTCCCGGAGCCAGGGCCGACATTTGCGATTGGTCCATTGAAGTAACATACACCGTATCGGGATAGCGAAAATGAAGTTCCCCGTTCGCGCCGGCGATGATGACTCCTGACGTATCATCACATGGCATGAAGGCAAACCCAACATCACCGTGTTGGACCGATTCCCCCGGTTTCAGAAGAAAATCTGCCCGGCTGGAATTTCTGTCCACCACAAGCATCGACAGGATGGATTCTCCCGCAGGATCTTCCACAATGGTCTCCGTCGCCGAAGGCACGAACCTGAGGTTTTCCACTCTCACCTGATGGTTTCCCACTTCCAGGCTTTTGCTGAAACGGTTACGGGTGTAGGGTGAAAACCTCACCTCTTCCGATACCTCTGTCGTATCAGCGCCGGAGTTGGCCTCGATGGTGATAAAAGTTCCTTCAGTCATCAGCTGGTTATTTTGTTCTCCCTCCCTGATATGCAGGGAGCCTTCAAAGCTGTAATGCCTGGTAATGGCCGCCCCCACCAGAATCACGAGAAATGCGGAATGAAATAACAAAACCGCCCACTTCCCCCGGGAGACCAGTTTGTGGTAAAAAATGCTGCCGGCAAGGTTTACCGAAAGTAACAACAGCAAAATTTCAAACCATACGGAATTGTATATCAAAATCCTCGCAGTCGCAGTTCCGTAATCATTCTCAAGGAAAGTGGCATAGGCAATGCTGAAGGCGAAAACAACCAGCAAAACCGCCGTCGTTGTCATCGAGAAGAATGATGATATCAATTTCTTCATGGTGTCATTCAATATCAGCGTAAGTTATCTTGACAAATTCCGCAACAGAAATTCGGAAATCCTGATCCTTCAGGGACTTGTATCCCTTTGTCACCCGCCGCCGGGCCGGGACTGCACGGGAAATGGCAACCGGAGTTTCACCCTGCCAATATAAAGATGTTTTTCATAATAACAAACCGTCCCGGAAATTCCGGAATATCCATGCCGATGGTTCTGAATCAGCTCCTTCAGGAACTGGCGGGCCTGCCATATGAGTACTTCAGGGTACATCAGGGCCAGGCCCGTAATAAAAGAGAAATTCACCTGAAGGGCTGAATCCCTGCCGCCCGGCAGGCTTCTTCACAGGAAACAATTCCTATGCGAAAGAATTCATTGTTAAACTTTTGTTGCAAAAACAGAAAAAATAGGGAAGTTTCGCGGTTACAGAAAATAATGTATATTTTTGCATTATAAAATTGCATATTTATTCATGGTTCGTAATAAACGACATCGGCAGGAGATGGCCAGGGAGTTGATACTATCGGGCCGCATTGGCAGCCAGGAAGAATTGCTGGCCTTGCTTCACGAGAAGGGATTTGCCTGTACCCAGGCCACTCTCAGCCGTGACCTGCATGAGTTGAAGGCAGTAAGGGTTCCGGATGGTAGCCATGGATATGTGTATCAGATTCCCGGGGATGTTTTGCTACTGGGAAGCAATGAACAGTTAAGGATCAATTACCTGGTCGACGGGTTCCGGGACCTTCAGTTTTCGGGAAACCTGGCCGTGATACGTACCCTGCCCGGTTACGCCAGCAGCATTGCGGCCGTGATCGACGGCAATCCACGTCCCAGCCTGCTGGGAACCATCGCAGGTGACGATACCATCCTGCTTATCCTGAAAGAAGGAATCACCCGTAACACCCTGATTGGGGAGTTGGTGGAAACCATGCCTTACCTGAAAACAAAAATCGGTTGACAACCAATTGATATGAAGCAGCTCAAAGATATTACAGTTGAAGTTGCCGCGGAAAAACACCTGAAATACGTCGACACCATTAACGACACCATTGATATGGCGGCCAAACAGCGCGGCACCGGGATTGCCCGCCGTACCCACGAGTACCTTGCCAGAAAAATAACGGAAGGGAAAGCCATCATCGCCCTGGAAAAGGAGGAATTTGCTGGTTTCTGTTACATCGAATCGTGGGGGACAGCAAAGTATGTGGCCAATTCGGGACTGATCGTCAGTCCGGAATACCGCGGAATCGGACTTGCCACGGAGATCAAGCGGAAAGCCTTTGAACTCTCCAGGAAAAAATTCCCGGATGCCAAGTTATTCGGACTCACAACCGGCCTGGCCGTGATGAAAATAAACCACTCCCTGGGTTACCGGCCGGTCACATTTTCAGAACTGACCGATGACGACGCATTCTGGAACGGCTGCCAGGGTTGCGTCAATTATGACATTCTGCAGCGAACGAACCGTACCAAGTGCCTCTGTACAAGTATGCTTTACGACCCCGCCTGGGAAACGGGAAATAACGGCAATGGAAATGAAATCAAAAAACGGTCGCTGCTCGAGACCATCAGCAAGTTCAACCCCAAAAACACCCTCATTCTGTTGAAGAAATACAGGGAAAACAAAAAAACAAAATAAGATGAAGAACAAATTGGTACTGGCGTTCAGCGGGGGACTCGACACCTCATTCTGTGTAAAATACCTCACCGAAGAAAAAGGATTCGAAGTATATACGGCAACGGCCAACACCGGAGGGTTCAGCGAGGCCGCCCGGGAACGCATTGAAGAAAAGGCATACCGGCTTGGGGCCAAAGAACACGTTACCATTGACGTTACACGAGATTACTATGACAAATGTATCCGTTACATGGTTTTCGGCAATGTCTTACGGAACAATACCTATCCCATTTCCGTCAGTTCAGAAAGGATTTTCCAGGCCATCGCCATCATCGAATATGCCGGGAAGATCGGTGCCCGGTATGTGGCCCACGGAAGCACCGGGGCAGGAAACGACCAGGTTCGTTTCGATCTCACTTTCAAGGTGCTTGCCCCTGACATTGAAATCATCACCCCCATCAGGGATCTTGTCCTCAGCCGCGAACAGGAGATCGCCTACCTGCGCGATCACGGATTCGACGATGACTTTGTAAAAATGCAATACTCCATCAACCAGGGACTTTGGGGGACCAGTATTGGTGGAAAGGAGACGCTCACTTCTGACAAACCCTTGCCTGAGGAGGCATATCCCACGCCCATGACTGCAACGGAATCCCGGGAACTGGAACTTACCTTTCACCAGGGAGAACTGAAAGCCATCGACGGTGAAACCTGCGATTCGGGTCCCGCATTGATCAGCGCCCTGGAAGAAATAGCGGCCCCGTACGCCATCGGGCGCGACATACACATAGGCGATACCATCATCGGGATCAAGGGACGCGTAGGATTCGAAGCAGCCGCCCCCCTGTTGATCATTAAAGCCCACCACCTGCTCGAAAAACACACGCTCACCAAATGGCAACTTTACTGGAAAGAACAAATCGCCACCTGGTATGGCATGTTCTTCCATGAAGCCATGTACCTCGATCCGGTGATGCGCAATATGGAGGTTTTCCTTGAAAGTACACAGGAGAAAGTCAACGGGAAAGTATTCATCAAACTCTCCCCCTACCGCTTTGAACTCCTCGGTATTGAATCTCCCAACGACCTGATGAATCCGGCTTTCGGCGTTTATGGCGAAGAGAACAAAGCATGGACGGCCGCCGATGTCAAGGGGTTTACCGCGATCCTGGGGAATGCCCAGAAAATATTCTATTCCGTCAACAAAAATAAACCGTGAAGCCTCCATTGGAAAAGAATATGCAAAAGATCAGAATAGGCATCATAGGAGGTGCAGGCTACACGGCGGGAGAACTCATCCGCATCCTGCTCAATCACCCGGAAGCGGAAATCCGGTTTATCCACAGCATCTCACATTCCGGAGAACCTGTGACTTCGGTCCATGATGATCTCCTTGGCGAGACCCCTCTTTTGTTTTCCGACGACATGGACCTGCCGGAAACCGATGTGCTTTTCCTCTGCCAGGGACATGGCAAATCCAGGAGCTTTCTGGATAACCATCCCCTCCCCGATTCGGTAAAAGTCATCGACCTAAGTGCCGATTTCAGGTTAAACGACGGCTCACACAACTTTGTCTACGGACTTCCGGAACTCAACCGGGAAGCCATTCGTTATGCCCGCCGGATTGCCAATCCAGGTTGTTTCGCCACCGGAATAGAACTGGCATTGCTTCCCCTGGCGGGTGCCGGACTGCTTTCCGATGACATTCACGTACAAGCAATTACCGGATCGACAGGGGCCGGGCAACTGCCTTCAGAAACCACCCATTTCAGCTGGAGGGAAGGAAACCTGAGTGCCTATAAAATCTTCAGCCACCAGCACCAGGAGGAAATCCTCCAATCCATCAGGCAACTGCAACCCGCTTTTGACTGGGAATTTAACTTCATCCCGGTCAGGGGGAACCATACCCGGGGGATCTTTGTGACGGCGTACACCCGCTTCGGCGGTTCCGCAGGAGATGCCCGAGAACTCTTTACCAACTGGTACTGCGACCACCCCTTTTCAGTGGTCACCTCGGAAAACCCATCCCTCAAACAGGTCATAAATACCAACAAAGCACTGATTTACATTGAAAAACAAAACAATAAACTGGTCATCGTCACCTGCATCGACAACCTGCTGAAAGGGGCTTCCGGACAGGCTGTCCAGAATATGAACCTGATGTCCGGACTGGAAGAAACCACCGGACTGAAGCTGAAGCCTTCCGCATTTTAAACGCAACACATGCGACTATTCGACGTATATCAACTACTTGGGATTACTCCTGTAAGCGCCTCGGGTTGTACGATCCGGGATGACAAAGGGATTTCATACCTCGACCTGTACGGCGGCCATGCCGTAATTTCCATCGGCCACTCCCACCCCTGGTATATTGAAAGAATAACCAGCCAGTTGAAAAAGCTGGCTTTCTATTCCAATTCGGTACAGAATCCCCTTCAGGAAGAATTGGCTGACAAACTCGGATCCATGTGCGGATATCCCGGTTTTCAGCTTTTCCTGTGCAATTCAGGGGCAGAAGCCAATGAAAATGCAATTAAACTAGCCTCCTTTGCCACAGGAAGGAAAAAATTCATCGCTTTCTCGCGCGGTTTTCACGGTCGCACATCGGCTGCCGTCGCGCTTACCGACAATCCGAACATCATCGCCCCTGTCAACCGTACCGAAAACGCGCTCATCCTTCCTTTCAACGATCAGGAAGCGGTCAGGGAGGCATTTTCGGGTCATGAAATCGCCGGAATTATCGTTGAAGGGATCCAGGGGATCGGAGGCATACAACTGCCGGCACCCGGTTTTCTTAAAACGTTGCAGGGCTTCTGCCGGGAAAACGGAGCCATGCTGATCCTGGATGAAATCCAGAGCGGATACGGACGAACGGGAAAGTTCTTCGCCCATCAGTATGACGGCGTGGTACCTGATATCATCACCATGGCCAAGGGAATGGGCAACGGCTTCCCTATCGGCGGCCTGCTTATTTCGCCTGACATCAAACCCAGGCGTGGCATGCTGGGAACAACTTTCGGAGGAAACCACCTGGCCTGCGCGGCAGCATTGGCCGTCCTGGAAATCATGGAAAAAGAAAACCTCATCGAAAACGCGTTGCAAACAGGAAACGATCTGATGAACAGGCTGAATGAACGAAATGACCGTTTTGCAGTCAGGGGACGCGGACTGATGACCGGCATAGAATTTCCGGACCCCGTCGGGGGAATCAGATCCCGGCTGATTTATGACTCCCATATTTTCACCGGCATCAGTGGTACCAACACCCTCCGTCTGTTACCACCACTCTGCCTTACAAAAGAGGAGGCCGCCAGGTTTGCGGATTCATTATTCGAAATTCTTTGATGCGACACCGTCATTACAACCAAAACAACGATGTGTAATTAATGAAATACAATAAGGAATAGATGAAAGAGAAAAAAATAGCCATCATCGGAGGCGGGAATCTGGGAACGGCCATCGCAGAAGGACTTATTTCATCGGGCGAGGTGTTGCCCGCTGCTCTGACAGTCACCCGCCGAAGGGTTGAAATGCTTCAAAAGCTGAAAAACCTGGGGATTCATGTCAGTTCTGACAATTTAAAAGCGGTTCAGGATGCCAATTTGGTCATTCTGGCGGTGAAACCGTACCAGATCATGGAAATCCTCCGGCAAATCAAGCCGGTACTCCGTGCAGACAAGGTGCTCATCTCGCTGGTGGCAGGGATCGACCTAAAAGAAATCACAGAGGTTACCGGTAATGGAATTCCGGTTTTCAGGGCCATGCCCAATACCGCCATCGCCATCAGGGAGTCGATGACGCTGATTTCCACGAACGGCGGAGATGAGGGCAGCAAAAAGTTGGTGGTTGAACTGTTTGAAAAAATGGGGAAAACGGCGCTCATTCCCGATGAGTTGATGGCCGCCTCCACAGTGCTGGCATCCTGCGGAATAGCCTACGCCCTTCGGTATATCCGGGCGGCCATGCAGGGAGGCGTCGAAATCGGATTCGGAGCTGAACTTGCACAGTTCATTACCGCCCAAACGGTTCTGGGAGCGGCAAAACTTGTACTCGCCACAGGCAATCATCCTGAAAAAGAGATCGATAAGGTGACCACTCCAAGGGGGGTTACCATAACCGGATTAAATGAGATGGAGAACAAAGGGTTCAGTGCATCCCTGATTCAGGGCTTGCTGGTCTCTTTTAAAAAGATTGAAAAACTTGAAAATCCCTGATAATGGAGTTGCGGTATAAGAAAATAACGGTCAAGGCGGGGAGCAACCTCCTGGCCAAGGAGGACGGCTCGCTGAATGTTCCTCGGATCGCCCACCTGGTCGACCAAGTCGCCATGCTTCACAAAGCGGGGGTCGAGGTGGTGCTGGTCACCTCAGGCGCCGTGGCTTCGGGCAGGGCAATCCTGACTCCGTCGCGCAAAACCGACGCGGTATCAGCAAGGCAACTCTGGGCAGCTCTAGGCCAGGTAAAGCTGATGAACCGTTATTCTGACTTCTTCAGAGAATATGGCCTTGTGTGCGCCCAGGTGCTCACTACCAAGGAGAATTTCTCCAGCCGTACCCATTACCTGAACATGAAAAATTGCATCAATACCCTCCTGGAAAACCGCGTGATCCCCATCGTCAACGAAAATGACACCATCTCGGTTACCGAACTCATGTTCACCGATAACGACGAACTCTCGGGATTGATGGCTACCCTGGCAGGCAGTGAAGCCTTGGTCATTCTCAGCAATGTCGATGGGGTGTACGACAGCCACCCTTCCGATCCCGAAGCCAAGCTGATTTCTCAGATCACCAGCGATCCCGACTATGAAACCATCCATATCTCGGGGGAGATGTCAGGATTTGGAAGGGGAGGTATGAAAACCAAACTGCGTATCGCACGCAAAGTGGCTGCCAGCGGAATCGCAGTCCATGTTGCCAACGGCAACCGGGACAATATACTCCTCGATATCATGGATACGGCCACTAAAGTACCCAACACCTATTTTGTTCCCGAAGACAAACAACCTTCAGGGGTGAAAAACTGGATCGCCTATTCCGACAGTTTCGCCAAAGCCGCCGTCATCATCAACAGGGGAGCGGTAGCAGCCCTCCTTTCCGAAAAAGCAGTCAGCCTTCTCCCCGTGGGAGTGATCGGCGTGGAAGGGGAATTTAAAAAAGGTGACCTGCTTAAAATTGTGGATGAAGACCGTCATTTCCTGGGGGTCGGCAAAGCAGCTTTCGGCTCCGACAAACTAAAGAGGGATATCCCCGCCGGCCACCAGAAACCATTGATTCATTACGACTACCTCTACCTGGAAAATGGAAAATAAGAAACCGATGACCATACTACCCCAACTTGAAAAGGCAGTGTCAGCCGCCAGAGCGCTGGCGCTGATCCCTCCGGAAAAGATTGAAGAACTCCTGCTTGCCCTGTCAGACGAAACCATCAGGGAAATTCCTTTTATCCTTACTGAAAACCAAAAGGACCTAGAACGAATGGATCCCGCCGATCCGGTCTACGACAGGCTACAGCTTACGGAAGAAAGGATCAGCTCCATCGCACAGGATATCCGGAACGTGGCTGTCCTCCCCTCTCCTCTGGGAAAAATCCTGGAGGAGAAAGAACGGCCAAACGGATTGCTGATCAAAAAGGTGATTGTTCCCTTCGGCGTTATTGGCATCATCTATGAAGCGCGCCCCAACGTCACCTTTGATGTCTTTTCCCTTTGTCTCAAATCGGGGAATTGCTGTGTCCTGAAAGGAGGCAGCGATGCCATTCATTCCAATACGGCAATTCTTTGTGTTATCCGGAATGTTTTAAAGAAACACCATCTGCCCGCAGATGTGGTGACACTGTTACCGGCCGGGCGGGACGAAACCCGTGAAATGCTGCAAGCCAGGGCATTCATCGACCTTGTCATACCCAGGGGGAGCCAAAAACTGATTGACTTTGTCAGGGAGAACTCCACCATTCCCGTCATTGAAACAGGAGCCGGTATCTGTCACACCTATTTTGACAGGGAAGGCGATGCCGGCAAGGGAAGTGAAATCATCTTCAATGCCAAGACCCGTCGACCCTCGGTATGCAATGCCCTTGACTGCCTGGTTATCCACAGCAGCCGTCTGGTTGACCTTCCCCGTCTGACAGGGCCCTTGGCGAGAAAAGAAGTCATCCTGTTCGCCGATGAAGCTGCCCGCAGCGTACTTACAGGAAATTATCCCGGGCACCTGTTGTTCCCCGCCACTCCGGAATCTTTCGGCACCGAATTCCTTTCCCTGAAATTAGCAGTAAAAACCGTGAATTCCCTTAACGAAGCACTTGACCACATCAGCAGGTACAGTTCCCGGCACAGTGAGGCGATTATAACTGAAAACAAGGAGACTGCATACCAGTTTACCCGGCAGGTCGATGCTGCGGTGGTATATGCCAACGCATCCACAGCCTTCACCGACGGTGCCCAGTTCGGACTGGGTGCTGAAATCGGCATCAGCACCCAGAAACTCCATGCCCGGGGTCCCATGGCACTGGAGGAACTGACTACCTATAAATGGATCGTGACAGGAAACGGGCAAACAAGGCCATAAGCTGAGGTTGCGGTCGAGTTGGGGCTGAGGTTGAGGTCAGGTTAATTTGAAGCTGAAGTTGAGGTTCCCCCTGCCCTTTGACATGTGTTAACCCGGATCCAAATCCCGGTCTTGCAGAATAAAAAACTACATTTGCATAAAGAATAGATCATGAGACATTTCACTTCGGTCAATGATATCCCCGACCTGAAGAAGGCGCTTGAAACAGCCTTTGACGTTAAAAGTAATCCTTCTGCTTACGCACACCTTGGAAAGGGCAAAACCATGGTGCTGATTTTCTTCAATTCGAGCCTGCGTACCCGGCTGAGCACCCAAAAGGCAGCCATGAACCTGGGAATGAACACCATGGTGCTCAATATAAATGAAGATAGCTGGCAACTGGAAACAGAACTGGGCGTAGTCATGGACGGGAACAAACCGGAACACCTCAGAGAAGCCGTCCCGGTGATCGGAGCCTATTGTGATATCATTGGGGTCAGGTCATTTGCCCGTTTTGAAAGCCGGGAAGACGACTACGGGGAAAAGATCCTCAGCCAGTTCACGGACTATGCTGGTGTTCCCATTGTCAGCATGGAAGCGGCAATTCGTCATCCCCTTCAGAGTTTTGCAGACCTGATGACCATCGAAGAATTAAAAACCAGGGAGAAACCCAGGGTGGTCCTTACCTGGGCCCCGCACCCCCGGGCCCTGCCGCAGGCGGTGCCCAACTCATTCCTGGAGTGGATGCGCAAGGCCGGATACGACCTGGTGGTTACCCACCCCGAAGGATACGAACTGGCACCTCAGTTCATGGAAGGACTTACCGTTGAATATGACCAGGACAAAGCTTTTGAAGGGGCTGATTTCATCTATGCCAAGAACTGGGCGTCGTACACCCATTACGGACAGATTTTGTCGCACGACCGCTCGTGGACCGTTGATTCCCGGAAGATGGAGCGAACTGACAATGCCCGTTTCATGCATTGCCTGCCCGTACGAAGAAACATGATTGTGACCGATGAAGTCATCGATAGTCCCGCTTCCGTGGTGATCCGGGAAGCCGCAAACCGGGAATGGGCGGCCATGGCGGTGCTGAAGATGATACTGGAGGATAATCAATGAGGTTGAGGTGAAGATGTATGGCAGAAATGATGAAGATTGAGATCATACCGGCGATGGATATCCTGGAGGGCAGGTGTGTGCGCCTCTCTCAGGGAGATTATGCCAGGCAGACGGTTTACAAGGGCGATCCCGTCGAAGTGGCCCGGATGTTTGAAGATGCCGGCATCAACCGCCTTCACCTGGTCGATCTGGATGGTGCCAGGGAAAAACACATCGTCAACCACAAAGTCCTGGAAAGAATCGCTCTGAAGACCAGTCTGGTTATTGACTTTGGCGGAGGGTTGAAGAGCTGCGCCGACCTCCGGATCGCCTTTGAATGCGGGGCAGCCATGGTCACCGGCGGAAGTATCGCAGTCAAAGATCGGGGCACTTTCCTGAAATGGCTCGAAAAATACGGCCCGGAAAAAATTATCCTCGGAGCCGACGCCCGGAACGGCAAGATCGCCGTCAGCGGCTGGCAGAAAGAATCGGCCGCGGAAATCATCCCTTTTATCGGAGGATACCTCAAAAAAGGAATCCGGCAGGTCATTTCCACCGATATTGCCAGGGACGGCATGCTCGAAGGACCCTCATTCGATCTTTATGAAAAAATCCTGTCGGAATTTCCGGGATTACACCTGATCGCCAGTGGAGGCATATCCTCGGTCGGAGACATCGTTGCGCTGGAGAGAAAGGGGGTACCGGGGATTATTATCGGCAAAGCAATTTATGAGGGGAAAATTACGGTAAAGGAACTGGCAGCATTCAATGCCGGTCAATAAACCGGAGATTTTCCTGAACAAGTTAAAACAGAAAAAGATGCTGGCAAAAAGAATCATTCCCTGCCTCGATATCAAAGACGGGTTTACCGTAAAAGGGATCAACTTCATCGATATCAAAAAAGTAGGTGATCCCGTTGAATTGGGCGCTTTGTATGCAGAACAGGGGGCCGATGAACTGGTTATTCTGGACATCACGGCTACCCACGAAAAACGAAAGACCTTCGTGCAACTGGTCAGGAGGATTGCCCGCGAGATCAATATTCCCTTTACCGTTGGCGGAGGCATCAGTGAACTGAAAGATGCCGACCTCCTGTTGGATGCCGGTGCCGACAAAATCAGCATAAATTCCGCGGCAGTCCGTAATCCCCAACTTATCGATGACCTTGCCCGCCATTACGGGAGCCAGTTTGTCGTACTGGCCATTGATGCCCGGGGAGATGAAACAGGCCGATGGACCGTCATGGTGAATGGGGGGCGAATACCCACCGAGAAAGAACTCTATTCCTGGGCACGCGAAGGGGAAAACAGGGGTGCCGGGGAGATACTCTTCACCTCCATGAACCATGACGGCACCAAAAATGGCTTTGCCTGCGACGAACTGGCTCGTCTTTCCGAAATGCTTACCATCCCGTTAATTGCATCGGGAGGCGCTGGAAAAATGGAACACTTCGAAAAGGTTTTTACACGGGGGAAAGCCGATGCCGGACTGGCAGCCAGCATTTTTCACTACCGGGAAATCTCCATCCCCGCTCTGAAAGCGTATCTCAGGACCCGCGGAATCGTGGTAAGGTAAGAGGAAAAACCGGTTGCTGACAAAAAACCACGGCAAGCCTTTCGCCTGCCCCTGCCGTTCCTGAAATAGATGCCGCCGGAATTTGAAACAAGAAACACGTTCACAACATGGAATCATTCACAGAAAAAACCAGCCCCGACTTTTCCAGGCTCAATGGTCTCATCCCCGCAGTCATTCAGGACAACACCACCCTGAAAGTGCTGATGCTTGGGTTTATGAATCCGGAAGCACTCCGGATCACGGAAGAGACCGGCAGAGTGACCTTCTTCAGCCGCACCAGGCAACGCCTGTGGACCAAAGGGGAAGAAAGCGGCAATTATCTGGAGGTGGCTGAAATTCTGACCGACTGCGACAACGACACCTTGCTCATTAAGGTCAATCCCACCGGACCGGTGTGTCATACGGGGGCCGACACCTGCTGGAATGAAACCAATGAAGAGAGTGACCTCCTCTTCCTCGAATACCTGCAGGACCTGGTGGATCAGCGGAAATCCGTAATGCCGGAGGGCTCATATACCACTTCCCTGTTTAGGGAAGGCACTCCGAAAATCGCCCAGAAAGTGGGAGAAGAAGCAGTGGAAACTGTCATTGGTGCTTTGACCGGAAATGACGATAATTTCATCTACGAAGGAGCCGACCTCTTATACCACCTCATCGTCCTTCTTTCCCAGAAAGGATATCGCATCGAAGATCTGGCCGCCGAACTGAAACGGCGTCACGGCTGACCTGCAGGTTAACCCGCCGGAAATATTGTAAAACATGGTTGCATAACATATCAGGATACGCTGTGCAACATGTAAAAGGCTGGCCCAGTTTCAACTTTTTTTCTGATTTTTAGCAGAAATAAATTCTGAAACTTATTTTTTGAGATTATGGAATCAAAAAACCTGTGCCCTTCTACCATAGCAACCATTTTTGCGTGTAAGTCCATCGTTAACTCATTTGCTGAAAATATTTATGAACTGGCTCACATCCGGAAGGAGTGGACCGTCGATTATGCCAATTCCCTTAAGAAAGAAGCCCAACAGATTGTTGACAAAATCGCAGCATCAGGCAATATTAAAATCACCCTGGACAAACTTAAAATATGGCGGGAACTGATGATATCTTCGCTCACCGACATCGGGATCGTCAGGGCATCAGTAAAAAATGACTTTAAGAACGACAAGCCCTTCCAGAAGGAATTTTACCAGCAACTCGGATACAACGACTATTTCAGTGATGCCAAGAACGGTGACCATTATAGCATGTTCCGGTTTGTAAAGGCATTTGCTGATAATATGACCGCTGAATTGCGGGAGAAAATCCTTGCCGGAGGACTCGATCCCCGCATAGTGGACCGCATCACAGAAAATGCCGGGGAACTTGACAACTTCTCCGAATGTTTTTCATTGATGAACGACAGCACCGTCATCTCATCAGAAGAACACCAAAGCATTGAAAAACTATATAGTGAAGTAAGGAATATCAGCCGGATAGCAACAGCCTATTTTTACTTCGATCCGCAGAAAAGAGAGGCATTCAACTTCTTCAAAACCCTGCGGAATATGAAATCTTATGCATAACCCGTGCTGAACCGACACTCAGGCAGGTTTTTATCCGGGAGTGGTAAAAGGAATTGTCACGGGAGGGATCTGCTGACCGGGCACATACGGAAATACATCAGCGATAGTACTGACCGCTATGGAAGAGACTACATAGGGAACTATCAGAAAAGAAAGGCTTTCTTCCAGGCGGGTCAGAGCATTTTGAATATCATCAGCCTGTACCAGGTAAAATGTCCGCAGCTTTTTTTCCTTTCCGGCCTCCTCGTCAATGGTGGAGAGGTTAATGGTAGTGCGAAACCACCATTCACCCGATTCATTAGGAAATACTTCGGCAATTTTCGACTTCCGGATATCGGTGACAGTAAATTCACCCCTGACCATGGTTTGCATGATGGCCGTAATACGTGTCTCGGCATCCGTGAAAGAGACAGCATCGAGAAGAAAATTGTCAGTAACCAGCCTTTCACGACCGTCGTTATCCATTTTCTGATATTTGATTTTGCATTCAAACCAGGTCTGTACCATAACTTTTTTTTGACCGCAAAAATAGGCGAAATAAGATAAAAAGAAATCGCCGAATCAAGATTCAACGAAAAGGGGAAATCAATGGCACGAATAAAAAAATATCCGCCTCCTGATCAGGATTATTAACGCAGAATTTCTTAACTTAACAAAAACAATACTAAAACAGTACTATATGGCAAAGATCAGTAAACAGGAAGCCCTGGATTATCATTCATCGGGACGGCCGGGGAAGATAGAAGTCATCCCAACCAAACCAAACAGCACGCAGTATGACCTGTCTTTGGCTTACACGCCGGGCGTGGCCCAACCCTGTCTGGAAATCAAAAACAACTTAGATGATGTTTACAAGTACACCTCCAAGGGGAACCTGGTGGCGGTGGTTACCAACGGAACCGCGGTTCTGGGTCTGGGAGATATCGGTCCCGAAGCGGGAAAGCCGGTCATGGAAGGTAAAGGATTGTTGTTCAAGACCTTTGCCGACATTGACGTATTTGATATTGAAGTAAATGAAAAGGACCCTAAAAAACTGATCGAAGTGGTAAAAGCCATTTCGCCAACCTTCGGAGGTATCAACCTGGAAGACATCAAAGCCCCCGAATGTTTTAAAATTGAGGATCAGTTAAAGAAGGAGTTGAACATCCCGGTATTTCATGATGACCAGCATGGTACGGCAATCATTTCAGGGGCTGCCCTTATCAATGCCCTCTTGCTGGTAGGCAAGAGAATTGATGATATCAGGGTTGTTGTCAGCGGTGCCGGAGCAGCTGCGGTTTCATGCATCAAACTCTATTTCACGCTGGGGGTAAAACCCGCGAATGTGGTCATGGCCGACAGCAAGGGGGTGCTGAACCGTTCCAGGACCGACCTGAATCCCATCAAACAGAGATTTGTGACCGACAGGAACCTGAACACCCTCGCCGAAGCTATGGTGGATGCCGATGTGTTCCTGGGATTGTCCGCAGCCAACATTGTCACGCCTGAAATGGTCCTGACCATGGCACCCAACCCAATTGTCATGGCCATGGCCAATCCCGATCCCGAGATCCCTTATGATGTGGCCATGGCAACACGACCCGATATCATCATGGCCACCGGGAGGAGCGATTTACCCAATCAGGTCAACAACGTTCTGGGATTTCCATATATCTTCAGGGGCGCTTTGGATGTAAGGGCCTCTTCCATCAATGAAGATATGAAAATCGCTGCCGTTAACGCACTGGCACAACTGGCACGCGAAAACGTTCCCGATTTCGTTTGCCAGGCTTACAACTTGCAGAATCTCTCCTTCGGCAGGGATTACCTGATCCCCAAACCCCTCGATCCCCGGTTGATCACCACGGTAGCTCCGGCAGTGGCCAGGGCAGCCATGGAGACAGGCGTGGCACGCCAACCCATTGCCGACTGGAACGAATATGTCAGGTCCCTGGAGAAAAGACTGGGACTCGACAACAAACTGATGCTCCTCATCCGCAGCAAGGCGCAGCAAAATCCCAAGAGAGTGGTATTTGCCGAAGCTAATAATTTCAAGGTCCTCAAAGCCGTCGAAGCTGTGATCCGCGAAAGAATCGCCTTTCCGGTGCTTATCGGCGATAAGAAATTGATCAACGGAATTATCAGGGAAAACCAACTCAATATCCCCGATCCAGAGATCATTGACATCTTTGAACCGGCCATGGCTTCTAAACGGGAGCATTTCGCCCGCATCCTTTATGAAAAACGGCAGCGCAAGGGGATGACGATGGAAGATGCGCAAGACTGCATGCTCAACCGCGATTATTTCGGATCGATGATGGTGGAAACCGGAGAAGCTGACGCTTTGATCTCAGGATTCTCAAGGAAATACCCCGACACCATCAAGCCCGCCCTTCACGTGATCGGGGTGAAGGAACAGTTCAACCAGATTGCCGGCATGTACCTGATGATTACCAAGAAAGGCCCCCTCTTCCTGGCCGATACCACCGTCAATATCTTGCCGTCAGCGCAGACCCTCGTGGAAATCACCTTGCTTACAGCCGCCGAGGTCAGGAGATTTAACATAGAACCGGTAATCGCATTTGTCTCCTTCTCCAATTTCGGATCGTACCGAGGAGCCGGAGACCACCGGAAAATAACCGAAGCTGTCGCCCTCCTCCACCGCGATTACCCTGACCTGATCGTTGACGGAGCCATGCAGGCAAATTATATTTTCGACCCTGAACTACGCATGAAGAAATTCCCATTTACGCGACTTCACGACAACGTGGTGAATACCATCATCTTCCCTGACCTCAATTCGGGAAATGTTCTGTATAAATCTCTTCACGGACTGGGTGCGGCGGATGCCATAGGGCCTATTCTTCTGGGGATGAAGAAACCCGTTCACATCCTCCAGATGGAAAGTGCCGTCAGGGATATCGTAAGTATGACGACCATCGCCGTCGTGAATGCCCAGGATGCGGGGGAAAAATGAAAGGCATGATCCTCCCTGATGCCTCTTCTCCATCGGTGGATCAGGAAGATCAGATTATTGTTCCAACTGTTTTTTTAACCAGTCGGGACGGTTTGTGGTGAAATGGGTGATGCCAAGAGCGGAGAGTCTGCGGGCTTCTTCGGAATTGTCAACCGTATATGCTATTACTTCAAGATTCCTTTCCTTTGCCAGTGTTACCAGTTCCTCATCGATGGCCCCATAATCTACGTCAATCCCTGAAAGTCCTGCTTCAGCTGCTTCGTTCAGCCTTTTTACAGCAGTCTGCTTCGACCCGGAAAGGAAGTAGGCTTCGTTTTCGGGGAAGGCCTTCTTCAGTTCCACAATCGTCTCCCACCCGAAACTGATGAAAACAACCTTCGGCTTCCTGGTGCATTTGGCGAGGACTCTTTCCAGATGCGGAATCACTTCCCTGCCGCATTTGACTTCCACCACCAGGGTTTTACCCTCGGGAACGGTTGCCAGAACCTCTTCCAGGAAGGGAATCCTTTCTCCTTTGAACTCCGGCGATTTCCAGATCCCCGCATCGAGTTCGCGCAATACGACGGAGGGAGTCGACCTGACAGTCATATTTTTGCCTGTACAGGTACGGTGGGTGTCTTTGTCGTGGATGACCATCACCCTGTTGTCGGCAGCCAGATGAATATCAATTTCCACAGCATCGGCTCCCAGTTCCCACGCCAGCCTTACAGCGCTGACCGTATTCTCGGGAGCATCATGCGATGCCCCGCGATGGGCAATGTAAAAATTCTGCCCGCCTGACACCGTGGTCAGCAAAAGCAAAAATAACGATAAACCGGTTTTCATATGCCTTGTTTTGTTTGACGAAGATATCAGGTTTCGTCAATAATTTCACCATTTCATACGTTAATTTGTTAATTATTGCGCTGTTGTTCAATTCATTTTCGCAGACAGGCATGTGAGGATTCTTGATACCCATGTAATTGGCTCCGCGTTGCTCTGCCGGACTTCGTTTCGCATGAAGGCAATAAACATGCTCTTTGGTGTAAACCGTTAGGTGCTCGTTCATCTGTTGGGAATTTTTAGTTACTATAGCGAAATCCGCAAAACAGATGTAATTTCCATGTGGTTTATTATTGCGGCTATTGTCCGTTTTAGCGGTTGCAAAGCATAGCTCCGCAATTTCATTCCGGTTGGTGCATAATCCTGCATGGTCATTTCATCTAAAAAACATAATTTTGTCAAGGCTAAAACGATGGTTGAAAAAGTCCCGAAATACGTGGTCCGCACCTTTCTGACGGGAGTCTCCAGGCTTCCGTTTTCCGTGTTATATGTCATTTCAGGCATCCTCTTCATATTTGTATACCACGTATTCAGGTACCGCAGGGATGTTACCCGAAGGAACCTCAAGCTTTCCTTTCCGGAGAAAACTGACGATGAACGAAAAAAGATCGCCCGGCAATACTACCGGTATTTGTGCGATCTGGTTGTTGAAATCCTGAAAACCCCGGTGCTGAAAAAGGAGGAAATCCTCCGGCGTATGGTAATAAAAAATCCTGAAGTTGTAAACAGGTACTATGACAAGGGAAGGAGTGTGATTGTCATGGCCATGCATTACGGAAACTGGGAATGGCTCTGCTGTATGCCGCTGTTGCTGAAGCATTATCATTTTGCAGTTTACAAATCCCAGCAGGACAGTGAATTTGAAGCCCATCTCAATAGTGTCAGGGCCCGTTTCGGTGCCGAGCCCGTATCCATGTCGATTACCCTTCGGAAGATTCTGAAGGCTGAGAAAGAGGGCACGTGTGTTTTGACAGGACTCCTTGCCGACCAGTCACCTCCATGGAACCACCCCTTCTGGACAACGTTCATGAATCAGCCGGCCCTGTTTTTCAACGGCCCTGCCAAACTGGCCATCCGCTTTAACCACCCGGTACTGTTTCAGCAAATCAAAAGAATAAAAAGAGGGTTTTATGAGACCTCTTTTGAAGTTCTGTTTGAAAATCCCCGGGAAGTATCTGAAGAGACCATCATCAACACTTATGTACGCAGGATTGAGTCGGTCATACGAGAAGAACCCGCCTGGTATCTCTGGTCACACAAGAGGTGGAAATACAAAAAACCCGGAGATAAACCAGTATACTGACTTAAAAGCAGGATGTTACATTCTAATATCAAAAGGAAGCACAATGGTTGAGGAACCAAAAGGAATATTCTCTCCGCTTGAACTTATGAAAGCGACCGGAATCAGTGTACTGAAACTGATTTCTTATCTTCCCTTTCCGGTTTTGTACGGATTATCAGGCCTGTTTGCCTTTATCCTGCAACATGTAGTAAGATACCGCAAAGATGTGATCGTCAACAACCTCCGTCATGCTTTTCCGGATTACACTGACAAACAGATTGCTTCCACCGTAAATAAGTTTTACCGCCATTTTGGCGACATAACCGTCGAGACAATCAAGGCATATTCCCTGTCGCACGACGAATTCAAAAAAAGAATCACGTTCCGGGGGGTCGATCTGATGAACAGCTATGCAGAGAAAGGGACAAGCGTCATTTTGCTGGCCATGCATTACAACAATTGGGAATTGAACAGTTTCGCACAGGTGTTTCTGAAGCATCAGTTTCTGGTAGTGTACAATCCGGTAAGGGGGAATCCGCGCTTTGAAAAATATCTGTTGGGGATCAGGGAGCGTTGGGGAATGCAAACAATTGCGGTACATAAATCATCACGCGCCGCCATGGAATTCAATCTGCGGGGGCTTCCCGTTGTCCTGACTCTTGTAGCCGACCAGCGACCTGCCGTCATTACCCGTTTCTGGACCACCTTCCTGAACCAGGAAGCCTGCTTTTATCAGGGGCCCGAAAAAATAGCCCGTAAAAGCAACCTGCCAGTCTTTTTCCACCTCACCCGGAAAACCAGCAGAGGCCACTATGAAGTCTCCTTTATTCCGCTATTTGAAAAGCCGGCAGAAGTGACCGAACAGGAGATTCTGCTAAGATATGTCAGAACCATGGAGAAGCACATCAGGGAAGAACCTGCCTGCTACCTTTGGTCACACAAGCGGTGGAAGCAGCAGCGACCCGAAGGATATCCGTTGGTTGACGAACACCGGGTGGGCGGAGAGGAAGGGACAGGGCATCACAGCCAGCCGGGGCAATAGCCGGATGTGTGTCGGTTTCAAATCAGGGGAATTTCCCGCTGCAAAGTCCGGAATGATCGTGAACAACAGCTTAAGTAGGGCAACCAGATGGGAAAAAGAGTGGACCTGAAAGGAAAGGTGTTCATGCCGGCATTCCGGCAGGGGATGAAGACCGCGCTGTGGCTCCTGAAGCTCACCATTCCCGTTTCATTGGGTGTATTCCTGCTCAATTGGCTCGGGGTGCTGGAGGGCCTAGCCATTCTCACGGAACCCCTCTTCAAGTTATTTGGGTTGTCGGGGAAAGCTTCCATCGTGCTGATTACCGGCTATTTCACCAACATCTATTCAGTTATTGCGGTGATGGCCACCCTTGATCTGCCGCTCAGGGAAGCATTGATTCTGGCCAACATGACCCTGATCGGGCATGCCCTGATTGTGGAATCGGGGATTCAGTCCAAAACGGGATCGTCGCCATGGAGAATGACGCTGTTGAGACTGGGCACAGGCTTTGTGGCAGCCCTGTTGCTGAACCTATTACTGCCGCAGATGCCCGGAAAAATCGCATTACGGCCCGAAGATACCGACGGCAGATTTATCCCCGACTTCCTGGAGTGGCTGAAAGCCATTGGGATTACCTCCCTGAAAATCGTAGTGCTGGTCAACATCCTGCTGGTACTGCAGCGTCTTATGAGCGAGTTAGGCGTACTCAGGTGGCTGGAGCGGCCTTTCTATCCGCTACTCAGGCTCATGGGGCTGCCTGCCTCCAGCAGTTTTCTTTGGTTAGTGGCCAACACGCTGGGACTCTCATACGGGGGAGCCATCATGATCAGCCAGACCGCGGAAGGAGCCTTTACACGCAGGGATGCCGACCTTCTGAACCACCATATTGCCATCTCACACTCTCAATTGGAAGATACGCTGTTGTTCGCAGCAATAGGGATGCCCATCCTGTGGCTGGTATTTCCCCGTTTTCTCCTTGCCATTGGGGTGGTCTGGCTTCGCCGTCTGGAATTGTATGCAAAAGAGAGGTAGATGAAACAGGTAATCCACCGGTCCGGAAACCTACCCGGTGAACCTGACTTCTTATTTACAGGAAAGCCGGAATCCTACCTTGGGGATGTTTTCAATCCTGACCGATGAATCACCATTGAAATATTTTCGAAGTTTCGAGATGAAGACATCGAGGCTCCTTCCGGCAAAATAGTCGTTTTCTCCCCATATGGAGGTTAGAATCAACTCCCTTTTCACAATGTTATTCCGCGAGGAGCACAACAGACGAAGCACATCAGCCTCCCGGCTGGTCAGCCTTCGCTTTTCATCCCCCCGCTTCAGCGCCAGGTTGGAATAGTCAAATTCAAAACTGCCAACGTGAAAAATATCATTTCCCTCTTTAATGTCAGCCGGCTCCACCCTGTTCGACACAGCCCTGATCCTGCATAAAAGTTCGTCCTCGTCAAAGGGTTTGGTGATGTAATCGTCGGCCCCCAGCGAATATCCTTTCAGTTTATCTTCTTTCAGCGAACGGGCGGTAAGAAAAATCACCGGAATTTTCCGGTCCATTGATTTTATGGTGCGGGCAAGGTTAAAACCATCTACACCGGGAAGCATCACATCAAGGATACAAAAATTAAAACTCCCCGTCCTGAACCCTTTCAGGGCTGACTCGCCGTCACGGAAAAGCTTCACATAAAAACCGTTTCCTTCCAGGTATTCCGTAAGGAGAAAACCCAGATTCAGATCATCTTCAGCCAACAGTATTCGAAGTTGTTTCTCATTCATCCCTATTCACGGCAAGAGGTAAAACCACTGTAAATATACTTCCTTTTCCCGGTTCACTTGAAACGGTCACTTTCCCATGGTGTGCAGTCACTACGCTCTTCACATACGAAAGTCCGATGCCGAAGCCCTTGTTATCATGCACATCGCCTGTGGGCACCCTGAAATATTTGTCAAATATATATTTCTGGTATTTGGTAGGGATCCCTATCCCATTGTCAGTGAACTCCACCACAATTTCATTTTTCATTACAACGCTTCTGATCTGCATATCAGGCTGTCTTCCTGAATACTTTAAAGAATTGGTGAGCAGATTGACAAACACATTGGTGAGATGGTGCCTGTCGGCCATGACTGTATCATCCTTTTCATCGAGTTGAAGGGTAATGCTTCCCTGTTTGTCTTCAAGCAACAACTTCACCGATTCCATGGCATCGTTCACCATTGCACTGAGACTTTCGGGCTTCCTGTCATATTCGAAATCTTCCCTTTCCATGGCAGCCATATTGAGCAAGGTTTCCACCTGCCGCTGAAGTTTCAGATTCTCCCTGAAAATAAGATCACCATATTCCCTTTGCTTCTCCGGGTTATCGCTGCTCTTTCCCTTTCTGATCAGATTGGAAGCCAGCGAAATCGAAGTGATCGGCGTTTTAAACTCGTGGGTGATGTTGTTAATCAGTTCCCTGATATTTTCAGACAGCCTCACCTCCTCGCGGTAGAGCCTCACCATTTGAAAAATAGAAAAGAAGATCAACAGGATCAGGATCACCGACGCAAAAACCATCACTCCTGCACGGTTCAGCAAGAAGCGGGTTTTGTCGGGGAAATTGACTGCCAGCTCATAGCCGCTGGTCTGGAGCAGTTCCCTCAGGCTTTGGGTATAACAGGTCCCCTTACCCACAACAAGCCGTAAAGGACCATTCCGCAGGGTATCTCTCTGATTTTTGGTGATGAAGATTTCATAATCCAGGTCAATGTCGAAAGCCGCCAACTCAGCATCGATGGTGGAATGAATCTGGTTCCAGATTCTGTGCGACAACAGGTGATTATCCGTCTGGACCGTGTCGCATCCCATGCATTCACGCATAGCATTGCAAACCATCTGGTCATTGTTAAGGCTTGCAATGGTCTTGTCAAGCGCCAGATCAACGCTGTTCCTGAAAACTCTTTCCTGAAAACTGACGGAATATAAAATCCATCTCACCTGCAGGAACAGGAGTAATCCCAACATTATCAGGGTTATCCATACCAAATGCTTTCTCAGGTATTTTTTCATTAGACAAAGATAGCCATAATAAAAGAGTAAAAAGTCTAATTTAACATCATGTTAACATTTATGTGGAATGATTAAATATATATTTGTCACAAAATTTAATTAATAATTGAGAAACCATGAAAAAGTTACTATTCATTTTAGCGATCATCGCCGTTTACGGTCTTTCAGTCACCCGGGCATATGCCGGTGCTGTAACAATTGAGAAGGCAAATGTAACCATTGTTGCTGACGATAATGATCAGGATAGTGTAAAGGAGAAGGTAAAGAAGGCGGTTGTCAAAACCAAGACAAATAGTGATGACAAAGCTGCGGTTAAGTCAGATGCAGGATGTACAGGCAAGGCCGAAGTAAAAAGCGGATGCTGCGAAACACAAAAAGCTGCCTGTGCTGAAAAGGGCAAGGCCTGTTGCGGAAGCAAGAACACCGAAGCCGTTCCCGTCCCGAAAAAGTAATGATCTTAATAAAATTGAACCGGGGGTACTTGTAAGGGTACCCTTTTTTCATTTACAGAAGATCCTGTAAATTCCGTATCTTTGGTAGAAAACAGGGTATGCATGAAGCGTGCTGTTTCACTAAAGAAGGAGAAGGCAAAGTAAGGTGCAGGCTTTGTCCGCATGAATGCGTGATACCGGAAGGGAAAGTAGGGGCATGTCATGTCAGGGTGAATCGCAACGGCCAACTTATCAGTCTGGTGTATGGACAGTTGGCTGCAATTCATTCCGATCCTGTTGAAAAGAAACCCCTTTATCATTTTTATCCTGGGAGGCAGATTCTCTCTGTCGGGACACATGGATGCAACCTCCGTTGTTCCTTTTGCCAGAATTACAATCTTTCCCAATGTGATGCCGACGCCCCTTCCCGTGATTTCCCGATAACGCCTTCCCAATTGGCGCATCAGGCGATGTCGATCCCCGGAAATATCGGAATTGCCTATACCTACAATGA
The DNA here is from genome assembly GCA_002304925.1 of Prolixibacteraceae bacterium UBA1413. Taxonomy (GTDB): domain Bacteria; phylum Bacteroidota; class Bacteroidia; order Bacteroidales; family Prolixibacteraceae; genus UBA1413. The sequence goes on from DBPT01000024.1 coordinate 103,119, forward strand.
GCCCACGGTTTTCTATGAGTTTATGGTCGATGTTGCGGAACTTATCCATTCTGCCGGATTAAAAAATGTAGCGATCACCAATGGTTTCATCAATTCCGGTCCATTGTTGAATCTCCTGCCGCTCACGGATGCCTTCAATGTCGATCTAAAATCTTTCAGTGATAGTTTTTACCGGCAGATGACCGGCGGGAGGCTGGCACCGGTAATGGATACCCTGAAGGCCATTGTCAATGCAGGAAAGCATCTGGAAATCACCTATCTGGTGATCCCCACCCTTAACGATTCAGAAGAGGAATTCCGGGAAATGATTGACTGGATCAGTCTGGAACTGGGTCCCGATATCCCCTTGCATCTTTCCCGATATTTCCCGGCATGGAAATTATCGCTTCCGCCCACTCCGGAATCCACCCTCGACAATTTTGCTGACATTGCTGCTGAAAAACTTCGGTATATATATACCGGCAATGTTTCCACGGATATTCATTCCTGTACCTATTGCCATGAATGCAAAACACTATTGATCAAACGCTTACACTATCATACAGAACTTTCCGGAGTTACCGGGGATGGGAGATGCAGCCATTGCGGGGCCACGTTGGCCGGTTACTTTTAGGGAGACACAAATCGCCGGGAGTTTGTATCTTTGCACCTGATTTTTAATATTATCCCTTCCTTTCATGAAATTTGAAGAGTTTAATCTGACCCGCGAGTTGCTCGACGCTATTTACTATATGGGGTATCGTGAAGCCACCTCTATCCAGGAACAGGCTATTCCTCCCATCACGGAAGGTCGTGACGTGATTGCCTGTGCCCAGACCGGTACCGGGAAAACAGCGGCATTTCTTTTACCCATTCTGGATTTTCAGGCCCGGAAACCCTCTCCCGACACCAATACGCTGATTCTGGTTCCCACCCGGGAATTGGCCATCCAGATCGACCAGCAGATTCAGGGACTGGCCTATACCCTAAATATTACCTCTATTGCCATCTACGGGGGAGGTGACGGGAGTGAATGGGGCCAACAAAAGACGGCCCTCACCAGAGGAGCCGATATCATCGTGGCCACCCCGGGAAAGCTGATCAGCCACCTCAGTCAGGGGTATGTGAAATTCGATAAAATTGAGCATCTCATCCTCGATGAAGCCGACCGCATGCTCGATATCGGTTTTTATGACGATATCATGAAAATCATCTCCTATGTGCCCCAAAAAAGGCAAACCCTGATGTTCAGCGCCACCATGCCCCCGAAGATCCGCTCCATGTCAAAGCAGATACTCACTCGGCCCGTGGAGATCGCCCTGGAAATGTCAAAACCTGCCGAAGGGGTCACTCAACTCGCTTACCTAGTCCACGAAACCCAGAAAATCCCGCTGCTTCGGTTGGTCATCGCTGGAAAACCAGACTTCAGGAGCATCCTGGTATTCTCCTCGACCAAAAGAAAAGTCAACGATATTGTGCGTGGGCTCCGGTCCAGGTCATGGAAAACGGAAGGAATCTCGTCCGACCTGGAACAAAAACAAAGGGAGGAGATTCTTTTGCGTTTCAAATCACGAGAGACCCGGATCCTGGTCGCCACCGATGTGTTGAGCCGGGGCATCGACATCAAGGACATCAACCTGGTCGTCAACTTTGATGTTCCGGGCGATGCCGAGGATTATGTCCACCGGGTTGGACGGACGGCACGTGCCGAAACCACCGGCATGGCGATCACACTGGTCAATGAGGCTGACATGCAGAAGATGTACCGCATTGAAAAGCTTATCGAACGAGAAATTACCAAAGCCCCTCTTCCCGAATCAATCGGAAACGGTCCCGAATGGAAAACCAGGACTTCGACCCCCCGTGACCACTTCCGGAAAAAAAGAGGATTCAGGGAAGGACCCAAAAACGGCTCTTCTTGGTCTGGTACCAGAAGAGAAAAAAAACCGCAATAAATCCTATTTCCTTCAGAAGGTCAATGACCAGGAGACGGAGGGAACTACGGGAAGCATGGAAATCTGCTTGAAAGAATCGTGCGTCTTATAATAGAAGTAGGGATTTAGCCGGTTATACACATTGTAAACCGAAAAGGTCCAGGTCCGCCTGCGGTCGTGCCTCAGTTTTTTAGTGGCGGCATAAGCCACGTCAAGATGGTGGAAAGGAGGCATCCTGTAGTTGTTGGGATGAGGGAAGGATTCGTACCAGGAAAAACTGTCAATATAAGAGAAATCTGAAGCCAATCCGGGAAGCATCATTCCCTTGATATGGTCATCGGGAATGGTGATGGCATTTCCTGAAGCAAATACAAAAGAGAAGGTGAGCAGCTTTTGTTTCTTTTCGGTCTCCCTGACCCGGTAAGTGGCAAGCATGGAAAGGTCATGACGCCGGTCGTGCTTGAAGGGAAAATACCTGCCGTTGTTGATTTCGTCGAATTTCCGCAGAGCCCATGAAAGGGAATAGCCTGCCCATCCGGTCAGCCGACCTGTTGTTTTCTCCACCATGACCTCAGCGCCGTAGTTAAGTCCTTTCCCTACCACGGTCAGTTCCTCCCAACTTTTTCCCGTACCTGACCAAATGATAACTCCGGGTCTGTATTCCAGCAGATTATTCATGGACTTACAATATAATTCACCTTCCAGTGTCAAACCTTCTGCCAGACGTGTATTAATGCCCATGTCATAAAGCCAGGCTTCTTCGGGCGGCGTTTTCTCGCCTGCCGTTACCCAAAGGTCGGTCGGCATATTCAGGGCATTGTTCGTCAGGAGGTGAACCGTCTGAACCATTCTCTGCACCGACATCTTGAGATCTGTCATTTGGTTTGCAGAATAACGAACCGACAGACGGGGTTCGGGGTACAACACCGTTTCATTTCCCGAGTGATAAACCAGGCACCGCAAACCCGCATTCATAGTGAAACGGGAAACGGGACTAAATTCATCCTCGCCGTAAAGGGAAAGGGAGGTTGACTCCGTTTCTGGAACTGACGGAGACGGAATCCCCGACAAGTCACCTGAAATGGAGGTCATTTCAGGTGAGAAGGATTGCCATGATACCTGATAGCCAAATTTCACGGCATGACCGGTAAGAGAGCAGTCAAAATCACCTTTCAGGGAGTATTCCTCCAATCCGCTGCTAGTGTGCTGGCTGGTTTTTTCCTCTCTGACATTATCAAACGCCTCCCTGAATCGGTACAGGCTGTGATATGCCGAGGTATTCACGAACAAACGGGGCGAAAGGACCAGGTTCCAGCGCGCAACCGAGGTGAAGTTTCCCCAGTCGAAGCTGTACCGGTCGGTACTCGCGGAATCTTTTGTGTTTACAAAATAACCGTCTCTTCCCTGGTAATGGCTCAGGAATACCCGGTTGCGAGGATTGATGATCCAATTGATCTTGGCATTGACATCATAAAATGCATACCCCAGGGTTTCCATATTACCGGAAATCCATTGGCCGGCGCGAAGCGGGATATCAAGCCACGATCTCCGGCCGGATATCATGAAGGAGGCCACCTCTTTTTTCAGAGGACCTTCCAGCATCAGCCTTCCCGAAACGGGATTAAGACCGACCTCTCCACCGGCTTCCTTGCTGTTCCCCTCCTTCATGGCCACATCCACCACCGAAGAAAGCCTTCCTCCGTAACGGGACGGGATTCCTCCCTTATAAAACCGGATTTCCCGGATGGCATCGGTATTGAAGGTGGAAAGATAACCGAAGAGGTGGTTGGTGTTGTATACGGGTACCCCGTCGAGGAGAATCAGATTCTGGTCGTGCGACCCGCCCCTGACATTGATCCCCGAAGTCCCTTCATTTCCTGATTTCACCCCGGGAAGCAGTTGGATGGATTTTAGTGCATCCGATTCTCCCAGAAGCGCCGGCGCGAGCTCTATGTTACGGGCACTGAGGTAGTAAATTCCAGGCATCACTCCGTTGACAAGGGTTTTATCCATCCGCTGTGCCGTGACACTGACTTCTGCCATATCAACACCGGGAATCAAATGCCAGTCTGCGACCGTATCTTTTGAAAAGGAGAGAACAACAGCAATTTTTCCATACCCTACAAAGGAAATTTCCAGGGCATGACGCCCTTGAGGCAGTTGAATGGCATAATAACCATAAGAATTTGAAGAGGTCCCTCTTTTCAACGCCGGAAAGTAAAAAGAAGCCCCGGCAAGGTGCTCCCCACTTTTAAGATCTGTAATCATCCCTGAAAGGGTGACATGACTGCCTGATTGTCCATACCCAAAAAAAACAGCCAGAACAAAAATCGACAAAAGCTTTAACCGGGGCATCATATCAATTGATTTAAATGGAAAATTAAAAGTTGCCGTTGCGGATTGCGGGTGATAGTCCATCCACGAGAACAAGGACTATCATGCATAAACCTGAACCAACAACCTGTACCGGCATCGCAATGAAATTTACAAAATGTAAACATCTGTTTTTAAAATACATGGCTCTTCGATTCATATAAAGTTTTTCGTTCAATTCCCACTTCATCGCACAAACTAAATGTCGCGTAAATTTTCTTGTAATGTATTCTCATCTTATAAGCGAATAATGGAATTTCATAATTGATCTTAACCCATTTATCTTCGATAAGTTTATATAGGTACTGATTTATTTCAAATTGTTGCTTTTCTCTTCCTTTCCGGGTTAATTTCGATTTTTGGGTCGTCAACAAATATATCTCTTTTGTGCCTTCATCAGATAGTAACTCATAAGAAACAAAGTTGTCAAGCGTATCTCTAAACTGAACAGTGTTTTTTAATGTATCTATTTTATAAATATTTTCATTGTTAAATTTATAAAGTACATTTTCAATAATATCAAAAACATAAAGTTTATTACAATTTTCTACAAATGGGAAAAAAGTATTAAAAATACTTTTAAATTTGGGATTCTTTCTTTTGACTATATATTTATCGTTAATTGCAAAGCCAATATAATCAATCTCAGATTCAGTATTAATATTTTCTTTTGATTCCTTTTTCTTTACCTTTTTTTCTCTTTCCAGTAATGTTATTTTGAAATTTTTCGTAGTCAAAAATAGTTCATCTCTTATGTAAGAATCATCAATAGAATAGCATCCTTTAAATATCAGTTTATCATTATCAACGTAAAAGGATGCAATCCCAGGTTTATAATCAAGGTCGCAAAAGTTTGATTTATAGAAAAAAATGGATTGATAGTAAAAAATATCATTATTGCACCAAAATTTAATATTTGCCGGCGCTGATTTTAAAAAGAGAGTGTCAATTATTAAATTATAGTTATCTAATAGCACGAATAAAGCTCCATCCCTTTTTGTCAGTAATAATACCTTGTATTTATTAATTATCTCAAAATCATAAATGTCAAAACCTGCATTCCCATATATTAAGTTGAAATTATTTAATTCGAAAGGATTGCTCTCAATTGTATCATTGTTTTGACCAATCACTTTACTTACTATAATAAAATAGATAAGGCATATAAAGAAATATTTAAAAGCTAATTTCATAAACATATATTATATTGTCCCATACATGCTTGCACTATATGCTTGATAATATGGTGGAGAGCCAGCATTGCCAATAAACCGTTTTTCATCACCTAATAATGGAAGTAAATCATGTTTAATCGTATTTTCATTACTTTTATCAATGATATAATATTCTCCCAACCAATCAAATATAAAAAAAAGTCTATTGTTATTTTGTAATAGATGTCCTGTAAGTAAATAGTTTTCAACTTTGTTTTCAGGCTCTAAATTTTTAATTGCAACAGGTTCAAAACGTCCATCGCAGTAATCAATAACATTTATAGAGAACAAAGGGGTTTCCGAATCAAAGTTTATTCCTGCAATATAAATATTTTCATTTGACAAAATTGGGTTACTAGTCATATCCATATTTTTAGGATAAACTATGTAATCATTTCGTTGCAGATTAAAAACTATGAAGTTTGGAATACCGTCTATATAAATTAAAGAATCATTTAATATTTGTAGATTTAAGATGTGACTTAATACAGATGAAAAATTAAGATCTTTTATTATTCCATTTTTTAAATTTTTAGAGAAAATCTGAATTTTTTCTTTATCAATGAAATACTGATGATCTCGATATATCTCCGGGAGTTTATCAATTTGGTGATTTAATATTGTAATGCTATCAATTAAGGTAATGTTTACTTCATTGGTAGGAATCTGACCAATTTTACAACAGTAAAAAAATGATCCAGTTATTAAAATAGTTAGTATTATTTGTTTCATGAGTTAAGTAAAATAAGGAGTGGCATTTGTTGCCACTCCAAAATTTACAATATAGTTAAAGGCAAATTTTAATTATAAAAAAACATGTAAATCATCTTAGCAGAAAGCGCGTCAGTCTGTAAACTCAATCAGATGGGCACTAACGGTGACTGTCCGTTTGACGTAGAAAATCAGAAACGAGGAAACATGGTCTTCAACGGTCAGATTGATAATGGCCATTGAGCCACCGGTCAAATCGTGCCGGGACAACATGTCCGCTTTGGCTTTTTCGATCAGCGCCTTGTTAGACAATCCTCCAATCCCCATGATGTAGGTTGCCGTGGAAGTACCGCTGATCCGTTCCAGGACAGTGAAGTTTTTCCTGGTGAGTTCCACATTGGTCATGTTGCCGTTCAGGTTTCCCACCAGGGAAGTGTGTACCCCACAACCTGAGAGGAATAACAATGTCAAAAGAATTAAGGTCGGCATTTTTCTGGTTTTCATAATTTTTCAATTGATTACGTTTAAATTCAGTGTTTTATGATTTACCGGCTTACATTCGCGCCTGATATACCAAGGGATCAGTTTGGTTTGTATGTTGGCCTGAAAAAGACCGGAAATCCGGACTAATGATCCCAAACCTCTCCGGGAGAAAGCCGGCATGTCGTATACCTCCCGGGGAGGAGCTCAAATAAACCGGTTAGAACCATCCTTTAAAATTTTTTTCATAATCGTAAAATTGAAGGAGTTGTGATGTCAAATTGGCTCATGGTATAGGAACCAAAGATCCCTTTTCCGTTTTCAATATTGGAATACATGTTGATAGGGGTATGAAACACCGGCATGTCACCGATCACCCGAAGGTCATACTGGATCAACGCCGACTTCATATACCGGTCAAGGTGTTCGTCAGCGTTGATTATATATATGTAGGACCTGTACGATAAAAACTCATAATCCTGAGGATCACTCCAGTAATGTGGGAGTGTAAAGCTAATTTGCCCACCGTTAAATTTATAATCCGGCAACCTGGCATAAAAATGATAGGAATATTTTGTTTTACTTAAACCATTCCCCTGCGTTCTGTTAAAATCGTCCAATAAGAGGAAGTCACAAGAAACATAAGTCTTGTAATACATCATTTTATTTGAGATTGAAAAACTCTTTAGACCTATCCAGTAATAATTTGTTTCTTCGCGATTATCTTTTATGTTAACTTGCACCAAATGTTCAGCGACAATAGGGGTAATAGAAATCTCAGGTTGAACTGGAATCTTTGTGACCGATTTTAATGAATTCTCGTTGTCTAGATGAATGCTCAATTTGTACTCTTTCCCGGCAATTGGGTAATAACCTGCACTATATGTTCCATTTCCCTGATTGGCAAGTTCAATACTACTGGTTCCATCTGAAATTTCCACCTTTGCCCTGGTCAATTCAGGAAAAACTTCCGGCTTGTCGGCCCGGGATGAAAGGCTCAGGTGGACTGCCATAACGGAATCGGGAACCAGAAGTGCATTCACCACCGGATGGGTTTGATAATCTTCGAAATCGAGATCAACCTGCTTAACGCACGAACAAATAACAAGCATAAACAGGATTGTCAGCGCTTTATCAAATATCCTGGCACTCACTATCAGCATAGGAATGATTTATTTGATACAACGAACCGATAGTCGATAGTCATTAACCTTTGATCTCAGCCGGCCGATTGCGTCAGAATGAGAATAAAACGACCTGGTTGATGAATTTTCCGAATCTCCTGCATTTGCCCAAAACTGTGCACAAAAATTTGGATAGGAGAACTTTTGCGTCCTATTGTTGTACCATCCCGACGGCACGATAGAAAAACCGGAATGGTTATTGGAATTCAGGGCATTTGAAGATTCCCACAACCGCATTCCCGGCTCCTTCATCATTCCGCCATACGGACTCCCCCTTTGAGCGGTTTTATCCAGATCTTCAGGGAGAACTCCTATAAATTGTTCCAGAGCCTTCCACTCCTCATCTGTCGGGAGCCGCCATCCGGGCGGACATGCTGAAAGCGCCTCAGCGTAGGGATACAAACGGCCAAACAGGGCGCCATTGCTGTCCTTATTCTCAAAAACCAGACTACCCGGGGTAACATGATCGAGGTTCCGGAGCATCCAGAGGTGATTTCCATACTGTTTCACCTCATATTCCTTTCCGTCCCGGGGATCGGTCATGTATTCCACCGGTGTAGTCCGGATGATCATGGTATCGCTGTAAACCATTCCCACATTTGTTTCACAGTAGGCACGGATTATATACCGGGTATCCGGCTCAAAGCCAGAAATACCTGTGAACCATTCCTGAAGGGGCCCGGGAGGAGTTGTCCCTTCAAAATGGTCCCGGTCAGCCTCCGGCATCCCGGTTTTGTCAAAACATACCCCTTTCACCTGAAGTCCTACACCCTCCCCCGTGCCTGATATAGAGGCTTTGACAACCAGGCTGTTGTGGGTAACATCTGTTACCTCCACAATTTCCACTTTCCCGGGGTATGGATCCTTGCTGCAACTGAACAGGATCAGCATGGAAAGCAACATCATCGATTTCAACGTACATTTCATAATCACTTTATTACATTGGGTAAAAAAAGGAGCCAGCCAAGCTGGCTCCTGCAGATTCTATTGCTTAAGGTACATTCTTGCGTCACCCTTGTCGGGAATAAGGTTGTATCCGTCTGATGGGACTCCGTCAACAACAGGCCCGCTTCTGGGTTCCCAATACAAAACAATCACTTCGCCGAAGTCTTCATCTTTATCGGCAATGGTAAATTCAATCCCCGGCGAAACTGAAATATCCACGATCTTCAGCACCTGGACTTTAAATGTTACACCCAACTTGATCTTGGTTCCGTTACCGTCCCCGTCATCTTCAATCATTTTAAACCGGTAGGAATAAGAATGGTTCCTGACGTCCCAGGGGAACATGTAATGGTTGTAATAACACCACTTATTCCTCTGCTGATCTTTGGTTTTTTGACCCAGATTATTGACACCGTTTGAGGGATAGGCCAAATTGGTATTCCCCGGCAACTGCAAATAGGAGGTTTTGTATTGCAGTTCGATTTTGCCGTCAAACAATCCGCAACACCATCTCCAGCAGTCGGAACTGATGAAGATTCTGTCGATAACATCCCGACGACCATTGGTTCTCCAACTGGAATAGGATTCCTTGCCATCTGTCAACGGGGATCTGTTCCCGGCGGCATCCACCGCCCTTACCGAATAGGTGTAGGGCTCCCCGATGCTTAAATACCGATCAATGTAATTGATCTGGTTTTCATCTACGGTGGCGATCAGGTAATTGGGATAGGTCTGGTATTGCCGGAAAATCTCATAGGAGACCGCCCCAGGAACCTGGGACCAGTTGATCTGAATGGTATACGGTCCGGCGGGATGCACCGTGAAATTGGCGGGTGCAGCCAAAGCAGTTGCAGCAGCCGATTTCAGCATAGATCCGGGCGTGATGCCCGTACTATTTACGGGTTTCGTTTCCCCGGGCGCATACATCAGCCTTCTGGCTACCAAAGCATCATGGAATTTTTCATCATCCAGTACCTGAATGACAGGCTCCTCCAGAACGGAGGAAGCAGATTTCAGGTGGGATTCGGCAAAAGCATAGGCTTCGGCGGCAGAAACCCACCGCTCCTCCTGGGGAATGACAAATCCGTCAGGATCCACCCGCATCATACCGTCCGCATCGACCCTTTCGGCCTGCCTTACCAGCAAAATCGGGCTATTTAACTCCTCCTCCAGCACCATCATTTCACGGCCATCGGAATCATAAGCCTTTACAGCCATCTTTTCTCCTTCCTTGTACTCCTCGGGCAGACTGATCACCAACGGGATAAAACCGTGGGGATCCCAGTTGCTATAATAAACCGGACTTGAGATCTGGAGGTTTCTGTACCGCAAAACGGACTCATCAAACATGGAAAATTCAATGCCCGCCCCGGAAGCTATGTTTTTCAATAACCCGGAGAAACTTACCGGACCATACTTCTCCGTCATAATCTCCTTGTCCTTGATCAAATCATAAAGGATATCAAAATCATTGGTAAACTGCTTACCAATTTCAGCATGAAGGAATAACCTTACATTTCTGTCTGTAAGTGAAAGGGCTAAAACCTTTGCAAGCGCATCATGAGTCTGATTCAACGTGAAAGCTTTTTCAGGTGCGGAAGTTGGAATCATATCCGTCTCAGGGATTTCAGGATCCTGCTGGCATGCACTGAAAATGATCAGAAGCAGGAATACTCCAAGTAACTTTCTTTTCATTTTTTGCTTAATAATAATATGCAGCACTTTGCCCCATTTTGCAATTGCCACTTGCAAAATTGGTCCCCGTATTGTAGCTTTGTATTGGCTTTTTACAAAGCTAATCCTCCCCGGGACGGGAACAAGGTAACGCGTGGGACCCCCGGGGAGGCTCTTAAAGGAAATCGTTTTTCCCAATTTTCACCAGGTTCTCCATTTTGTTTTTTTTAAGGGTACATCTTGTAATGCAGGAAGTTAAGTATCCTGAAAAACTAAGGGTTTGTAAATCATTAACTAAAATAGTAAATTTCAGGCTCTCCTGCAAACGGCCAATTGGCCATTTTATCATACTTTATCATATAAATATTTTATTATCACTTAAATACCATAAGCGTTTAATTTTATGTTTTAAAACATATTAGTTTCGCTCGAAACCCTCACACTCTTCCCATCCGGGAAGACAAGCCAATCGCATCACCCGTTTGCAGGCGCAGGATGTGTTAGAATCCGGAATGCAAACCTCAGTTTCAATTTTTTTAATGGATTTTCCAGGTATGAAATCGTGGACAGGCTATAAGGATAACCTGATTTCATATAAGCTCCTGTCTCCCCCTCAATGCAATCACAAAAAGTGACCGAAGTTTCGAGATCATTTACGTATGGAGTACAATATTACATGGTTTTGACAGGCATATGACCGATAATCTGACGATATCCTTTTAACAGCTCACCCAGAAAAGGCGCTGTTTGTCTATCCACAAGGGACCTCCTGTGGCGTACTATTTTGTTTTTGCAAGAACTTCCATCACCGTCTTGTAGTCACTGGCAGCATCGACCTGCTGGTTGATATATTTGATCCTTCCGTCCTTGCCAATGATAAAAGTCCACCTTTGCGCGGTTACTCCACGGTTCAGAACCACATCCATGCCTTCCACCATCCGGGAAATCTGACCACCGGCACTTACCGGAACCCCGAATAACCGGGCCACAGCTCCGTCATCATCTGATAAGAGTGTGAAATTCAGGTTCTTCGCTTTCTTAAATATCTGCAGGGAGGCCACATCATCTCCGCTGATTCCGATAACGATGGCATCCAAATCTTTCAATTCACACTGGTGGTCCCGATAACCGCACGCCTGACTGGTACACCCGCCTGTCATAGCCGCCGGATAAAAATAAAGAACCACATTCTTCTTCCCCAGATAATCCTTCAGGCTCCAAACCTTGTCCTCATCAGAAACAGCCGCAAAAAGAGGGACCCGGTCACCCACCCTGACAACTTCCTGGGAAATGGCTTTCCCCATAAGGAAAAGAGAAAACAGGAAAATCAAATATCGCTTCATGGCAATCCAATCAATAATTTCATACTCAAACCACCCTACCGGAAATTGTGATGAAGTTAGTAAAAATAAGATTAACAACCCCATTTTTCAATCCGGTATCTTCAAAACAACCGGCTTCAACTAACTTTCATACTTCCCAAAATATCTGCCAATTTCTCTATGGGAGTCGGCGCATTACTGGCAACGGTCATTGGCGAAGAAACGGGAATTTTCGGACTGCTCGATGGACCGCCACCATCGGAAACCGTGATAAAAGCTTTAGCTTTGGCATAGTTTACGGTTTTCTGGAGGATGAATGGGCACGTTTGGGGCATTGCTTTTTCTGGGGGCGACCATTCCCCTGAATTCAGACTCACGTTAATCCGACCTCCGAAATTTTCAAAACCTCTGATGGTTCCGGCCTGATTACGGCCAATTGTACTATTTTTACACTCTTGATTAAAGAGTGATTATGAGCCGTGTAGTTGTCGGATTGTCAGGAGGGGTCGATTCCAGTGTGGCCGCATACCTGCTGAAACAGCAGGGTCATGAGGTTTCAGGACTCTTCATGGTCAACTGGCATGACCGTACCGGCTCCCTTACGGGATCCTGTACCTGGGAAGACGATGCCCTGATCGCGGAAATGGTGGCAAAAAAACTGGACATCCCCTTCCGGATCATCGACCTCAGCGAACACTACAAAAAACGGGTCGTTGACTATATGTTCGCCGAATACCGGGCCGGGCGCACCCCCAATCCCGATGTCCTCTGCAACCGCGAAGTCAAGTTTGATATCTTCCTCGATGAGGTGCTTAAAACAGGAGCCGACTTCGTCGCCACCGGCCACTATTGCAGAAAAGAGGAGACCCCGGTCAACGGCAGTCCCGTGTACCGCCTCCTGGCGGGTACCGATCCAAACAAAGACCAGAGCTATTTCCTTTGTCAGCTCTGCCAGGAACAACTTGCCAAATCCCTCTTCCCCATTGGCCACCTCCTGAAACCGGAAGTGCGCGAAATAGCCCGAAGGGAAAACCTTCCCACCGCCGGACGAAAGGATTCCCAGGGAATCTGCTTCGTCGGAAAGGTTGACCTCCCCACCTTTTTGCAACAACAACTGGAAGCCCGCCCCGGAAACGTTATCGAAATCCCTGCAGCATTCATGGAGAAGAAAAAACAGAACGATTCCGCTGAAGCCAACTGGAAGAAGATCTGCTTCCCCTACCCTTTTAAACCCTGGAACGGCAAAATCATCGGCACCCACCAGGGAGCCCATTTCTATACCATCGGACAACGAAAAGGACTGAATATAGGAGGATTTACCGAACCGCTTTTCGTGCTGGCCACCGACGTCGAACGCAACATTATTTATGTGGGGGAGGGCCAGGAACATCCGGGACTTTACCGGAGGGGACTCTTCATTCCCGGCGATCAGGCACACTGGATCAGGGAAGATTTGCGGATGGTCCCTGGTGAGAGCAGGCGATATCTTGTCCGTGTGCGGTACCGTCAACCCCTAGAAGAGGCTTCACTACACCTTAGGGAAGAAGGCCTGTGGATCCTCTTTGACAAGGATCAGCGCAGCATCACGCCCGGACAATTCGCCGCCTGGTATTGCGGCGATGAACTCCTGGGCTCCGGAATCATATCCTGAAAATGAGGTTAAGGCTAAGGTTGAGGTCAGGCAAAAGGATATCAAAGAGCGCTAACCCGATGGGTTTTATGTAAATAACCACCGGTGAAACCGGGTGGAAATAAAAAACAGCTAAGTATCCCCAGCCACAGTTTGAAATGCCAAAGCTGTTAGTAAGGTATCACAAAATTGAAAATTTTAGCTTATTATTGCTTTACCAAAATATACGCTGATGAAATACCCAAGCAATTTTTTTGGACCAACCAGTATGAAATTGCGAAGCTATTCTTTGCGTCCGAAGAAAACGGACAATAGCCACAAAAATAAGCCACATGGATATCACATCTGATTCTCGGAATGAACAATAACAACGTAATATTTTACACACATGAAACCCTTATGGCCGTTAGTTTTTAGTTTTAGTGGCCCGGCCACAAAAGGACATGTAATTGGAGGAAAGGCAGCAAAAAAGCTCTTAGCTTTGTTTTGTCAAACTATAAACGCTAAGAGCTATGAAAGAAAAAAGTGCTATCGAATTTGAACAGGTCGTTGAGATCGGCTGCGGAGCGGATGTCCACAAGGATATCATCGTTGTGACCGTTCTAGGCAAAGATACGAAACCTGAGACAAGAAGTTATGAAACATACACGAGTTCTTTGATAACATTGAGAGAGTGGCTATTTAGCAGGCGGGTTACCCATATGGCGATGGAGAGAACAGGGGTCTACTG
>DBPT01000030.1:0-10988 GCA_002304925.1 Prolixibacteraceae bacterium UBA1413
GCTGATATGAATGTCAAACCAGTCTTTCTTTGAGGAGAGTTGTTTAAAGTCATATTTTTCCAGAAAATCCAGGGTGATCATCGTACAACAGAAACTTAGACTGCGCCGGGTTTCCGCCCATGGTTTACCGTCCTTCCTGATGTGTGCATAGGGAAAGTTATAGTTCCCCTCCCGGTCGGTTGTTGCCACTCCGATAATACCTGGTTTCGATAGGGTTCGTGAAAGTTTAAGGAGATCGCATATGGTATTTTCCCTGATAACCACATCTGACTCAATAAGAATCAGGGGCACCTTATATTCCAGGGCGCGCTGCTGTGCCATCAGGAGTACCAGTTTGTAATTCGGGGAAGGATTGTCGGTGATATCCTGCAGATTAATCATCCGGTACTTCAGTCGCTGCTGATTTTTAATGAGGTAATCCGTGGTTTCCCTGCCGCTGAAGTCGTTGTACACGAGATAGAGGAACTCACCTTTTGCCCCGGCTACCGCTTCGATGGTCCTGCGGGTGGTTTCCGGGGAATCTTTTACCGGGGTAATAACCAGCGCTTCCATCCTTGTGATTGTCTGTTAATATAAAGGTAAAACCCCCGATTCCCGGGTGGGGTCACCCAGTCGGACGATGCTTCCATCACAGGGACTGAAGCAGACCCGGTTATCGGTAAGATTTTGGCCATTTTGGTAAAATGCTTTAAATGCCGAAATTAAAAAAAAGAGAGGACCTTATGGAATTATCGGCCACTTAATTACCTTTGTTAGAATAAAAAATTAATACCCGGTGCCATGAGTATAACCGACAGCGAATACCCTGCTTTCTCGATTGACGACATTGCCGAACCGCCAAATATTGAAGATGTCGTTTACACGTTGATGGTTAATCCGAATCTTTCAACCATCAATTATTTCAATGATTTCAGTGATCAGACCATTACCCCCGATTCCCTGGAAAACAGTAATGGGGATGAAACGGGAATCTTTGAGCTGGATTCCACCGGACATTGTTTGTCGATGACTACGCATGCATTTCATCACCATCTGACTGATAATCCTCAGTTGGCTACAGAAATCCTGATCTCGCGGGCATCCCGGAAATTGCTGTGCTATGGAGCAAAGCCATTGGCAGTCAGCGCTTTTCTTTATCATATAGACTATGCTGACCAGAACGGGCATGTGATTGCCTCAGGAGCCAAGAAAGGTTTGGAAAATGCCGCACACCGGTTCCACATGAAAATCACGGACCGGAAGATCAGGTTTGATTATTTCAGGGGGCATGGTCCGGTACCTCCCACCATCATTATCAGTGTGATGGGAATTATCCCCCGGAAAACAAACATTACCAGCCATGTGTTCAAGAGCAAAGGGAATAACATTTTTTTGATCGGACGTCCTTCCGATGATATAGGAGCTTCGGAGTACCTCGAGTTCTATCATGGGATTTCCAATTCACCCCTTCCTGAATTCAACATTGAAGCGGAAGTGCACCTCCGCGAAGTCTTGTTGAAACTGCACGACCTTAACCTTCTCAGTAGCGCCAGTCCGGTTGGAAAGGGAGGCCTCTTCTTTACCCTCCTGAGGGCATCCTTCCCGAATAGTCTGGGTTTTGACATCACCACCGATGCCGAGACAAGAAAGGATGCTTTTCTGTTCGGGGAAGCCATGGGGCGGATTGTCGTGGATGTGGAGCCTGATAAGGAAGACGATTTTGTGGATGTACTCTCTGAAATGAAAATCCCCTTTTTCATGCTGGGGCATGTGACCAAGGGAGAGATCAGGATAGATGATGAGTCGCTCGGTTTTACCGATAAAATGCCCACCGGTTTCTGATGGAGGTTCTGCCTTACAGTTTCCCTGAACTCGGTAAAAAGAGGGAAGTGGCGTTGATGTTTGACAACATTGCAAGACGGTATGATTTTTTAAATCATCTTTTGTCATTAAACATTGACCGGTTTTGGCGCAGAAGGGCCATATCCCATTTGCGCAACCGTCATCCCCGGCATATTCTGGATGTGGCCACAGGAACCGGTGACTTTGCTGTGGCTGCGCTGCGTCTTAATCCTGAAAAGATTACAGGCATTGATCTTTCTGGAGCTATGATGGAGAAAGGGAAACAAAAAATCTTGGCGAAAAAGCTCGGTGACAAAATTGATTTTTTCGGGGGAGATGCTGAAGTTCTACCGTTTAAAGATGCTTCTTTCGATGCTGTTCTCTGTGGGTTTGGGGTACGGAATTTTGAGGATCCCGGGAGGGGGATCCGGGAGATGTACCGTGTATTGAAAAACAGCGGGCAGGCGGTGATCCTTGAATTTTCCAAACCGGTGAGGTCGCCTTTCCGGCAGATTTACAACATCTATTTTTCCAGTATTTTACCCCGGATCGGAAAGGTGGTCTCGGGTGATCCACAGGCATACCGGTACCTCCCCGAATCGGTGGATGCGTTTCCCGAAGGCGAACAGTTCCTGGAAATCCTGCGTGATAGCGGTTTTTCGGAATGCGGCAAAAGGACCCTGACCTTCGGGGTTGCAACGGTATATTACGGGATGAAAGTACAAAGTTCATTTTCAGGGACACAATAAACCAATACATTTTGGGTTTTAAGAAAATGAGGTTGAAGAAGCAGGTTATACGTTGGGCCATGATGGTTTTTCTGATGGTTACTGCCGGCTTGGCTGCCGGGCAGAAACCCAGGCTGAACCATCTGACGACCTTCGACGATAAGCTCCTCCATTTCGGATTCACTCTGGGGGTGAACACTTTCGACTTCGGGGTAAGACATTACCTGCCTGTTCATACGAATCCTGATTTTCCGGCTTCAAATTGGCTTAACTATCCGGATGAAATTCATGTCAATGACAACATACGTGCCGATGTGGCCCGTCTGATTCCCGGATTCACCGTGGCAATTGTCTCCAACCTTCGAATGACAAACAGCCTGGATCTGCGTTTTCTGCCGGGGATGTCGTTCGGTGAAAGAAAGTTAAGATACAATATCCCTGTCATAATGTCATTGGACGTTCCTCCTTATGAGAATTACGATTATTCGATCCCGTCGGTTTTTATTGATTTGCCGCTTCTGGTAAAATACAAAGCCAACAGGATCAATAACGGCCGGCCCTATGTGGTTTTTGGAGGAGCGGTGCGTTTTGATATTTCGAAAGCAGCAGAATACGACCTCGTCGGCCTGGAAAGGGACGGGTACTATGTGGAACTGGGAGCCGGGTGGGACCATTATCTCCAGTTCTTCCGGTTGTCGGTAGAAGCAAAGGTGAGCCTGGGTTTAAACGATCAATTAACCCCGGGGCCTGATCCGGCGAAGGAACGCCAGTACTATACACATGCCCTGAAATCCCTCAGATCCAACGTATTTACCCTCTCCTTTCACTTTGAGTAGCTGGCTTTCCCCGGAAGATCATGCCCTGGCTGTCCGTCTTCTGAACTCTGACAGGACGATGGCCGCAGCCATGGAAACATTGAGTGATTCCGGTTTCCCGGGGCCTCCTGAAAAATCGGGAATCCTGATTTTCCGGGTGATTGAGGAAAAGAGTTCCGGAGAGATTCCTTTCCCTTCGTTCCCCAGAACTACGATCCCGTTGGCCGGAAGCCTGGCACTGTAGATGTTTTCCCCTTCCAGAAAGGTACCTGTCACTTCAATGTTCCCTTGTTTGTGCATTTCCAGAAAGCGGATCAGTGAAGTATAGTGGACTCGTACTCCGGCAATGGCACCCATGGTCGCCTGAACGGCTTTGGGATTGTATATATCGGCGGTTTGTTCTGAACAGACGATGTCCTTGATCCCGAACCATCCGGCCAGTCTGACAATGGTGCCCAAATTGCCGGGATCCTGAACGTCATCAAGGCATACCACAAGTTCCTCCATCGGGGAAATCTCTTCAGTCGAATAATCGGGAATCCGGCACAACGCGATACAGGGTGGCGGAGTTTTTAAATAACTGGCTTTGGCAAGTTCCGGTTCTTCCGCTATGATGATTTCCCCGGCCGCTTCCTTTTCTTTCCCGGCTCCGGCAAAAAACTCAGGGGTTCCAATGAGCGTTGCAATCAGAATTCCGGAATCAGACAATGAAGTGATGAGTTTGACGCCTTCGGCGACAAATAGCTTTTCCTTGTTCCTGAATTTTTTGTATTCCAGCGATTTGATAAGTTTTATCCGGTTCTTGCCCAGCATGGTCGTTCATTTTTTTAAAGATAAAACCAAAAACGGAGACTTCGCACCAAACAGATCGTTATTTTTGCGATAAGAGTATTCTGAGTGATGAGATTTCCATGGCTCCGTTGTCTTTTTAACAGAAATGCTGCGCTTTTCGCGGTATTGCTTTTTCTGGCTTCCTGTTCCGGCACAAAGTACGTCCCCCGGGGTGAACTTCTCCTGAACCGGGTCGATGTGAAAGCTGACAACAAGGAAATAAACATGGAGGAACTTTCTTCTTATGTGAAGCAGCGAGAAAACACCAGGATCCTGGGTTTTCTCAAGTTTCACATGTGGCTCTACAATCTCTCTTCCCCAGAGAAGCCCGAAAGCTGGTTGAAGCGGGCGGGTGAGGCACCGCAGATCTTCGATGAAACCCTGGCTTTGCAATCGAAGAACCAGCTTACGCAATATCTGAACAACAAGGGATATTATAATGCCATCGTGGATTTCACCATCGATACCATTAAAAACGGGAAGAAGAGCAACCTGACCTACCGGATAGCCACCGGCGATCCCTGGCTGATCGGCGAAGTTGCCTATGATGTTAGGGATACGGCGATGAACAGCCTCTTCATGAACAACTACAAAAGCAGATATCTCTACAAGGATGCCGTATTTGACCTCGATCTGCTGGACCGTGAGCGGGACCACCTGGTTCGTTTTTTCCAGAATTACGGTTATTACTTTTTTTCCAAACCCCTGATTTTTTTTGAAGCCGATACGATTGATAAAACGGGGCACGCCAATCTCGAAATGTTTGTGGAGCTTCCCCAGGCCAACCAGGCTGATTCTGTCAGGATTTTCAGACCTTACCGTTTGCGGCGCTATTATTTCAACGTAGTACTTCCGGGAACTACGGATCCGCTTTCCAGGGACACTTTGGTAGCGGAAAACCACACCTTTATTTTTCCCGAGAATTTTCGCTATAAGCCGAACCTCTTTTTGCGGTTGAACCGTATCAACAGCAGTGAATGGTACCATGCCGGGAATGCCGAAAATACCTTCAGCGCACTGAACCGACTGCGTCAGTTCCGCTTTATAAACATCAGCTTCAGGGATGTTCCCGACAACCTCGCTCTCCTTGACTGCCATGTGGATTTGACTCCGTTAAGCCGTCAATCCACTTCCTTTGACGTTGAAGGTACCAATACTTCAGGGAACCTTGGGGTAGCCGGAAACCTCAATTATTCACATCGCAACCTGTTCCGCGGGGCTGAAATCCTGAATCTGAAACTGAAGGGAGCCATGGAAAGGCAACAGGCCTTTGTCAGTAATGAATCGCTCGATTTCAATACACGCGAATTAGGCGTGGAAGGAACCCTGATTGTGCCCCGGCTCATTTTCCCGATGAGCCTGGTTCCCTCTTTCGGCAATATTCTCCCAAAATCACTTTTCACCCTGGGATACAATTTTCAGCAACGCCCCGACTATACCAGGACCATCTCCACCCTGCGGATCGGGTATGAATGGATGACTTCGGAGTACCAACGGCAC
Source organism: Prolixibacteraceae bacterium UBA1413 (assembly GCA_002304925.1). Lineage (GTDB taxonomy): Bacteria > Bacteroidota > Bacteroidia > Bacteroidales > Prolixibacteraceae > UBA1413. The sequence continues at coordinate 5,696 of DBPT01000030.1, forward strand.
AACTGGAACCTGATGGATTTTAACCTGGTGAACCTTTCCAGCTTTGACACCGACTTTCTGAATTCTATCTATGACCTGTACATCAGGGAGAGTTTTACCGACCACCTGATTTTGGCCACCAATTATTCTTATGTATATAACACACTGACTGTCAAGGCCAGGGAAAGCTATAACTATCTCCGGGTTTCAGCAGAATCATCCGGGAATTTCCTGAACCTCTTCTCTGTAATGACGGGTGCACGGAAAACTACCGAAACGGATACCACCGGATTAAAGCCCGCCTCATTTTACAAATTGCTGGATACCCGCTATGCCCAGTATGTGAAAGGAGATGTGGAATTCCGAAAGGGGTACGTTCTGGACAAGTACAATTCGGTGGTCGGACGGTTGTTCCTGGGTGTGGGAATGCCCTATGGAAATTTTGATGTGCTTCCGTTTGAAAAAAAGTATTTTACGGGTGGGGCGAACGGTATAAGGGCCTGGCAGGTCAGGTCCCTGGGCCCCGGGACTTACCAGGCACCCGAAGGATCCTACCCCAACCAATCGGGCGACATCAAGCTCGAGGCCAACCTGGAATACCGCTTTAAGTTGATCAAATTCCTGGAGGGCGCCTTTTTCCTGGATGCCGGAAACGTGTGGGCTATTAATGAAAAAGACAACAGGCCGGGAGCTCAGTTCAATTTCGGCAGGTTTTACCGGCAATTGGCCCTGGGCACCGGAACCGGCTTAAGGTTTGACTTTACCTATTTTGTTTTCAGACTCGATCTGGGACTCAAAATGCGGGACCCGGCACAGCCTGAACACAACGGTTGGGTTACCGGGGCCCGGCGGCTCACCGGAAATGACTTTAACCTCTCTTTTGCCATTGGGTACCCGTTCTGAGGTTGAGAATCCCTTCCCTCCTCTTTATCCGTTTGTAGTAGTATGGTGAAACGCTTCTTTTGGTATAGTTTGGATGGCATTGTCTTGGTGATTTGACGAAGGCGAATATCTTTGTAGAAATTTTTCCGGAAATGAAAAATATTGGTAATAATCAGGCAGGCAGGGAATCTTTTACCACCAAATTCGGGGTCATTGCCGCAACAGCAGGATCGGCAGTCGGACTGGGTAACATCTGGCGTTTCCCTTATCTCACGGGAGAGAACGGTGGAGCCGCATTTCTGGTGATCTATCTGGTCTTTGTCCTGGTCATCGGTATTCCGGTCATGCTTTCCGAATTTGTCATTGGCCGTTCGGCCCGGAAAAATCCTTACGGGGCTTTTAAGAAACTCGCCCCCGGAAAACCGTGGTACCTGGTGGGTTTGATGGGGGTGACCGCCGCCTTTATGATTCTGGCCTTTTATACCACCGTGGCAGGGTGGACACTCGAATATCTGTACCAGTCGGTGACCAACGGTTTCGTAAACAAGGACGGGGCGCAGCTGAGCCTGATGTTCAGCGAATTCCGCAGCGATACCTGGCGTCCCCTTTTCTGGTTCCTGATCTTCATGGGAATGACAGCTGGAATTATCGTTCTCGGCGTCAGAAAAGGAATTGAAAAGTCAACTGTCATCATGATGCCGCTTTTGTTTGTCATTCTTGTCATCTTGGGAATCCGCTCCCTTACCCTTCCGGGGTCTTTGGATGGCCTCAGGTTCCTGTTTAAACCTGATTTTTCGAAAATAGATTCTTCGGCAATCCTTGATGCTTTGGGACAGGTTTTTTTCTCTTTGAGCATCGGAATGGGCACCCTGATTACTTATGCTTCCTATTTTCCCGCCAGGGACCGTCTTTTAAGTACTTCATTTTCAGTGGCCCTTACCGATACCCTCGTGGCCGTTCTCGCCGGAATTGTGATCTTCCCGGCCGCTTTTTCCTTTCACATCGCTCCCGATGAAGGCACAGGGCTGGTATTCGTCACCCTGCCCGGAATTTTTCAGCAGATGCCCGGCGGAGCATTCTTTGCCAGCCTCTTCTTCCTTTTGCTGGCGGTGGCCGCCCTGACTTCCACCATTTCCGTCCTCGAGGTAATCGTTGCCTTCTTCGTGGAGGAACTACGGCTCCGGCGAAAAATGGCAACCTGGATTGCCGCAGGAACCGTTTCATTGCTCGGGATGATGTGCACCCTGTCGTGGAATAGCCTCATGGAGGGGGTTTCTTTTTTCGGCCTGAATACTTTTGAACTGCTTGATTATACATCGGCGAATATTCTGTTGCCTATAGGCGGGTTTTTTATCGCCCTTTTCGTGGCATGGTTCTTCGGACGTGAAAAGAGAATGGCCGAATTGTCGAACGATGGCTCCCTGAAAGCCGGCTATATCCCTGTTTATATCTTCATCATCAGATTCCTGGCCCCCATCGCCCTGGCCTTTATTTTCCTGAACGGAATCGGACTGCTGAAAATGTAAAACCTGCACTTCCTGCTCCTGATTTCTTGTTTTTCCACCATTTTTTCATTATATTGATTCCCTGAACATCGGACGCTTTCGGTACCGCCCATACCGGCTTTTTGAAACTTTTTTACGGTTTGAATCTCCTGTCATGCAAAGAGGTGCATTCAGACATCTGATGAGGGACTATTTTTCGTTCACCCGTTCGGAACGGAATGGAATGGTCATTCTGGGAATTCTCCTTTTGATTTCTCTGTTGCTCAACTTTTTCGTGGATCTTATCGATTTTAAACGGCCCGCCGATCCTTCGGAATTTAAAGAATTTCTGAAAAGCCTGGAAGCCGGGGAAACTGCTGTTTCATCCCCAGGCCAGACGCTTTTTGCTTTTGACCCCAACACCATTTCCGGAGCACGACTCGATTCCCTGGCCATTCCTGTCAGGATCAAAAAAAACCTGATTAACTACCGGTCGAAAGGCGGGTTTTTTAGAACTCCTTCTGAATTTGGGAAATTGTATGGGATGAATGACTCTTTGCTGGATGCCATCCTCCCTTATATCTCGCTTTCTGCAGGCCGTGGGGGCGGGGAGTCGCCCGGGAAGCCGGCCCGGGAGAAGGAACGGTTTTTGTTCGACCCCAACGCTGTGTCGGAGGAGGAGTTGGAGAAGCTCGGTTTTTCTCTTTACCAGCGGCGCAATCTGCTCAACTACAGGAGCAAAGGAGGCAAATTCAGGGAGGGAGACGATCTCATGAAAGTGTACGGTGTTGATTCTTCATTTTACCACGAAATTGCCGCCCTCATCCGAATACCCGTTGAGGACGGCCACTTAACAGGAGATTCCCCGGCAAGGATCCTGGAACTCAACACGGCAGATTCCCTGGCGTTGATCTCCCTGCCGGGAATCGGTCCCGCATTCGCCGGAAGGATCATACGCTATCGCCGGTCGCTGGGTGGATTTTACGCTTCTGAGCAGCTTTCAGAGGTATACGGAATGACAGAAGAGCGTGTCAGGATGCTGGAAAAGCTTGTTTATGCCGACACCAGTCTGGTCAATCCCCTGAGGCTCAATTTCGCCGACATTCCGACATTGGCCAGGCATCCCTATTTCACCCGGGAACAGGCACAGCAGATCGTCAATTCCAGGTCAGCCAGGGGACCTTTTGAAAAATCAGAGGATCTCCTGGAACGACAGATCCTGGACCCTGTCGCTTTTAAAAAAGTCAGACCGTACCTGACCTGCCGTTGAAGATTTTAGCTTCCTTAACACTCCTTGAATAAAAAATGTCATTTTTTTATAGTATATTTGATTGCGATGGAATATTTTTTAATTTTGCGCCTCGTTTAAAAAGTGAAAAATAAAATTTTATGATCATTATTCCGGTTAAAGAAGGAGAAAACATTGAAAGGGCCTTGAAAAGGTTCAAGCGAAAATTTGAAAAAACGGGTGTAATCAAGGAATTAAGGGAAAGACAGGTATTTTCAAAGCCATCGGTTAAAAAACGGGCTATTCGGAAAAAGGCTGTTTATATTCAGAGTTTGCAGCGTCAGGAGGACTAATTGTAAGAAGGGGATTCCTGTTTTAGTTGTAAATTGAATGAGTCACCAGGAGTCTTTCATACATTACCTGAAGTATGAGAAGCGTAATTCTTCTCATACAGTGGTAGCCTACCGAAATGACCTCGAACAATTCGAAGCATTTTGCAGGGAAGTGCCAGGAGGTTTTGACGTTAAAAACATCAACAGGAAGCTGATCAGGGAGTGGGTGGTTTACCTGATGGGAAAAGGATTGACGCCCCGGTCTGTCAGGCGGAAGATCTCCTCCCTCAAAGCCTTCTATAAATACCTGGTCAGGCTTGAAGTTGTGGATGCTGCTCCGGTCTTTGATGTTCCGCTTCCCAAGGTCAGAAAGAAACTGCCGTTGTTTGTTGAAGAAAACCGCTTAAACCATTTGCTCGATGACGGTTATTTTACCGCCGATTTCCCCGGAATCCGTGATAAACTCGTGATCGCCCTTCTCTATGGTACGGGTATCAGGTTGAGCGAATTGCTGTCATTGACCGGATCTCAGGTAGACCTGGACTACTGCCAGATAAAGGTGACCGGGAAGAGGAACAAACAGAGAATAATACCCTTTCCTTTCAGCATGAAGATGCAAATCGGCGATTATTTGAAGGCCAGGTCGGAGGCCTTCGGAACAGTTTCAGGACCCCTGATTGTGACCGATAAAGGAGATCCGGCGTATGAAAAGCTGATTTATAGGATCGTTCATAATTATCTTGCCAAAGTGACACTGATTGAAAAGAGAAGCCCGCATGTATTGCGGCATACCTATGCAACCCATCTTTTAAACAAAGGGGCTGACCTGAATGCCGTGAAAGAGCTTCTTGGACATGCCAATCTGAGTGCCACCGAGGTCTATACCCATACGACGTTCGAAAAATTACATAATATTTATCAACAAGCCCATCCTAGGGGTTAAAAATTGATGGTATGAATATCAAGGTTAATTCTGTGCATTTCACTGCCGATCAGAAATTGATTGACTTCGTGAACAAGAAAGTATCTAAGATGGATACTTTCTTTGAGGGGATCATCGGTGCTGAAGTATCGTTGAAGGTAGAAAAGCCGGAAACGGTGAACAACAAGATTTCAGAGATCAGGATTTCACTTCCTTCTGCTGAAAACTTGTTTGCCAGAAAGCAGGCCGACACCTTTGAGGAAGCGACAGACCTGGCTGTTGAAGCCATACGCCGTCAATTGAAGAGGCACAAAGATAAACTGCGTACAAAATAATTTTCTGAAATCCAACTTTTTTTAGAGGGAATATTGAATTAAATTATAACTTTGCACGGTTTTTTCAAAACTAGCGGGAGTAGCTCAGTCGATAGAGCATCAGCCTTCCAAGCTGAGGGTCGCGGGTTTGA
>DBPT01000030.1:11005-28198 GCA_002304925.1 Prolixibacteraceae bacterium UBA1413
GGTAGAGCGCATCCTTGGTAAGGATGAGGTCACGAGTTCAAATCTCGTTTTCGGCTCTGATGATTTAAATGATAAGTTAAAAAACAACAAGTTATGGCTAAAGAACATTTTAAAAGGGACAAGGAGCACGTCAACATCGGTACGATCGGTCACGTGGACCATGGCAAAACAACCCTAACGGCCGCCATTACCATGGTGCTTGCCAAGAGAGGGTTGTCGGAAGTTAAATCTTTCGATGCGATTGACAACGCTCCCGAAGAAAAAGAAAGGGGTATTACCATCAACACCTCCCATGTGGAGTATTCCACCGAGAAGAGGCATTATGCACACGTTGACTGTCCGGGGCACGCCGACTATGTGAAGAACATGGTTACGGGAGCAGCCCAGATGGATGGTGCCATTCTGGTTTGCGCAGCCACCGACGGTCCAATGCCACAGACCCGTGAACACATCCTGCTCGCCCGTCAGGTTAACGTTCCCCGTATCGTTGTTTTCATGAACAAAGTCGATATGGTTGACGATGAAGAATTGCTCGAATTGGTTGAAATGGAACTCCGTGACCTCCTGACTTTCTATAAGTTTGATGGTGACAATTCTCCCGTGATCCGTGGTTCTGCCCTGGGCGCCATGAATGGCGAAGCCAAGTGGGAAGAAAAAGTGGTGGAACTCATGAATGCCGTGGACGAATGGATTCCGCTACCTGTCCGCGACAGGGACAAACCGTTCCTGATGCCCGTGGAAGACGTCTTCTCGATCACCGGCCGCGGTACCGTGGCAACCGGTCGTATCGAAACCGGCGTGGTGCATACGGGTGACGAACTCCAGATCATCGGTCTGGGATCCGAAGGCCGTAAAACCGTTTGTACAGGGGTTGAAATGTTCCGGAAAATTCTGGACGATGGACAGGCCGGCGACAATGTTGGTCTGCTTCTCCGCGGTGTCGACAAGAAAGAGATCAAACGCGGTCAGATCCTTGCCAAACCCAACAGCATCAAACCACATACCCGCTTCAAAGCCGAGATTTACGTTCTGAAAAAAGAAGAAGGCGGCCGTCACACTCCGTTCCACAACAAGTACCGTCCGCAGTTCTACCTGCGTACCCTTGACGTGACCGGTGAAATCCACCTTCCGGAAGGACGCGAAATGGTGATGCCCGGTGATAACGTCTCCATCGAAGTGGAACTGATTTACCCCGTCGCTCTGAACATCGGTCTTCGGTTTGCTATCCGTGAAGGCGGACGTACCGTAGGTGCCGGTCAGGTTACTGAAATTGTTGAATAATACAGTTTTAGCATACAGATAGATAGAAATAGTCCCGGACTCCGGTCCGGGACTGTTTTCGGGTGTTACTCAGACGGGAGTAGTGGATTCACCGTAAGTTCGACTCTTACCATCCGTACAAATTCAATTCACCATGTTTAAAAAAATCAGTAATAACGTTCGGGAGGCCTTTGATGAACTTCTTCATAAAGTTACATGGCCTACCTGGAAAGAGCTGCAAAGCAGCGCTTTGGTTGTAATGGTTGCTTCCTTCATTATAGCACTCGTAGTCTTCGTTATGGATATCTCTTTTGAGAACATAATGAAGTTTATTTATGGGTTATTTTACTAATTAACAACTGAAGAAGCCATGAGCGATTCTGAAAGAAAATGGTATGTCCTTCGGGCAATTGGAGGCAAGGAGAAGAAGGTGAAGGAATACGTGGAAAACGAAATTGCGAAAGGCGGACTTCAGGGATTCGTGACACAGGTTTTGATACCGACAGAAAAGGTGTATCAGATCAGAAACGGAAAAAAAATCAGCAAGGAAAGAAGCTTTTACCCCGGTTATGTGCTTGTCGAAGCCACACTGGCAGGCGAAGTTGCCCATATTTTGCGCAACATCCCCAATGTGATCGGCTTCCTGGGCGACACCAAAGGGGGAGACCCGGTGCCGTTAAGGCAAAATGAGGTCAACCGTATCCTGGGAAAAGTGGACGAACTCGCCGATACCGGAGAAGAATTGAACATCCCGTTCGTGGTAGGTGAAACCATAAAAGTAATCGACGGACCATTTAACGGCTTCAACGGAACCATTGAAATCATCAATGAGGAAAAGAAAAAGCTGCAGGTGATGGTGAAGATTTTTGGTAGAAAGACTCCTTTGGAACTCAGTTTTTTACAGGTTGAGAAGGAGTAGAAAACGCTCTAAAATTTTGCTATGGCGAAAGAAATTGCTGGATTAATCAAGTTGCAGATTAAAGGGGGTGCTGCAAATCCATCACCTCCGGTAGGCCCGGCATTAGGTTCAAAAGGGGTTAACATCATGCAGTTCTGTAAACTTTTCAATGCCCGGACCCAAGACCAGGCAGGGAAAGTGCTTCCCGTTGTGATTACAGTGTATGTGGATAAATCGTTTGATTTCATCGTCAAACAACCCCCTGTGGCCATTCAATTGCTCGAAGCTTCTAAGGCTAAAACGGGATCGGCTGAACCCAACCTTAAAAAGGTCGCCTCAGTCTCCTGGGATCAGGTAAAACAAATTGCAGAAGGCAAAATGTCGGACCTGAACTGTTTTACCGTTGAAGCGGCGATGCAAATGGTAGCCGGTACTGCCAGAAGCATGGGGATCACCGTCGAAGGGAACGCCCCATTCAATAATTAATTAAATCTTTTACAATGGGCAGAATTACGAAAAATAAAAAAGCCGCACTCGGGAAAATCGAAAAGACGAAGATGTACTCCCTCGACGAAGCTGCTGCACTGGTGAAGGAAATTACCTTTACCAAGTTCGACGCATCGGTCGATATCGACATCCGTCTGGGTGTTGACCCGAGAAAGGCTAACCAAATGGTTAGAGGCGTAGTTTCGTTACCCCATGGAACCGGAAAGGAAGTGCGGGTTCTGGCTTTGGTAACCTCTGACAAGGAACAGGAAGCCAAAGATGCCGGAGCCGATTTTGTAGGTCTCGAGGAATATATCGAGAAGATCAAAGGCGGTTGGACCGATGTGGATGTGATTATTACCATGCCCCCTGTCATGGGGAAAATCGGAGCCCTGGGAAGAATTCTCGGTCCGCGCGGACTGATGCCCAATCCCAAATCAGGCACAGTAACCATGGATGTCGGAAAAGCTGTCCAGGAAGTCAAACAAGGAAAAATAGACTTCAAAGTCGATAAGTTTGGCATCGTCCATACTTCCATCGGGAAAGTCTCTTTTACCCCTGACAAACTGATGGACAACGCCCGTGAATTTGTCAATACCATTGTCAAACTCAAACCCGTTGCCGCAAAAGGCACCTACATCAAAAGCATTTATCTCTCCAGTACCATGAGCCCTGGTATCCAAGTCGAACCCAAGTCAGTTACTGACTAAAAATGCGTTGTTATGAAGAGTTCTGAAAAAAAGGTCGTCATTGATTCGCTGACCGAACAAATTAAGAAATACAACCATTTTTACCTTGCTGACATTAGTGGCCTCAATGCCGAAGGTACCAGTGAGCTGAGGAGACGTTGCTTCAAAAAGGAGGTGAAACTGGTTGTTGTAAAAAACACCCTGCTGCGTAAGGCGCTGGAAAATTCCGGCAAGGATGCTTCCGGCCTGTTTGACATTCTGAAAGGCACCACTTCGGTGATGTTCAGCGACCAGGGTAATGAGCCAGCCAAACTGATCAAAGATTTTAAAAAGATCCACAAAACAACCTTGCTTAAAGGCGCTTTTGTCGAAGAGTCGGTTTATATCGGCGATGATCAGTTAGAGGCACTTATCAATGTTAAATCCAAAAATGAACTGGTTGCCGATCTCGTGGCCTTGTTACAATCACCCATCAAAACCGTGCTTTCCCAGTTACAGTCGGGTGGTACTATTTTACACGGAGTATTGAAAACTCTGGAAGAAAGAGAATGATTTTTTTTGTTTAAACAACTTAAATTAAATACAATGGCAGATTTAAAACAGCTTGCAGCTGAGTTAGTGAACTTGACTGTTAAAGAGGTTAACGAATTGTCCAAAATTCTGAAAGATGAGTATGGCATTGAACCGGCCGCCGCAGCAGTAGCTGTCGCTGGTCCTGTGGCAGCCAGTACTGAAGTTGCAGAAGAGGCTGTTCAAACCGAATTTGATGTTGTCCTTAAGTTCGGAGGTCAATCCAAACTGGCGGTGGTAAAACTCGTAAAAGAATTAACAGGCCTTGGCTTGAAAGAAGCCAAAGAATTGGTTGACGCAGCTCCCAAGGCAGTAAAGGAAAAAGTCTCTAAGGAAGAAGCTGAAGCTTTAAAAGCCCAGCTCGAAGAAGCCGGAGCGGAAGTTGAAATTAAATAGGTGGAACCTTATTTAATTGGTATGGTTTAGAATCTCGCTCCGGCAAGATTCTAAACCTTTTTGTATTTATATTTTTACTACTTAACCCAGTATAAATACATGTTTATAAATAAAACGAACGAGAGGATTAGTTTCTCATCATCACATACTAGGTATGACTACCCCGACTTCCTGGAAGTGCAGGTAAAATCATTCAGGGATTTTTTTCAATTAAAGACAACACCTGAAAACCGGAAAAATGAGGGACTTTTCAGAGTTTTTCAGGAGAACTTTCCGATTTCCGATACCAGGAATAATTTCGTGCTCGAATTTATCGATTACCAGGTTGATCCCCCGCGTTATACCATCGAGGAATGTATTGAAAGAGGCCTGACCTTCAGCGTCCCGCTTAAGGCCAAGCTGAAACTCTACTGCACCGATCCGGAACATGAGGACTTTGATACCGTGGTACAGGACGTTTACCTCGGCACAGTCCCGTATATGACCGACAAGGGGACATTTATCATCAACGGTGCCGAAAGGGTTATCGTATCCCAGCTGCATCGCTCGCCAGGCGTTTTCTTCGGGCAAAGTATACATGCAAACGGCACCAAGCTTTATTCAGCCCGTATCATCCCTTTTAAGGGGTCGTGGATTGAATTCGCCACTGACATCAACAGCGTGATGTATGCTTATATCGACCGGAAAAAGAAGCTGCCGGTCACAACGCTCCTCAGGGCTATAGGCTATGAAAGCGATAAAGACATTCTTGAAATTTTTGACTTGGCCGATGAAATCAAGGTTTCGAAAACCGGTCTTAAAAAGGTCATTGGCTGGAGACTGGCAGCCCGTGTCCTGAAATCATGGGTCGAAGATTTCGTCGATGAAGATACGGGCGAAGTGGTGTCGATCGAAAGGAATGAGGTGATTATCGACCGCGAAACCATTCTTACCGATGACCACATCGATGCAATTATCGATGCAGGCGTCAAAACCATTCTCCTTCATAAGGAAGACCAGAATCAGCAGGATTTTGCGATCATCTACAATACCCTGCAAAAAGACCCCTGCAATTCGGAAAAAGAGGCAGTTCTCCATATTTACCGGCAGTTACGCAATGCCGAGCCGCCCGATGAAGCCACCGCCAGGGATGTTATTGACAAACTTTTTTTCTCCGACAAGCGTTACGATCTCGGAGATGTCGGCCGATACCGGATCAATAAAAAGCTGGGCCTCAATATCGACATGGAAGTGAGGATCCTTACCCGGGAAGATATCATCGAAATTATCAAATATTTGATCCAGTTGGTCAATTCACGGACCGATGTGGATGATATCGACCATCTGAGCAACCGCCGGGTCAGAACCGTCGGGGAACAGATGTTCGCCCAATTTGGTGTCGGGCTGGCCAGGATGGCCAGAACCATCAGGGAAAGAATGAATGTCAGGGACAATGAGGTGTTTACCCCCATCGACCTGATCAATTCCAAAACCCTTTCTTCGGTTATAAACTCCTTCTTTGGCACTAATGCCCTTTCGCAGTTTATGGATCAGACCAACCCGCTGGCCGAGATGACCCATAAGCGGAGGATGTCGGCACTCGGACCGGGAGGTCTTAGCCGTGAAAGGGCAGGATTTGAAGTACGTGACGTCCATTATACCCATTATGGCCGCCTCTGTCCCATCGAAACCCCCGAAGGACCCAATATCGGTCTGATCTCTTCGTTGTGCGTGTATGCCAAAATCACTGACCTGGGATTTATTGCGACACCGTACCGGAAAGTAAGCAATGGAAAGGTAGACCTTTCTGCGGAAGGGGTTACCTATCTTACAGCGGAGGAAGAGGAAAGCATCATCATTGCGCAGGCAAACGCTCCCCTGGATAGTGATGGCAATTTCATAAGGCCCAAAGTTAAAGCCAGGCTCGACGGAGATTATCCGTTGATCGACCGGGAGGAAGTTCAGCTCATGGACGTGGGTCCCAACCAGATCGCCTCGGTAGCGGCCTCCCTGATCCCCTTCCTGGAACATGACGATGCCAACAGGGCGCTCATGGGATCAAACATGATGCGGCAGGCAGTCCCCCTGCTCCGCCCGGAAGCCCCCATCGTGGGCACCGGCCTGGAAGGAAGGGCCGCCTCCGATTCCCGGATCCTGATCAAAGCCGAAGACGACGGGGTCGTGGAATATGTCGACGCTCGCCAGATCATCGTCCGCTACGACATGAACGATGATGATAAGTTCGTCAGATTTGATCCTGAACTGGTTACCTATGACCTCCCCAAATATGCCAAAACAAACCAGGGAACTACCGTTGACCTCAAACCCATCGTCTCAAAAGGACAAAGAATCAGGTCCGGACAGGTCCTTACCGAAGGTTACGCAACACAAAACGGAGAACTTGCCCTGGGGCGCAACCTGATGGTGGCCTTTATGCCCTGGCAGGGATATAATTATGAGGATGCCATTGTTGTTTCGGAACGCGTCGTCAGGGAAGATGTCTTTACCTCGGTGCACGTTGATGAGTACAGCCTGGAAGTCCGCGATACCAAAAGAGGAGTGGAGGAATTCACCTCCGACATTCCCAATGTCAGCGAAGATGCGACACGCAATCTTGATGAAAACGGACTCATCAGGATCGGAGCCGATGTAAAACCCGGCGATATCCTGATTGGGAAAATTACTCCCAAGGGGGAATCAGATCCCTCACCCGAGGAAAAACTGCTCCGCGCTATCTTTGGCGACAAAGCCGGAGATGTGAAAGATGCCTCCCTGAAAGCTTCCCCCAGTCTGAACGGGGTGGTGATTGACAAAAAATTGTTCTCCAGGGTGGCCAAGGAGAAAAAGGGCAAACTGATGACAAAACCGCTCCTGGATCAGATCGACGAGAAATTCGAGAAAGAAGTATCTGCTCTGCGAAACCGGCTGGAGGAAAAGCTCTTTGAAATGGTTTCCGGGAAGACCTCCCAGGGTGTCAAGGATTATTACGGAACGGAAATCATCCATAAGGGTGTGAAATTTACCCTGAAGCAGCTTCAAGAGGTTGATTTTTTGACGGTTAACCCATCTAAGTGGACCACTGACAAGGACAAGAACGACCTGATCTTCCGGGTGGTCAACAATTATATCATGAAATACAAGGAAGCTGAAGCGGTTTCGCGCAGGGAACGTTTCAACGTGACCATCGGCGACGAATTGCCTGCCGGTATTATTCAGCTTGCCAAGGTATATATTGCCAAGAAACGTAAACTTCAGATCGGGGATAAGATGGCAGGGCGCCATGGGAACAAGGGTATTGTTTCGCGGGTTGTCCGCGTCGAAGATATGCCTTTTCTGGCTGACGGAACCGCGGTGGATATCGTTCTGAATCCGCTGGGCGTACCTTCCCGAATGAACCTGGGCCAGATTTACGAAACTGTGCTGGGATGGGCCGGCAAGGAATTGGGATTGAAATTCTCAACCCCCATCTTTGACGGAGCTTCCCTTGAAAACATCACCGAATACACCGAAAAGGCAGGAATCCCGAAATTTGGCAAGACCGTCCTTTATGATGGGGAAACCGGTGAACCCTTTGACCAGGCAGCCACGGTGGGCATCATTTATATGATGAAACTGGGACACATGGTGGAAGATAAAATGCACGCCCGGTCCATCGGTCCTTACTCTCTGATCACCCAGCAACCTCTCGGCGGAAAAGCACAGTTCGGCGGACAGCGGTTCGGGGAAATGGAGGTTTGGGCACTCGAAGCTTTCGGCGCCTCCCACATCCTCCAGGAAATCCTTACCGTGAAATCTGACGACGTCATGGGAAGGGCAAAAGCATATGAATCGATCGTAAAAGGTGAGCCGATGCCTCAACCTGGAATCCCGGAATCACTCAATGTACTGTTGCATGAGTTGAGAGGGCTGGGATTGAGCGTTAGAATGGAATAACCGACTGTCACCCTTGTGTAAATGGTGTTGATTCAACTTAAAAACAGAAGTTTTTATGACATTCAGAAAAGACAACAAAGCAAAAAGCAATTTTTCCAAAATATCCATAAGCCTGGCTTCTCCGGAGGAGATCCTCGAAAGATCTCACGGCGAAGTTCTGAAACCTGAGACCATCAACTACAGGACCTACAAGCCTGAGCGTGATGGACTTTTTTGCGAAAGGATCTTCGGGCCGGTAAAGGATTATGAGTGCCACTGCGGAAAATACAAACGGATCCGTTATAAGGGCATCGTTTGCGACCGGTGTGGGGTGGAAGTCACTGAGAAAAAAGTCCGCCGTGAACGGATGGGACATATTTCTCTGGTGGTCCCCGTGGCGCACATCTGGTATTTCAGGTCTCTGCCCAACAAAATCGGGTATCTCCTGGGGTTGCCGACCAAGAAACTCGATTCGATTATTTATTACGAACGATATGTAGTGGTCAATCCGGGTATTAAGGCTGCCGATGGTGTCAAACCACTCGATTTTCTCTCCGAGGAGGAGTACCTGGATATTCTGGATACCCTGCCGAGAGAAAACCAATATCTCGACGATGAAGATCCGAACAAATTCGTCGCCAAAATGGGTGCGGAAGCCCTCTATTCCATTCTGTCAAAAATCGACCTGGATGAGTTGTCCTACGACCTCCGGCACAAGGCAGGCACGGAAACTTCACAACAGCGGAAGAACGAGGCACTGAAACGGCTCCAGGTTTTGGAAGCCTTCAGAGCCAGCAAGTCGATGAACCGTCCCGAATGGATGATTGTTAAGGTGGTCCCCGTCATCCCTCCTGATCTCCGGCCATTGGTGCCCCTCGACGGAGGAAGGTTTGCCACTTCTGACCTGAACGACCTTTACCGAAGGGTGATTATTCGCAACAACCGGCTGAAAAGGCTTATTGAGATCAAAGCCCCGGAAGTGATCCTCCGGAATGAAAAAAGGATGCTCCAGGAAGCCGTGGATTCACTCTTTGACAATTCCCGCAAGGTGAATGCCGTGAAGACCGAAAATAACCGCGCTCTGAAATCACTCTCCGACAGTCTGAAAGGAAAACAGGGCCGTTTCCGGCAAAACCTTCTGGGGAAGCGTGTTGACTATTCCGCCCGTTCGGTGATCGTTGTCGGGCCTAAGCTGAAACTCCATGAGTGCGGTTTGCCCAAAGAAATGGCTGCCGAACTTTACAAGCCTTTTGTTATCAGGAAGCTGATTGAGCGCGGAATCGTCAAAACTGTGAAATCGGCAAAGAAGATTGTCGACCGCAAAGATCCCGTGGTTTGGGAAATCCTGGAGAACGTTCTGAAAGGCCATCCGGTTTTGCTGAACCGTGCCCCGACGCTTCACAGGCTGTCGATTCAGTCGTTTCAGCCTGTGCTTATCGAAGGGAAAGCCATTCAGCTCCATCCACTGGTGTGTACCGGCTTCAATGCTGACTTCGACGGTGACCAGATGGCCGTGCATCTTCCCCTGGGAAATGCCGCCATCCTGGAAGCGCAACTGCTTATGCTCTCCTCTCATAACCTGCTGAATCCCGCAAACGGGGCGCCCATTACCGTACCTTCACAGGATATGGTGCTTGGACTTTATTACATGACCAAACCCCGTCCCGGCGTCAAAGGAGAGGGAATGACATTTTATTCCCCCGAGGAAGTGATCATCGCTTTTAACGAAGGGGTGGTCGGCATGCATGCCATCATCAAGGTAAAGGTAGAAGATATCGACGAAAATGGGGACTATTTCCGCCATATCGTGGAAACCACGGTTGGCAGGGTCCTTTTCAATGAAAGTGTGCCACGGCAGGCAGGTTTTATTAATAAGCTGCTGACAAAGAAATCACTCCGCGATATCATTACCGCAGTGTTCAAAGTGACCGGAAATGCCGCTACCGTGGCTTTCCTCGACGACATCAAAGACCTCGGCTATTACTGGGCCTATCGGGGAGGATTGTCCTTCAATATCGACGATGTGATCATTCCCCCCGATAAGAAAGAGATCGTTGACGTTGGATACGAAGAGGTAGACGAGGTGACTTCCAACTACAACATGGGATTTATCACCAATAATGAAAGGTATAACCAGGTCATCGACATCTGGACACATGCCAATGCCAAACTTACCACTTCGGTGATGAAAACGCTGAGCACCGACAAGCAGGGATTTAACTCCATTTACATGATGCTTGATTCGGGGGCCAGGGGTTCCAAGGAACAGATCAGGCAGTTGTGCGGGATGAGGGGTCTAATGGCAAAACCGCAAAAGTCGGGATCGACGACATCCCAGATTATCGAAAATCCGATTCTTGCCAATTTCAAGGAAGGGCTTTCGGTGCTGGAGTACTTCATTTCCACACACGGTGCCCGGAAGGGTTTGGCGGATACCGCCCTCAAGACCGCTGACGCGGGTTATCTGACACGCCGGTTGGTGGATGTAGCCCAGGATGTGATCATCTCCGAAGATGACTGCGGAACCCTCCGTGGACTGATTGCTACCGCCATCAAGAACAACGAAGAGGTGGTATCCTCCCTCTATGACCGTATACTCGGCCGTACCTCGGTCCACGACATATACCACCCCCTGAAGGGTGACCTGATCGTTAAGGCAGGCGATGAAATCACGGAAGATATTGCAGCCATCATCGAAGATTCTCCCATAGAGAGTGTCGAGATCAGATCAGTATTGACGTGTGAATCGGAAGTAGGGGTTTGCGCAAAATGTTATGGACGTAACCTTGCCACTGGCAAGAAAGTACAAAGAGGAGAAGCCGTCGGGGTGATTGCAGCTCAGTCGATTGGAGAACCGGGGACACAGCTTACTTTGCGTACTTTCCACGTGGGAGGTATCGCCGGGAATATTTCAGCACAATCGACGGTCATCTCCAAATATGACGGATATGCCGAAATCGAGGAACTACGCGCTGTTCCTTTTGTTGACAGGGAGGGAAAACCCGTGGATGTGGTGGTCAGCCGGCTGGCAGAACTCAAAATCATCGATAAGAATACCAACATCCAGTTGTCAAGCCATCCAATCCCTTATGGATCAAAACTATATGTCAAGAATGGTGATACCGTTGCCCGCGGTCAGCATATTTGCGAATGGGACCCCTACAACGGGGTAATCATTACCGAATATAACGGAACCATTGATTTTGAGAACCTCGTTGAAGGGGTGACCTTCCGGGAAGAGTCAGATGAACAAACCGGCTACAACGAGAAGGTGATCATTGAAACCCGGGATAAGACCAAGAATCCGTCCATCCGCATCCTTGACGAAGAAGGCATCCTGATCAGAACCTATAACCTGCCTGTCGGAGGACACCTTTCAGTCAACAACAAAGATAAGGTACGTGCCGGGCAGGTGCTTGTGAAAATCCCGCGTGCTGCCGGCAAGGCCGGTGACATCACCGGGGGGTTGCCCCGTGTTACGGAACTTTTCGAAGCCAGGAATCCCTCAAATCCTGCCGTGGTTTCTGAAATCGACGGGGAAGTCTCCCTGGGAAAGATCAAGCGCGGAAACCGCGAAATTGTGGTAACCTCAAAATCGGGTGATGTCAAACGTTACCTGGTACCGCTTTCCAAGCAGATCCTGGTCCAGGATAATGACTACATCCGTGCGGGAACACCGCTCTCCGACGGAGCTACAACACCCTCCGACATTCTGGCTATCAAGGGACCTACTGCCGTTCAGGAGTATATTCTTAACGAAGTTCAGGACGTCTACCGTATGCAGGGAGTGAAAATCAATGACAAGCACTTTGAGGTGATCATCAGGCAGATGATGCGGAAGGTGGAGATCGAAGATCCGGGAGATACTCGCTTCCTTGAAAAACAGGTGGCTGACAAGAATGAATTCTTCCAAGAGAACGACTGGATATACAACAAAAAGGTCATCATTGATTCCGGTGATGCCGAAGGTTTACGTGCCGGGCAGATCATTTCCGCCCGCAGGCTCCGGGATGAGAATTCGCTCCTGCGCAGAAAAGATAAAAGACTGATCGACGCCCGCGATGCCATCCCTGCCACTTCCAGTCAGGTGCTTCAGGGAATTACCCGTGCGGCTCTGCAAACCCGCAGCTGGCTTTCAGCGGCTTCCTTCCAGGAAACCACCAAAGTGCTCAACGAATCTGCAATCACAGGGAAAGTGGATTATCTTGACGGACTCAAGGAGAACGTCATCTGTGGTCACCTGATCCCGGCAGGTACCGGCTTGAAGGAATACAAAAACCTTGTCGTCGGTTCAAAAACCGAGTACGACCGCCTGGTTGACCTCAAAGAATCAGTCGAAGAAGAAAATTTATAAGTATAAGGTATGAACGATAACAAACAACAAACGCAGCAGCTGAACATAGAGCTTAGCGAAGAGGTTGCCCAGGGGATTTATTCCAACCTGGCCGTCATTACTCACTCCAGTTCGGAATTCGTTCTCGATTTTGTCCGCATCATGCCGGGAATACCAAAGGCCAATGTGAAGTCGAGGATCATTCTGACCCCTGAACATGCCAAGCGGTTGTTGCTGGCGTTGCAGGATAACCTGAAAAAATATGAAAGCGTGCACGGGCCCATTAAAGTCAGTGGAGGAGTTGATCCCCGGATCCCACCGATGACCTTTGGCGGACCTGCCGCACAGGCATAAAAAACAAAAAGGGGCCGTGAGGCTCCTTTTTGTTTGTGGATTAAATCCGGAAAGGAGGAGGAAACCGGAACCCTTTCCGGTCACGCCTGACGTAAGGTCTTCGAATAATCAACCGGAACTGACGACAATTCCTTACATCGGACCTTATTCACCTCGGAAATGATCGCCTGAGAAAAACAATTTCGTTGCCTGTTTGCCCCGGGGCTTTATATTTGCTGTTCGAAGAATAAAAATTTCAAATAGATGGAAGGTATAAAAATCATTGTGTTGGCAAAGCAAGTGCCCGACACCCGGAATGTGGGCAAGGATGCCATGAAAGCCGACGGAACCGTCAACAGGGCGGCATTGCCGGCGATCTTCAATCCTGAAGATCTGAATGCCCTGGAAATGGCCTTGACGATAAAAGAGCGGATCGCCGGGACTACCATTACCTTGCTTACAATGGGACCGGGCCGGGCTGCCGAAATCATCAGGGAAGGCTTCTTCCGGGGTGCGGATGACGGAATCCTCCTGACCGACAGGGCTTTCGCCGGCTCTGATACCCTGGCCACCTCCTATGCACTGGCCCAGGCCATCCGTAAAATGGGCCGGGTCGACCTCATTGTGGCCGGAAGACAGGCCATCGACGGAGATACTGCGCAGGTAGGCCCTCAGGTGGCCGAAAAGCTCCGAATTCCCCAGGTTACCTATGCAGAGGAGTTGCTAGACATTACCGGCGAAAGAATTGTTTTGAAAAGACGCCTGGAACATGGCGTGGAAAGTGTGTCGGCACCCCTTCCCCTGCTGATCACAGTGAACGGGACCGCACCGGAATGCCGCCCCAGAAATGCCCGGCTCCTGATGAAATACAAACACGCCAAGACCATCACCGAAATTCAGTCTGCCGCTGAGGATTACCTCCACCTTTATAATGACCGGCCATATCTGAATATTCACGAATGGTCGATTTCACAGATCGAGACCGATCCGTCGCAACTCGGACTGGAAGGATCACCCACCAAGGTGAAGAAAATTGACAACGTGGTGCTGCAGGCTAAGGAATCACGCATCGTGGCACCCACCGATGATGAAATCGGGGATCTCATGAAAGAACTCATCGCTAACCACACCATTGGATAACCTGCACAAAAACCAGATAGATATGAACAGCGTATTTGTATATTGCGAATCCGATAATGGGATTGTGGCTGAAGTAAGCCTCGAATTGCTGACCAAGGGACGCAAACTGGCAAACGGGCTGAATTGCAAACTTGAAGCAGTAGTTATCGGGACAAAGCTGAATGGGTGTGAAAACGATCTTTTTCCCTATGGTGCCGATGTGGTGCATGTTGCCGACGATCCCCGGCTTGACCCATACCAGACGCTTCCGCATGCATCCATATTCACCGGATTGATGAGGGAGAAGAAGCCACAGATTGTCCTGATAGGCGCAACATCAACAGGCCGTGACCTGGGGCCCCGGGTCTCCTCCGCCTTGCACAGCGGCCTCACTGCCGATTGCACAAGCCTTGAAATTGGAGACCATGAAGATAAAAAGGAAGGCAAAACTTACAAAGACCTCCTTTACCAGATCCGTCCGGCTTTCGGGGGAAACATCATCGCCACCATCATAAACCCTGATCACCGCCCGCAAATGGCAACGGTGAGGGAAGGCGTCATGAAAAAAGAAATCACCGACCCGGATTACCGGGGAGAGCTGAAGAAAATTGAGGTTGACAGGTACCTGCAGCCTGAAGATTTCGCGGTGCAGATCATCGATCGCCATATCGAAAAAAGCAGGATTAATTTAAAAGGGGCTCCCGTCATTGTGGCCGGAGGATATGGCGTTGGCTCAAAGGAGAATTTTGACCTGCTCTTCGAACTTGCCGAAACACTGGGAGGTGAAGTAGGAGCTTCCAGGGCGGCTGTCGATGCCGGATTTGCCGTTCATGAACGGCAAATCGGCCAGACCGGCGTTACCGTACGCCCGAAATTGTATATCGCCTGCGGTATTTCCGGACAGATCCAGCACCGCGCAGGAATGGAGGAATCGGCTCAGATTATCTCCGTCAACACCGATCCGGAAGCACCCATCAACGCCATTGCTGATTACGTAATCATCGGTGATGTGGCGGATGTTATTCCCAAAATGATCAGGCATTACCGGAAAAATACAAAATGATCCCATTGTTGGACACTATGAATTCATAGAAAATGACAAATTATTATTCTGATAACAGGGACCTGAAATTCCACCTTACCCATCCTTTGATGGAAAAAATCGTCGTGTTGAAAGAAAGGAATTTCAGCGAAAAACAAGAGTTTGATTTCGCACCCATGGATTTTGAGGATGCCATGGACAGTTATGACAAGGTATTGGAAGTGGTGGGGGAGATATGTGGTGAAGTGATTGCTCCGAATGCTGAAGGTGTTGATGCTGAGGGTCCACGGGTGGTGGACGGGCATGTGCAGTATGCCAGTGGAACCCGTCTTAACCTGGATGCCCTGATCAAATCGGGATTAATGGGAATGTCTCTTCCGAGGCGGTTCGGCGGATTGAATTTCCCGATCGTACCCTATATCATGGCTGCCGACATCGTATCCAGGGCCGATGCGGGGTTTGTTAACATATGGGGTTTGCAGGATTGTGCCGAAACCATCAACGAATTTGCTTCTGAGGAGCAAAAGGCGGAGTATCTGCCCCAGGTGGCTGTGGGAGCAACCATGGCCATGGGTCTTACTGAGCCCGATGCGGGATCTGACCTACAGGCTGTTCAATTAAAAGCGGCATGGAACGACGAAAAGGAAACCTGGCTTCTAAACGGCGTTAAACGTTTTATTACCAATGGTGACGGCGATATCAGCCTGGTCCTGGCGAGAAGCGAGCAGGGTACCAAAGATGGCCGTGGCCTTTCCATGTTTATCCATCACAAAGCCAAAGGCGGCGTAACCGTCAGGAGAATTGAGCATAAAATGGGAATTATCGGTTCACCCACCTGCGAACTGGTGTTTAAGGATGCTCCGGCAGAACTGGTGGGTGAGCGTAAATTGGGACTCATCAAATATGTGATGGCCCTGATGAACGGCGCCCGCCTGGGTATTGCCGCCCAGTCAGTGGGCATTTCGGAAGCCGCCTACCGCGAAGCCCTCAGCTTTGCAGGCGAAAGGGTGCAATTCGGCAAAGCCATCCTCCGTTTCCCGGCCGTTTATGAAATGCTCTCTGTCATGAAAGCCAAACTGGATGCTTCCCGTTCTTTGCTTTACGAAACTGCCCGGTTTGTCGATCTTGGTAAAACATATTCCCAGATCTCGGAAGAAAGGAGACTGGAGCCCGAAGAAAGGGCTGAAATGAAAAAGTACCAGAAACTGGCCGATTTCTTTACCCCACTCGTGAAGGGGATGTCCAGTGAATTTTGTAACCAGTTGGCATATGATGCTGTTCAAATCCATGGTGGTTCGGGATTCATGAAGGATTACCCGGTCGAACGCATTTACCGTGACGCCCGGATCACCTCCATATACGAGGGAACCACCCAATTACAGGTGGTTGCCGCCATCAGGGGCGTCACCACAGGGGCTTTCCTGGCCAGGATCAGGGAATATGAAGCTATGAAAACAGACCCGGAACTGGCCTTTCTCAAACGCGCCCTGATCATTATGAGTGATGAATTTGAACATGCCGTAAACCATGTAATGGCGGTAAATGACAATGAATACGTGGATTTCCATGCCCGCAGGATGGTAGAAATGGCTGGCTATATCATCATGGGTTACCTGCTCATGCTCGATGCCAACCGCGACAGGGAATACCTCCGTTCAGCCCGTAACTTTACCCGGCTTGCCAAAGCCCAGGTACGTGCCCATTCTGAATTTATCGGCAGCAGCTCCATCGACGACCTGGGATCCTATAAATACCAACAGGCCTGAAAGTCCGGGAATCTGAATTCCGGCGAGCGCAATTCCCATCAGCTCTGCTGTGGGATTAGCGGGCGAAACAATAGAGAAGTCCTCTGCAGAATCGGATTGACTGCATCGGTTCTTTGTGCCAGGTAAGCATTAATGCCGGGTCTCTGCTAATGGCTGATCCGGTGCTGAAATCCGCCGAACTCATCCCGGAAGCTTTCGCAGCATCCTCCGGGGCCCGGGGCGTCACCTGATCCGGGATATGAGACCAAAAGCCTTAATATTTTTTCCCGGATTCCGAAACTTTAAATGTTATTATTACGTAAAATAATTTCTATAGCTTCAGAATTTTCCGGATCTGTCTGGCTGCGAGTTATTTGGGGTGCTTGTGCCTGAATATGGCGAAGATTGTTTTCCCAAAACATTTGTTGGTT
>DBPT01000012.1 GCA_002304925.1 Prolixibacteraceae bacterium UBA1413
GTTTGAAGTCACCCGTAAATTCCGGGAGGCGATCTACCAGATCCGTATTACCAACCCTTCGGGCGTAAGCCGTGGTATAGCAAGCGTGACCATTGACGGCAAGAAACAGGATACCAACCTGCTTCCTCTCTTTGAAGACGGGAAGCAGCACCTGGCGGAAATTATCCTTGGATAGCGTACAGGCAATTTTCAGCACCCGTCAGCCGGGTATTTACCGGCGATTCTGCCGGGGAATCGCCCTTTTACCTAAAAGGCCTCAGGTCGAAAACCCTGATATTGCGGTAAGTTCCCAGGGGATGGATAGCAAAGCGGGCCACCTCGGGACGGCCCAGAATGGTAGTGTCATTGACCACCAGGAATTTTGCCCCCTGTTCTATGCGTCGCAGAAAGGTCTCCTCTTTTGAAAAGTCACTGGCAAAATCGGTATATCCCTGCCGGTTCATGTAATAAAGCGAGGCATTGATGGAATAATCGGGTATGGATATCACCAGGTCATCAGCCCCAATGTTCCATTCAATGAATTTAGGAGCGATTTCCGTAAGGGCTTCCATATGGTTTTTATAACCGTCGTTCATCCATCCCGAGCGGGCTTTGTGACGGTGTCTCCCGTTGTTTGCCAGCAGTGCGAAAAGCAGGATCAGAGCCACGGCTGTCCTAGGATGGGCCAACCACTTCCGTTCCTTCAGAAAAGCGAAGAAAATTGCCCATACCACCACCAGAACCTGCACTTGCGAGATCAAGTAGTAGTCGTGCCCTTCCAGTACCTGGAACCACAACACCAGAATAACCAGAAATCCCAGGGGCATCACCACCACCATCCACCGGAAAAAAGGATGAAGCCTGCTAATCAAACCCAGCAGGAAAAGCCAGACGGCCAGGGTGACATACTGAAGCGGAGGCCAGAAAAACTCCTTGAACCAAACTTGGTCCAAAGCAACCAGAATCCTGTCAAATTGTTCGGATGTCATCTTCCATACCGGCCAAATTCCCATGTGGGAAAAACTACCCCGGTGCAGTGTCGTATAATAATCCACATAAAAATACCATCCTGCCACCAGCAGCAGGGAAACCACAAAAGGGAGGAAATGCCGGGGGCGGAAACTGAAAATCCGTTTTTCTTCCGGCAGAAAAAGGGACTCCCCGATGACCCAGCTTCCTATGGCCAAAAAGCTGGTTCCTGCCGTGATTTTGAGTCCGATGGCCAGAAAGAAGAAAAGAGCCGATAACCAGAGTTTGCCGTCAGATCGCCTCACCACGAAGCTATGGAGAAAATACCAGGCGATAAAAAGAAAGGCCAGCGAGGGAACATCAGGAAGAAAATTGGGGCCATAGAAGATGATCATGGGCGAGGTAAAGACCAGCATGGCAATGAATCCAGCCCGCAGGGGGCTCCCCGTCACCGGAGTCAGCATTTTGAAAAGCAGGAACAAACCGGCAAAGAGGATGGCCAAATGCACCAAACGGAAACTCCATTCCGACTGACCCAGCAATTTCCATATTTTGGCAACTACATAGTAAATAACAGGGAACTCCCCGGCAGTTTTACCGCTCAGACCTTCCTCACTGATCCGGTTTTGGATGGCAGGCTCAAAGAAGGGAAGATCATACTGGTAATACATCTGCGTCATCGAAAGGCCGTTGGTCTGACGCCAGGTGTGGACCGACTGGGGTGGTTCCCTGAACGTTACGGGATAACTGTACAGACCGCACAGGGCAAAAAAGAGCAGGATGAACAAAAATCCGGCAAACCATCGTCGATTGATTAAACTATTCTTCATGATTTCGTCTTCTTATATCAGTAACAGTGCTTTTTTCATATCCTCCCCCACAGCCGCCCCGGTTACACGATGTCCAGGATCCCACTGACCCGTTTTTTTCCGTTGTCTGGGTATCAGGCGCCCCCTTGCTGTCTGCCAAAGCCGGAACAGGCCGGTGGTGTCAGGGATACTCCCTTTCCCCCCTGCGGGCCTTCTCCGCATCGGCGGTAATGAGCATTTGTTTATATCCTTCAGACCAGGTCTGGCGACCCCAAATACCCAGGCAGGCAGCCTTTGACTGCTGTCCCAGTGGAGCAGCGAAAAACGGTACTGCCGGCTCTGGAAATGGTTAAGCCCGATAAAAAAGAGAAGCAGCAGCAGCGTCACCCCCCGAACCAGCCAGTGACGGTGGGATATCCACAGGTAGAGCCGCCCCCTTCCCCATATTGACGGGTTGGCTGAACAACCTGATATCTTCACCGTCATGACGGGCCATGTATTTTTCAATGACCTCAACACTGCGGTCCCCCGAAAAATCACTGACGAGAATTATCTCCTTTTTCAGATCTCCAGCCAACCTGACGGCAACAACCCTGTCAAGAATGGCTTCTATGGTTTTCTCCTCGTTGTATACAGGAATGACCACCGAAAGCTTCAAACCCATTGCATTAGATTTTAATCCTCAAAATTAGAAAAAAGCAACATCCGTCAAGAAAAGAACCCGGCACAATTTCCGGGAAATACGTCAGAAAGTAAAGAGCCGCAACATGGTTTTATAACTCCACTCCCAATTCCACCATACCGTTGAATTGTATTTGAAAGCAAACTGGATGTTATACAGAACAATAATCCAAGTTACAACGATCGCTCCTGATTTCAGCCATCCCGGAGGAAGTTTAAGTATGTTACCGGTCAGATAAGCCAACGGAACTGCCATCAGGGGAAGGAACTCAATCAGTGCCCGGTATCCGGCCGAAGCGCTAAAGGTGGGTGCCCACCAGCTGCTGTTGATGTAAATGATCGCCATCATGCAAAGAAGAATGACCGGGCCACTGAAGTTTCGACGTAAAACCATGATTACCAAGGAGATCATTGCAAATCCCATCAAAGGCGTATAGGTGAACCATCCTCCCTTCACCCGCTACTACATCGAATACGGCGAGATCTCCAGCTACCCTCAGGGGTACAAGGAGAATGCAGGG
>DBPT01000005.1 GCA_002304925.1 Prolixibacteraceae bacterium UBA1413
TGCTTTGGGAGCAGGGGGTCGAAGGTTCGAATCCTTTCGCCCCGACAACTGAAAATCAGAGAGTTAGGATAGCATTTCTAACTCTTTTTCTAATGGGAATAACATAAGTGCAACATTTGCTTATTGGATTCACTACCCGGAGAACAAAAAGAACTTACTACGAGCTTACTTTCACTTTGCTCTTTTCATAATTTGAAATCGTCTCACCTTAAAATTTCTGGTCATGAGAAAGAAACCGCGGTTTACTTTTGTAGAGCAGGCCATTGTGCTTGTCCCTGAATTTCAACATGTGGTCTGCTAACCAGAGCAACAGGTTACCCTGCGCGGGCAAAGTAAGAGTACGTTAAATAAATACATCCGAATTCGTAAAAATTAACCTTTATCTTTGTCAGGATTTATTCTGACTCATATTAATTAAACTGACAAATGAAATTACACAACTTACTTATAATCTTAGCATTGTTACAATTTATTCAATGCACTTCGCCCGTAACTGAAAAAACGGATGAGAGAAAAACCGATAAAATGCGTATAGCTGTTTTTGACGGTCACGGCGGCGCGCAAACCTGTATCTGGGAAGCGGTGGCAGCAATAAAGTTAGATGGCGAAATGGCAGTTCGCACCATTACAACCGCCGATATTGCCAACAACGTACTCGATTCGCTCGATGCAATCATTATCCCTGGCGGTGGCGGAAGCCGTCAATACCTGAATTTGGGAAACGAAAACCAACAGCGTATTAAAGATTTCGTGGCGCGGGGTGGCGGTGCCGTGGGTATTTGCGCAGGCGCCTATCTCTTTTCCAATACGCCCGAATATTCGTGCATGCAACTAAACGGTGCGCAAGCGATAGATATTGAGCACGATAACCGTGGTCACGGAATGGCTAAATTTACGCTCACGGACGAAGGGAAAAAACTTTTCCCCGAAGTTGCCGGGCGTGATACACTCTATATGATGTATTACGAAGGTCCGGTTTTTATCCCTGCCGTAGGCGACACCGTCCAATACGAAACTCTTGCCATAATGGAGAGCGATGTTCACGAAGAGGGTAACGCCCCGAAAAACATGACCAACAACAAGCCTTTTTTTATTGCCAATCAATACGGGAAAGGACGCGTTTTTAGTAGCATCGCGCATCCCGAAGCTACGCCGGGCATGATGTGGATGATCCCACGCATGGTACGCTGGACGCTCAATGAACCGATTGCGGAATATGCCGAAAACGTGGTAAATACCACAATTTTCAATAAAGAAATCTTGATGTCGATAGCAGATCTGAAACAGGAGAGCAGTTATTTTCGAACATTTTTATACGGCACAACCGAAGAAAAAATTGCTGCCCTCAATTGGCTGCAAAACAAACATTCGTGGGATGCCAAACGTTGGATTCAAGGATTGCTTTTTGACGGCGATGTGAACGTCAGAGTTAGAACGGCACAATATATAGCCGACATACACTACCTGCATTACCTGCCCGATATGCGAGCCGCGTATCAAACGGAAAAGGACGAAATCGCCAAAGTCCAAATAAAGGAGCAGTTAGATAAATTGGAAGCATTGCTTCCGTAAATGAATAAACGTAGCTGCATCAGAAGTAAATCACACTATTGACTTTTTATTAATCTGTTTTTCCTGCTCTTATGGCTTTTCCGAATCCGTTTTTATAAAACTGTTATCGTATTTTGTGTATATTCTTATTTCAACCCTGCGTTCATCCTCTATCACAGTGTCCGATGCAAAAACATCTCCAAAGTTTTGAAAGAAGATCTTCTCTTTTGCGATCCACGGAACAATCATTTCTGATAAGTAGTTTAATCGCCGGTTGGTGATTTCTTTGTTTATGATTTCATCGCCCGAACTATCGGTATATCCCGAAAGCGTTACTTTCGCCACGACTGTGTCCCTGTACAGTTCTTTAATCTGTTGTAAAATCTTTTCTTCCTCAATTGGTTTTATTTCTCCCCGTAAGTAATAGGCAACATAGAGGATAGTATCTGTTATCACGGTAAGAAGTTCATCTTTTTCATCCTGCCTTGCAGTAATTGTTGTATCCCTACCGGACATAATTTGTTCCTCAAGGCTTAGCACACGGGATTTAAGCAGCCTTATAGTGTCGTGTAATGACTGCAAGCCAGTTTCTTTTTGTTGGCCGGCAATTTCTTTTACGGATTGCAGTTCCTTTACCTCTTTTTCTATGTAAACAGTATCTCGTTTTTGAGGCAGAAGTTGAAGATCCTGCCGTTGATCCAGCTGATTCTGCAGATTGTTAATTTGTTCATCTTTACTCCTCAGAAGCTGCAGGATAAGTTGATCGTTTTGCTGATTTTCTACCACCGGTGATCCTGCCGTTTCCCTTATCACATAAACAGTATCTGCCTTCAGGTCAGTATATTTTTGCAGTTTATTTACCTGATTTCGCAACATGGAAATCGAATCATTTTTTACATGCAACAGTTGTTTAAAATCAGGTTCTTTTTGCAAACCTTCCGCTTGCCGGAATTGTTGCAGCTTTTCCCCGGCAATACCCGTAACGGGTAATCCTGCAAATTGCTTTTGAAGTTCAAATACCTGACAACGAATTAGTTGAACAGAGTCAGCAATCCCCTTAAGCAACTCCTTAATTTCATGCTGATATACATTGTCAGAAGATACCATAATCATTTCTTTAGCAGGGTGCAAATCACTTTTCGGCCCTGTCTCAATGAAAGTTGCTGTATTCACTAAGTCCAAAGAAACTTCACCGGTGTATGTGGCAGAATCACTATACGGGATGGAATTGTCAACATACAGCCCTATGTAGGTCGGTATGTGCACCCTGCATGAAAATAGGGCAAGTGCAACAGCACTAACAATTACAATTCCTCTTATTTTTTTATTCCCATCCATAGGTTAAGTTCTAAAGCCAATCCGGCGGTTGGTATGACTGAAAGATTATCAAAACCCTGATTCCCTTTTTCTCCTAAAATAAGCACTCCTGCATTGAAACGGGCCACTTTAAACACCCTGAATCCAAGTCCGGTATAAACGGGTAGGTTTACACCCGGGGTTAGGAATTCGATGCCGTTGTTATCAACAACGGGTTTTAACAACACCCCGGCAGAAAATCCAAAAGAATCGAACATTCGCGATCTTGAGATCAGTTGGCTTTTGTTATTAAAAGGTATAGTTAATCCTACTCCCGGGGTAAAATTAATGTTGTGTACCGATGTATTATTTATGCTTGCCGTTTTGTCCCAGGCATACATTCCGATATTTACGGGAAGAGTAAAAGGTTCTTTGTCTGTTTCAACAGATTTGACATTTACATGTCTGTGATGTTGTACTAATTGGCTGTTGGTAAAGGGCGCGAGTTCCGATTTGATCAAAGCTACAAGATGCTCTACCTTTTCGGAAACAAATTCCTTTGCAATATCATCTCTTTCCATTTGGGTAGTTCGCTTAAAAAATCTGCCAAACCTGAAGTCGCTCTGTTTTTTTAGTTCTTCCAATACTAAAGAAGAAGGCGCTTGTATGGGGATGAAATTTTTTGACTCAAAATGTTTGAACGATTCGGTGATAAGCTGATTTAATTTATTGTAAACCTCTTTTGGTTTGTTCACTACAACATTTTTCCCATCAAAATAGATATTGTTCATCAAAAGAAATCGTACCCGATCTTCTACATTTTTGACTAAATTTTCTTTTTGGAGTGGTGTTATTAGTCGGTAAGTAATAATTTCAAAATCATATTTTGTGTTGGATCTCAAAACAGGAGGTATAACAATACTGAATGTCTCTGATTTGTTTTGCTCAATTCTGTTCCATACAAAGGAATGCAGATTATAATTTTTCCCCTCGTAGGAAATATTTGCTTTCACAAATTCAATCTCTTTGCCGGTTTCACCCATTATTACAAATGAATTGTCAAATGGGACTTTTGGATTGTTGTAAAAGGAGCCCGATTCAAAGTCGATTTTTACAATCCTTTCCTGTGCCTGCAAACAAGAAAAGGACAGAACCATAATGGCTATTACAGAGGTAATTCTTTTCATTAATGTAATTATTTTAATTCTTCCTACTCATTTGGCTTTTCGGATTTCGCCCTGTTTATTTGAGTGGTTTCTAATCTCCACTTGGAAATTTCAATAGTACTGTTTTTTTGTCACATTGAGTGATCAGTCCGTTAGAATCCTTTCGCCCCGACTGACAATCAGGTTTATTCTTTGAATAACCTGAACAGTTCGTTCAACTCTTTGGTAATAACCAGGAACTCGGCAGGTGATTTCTTTTCCGGTGTATACATTGGATTATTATGATATCCTCCCAGCTGATTTTTTACCTCCCGGTGAAAGAAACCTGAATGGAACAACACCACCCGTTCGTTGAACTCAGGAGACTTGCATTTATTCACTGTGAATCTTACTGGATGTCCCGGTAGGGTTCCCTGATACCGGCAGCCCGGATGACCTCTTCCGTAACGTCTGGTCCGTTGTTTTCCCATACATTGCCAGGTCCCGGGGTATTGGAAAAGAATTTTTCCTTTTCGGTACGGTTGTTTTTCACCTGGATGTACGAAGAACCCTCATCGAGATATATATACTGGTAATGGTCGGGAATATGCGCGTAAGGTGCCTCCAGCAGGTCGTGAATGTAATTGTTGCTGATTTCCATTCCAGGTTGGGCGCCAAGGGTATAGATTCCGCCCACGTCGTACATATTGCGGGCAAAATGGTGGATGTGGTTGGCATGCACCCTGTTATCCCGAGAACAGGAAAGGGAAGGGGTCCACCCCCACCCCACACAAATCCCAGAATAGTTGAGGTGGCTCACCTCGTTGTGTTCAATATTTACGCCGGCAGCGAATCCGACGCTGATGCCCACGCAGCCCCAGTCCTCTTTGGAGCAATCCGTAATCCGGTTGTCCGCGATCAGGATATCACGGCACATTTCCCGTTCGATCGATGGAAGATAAGGAAGGTGCGCTTCCGTGGCGGCATCCCCGAAAAACCCTGACTGGATCCCTGTTCCTCCGATATCCCGGAAGAGACAGCCCTGCACCGTACAGCGGTTTGCCCCGATGATGAAATCAAGCCCAGTGGCTGCCAAATGCTCAAACCTGCAGCGTTCAAAACGTATGGATGAGGAAGCTGTAACCTGAACCGCAGCCGGCTGCCGCCCAATCCACGCCTGGTTTTCCAGGGAGGCCTTATCAGGGGTTCCGGGAACCTTCAACTTATAGGCATCAAGCAGGAAGAATCCTGCCTGCAGGGGAACATGGCCGGCTTCTCCCGGCCGCAGCCAGGAGGTATGTTCAAAGCCGATCCCCCGGAATTCCAGATGGGTTACCGGACGGTCAAAGGTCCCCTGAAGGGAGACCAGAGTTTCCAGACATGGGGCGATCACTTCCGCCGAGCTCATCACCTCACCCTCTCTGGGCCAATAGTACAATTTCCCGCTCATCTTGTCGTGGAACCACTCCCCGGGACGATTGAGAAAGGAAATCGAATTGGTAAAATAATAGGCTGAATTGCCGTTCAGTTTCTTCTCCTGATCGATAAAAGGGGCGGGCCAGGGATGTTCGAATTCGATACGGCTTTCCGGCTGTATAAACGATATCCGGGCGCTGTCTCCCGCTACCCTGATGTTTTTCACGCGGAGGACGGCAATGGCCCACCACTGATGGATCACCATCTCCATCCCGGCAAGATCACTGGTTGGGAATGAAGGCGCCGGAATACAAAACTCCTGCCGGCCGGGATCGACGGAAAGGATCCTAGGCAGTGGTGTGCCATCGAGGGAGGAAGCCCGGTCAGCCTTTCGCCCGTTTACCCACAATTGTCTGAAAGAATGCAAATTCCCGGAATGTTGGGGGATGTCGGCCATCCAGATATTTCCGCGAGCTTCCCGGGATAATCCATGGATTCTCCCTGCCTTTTTCCAACTGGAAATTGTTACGCCCCCGCTGAGGACTGCCCTTTCCCCCGGCACTGACATGATGATGGTCGGACTTTCTTCCGTTCCGGAATCCTCAGGCCTGAAAAAGAGTGTTTCGTTGAGAAACCATGTGCCTCCCTTCAGAAAAATCGTAATACCACCGCGTACTGAAGGATCATTCAGACGCCTCATTTCACGGGCTTTTCGCTGAGCCATCCACAGGGTCGCCATGGGAGCCTCCCGGGTGCCCGGGTGAAGGTCATCTCCGTCAGGAGCCACCCAGATTTCAGCAGCAGATATTGGTAAGATCCACGCGGCCAGGAATCCCGCCAAAATAAATATCCATTTTTTCATTTATGTAATTCTTACAGTTATTCAGGTATTTTCCTTGATTTAGATGCAATCAGCTTCGCCGCTTTCTTCTTCCATGCCGTTCATCATGAATGTTACCACGCCCGGTGGGATATGCTGTTCAGGGTTTCAGCCTTGCCGGTTGGAAAACGGATTTCAGATAGGCCACATTGGCCCCGAAATTCCCCGTCACATCAGAGATCCGGGATGCATCGCGCGAACGCTCCACCACGAGCCATCCCGACCATCCCATCCCGTCGAGTACCGCCTTCACCTCCGGCATTTTCAACCGTTGGTTATCTTTCAGCAAAACCCCGTCGGTATCGGTGCAGTGAATATGGGAGATGCGCTCCCTGCCCAGCAGTTTCAGCTCTTCACAGAGGTCGCGCCCGGCTTCCAAGGGATTCTGAAAATTGAAACAGATCTTTATGGCAGGTGATCCGACCTCCCGCAACAAATCAATTTCTCCCTGTGCATCCAGGGATGTTTCGATACCGATGACAACGCCGGCAGCTTCCGCTTTTTTGCCTGCCATCCTCAGCCGATCCACCACCGCCCCACGTCGCTCCGGAAACTTCACCAGGTCACCCTCCACACCCAGCGGCAGAAAGGCAACGGAAACACCTATGAGAACCATGGTATTGATGCAATCATCCAGCAGCTTGTCCACACCTTCCCGGGAGGGAAACGAGTGGGCATAAAATCCCGACATAGCAATGGAGGAGATGGCAACACCCGTCTCTTCCGATTTGTCCAGGAAAACTTTGCGCTGCACGGGATCCAGCAATTTATTATCAAAGGTAATCCGGTTCCCCAGCCCGCCCATGTCCACCTCCAGACCATCGGCACCGATTTCCCCGGCCGTGTCAAATGCCCCAAGGTTCTGACGTTTCAGGATCATCCAGTCGCATACCGCAATTTGGTAGCCCTGGTTGAACGATACCTCCTGAATAGAAACGATTTTGCAGCTCATCACAAGGAGAACAGCCACCATATAAAAGGCAGTTTTCATTGCAATTCCATTCCACAGATAATTCTTCATTGGTTGGAGTTATTATTTATTCCGCCCCCTGTACCCACTATTTCATTTCGTCAAATTCCTTTATTTCCGGCATTCTTTCATTGAGTTCCTTATCGGGCCATTCCATCCCTTTGATTTTTTTCAGTTTCAGTTTCCGGGGATCGATGACCACATGTTTGATCCTTTCCCTACGCCAGGTATACACCACATGGACGAGGCCATCGGAGGACTGGATGACGGAAGGATAGGAATATTGCGAGATGGGGGAATCCTCCAGCACCAGGGCGGCGAACCAGGTTTTACCGTCTTTGGAAAGGGAGACATTCAGCGGGGTCCGGGGGCCTTTGGCCTCTCCTTCAGGAGGCAGCACGTGGTTGTAAACCAGCAGATGTCTTCCGTCGGCCAGGGTGATGGCATCAGTTCCCGAATTGTTGTTGGGCAGGGAGGTCTCCACCAGGGGAGACCATGTTTTTCCCCCATCCGTGGACCAGGTTTCCAGTATTGCACGGTTCCTGCTCCTGCACAAGGCCTGCAATTTCCCCCCTGGATGGAAAAGCACACTGGGCTGGATGGCATCTTTTCCGCCCCCTTCCACCGGATCGGTTTTGCTCCATGTCTTGCCAAAGTCGGCCGTCATCTCAAAATGGAGTTTCCAGCCGTTCCCTTCGGTACTTGACGGACAGAGCAACTCCCCGGAAGGGAGCAATACCGGTTTGTTTTTAACAGGTCCTATGAATCCCTGCGGAAGGGGATGCGATGGCGCCCAGGAAATGCCGTGATCCTCCGATTCTGTCACCATGCCCCACCAAGTGGAGGGAGAGGGGCCCATTTTAAAGAAAAGCATCAGTTTCCCTCCCGGCACCTGGTACAGGACAGGGTTCCAGGTGGGATAGCGGAGCGTGTCGTTGACATACCCGTTAGCCACCTCTTTTGAAATACTCCAACCGCCGTTCCTGTGAAGGCTGACCCAGATGCCAACATCGGGATGACGCTCATGGGTGCCTCCGAACCAGGCAGCCACCAACCCGTCGGGAGTTTCCGCAATCGTGGCCGCATGGCAGGAAGGATAGGGCGCTTCGGTATAAATAAACTCATCAACGAGAATCCCGCTCCTGAAATCATGGGGCATGCCGCAGCCTGCAAAAAGGAAAAATACCGGGACAATGCCCTGAAAAAATAAGAATCTTCTCATAGCTGGTCATTAAAAGAACAAATAATGCGCGTCAGGGTTTCGGAGCCAGCCACTTTCCTGCCATTCACAAACAGGGTCAATCCCTTGCCCATTCCGAATTTATCCCCGGTTCTATCCCAGATGATGGTAATGATTTTCCCATGGTAGGGGAGCCTGTCCAGACAAAACCAATCCCACTTCCCTTCCGGAAGCAGCGGGTGAACCTCCAGTAGGTCGTCAGCGCGAGGCCTTAACCCAGCCAATCCGGTAATGATCAAATCGTTGAAGGTAGAATGGTTGTAATAACGGCTGCGTTCCTGGTCTCCTTTCAGCCAATACCCGGTAGCCCCGTCGAGATACTCCCCGATGTAAGGTCTTCCCCGGTAATATTGCGATTCCACATAGGTTTCCAGTAAATCAAAATAATCACTTTCCGTCACGACCTTCTGGTGGTAATTATTCAGCAGGTTGGCCATGGCCGTCAGGGTTTGGGAAGTGGCAAACGGCCATACCGCGCCATCCCATTCGCAATTGCAGCATCCGTGTGACCGGAATTCCGGATGGCGCTGTTCCGCCGTCGTAATGCCGAAGGGCGCCAGAAATCCTTCCGTATCGGTGAGTTGGTGCCAGGCAAGTTCCTTTCCGTGGTCAGGAAGATTGAAATACCAGGGAATGAATCCGATGGCTTCACGTACACCGGCGAAACCTCCCGTCTCCTTCACCGTCTCAAAAAAACCGCTTTCCGGATTCCAGAGGGTGGTTTCTATTTTTCGTTTCAGGGTATCCGCTTTGGCGGCATACAGCCTTACCCAATCGCGGTTCCCGGTGATTTCCGCCATTTTCGACAAAGCAGCCGCATTCCCGTACATATAGCTGTTGATGGTAGGTCTGATGTTCTTTTCACGCCGTCCTCCGCTGATTTGTTCCTCCATGCCGTCGCGCACGTCATACTGCCAGAAGAGACCGCCGGACAGCCGTTTTTCAGCTTCCCACCTCCGGAAATCTGCCTCGAGGTCAGGAAGAATATCAGCCACGAAAGGGAAATCACCTGTTGCCAGGAAATACTGGTATACGGCAGCCGGCGTCCAACTGCTGAAAGCGTGCAATTTCGCCATCGGTCCGCCTTGGTTACTCCGGTACCAGGTCATCAGGTTCTCCCGAAGGTATCGGGTGTCGCGCAGCCACCGTGACTCATAGGTATGATGCCCCAGGGCGCAGGCTATCAGGTTATAAAGGTCGGCATAGGAGCGTTCTACCAGAAATTCGGTGATAGCCCATCCTGCCGGCGTCTTTTTCAGGTGTTTGCGGAAACTCCACCACCGGAAATAATAAATCTCTTGAAAGTTTTCCTGCGGACACGCAAACAGGGGTATGTTCTCCTCCATCCATGTCCACGCCCTGCTGTTGGGAATGTCCGTAACCCTGTTCTCATCCTCCATCCGATTGAAATAGTCCACATAGTGCTCATAATCCGATGCTTTGAGTAATAGGCCCTGGTAATTTTGGGAAGCAGGAAATGCCTCCAGGCTCCGGAGGTAAAAAGAGGCTTCGGGAACCGCCTTCCCGGACTGAACGATATCGAAATCCTGGTCGGTAGGGGTATCGACATCGGGAAACCGACGGGGCTCCCCGGTTCGGAAAGTGATCCGTTGAAAAGTATTCACCGGAGCGAACAACAGCGCAGTCAGCACTTTCCGGCCATCAAGGAAGACGGAATAAAACCGGGAGTTCGCGTCGGCAGAAATCTTGATCGTATAATTCTCTCCCGGCTGGTATTTCGCCAAATTTTTCACCCGGTATCCATCCTTGTAACGGATATTTCCGTCGTTGTCAAAAACCAGCCGGATGGCCGGAGTCCCTTCCGGATTAACCAATTCCACATGTAGGAGGCCGTGGTCGTTTTGTCCGGCCCGAATCACAAATTCTACTTCCGCAGTTTTTGTTTCCGGGAAAAGCCGTTCGGCTTTGGCAAAGTCAAATTCATCGCTGTCGCGAAGGGCCAGCCATCTCTCCCCTCCAACCATTTCCATTCTTACCGGGGCGAATACCGGGCTGTAGATATTCCATCTCTCCAGTTCGGTTTCCGCCTTCATCTCCGGGAAGATGTCCCTAACAGGAACCACTTCCCTGCCGGTAACCGGGACGGGAATGGAGGATACCCAGATATCCTCTTTGTTCATGCTGTAAGTCACCCATGCTTTTCCGCCGGGAGGGTTTCCGTTTCCCTCCTGGATTCCACGCACATACTGGGGTCCGTAGGATTTGTATGCTCCCCCGTAACGCATGGGCGTGATTTCACCGTGGACGAGCAACAGATTTTTGTAGTCGAGTCCGTCATCGCTCACCGACAGTGCCAGCGGCCACCTGAACTCGGAAGGATTGTAAACGGTGATGAATCTCCCGTCGGAAGTACGTTGCCCCCAGATTTTGGCATTTCCGTTAACAAAGCCGGGGGCTCTCCGGGGTGTGCTCCAGGAAACCCCCTCATCGGTGGTGAGGGCGCTGAGGGCATGTTTCCACCAGCCCACTACCCGCCCATCGGGGAGATGGTAAAAACTCAACGCTTTATACTGGCTTTTCAGCGGGATCAGGGGATCATCCCGGTCGGCCTCTTCCACCCATTGCTGCATCATCAGCGGCCGGGCCAGCAATTCATCACAGGCGTTTACAAAACCGGTGTCGGAGCTGCTTTTAAAAAAGGGGAAGCGGCTGTTTTTTTCATTCCATCCTTTGTTATACCGGATGAAAAAGAGAGGACCAAAGGAACCGTCCTTTCTGATTTCCCTGACGACCCTGCCGATGCCGTGCCCGTCATTCGGACTGTCGTCTCCGGAGAGCACCATGCCGTAGTAGCCCAGGCAGAGCAGCCTGTTTTGCCCCGACACATAAAAACCCATCCGCTGGTGCATGACGGCATCCAGGTTCCGCGCTACCCCCCTGACACCAGGCTTTACGGTTCCGTCGGGGATGCGGTATACCGGAAATACGGAAACCGGCTTATCCCAATGATAGCCATCGGCGGAAGTCGTCAGCATCGACTGGCTGGGCGGGATATGTTCCCCTACCGGATTGGTCAGGTATTCGAGATAGAATCTCCCATTCCAGTACGCCAGCATCGGCGCATGGTTGTACGTCCACCCCATCCCGTCGGCAGTTTCCGGGAATTCCCGGCTGGCACGCATCACCTGAATGTTGTGGACGCCCAGAACAGGCGTCAGCTGCCCGTGGTGGAAATCGATGTTAACGAGCTTCCCCCCAGAATAGCGAACCGAATCCCCACCGGTTACCCCGGCGCCCCACCCCATCATCACCAGCATCAAAGCCAGATGCATGACCTTCTTATTCATGGATCATTCCCTCCTTTAAAACGGAACGCCGGATCAACACATCTACCATTTTTTTTTCTGCTCTGAAAACCGTCCCGTGTTTATGACCTTCCGGAAGGGTAATTTTGTCAGATATGTTGGCAAAATGGGTGAAGCCGGAAGTTTCCAGGGCTCCGTATTTTTTCTCCCGGTAGGCATCATAGAAAATGAGCCATTTCCCCTTCCTCTTCAGAACGGTGGGCCCCTCCGTAAACGGGGCGGTTAGCGGTCCGGAAATGTTGCCGAAAGGACCCAGAGGGCTGACTCCCGAAGCCACCCTGATATTGCGTTCAGGACGGGTATTGTCTTTGAACACCAGCACGTAATCCCGGGCAGTCCGTTGCACCAAGACCCCGTCAATGACGCTGTATCCGGGGTCAAAGAACAATTCCGCCCCAGAGAACTCCCTGAAATCCCGGGTGGTGGTGTAGTAAAGGCGGTGATTGTTCCGCTCTTCCTCAGCACCCCTTGCGAATTTGAAGGGGATGGTGGAAGCCCAAACGATGACATAGCGTTTGTTTTCCTCATCATAGAACAACTCCGGCGCCCATACGTTCACCGTAGAAGTGTCAAAGGCCATAACAGGAATGAACTGCTGGGGCGACCAATTGATCAAATCCGGGGAGGAAGCATATCCGAAGCCTTTGTCCCCCTGCCAGGAAGAGGTCCATACCATGTGAAAGGTCCCGTCCTCACCCCGCACGACAGAAGGATCGCGCATCACCCTCTGAAGACCCACTTCAGGTTTCAGCCATGGTCCTCCCAGGTCATGCCAGAAATAACCATCTTCCGACCAGGCCAGATACAACCCTTCCGTAGCAGGTTCCCGGAAGGTGGCGAAAAGATAAACATCACCGGATCCCCGACATCCCGCCAGCACCAAAAGAATAAGAAGCAAACCCGGCATTCCGCCGAAGGACACAAGCAAACGCAATACCCGTTTCACGTGAACCTTTTCAATCATGATATAAATGTAGGATATAATTGCGTAACTGAAAAACCAGAGGGAAAATCAGGCAGAAACACCTTGATTCCCCCTCTGTGATCAGGTTCGTACATTAGTCAGAGTGGTGATCATTTTCAACGGGTTATCGTCAGTAACCATTGGAGCCGAATTCCTCCGGATTGGCAATGGCATCCAGGAAGGATTGCGGAATGGGCCTGACCTTGTGTTTTGCCTCATCAAAGTTGAGGATATCAGGATTTGTCTGCCCGAGATAAGCATTTGTAAGTTTTCCGAACCGTTTCAGATCGTACCACCGGTATTGTTCACCGGCGGTTTCACGGGCACGTTCAGCCAGAATGAAGTCCAGGGTAACATCTCCCTGATTGACAGTCATCTCACTGGCACGCCCGGTAACCGCAGCACGCTGACGGATGGTATTCACCAGAGCAGCGGCTGACGCCTGGTCGTTGTTGTAACGCAAGGCCGCTTCTGCAGCAAGCAGGTAAACTTCTCCCAGCCGGATAATGGGAACATCCCCCTCCCACTTCTGGTTATCATAAATCCAGTACAGGGAGGAAAACTTCCGCAGCGAGGGATAACACTCCTTATAATAGGTACCCATTGCACTGGTGGTAGCTGTCACCCATTTCCCGGAGGAATCGAACATATCGGAAGGATCAACGCACAGGAACGGCAACATCCTCTTTTCCCCGGCCGGAATGGTCCAGTTGGGAGTATATACCGACAATCCGTCAAGGTAGCCATCCCCGTTCAGATCCACCATATTGGTTTGTCCGGAACAGTTCTTGCCGCCATAGTAATTCCTTCCTCCGTAATAGACATCGGTATTGTTCATCGTGCCGGCCGTATTTTTGATGACCCACCCCACCAGGGAAGGATCTTTGCCGTATTTGTCCACCATGGCCTGGTTAATGGTTTTGTCAACCCACAGGGAATTAAAATAGCGGATAAAAAAGGTCTCCTCAAAACGGGTATCGGCAGGATTTTCTACCGGCGGAAAAATTTCCGTCATCAGAAATCTGGTTGGTTTAAAGCCCCTGTCATTGGCCCGGCTGTACCAGGCACAATTCTTTTCGGCTGT
Organism: Prolixibacteraceae bacterium UBA1413; assembly: GCA_002304925.1. GTDB lineage: Bacteria > Bacteroidota > Bacteroidia > Bacteroidales > Prolixibacteraceae > UBA1413. The sequence continues at coordinate 13,873 of DBPT01000005.1, forward strand.
CCCCCACTCTGCGCCTACAGTTTTTAAATCCATGAGATAATATTGGCGGGTTCTTCCGCGGTTATTCCCCTCGGGATTTTTGAATCCGTCATGGTCAACCGCTTCGATAAACAGAAATTCCGTATTGTTTTTGTTGTTCTCTCCATCCCAGAGCTTGGCGAATCCTGATTTTTCGGCATCACTGGCATACAAGGCGCATCCATATTTTGACGGATTATCGATCAGTTCCTTTGCCGCTTCCAACGCCAGTCTGGCATATTCGGAAGCGTTGGATTCCCCGAGCCGTGTCCGCTGGAGATACGCTTTGGCCAGCATGGCATACGCCGCCTTTTTGGTTACCCTACCCCGCTCAGCTCCCTGGGTATAGGGAAGATGTTGGCAGGCAAATTTCAGGTCTTCAATAATCAGATCATAAAATTCAACCTCCGTGCTGCGTTTTGGGTAATTGTCGGGACCCGTTACGGTCGAGGGTTCCTTCCTGAGTACCACACCCCCGAATTGTTCAACGAGATGCCAGTTACTCCAGGCCCGCAGGAAATAGGCCTCTGCTACCTTGGCATTTCTTTCCTCATCGGTATACCCCTTTACAATATCTGCATAGTAAATTGCTGTGTTGCAATAATTCACTGTGGAATAAAAACCCTGCCAAATGGTCTTGATGGTTCCCAGTGTTGTATTCATTTTACTGTCATACAAAGCATATGCCGATTCCTTGCTCTCACTGACCCACAAATCGGTACCCATCTCCATGGGACCGACCCCGTCAATCTTCCCATAGAAATAATACAAGCCGTCATAACAGTAATTAACCAGACTTTCGTAACCATCCCGGTATTTGTAAGCAATATCCATATCGACGGTCGAAGGATTGAATTCATCCAGGGAACAGGAGGACAACAATCCCGACAGGAGGATTGTGCCTGTTGCGATGATTTTATATGTTACTTTCATTTTTATGCAGTATTAAAATGAGACATTAACGCCAAAAACCAGTTGTTTATACAACGGAAAGGAATCGGTCGCCCCTGTTTCCGGATCCACCCCCTTTAACAGGTGGCTCTTGGCAAAAATAAAGGGATCATAGACCGTTCCGTAAATGCGGAGGTTGGCTAGGCCTATCTTATTGCCGATTACCCGGGGAATGGTATATCCCAGGGTTATGTTCTTGATTTTGATATAGGAAGCATCGGCATAGCTGAGGGCTTCCGTCGGAGATGAGTATTTAGGACTCCTCGACAAGTAGGGACGCGGAAAATCGTTCGTGGGATTGTCTTCGGTCCAGTAATCATAATTATCAGGCATGTTGATATTCTGGTAGCCGAAATAACCCAGCAGCTGACCTGAGATCATCTGACCATAACGTGCCGTGGCAAAAATATTCAGGTCAAAATTCCTGTAGGTAAAAGTATTCTGAAAGCCGGCCATCCACTTCGGCGTGCCTTGGCCCAGAATCTGACGGTCGTTGGTGGCGTTGATCGTGTAGGGGTTCGCCGCCGAATACTCAATCACCGTATCACGCCCGGCGGCATTGACAAATGAACGGATCCAGACACCGTCCGACTGTTTTTTAAGGCACGATTCTATCTTCACGTCCCCGGGTTTCAATCCGAAGACCGCTGCATCGCTTTCTTCCCCTTTCTGCCATATTCCCAGTTTTTTGTATCCATACACCGTATTCTTCGGTGATCCCATGAACAAACCCAGGGAAATCAGATTGTCAACTGTCGTGGCACTTCCCAGGTCTATGGAAGTCACCTCTTCCCAGTTCCGGGAGAAGGTCACCGTTGACGTCCATACGAAATTACGGGTTTGAACATTCCGGGTATTCAGGGTGACCTCAATACCCTTGTTGTGCATCCTGGCGATGTTGGCGTTCATCTGGTAAGGAAGCTTTGCGGTATAACCCCCTCCCGAAAAGGGCAGGCTCCGCGCATAGATGACGTCCCGGGTATCAGTGTCATACCAGTCAACCGACCCTTCAATCCTGGACCTGAAGAGGTTGAAATCCAATCCGATGTTGAGGTTATACGATTTTTCCCATCCCAGGGAAGCGTTTCCAGTAGCCTGGGTGGGTATGTTGGTGGAAACTTCACCTGCGCCAAGGTTGAGCATATCAGATCCACTGGTCACCTCCGATTTCGTAACATACGGGTTAATATTGGAATTCCCCGTTACGCCATATCCGGCCCGCAATTTCAGGTTGTCAAGCCAGTTTTTTGTCCCTTCCAGGAATTTTTCCTCCGATATCCGCCAGGCAACGGCACCTGCAGGGAAAACATCCCAGTGGTTGGCAAGCTGCGAAGCGCCATCATACCGGACCGAACCGGTCAGCATATATTTTCCCCGATGGGAATAATTCAATCTGCCGGCATAGGACATCATCTTTTTGTGATTGTAACCTGAACTGACAGCGGGATTTGTCCCTGCATCAAGGTTGTAGAACAGGAAATCGTCGTAAAGGAAGTTTTCATTGTATGCTGAGCCTGACTCGTTCTGGTAATGGCTCCAGGAAGTAATCAGCGTTGTAGTGAAATCGTGGATTTCACCCAGTTGCAAATGATAATTTGCGATGTTCTCCCAGGTGTAACCATATCCCAGGCTCATGCCGTAACTTCCATTCCGGATCGGAGTCTGACTACCTACCAGCATCATGTAAGTATGGTCGCTGTTGAACACACCCGAACGGCTGGTTGACAGGGAAGTTCCGAGGATAGATTTGAAAGTCAGATTTTTATGAAGGAGTATCTCCAGAAAAGGATTGGCGGTGATGGCAATCAGTTTGTTGTTGTTTTTCAGGGTTCCTTCGATATCGTCGGCAATCAGGCTAATCACTGTCATCCCGTCGATGGGTTCCTGTTTGATATTTCCCTCCGCATCATAAACATCGCCGAGGGGTACCGTACCAAAGGTTTTATTGATCCTGCTTCCGCGTGATTCGCCATCCCTGAAGGTCAGACCGGTCTGGATGCCGGCATTGAACCATCTGGCAGCCTCTATGTTTACGCTTCCCCGCATGGTGATCTTATCGGAATAATCATTCATGTAAATGCCGTCGGTCCGGTTATAACCCAGGGAGAGGCTGGACCTGACACTGTTTGTTCCGCCCCGCAGGGACACGGCATAGTTTTGCTGGATCCCGGTCTTCAGGGTCGCGTCCACCCAGTCCACCCATTTGTTCTGGTTGATATAGTTGTTCAGAATGGTTGCATCAAGGCTCCAGGCCGTCAGCAATTCATCGCGGCTTGAAGGCCGTACGCCATTGGTGGCATAAAATGCTTCCTCCAGATAATCGAGCCAGGCATCCCCCTGGAGGGCGCTGGGGTAAGAAGCCCACCCGTTTATACTCACATAGGAATCAAAGTCAACCTGGATTTTCCCCTTTTCAGCCTGTTTTGTGGTGACGATCAGCACGCCGTTGGCACCTGCCGATCCGTAAATAGCCGTGGATGAAGCATCTTTCAACACTTCAACGGAGGCAATGTCATTGGGATTCAGGTTGCGGATACTCCCCTGAATGCCATCGATGATGTAGATGGGTTCGCTGCTGGCCGTCAGCGAGCGGTTCCCCCGTAACAGGATGCTGCTCCCGGCATCCGCCTTCCCGGATTGCCGGGTGATATCCAGACCGGCCACCCGCCCATGCAATGCCTCTACGGGATTAGCTACCGGCGCCATCTTAATCTCTTCCGACCTGACCGAAGCAACTGCCCCTGTCAAATCCCTCTTTTTTACCGTTCCATAGCCAATGGCCACCACTTCATCCAAACCGATGGTCTCAGCCTGCAAAGAGAAGTTGATCTCACTCCTTCCTTCCACATTCACCTGCTCAATCCGGAAACCAATGAAGGATACAACCAATGTTCCGTTCACCGGAACATCCAGAGCGAAACCGCCATCAATGTCTGTGACGGTTCCCATCGTAGTTCCCTTCACCAAAACATTGGCTCCGGGAATCCCCATTCCGGATGCGGAATCCGTGACTTTGCCCCTGACGTTCACCGTCTGGGCTGTCAGTACCACACCGGACAAAAGCAATACACCCAACACCAGAAATCGCATTCCGGTTAGATGTAAATTCTTTTTAATCAAATAAATAATAAATCCTGACATATACTTAAAGATTAGTTAAAAAATTATGAGAACGTTTACATTTCCAGTCAATTTTCTTTACTCCTGCATCACTTTTATGAGAATTCAATATTGTATTACGAACCGTTACCCGACTCCAGAACCAATACCCAGTCATTTCCCTCAGCCGGTTCTCCCGGGGGGTTGAAGAGGGCTGTCCCCGTGTTTTCCAAGGTTCCGGCAGGGGTCATCCGTCCATCGGAGGGACTGTACCACGAAGCCCGGAGGGAATCCCCTTCCAGGATGCCCAGGTTGATCTCCATCCCGCGGCCGGTATAGGTGTAAACAAAAGCATAATCCCTTCCCCGTGAGGCAGCCAGGTAATCATATTTTTCCCCATTGCTGCCGGCAATCAGGGAGGAGTCGGGAATCCTCTCAAAAAAGGGATAGTCGAGCATCAGGTTTTTGAGGTGGACCATGGCTGAGGCACCCGGGAAATCCAGCGCATCCCTCCAGTACTCTTTCACCCCATAGGCGGAATCCTGATCCCCCGGCTTGTGCATCTGCATCACGGCATTGTGTCCATAGGTAAATCCGAATCCGCCTGCCAGAACGGACCACCAGGCATACCTCCTGACATCGGCGGCTGTCCAGTAAGGTTGCGTTGCATCGTGCAACCCCTGGGGAATGCTCTCATAGGAAGGTTCCCCGTCCAGGGTGGGTTTCACGGGAAGAAGGGCATAGTCATCCCTTGCGTATTTCCAGTTATCCTGACCGTACCCCAGCGCGGTATCATCCTGGTCATACCGGCGGTGCCCCGACTGAAACATGTTGAAATCAAGCCATGGGGCGTTGTGAAACCACATCGATGATTTCATTCTGCCAAAAGGATGAAAGGTGATCAGATGACCCGGAGCCTTTTCCCGAAGGTTGTTCCCGATGATGTTCCATACGGCGGTGGAATCACTCCCCCTGATGTCCCCCCCGTTGAGCCAGATGACGTTATTTCTTCCCGCATACCGTTCCGCCAGCCAGGAGGAATAGAAATCCGCCTGATCCCGGCTGACAGCCCCCTTTTTTACGTTGCTCCCCCATACCGGCACCAAGGCCATATAAATCCCTCTCTTCCCGGCCTGATCAACGATATAATCGGCATGATCCCAGAAATCATAAGCCTTTTCGTCTTCAAAACCTGCTCCCGGCGTACACAACGGCCGGGAGGGGTCACCACAAACCAGGGCAGAATCCCCGTACGCGTTAACCACATCCAGGCTGTGCAGCACCATCACCTGGATGACATTAAAACCCTGTTCCTTCCTTTTCTGAAGATAAAAGTCAGCTTCTTCACGGGTGAGTTTTGAAAAGAGGAGCCATCCCGTATCCCCTAACCAGAAAAAGGGATTTCCGTTTTCCCCCATCAGAAACCGGCCGTTGGGAGATACTTGTAACAGGGGCAGTCCGCCATTGGAATCCTTGTCGCTCTGACAACCACAAAGCAACATGAACAACAAAATAAAAAACCAATAATTCCTCATCTCTATTACTTTAGTTTTTCAATCCACAAGACTACATCTCCGTTGCCGGGACGCTTCAGAGACACGGTTTTCCCCCCCATGAGGTCCATGGTTTCCGGGAGGAATGCTCCCGTACGGGGATCGAGAAAGCGACACTTTAGGCGACCACCGTACTTTTTCAGGTTCAAAAGGATGGTTCCGCCCTCCCTGCAATAGACCAGCATGCCTTTTTTATTGGCCAGGCGGAAGCTGTTTTTCATCTCTTTCAAGGGAGGAACCGGTTTCATCTCCGTCACTGCGGAAAGCAACTCAACGGGCAGTCCGCCGGGCAGGGGAGCCAGGGATCCTCCGGCCATCAGCACCGCCCAACCCTCATCTTCGCCCAGGGTTTCGGTATAGATGACGGCTTTGTCGGGAAACCGGGACCGGATTTCAAAAACCGAACGGTATACCGACTCAAAGGAGCGTTTTCCCGGCGCTATCTTACGGGCATGCTGGCGAGGGGCCATCTGCTGATCCCCCGGCGGAGCATAGAGGGTTCCGTCGTCACGCCAGGCCCAATAACGGATATCGATGACGTCCACCATCGAGGCACGGAGGGGATCCCTGAGAAGGGCATCCTGGACATCTTTGGTGGCACCCAGGGCAACCACCGGATGGAACCCGGTTTCGGCCTCCCAGCCGGCAATCACATCCAGCCAGAATTCCACGAAATGGAGGGGACCCGTATATTCGGCACTCAGGGATTGTATGACGTTGGCGGATCCTGCAAAATTGGCGAGGCACTGCCGGATATATGCCCGGTGAAGGTCGCGACGAACAGGATGGGTAATATCATAAAACTGATTCGCCATGTAGATGCGCTTGTCACCCGCATAAGGGGGCGGCTCCGGGAATCCGGTACCGTTAATGTTGTTAGCGCTCCGCCAGGGGAAATCTGTCCAATGGGCGCCGGCTTCCAGAATGTTGTGCTGGAAATAGTTCTGGTGGATCAGCAGTTTTCCTTTTTCTCCGGCAAGACGGGCAAAATCAGCCAACCGTTTCCAATACCAGGGATTGTAACGGGTAAGATCATACTGGCTCAGGCGATCCCAGGCCTCTCCGGTTCCGCTTCTGGCAAAGGGCTGTTCATAAAAAGGAGCCCAGGATTCGCTGTCGGTGCGTTTCACCCGTTCGTGGTCGTCGCGCCGCCGGTCATACCAAAGCCCGTAATTGTGATCCACGACACAAATCCCCCTCTCTTCCATGAATTTCACGACCTCAGCCAGGTCATCGGTATACCCCCATCCAGTCCGGCCCGGCACAAACCGGGTAATTGCCGGCATGGCCAATGCTGCGGCATAAGGCCTCGGGTCCCCACGCCACCAGGGGACTCCGGTCCTGGTACCCGTGATGACCTTCCCTTCTTGCACCATCCATCCGTTTTTGATCCGGATCGCCTCCACAGGCTCTGCGCCTCTTGCTGCTACGGAAGATTCCGGAAATGCCTCCTCCGGAATTCCTCCCTGGTCAATGGCTCCGGCATCCTGATTCTTCTTCCATTTGGACCGGATATAATCTTTCAGGAGGAGCGGAGGATGCAACGACCGGTCTGAGAATTCCTGTGCCTCTTCCGGGGTCGGACTGCTGGTGGATTCCCCGGAAAAGGGGAGATATTCATCCCCGAATTCGCTGATTTCCCTGTCCAGTCTTTCTGCCAGCTGAGCGAAGAAGAGGCTTCGGGGCGCGATGTGGCTGTTGGGCTCCACCCAAACCCCATCCCCGGCAAACTGAGCCCAGGTGCCATAGGCATAATTCAGTGCCAACTGCGGACTGAAGCATTCGACTTTTCCGGCTGAGCATTGCCAGAACATCGAATGGGCGGCCGTCCACCCGGCTCCCTGCCCGTCCTGTCCCCTGTTTTTAAAACTCAACACCTGGCCATCGGCCCTGACCATATCGAAGAGGAGACCTGTCGCCCAACTGTCGGCAGCTCCGCTGAAACCATTAGCCATGGCCGACTCGCACTCCACAAATGCATTGGGCCCGGCAGCACAGAATCCGGTGGAAAAATCGTGGATTCCGTTTTCGGCATAGCACCGCAAGAAAAGGGTCTGCTGCCCCATGGTAAAAAAGGTATTCCGTCGCTGTCCAGCGATTTCAGAAACCGGGTCAAGGGAGATGCAGTCCCGAACGGTGATCCTGCTGGCGGTTTCATAAAGGGCCACCGCCGAACCGGCAAAATGGCGGAAAGTGACCTCCCGGACCCATCCATCCCTCACATTTTCCATGGTAATGGCAAACCAGCAGTGATCTTCATCTTTGGGATTCCGGGGATCAGATTCCGATTCTAGGGTCATCCGCTCAATGCCCACCTGCGAAATTCTCCCCGGCCAGGAGAAGGGGACCACCCTCCCCCGGCTGTATGTCGTATCCAGGGCGGCCGTCAGGGGAACATCCAGGGTGATGGTATTTCCCCTTACACCCACGATTTCGCGCTCCCAGAAAATATCGCGCTGTCCGGGTTTCCATCCCAGCCAAGCGGTCTCCCCGCCAAACTCATCCATCTTCAGTGCGCCGATCCATTCCAGGGTAGAGGGATGGTGCACACTCACCTGCCGACCTGCCTCCAGCCCGGAAGCATCGTCAACTTCCAAACGGGTGGCATTAACGGGCACATAACCGGTAACTATCAGCCGGGGCGCATCCATGACCCTGTCATTTTTCCCGTGGATCCTGATCAGGGTCTCCCGGTCATGTCCTGTTGCCCTAACAATTGTATTTTCCCCGGAACCGCGGAGAACGACCCCTGTAGCTTTGAGCTGTAACCTTCCCGAAAGGTTGTAAATGCCCTCCCTGAGCAGAACAGCCCCCCGGAATCCGTTTTTCTGAACCGGAAGGGCAGCCACTTTATCTATGGCATGCTGGACGAGGGCCGTGGCATCGCCATCGACCGGATGGACCACCACCTGCACGGGAACTTCCGGGATGGGGGTTCCGGAGAATTTGTAACCGCAACAGGAATAATCGGGGATCCGGTTCCCAAGCGAATCATAAGTATAGACGAGTCTCCCCGATTGAAGACCTACCGACGGCACATCTGAAGGAGCAATCGTTGCAGGAATTCTCGGGCCGGGGCGCCCACCCGGCAGCCGGCCGAATCCCTCGGCCAAGACCCCGCCGGAGCAGACACTCCACAACAGTACCCAGACAAAATGCATATATACCTTTTGAGCCATTTCCCCGGCTTTAAAGTCCTCCTTTTTTTGCTAGCGTATCAAAATTGTTTCTGAGATCTTTCCAATCCTTTTTCCGCTTCGGATTGATCCCGTTGATGTATTTTTCAATATTGGTATAGCCGTCGCCGTTACAGTCGAGAAGGGCATCCCCGGGATCATGGGGATCCAGCCCCAGCTTCTGATATCTCTTTTCCCAGGCATCGGGCATTCCGTCCTGATCGGAATCGAGATAGGGTGTTCCCTGGTATTCCGGGTATCCTCCCACTTGCCTGATATCGGTGATAATGCCCATTTTGTAGGAATCGGGAGGCAGCCGGCGATGTTGGAACTGAGGCACATCCAGGGAATCCATATCTTCAGCATATTCTGCCTTTCCTGTTTTGACCATTCTGACAATCCGCTGATCGACAGGATCGCGCACGGGGAGGGTGGCTCCCGCATCCTCCAACACCAGTTCATAGGCTTTTCCGGCAGGATGAATCGTCATTTCAGGCATGGGAAAAGGTTGGTTCCACTTGATCTGATCCCGGTAAGGCCCTGTATCGGGCAGGTCATCCACCTGGACCCCTCCGTCCCAGTTGTCGCGCGTGACGCGCTCATTCCCCTCCACGATGTTGCCTTCGACAAAAGCCCTTCCAAAAAGTCGCTCCTCCCTGCTGCTCAATCCCGATTCGGGTTTGAGGATGCGGTGGCCTGCTGCCGAATTGCGGGGGGTCACCGGTCCCGGTTTGAAATAATTGCCAATGATGTTGAACATGGCCCGGTAATCACCCCCGTCGACGGTCCGGTGCATCCAGTTATACACTACGTTATTGACAAAATTAAAAATGCCGTACCACCCCACCGAGGGATTGCGTCCCGTGTTATTGGCCCACAGATTCCTGATAAAGGCGCAGTTTTCACCCCCCAGGGTACTGCCAAAAGAGTGGTTCCAGGTATCGAGGGCTTCTGAAAAAATGGAATTCTGGATGGTGACATTCACGGTAGGAAGCTTCTCCGCCTGTGGCTTCCCCGTGCCGTCATCGTACATATGCCGGTAAAAAGACATGTTTTCATCCAGTCCCCAACTCGCCGACACGTGGTCAATGATGATGTTTCCGATGGGATTGCCGCCGATAGCGTCATCCCTTCTCCCCACATTGGTTTCCCCCCTTCGGAATCGCATGTGCCTGATAACCACATCATGGGTATCAATCCACACACTCTCCCCGGCCACACAGACCCCGTCGCCCGGGGCTGTCTGGCCCGCCAGGGTAAGATAGGGAGCCCTGATGATCAACGGGCTTTTTAACCGGATGATGCCGGCAACATTAAACACGACAATCCGGGCGCCTCCGGTTTCGCAGGCTTCCCGCAGGGTACCCGGGCCATCATCTTCGAGGCTGGAGACCGTGATCACTTTCCCTCCGCGTCCTCCAAAACTATACATCCCACCTCCTTCGGCACCGGGGAATGCCGGAATCGTCGCCTGCGGAAGATCATAAGGCCGCCGCGCCCAGGGAATGTAAGGCCTCCCCTCCCGCGCTTCCTTCTCAATCTGCGGCAACGCCTTGCACCATGCCATATCGGAACGGGCATACGCCGCTTCCATCATTTTGCGGGTCTCCTCCTGCACTTCCTGCGGTACGGAAGGATATTGCCCGTAACTACACGGGGAGAACCCGCCCAGAAGCAAAACCAGAACAATCAATTTCTTCATCTGCAATTCTTTAGTTAATAAAACGGCTCCCTTTTCTTCGAGGCTTACCTTTTAATCAGTTTTTGATAACAAAGCCGGTTGGTGGCACTGTATCCTTTTACCAGATAGATACCGGGCTTCAGATGTCCTGTCTGAAATCCGTCAACTCCTATAGAATGGTAACAGGAAAAAATGATCCGTCCCGAAAAGTCACCAATTTCAATCCTGAGGATGGTATCATCTGATTCGATAAAAACCCTGTCATCCGCGGGATTTGGATAGAGCCTGAAAAGTTCCGTTCTTTTCGCCGCTGTTGCGCCAGTGATATGATCCTGCCTGTTGAGGTAGTTTTCCAGATTGCTGTAACCATTTGAAGCAATGATCCTGCCATCGGTGATGTCTTCGGGATTCAGGCCGTGCGAGATTTCCCATTCATCGGGAATTCCATCATGGTCCGTATCGGCAGGGGCATCGTACGATGTCGCATAGACATCCCATGCCGTTCGGGTCTCCCTTTGATCTTCAGGAACCAGGTTAACCGGCGTGTCAATGATTCCGGAGGGCACTCCCTTATCAGGGGTTACCTGTCCGTCATTTGTGGTGTAAAAATACCTGACGACCGGCACTTCCCCGGCTGCTTCGGCGATCACCCTCCGGTCGATGGTATCGCGCACCGGAAGGATGGCGCCTGCTGATCGCAACACGGAAAGATATGCCACGGCGGCAGTTTCGGTATAACGGGCATATTCTTCCAGGAGACCGTCGCTTTTAACAAACATCGTTTCAGAACGGATATTGGCAATACCTCCCACGCTGCTGCCATCCACCCCCAGCCAGTTGTCATTGGTCTTGGCTTCGCTGCCTTCCATGATGTTGCCGGTAACATACCATTTTCCGTAGCCGTCCACCTGAATACCGCTCCGGTTGTATGAAGGGCGGGCGAAATAAAGCGACGACGGCGTGGCCGGTCCGGGAATAAAATAGTTGTTTACCACATTGGTATGGCAGAATCCCTTTCCTGCCGTACCTTCCCATTCTCCGCCATAGAAAGCTCCTGAGCTGGCCCAATTGAAATTCACGTTGTTACGGTAATCTACCAGGGCTTCCAGGTCGTTACTGTTGGATCCGTTGATCCTCGGCATCCGGGAATTGTGATGTGCCAGCAGGTTGTGGTGGTAACTGGCATATTCACCTCCCCATTGGGTGGCATAGCCCCGGGCCCCTTTCTTATGCAGAGAATTGTAAAGGGATTCACTGATGATGCACCATTGTACCGTAATATTTTTATTACTGGAAAAATGGGTGGTCTCTTCAATGGCCCAGCTCATGGAACAATGGTCAATGATGAAATTACCCCCGTTCTCAATCCGCAGGGCAGATGTCTCCTGCCCTAATTCATCTCCCGGCCGGAAGCGGAGATGTCTGACAATCAAATTTTTCGACCCTCCTAAGTTCACCGTTGCCCCCCGGATGCAAATCCCGTCGCCGGGAGCGGTCTGCCCGGCAATGGTCATGTTGCTGCGGTTTACCCGGAGTTCACCCTTCAGGTTGATCACCCCCCCCACCCTGAAGACCACCGTAAGCGGTCTCTTAACACTAATGTTTCCCAGAATGGGATCCACGACGACCTCAATTCCCTGGGAAAAAGCCCATCGCAGACTCCCTTCCGGAGGATGGTCAAGGTCATCTTCTAGGTTGGTCACTTCCACAACCCTCCCGGTTTGTCCGTTGCCTCTTCCTCCCGAGGCGAACCTGCCATATCCTTCAGCACCAGGAAATGCCAATTGCTGCGCCCCGGAAATGAACGCGGCCGCCTCAAACATCAAAATGAAAAGAAATGATTTTAATTGTTTTGTCATACTTGTCACAAGAATTAACAAAAAAACCTTATTCAGATAGCGGGTCAAAGGTACCGTTGATCCAACCCAGGGTTTGTTCTACCGCCGGGCTTTTCTCCAGCATGGAGGAAGGAACGGCGAAGAAGTCGTACAGTACGGGGTAATAGATGGGTTGGCTCACCCCCTGATAGATATCGAGATTCTTATAGGTCACCCTGAAAAACTTGCCGAAACTTGCCGGATCGTTCAGATCGAGATGGCCATTGACCAACGCCGTGTCAATGCGGAGTTTTCCATACCAGGGAGAAGCCTCATCCTTGATTTCGCTGCTCCAGCCACTCAGTGCCGAATAGGTAAAGCCATGCCGCTGGGTTCCGTTCAGTTTTTTCACATACTGTCCCAGGTCGCTGCGGAACATCAGGCGTCTCCGGAGGTCCCAGTACCGTTTGTTTTCGAAGGCAAATTCCACCTGGCGTTCTATCATGATGATCTCCCGGAGCAGTTCTTTGCTCACATCCCCGGGGATGCCATACTCCCCGATTCCCGGTTCAATTCCCGCCCGGGCCCTGACCGCCCTGACTTTATCCAGGGCTTCGGAAGTCTTTCCCAGTTCATTGGCGCATTCCGCAAAATTCAGGAGCACTTCGGCATACCGGAGTTCTATCCAGGCGGTATTGGTCTGGGAAGTGTTCTCCCTGGCAATGGCTGAATCGGTAGCCTTTTTGTTATAGAAGCCGGTTGCCGTCACCCGGTTGTTTTCCTTCACATTCCGGAATGACCACAAGGTCGTTCCTTCCCGTCCTGTCATTTTCCACTCCGCCCCGTTGTACCCGACGGTCGCATAAAACCGGGGATCCCTGTTTTTCCAGAAACAGACGGAATCATATCCTGACTCCGGTTCAGCGATCAGTTTACCATTGGCCATGGGAAATGCCTTAACCAGTTCCCAGGTAGGGCTGAAGCCCCCGTTTCCGCCACCGGAAGGGGGACGAACCCTGCCTTCCCAACCCTGGGTGTATTCCGTGCCGGCTGAAAGGCTGTACCTCCTGAACAGGATGGCTTCCATGTTGTTGAGGACGTCACTGGTGAAAATCGTGCTGAAATCGGGATGCAGTCCCCGCGGGATTTTCATTTTTGACAACAGGTCAATGGCTTCCAGATTGGCTTCATAAGCGCGTTGCCACCGGTCTGATTTGCCGGCAGGATTAAAGAGCGGGCTGGCCCAGGTCAGCAACACACGGCCCTTGAAAGCAGCGGCAGCACCACGGGTGATCCTTCCCTTGTCCTGGGATAATTCCCAGTCCGCGGGGAGCTTATCGATGGCTTCGTCCAGGTCGGCCACGATGGCATCAATGGCATCCCCGGTTTTGCTGCGCGGAACATTCAGATCTTCGGAATAGGGATCCTGCACCTTTTTCACCATGGGAATCCCGCCATAGAGCTGTACCATCTCCCAGTAGCGCCATGCCCTGAAAAAGAGAGCCTGACCCGCAAGCCTGCCTTTCACTTCCTTATCCAGCGAACTTCTCTCCAATCCTTCCAGGGCAATATTGATGCGCCGTATCAACTCATACCGCGTTTTGTGAAAAACCGTCACCGTATTGATATCGCTGGCGGTCTTGAACCCATAGATCAGATCGGTAAAAGCCTGATCGGCCGACCAGGTTTCATCGCTCAGGGCGCTGTTGTCCCCGAACTGGGCACCCGGCATGTTGGAAACATACAGATTGTTGATGTACAGGGTAGCCTGAGCGTCATCCTCCCAGATCTGTTCATCCAAAACATTCAGGTCGTGCTTGTCAAGAACATCCTGGCAGGAAGCCAGCAAAGCCAATGCCAATACAAGGATCAGACTTTTATATGATTTCATGGGCGGCTTGAAAAACTGTTTCATTTTCATAACGGTTCACCAATAAAATATTATATTTTCAGATTCAGTCCCAGGCTGAAAGTCTTCAGCAAAGGATATGTATTGTACCTGGCAATCGCGTCCTCCTTGTAATCAAAGGTCACCACTGGGGACCACAGGTTAGTTCCGGCAAAGAATATGCGGAGTTCCGGGATCTTCAGTCTTTTGCAAACCTCATCGGGAAGGTTATAAGAAATGTTCAGGTTATTCATCCTTAACTGGTACACATCTTTCATCCAGAAGGTGGATACCCACTGATTCGAAGTGGCATAAAAAGGGCTGGGATATTGGGCATCCGGATTCTCCGGCGTCCAGAAATCCCTCCAGAATGCCGGGGAATTTTCAGTTTTCGTCGGAACGGTACGGGCCAGCTTGTCAACGGCTTTGTTGGTAATACCATACTCCATACTGAATAACATGCTTATTTTCAAATCCTTCCATCCGCCTCCCAATGAAACATTGGTGGGCAGCAGGTGTTTCCAAGTGAATTTATCTCCCACCCTTTCCACGTATTTTTTATCGTACTCATTGATCACTCCATCGGGTTCAAATACCGTTCTGGGCTCCCCCGCCCCGGTATTTCCGGGACGGCCGATATCTTCAAAAATCAAAGCTCCCAATCCGGCAGGCCTCCCCTCGATCTGGTATCCGTGCCCCCATTTCGCCATCCATTCCGCATTAAGAGCATCAAGTTGTTCCTGCGTGCGAATGATCCCCTTTGAAATCAAACCTTCTTCCCTTCCTGCTGCTGAAGTGCTCTGTCCGATCGGGTACCTGAAATCTATGGGAAGATATGCGGTAGGCCGCTCCAGAATCCTGTTGGTGGCATATCCGAAAATCCCGCTGATATCCCAATAGACGTCATGGGAGATCTTCCCCCGGTAATTCACTGACATGTCATAACCCCAGGCTTTAAGCCTCCCTATGTTTTCACCCGGCAATTGTCCCAATCCGGCGGTCTCGGGAAATTCCACCGTCCGCTGGTCTAGAATATCATATTGATAAGTGTAGAACGCATCGGCAGAAATACCCAGTCTGCTGTCCAGAAATTTAAGGTCTATCCCCAGGTTTTGCATAAAGGATTTTTCCCAACTCACGCCGGAACTCACCACATCGGTTTTCCCTCCGATCCCCAACCCTCCCAATGGATTGTCAGCGCCAAACAGGTAACGGTTTGCCGAAAGGGCAAATTTCAGGTTGTATTCATAGGGAGAAACCGAACTGTAACCCATCAGGCCTGAAGAGTAACGGATCTTCAGGAAGTCGACGAAGGGGAGTTTTTCCTTCATGAAATTCTCCTCCGTCACAATCCACCCGAGGGAGGCTGAAGGGAAGATCCCATCTCTTTCCCCCGGGGCGAACAGGGTGGTCGTCTCATACCTGACGGTGGATTCAAAGAGGTATTTGTCAGCAAACGAATAGTTCAGACGGAAAACAGCTCCCATGTCTCCGCTCTCCCGCATATCCCCTCCCGTGGTTTTCGTCTGAAAGGCATTCTGGATTTCCAGTCCGTATGTCTCAATGTTTTCAGCCCGGGCATAAAATCCATACCCGCTCCCTTCCGACTGTTCATAGGTCAGGAAGGACGATAGCGAATGATTACCAAACTCCCTGCTGTAGTTGAGGCTCAGGTTGAGCTGGTAATTCTGGCTGCCGCTGTAGGATTCATTGATCCGGTTGTTGTTTTGAATGGTGACAAGCTTGTTGATCTCATCCCCCAAGATGTACTTGTAATCGGTGCCCAGCAGTTTAAATTCATAGAGGGTGTAAGGAATCAGGTAATCTTTGCCGTAGCCGTGGCTTTCCCTTCTGTTGTAAGTCGCCGACGCAGTCAGCCCTTTAATGCCAGGAATCTGGTAGGCCAGCCTCAGGTTGAGGGTATTACCCTTGTCAACGGTCTGCCGGTAACTCTTGGTTTCGAAGAGGTAGAGCGGATTGAAGGAGAGGTTGTTTGCCACAGGATATTCTCCGATATAAGCCGGGGTCCATTTAGGTGCCTGAAGCAGTTGCTGAAAGAGGTCCTCCATGGTGTTGGAACCCACACCAGAAATGTAAGGTCTTTTGTAATCGCGGCTGTCCAGGGCGATGGTGGCAGAAATGCTCAGATCATTCGTAATGTCAGCATCTAGACCCAGGCGGTAGGAGAATTTTCCCACCCCTAGATCCGGAAAGTTCCCCTCGGTATAGTTATAGGTTCCTCCGGCATAATATTTCACCCTTTCACTCCCACCTGAAAAGTTGATGGTATGGCGGGTCACCATGGACCGTTGCCAGGCTTCATCGAGCCAGGTGAAGTTCTGGTTCTTCATGGCTTCCAGTTCCGTAGGCGAAATGAGCGCGGTGGTATCGTCGGGATACCGGGCATTGATGGCGCGGGCATGGTCAAAGGCACTCAACATCTCCGTCTGCATGGTGGCATCCATCAATCCGTAACTCCCCGAATAATTGACCCGGAGCTTCCCTTCCTTGCCCCGTTTGGTTTTCACCAGCACCACACCGTTGGCCCCTTTGCTGCCGTATACGGCGGCGGAGGCATCTTTCAACACGGAATAGCTCTCAATTTCCGAAGGGTCGAGAATGTCAAAGTGCTCCTGGCTCACTTCAAAACCGTCGACGATATACAGGGGAGAGGGATCTTTGGCCCCGGCTCCCGATTTTCCGAAGGTAGTTTCCGCCCTGATCCGGACCCTGGTTGACGCCCCCGGGGTTCCCGTGGGCTGGGCGGGGGATACCGAAACCCCTGCCATCCGCCCTTCGAGGAGATTGGTCATGCTCACCGCCGGAATATCCTCGATCTCCGTGGCCGAGATGCTTGAAATGGATCCCAGAAGGTTCACCCGTTTCACTTCCCCGTAACCCACCACCACCACCTCATCCAGGTCAGTGGCGGCGGACTGCATCCTTACTTGAATCACTGTCCGCCCCTTTACTGGAATGAATTCCTGGTCATAGCCTACAAAGGATACCTGCAGGGTATCATTCGACCCGGCCAGCAGGGCGAAATTTCCCTTCCCGTCGGTAACCGTCCCCGTCAGGGTATTCTTAATCCTGATGTTCACCCCCGCCATGGGCTCCCTGTTCTCATCGGTGACCTGCCCCGTCACCCGCACCTGTTGTGCCGGCAACCAGGTGATGAACATTACCTGGGCAAAAGCCACCAGGAAAAGCATTCTCAATCTTTCGCCGATTTTTCCCGCACCGGGAAACACTTTTCTTTCCACTCGCAAATCTTTCATTAACTTCAGGTTTAATGATTGAAACTTGTTCTCCTGACCCCTTCTCCCCGGATCTTATCAAACCACCGTCCGGGATATTTCTCCCGGCCATGCCTGCTTTTTCCGGTATGCCAGGGGCTACTTAAGCAAAACCTTGGCTGTCGTCACATTTTCGCCTGCCCGGGCCTTAACCACATAGATGCCATCAGGAACCCCTTCCATATTGAGCAGTGCGGTATGAGAAGCCGTTTTGACAACCATTCCCGACAGGTTGCAGACCACGACATCAGCAGTTTCAGTAAGCCTGATATGCTTTCCGGCTCCGTAAATCTTCAGGCTATTTGCAGAGACTTCCCTCACCGGAGTGGTCTTTGGTGTGCCATACACCTTCAAATCATGGATTCTGGGAGTCTGGCCCCCGGCTTCCCCGAAACGGAGCATGATGTTCTCTGCCCAGATCCCGTCTTCCCAGGTCATCCCAAAAGCGGAAGGATCGCAGCGATATCCATTGTAGCTCTTCTCGCGTGATACCACATCTTTGGTGAAACTTGCGGCATAACCCGCACCCCCGGGCTGATAGCGCAGGGTATCCCAGCTCTCCCCGTTGTCAATGCTGAATTCGCACATCACTCCCCGCTTATTCCCCCCGGTGCTGGAATGGGTCCACTGGATCACCTCCACAAATTCAAGGGCCCGGAGATCCGCGATGAACCATCCGTGCACCGTCGGGGGAGTGGAGCTGTAATTTCTGCTGATTTCCACAAATCCGTCGGACACATTGGCGCTATTGGAAGTCTCTTGGGAAAAGGCATAGGCACTTTTCCACGCCGGGGCAAAGGCACACTGGTAAAAATAGTAGCGAATGGTCCCGAATTCTCCGCCAAGGACCGGAACTTCCACGGTATCGTTCTTATAACCGTAAATCACCGTGGTTCCATCGTCATCAAAACTGTTGTCACTGTTCCCTTTATCCGGATCAGGATCGGTATGAAAAAAATCAAAACCCTGGAAATTTTCGTTCAGCACCAGGGGCTCCGACGGACTTAATTCCCCCCAAACCACCCCTGTGCCCGTATTCAACTGACCGTAAAGGGAAAAACCAAAGCCACCCGACAAAATCAGGAGGATTGAACAAACTTTCTTCATCGTTAAATTTTTATTGAATGATAACTTTTTTCGTTTGCATCAGCGGACCGGCAATCGCCGTTACCAGGTAAATTCCGTCAGGCAGATCCCCCATGTGGACCATGGTGGCGTTGGCCGCTTTCCTGACGAGGGTTCCGGCGATGGAATACACTTCCACGTCGGCAGGTTCTGAGATCCTGATCTTTCTATCAAAGCAGCGGATTCCCAACTGCGGCTGACCGACCTGTTGAACCGCCGAGGGGGGAGAATAGGTACCGTAAATCTTGATGTCGTGGATCCTGGGTACCTGGCCGTTACATACCCCGAAACGGAGCATGACATTCCCCGCCCAGATTCCGTCCTCCCAGGTCATCCCATAGGCGGAAGGATCACAATAGATATCATTGAAGGTCTTCTCACGGGTTTCCACATCTTTGGTGAAGCTGGAGGCATAAGCACTTTGCGCCGGCTGGTACCGCAAGGTATCCCAGGTGGTTCCGTCGTCAACGGAGAACTCCAGCATGACACCCCGCTTGTTCCCCCCGCAGCTGGAGTGCGTCCACTGGATCACCTCCACAAATTCGATCTGACGCAGGTCCACCACAAACTCCCCCTGAATCGTCGGGGGATCAGAGCTGTAATTCCTGCTGATCTCCACAAAACCGTTGGATACATTGGGCGTATTTTCAACACTGTTCTTGAATGCATAGGCTGTCTTCCACGTCGGGGCAAAGGCACACTGCTTGAAAAGGTAAGTGATTTTTCCGTTGGCGCTGCCAAGGATCGGAACTTCCACAGAATCATTCTTATACCCATAGATCACGGTTTCCCCATCGTTGTCATAAGAATTGTTGCTGTTCCCCATGTCGGCCGTTGAATCAGAATGAAAAAACGTAAATCCCTGGAAATTTTCAATGAGCAATAAGGGTTCCGAGGGGGAAAGACCACCCCAGGGCACCCCTGTGCCCATATCCTGGGCCAAGCCCGGAAGATCCGAAAAGGCCAGGAAACAGATTGTCATCATTAAAATTCTTGTTTTCATTGGTCTCTCTCTTTTAAATTGAAATTATTATGAAATTACGTAATTCACTCAGGACGGTTCAGAATTCTGCTGCCGTTTCAATTTGCGCCAGCCGTACCAGGTAAGCGACTCTTCAGCCGGTTTTGCCGGAAAGAGAAGGCTGACGCCATAGGCGACAATCATCAGCACCACATGGCTGTACACACCGATCATGTATTTGTGGTGCGTGAAGTTAAGATTTCCCAGGTCCATCAGTAAAACCTCGCGACCGCCCCACTCCACGGTGGTGGAGGTCAGAACGGCGTAAAAGGTGAATAGAATACAGGCCAGAATACCTGCGTACATCCCCTTTTTGTTGGTTCTTCTGCTGAAAATGCCAAGCAGGAACATGCCGGCAATTCCCCCTGAAAAGATGGCATACAGGGTAAAGACGATCCCCAGAACACCTTCTCCTCCCGAAAAAACATAGAACAGTGCCACTATGATGGTTCCCGCCCCTGCCAGAAAGGTAAACAACCGGCCCGCCAGCAGCTGACCTTTGGCAGAGGTGTCGGGTTTCCACCGAAGGTAATAATCTTCAAGGCAGATGGCTGACAGACAGTTCAGGTCGGAATCGAGGCTTGAAAAGGCAGCGGCGATCAAGGCTGAAATGACCAGTCCGACTACCCCGACGGGAAGTTTTGTCATGATGAAAAGGGGAAAGACCGAATCGGGCTTCATATCGGGCGGGAGAACCTCCCCGCTGATATGGTAGTACGAGAAGAGGGCAGTACCGATGAACATAAACATAGCCCATACCGGTACGCAGAAGAGGATCCCGATCAAGGAGGCTTTTATGGCTTCCTTGTCTGATTTGGCGGTCAGATACCGCTGAACGATGGTCTGGTCCGCTCCGTATTTCTGAATGGCATAGAAGATTCCGTTGATCGCCATGACCCAGAAGGTCAGGTTGACAAAGTCGAAATCAAAGGGTCCGAATCCAATCTTTCCGTTTTCTGCCGCCACCTCCCAGATTCTCACCGGACCGCCTTCCACCGAAAAAAGAAGAATGGCCAGGGCGATGATGCCCCCGGAAATCAGGAGAAAACCCTGAATGACATCCAGCCATACGATGGCTTCCATTCCGCCAATGATGGTAAAAAGGACCACGGAAACCCCGATCACCAGGACAATGTAGACGGTATCAATACCGGTCATACTGTTTAATGCCAGCGACAACAGATACAAAACCGTTCCCATCCGTGCAAAATGGTTCAGGGTAAATCCCAGCGATGAATAAAGGCGCGCAAGGAAGCCGAAGCGCTTCTCAAAATACTCATAAGCACTCAACCGGATCACTTTCCGGTACAGAGGAACGATCATCCAGACTATAATAAGCAGGACGAGGGGGACCATCAGTCCCTGAACCAGCCTTATCCAATTGGAAGAAAAACCTTCGCCCGGATAGGCAATGAAGGTAACACTGCTGATCACCGTGGCAAGGATGGACATGCCGATGGCCCAGGCAGGAAGCTTCCCCCCTGCCTTGAAGTAGTACCCGGCATCTTTCTGCCGCCCCGAAAAGCGAAGACCTACCACGATCGACAAAGCAAGCGTGGCAATGACAATGGCATAATCAATGAAATGAGCCGAAGTAGTAATTCCTGTCATACAATTTCTATTAAGTCATTCCTTTTCTCCAATGGCAGGCTCGAAGGCCATGAATAGCTCCCCGGTTTTGTGGTGATCCATAGAGCGGGGTATTTTCTGACTTTCATCTGGATGATACCCCTGTCAATGACCCGGCACGGATACATCTTCTTAATTCTTAAAACCCTGAGAATTTCAGAAGTTGTGGCGCCTCCTTCAATGAACAGATCGGTCAGGTCAACTTCTTTCATCACTTGTTGAACAAGCAGCGCCATTGTCTCCCTGATTCGTTTGGCCAGTATCCTTTCGCTTCTCCCCGAATACCCGGCCATGACAGCCACTTTCCGGTTTTCACGGAGATTTTTAACCACTCCGCTTACCCAATCGTCAAAATGAATCCTGGCAAAATCCCTGCGGAGGTATATTTCTTCCGGCATATTCTGGAAGAGAATCCCTGCGGAGCACAGGGAGTCCACAAATTCGGGTCTTTTGGGGTATCTGCTGCCAAAAATAAATAATGTCTTTTCCCCCGGGAAAAAAATGCTATTTTCCGAAAACGGATTTCCCGAAAATTTGCTGCTGAGGAGCATGTCAAAAAATTCCGCCCCGCCGGCAAGTGCGGTTGTGTCATCCGTTCTTGAAATCCATTTCAGCATGTCGTTCTGATCTTTGACATCCGCAACGACAATACCCTCTTCGGGAAGATCCTCCTCCACCGATTTCGAAAAGACCTGACATCCTGAATTCTGCAGGATTTCAAGGACTGAGGAGGATCTTACAGGGAAATCGGGATCATTGGCAAAGTCAGTTTCTGCCAGCGGAACGGATGAGATCATGAAAATGCCGTTTTGAATAGTCCTCCCAAAATGGGGATTTCCGGCCACAATCAAGGCTTTCTTAATTCCGGAAACCTCCATCTGGGTATGAAGTTCCTGACCTACATTGCCACGCAGGACAGAGTCTACTTTTTTATAGATCAACGATGGCTGAATCTTGTTGAGAAGTTCTGTAATTTTCCGAATCACAGGAACAGCCTGCATAGGAGAGAGGGACCGGGTATCGGTGGCAATAATCAGCAAATCGATACCGGAAACAGCCTTCACTTTCGTTTCTATCAGAACACGCAAACCATGGTTCAGACCAATACCCCCGATTTCGGCAGCTCCCGTAAAATCATCTGCAATCACAGCAATCATATGGTCTCTGTTTTTCAATTCCGGCACATTTTGCTAGCATAATAGATCGCCTGAAGCAAAGCATCGGGAGAAGCCAGGTTTTTCCCGGCAATTTCAAAAGCCGTCCCATGATCAACGGAAGTTCTGATGATCGGCAATCCAAGCGTTATGTTAACACCGCTGACATTTTTCATGGCCCCCCTTTTTCTATCCCAGCTGAAACCTTTCATTTTAAAGGGAATATGTCCCTGGTCATGGTACATGGCCACACAACCGTCGTACCTGCCACCGGCAGCCATGGCAAAGAGGGTGTCGGGAGGAACCGGGCCTTCGACTTGGAAACCGCGGTCTTTTGCTTCGGCAATGGCGGGAACAATCTCTGCAATCTCCTCATCCCCGAACAACCCTTCGTCCCCGGCATGGGGATTCAGTCCGGCCACTCCGATTCGGGGAAAAGAAATTCCCAGCCTTGCCAATCCTTCGTGCAATAACCCGATGCACTCCAGAATCCGCTCCTTCCTGACCAGATCACATGCTTTTCTCAACGGGACATGCGTACTTACATGCACCACCTTCAGTCTCCTGTCAGCAAGCATCATTGCATAAGAGGAGGTTTGGGTAAAGTGGGCGAAAATTTCGGTATGCCCTTCAAATGGACATCCGGCTTCCTGCAGGGCTTTTTTGTTAACCGGACAGGTAACCGTACTATCCACTTCACCTTTCAAAGCCATTTCAATCGCTTTCAGAATGGAGCGATAAGCTACATCACCGGCAACTGCCGAAATTTGCCCGTTATGAATACCTTCAGGATGGTCAACAGGCAAATCCAGGACATCCATAGTTCCGGGTTCAAATCCAGCCTCATCCGCGCTCCTGACGGTACGGATCTTCAGCCCCGGGGCTGTTTCCCGGGCGACACGGGTCATTATCCCGCTATTCCCGGTCAACAACGGCCTGCACCAGGTATGGATCCGCCGATCACAAAAAGCCTTCACCGCAATTTCAGGACCTATCCCCGCAGGATCGCCCATGGTAATGGTCAGTATCGGTTTCTCAGACTTCATATAACTACAGGATTGGCATGAACCAGGGGGTTCATCATTTCACAAAATCCCGCTTCCTCCCTTGGGTCCATCTGTACCAAAGGAGGTAAAACCGTTGCCTGGCACAACCCTTCCATGGCCATCAGGGCTTTTAACGCCGGGATAAAATAACTCAGGGTTTTGCCCCCCGTACACCTTTGGGCGAGGATATCGGTATGTTCCTGGATTTTTTGAGCCCTGTCGGCATTTCCCTTGCGCATTTCATCGAACAATCGCCGGAAAAGTCCCGGAACCAGGTTCCCCATGCCCGGAACGATGCCGGCAGCCCCCCGGCTGAGTCCATAAACGGACATGGCAGACCATCCCACCAAAAAAATAAAATCCTCCCTGCTTTTCCACCGTTCCAAGGAGTGACCCAGCCGATCCCGGTCGTGTTCTGAATCCTTAATACCAGCGATATTGGGATGATGACTCAGTTCTTCGATGGTGTCCAGGGGTAGCGAATGGCGAATGGTTGCCGGCATATTGTACAGAAACAACGGAAGGGTGATCTTCCCGGCCAGTTTTTCAAACCATTGCAGGATCTGGAATTCATTGACGGGGAAAAAATTGGGGAGTGTCGATACCAGTGCATCAACCCCCATCCCGGCATACCGGCTGGCCTCCTCTACCGAGGAAAACAGGGAGTTACTGCTGATTCCCGCAAATACAGGAACCTTTCCATCGGCACTTCTTACCGCCTCCCTTATCACACTCATTTTCTGACTTCCGGAAAGAGAAGGACCCTCTCCGGTAGTTCCCAGTACAAACGGCTTTACTCCTTCAGCAACAAAAGACTCTACAAGAACACTGACGGCTCCTTCATCGACGGTGAAATCGGCGTTGAAGGGAGTGACCATGGGTACGATGACGCCTCCGAATCTCGTTTTAAAATCCATACCGTGATAATTTAAAAAAGGGTGGAGTGGAGTTCCACGCCACCCTTTATCACATCGGAACAAAAATTACCTAGCCACATTCAGCTTACCCTTATACACCTGATCTTCGGTTTCCAGAATATAGAGGTAAATACCATCCCTGAGCCGGGCGGTATTCAGGGTTAGTTCGTTTTCCCCGCCGGGCAACTGGTAAAGGGTGGTCATCTCCCTGACCTGACCAATGATATTCACCAGCGAGAGGGAGACCTGCTGTGCTTTGCCAAGGGTAAACCTGATTTTGGCATAATCGCCGGCGGGATTGGGATACACTACCGGATGCCCCAGGGTTTCCGTGATGAGCCGGGCATCCGTCCTGGCGCCCAGTACCCACTCCAGGGAACGGATTACCAAAGTATCCATCACCTGGGTCGGGAAACGCATGGCATCGGACTGAACCC
This sequence comes from Prolixibacteraceae bacterium UBA1413, assembly GCA_002304925.1. Lineage (GTDB taxonomy): Bacteria > Bacteroidota > Bacteroidia > Bacteroidales > Prolixibacteraceae > UBA1413. The sequence continues at coordinate 38,681 of DBPT01000005.1, forward strand.
CAAGGATCACAATCCTTTTGTCTGTGACCCCGTGCCTTCCGATAGATGCCCCGGCAGGAATCGCCCAGGCACAGTGAAATCCTTCGGGAAGGCCTATATGGGTTATCAATGGAATGGCCATGGGAATGCTGTCATTCATTTTATAACCCACCAGCACGATCTTCGAAAAATCGGTGGAATCCGCTTCACTGCTTGTCCAGGTGATGACCTCGTCATGCGTGAAGTTGGTGGTGATATACTGCCCGGTATTGATTACCTTCATCTTCAGAGCATTCAACCGGTCGGCTTCAGCAATTGAAGAAATTTTCACCTCTTTGTATTCATTCGACTTATGGATCCATCCCCACTTGTCGCTTTTGGGACCATCCTTCTGAAGAGAAACACAGGGTATGGGGTAGTTGTCCGCATCATATTCCATGGTTCCTGCTGAGGGTGCTGACGGACTGAATATCAAAGCCTTGTAAGGCGAGAAGTCAAAGGAAGTGAATTTATTAAACGACGGTGTTATCCCGTATTTGTAAAGATAGGTGACCGAATAACCGGCATTTTTCAGCACCGCCATCATTTTTGCATCCTGGACCAGGGCTTCGCTTAAAAGACTGGTGTTACTCCCGCTCACGTAAAGGATTTCTTTGTTGGAGGCCACGTGGATGTACACTGTGTAAACCGACGATGAATAACCGCCCGGACCGGCGACGGTGATTTCGACGACTTTGTCGCTTCCGTCGGTCAGGGCTACGCTCCCCGGAAGGGTGACAGTCGCACTCGGTTCGGAGCATAGTGCCGTGAAAGTAACTGCGGAGGTCCCCGCCGGAAGGTTCAACTGGTAGGCTTTCCTGCCCGGGACAAAAACAGGATCAAGCTCACCCGCGGAAGCATACAGGGTACCCAGAATAGCCGGATTCCACCGCGGATCCCCGGCTTTGCCTATTCCGGCAAAGGTGAGATCCTTGTAATTGAAATCGGAACTGTACGGTGCCACCCAAAGGTCAGCTGCTTTCTTTGCCAGCTTAACAGCAGGAAATCCCGGGATGGAATCCTTTCCCGCAGCATACCCGAATTCACCGGGAACATAAAGATTCTCAACATTCCAGCTGGTATTGCCCATCCCGTCAAAACCATCAAGCAAAACATCCGCAAGGTCACCGGTGAGATTCCAGCCATGTCCCCAGATGGTGTTCCTGATGGAAATGCCATCAAGGACATCATTCTGGCCCGATTCCCGCCAGCGGAACATCTGCCTCCCCTTTTCCGGGGCTTCGCTAATGGTGCAGCTTTCTAAATTTACCGATTTGGAATTGTTCCGGCTGGTGAAGAGCATGATGGATTTTGAAATGGTGGAATTCTCCATGTGAATATGGTTGCATGCCCAGGTTTTCACATCAACACACAGAATTCCATAATCTTTGATGCTGTCAATTACACAGTCGGTCATGGTGAATTTGTCCAGTACGCCGGTCCCCCCTTTCATCCTGGCAATCCCCCTAAGTTTGTGGAATTTGCAGGATTCAAACCTGATTTCCCCGATTACAGTGCTCTTGTCGATATTAAAAACATAGTTATTGTCGTAGTCGCCCACAAAACTAATGTTTTTAAAGACGATCGAGCCAATGGTATCGGCGTCGGCGGTCACGAAGTTCTTCGTACATTCGATCACCGGCATCTCCCCGGCAGGATCGGCGCTACGGATCTCCAGGCTTTTATCAAAGGTATAATTGGCATCTTCCGGTACCCCCGTACTGTACCTCATCCCCGGCTTCAGCACGATGACAGATCCATCGGGAACGTCGGCAATGGTATCTTTCAGAGCATTGGTGTTGTCAATTCCCGACAGATCGATGATTCCAGCCCCCTTGAACAGGTATTCATACCAGATCCTGACTCCGCAATTCAGTTCCAGTTTGCCATTCGAAACCGAGGTGGAAGCTGGGGTGGCCTTGAAAAAGAACATCAGGTCATCATTAACCACTCCCGAAGCGGGAGCTGCCACCACGATTTTGGCTTTGGCAGGGGTCGCCTCATCATCGTTGGTGAAGGTATAGGGCACGTCCACGCTGTATTTCCCGAAAGCATCCCTGGCCTTCAGGGCACCTTCGGCCAAAAAGGCAAATACCCTGTTGGAGAAAAGATCCCAGTCGTTGGTAATTTGCAGCGTCCCGATCCTTCCGGTGGTTTTCAGCGGCAGGGAAAAAATGTTTTCCGTCCCGACGGCTCCCCAGGCGGGATTGGCAGCATTGTTCAGCGTCACATTGGCCTGAATCCCGGCTGCGGGAGATACCCAGCAGGGCATCTGGTAAGAGACTTGAAAATTGTCAAAGACAATGGTCGGATCAACGCTCCCTTCAGCGATTTCAGTACCGGTTCCCGATGTACGTAGGAAAAAGAACACTTTTTTGTTGTTAAAGTCCGAAACCGGCAGACCTGCGGCACCGGCCAGACTTACCTTCTTCTTCCCTGAACCCGTAATATAAAAGTCATTGATCTCCTTGATTACACCGGTGGCGCTTCCGACAGCCACCGTCAGCTTATAGCTTGCGGTCTTTCCCGTATTCCCCTCATCATAGGTATCAATCTCGAAATAAAGATCCTCCGGGGTGACGGAAAAACCGCTGAAATTGAACTGAAAACCATATTCCACCACCTTGTATTTCCCGGGATGGGCACCAAAAGCCTGGTCAGCCCCGGTAGCATCCGTATCAAAAAGACACGCCGACGGTTTCCATCTTACATTTTTTAACGAGTCAGCTGTTCCCTTATTTTTTTCCTCATACTTTGCAAGGATATCCATCAGGGAAGCGATGCTGGCGACACGTACCGGATTTCGGTTGCCCCCGTAATCGCGGCATTCAAAGTCCCCGTTGATGACCTTGGGCGCCCCTGCCGTATCAGCTTCATAAACATTCACCTGCATTCCCCTTTGGGTCTGACATTTGAAAACGGTGATCGTGAAGGTGGTTTGGGTATCATCGTCGTATTTCCAGTAACTGCTGTCTTTGGCAGTCTTGAAATCCACGAGAAAGGTTTGTATCCCCTTGACCGAATCCGTAGTCAGCGTTTGCCCGATGTTCGTGTTGGTTGTAAACTTGAACTGGGCGTTTGAATATCCCGCTACCAGTAATAAACAGGTTACCAGAAACATTTTGTAAGTAAAAACCCTCATGTTCATAAGTTTTAATGTACAATTTCCGTTATGAATAAACTCACTTTTGATTATCAGCTTTTCAGAAACTCATCAGCATCCGCCGTTTTCAGGTCGATTTTCGTCGGATAAGTTCCGCGTTCAGCATCATCTGAACGCTGGTTCTTTTCGGATCGTTGATACGTTGAATCAGCAATTCACCGGCTCTTCTGCCGATTTCACCGGCAGGTTGCCTGACGGCCGTTAAAGGCGGGTTCAGGGAACTTGACCAGTACATATCATCAAATCCCACAATGGCGATATCCTTGGGAATTTTCAATCCCCGGCGGTGGATTTCTTCCAGGGCACCCAGTGTGATCAGGTTGTTCCCGGCAAACAGGGCGTCAGGAGGATCAGGCAAATCGAGCAATTCGCCACATAATTGAATTCCGCTCTGGTGTTTGGAATCTCCCCTTCTTACCAGAACCGGATCGCAGGGCACACCGTATTTCGCCAGCGCTTCACGGTATCCCCTTTCCCGGAGAAGACTGGAAGGAATGGTCGACAATCCCGATATGTAGGCAATCCGCCTGTATCCTGCCAGTATCAGATGTTCCACGGCCTGAAAGGCTCCCCTGACATTGTCGACCAGCACCACATCGACGTCCGTATCCTTCAACCCCCGGTCCACGCAAACCACAGGCAATCCCTCTTTCACCATCTTTTTCAACTGAAGATCATTCTCATGCGCCGGAGCAGCGATCAATCCGTCAATTCCCTCCGATTGAAGAATCTCCAAATACAACCGCTCCTTTTGATCATCCTGGCCGAAATTGCACATGATCAGCGCGTAATTGTTCCGGTAGGCAACCTCCTCAATGCCTTCCAACACCTCCACATAAAAGGGATTCTTGATGTCGGGGATCAGCACCCCCAGCAGATTTCCTGAAACACTCTTCGACCGCAACCGTTTTGCCACCCGGCTCGGCTGGTATTTCAACTCCTTGATCGCCTTTAATATCAGTATTCGGGTCGATTCCCTGACTTTTCCGTTGTTGTTCAGAACACGTGAAACAGTGGCTATCGACACACCGGCACGTCTGGCAACATCACTCATACTGGCCATACACTTCGGGCTTAAATGAATCTTTCTCTAAAACCAATGCAATGTAAACGTTTTCATTTAGAAATAAAAAATTTCTGAATGATTTTTTCCGAATCCCCCGATTTTTTTTTAAACCAACCCCATTTCTGAGCTTACCCATCAGGAAAAGAGTGCTTCAGATCCGAATTGCATCCGTCAACAGGAAAAGCGGACGAAAAAAGGGAAAATTTGAAATAAATATATGATAACGTTTACACAAAATAAAATAATCGTACATTTGACACATACCCGGTTTGAGAATGTTTGAATGACAAGGGATCGCCTTATGACAATAAATTGCCGCGCCTGGTGCTGGGGTTTTGTTCTTCTCACGTTCATTTTTCTTTCTTGTGACGAGGGCTCGGGAGAGAAGAAGAGGGAACGGGGCACTGATCTGCCCGCCATGGATGATTTGACCTTCCGGAATCCTCCCGCTGATTTTCGTTCTTTTCCCTTTTATGCCATCAATGATTCGCTGGGAGAAGCGGAGATTGCAACCCAGGTCAGGGGATTCAAAGAGGCGGGGTTCGGTGGTTTTTACCTCCACAGCCGGGAGGGACTGATCACGGAATTCCTGGGCGATGAATGGTGGAAGATAATGGAGGCTGCCGTTCGGGCAGGCCGTGAGGCAGGCATCAGCGCCATGTTCTACGATGAGGATAAGTGGCCCAGCGGTTATGCGGGAGGAATCATTCCGGACATGACTCCTGACTTCCGGGCCAGATGTCTGGCGAGGCTGTTCAATCAGACCCCGTTGCCGGCAGGAGCGGAGGTGATCGCCCGCGACAGCACGTATACCTATGTTGTGTATACCGCACAACCCGGCTATGACATCTTTAACGGAACCTGCTATGTCGATCTGTTCAATCCTGAGATGGTCCGTGCCTTTGTTAAAACTTCCTATCTGCCATACGCCGAAAGGTTCACCCGTGGAAACGGCAGCGCCCGATTTGCCATCTTCACCGACGAGCCCCATGTACATGCCCGCTATTTTGACAAAAACACCCCACACGCCGGATTGCTTTCCTGGTCCCCATGGCTGGAAAAGAAGTTCAGCGAACTTAACGGCTATTCCCTGCGCGACAGCCTGGCCCTCCTCTTTACCGAAAAAGGCAACTGGCGCCAGGTCAGGCTCCGATATTACCAGGCCAAGGCACTCCTGTTCGAAGAGAGTTTCTCCCGCCAGATTTCGCATTGGTGCGCTGACAACGACCTTATCTTCACAGGTCACTTTCTGGGAGAAGACGGCCTGGAAAAAATCCGCGACCGTATCGGGAATTCCATGCTCCACTACCGGAACATGCAACAACCAGGCATCGATCATCTGGGACTCTCCATCGACGACCGGCTGATCACCGCCAGAAACCTCAGCAGCACGGCCAACCAGTACGGAAAAGTGAAACGGCTCAGCGAACTCTTTGGCATCAGCGGACAAAACATTAATTTCACCGACCGCCAGTGGATTGCCGGATGGCATGCCGTTCTGGGGATCAACCACTTCTGCCCCCACCTGACCCTCTACAGCATGAAGGGAGCACGAAAACGCGATTACCCCCCCACGTTCTCCTACCACCAGCCCTGGTGGAATTACAATAAAAAAATTGAGGATTACCTGGCTAGAATCGCCCACGCAGCTTCCATCGGCTCGTACAATCCGCAGATACTGGTTGTCAGTCCCCTGGAAAGCGAATATATCAAAGGTAGCGGAGAATGGGAATTCACCGCCGGAATGGCTTCCATCCTTGAAGTTCTGCAAAACCATCATTATGATTATGATATCGGCGACGAACAGATCATGGCCGACACCGCCAGCGTACAAAACGGCAGAGTGACCATCGGCGCCATGAGCTACCGGCTGATAATCCTTCCCAGCATGCTGTCCCTCCGTGAAACTACCTTTCAGCTGATCAGCCGGTTTTACCGACAAGGTGGCATCATCATGGGCACGGGAAGGCTTCCCCGCTATTTTGACGGTCTGGAAAACCGGGAACGCCTCGAAGAACTGAAAAAAATGGTGATTCTTACCACTCCGGAATCACTGACCCGTGAACTGGCTTCCCGCATCGAAGCCCCGGTAAAGATAGAAGGTCCCCGGGCCGGCACCGTATGGTCCCAAACGCGGACTACCCCGAAGGGCAAGCTTCTCCTTTTATTCAACACTTCCAGGACCGATCCTGCCATCATTGAACTGGCGGCTGAGTTCCCGGGAGGAAATCCGATGGTTTGGGATCCGGCCTCCGCCCGCTGCTATAGGCTTCCGGCAAAGAGCACATCCTTCTCCCTCCGCATGGAACCTGCAGCCACCCTGTGGATCACATCGGGGGAATTGAGCCGGAATGCCCGCGTAAAGGCTCCTTACTACCTTCCCGGGGAAACGGAAAGGGTGGCTGTCCTCGATGGCCACTGGAGGGGGAAACGCCTCGACCCCAATGCCATAACCCTTGATTTTGCTTCTTACACCGCCGGAAACGGCAACGAATTCTCTGCCCCGGAACCCGTCATCGCCATCTTCAGCCGCCTTTCCGAGCATAAATACAAAGGCCCCCTTACCCTGAGATACCCGGTCCTCATTGAAGAGATCCCGTCCCGCTGCCGGCTGGTACTTGAACAACCCGGCCTTTTTCACTCCCTGAAAATCAACGGCAGGGAATTTACATTTTCCGGAGACGGCCATTTCATTGACCATCAGTTCATCTCCGCCGACATCACCCCGTTTCTCATCCAAGGAAAAAACAGTATTCAGATGACCCTGGATTTCTTTCCCCCCCAGCCCGCCAGCAAGGACCCCGCCGAAAGATACGGTACGGAAATCGAAAGCATCTACCTGACCGGCGATTTTGCCGTTTCTGGGATTCCCTTGAACCCGATGAATGACTCCCAGCGCAACCGCACCGGCAATTTCCCTCCAAGGGCCGTCCACCGGTTTTCGGGTTTTGCCCTTACCGCCGAAAAAGCGCTTTTTACGGGAGACCTGACACCGGAAGGATATCCCTTTTATGCTGGCAGCTTCCGGCTGAGCCACTCCTTTACCCTGGACTCCTGCGATCGGGACTACCGCTATTTCGCAGAACTCCCCGATGTGGAATCGATCGTTTCCGTCGTCACCGTCAACGGTCACGTCGCCGACACCCTGGGCTGGCCGCCTTTTAAAACCGACATCACCCGGTTCCTGAAAAACGGAGAGAACATCCTTGAAATCACCCTGGTGAATTCCCTCCGGAACCTGCTGGGACCTCACCACCACAAAGGAGGTGAACTAGTAAAGGTCGGCCCCGGCAGCTTCACAGGTGCCGGCGGATTCCCCGACGGCAGGGGAGAACAGGATTGGTACGACCTCCGGAAACAAAAGAAAAACACCGCCATCTGGAGCGATACTTACCACCACATACCGTTTGGCATACTTGATACGGTGATCATTTCCCGGAGCAGGCAAAATCCTGAAAAAACCAGCAGGAGATGAACAGAATGCGCTTCCATTTTCTCCTTGGGCTTCTCCTGGCTGCCGGTTCCCTCTTCGCGGAAAGCGGGAAAATCAGAATTTCTGAATTCATGGCCATCAACTCAAAAACACTGCAGGACGATGACGACGACTATCCCGACTGGATTGAATTATACAATCCGGGTGACAGTTTGGTCTCGCTCCTGGGATGGCACCTTACCGATGACGCAGGAAATCTTGTCAAATGGACCTTCCCCGCCATCACCCTCCCCCCGGAGGAGTACCTGATCGTCTTTGCTTCCGGAAAGGATCGTTCAGATCCCCTCCGCCCCCTGCATACCAATTTCAAACTGTCGGGGTCTGGCGAATTTCTCGCATTGACGGAACCCGGAGGGACCGTCATTTCCCATTCCTATGGGCCACTCTTTCCTGCCCAGCGCAATGACGTCTCCTATGGCTGGCACATGGGTCAGTACCTCTTTTTCTCCCGGCCGACACCGGGAGGGGACAATGTTGCCGGGGAGGTGCCTTTTCCCCCGCAATTCAGCATGGGCCGGGGCTTTTATACCGCTCCTTTTGCAGTAACGCTCTCGGCTCCGGGAAACGGAACCATCATTTACACCACCGACGGAACCCGTCCGGGCAAGGATAACGGCATCCGTTACCAGGATCCGGTCCCCGTCACCACCACCTCGCTCCTGAGTGCAGTGACCCTGGATTCCGCGGGAGTCGCCAGCGAAGTCATCACACATACTTACCTCTTCACCGATGGCATTATCAAACAACCCAACAATCCTCCGGGCTACCCCGCGACCTGGAGCCCTTTCAAATTCAGTTCGGGGAATGCTCCCGCAGACTATGAAATGGACCCTCAGATTTGCAACAGTGCCGAATATGCCGGCCTCATGGAAGCTTCCCTGAAATCGATCCCCTCCCTGTCCATCGTCACCCATCCCGGGTACCTCTTCTCCCATGAGAAAGACGGAGAAACGGGTGGTATCTATATCTACACAGGAAATACGGGAGCCGGCGGCATGGGCGCGGATTGGGAGCGTCCGGCATCGGTGGAATTCTTTTCTCCCCAAGACCAGCGCCAGTTCCAGGTGAACTGCGGATTACGGCTGCATGGCGGAAACAGCCGGGTACCGGAAAACAGCCCGAAACACTCCTTCCGGCTCTCTTTCAGGAGCCAATACGGCCCGTCAAAACTCAACTTCCGCTTCTTCGAAGATGAGGATGCTGCCCATAAATTCAACGCCCTGGTGCTCCGTGCCGGTTACAACTTCTCCTGGGTGAAAAATGCCCCCGACCAGCGGATAAATGCACAGTACCTCCAGGACCCCTTTGCCAAAAATACCCAGCGGGCCCTGGGCCACCCTTCGGCACACCAACGGTTCGTCCACCTTTACCTGAACGGATTGTACTGGGGAATTTACAATGTGTCGGAAAAACTGACCGACGACTTCATGGAATCCTATCTGAACGGTGAAGAAGATGATTTTGACGTCATCAAGGACCATGGCGGCACCGTCGACGGCTATTGGACGGCATGGAGCAAATTGTACAACCTCGCCAAAAATGGTCTGGCCGGAAATGTGAACTACCAGAAAGTGCAGGGCAGAAATCCCGACGGCACCCTGAATCCCGCCTATGACAACCTCCTCGACATCGAAAACCTCATCGATTACATGCAGTATAATTTCTATATCGGGAATGAGGACTGGGACCACAACAACTGGATCGCCGCCAGGAACAGGGTCACCAACGATGCCGGTTTCCGCTTCTTCGCCTGGGACTGCGAAACCTCAATGACAAGTGTCAACTACAACTGCGTCGACGAAAATAACGAAGAAAATCCCAGTTGGTTTTACCATCTTCTGCGGGGGAATGAAGATTTCAGGATTCTTTTTGCAGACCATGTCCAGGCCAATTTCTTCAACGGCGGACCGCTTTCCCCCGAAGCTGCCGCTGAGCGGTACAGCGCACTGGCGGCAGAAATCGATCTGGCCATCATCGCCGAATCAGCACGTTGGGGTGATTACCGCAAAGATACCCACCCCTCCGACAAAACACGCATCCTCTATACCCGGAATAACCACTGGATCCCGAAAAAGAATGAACTATTAAACACTTATTTCCCTTTCAGGAGTGACATTGTGGTGCAGCAGTTGCGCGAAGCAGGGCTTTTCCCTTCGCTCCCCGCACCGCAATTCAGCCATCAGGGAGGTGACATGACCTCCGCCATCTCACTTGAAATGACCGCCAATGCAGGAGAGATATTCTATACCACCGACGGTGCCGACCCGCGGGAACAAATTACCTCCCGGGTTTCAGCGGCTGCCGCCCTCTACTCAGGGGCCTTTCCCATTGCCTCCGACCTTGTCGTAAAAGCCAGGGCCAAATCGGGAAATGAATGGTCTCCTCTGACGCAAGCCACCTATCACTTTGCAAACCCGGCCCTTCTGACAGGTAAAAACACCGGTGACAACCTGGTCTGCACCATATATCCCAATCCGGTGAGGGAATCAGCCCACCTGCGCATCGCACTGCCTTCGGCAGGTATCCTTCAAATGACTATCTTTACCATGGAGGGAAGAATCCTGGAAACGATCTACAGTGGATTCCTGCCTGAAGGGATTCATCATTTTGACTGGACACCCGGCCCCGGAATCAGAGGAGTCTTCTTATGCAGGATTTATTTTGGGGAGCGGGATTATTCCATGAAAATCATCCGATTATTAACCATTGCATCCTGATGAAAGAGCACGGCAACACCATCGTCGTCATAGACCAGAGCACCTCGGCAACGAAGGCCATGCTTTTTGACAGGTATGCCCGGCTGCTCCGCAGGATGTCGATTCCGCACCGGCAGTATTATCCTGCCGACGGCTTTGTGGAACATGATGCGATGGAGATTTTCGACAATGTATGCCAGGTACTCATGCAGATCGCCTCTGAAAAAGTGGCAGACGAAGCCGGTATCGCCGCCCTCGCCATTACAAACCAACGGGAAACCGCCCTGATCTGGGACCGCTGTACCGGTCTTCCCGTGGCGCGTGCCGCGGTTTGGCAGTGCGGACGGGGAGAGCCCTTCTGCCTCGAAATCACCAGAAAAGGCTTCGCGGATTCCATCCGCAAAAAAACAGGGTTGAGAGTCGATCCCTATTATTCGGCAAGCAAGTTGCACTGGCTCATGCACCACGTGGACGGACTGCAGGGAAAAGCGGAACGGGGGGAACTGATGCTGGGCACCATCGACAGCTGGCTAATCTACAAACTGACCGGGGGAAGGGTCCATGCCACCGACTACACCAATGCCTGCCGGACCATGCTTTTCAACATCCACACCCTGCAATGGGACCCTGAACTGATCGACCTTTTCGGACTTCATCCCTCCATGTTCCCGGAGATCAAATCCAGCAATGACATTTTCGGTTTCACCGACCCGGGGATTGTCGGCAGCCATCCGGTACCTATCACCGGAGTGATTGGCGACTCCCACGGGGCGTTGTTCGGTCAACGCTGTTTCCTGCCGGGAATGGCCAAATCCACCTATGGAACCGGCTCCTCCATCATGATGAATATCGGGTTTCAACCCCTGGAAGCGCCGGAGGGACTGGTCACCTCCATCGGATACGCACTTGCCGGTAAAATAAGTTATGTATTTGAAGGGAACATCCATTGCACGGGTGATACCCTCAACTGGCTCAAAAACGAAGTGGGACTGATCGCCGACCCTGCGGAAACGGAAATTCTAGCCACCTCGGTGGAGAACAACAACGGCGTTTACCTGGTTCCTGCCTTTGTGGGGCTTGGCGCCCCCTGGTGGGATCCCGGAGCCCGCGCCTGTCTCTCAGGAATGGCGCGAAACACCACCAAAGCCCATATCGCCAGGGCCGCCCTTGAAAGCATCGCCTACCAGATTAAGGACCTGGTAGCCCTCATGGAAGAAGAAGGGGGAATCCCCCTGAGGGAACTGCGAGTGGACGGCGGAGCCACACGCAACAACTTCCTCATGCAATTCCAGGCCAACCTCCTTAACCTGAAGGTGGTCCGCCCCGATATCGAAGAAATCTCAGCCCTGGGCGCCGCCCTCATCGCCGGACTGACCGCCGGATTCTGGAAAAATCCCGATGAACCGGCCATAAAAACTTCATCGGGTTTTGCTTTTTATCCGAAAAATAATTCCGGAAAATCCCAGGAATGGTATGCCGGATGGAAAAAGGCCGTCGAAAGGGCAAGGTTAAAATAAGAAGTAAAACAAATAACAAAAAGGTAAAACAAAACAGTACCAACCATGAACAACGAAAAACCATCCTTTGGGGTGATCATCGCCACCCGGAACATCTTTAACTTCCGGCTTGCCATCGAAGCCCGGAAAATAGTCCTTGAAAAACTGGACAGCCTGGGTTACACCACTTACATACTTCCCGGAACAGAAACGCCGACGGGAAACATTGAAGGGTACCGGGACGGGGTGCGGTGTGCCGCCTTTTTCAGGGAACATGCCCGGGATATCGACGGAATCATCGTCATCCTGCCCAATTTCGGGGATGAGCTGGGCGTGGTGAATGCCGTTAAGCTGTCGGGACTCGACGTTCCCATCCTGGTGCAAGCCAGCGATGACGAGAACGACAAGGTGGATGTCAAACACCGGCGCGATGCCTTCTGCGGCAAACTGTCGGTATGCAACAACTTTTACCAGTACGGCATCAAATTCACGGATACCACCTACCACACCTGCCGCATCGAAAGCGAAGCCTTTGAAAAGGATATTCACCGGTTCGCCGCCATCTGCAGGGTGGTGAAAGGGCTGAAAAACCTCCGTGTGGGGGCTGTGGGCGCCCGTCCCGCCGGGTTCCAGACTATGAGGTACAGCGAGAAGATCCTCCAGCAAAGCGACATTACCGTGGTACCTGTCGACATGTCGGAGATCCTTGCCGCTGCGGAAAAGATCGGAGAGGATTCCCCGGAAGTCATGGCCCGGGCCCGGGCGATCGAATCTTACGGCACCTGTATGTTCCGCCACCGGGAACAGCTCCTCAGGCAGTCCCGTTTCGGCCTCGCCCTGGAACGGTGGATCGATGAAAACGATGTGAACATCACGGCTCTGCAATGCTGGAATTCGCTGGAAAAGAATTTCGGGTGTGCCGCCTGTGTTACCATGGCCATGATGGGCGAAAAAATGATGCCCTCGGCCTGCGAAGTGGATGTTGCCGGAGCAGTCGCCATGTATGCCCTGGCCCTGGCCGCGGACAAGCCCTCGGCCTTGCTCGACTGGAACAACAATTTCGACGGTGACCGCAACAAGGTGGTTTGCACCCACTGCAGCAACCTGCCCCGCTCATTCATCCAGAACGATATTACCATCGGAAGTCTCGACGTCCTCGGAACTGTACTGGGTCAGGAAGATACCTTCGGGGCAGTCAAGGGGAAAGTAGCCCCGGGAGAAATGACCTATTTCAGAATCTCCACCGACGATACCAAAGGCATCATCAAAGCATACGTTGGCGAGGGAATGATCACCGGCGACCCTTATGGAATGGATGGCGGCATCGCCGTATGCGAAATCCCCGACCTGCAGCGCCTTATGAAATACCTCTGCAAAAACGGATTCGAACACCACGTGGCAATGGTCCGCGGCCATGTGGCCGATATCCTGGAGGAAGTCATCGGGAATTACCTGGGCTGGGAAATTTACCGACACCCCTAAAGAGCAGCTCTTTTCCAGTTTTTTCCACGAAGAACATGGTTAAACGGCTTATTAATACAACTTTTGCGGGTAAATGAACGCTTTATAAAGTTCGTATGACTGAGAAAAAATTCACTGACAGGGAACTGGAGATCTTGTCGGTCAGGTACCGGCTGAAGCTGCTGCATTACATCAAAGCTGCCGGGGCCGGACATACCGGAGGCAGTCTATCCTGCACCGATATCCTGAATGTGTTGTACAACGACGTGCTGAATGTAAGCCCGGAAAATCTCAGTGACAATCACCGTGACCGTTACATTCAGAGCAAGGGGCATTCCGTGGAGGCACTCTATGTCATTCTGGCCGACCGGGGTTTTTTCCCGGAGAAGGAATTGGAGCAACTCTGCAAATACCGTTCAAAATTTACCGGTCATCCTTCCCGGAAGGTCAACGGCATTGAATTCAACACCGGCGCCCTGGGGCATGGCCTCTCTATCAGCGCCGGTATCGCACTGGCCGGGAAAAAAGATCAGGCCCCCTTCAGGGTATTCACCCTGCTGGGAGACGGAGAATTGGCAGAAGGCTCCAACTGGGAGGCGGCCATGGTGGCAGGACATTATCATCTCGACAACCTGACTGCCATTGTGGACCTCAACGACCTGCAGATTACCGGACCTGTCCGCGAAGTCTGCAATCCTTATCCCATCGATGACAAGTTCAGTGCTTTTGGCTGGCGTGTGACGGAGACCGACGGCCATTCCATCCCCCGACTTCGGGAGACTCTCCACCATCTTCCTGCAGAACTGGGAAAACCCACCCTGGTCATCGCCCATACCATCAAAGGGAAAGGGATCAGCTTTATGGAGCATGATAAAAGATGGCATCATGGCGTTCCTTCCGACGAAGAGTATACCAGGGCCACGGAAGAACTGGAATCGGAGTTGCGACGGTTGACGGGATTTGACGACCCGTCATGAAGAAAGACAAAAATCACGGTAATAATATGGAGCAGTTGGTAACCGGAAAGGCTAATCTGGATGTTTTTGCAGAGACCCTGTCAGAACTGGCGGAGGAAAACCGCAACATTATGGTTGTGACGAGTGATTCGCGGGGTTCGGCAAGACTCGCCGCTTTCGCCGCCAGACTCCCCGACCAGATCGTGGAGGTGGGCATTGCGGAACAAAACCTGGTGGGGGTGGCGGCTGGGTTGGCCTCGGCGGGGAAAACCGTCTTTGCCGTTTCCCCAGCCTGTTTCCTGACCGCACGGGCCCTGGAGCAGATAAAAAACGACATTGCCTATTCCAACCAGCCGGTAACCCTGGTCGGCATCAGCGCCGGGGTCAGCTACGGCCCCCTAGGGTCCACGCACCACTCCATCCATGATGTGGCGGTATTGAGAGCCATCCACAACATAGGCATCATGGTTCCTGCCGACAATTTCGAAACCCGGGAAGCCGTACTAGCTGCCGCCGCTTCTCAAAGACCGGTGTACCTGAAACTCGGCAAAAAGGCAATGCCCCATCTTCCGCGGGAGTCAGGGTGCTTTGAGCCGGGAAAAGCATCGCTGATCTGCCGGGGAAACGATGTGGCGATCATCGCCTGCGGCGAGACCGTAGCGCCGGCTTACCAGGCAGCGCAGAAAATGCAGGGAATGGGAATCACCACGGAAGTCATCAGCATGCATACCGTGAAACCCCCGGACCGGGAAGCCGTAATCAGAGCCGCCAGCAAATGCAGGGCGGTCATTACTGCCGAAGAACACAGCATCTCAGGCGGACTCGGCGAAGCCTGTGCTTCCCTGTTCCTGGAGGCCTCCATCTGCAAACCCTTTAAAATCCTGGGAATCCCCGATGAAGAAACTGTGACAGGCTCCCAGACGGAGATATTCTGCCATTACGGCATCTCGGCCGAGGGGATCACAAAAACAGCATTATCCCTGATCTCCCTCTCCCGCTGATCTCCCGGAATCTGACATCTTCACCTTTTTACCTCAATATGGTATTTCCCTGATCCGGTGGTGATCATGAGTTTATCCTGCCCTTCCCTGCCCCATCCGATTTTAGCGGTAATCAACCGCCGGCCGTTTACGGTAACCATCGCCGGATCTGCCGCAGGAATGACAATCACAGCCTTCGTATTTGCCGGAATTTCAACGTTGAGGGTGAACCTTTTTCCGTCATTCTTCCATTTGCTGACAACAGGTCCATAAGGAGATTCAAAAGAAGCACCTGCCGATTTGATTTCTCCCACCACCTGCGGTTCGATCCTGATATTCCTGTAAGCCGTCGATTCCTCCGTCTGGCCGATTCCCGCCAGGCCGCCATACAACCATTCCATGAGGTGGCCCAGCATCAGGTGGTTGTTGGAGACCACCTCCAGGGCCTGCCATGATTCAGTGAGCGCCGTGGCTCCCTTTTTCAGCTGATAGCCATATCCCGGAACATCATCCCTGGCATTCATCCTGAAAAGCAATTCTCCCAGTCCGTTTTCAGAGAGTGCCCGCACCAGGAAATGGAAACCCACATCGCCGGCAGTCAGAGCATTTTCCGATTCCTGAATGGAATGTGCCAGGGTCCTGATGACGTCGGCTTTGTTCTCCTCTTCCGCCAATCCCAAAACCAGGGGCATGGAAATGGCAGTCTGGCTGCCGGTGGCATATACTTTCGTGACAGAATCGAAAAAAGCATTGTTGAAGGCTTGCTTCACGGAATCGGCCCACATGGCATAAGAGATTTCCTCTTCATTTTTTCCCAGGATCCGGGCCATCCGGGAGAGCAGGACGAGATCATAATAATAAACGGCGGTGGCGGTGAGAGGAACCGGGGTAAGCTGGGCGTATCCGGGCCGTTCCGGGCCCAGGTCAAACCAGTCGCCGAGGCCATGTGAAACAACGTGGTTTACCGACATGCCCCTCAGGTATTCCGCGTAGCGGGTCATCATGGGCCATGCCCTTTCCATGGGACCGGGATCGCCATACCATTTCCAGAGCAGCCAGGGAACCACCACGGCGGCACTCCCCCATTCCGGGGAATCGCGAAAACCACCGATGAACCGGACAAACTCGGGAGCTATGGAGGGGACAAGACCTTCTGGGGTCTGCGCATCCGCCATGTCGCTGACCAGTTTGTCGTAGAGTCCGTATACGTCGTAGTTGAAATGGATCCCTTCACCCATGAGCCATGTCTGCTCCAGCCATCCCAGTTTTTCGCGGTGCGGGCAGTCGGTGACCACACTTTGGAGGTTGCTCCGGATGGCCCATCTGATGAGCGTGTCAATCCGGTTAAAAAGCGGGTACGAAGTGTAAAAACTGCCGGTCTCGGGAGCCGCATGGCGGTTGTGGAGCATTTTCAGATCCAGGATACGGGGTTTGGATGCAGCAACAAAAACCGAATCGGGAACCGCCCCTTCCACCTGCAGGTACCGCATGCCGTAATAAGAAAACCGGGGATGCCAGGTTTCCTCCCCTCCTCCCCTGCATACGTAAGTATAATAATGAGGCTGTCCCGTGGCCTCCTGGTTCGCTTCTCCCTCCGGCCCGAGAAGTTCCGCCGGGACCAGCCGGATGGAATCCCCCCGTTTCCCGGTCACCCTGATTTCAAAAATCCCGGAGGCATTCTGTCCAAAATCGAACAGCCAGTGCTCCCCGGCATCTCCGGTCCGGGTTGCACGCTTAACCGCGAGGGTATCCGTCAGCACTACGGGATAACTCTCTTCCGGAAGCAACAGTTTGCAGGGAGAATCCACAACGACGGCATTCCCCCATCCGGAATCGTCAAAACCGGGATGCTCCCATCCCTCCCGTTCCAGAGTCGCATCATACGTCTCACCCCCGAAAATGCTGGAATAGGTGATCGGACCGGCCGCCACTTTCCAGGAGGCGTCTGACACAATGGTTTCTGATGTGCCGTCTTCATAAGCCAGTTGCAGCTTTATAATCATCATGGGATGGCCGTATGCCGTCATCACCTTGCGGTAGCGGTTGTTGGGCACGATGAAAAAACCGTTTCCCAGCATCATGCCGGCGGCATTCCTCCCGGGAGACAACAATGCTGTGACATCAAAAGTGTTGTACAGTACCGTTTTGTCATAGTGGGTCCACCCCGGCGACAGAAAACCCGGGCCCACTTTTTCCCCGTTCAGAAAAAATTCGTAGTGGCCCAGCCCCGAAACAAAAACGATGGCCTGTTTCAATCCCTTTCTCACGGAAAACTCCTTCCGCATGATGGGCAGAACATGAAATCCGAGGTCCAGGCCCCGGTATTCCTTACCGGGGAGATGGATCCCGGGAACCAGCCGTTCAGCCGTATCAATGCGGTCCAGCGCAATCCACGCCGCCCCGCTCCACTCCTCTTCCCGGTTCAACCGGGTGATAAAGATGGCTGGTCGGCTCCAGGGGGATTCACGACCGTCATTGTCTTTGATTTTCACCTTCCAGGAGTAAATCGTTCCGGGGTCCAGGGGAATGCCGCCATAGGGCACCAGAATGGATTCTCCGGAATCCACAACCCCCGAATCCCAGATGACCCGCTTTTCCGAGAAATCCTTTCCGGCGGCTACCCGGATATGATACGCGCGCTGTTCCACATTCCTTCTGCCGGAACGGATTTTCCAGCTGAAGAAAAAACGGGAGGGATGAACACCGGTGGCCTCTTCCCTATAGCAGGTAGTCAGGGAGGTGATCTGCAATTCTCCCGGCGTGCAACATGAAATGACAAGCCACAGGAACAAGGCAGTGCAAAACCAGGGGATTCTTCTCTTCATAACGCTTTTTTAACAAACTATAAAAACCATCTTCTCCTTATCTCTTCTCCTTATCTCTTCTCCTTATCTCTTCTTCTTACCGAAGTTCCCGCACGAGGGTGACAGGCCCCTTCATTCCTGCCGGCAGCAGGGGACATCCTTCGAGCCGCCAGGGGGCTGTAGTCTGGGTGACGCGTTCTTCTTCCGGAAGGGCATGGTCACCGGCCAGCCGGTTCGCCCAGGTGTTGGTGACCGTGATCTCCAGTTCATTGGAACCCCGCCGCAGCGCCCCGGAAATATCCGCCCTGAAGGGGGGCGTCCACACTGTACCACAGGAAATCCCGTTCAGGGAGACCTCCGCCAGGTTGTTCACCGGCCCCAGGTCCACAAAAATCGCCTGTCGACCCGCAGGACTGGGTGTCCACACAAAGCTTTTCCGGTAAACGGCACTTCCGGAATAATAGCGGATCCGGGCATCTTCCGATTCCGTCCAGTCGTGTAGTTCCGCAAATTCCACCGGCAACGGCGGTCCGCCCCACACCGGGTCAAAGGTTACCGTCCACCCCCCTTCCAGGGTATCAGCCGGTTCAAAGAGAGACCAGTTCTTACCCCCGTTCCCCTGTGCCAGCGAACTCTCTTTTTCAAAAATCACAAAAAACGATTCGCCGGCTTCAAAGCGAAGGGGAAGGATGGTTCTCCCCCCTTCCGTGCGCCAGGATCCGCAGGGCTTGACCAGACCGGTCACCGGATCATAAAGTTCAGGTTGCTTTCCCGATATCCGGAAGGAGAGTTCCGCCTTCCTGGGTCGGTTTTCCTGGTTGCTGACAAACCAGACATCCTTTGACCGGGACCTGCGATGGGTCCAGGCGAAACGGGGCGCGCGTTCAGCGGAATCCTCCCGGGCGAAGAAATCCCTGGCGAGGCCTATGCTCTCAAAGGAAGGGGCGCCGTACTTTCCGAGGATGACCCTTCCCCTACCCACCTTTTTCATGCGGAACAGCCCGTCGTCACAGGTTTCGAATTCCCCCCCCGCCAGTTTACCGATGATTTTCCGAAACTCCCGGGAGCCGGAGGAGGGGTTGCTGAAAGCTTCAACCGGCTTCTCTTCCAGGATGATGGTGGCGCCAGCCTTCACGAGTTGCAGCAGTTTCCGGGCCACCTCCATACTCATCACATGACCGTCGGGCATCATCCGCCGGGAACCAGGGATGACCAGCAAGGCATAGGAAGCACCTCCGGGAAGTTCAACTCTTCCTTTTTTTACCCGCATCAGACGGAGAAGGGCATCGCGGTTGAAAGAGTCGTACCCGTATCCCCGGAGGGGATCCACCCAGCAGGAAGGGTCGGCGATATTTTGTTGGGAGGTAACACCCCGGGGTCTTTCCTGAAGGGGATTTCCCCGGTTTGCCAGGCGTTCGGCCTCCCGGCTGACCGTTTCGCGGCCGAAAATCCCGGGGAGGAGGGGAACCAGCCTGTCGGGAAGAAGGGCCCTCCGGGGGAGTTCCTCACCGGTAAAAACGGCAATGTCGGTTACGGGGATTCCTTCCTGGAGCCGTTCCTGGCAATTCCGGAGGTACTCCATCCAGGCATCCGCAGGACCGAACCAGGTCTGTGCCGGCTGGAAAAAAAGTCCCACCACCCCAGTAGTCATCCCCGGCATCCGCTCCACCCAGGGATTGTGGGTGAATACATGAAAAACCAACCGGTTGACGCCCAGGGCGAAATTTCGGTCCCCGAGGCGTTTCAACAGGCCGGGATATTCATCCCAGTCCAGCCGGATCTCCGTGAAACTTTCCGCCTGGACGATCTTCTTCCCGTAGATATGGGCGGCGGATACCGCATCGAGGATGTCATTGGGTTTGTCATGAGTGGGGCTGTTCCACCAGAACTCCCCCATGGGAATTTCCACATTCCGGAAATGAAGCATCGCGTCAGAGACCATTACGGGAGCCATACTCTCGGCGCTGAAATGCAAATTCTTCTCCCGGGAAAGGCGTTCCAGGGTTCCATAGAAATTGTCGGTCACCATTTCAGCGATGGTGATTCGGATATCATGGAGCAGGTTTTCGGAAAAGGCGGAGTTTCGGATAGGGACGCCCGCAAAGACGGGCAGCAGGGGGATCAGGTCATATCCCCTACGTTTCCGGAACTCCCCGGCAAACTGGGGAGACCAGTTCTGGCTGCCACATTCCCAGCTGTCGACATGAAAATATCGGAGCACTTCGCCGATATCCCCGGCAGGGACCTGCCGGTAAAATTCCCCCAGCCACTTGTCAAACTGCAAGGCTGCCGCTTCGGGATTCAGTTTGTCGCATTCGGGTCCGATAGCACCGCCCCCGATGTAATTGGTTTTTCCCGTTGAGGTGTGCCCCATGCGGAGAATCCGCCACTTCCCCGGCGGAACCTGCCATCGGAGCATGCCGTCTTCATCCATGAAAGAAGTGATGTCACGGATCTCCCCGGGGTTCACATACAGGGAATCGGGCAATTGTAAGGGAGTGGTCCGGCTGGCGATCCGCCAGATGCTGCCGTTCTTACCTTCGTACTGGTGGATCACCGGAGTTGACGACAGTTCAATTCCCGTCATCTTCAGGGAAGGTCTCCACTTGGCTCCGTCCAGGTCCTCGGCGCCCGGTTCACTCCCTTCAGGATCATATGAAAATCTGAAAAAACGGGCTTTGACAGGTTCCACGGCAAAGGTGATATCAGCCTCACCGTCCATCCATCCCTGGCGGTGCGGGATAAGCCGCGTGTGCGGGGTAAAATGCTCCCCGTCGTCACTCACCTCCAGCTTCAGCCGGGAAGACTGGTAACTGTTGCCCCCCTTTTTCATCACCACGGAACGGCACAGAAAAGGCTTCTCAAACCGGAATTGCAGATAACAGGGAGTATCACTCCGGAACCATACCGTGGAAGCCTGATCTCCGGGGACCCGGGGATTGTCCCCTTCCAGGTCGGTGGTGATTTCCGGATTCATCAGGGAAGAAGAGAAGCCCGCATCTTCTGGCACGGGAAAGGCATACGTGCAAATATCACGGTAATAATTGAGGCGGGTTTCGGGTTGCCGCAGCCGGCCTGTGAATACCGTGGGTCCCGTGACCAGGGTATCTCTCCAGACCACCTTTTGCATTGACATTTCGGGTGTGATCCAGGGTCCTCCGGCAACGGTAAATCCGTCGCAGGCGTGCAGTCCCAGCCTGAGTCCCAGCCGCCGGGCTTCCGCGAAGGCAAACCGAACCATCTCCCACCATCGGGGGGTAAGCTGTACCGCCGGGGGTTCCACCTGGGGAGGATCCGTGGCTCCCCTGATGAAGAAGAGGTAGGCCCCTTCCAGTCCCACAGCCTTCATCGCTTCCAGGTCAGCCGTGATGCCCTCTTTCGACACCGCCGCATTGTTCCAGTACCAGAAAACCAGGGGCGCAAAAAACGAAGGCTCCCGGTTCCTCTCCTGAGCAGCCATGTCATTCCTTCCCCGGCGGTCGCATCCCTGCAACAGGAATAGAACCCCGATCAGGATCAACAGGAGCATTATATATAAATGGCAGGGTTTCACTTTAAATATCAATTATTATAAAACATCAATGAAGGTTGAAATGAAACCGGAGTGTACCCGATTGCACCCCCGAAACATGTTGCGCCCGGGAGGAGGGTCCGACCAGGTCGGTGGTGTTTACCTTGTTGCGCACCGCCGGAATCACCTCCAGCACGGAAACCGCCGTTTCCGGAAAGGTATAGAGCAGGGCGTCCCTGCCATCACGGGGCGTAAAAATCCCAAAGTAGGAATCTTCCTTTTCAGTGGCCATCAGGATCCTTCCTTCGGTGGTTTCCAGTTGCACCCATCGCCAGGGCCCGAAATATCCCTTGAATTCAGGATATACGAAAGTTTCCCCCGGAACGGGATCGTTGTACTGGTTTTCCCACACATCGGAACAGGTTCCCTGCAGCCGGTTCTGCCATACGCGGTAAGGACCAGCCCCGAGCCACTTCTTACTGATCACCTTCTCTTCGGGATACTGAAACGTAATTCCCATCAGTTCCACCACCCCGTCGTAGCGGTAGCTGTAATCGAGTTGCAGGGTTCCGTCGGGTGCGATGATCCACCTCACCCGGTTCAGCACCCCAGAGTAATCGGCAGCAACCACCACGTTTTCCATTTCTTTGGTGGCATGAAACCGGGTGAGCCGGCTTTCCCCGGAAATATCGCGATAGGTGCGGTCCACCCCTGTGGGGGCTTCCGTATCCACCCATCCGTCGGGATGGCGGTCGCTGCGGCGAAAAGCTACAAAACGGGGACCATTGCCAAAGGAGAGTACTTTGGCCCCCTCGGCGATGTGGCTCAGTTCGCCGGTTTTACGGCTGAAATGAATCTCCCTGCCGCCCCTGCGAACCACCACCTCATCCTCCGTTTCCAGAATGTCAGGGGCTATCCGCTTCCTGTCGGCGGGAATCCTCTTGTCGCCGGACAGCAGCCACGACCAGGTCCACAATTCACAGTCTCCGGGGTCTAGGGCCGTCAGATAGAGAACATCCGCCCCCGCCGGCATTCCTTTCATATCCATTTTCAGGATGCCTTTGCCATGCGGCGGAACATCAGGACCTTCCATGCTGCCCTCCGCCACGAGGGTATGGCCAGCTTCCCCGTCTCCGGGAGCGCGAAACCGGGCGGCCTTCCACACAAAGCTGCATTCCCGGAGATTAACGAAGTCATACCGGTTTTCAACCAGGAACTCACCATGGGCAGGCACACTGTCACTCTTATTCAGCAAAACAACGGGAGACCAGATTTCTTTGATCGCAAAGAAACTGCCCTCCTTTTCGTGGTGGGGTCCCACGATCCCGTCGGCCCCGTGGTTGCCGTCATTGTCGATCCGTCCGCCCTGGTCGGTGCGCACCACCCCCTCATCGGAAAAAACCCAGAGGAGTCCGCCACCGCACCGCGGATGGGTGCGCATCATCTCCCAGTAATCATGCAATCCGGCTCCCAGGCCGCCATCATATAATCCGTGCAATATTTCCGTCGGAAAGAAGATATCTCTTCCGCGAAGGTACTCCTGGGTTTCGCCGTAGGAACGGTAGTGCATGGTTTCCACCCCGTTCAGATCCTGCTGGGGATGGAGTACCGGCCTCTTTTGGGGATCCCAGCAGGCAAATTCATCATCGAGTTCCTCATTCCATCCTCCTTCGTTGCCATTGTCCCAGAAAAGGATACTTGGATGGTTGACATCGCGCACCACCATCTCTTCCACCAGTTTGCGGCCCACCCCCGCATCGTATTTGCCATGCCATCCCGCCAGCTCGTCGAGGACATACAATCCCAGCTCATCGCAGGCATCCAGGAACGTCACATCGGGGGGATAATGCGACATCCTGACGGTGTTCATGTTCATCTCCCTGATCAAGCGGACATCGGCATAGTTTTGTTCCCTGCTTAAGGTTCTTCCCGACTCCGGACGAAAAGTATGACGGTTGACGCCCTTGAGCAGGATCCGCTGCCCGTTCAGGTAAAAGCCGTCCCCTTTCCTGATCTCAAAAGTGCGGAAACCGAACCGTTCAGTAACCGTGTGGATGGTCTTCCCCTCTCTTTTAAGGGCAAAGGTCACCCGGTACAGGTGGGGGGTTTCGGCGTTCCAGGTGCGAACATGGGCCGGGTGTGCGGTCAGTACGACCCTGTCACTCCCCCGCGGGATGAGCTCTTCAAAGGTTTCCACGATGGTGTTTCCCTGCATATCATTGATCTGTGCCGAGACGGAGAACCCGTCGTCAAGGGCTTCGCCGGTAAACACTTCCGCACGGAAACGACCGTCGGCCTGTGCGTCCAGGGCTACCCTGCCGATATAATGTGGCGGAAAGGAAGTCAGGAATACCGGACGGAAAATGCCGCCGAAATTCCAGTAGTCCCCCCTCCGCTCCGCCAGGTTGACACTGGCATTCTCCGACTCCTTGCTTACCGTCACTTCCAGGAGATTTTTCTCCCCGAACCGCACCAGGTTGGAGATATCGTAACTGAAGCGGTAAAACCCGCCCTGATGGAGCGGACCTGCCTTTTGCCCGTTTACGAGCACGCGGGCGTCGGTCATCACCCCGTCGAAGATGATTTTCACGCGGCGCCCCTGCCACCGTGCAGGAACGTCAAAACGGGTTTTATACATCCCCTGCTCCGCAGAAATTCCGGGATCCGATACCTTTCCGTAAAAATTAACGCCGTAGGTATAGGCC
Source organism: Prolixibacteraceae bacterium UBA1413 (assembly GCA_002304925.1). Classification (GTDB taxonomy): domain Bacteria; phylum Bacteroidota; class Bacteroidia; order Bacteroidales; family Prolixibacteraceae; genus UBA1413. The sequence goes on from DBPT01000005.1 coordinate 63,030, forward strand.
CCGAAACCCTGCTGTTCCCAGCAGGAAGGGACTTTTATCGTGGTCCACATACCGCTCTGCCGCCCCGCCGTACAGAAAAAATCCCATTCCACCCCGTCATCCGGACCCGTTCCCGATAAATAGACAATCTCCGTTTCTGGATTCTCCTGGCCCGGAACAGCCGGTGACATGAACAACAGGCCCATCACGGCAAGGGCCCCAACGGCACAAATTGCTTTCCACTTCATAACAGTCAGAATTTTACGGATAAAGGTACTTTTTTCAAATCTTTTCCGGAAAGTTTTCCCGGAACCAGGTAAAAGGTGCAGGAATACTCCCCTGCCGGGATCATGTAGGGAGCTGCAGGCCGGGCCACATCAGACCAAGTGTCGTTTCCGCCGACACCCATCTGCACCAGGTCGATGTTCAGGGTGATGAAGCCGGCTTCCCTAAGTTCATGGGTATGGCGTGCCCCGTGGATCATGGCATCGGTATAGGGCCGGGCGCTCATGCTAAGGAGCGAATCGGCCACGACAAGGAGTCCCCCGGAACTGTTATCAGACAAATACATCCAGCGGACATCGGTGCGGTTTCCGTTTTCCTGGGGCATCACGTAAGGTTCCAAAAATTGCGCCAGTGGCAGGGTATAGACTGCCGCATCCATGCCTGTCCGCCGGTCACAGTAGTTTTCAGGTTCCCCCCGGCCAAACCAGGTGACCGTTCTCAGATCATTGTGAATGGCGCACTGCATTCCCACTTTGGGAAGGAAAGGCAGACCGGTGTCGGCATGCAGTTCACAGGTGACTTTCACGGTGCCGTTCCCCGCCACCGTATAGATGACATCTGCTTCCGCTTTTCCGGCAATGACCGAATAGCGGCTTTTAACTTTCACCGTTCCGAATTCGGGAGTCAGCAATGCTATATTCTTAAGCAGGGGCTTCCCCTGGTACCATTCCTCCATGATGAGATGGGGTTTCCAGCCGCGGCGGTCGTTATCGGTAAGGGGCCTGGTGAAAGAAGGAAGCAACGGGCCCACCACCACTTCCTCGCCCCCGGAAGTCAAGGACGCCAACGCCCCGTTCCTCCTGTCGAAAAGGATGCGGAACCCTTTTCCGGTGATTACAATATGGGGTTCATCCTCACGGGTGGTTAATGCCGGGAGTTTTCCATGCTGTATCCTCCCTCTGGCAAGGCCCGTCATGGGAAACTGGCAGGCGGCCACCACAAAGCCCGCGGGTGCCCAGGGAACCGCTTCCTTCAGGAGAAAACGGAGCTCCGCATGGTATTCGTTCCCACTTTTCAGGGCGGGGACACGGGCCGAAATGTCAATGACAGAATCGGCCCCCGCCGCCACATGCATATCCGGCAGTTTTAAGGTAGCAATTTCGAAACCGTTCTCCCTGAAGGTTAACATGACATCATATCCTGCCAGGGATTTCACCGCATGACGATTCGATATCCTGATCCTGCCCTGCCCCGGATATTCACACCCTACCGGCTGAAAAACACGTTTACATTCATAAATGGCCGGTTTGGGCCTGCCGTCGGAAGCGACAATTCCGTTGAGGCAGAAGTTGCTATCGTGCAGTTTCTCGCCGAAATCCCCGCCATAGGCATAGTAACCGGTGCCGCAGGAATCGGTTTTCAGCAATCCCTGGTCTTTGTAATCCCAGATACATCCGCCAATGATCCGGGGTGTCGCCCGGAAAATATCCCAGAATTCCTTCAGGTTACCCGTGGAATTCCCCATGCTGTGGGCATATTCCACGAAGATAACCGGCCGGTCGTCGCCGGGTTGTTCCACCAGGAGCCCCGGAGTAAAAAGTGCGGGGTAGAAGCGACTCACCATATCGACATAGTATTGGTCTTTTGGCACCTGGATGCGGTGGGCATGGTCGACGGGATAACCCGGCTCCCCGGGCGGGATATAGCCTTCGAGCTGATGGCTCCCCTGGGCCGGCTCATAATGGACCGGCCGGGTGATGTCGAAATCATGAACCCAGGCTGCCATGGCGGCAGTCGCCGGACCCCGGCCCGCCTCGTTTCCAAGGCTCCAAAAAATCACACAAGGATGGTTTTTGTCGCGAAGCACCATGCGCGTCACCCGCTCCATGTGGGCATGGATCCACAACGGATCATTGCTCAGCTTGCCCCCCAGCCCATGGGTTTCCAGATTGGCCTCGTCGATCACCAATATCCCGTATTCATCGCACAACTCGTAAAACCAGGGATCATTGGGATAGTGACTCGTACGTATGCAGTTGAAATTGAACTGTTTAATCTGCCTCACATCCTTCAGGATATCCTCCCTCGAAAGGGCCTTCCCTTTCACCGGATCATGGTCGTGGCGGTTCACCCCGCGGAGGTAGGTCTCCCTGCCGTTGATCAGCAGTTTGCCATTCTCCTCCGAAAACCGGATGCTCCGGAATCCCACCCGGCAGCTCTTCGCTTCCGTAATCATCCCGCTCTCCTCCTCCAGCCACAATACCAACGTATAAAGATAAGGTTCCTCATCGCTCCACTTCCGAGGATTGTCGATTTTGGCTTCCAGCAGGCCGAATTTCACATTGTCGAGCCGAGGATAACTTTCATTGATCACCTTGCCGGCGCTGATCATGAGAGGTTCCCGAAACAGGGGTTTCCGATCACCATCATAGAGCATGGCTTTCAGCAAGGTTCCCCTGACGGTGTCACCGGCAAGATTTTCGAGGCGGGGACGGATGCTTAGGACCGCATCCCGGTCATTGCTATCGAGTTTTGCCTGCCAGTGGAAATCGGCAATCCGCAGTTTCGGTTCCGCCAGCAGGAGCACTTCCCGGTGGATGCCGCTCAGCCGCCAGTGGTCCTGGTCCTCCAGATAAGAACCGTCGCTCCAGCGCATCACCTCCACCGAAAGGATATTCTCCCCCTCCGCCAGATATGGGGTGACATTGAATTCCGAGGGGAGGCAGCTGTCCTCCCCGTATCCCAGGAAGCAGCCATTCACCCACACCCGGAAGGCAGAACTCACCCCGCCGAAGTGAAGGGTCACATTCATCCCCTTCCACGCCTTAGGAATGGTGAAAGAGCGCTGATAAGATCCCACCGGATTGTCATCTCCGGGGGTCCATGGCGGGTTGACCGGACGGAAGGGATATACTGCGCTTTTGTAAATGGGCATACCATATCCTTTCAACTCCCAGTTGGAAGGAACCTCTATTTTGTCCCACCCCGACACCCGTGAACGGTAAAAATCCTTTGGCGCTTTCTCTCTGCTTTTTGAATAATAAAAATCCCACGCCCCGTTGAGGGTCATCCACCGCGAAGCGTATTCCCGGAAACAGCGCAGGGCATCTTCAGGGGTGGCAAAGGAATAAGCTGTGGCGCGTGCCGGTTCCCTGTTGATGCCGCACACGAGGGGATCGTGCCATGGTTCTTCCACATATATTCCGGGTACCGGGGGAATCCCGGCAGGTTCACCCGTGACCGTCTGTGCACAGACCGGAACGGTAAGAAAAATCCCGAAAAAAAGTCCCGGGAACAACTTCAGCCAATCTAAGGAATTCCTCCGGGAACAGGCAAAACCTCGGGTAACTCTGGCCAAGAAATTCCCGGCCTGCAGGGATGGGGATCCGCCTGACACTACCGGTCCAACCACCCCGCCATTCGTCATGGCAGTCAGAGAGGTGAACCGGTCCGGGGACACAGCGCATTTTTCTCTTTTTGCCGGAACTTTTTCATTCATATCTCTTTTGTAAACGTTTCTAAGATTTTCACAAGGCTGCTTCAGCCATTTATTCTGCCGGTTGAAGCCAGGATTTTCAGGTTTCAGGCTCTGCCCCGTCAGTTCCGCATTTTGCTCCTTCAGTTTCAGGCTCTGCCCCGTCAGTTTCACATTCCGCCTCCTCAGGAATGGCCGTTAAAAAAGATGTAAAAACTTACCATGACGGTGATCAGGGCGATCCACCAGCCCCACACAAGCCGGGTCGGTTTTTGCATTCCGCTGAAATCCATGCTGTTTACCGTTTCTCTCACCCTGTTTTTGTCCGTCATGACCACCCCCCAGGTCAGAAATGCCAGGATGACAAAAATGAAAAACGAGAGGAGCAGGAAATGAGGCCAAAAACCATATTTTTCGTCCGGAAATACCCAAAGATAAAAAACGCCGGTTCCCAGGCTGAAGAGGGTTCCAAACAACAGGGTGAAATTGGCAGCCCTTGTGGTTGTTTTTTTCCATAGAACCCCGAAGAGGAAGAGCACCGACATGGGGGGTGCCAGAAATCCGAGCACCGCCTGGAAAATGTCAAACAAGTTAAGCCCTTTTATGCTGTCAATGGCCAGGGCAATGAGGATGGCCACCCCAGCTCCGGCTACCGTGGCATAGCGGCCGACAGTGATGATCTCCTTCCGGGAAGCAGCGGGCTTAAAATTTTTGACATAGATGTCGAGCGTTACAATCGTACTCAGGGAATTGAGGGCGGAATCGATGGTACTGATCAGGGCAGCAATCAGGATGGCCATGACCAGCCCCGTCATTCCGGCGGGGAAGAGCCTGGTGACCATGGTCATGTAAGCCTCATCGGGATCCTCAAGACCGGGGAACAGCAGAAAGCAGACGATTCCGGGGATGATAAAAAGGGCCACATCGAGAATTTTCAGCCATCCGGTGAAATTGGCCCCGAGCTGTCCCTGTTCCAGGGTTCGGGCTCCCAGCACTGACTGAACCATGGATTGGTCGGTGCACCAGAACCAGATACCCATGACGGGATAGCCCAGGATAATGGCCAGCCACGGGTAATTCGGGTCATCCATGGGGCGGAGGAGGTTCCAGAAACCGGGAGGTGTGTTTTCGTAAACGGCAGCAATTCCCCCGGCCTTGTGGAGGCCTGCAACCGTCAGGATCAGGGAGACCGCGATCAGCAACAGCATCTGGAATACATTGGTATAGGCCACGGCTTTCAGCCCCCCGGCAATGGTGAAAAATGCCGCAATGGCCACCAGCACGATGACCGCCGCCCACATCGGAAGGTCCAGGATTTGCCCCACCAGGATCCCCCCGGCAAATAGGGTGAGCGCCAGCCAGGATATCAGGATGGTGGCAATGGAATACCAGGCCAGGATGGTCTGCGTGGAAGGGCCGAACCGCTTTCCCATATACTCGGGAAGTGTGGTGACCCCGGAATGAAGATAACGCGGGGCAAAGACTACCGCCAGCAAAAAGATGAAGACAAAGGCATACCACGCAAAATTCCCGGCCACGATGCCTGTGGTGTAGCCGATGCTTGCCGACGCTATCAGCATTGAGGGCCCCACATTGGTGCCCCACATCGTCAGACCAATGCTGCCCCACCCCAGGGAACGCCCTGCCAGAAAAAGATTATCCTTGTCATCCTGTTTTCTGATAAAACTCACCCAATAACCGATGGCGATGAGCACCACCAGATAAATGAGTACCACCACAAAATCGACCGGTTTTAAAAAACTGTGTATATTTTCCATAGTCCGGTTTTCGCTCCGGAAGGGAACGCCCCTTTCCGGGAATTTGTTATCATCGTCAACCTGTTCATTTTCTATAGGAAGCGGCGATTTTCACCGTTTCTTCAATCTCTTTTTCCGATTTGAAATGCATAAGCACATGGACGCCTTCGGCTCCCACGTGGTCGAGCAGGGGTTTCAGTTCGCCGGGTTCCACCCAACAGGGCATGACGGACTTTCCACTCTCCAGGATTTTACGGTAAAGGGCGTACCACCTGGGGTCACCCCCCTGGGGTTCCCCCACCCCGGGGGTCCACTGCACCGCCTTGAGGGCTTCGATTTCCAGGATGGCATCCAGGTGGCGGAGAGCGCCCACCCCATCGAGGTGATAGAGGGAATAGTCCAGTTTCGCTGCCTGCTCCCTGATGTAGGGCTGCACAAAACGGCGGAAATCCTCCGGGGAAATCATCAGCGATATGTCGCTTTGCAGCTTCGAAACCTTCCCCGGCGCCCAAAGGGAAAAATAACAAAAAGCCATTTCATCCCCCACCCTGATGATGTCATAGATGCGGCTGAAAGCCCGGTACCAGATGTCGTTCACCTGTTGCAGCTGCCTCTCCAGGAGTTCGGGATCGGTGATCATTTCCATGAGCACCCGGTCGGTTCCCTTCAGGGCGGCCAGGGTATCCAGTCCCTCCACCAGGTCGGGGCACCCGACAAAATAGCGATCTTCCGACAATCTCCTGCACGCCTTAAGGAGGTCGAGGTGGAGCTTCCACCAGGGATTCTCTTCCGTCCAGGAAATCACCTCCCCAGGCTCGGCATCCTCCCTGATCCAAATGGTATCTTCCCTTCCCTCGAGGCGGGCGCCCAGACATGCCGCCAGGGATCCGGGTCCCAGGTGGGTATTGGCCACCGGGAGAATATCGGCCTTGAATGAACTGACCGACAACTGGTGGTGAAGATATGCTGCCCGCCACTCGGGGTCAAACCAAAACTGGCTGATGTCAGCCGGAGGAGGAGGGGCGGGAACCTCCTCGTGCGCCGGACCTTCCTTCCTGAGGTGCTCCCACATGGAAATCACCAATCCTTTGCCGCTCCACCAATCGAGGTACCGCTGCCGTGATTCCTCCCATCCACTTTTCCAGAGCTTCATGACAATCCCTCCCATCTGGTTTTGAAAATCCCCTTGAAGGAATCATCCATCTTCAGGGTGGTCACGTTTGCGAAATCCATTTCATCGGTACAACTGATTTCGAAGGGATAAACAGGAATTGAAGTCCCCTGCCGCACCCAGACCGGCATTTCCTCCAGGGGCGATTCGAAATCCTTCAGCCACTGAGGGCCTTTGGAGGTGGTTCCGTCGAAGAAGTTCACCCACGATCCTTCGGGAAGATAAATGTCGCGCCGGTTTTCGCCCTTCATGACGGGTGCCACCAGGAAGTCACTCCCGAAATAGTATTGGTCATCGATATGCCAGCACATTTTGTCTCCGGGGTGGTGAAAAACCAGTGCCCGCAGGAAGGGGAACCCTGTAGTGATCGCTATATGACTCTGTTCCAGAATGTAAGGAATGAGGGTATAGCGAAGGCGCCACCATTTCCGCACTAGTTCAGCCACGGCGGGGAATTCCCACGGTTCGCGGGCTGAGGTTCCGTGGTAGCGGATATGGGAAGAGAAGACGCCGAACTGGGTCCAGCGCACATAAAGTTCATCAGGGATCACCTGGTTCATAAAATCGGGAAGGCCGTGAAATCCGGGCACGTCATGGCTCCAAAAGGCGAATCCCGAGAGGCCCAGGTGTAGGCCCCCCTTCAGGGATCCCGCCATCCCATCGTGGGAGGAGGCAGCATCGCCGCCCCAGTGGAGCGGGAACCGTTGGCACGCTGCCCAGGCCGCCCGGGCCCAGATGATCCCTTCACCGGTGACTTCGCGGGTGACCTCAAAAGCCGCCTTCTGGTACAACAGCGGATAGAGATTGCTGAGCACTTCAGGCGCCATGCTATGATACCGGGCATTCATATGGATCTCCTCCCCAAAATCGGTTTTTATGCAGGCTACCCCCATCTCCAGCAAACGCTTCAGCAATCCCTGGTACCAGACAACGGCCTGTGGATTGGTAAAGTCAATGGTCCCCGCATAATCCAGGGCACTGAAGTCGGACCCTCCCCGCTTTTCCGATTCCCGGACCTGCCCGGTATACCGGTTGGCGACGGCCTCCTCCAGTTGCTCCGCTCCGGCGGAGATATAGGGAAGCTGCCAGAGGCTGACCCGGTACCCCCGCTCCCTTAGCCGTTTTACAAATCCCTCAGGATCGGGGAAACGCTCCGGGTTGAACTTCCATTCACACAGCCAGTCAGTCCGGAACCACCCGGTATCGAGGTGAATCACATCGCAGGGGAATCCCTCGTCCCGCAGCCGAAGGCAGATCCCTTCTACCTCTTCTGCCGAGAAATAGCTCATCCGGCTCATCCAGATGCCGAAACTCCACAGGGGGGGCATCGCGGGAAATCCGGTGATCATCCGGTACCCCCTGAGGATTTGTTCCGGGGAATCCCCGCCAAACAGGAACAAGTCCAGTAGCGGCTCTTCGGTATAGATCTGAACGGAACGGCTGGAATGATCCGCCAGGGAAAATTTTGAAAACGCAGAAGTATGCAGAAAGCAACCATACATCCGGCTGGAGAGGTAAAAGGGAATATTTTTGTAGGTACGGCGGCTGTTGACCCCCTGGCCATCCTGGTTTTTCAGCTGTACTGTACGCCCCGCCAGATCCATTTTGGCAAAACGTTCCCCGGTGCCGCAGAAAACCTCACCGGCTTCGGAATGAAAAGAAAGGGTCGCCTGCTGGAACCGTTGCCCCTCTTCCAGAAACGCCAGGGGAAAAGCATCCTGACGGGCAGGAAAAAACTGATCGTAGCTGCTGATCCCGACTTCCCGGATGCCATCGGGGTAAAAAGAGGCCACAAGCTGTTCTTCGGGGGGAGGGATCAGATCGCTCCAGTACCTGGTTTGCGGTTTCGAAAAGTCAAACACCGCCCTCCTGACACCCCGGGAGTCAAAAATGATCCATTGCCGGTTCTCCTTCCGGAAATCCAGGGGTATGACTTCCAATTCCGGCGAAATGTCGAGCATCTCCGATCCTGACATGGGGGCCCCATGCTCTCCTGTGCACATCCGGAGGACCCGGAAGCCATAACTCCGTATCCGCAAAGTTATCTTTTTCCGTTCGACGCTCCTGTCGGGAGCGATTTCCACCCCTGACTTCTGTTTCTGAAGGGGAAGGGTCACCACGATATCTCCCCCCTCCCTGTCGATGCCGGCGGGTGGGCCAGCAATCCACAAGGAGCGTCCGCCGCTGTTTCCCGGATCAAAATCGAGGAAATCGAAAAGGGTATGGTTGGTTTGCTTCATGTCTTACTTTTTTACGTCGAGTTCCAGGGATGCCGGTGACAATCCTTCGGCATGGGCCGTAACATGGATGGAACCGGCTTCCTGACCTGTTCTGACGACCAGCAAGCAAAGGCCGTTAAAGGCTTTGATCCCGTTTCCCCTGAAGGATTCCAGACCTGCGGGATATCCGTTATCCACGGCAGCAACGGAACCAGCACCCTTAACTTCAAAATTCACCCTGTTGGCGGCATCAGGCACCGTGATTCCTCTTGCGTCGGTGATTTTTACCTTGACAAAAGCCAGGTCCCGTCCTCCCGCAAGGAGGTGCTGCCTGTCGGCTTCCATTTCAATCCGCACCGCTTTCCCCGCGCTGTGGACCTCCTTCTCCAGCACCGTGATCCCGTTTTTCAGTGATACCGCCCTTAAGGTACCGGGTTCATAGGTCACCCGCCACATCACACCGGCTTGTCCGCTTTCTTTGGCCCGGGTTCCCTGAGATACCCCGTTGAGGAAAAGCTCCACGGAATCGGCCTGGTTGTAGTAAGCCCACACATCGACGGTTTCGCCCTCCTGCCAGTTCCAGGGGGGGAAGAGGTGCAGCACCGGTATGTCGCTCCAGAGACTTTGGTAAAAGTAGTAGCTGTCTTTCGGGAAACCGCACAGGTCGACCACACCGAAATAGGAACTCCTTGCCGGCCAGGGGAAGGGATAGGGCTCCCCCAGATAATCAAATCCCGACCAGACAAACATGCCTGCAATAAAATCGTAATTGGCCACCGTATTCCATGTCTCCCGGTGCGTTGCCCCCCAGTAGGCATGCACGTTGTCGTAGGCTGAACCGGTAAAATCGGACGGCACCCCTTCGAGGGGAGCTCCATGGGCGGCCGGCCATACCCTGATGCTGTCGGAAGGCATCAGATAACTTCCCCGGGTGGCTATGGCCGAAACATTCTCGGAGGCTACCATCGGCTTCCCAGGATAATTACCCGGAAAATCAGGATATTGCGTATGCTTGTAATTGAAGCTGATCAGGTCGAGGGCTCCCGATTGGAAGATGAAATTTTTTGCCGGATCCTGTTCCGTCAGGGCACAGGTAACCGGTCGGGTGGTGTCGAGGCTTTTCACCAATCCGGCAAGTTCACGGGCGATGACCAGCCCTGTGGAATCGAACTGTTCCCTGATTTCATTCCCGATGGACCAGGCGATAACGCTGGGATGGTTGCGGTCGCGCCTGACCCAGTCGAGGAGGTCCCTTTCATGCCACTCCTCCCAGTGCATGGCGTAATCGTATTTATTTTTCTTTTTGGCCCACATGTCGAAAATCTCATTCACGACCAGGAATCCCATCCTGTCGCACAGCTCCAGGAATTCGGATGCCGGCGGGTTGTGGGCGGTACGGATGGCGTTACACCCCATCCCTTTGAGGATCTCCAGCTGCCGTTCCGCTGCCCGCCGGTGAAAGGCACTCCCCAGCGCTCCCAGGTCATGGTGCAGGTTAACCCCTTTGATCTTCAAAGGATTTCCGTTCAGGGAAAACCCCCGGGTGGCATGGAATTCATAATACCGGATGCCGAAAGGGGTATCCACGTCATCGGTCAGCTCCCCGTCGGCATAAAGGAGTGTCTTGGCCCGGTAAAGCTGCGGGGTTTCCACCGACCACAACTGCGGGTCCCTGATGTCAAAAGTTTGCCGTACAATCCCCGATGTCTCCTTCATAGCCATTGTGGAGGTGACGGCAGCCACCACCCGGCCGTCAGGAGCGGTGATTTCCGTATTAATCCGGAGGGATTCCGGCCGCTCCTCCCGGTTCAGGAGGGTCACTTCCAGGACAACCCCGGCATGATCAGGTTTTACGTCAGGAGTTGTGACATAGGTTCCCCAAGGCGCTATGTGAATTTTTCCGGTGGTGATCAGCCACACATCGCGGTAAATTCCCGACCCGGTATACCAGCGTGAGCCTGGCTGAAGGGAATTATCCACCTTAACGGCCAGGGTGTTGGATTCCTCCCCGAACCTGACATGCTCTGAAATATCAAATACGAAGGAGCTGTACCCGTAGGGTCGTTTTCCCAGGTAGTGGCCGTTGATCCATACCTCCCCGTTCCGGTAAATCCCACCGAATTCAAGATAGACCTGCTTCCGCCGGTCCGGGTCCCCGAGGCGGAAGGTCTTCCGGTACCAGCCAACACCGGCAGGAAGGGCGCCTCCTGCGGTTCCGGCAGGATGGTCAGGGCTGAACTTCCCTTCAATGCTCCAGTCATGAGGCAGCGTTAAGACCCTCCACGCCCCATCATCATAGCCGGGTTCCTCAGCCCCGGCATGATCACCTGAGGCGAATTTCCATTCCGCGGTGAACAGTTGGGTTTCCCGTACCCTCTCCCTTTCCCTGGAGCAGGATAACAGAATCACCAAAATCAACCACAAAAATAAAAGGGCTTGTTTCATACTTATCGGTTTTCAGAGGTGGACAACGGAAAGCGGAGGGTGCTTTTCCCAATGCCTGCGGAGGTTGCCAGGGCGATGCCGCGTTCTCCTCCCCGGTTGACGGCACAATAGAAGTGGTAGACGATGCCCCTGTATTTGACAACGCACGATTTGTGGGCAAACCAGTCGTCATAGGGTTCCGAAGGGGCGATGAGGTCTTCACCGCTCCATTCGGTCCAGTGGACCAGATCCCGGGAACAGGCAAACCGGTTAAAAGCGTCATGGTCTTTGCGATCGGGCCAGAAAGCGCCGAAATAAAACATCACCCACAGGTCGCCCATTTTCTGAACCACCGCATCGCCCGAAATGCCCATGTGGTGGTTGATGACGGGATCCCTTCCGTAGCGGGTCCAGTGGATCATATCACGCGAAACCGCCATGCCTATCCGTTCCGCCCCCCGCTCCGGCAGGAGGCTGTCGCCGCGGGCATTGTAAAAAAGGACAAAGGGATACCCCGTCGCTTCCGACTTATCATGCAGGACCCAGGTTTTGTAAATGGTGCTGTTTTCCCACCAGCGGACATCAGCATCGTCAGCTTTTAAAATGGGCTTCCCGAGTCGCTCCCAGCGATGGGCCGACGCCGGAGAGAAGCGGGTAAAAGCCATGGAAAAGGAAAGGAGTCCCTTTTCATAACCCCGACTGTTCCCCCCGAAGTACGGCATCCAGTATTTGCCGTTGAATGTCCGCAATTTATAAGACCCTCCCCAGATAGGATCCTGCAGCCCCGGGAATCCCGCCTTCTGGTTGCCATCCCAGTCGGTGCTGTCACTGAAAGCCATGATCCTCCCCAACTGCTCCCAATGGAGTAAATCACCGCTTTTCGCCAGCCAGGTTTCATAACCACGGCCGTCGAAAACCAAAAAAGTCATCCACCAGGTTCCTTTATGGCGAAACACCGTCGGACAGTCGACTTTCAGGGAAGGATCGCCGGGAACCAGCACCAGACCATATTTAAAGGGAGTTTTGACCTCTTCAAATACCTCCCTCATTTTTTCCTCCGGAACGGAAACCGGAACCCTGCTTACCCGCGGAGAACAGGAAGAAACCAAAACAACCCCCAGGCTGATCCATAACAAGCTATACCGAAATCCCCTCATCATTCCTGATATTTAATAAAAGAGCCAGTCCACCGGAATTCCATCGGTTTTATCGGTCAGACCGGCATCATGAATTTCTATCTCTTCGCTTCCGTCAATAAATCCCAGCACCAGCACACGCCCTTTTCCCAACACAAGCCTGTTTTCACCCGCTTCGAAATGGTAACTGTAAATATTGACCGGATAGAGACTGTTCAACTTCAGGGCGTTGGCAATTTTGATATCGGCCTGACCGCGGTCGTTTGCCGATGCATCGGTTTCCAGGGTGGGCGGCTGAAGCACGGAATAACTATTCGTATTGAAATACCCCACCAAAACCTTGACCGCTTTCTCATTCCTGAAATGAATCATGGTTCCCGATTCCTGCTGGGCCTTGTCCGAAAGGAGGATCCCTGAAAGCCGCTGCAGTTCCGGAGCCGCCTCCTCAATGACCGCGGGATGGTCACGGTAGACCTTTTCTCCCTTTTTCAGCGGGAAAAGAGATACTCCCTGGTTCAGGAGGGTGACCTGTGCCGGTTCCAGGATTCTGGCAGCGGACGCTGTGTCACCGCCAGCGCTCTTCAGCATGGCGATGTTGTGTCTGAAATTCTCCAACTCCCTTTGGTACTGGGGCAGCAATTCCCCCCACGTTTTGTTAATGCCGCCAGTCCCCGGTGCGGGAATGCGGCGTTGTTGGGTTTGCATGCTGTTGGCATACAGGTAGGTTTCGCTCGTCAGGTCAACAAGTTCCTGATAATAGGCCACGCTTTTTTCCAGAAAGGGAACCGCTGTTTCCAGGTCGGAGAAGTCGCCTGAATATTTATAACGGAGAACCCGTTCGGCGGCCCTGACCCTTTCCGCGAAATACCCGGAGAAAGCCCGGTAGCAGTACATGTCGTTTTTCAGCCGTTCAAACTCCGCGGTATTGGATTTTACATGAGGTGCCGCCCTTTCGATGGCTTCCGCGGCCTTCTCTCCGTGTTCCACGGTCTCAGCAATGATTTGCAGGGGGAGTTCCCCGGCATGGGATTCCCCAAACCACTCCTTGCGGGCGTAATCCGCCAGGATTTCTCCCGGAGGGCCGCTTGAGGCGTAGAAATTGCTGTATACATTCCACTTGTATGGATTAACCAGCTGACTCATGAACATGCCCAGCAGCAACGTCTGCCGGTTTCCGTCTGAAATTCCAAACCTCCGCAGGAGTTTGGGTGCGATTTCCCCGCTTTGCTCATAGGCTTCCAGGATCTCCTTTCCCCGGGCACCGCAACCGTAAAAATCCCCGAGCCAGGTTGCCCAGTAGGCTACTTCCTCGTCCCGATCCCGCCGGCAGTTCCAGGCGTAACGGCCCCAGGCGCTGTACCAGATCCGGTCGCGGCAGGCTTGCATCATGCGGGGGGTGGTGTTGTCGGCCGTATAAGGCCAGTCCCAGTATGAGGCCTGCGGGTAGAGGTGCAGTCCGTTGGCCCCCTGGATATCATGCATCGCCTGAACACTCTTCTGAATGAAAACGGGCGATCCGTAACGGAAAGGCTCCAGATTGGCCAGAATATGCACGTTGGAAATGTGGACCGGAGCCAGCCTGCTCAACTCCTGATGAATGGTCGCCCATGAATCCCGGGGTTCATACGTGGTCAGCGATTCACCGTTGTATTTGTGGACGGTATACAGATTCCGGTAAAGCGGCAGTGCCGCTTCCATCACCCGGCGGGCATCGGTATCATGTCCCCTGAGCACCAGGGGAGGCTCCTCCATCACGCCCAGCGTTGCCAATCCATCCTTCACCCCCGGGATGATAGTCTGCGTAAACCATTCCACATCATCCTCAATGGTGTTGATGGCTTCCCCCAGACAAACCATCAGCCCGACATGGGGGTATTTCCCAATAAAAGCAGCCACCGATTGACGGGTGTAGTCGGAAATGACAGGCATGATCGGCCGGTTGCGGTCCTGGGTCGCTAATCCGTAATGATCCGCAAAGGGCTTGGATACGATGATATTGTAAAACATCTGGATCACCCAGATGCCCCGCCTTCCTGCTTCCCGGGTCAGAAAACCATAAATCTCCTCATTCAGCCCGAAGGTTTCCTCATCCACCTCCACGGCAAAAGGATAATCCTCCAGCCGCACCAGGGATGCAAAAGGATGGCCGTTCCACAGGAAGAGAGCGTTGAAACGGTTCTCCGCCATCATGTCGAGGTAGGCAATCCATTGCTCCTTATCGTAAAACCAGGGGAAGTTCTCACGCGTCAGCGGATATTCATAAACCGCCCGGCCAGGAAGGTATTCCGTTTTCTGAAGCCCGATGCAGGTCCCCCGCAATACCATTTCAGGATGATCCGAAAAATCAAGGCTTCCGGGAATCCCTCCCGAACGGCTTATCTGTTCAGCCAGTTCCAGACAACCATACAAAAGACCGTTTTCATCGCTGCCAGCAATGGAAACTCTCCTGCCTTCCGATCTGATCCGGAATCCCTCCTTCACCGCATCACCCATGGTAAACCCCGGATTGTCAGCGAAATAACTATCGCTCTCCAAACCGGCAACAATGACCAGCGCCTTGCCTTGATCTTCAGGTTCCCGGGAAATGACCACACGATAACCCGCCTCCCCAAGTGCCTCCTGCAGCCGTGCGATACCATACTGCGCCGCATCTCCCTCATGACAAACCACCAGGGAGACATCGCCCGGAGAGCAGGAAAAGAGTGCCCGGGTGAGCACGAAAAAAATCCCCAGAAAAAAATGGTACCGGGAAAAAGCCAGGTAAGTGCTCATTCCATAAGATTTCATTCCATAAGATTTCATTCCACAAGGTTTCATTCCACAAGGTTTCATTCCACAAATTTAAAATAAATGTGAACGTTTACATAACAACAAACCTTTTATTATTAACAAATTTAGCACTTAGAAATGACAAAATTTTGCAAACGTTTTATTGCAGAAATCAATTTATTCCAGTAGTTTTGCCCATGAAGGGTTACCCTGTCACCTCATCCTGATTGAGACCATGGATTCAAGCCAACCGCGAGATACGGAAAGAGAGAGATCATCTTTGATAAAGCGTCTGGATGCGTTGTATGAATATGACCGGGAGCCTGTTTCGGAGAATAGGCTGCATGGATGGAAGAACTTCATCGCGATGTTTTCCGGGGAGCATATTGCGGGGACGGAATTTGTGCTGGGGCCTTTGATGGTGATGCACGGGGTTTCGGCGGGGGATTTCATCTGGGGCTTGCTGGCCGGGAATACCATGGCGGTGTTGAGTTGGGCATTTCTGACCGCCCCGGTGGCGGTCAAAACCCGGCTTACCATTTACTGGCAGTTGAAAAAGGTGGTCGGGCCGTGGCTTACCTTTGCCTACAGTGCTTTTTATGCCTTCATCTTATGTCTGATGGCAGGAGCCATGGTGAATGTGGCGGTGACTTCCATTTCCATTCCCTTTGGGATTCCCAATCCTGACTACCTCGCCGGGGATTTGCTTCCTTCCCTTCCCTGGATGGGGATCGCCCTGGTGGTAGGTGCCGTAATTGCGGTGCTGGCGGTGCTGGGATTCGAAAAAATCGCCCATTTCTCAAAGATCTGCGCTCCCTGGATGATCCTGGTCTTCTTTGCCGCCGCCATCGCCATGCTGGCCAAACTCAGGTCGGGGACGGAAGGGAGTTTTTGGGAGATCCTGTCAACGAAAATTTTCACCGGGCAACCCCTCGGGAACAATTCGAAGTATACCTTCTGGCATGTGGCGGGATTTGCCTGGTTGTGCAACGCCACCCAGCACATGGGCATGGCCGACATCACCATTTTCCGGTATGCCAAACGGTGGACCCAGGGATTCGCCTCGGCCTTCGGCATGTTTCTGGGCCATTTCGGAGCCTGGATCGCTTCGGGGATTTTATGCGCCGCATACCTGGCCGACGGATTCACCAATCCCCAGCCGGGGACCATTGCCCTGTTCGGAGCCGGACTGGCGGGAGCGGTGTGTGTGGTCATCGCCGGATGGACCACCGCAAATCCCACCCTTTACAGGGCCGGATTGGCCATTCAGGTGGTCACTCCCAACTGGAGACGGTGGAAAGTCACCTTCGCCGCCGGCATTTTTATGATCATCACTGCCTGTATCCCGGCGGTAAACGCCAATCTCGACCGTATCGTCGCCTATTATGGCTTGTTCTTCGCCCCCGTGGGAGCCTTCATTATCCTCGAAGTATGGCTTTTCCCGAAAATCGGACTTATCAGCAACTTCATCGAAAAATCAGGCTTAAGCTTCAGCTGGCCCGCCGCTGTCTCCTGGTTCACACCCTTCCTCATCTCCCTCTTCTTCTACGGAAAGGATAATTACCCATTCCTCAGCAAGATGGTAAACGGCAGGTTGCCCGGGTGGATCGACAAGCTTCACCTGGATATCACCTTCCTGGTGGGACCAGAATGGATCCTCGCCGCCATTTTTTACCTCATCACGGTCTTCATTCAGCAAAAGTCAACCCCCCATCCGCAGTTCGCCGGGAAAGGAGGCCTCTTATGAAAAAAATCCTGATCACCCTTTCATTTCTCGGGCTGGCACTGACCCTGGTCCCTTCCTTGCTGGTACTCAAAGGGATCCTGGAATTAAAGGACCATTATCTGCTCATGACTGTCGGCATGGTTTTGTGGTTTGCCACCGCCCCCTTCTGGATGAAAAGCAAATCCCCCGACCGGCAGAATGACGGGAAGGAATCACCAAAAAATTGACCGGAGTGCTGACAATCAAGGATCTGCGTACCGAATACCACGTCAACCCCATCGGTGTGGATATCCCGGCACCCCGGCTGAGTTGGAAAATGGATGCTGAAGGAGCCCGAAACATTCTTCAAACCTCATATCACATCCGATGTGCCCGATCTCCGGAAGCGCTGAACCGGGGATTTCCCCTGGTCTGGGATTCCGGGGAAGTGGCATCGGACCGGTCGGTGCATGTGGAATACGAGGGGTTGCCCCCCGGCCCCGGAGAGCGCATCTATTGGAAAGTAAAAGCTTCGGCAGGAGATCGCCATTCCGGATGGAGCGAACCTGCCTTTTGGGAAACCGGACTGATGGATGCCTCCGCATGGAAAGCCCAGTGGATCGAAGCTGACCTGCTGGAGGATCCCGACCGTGCCAATCCCGCGCCTTTACTGCGGAAAGAATTCCGTACCCAAAAAATGGTCATTAAAGCAATCCTTTATGTTACGGCCCGCGGATTGTACCGGGTGCACCTCAATGGCGTCAGGGCGGGCGACCAGGAGTTTACCCCGGGATGGACCAGCTACCACAAACGCTTGCAGTACCAGGTTTATGATGTTACCGGAATGGTAAAAAACGGGGACAACGCCATCGGCGTCATCCTCGGCGACGGATGGTACCGCGGAAATATAGGATGGCAGGGGGAAAGGAACCTCTACGGGGACAAAACAGCTTTGCTGCTTCAGTTGAAAATCACCTTTTACGACGGATCCGCCCTGCTGGTTTTCTCCGACGGCAGTTGGAAAAGCTCCACAGGTCCCATCCTCTCCTCCGAAATCTACCATGGCGAGGTCTATGATGCACGGCTTGAAAAGAGGGGATGGGACCTTCCGGGGTATGACGATTCGGATTGGGCCGGGGTTTTGACCCGGGAGTATGGCTATGATTCCCTCACCGCAACGGTGGGTCCCCCGGTCAGGGTGACCCGTGAAATCAAACCGACGGCTTTCATAACCACCCCCTTGGGGGAGCGGGTGCTCGATTTCGGGCAGAACCTGGCAGGCCGGATCCAGTTTCAGCTTCTCGGTATTCCGGGCGGCAAAATCACCCTCCTTCATGCGGAAGTTCTGGACAAGGATGGTAATTTTTACACGGAAAATCTGCGTGCTGCCCGTCAGAAAGTGGAATACATTTTCAAAGGAAGGGAAGCGGAAACCTACGAACCTCATTTCACATGGATGGGTTTCAGGTACGTAAAGGTGGCGGATTATGCAGGCGTCATCGATCCTGACCGGTTCACGGCCCGGGTGCTTCACTCCGGCATGGAGTTAACCGGCACCTTTGAATGTTCCTCTCCGTTGGTGAATCAGCTGCAACACAACATTCTGTGGAGCCTGCGCGGCAATTTCCTGGATGTGCCCACCGACTGTCCCCAGCGTGACGAACGGCTGGGATGGACCGGTGATGCGCTGGTATTCGCCCCCACCGCCTGCTTCAATGTGAATGCCGCCCCGTTTTTCTCCAAATGGCTGAAAGACCTTTATGCCGACCAGCGTCAGGATGGTGCGGTTCCCTGGGTGGTTCCCATGATGCTTACCGACGGGGGAGGCACGGGATGGTCCGACGGTTACGGTGCCGCCGGATGGGCCGATGCCGCCGTGATGATCCCCTGGGTACTCTACCAGCAGTACGGTGATGAACGCATTCTTATGGAGCAGTACTCCTCCATGAAAGGATGGGTGGACTTCATGGTCCGGGAAGCCGGGGAGAGCTGCCTCTTTACCTCAGGATTTCACTTCGGCGACTGGCTCTCATTTGCGGAATACTACAGCCAGGTATACAACGCCCCCGATTACGGTTTTGCCGGCGCCCATACGGAAAAAGAGCTGATCGCCACGGTATTCTTTTACCGCTCCACGGACCTGTTGGCAAGAATCGCTTCCATTCTTGGCAAAGTGGAGGATGCCGCATTTTACTCCTCCCTTCTTCCCCGCATACAAAAAGCCTTCCGGGAGGAATTCATCACCCCCAACGGCAGGTTGGTTTCCGATACCCAGACGGCATACGCTCTGGCCCTGGCCTTCGGAATACTTCCGCAGGAAATGGTCCGCACAGCCGCTGCAAGGCTTGCCGCCAACGTGACTCGTTTCCGGCATCTGACCACCGGATTCCTGGGAACCCCGCTATTGCTGGATGCTCTCACCGATGCCGGATACCCCGGCCTGGCCTATCAGCTGCTGCTGAATACCTCCTATCCTTCGTGGCTCTATCCCGTCACCCGGGGCGCCACCACCATCTGGGAACGGTGGGACGGCATCCGGCCCGACGGCTCCTTCCAGGATCCCGGCATGAATTCCTTCAACCACTACGCCTATGGGGCCGTGGGCAACTGGCTTTATTCCAGGGTGGCGGGAATACAATCCGACCTGCAGAGTGCCGGATACAAAAAAATCATCATCCGCCCGGTCATCTCTCCCCCACTTACCCATGCCTGCGCAACCTACCAATCCATGTACGGGGAAATTACTTCAGGGTGGGAGGTGAACGGAACGAAACTGATCCTCCGGGTGACCATCCCTGCCAATGCAACGGCGCAAATCCATATTCCCGCCTCGTGTGAAGCCGCGGTCACCGAACATGGAATCCCCATAGAAAAGTCGGGGGAACTGGAAAACAAAGGAACCTCCGGCGGATGCCGGGTGGTGGAGTGCGGTTCCGGGATTTACCATTTTGAGACCTGTCTGCCATCGGATGATAAAACCTGAGTGCCTGATGCCGGAGGTCACTGCGCATATAAACCACGACATGGTCATCATTTTAGTATCACAGAATTAACCAGACCAATGAAATACACCAAAGAGAAGAAGCCGTTATTCCGCTGTTTTATCTTGCCGGCACTTCTGCTGTGCCTTCACCTCCCGGTTCACCTCGGGGGTCAGGAGCGGGGGCTTACCGCTACGGGAACGAGTCCTCATTTAAGACTTCGGAGTGTAAACATCGGGGATGTCACCTGGACCGATGGTTTCTGGGCCGAGCGGTTCCGGGTGTGCAGCGGGGTGATGGTCCCCCGCATGATGGGTTGCTACCTCAACCCTGAAGTAAGCCATGCCTTCCGGAATTTTGAAATTGCTGCCGGACTGGCAGAGGGGGATCATCAGGGGCCTGCTTTCCACGACGGTGATTTTTATAAAATGCTGGAAGCGGAGATCATGGTATGGGCCGCATCACGGGACCAGAAGCTGGAAACAGAGATTGACCGGATCATCGCCGTTATCGGGAAAGCCCAGCGTGCCGACGGGTACCTCCATACACCCGCGCTGATCAAAGCGGCCAAAAATCCGGGATCCAGGTATGAATTTACGAGAAGGCTCGATTTTGAAACCTACAACCTGGGCCACCTGATGACAGCAGCCTGTATTCATCACCGGGTGACAGGGAAAAACACCCTGCTGGAGATTGCCCGGAAGGCTACCCGTTTCCTGGTGGAATTTTCGCGGACGGCGCCGGAGGAACTGGCCGGAAATACCATCTGTCCCTCCCATTACATGGGGGTGGCGGAGATGTACCGGACTACGGGCGATCCCGCCTTTCTGGAACTGGCAAAAAAACTGATGGAGATCCGGAGCCTGGTGAAGGAGGGAACCGACCACAACCAGGACCGGATTCCTTTCAAACAACAGACTACGGCAGTGGGACATGCCGTCAGGGCTAACTACCTCTATGCCGGCGCCGCCGATCTCTATGCCGAAACCGGGGATGATTCGTTGCTGACAGCCCTGGAAAAATCGGGAACGATGTGGTCGGCGGCAAATTATACATCACAGGGGCCTGCGGAGCTCTCTACGATGGTGTTTCTCCCGACGGGACCACCTATGACCAGCCTTCGATCCAACAGGTCCACCAGGCTTACGGCCGGTCCTACCAGCTTCCCAACCTCAACGCCCATAACGAATCGTGCGCCAACATCGGGAACCTGCTCTGGAACTGGCGGATGCTCCTCATATCAGGGAATGCCGCCTATGCCGACATCATGGAAACGGTCATGTACAACAGCCTCCTTGCCGCCGTCAGCCTCGACGGCACAGGATATTTCTATACCAACCCCCTCTGCGTGGCTGACGAATTAAGCCACGACCTCCGCTGGTCCAAAAACCGGGAGGAATACATCTCCTATTGCAACTGCTGTCCCCCCAATACCATCCGGACTATCGCCGAAATACAGGAATACTTCTATTCCAAATCTGACGACGGGATGTATGTCAACTTTTACGGGGGCAGCCAGCTGCACACGACCTGGAACGGGAAGGACGTGAGCCTGGAACAGGTCACCGGATATCCCTGGGAGGGCAGCATCACCCTGCTGATCAGCAAATTTCCGGAGACGGCGAAACTTTACCTGCGGATCCCCGGGTGGGCCGATACGGCTACAGTCCTGATAAACGGGCAGTCCGCCGGGATCATCCCGGAACCCGGAAGGTATGTGCAAATTTCACGCGCCTGGCAAACAGGAGACCGTGTGGAAGTGATCCTTCCCATGCGACCGGTGCTGGTAGAAGCCCATCCCCTCGTGGAAGAAACCCGCAACCAGGTGGCCGTCAGGCGCGGCCCCGTGGTCTACTGTCTGGAATCGCCCGACATCCCGGAAGGAAGCAGGATTTTTGACTTTTCCATCCCGGTTACGGCCACCCTGGAACCTTTTCAACAGTTCATCGGGGATGCCTGCATTGTGGCCCTTAATGGCCAATTCCTGAAAGAAAAGGGAGGAACCTGGAATAATAACCTCTACAGGATTCGTACCCCCGAAAAACCGGAACCCGTTTCAGTTACGCTGATTCCCTATTTTGCCTGGAACAATCGCGGAAATTCGGAAATGACCGTCTGGATACCGCTGGACAGATAAAAAGCTGAAGAAGCCTTCAGAGAGGAGGAGGCGCGGAATCGCAGGATCGCGGGTTGCTAGTTCAGGAAATGTGTCGTCAGGTATACTGTGAAGGGAAAATGCGGATTTTCCGTCGGGCGAGACACTGATTCACGAACGTGTGTTTGGAGGGTTTCCTTTGGTCCGGTGGCCCGGAGCACTTTATTCATCAAGTTAAGCCGGATCGCCGGGATAACGGATTCCGGTAAGGAATAGTCCGTGGGCCGGAGCGCTGCTCCCCGCGGCACCGCGATCCTTTTTTATAATGACACTTTCAAAACCTGCCACCGTAAGCCTGCCTTTCCCCACCTCCAGGAGGGTGCCCACAATCGCCCGCACCATGTTGCGCAAAAAACGATCCGCGGTGATAGTAAAAAACAACAGGGGACCCTCTCTCTCCCAGACCGCCTTCTCTATCAGGCAGCGGTTGGTCTTCACATCGGTGTGCAACTTGCTGAAACTGGTAAAATCGTCATACTTCAGTAGAAGGCCAGCAGCTTCATTCATTTTTTCCACATCGAGCGGCCGGGGAAAATACCAGGCAGTATCCACCGAAAAAGGATCCTTCACCGTATTGATGCAGTAACGGTAAGTCCGGGAAAGTGCACTGAAGCGGGCATGGAAATCCTCCGGAACCGGCAGGATGGACAATAGGGAAATATCATCGGGAAGAAAACGGTTCAGCTTGTATACAACATCGTCTGAGGAAAAGGGAAGATCCCCGGCATCGAAATGGGCCGTATAAAAGGAGGCATGTACCCCGGTATCGGTGCGGCCGGCACCGGTGATGACAACCGGCATGCGTAAAAAGAGAGAAAAACACTCCTCCAGAACCCCCTGTACCGTCGGCCGGCCCGGCTGAACCTGCCATCCGAAATAACGGCTCCCCTTAAATCTGAGCTCCACCCGGTATCGCTGCATCTGATGTTACTTTCCGGCCGAAATTAACAAAAAAGCTACCATTCTGCCTGTAATTTTGTCAACTTTTTATAAAAAACAGGACATTCTGACATTTTTTTTAATTAACATAATAATCAACAATAGATGATAAAAACCTCCATATCGCTGTATGACAGCAATTTACTATGACAATGAATTGATATGATCCGGCAGGCTGGTATCTATTTTGATGGGTAAAATACCGGGAACATGAATTTTTCAAGAAAACAGAATTAATAATTTAAATCAAAGGAGGATTTAGCCATGACACTAATTAAAAGATCGAACATGTATCTTCCGTCGTTCTGGGACAACTTATTCACCCGGGATCTGATGGATTGGGGCAGTTCCAATTTTTCAAGTACCAACACCACATTGCCGGCTTTAAATGTGAAAGAGACCGACGATGCATTTGAAATTGAGGTGGCTGCACCCGGGATGAACAAGAATGATTTTAAGGTCAACCTGGAAAACAACCTGTTGACGATTACGTCAGAGAAGAAGGAAGAGAAAGAAGAAGAAGAAGAAAAGGGTCGTTTCACCCGCCGTGAATTCAGTTATCAGTCGTTCCAGCGGAGTTTCACCGTTCCGGAGACGGTTGTTGAAGGGGATAAGATCACGGCAAAATATTGCGAAGGCATTCTTTGCATTACACTTCCCAAAAAGGAGGAGGTAAAACCGAAACCGGCCCGCGAGATTTCGATCCAGTAAATCACAGCACAAACCAGGTCCTTATGAGAGGGCCTGGTTTAATTTTTTTAACAAAAAATTCATTTTTTATAAAGATCAAACCTCTATTTTCGTGAGTTTAAAAATAACCAACATTTTCACGTAAATTTTTCCTTATGAATCAGGCAGTTGATATACGAGAACTCAATGAACGCATTCAGCGTGAGAGTTCATTTGTCGATCTAATTTCCATTGAAATGAACAAGGTGATTGTCGGGCAGAAACATCTTATCGAGAGTTTGCTGATCGGATTGCTTTCCGACGGGCATATTCTATTGGAAGGGGTGCCCGGTTTGGCAAAAACGCTGGCCATCAAGTCCCTTGCGCACACCATTGATGCCAAGTTCGCCAGGATTCAGTTCACGCCCGACCTGTTGCCTGCCGACCTGATCGGGACCATGATCTACAGCCAGAAAAGGGAAGAGTTCTCGGTCAAGAAAGGCCCCATTTTTGCCAATTTCATTCTGGCTGATGAAATCAACAGGGCTCCTGCGAAAGTTCAGTCGGCATTGCTCGAAGCCATGCAGGAACGGCAGATCACCATCGGGGAGAACACCTATGCCCTCGACAAACCCTTTCTGGTGATGGCAACGCAGAATCCTATCGAACAGGAAGGGACCTACCCGCTCCCCGAAGCCCAGGTAGACCGTTTTATGTTGAAAGTTGTGATTAACTACCCCAAAAAGGAGGAAGAGAAACTGATCATCCAGCAAAACCTGCTGAAAACCTTCCCGGAAACCAACAGCATCATGAAACCTGCCGACATCATGAAAGCGCGTGATGTGGTGAAAGAGGTGTATATCGACGAAAAAATCCAGAAATACATTGTAGATATTGTCTTTGCCACCCGTGAACCCGAGGAGTACAAACTGGAAAAATACCGTGACATGATCACCTGGGGAGCATCCCCCAGAGCCAGCATCAGTATGGCCCAGGCCTCCAAAGCCTATGCCTTCATCAAACGGCGCGGCTATGTCATCCCTGAAGATGTCCGTTCCGTTTGTCCCGACGTGATGCGCCACCGTATCGGTCTCAGCTACGAAGCAGAAGCCAACAACATTACCTCGGAGGAAATCATCACCGACATCCTCAATACCGTGGAAGTTCCATAAATACTTATTATTATGGAAACAACCGACCTGTTAAAACGGGTAAGGCAGATTGAAATAAAGACCCGCGGGTTGACGCGCAACATCTTTGCCGGAGAGTACCACAGTGCTTTCAAGGGGCGTGGAATGGCGTTTTCAGAAGTCAGGGAGTACCAGTTCGGTGATGACATCCGCAACATCGATTGGAATGTTACGGCCCGGTACAGCCATCCTTACGTGAAAATCTTCGAGGAAGAACGGGAATTGACGGTGATGCTGCTGATCGACGTCAGCGGCTCCCGTGAGTTCGGGACTTTTCGCAAGCTTAAAAAGAACATCATCACCGAAGTCGGGGCCATCCTCGCCTTCAGCGCCATCCAGAACAACGATAAGACCGGGGTGATCTTCTTCTCCGATACCATTGAGAAGTTTATCCCCCCGAAAAAAGGGAAAACCCATATTTTAAGGATTATCAGGGAAATGATTGAATTCACCCCGCAGAATCGGGGGACCAATATTCCGGAAGCGTTAAGGTATCTCACCAACGCCATCAAGAAAAAATGCACGGTATTTGTCATTTCCGATTTCCTCGATAACCATCCCGATCTGGAGCAGGCTCTTTCCGTGGCCAACAACAAGCATGATGTGGTCGCCATCCGGATTTATGATAACCGGGAAGAGGAATTGCCCCCTATCGGAATGATGAAACTGAAGGACGCGGAAACCGGACAGTACACCTGGGTGAACAGCAATGACGAAACCACCCGCCGGATTTACCGGGACGGATGGCGCAACAGGACAGCGCAGCTGAAAGCTGTCTTCACGCGTTGCGGAGTTGACTCTGCCTGGATAAACACCCGGGAAGATTATGTAAGATCATTGATGAACCTTTTTAAGAAAAGGGGAGCACGGAGGTGAATATGAAAAGACGACACACAGCCATCTTTTTGATACTGCTGTCAGCAATCCTAGCCACGGTCCGTGTGACGGGACAGCCTGTAAAAGCTACGGCACTGATCGATTCCTCCCGGATTCTGATCGGGGATCAGGTCAACCTCAGGGTCGAACTGGAAAAGCCATCCACACTGCAATCCGGGTTTATCCAGGTGCCGGATACCCTTTCCGGGAAAATTGAAATTCTGGAAAGGTCGCCCATTGACACCACCTTTCTCGATGACAAAAGCATCAGACTGGTGCAGAATTTCCGGATCACCTGCTTTGACAGCGGAGAATACCGGATTCCCCCGCTCCGCGTTGACCTGCTGTTGCCCGATCGTCTGGACTCCATATTTACCAATGATCTGGTGTTAAAGGTGCTGACCCTGGAAATCGATACCACCCGGGGGCCTGCCGATATCAAGATGCCGTACGATGCCCCGCTGACCCTTAAGGAGGTCATTCCCTATATCATGGGGATCATCCTTGCCGCCACCCTGCTCTTCCTTATCCTCTATTCCGTCAGGAGGAAAAAAAGAAACCTGCCGCTCTTTATCAAGCCCGAAAAACCGAAGGAACCGCCACATATCATCGCCTTACGGGAACTCGACAGGATCAAAGAGGAGAAACTTTGGCAGAAGGACAAGGTCAAAGCATTTTACAGCGAGGTTACCGCCGTTTTGCGGACTTACATAGAAAACAGGTTTGGCATTCACGCCATGGAACAGACCACCGGGGAAATCATCGCATCTTTCAACACCCGGGGTGACCTGATTCAGGAGAAAACGCTGGGTTATCTTCAGCAGATACTCCCCACCGCCGACCTGGTGAAGTTCGCCAAATACCAACCGCTTCCCGACGATCACAACCTGACGCTGATCAACGCCTATTTCTTCGTCAATGAGACAAAGATCGAAGAAACGGTGAACGCCGGGAAGGCTGAAGAACAGGAAAGTAAGGAGCAGGTTCCGGAGACTGTTCATGAAAGAACCTTAAATCAGGAAAACAATGTTTGACGAAATAATTTTTAAGAATCCGGGATTATTGTACCTCTTGCTGGTGTTAATACCCTGGGCGGCATGGTATTTCCTGTGGCACAAAAAGAATACCGCCAGCATTCAGGTTTCCTCCACAGAGGCTGTCAGCAAAGCTCCGGTCACCCTTCGGCACTGGCTGAGACACCTTCCTTTCCTGCTTGAGATGGCAGCAGTTTCCCTGTTTATCATTGTCCTGGCCCGGCCTCAGTCCACCACCAGCTGGGAAAACGTGACCACAGAAGGGATCGATATCGTCGTAGCCCTCGATATCTCCACCAGTATGCTGGCCATGGATTTTTCCCCAAACCGGCTGGAAGCGGCAAAAAAAGTAGCCATGGAATTCATTTCTGGCAGGGAACACGACCGCATGGGCCTGGTGGTTTTCGCCGGTGAAGCCTTTACTCAGTGCCCGCTGACGACGGACCGGGCTATCCTGCTGAATCTCTTCCGTGGTATCAAAACCGGATTGATCGAAGATGGCACTGCCATCGGAAATGGGCTGGCCACAGCTGTCGCACGGTTGAAGGAGAGTGTCGCACTCAGCAGGGTCATCATTCTGCTCACCGACGGGGAAAACAACCGCGGGGAAGTAGCTCCCCTTACGGCTGCAGAAATTGCCAAAAATTACGGCATCAGGGTGTACACGGTTGGCGTGGGATCCATCGGAACAGCCCCTTACCCCGCACCAACCCCCTTCGGAACCCAGATACAGAATATAGAAGTCAGGATTGATGAGGGAATGCTCAAACAAATTTCCCAGATTACCGACGGCCGTTATTTCAGGGCTACCAGTAACCTGAAACTGGCGGAAATTTACCAGGAAATAGACCAGCTTGAAAAATCAAAGATCGATATTAAAGAATTCAGCCGCAGGACAGAAGAATTCCTGCCCTTTGCATTGGCAGGCATCCTCTTGCTGATCACCGGTATTTTTCTCAGGATCACCTTCTTCCGAGGTATTCCTTAACAATGGTAATGGTATGGAAATGTTCAGATTTGCACATCCGGAATATTTTTGGGGACTTCTGCTGATTCCCTTTCTAACGGCTTTGTTCATCTTTTCGAGGGTGATGCGGAAAAGGGCATTGAAGAAATTCGGCGAACCGGAAATAATGAAAATCCTGATGCCCAGTGTTTCGGGGATCCGTCCCGTTTTCAAATTCATACTCCTCATGCTGGCCCTCTCATTATTAATTGCGGGGACTGCTCGGCCTCAATTCGGGTCCAAGTTAAAGCAAGTTAAAAGACAGGGAGTGGAGATTGTCATTGCCCTTGACGTATCGAACAGCATGATGGCCGAGGATATCAAACCCAACCGGCTTGAAAGGGCCAAGCGGGCAATCGACCGGTTGATCAGCAAGTTAAAGGACGACAAAATCGGGTTGATCGTCTTTGCCGGAGACGCCTATACCCAGTTGCCCATCACATCGGACTACAATTCGGCCCAGTTGTTCTTGGCATCGGTAAGTCCTCAGATCGTCCCGAAACAAGGAACCGCCATTGGGGCAGCCATCAGCATGGCCATGCGCTCTTTCACCCCCAATCCGGAATCCAGCAAGGCCATCATCATAATCACCGACGGAGAAAACCACGAAGATGATGCTGTAGCTGCAGCTGAAGAAGCTTCCAAAAATGGAATTGTGGTGCATACCATTGGCATGGGACTGCCCCAGGGCGCTCCCATCCCCGCCGAAGGCAAAAGCCAGGGAGAATACCGCCGTGACAGGGAAGGGAAAATCGTCATCTCCCGTCTTGATGAAGTTACGCTGGAGAGAATAAGCGCCGCCGGCGGCGGCATCTACCTCCGCGCAAACACCGCCCAGGTCGGTCTCGACGAACTCTTTGATGAAATCAACAAAATGCAGAAAACGGAAATGGAAGCCCGTATGTTTTCAGAATACGAAGAACAATTCTTCTATTTTTTCGCAGCGGGACTGATCCTCCTTCTCCTGGAATTCCTCATCCTGGAAAGGAAAAACAAATACTTGAGAAAA
The DNA here is from genome assembly GCA_002304925.1 of Prolixibacteraceae bacterium UBA1413. Lineage (GTDB taxonomy): Bacteria > Bacteroidota > Bacteroidia > Bacteroidales > Prolixibacteraceae > UBA1413. Next base: position 91,749 of record DBPT01000005.1, read on the forward strand.
ATTCAACTTTTTAAATGATACAGCTATGAAATTCTTGCTCATGATCATTTTAACTGCCGGTGTTGTTTTGGGAGCCGGCGGACAGAATGAGCGCAAGTTTGTGCGCCAGGGCAACCGTTTTTACATAGAGGGTGTTAGGGATACCACCCGGCTTGATACGATAAATTTCGGCAAGGCGGAAACAGCCTACCGGAAAGCCCTTGACAAGAAACCCACGGACCCGATGTGGAATTTCAACCTGAACAACGCGGTTTACAAACAGACCCGGTTCGGCGATGCCGCCACTGGCTTTGAACAGTTGGCAAACCAGGCCACGCATCCCGAAGAAAAAGCACGCGCTTACCATAACCTGGGGAACAGCCTCCTCGTCCAATCACAGATCGATGAAAGTATAGAAGCTTACAAAAAAGCGCTCCGCAATAATCCTGACGACATAGAAACCAAATACAACCTTGCCTATGCCCAGCGGCTGAAGCAGCAACAGCAAAATCAGGATCAGAACAAGGATCAAAATAAGGACCAGAACAAGGATCAGAACAAAGACCAGAATAAGGACCAGAACAAGGATCAGAACAAAGACCAGAACAAGGACCAGCAGCAACAGCCACCTCCGAAAATATCGAAACAAAATGCGGAACAGTTGTTGCAGGCGTTGCAGAATGATGAGAAGAAGATCCAGGAAAAAGTACAGCAGGCAAAAGCAAGGGAGGCAAAGCCTGCCAGAGTGGAAAAAGACTGGTAACTTTGGATGATTTTTCCGAAATGAGAAAACAAATATGTTGAAAAAAGTAATTCTTTACATCGGGGTGTTGTTGGTGGGTTTTCAGTCCCAGGCACAGGACATCAGGCTGGTGATGTCAGCCCCCAATGCCGTGGCGGCAGGTGATCAGTTCAGACTGACTTTCAACATCAATGAGCGGGGGGAGAATCTCACCCTCCCCGACCTGGGCAATTTCGATGTACTGATGGGCCCCAGTTTTTCCTCCAGCACCAGTTTCCAGATCATCAACGGGAAAACCACCCAAAGCAGGGATTTCTCCTACACTTACATCCTGAGGGCCCGGGAAGCCGGCACCTTTACGATCCGTCCCGGCTCGATAGAGGTTGACGGGAAGGTATACCAGTCGAATTCCCTGACCATCCAGGTGGTAACCGGACAATCACAGGCGGCCCCGGCGCAGCAGCAGGGGCAGCAGCAGGGGCAGCAGCAGGAAAGGGGCAGCGAAACCACCCCATCAGGATCGATCAGCCGGAATGACCTCTTCATCAGGCTGGAACTCTCCAGGCATCAGGCATACAAAGGACAGCAAATCATCGCCACCGTTAAGTTGTACGCCAATCCCAACATGCCCCTGGCAGGATTTGAAGAGGTCAACCTCCCCACATACGAAGGATTTTATACCCAGGATATTGATATTCCCCAGCAGATCAACTTCAAAAGGGAAGTTTTCAACGACAGGATTTACCAGGTAGGGGTGTTGAAAAAGACTGTTCTTTTCCCGCAGCAGACCGGAAGCATCACCATAAAACCCTTCAGCATCACTACGCTGGTGCAGCAGCGGGTGCGGCAGCGCAGTTTCTTCGATGACTTTTTCACCGGCATTCAGACCGTCAGAGCAAAGCTGACCAGTGATGCGGTATCGGTATCCGTCAGGGATTTGCCGCCGGCACCCGCCGGTTTTTCGGGCGGGGTAGGTGATTTCAGGATCTCGTCCGAAATCAGTCAGCAGGAAGTTACCACCAACGATGCCGTAACCCTGAAACTAACCATCTCGGGTACGGGAAACATCCGGTTAATACAGGCTCCGAAACTGGCGCTCCCCGGGGACTTTGAACAATATGACCCGAGTTCGGCCGATAACGTCAGGGCCTCCGACGGCGGGGTCAGCGGGTCAAAGAGCATCGAATACCTCTTCCAGCCCCGCTATGCAGGTGATTTTAAAATCCCTTCCGTTCAGTTCGCCTGGTTCAATCCGGCCTCCGGCAAATATGAACAACAATCCACTCCTGAATATGATCTGAAAGTCACCAAAGGGGAGGGTGATCAGGGAACGGGGGTCGTGCGTTCCCTCCGGAAACAAGACATTCAGACCATCGGCCAGGATATCCGTTTTATCAGCCAGAAACAGGTTCCCTTGAAAGAAAAAGGATCCTCCTTTTTCGGGAGTACCTTGTTCTGGGCCATTTATCTGTTGGGAACCGCAGCTTTTGCAGTTTTCTTCGTGGTCTACCGGAAAAAAATGGAGGAGAACTCAAACATTGCCCTCGTACGCAACAAAAAAGCCAACCGGGTGGCCCGCAAACACCTGAAGGTGGCCTCCGACCATCTCAAAAAGCAGCAAGGCGAGGCTTTTTATGACGCCTTATTAAAGGCATTCTGGGGTTACCTCAGTGATAAACTGAGTATTCCGTTGGCCGACCTCAGACGTGAAACAGCAGTCGAAGGACTTGAGGTCAGAAAGGTGGATCCCGGATTGATCAGCGATTTTCTTGCTGTGGTCGACCAGTGCGAATATGCCCGGTTTGCACCTTCAGGAGGTGCACAGGTGATGCATGAACTCTATGAAAAAGCCGAAGATGTCATCAGCAAAATGGAAAAACAAATCAAACGGTAAAATGATGAGAAGAACAATTTCCATACTCCTCATACTGGTTCCCTTGATTTCAGGGGCCTCCGGTGAGAATCTCCTGCTGGAAGAGGCCAATAAACACTATACAGACCAGGAATTCGACCGGGCAGCCGAAAAATATGAACAAATCCTGGCTTCAGGCAAAGAATCGGCGGAGGTTTACTTCAACCTCGGAAATGCCTATTTTAAAACGGGAGATCATGTACAAGCCATTCTGAATTATGAAAGGGCGAAACTGCTCGATCCGAGGAATGAAGACATCGACTTCAACCTCAAGGTAGCCAATCAGTTCGTCGTCGATAACCCGGAAAGGCTTCCGCGACCTTTTTTCTCCCGCTGGTGGGGCAATCTGGCCAATAGCTCCTCAACCGACGGATGGGCAAAGGTCAGCATAGCGGCTTTTCTGTTTTTCCTGGTGCTCCTGGGAAGCTATTTCTTCAGCCGTTCCATCCGCCTGAAAAAACTGGCCTTTTATGTAGCCCTCCCCCTGGCGCTGTTGACCCTGCTCTCTTTTTCCCTCGCCTGGCACCAGCACAGCATGATCAAAAACAGGAATGCAGCCCTGATCCGCTGCCCCAGGGTCACCGTTAAAAGCGCCCCATCTGCTACAGGCACCGATCTCTTCCTGATCCACGAAGGATTAAAGGTTCAGATCACCGACAGCCTGGATTCGTGGAAGGAAGTGCAGCTCAGCGACGGCAACAAAGGGTGGATGAAAGATTCCTGCCTGGTGAAAATCTGAGAATGAACTGCCCCGGCAACGATGGGGAAGAAGAACAGCACCGCTACGACTAAACATCAGGGTTTAAGACATTTTAGGTTTTTTTAATACTATTTCAGCCATCCTGCATTTATTTTTGTCCAAAAAAAGTCATGAAAAACATAATTGCAGCTTTGTTGCTCGTGGCGGTTATTGTCTTCACCGCCACTGCCCAGAAAACGGAAAAACAGAAAAATATCCCCGAAGAACAGATTAAAGTGGAAAAGGAATATGACGAAAATGGCAACCTGATCCGTTTCGACTCCTTACGGGTCTTTCGCTGGTCATCCGACTCCCTTTTCCAGGTTCCCTCCGGTCAGGGATGGGAGAGTTTCTTCGGAAAGGATTTTTTCGACCACAACCCGGGGCATCCGTTTCCCGGAAATTCCCTCTTCTCCTTTCCCCTGACGCCCGGAAAATCTCCCTTCTTTTTCTTCGACGAGGAAGAGTTCTTCAGAGGCTTTCCGGAATTCAGCAATGACTCTTCCTTTTTCGGAAGTTTTCTCTTTCATAACGACACCTCCCTGTTCATGGGGCCCAATTCCTCATTTTACCTGCCTCCGGGATTCTTCTTCCCTGACAGGAGGGGTTTGGAGGAATTGAGAAAACATTTTGACGATCAACTCAGATATTTTAATCCTGACGAATTCACCGTCCCGGGTGAAGAAGAAAATCCCTACCGACGTTTCATGGATCCTGATCAACAGAAAGAATGGGATCAGCTGATTGAAAAACAGCATAAGGAAATGAAGGAATTCAGGGAAAAATGGGAAAAGAAAAACAAAACCCCCGGCATTGAAACGATGTGAACATCTGCTTTTTTTGACAGGCGCTGTGGCGACTCATAGGGGAACACCCTGTTAAAATCCCCCGGTGTTTCAGGTGTCAAAATCAAGGTTAAATTTCTGCTTCATAAGGGCAAGGTTCGCATTTTTACCTACCATTTCGTCAAATTTCTCGCTGTCGGTATAAGCTACTTTGCGGGTGGGTTCATGAATGACTTGGGTAACCAAATCTATGGAGGAGTTGTTCAGTTCCCGGCGGAGCCAGTTCACCAACCGGGGTTTGATCTCCCTGATCAACTCTTCCTGGAGCAGGTTATCCAGCGTCAACACCAATTTTCCACCAGGCAAAAGAACCGGTATCCGCTCCAGAGATGACTTCAGGCTGGGCCGGTCTGACAGCGTCTCGGTAAATTGCACCCACTTCTCCGACAAATTTTGTTCTGTCACGGGTTCTTCACCATTCACAGGATTGAGCAGTTCATGCTGCTCATCGACCGGTTCCTTTCCGCCCGGCATCTCTTTTCCTTCCATGGCCGATTTGATGGAGGGCCCTGAAATCTCATAGGAAATCTTGCGCAAATGTTTTTTTTCAGCTTTCGGAGGTTCCTTTGACGTAGCGCTACCCGTTTCTCCTGGCAGGGGAACTTCACTGAAGATAGCTTCCAGGGAATCGGTATCGTCAGCTATTTTTTTTTTAAGGTCAGCTGGGCAATCCTGGCAAGCGTCAGTTCAACGGAGAGCCGTTTGTTCTGGCTGGTTTTATACTGGTAATCACATTCATTGGCCAGTTGTAAAGCTTCCAGGAGGAACTCATGGGAAGCGGCGTCAGCCTGTACCTTGTACCGTTCGCGGATGTCCCCGCCAACCTCCAGCAACTGGATGGTAACGGGATCGCGCGAAACCATCAAGTCACGCAAATGCGAACTCAATCCGCTGATGAAATGCTGCCCTTCAAATCCTTTCCCGAGAACTTCGTTGAAAATCAACAAAGCTTCGGTCACCTGGTTTTTCAGGAAAGAATCCACCAGGCGGAAGTAATATTCATAGTCCAGAACATTGAGGTGGGTGATGACATCCTGATAAGTGATGTTTCTTCCCGAGAAGCTTACAAGCTGGTCAAAGATCGACAAGGCATCTCGCATGGCTCCGTCGGCTTTCCGGGCAATCATGTTCACCGCTGAAGGCTCGGCCGTCACCCCTTCTTCACGGGCAACAAAATCGAGATATCCTGCTATATCACTGATGCTGATACGGTTGAAATCAAAAATCTGACACCGCGAAAGAATGGTAGGTATGATTTTGTGCTTTTCGGTGGTTGCCAAAACGAAAATCGCATGCCGGGGAGGTTCTTCCAGGGTTTTCAGAAAGGCGTTGAAGGCACTGGCCGATAACATGTGCACCTCGTCAATGATATAAACGCTGTAACTGCCGATCTGGGGCGGTATGCGCACCTGGTCAATCAGGTTGCGGATGTCATCCACCGAATTGTTGGAGGCCGCATCCAGTTCGTGGATGTTATAGGAACGGTTGGAATCGAAAGCTTTGCACGATTCACATTCGTTACAGGCTTCATGGTCGGGCGTGAGGTTGCTGCAATTGATAGTCTTGGCAAAAATGCGGGCACAGGTGGTCTTCCCCACTCCACGCGGTCCGCAGAAAAGGTACGAATGTGCCAGTTGCCTGGTCTTGATGGCATTTTTCAGGGTCGATGTAATGGCGTCCTGCGCCACCACCGTCCTGAATGAATCGGGTCTGTATTTCCGGGCTGAAACCACAAAATTCTCCATATCTTCCGATGATGCTTCCTGAAAGGCCAAAGATAACGATTTCAGTCAAGCTGCCGTAAAAAAATTGCCGCCCCGGTCAAAGGTTATGAACATTATTTTTTCAATTACTTTCTTTAAGTGAACTTAAAATCAGTAAAAAATGAATAAGCTCCTTGCCATAATCATTTTCTTTATCAGGCTGCACTGCGGGCTGCCCTTCTGGCAGCGATGGCCCTGTATATGGCTTTGACAACGCAAATGGCCTGCACGACAGTTTCAGATGACAGATTGTTCTCCCTGAATTGCCTGATTTTCGCTTTTGCAGATTTACGCATGACCTTATCAGGGTAAATTCGCCGCAAGAGCCCGGCAGGTTCCAGCAGCAACAAAAGATAAATCCCCTCCTGGCTCCCTCCCGGCTGACTGAGTTCTCTTTTCACCTTGTCAATAACCTGGCTGACATGGTTCCCGGGAGCCAGGAAAGGCTTCTTCCACCTGAAACAAAGAAATCTCCGCTCTACCATCCTGATTTCACGCCTCCTGACCAGCGATTGGTATACTTCACCTTTCACCTTGTTCATGGATATCCTGAACGAATTGAGCCAGTGGTCGATCTTACGCGGATTTTGTGCGGCGGCCATTTTTCCGAGCAGGTATTGATACAGGGGGACCCTGGTTTCCATCTGTAAGATTTCCACCCGTCCGTTTGTTAGGCAGACGTTCCCGGCCATCGTCATTTCCAGAAAGGCAGCACCTGCAACCACCAGGTCGATTGCCGTGGAAAAGGAAGAAATCCCGCCTTTTTCAGGCCTGATGGCCATCAAGAGCAATCTTTCACCTAAGGCAAGCTGTTTTTCCATAGGATAAAGTTAATGTCTAAATCGTCTTAATCCCCGATTGCCGGGAAAAATAATCACCGTACTGACAAAAAAGTTATTTTTGGGAAAAAAAGATGCGAAAAGGATTTGCGAGCGATAACAATGCCGGTATCCATCCTGCTATTCTGAAATCCATCGGGGATGTTAACACGGGACATGAAAAAGGATACGGGGATGACCCGTATACCGCAGAAGCGGTTGATCTTTTCAGAAAGGAATTCGGCAGCGATACGGAAGTTTTTTTTGTTTTCAACGGGACGGGCGCCAATGTACTGGGGCTCTCCTCCCTGACGAGGAGTTACCACTCGGTTATTTGTGCCGGCACCGCACATATACATACCGATGAATGTGGAGCGCCCGAGAAATTTACAGGGTGCAAGTTGCTGGCTGTTGAAACCCCCGACGGGAAAATCACCCCGGAATCAGTCAGGCCGCATCTTCACGGATTTGACTTCGAACATCACGCGCAGCCCCGGATCATCTCGATCTCACAGGTTACGGAAATGGGAACCGTTTACAGGCCCGAAGAGATCAGGGCGTTGGCCGATCTGGCCCACCATCACAACATGTACCTCCACATGGACGGAGCCCGTATCAGCAACGCGGCCGCAGCCTTGGGGATCTCCTTCAGGGAATTCACGAGGGATTGCGGTGTGGATGTCCTCTCTTTCGGAGGAACAAAAAACGGCATGATGTCGGGAGAAGCCGTCCTTTTCTTCAATCCCGGGTTGTGCCGCGAAACAAAATATCTGCGAAAACAGAGCATGCAGCTTTTTTCCAAGATGAGGTTCATATCGGCCCAGTTTCTGGCCTATTTCAGGGATGACCTTTGGAAAAACAATGCCAGCCATGCCAACCAGATGGCCAAAATCCTGGAAGCCGAAATCAGGAGAATACCGCAGGTAAGAATCACACAGAAAGTGGAAGCAAACGGCGTCTTTGCCATCGTTCCCCGGGAAATTATCCGACCCCTGCAGGAGGAATATTTCTTTTACGTATGGGATGAACTGACGTCAGAGGTGCGCTGGATGACCTCCTTCGACACCACCGAAGAAGAGATACGTGATTTTACCCGGTTGATCAAAAAACTTGTCTCCTGATGGGCATCTTCAGGTATTACCCCGATGATCATTCAGCCCATGACCATGACCTGGATAAAAAAATCATCCGGCACAGTATTGCCTTTGCCTTATTCTTCGTTCTCCTGTTCTGGCTGGTGCGCATCCTGGAAGAGGTCTTCGATCTCAGCCTCTACAAAGGAGGTATTTATCCGCTCCACCTCAAGGGGATCCCCGGGATCATCACCTCCCCGTTCATCCATTCCGGATTCGGACATTTGATTTCCAATTCGGTACCCTTTGCCCTGCTTTTGTTTTTTCTGGTTTATTATTACCGGAGTCTCTCTTACCGGATTTTTATTCAGATTTACCTCCTCAGCGGGCTCTGTGTCTGGTTGGCCGGAAGGGAAGCCTGGCATATCGGGGCCAGCGGGGTTGTTTACGGCCTGGCAGCATTTCACTTCACCAGCGGGGTAATCCGCAATGACCTTCGCCTCCTTGTCATTTCCATCGTAGTGGTGTTTCTCTATGGCGGAATGGTATGGGGAATGATGCCCATAAAACCTGAAATTTCATGGGAATCTCATCTGTGGGGTGGAATTTCAGGGCTCCTCCTAGCCTTTTTTTACAAAAGATACACCATCAGAAGGAGAAAATTCAGCTGGGAAGAGGAGCCCGAAACCGAAGAGGGAGAACCGGATTCCCTGTCAACGACCGGCATCCCCTCCCCTTTCTCCGACTCCACATCAACCGGTGATTTCCTCCTGAAGGATGATGCCCGGGAAGCACCTCCCCTTTCTGAAAAAAAAGAAGGCCTGGAGGGGTGATTCCAAAAAAATCTTACATTTGCGGCCGTTAACGAAAACAACGCCAGTTCTATGATAAGCAGACGGACCATAAGGATCAAGGTACTCCAGGTTTTGTACGCCTATTACGCTTCGCCCGACAAGTCCATGAACAACAGCGAAAAAGAGCTCTTCTTTTCCCTGTCCAAATCGTACGATCTGTATAATTACCTTTTCGCCCTGTTCATCGAGATTGCTGATTATGCCCAGCGAAAAATAGATACCAACCGCTCCAAATTGGTTCCCTCCCCCGAAGATCTGAACCCCAACACCCGGTTTGTCGACAACAGGATCATCCACATGCTGCGCAATAACCGGAGGTTACAGGCCTATCTCAATCAATCCAAACCCTCCTGGAACAATCACCCCGAACTGATCAAAGAGCTTTACAACTTTCTTGCGGAATCAGTTTTTTTCAACGAATACATGGCCAATCCGGAATCATCTTTTTTTGAAGACCGGAAGTTTGTGGAAAAAGTCTTTCAGAATATCATCCTGATCTCCGAGGATCTTCATATCGTACTTGAAGAAGAGAGCATCTACTGGAACGACGACATAGACCTGGTTGTAGCCATGATTATCAAAACCCTCAGGGGATTTGATGAACACACAGACGAATACCATCCGCTCCTGCCCAAATTCAAGGATAAGGAGGATGAACAGTTCGCCCGTGATCTCTTCAGAAAAACCATCTTAAACCATGATGTTCTGCTGGAACTGATCGAATTTCATTCCTCAAACTGGGATCTGGACAGGATCGCATTCATGGATATCCTGATCCTGCAGCTTGCCCTTTCCGAATTTCTTTATTTCCCTTCCATCCCGACCAAGGTAACCCTAAATGAATATATAGAGCTTTCAAAATATTACAGCACCGACAAAAGCCGTAACTTCATCAACGGGATCCTTGACAAAGCCCTGAAAGAGCTGAAAGCCAGCCAGCGGGTGCACAAAACAGGAAGAGGACTGATCGGTGAAACAGATTGAAATATTTTTGAATATCAACCGGGAATATCTATTTTTGATTTTTCTTTCAGGGAGAAAAAAACGTTTGTAATTCATCATATCAATAACTAAAAAATCAGGAACAATGAATTATTTGTTAATGGCACCCAGCGGTTCGGATGCGAATCCGCTGACTAGCATGCTTTTGCCGATGCTGGTGATTTTTGCAATATTCTATTTCTTCATGATTCGTCCCCAGGTTAAAAGGCAGAAGGAGTTGACTGCTTTCAGGAACAGCCTTGCCAAGGGAGACAAAGTGGTGACCACCGGGGGGATATACGGGAAAGTAGTGGAGATCAAAGAAAACGCCGTGATCATGCAGGTTGACGACAATGTAAATATCAAGGTGGATAAGGCTGCCATCATCAAGGACATGAGTGATGCACCGCAGCAGCGTTAAAGGAGATGAGAAACGGAGGCTGGCTGAATACCGGCCTTTTTTGTTATGACGGAAACAAATGGATACGTCTGAAGATAAAGCGATGGTTAAGGTTCCGGGGGTGAGTCCATCCCCATCTTTATTTACCAACCGCAACCTGACCATATTTCTGATTTGCCTGATCATCGCCACCACACTCTGGTTTCTGAACGCTCTCAGTAAGAATTACACGACGACAATTTCCCATCCGGTGGAATATGTCAACCTGCCGAAGAACAAATTTATTGTCAACAATCCGCCCGAAAAGCTGAATCTCAGGATCAGCGCCCACGGGTTTGCCCTGTTGCGGCATAAAATCGGGTCTGCTTTTTCTCCGCTGGAGGTGAATGTTTCACATCTGCTGGAAAATTCTTCGGGAGGGTCCACGGGGCTATTTGTGATACCGACCTCCGGACTGAAGGATGGTCTCTCGGGGCAGCTTAACCCAGAACTCAACCTGGTTGATATTTCACCGGGAGTATTCACCCTGGTATTTGACAGTCTCTGTGTAAAACAAGTTCTGGTAGCCCCGGCGGTGCAAATGGGATTTAAGCCAAGGTTCGGGTTGGTTTCACCGCTTGAATTTTTTCCTTCCCGGGTAACGGTATCGGGTCCCCGGGAAATGGTGGCAAAGACCGATACCATTTTCACCCTTCCCAAAAATTTCAAAAACCTCGAAACTTCCTTTACGCAGGAGATAGGACTAGAAATCCCTCTCCAGCTGATCGTTGAACCTTCCCGGGTATTGATGACGGCTTCCATAGGCGAATTCACGGAAAAAACACTGCATGTCCCCATCTGGATTGAGGGCCAACCTGAGGATGTTAAAATAAGGTTGTTCCCGTATGATGCGGAAATTACCATGACGGTGGCGCTCTCCCATTTCGCCCTCGTCAAACCCGACCATATCAGTTTGTTCGTTTCATGGGATGATATTGTTCAAAAACAGCAACATCTGAAGATCCGGATCAAAAAACTTCCGGCGGGAGTCACCTCGGTAAAAATCATTCCGGAATATGTTGAATACCTCATTGAAAAAAACTGACAGGCCTTTCGTCGTTGGGCTGACAGGAGGGATCGGCAGTGGGAAGTCTTTGGTATGCAAGGTCTTCGCTATTTTGGGCATTCCTGTTTTCGAAGCCGACCGGGTGGGCAGGTCGCTCTATACCGGCAATACGAAGGTAAAGGAAGAGATGATCAGCATGTTCGGGCCCGGGGTATATCTGCCCGGAGGAGAGATCAACAGGAGTTACCTGGCCTCACTCATTTTCAATGACAAGGAAGCCCTGCTGCGTGTCAACAGGCTGATCCATCCCCTGGTACGCGATGCCTTTGCCCTTTGGAGACAAGAACAAAACAGCGACTATGTGGTTTATGAAGCGGCCATTCTGTTTGAAAGCGGCTATTACAGGGAAACCGGCTTCACCGTGGTCGTTACCGCTCCTGAGGAGTTAAGGATCAAAAGGGTCATGGAGCGTGACCATGTCAGCAGGGAACAGGTGCTGGCAAGGATCAGAAACCAGTGGGACGAACAGAAAAAGCTCGCACATGCCGATTTCGTCATCCGGAATGACGAAGAGCATTTATTATTGGAACAAATATTGGAAACGGATAAAAAAATAAGAAGCCATGGGAAATTTTGCTAAATGGATCGGAGGAGGACTGGGATGGGCGGTCGGAGGACCGATAGGTGCCTTGCTTGGTTTTATCATCGGTTCGGTGGTCGATGGTGCAAGTAACATCACGATCCAAAGTCAGCCCTCCCGAAGCCGGACCACCTCAGGGGGTTACATGATGAGCCTGCTCGTACTGATCGCCGCCACCATGAAAGCCGACGGCAAAGTCCTGCGATCGGAACTCGATTATGTGAAGAGCTTCCTGAGACAGAATTTCGGGGAAGAGTCAGCTTCCGAAGCCATCATCTTCCTTCGCGATCTCCTGAAACAAACCATTCCCCTGAACGACGTCTGCCGCCAGATCGAACAAAATATGCATTATTCTGCCAGGCTGCAACTCCTTCATTTCCTCTATGGCATTGCCGAAGCCGACACAGCGGTCACGCCATCAGAACAAACCACGATCGAAAACATCGGAAGGAAAATAGGCATTTCCGACAGAGACCTGGAGTCTATTAAAGCGATGTTCATCAAAAATACGGACTCTGCCTATAAAATTCTGGAAATTGAAACAAGCGCCACCGACGACGAAGTGAAAAAAGCATACCGACGGATGGCCATGAAATACCACCCCGATAAAATTGCACACCTGGGCGAAGAATTTCAGAAGGCAGCGCAGGAAAAATTCAGGAGTGTCAATGAAGCTTACAAAACCATCAAGAAAGAACGTAACATGAACTGACATGCACAACGGGGTGCGGAAGTCTTACGGGGAAAGCCCTGGAAACGGGATTGGGCGCCGTGTCATCCCCTATCTTACGCCCCGGTCTCATCCCCGGCATCAGTAACTGCATTATCGAGCATGGGAACCTGGTTTTCCGCGATATAATCCTTCATCTCCTGCAAAGTGGTCGAAAAATTCAGGAAATCTTCCTGGTACAGGAATATTTTGTGCTTCTCGTAAAAGAAATTCCCGTCGCTTTCAAACCGCTTTTTGCTTTCAGTAATAATGAGGTATAATTCATTGCTTCTAGTCCGCTTGACATCGAAAAAGTAAGTTCTTTTCCCCGCCCTGATGACCTTGGAATGGATGTCCTGATTGAAATTACTGCCCGGATCATCCGTCAGGTCGTGTCTGTCCAAATCTTTCATAATGTCAATAATCTGCAATTCAGTTAAGCATTCAAATTTCACAAAAAAACCGGATATTTTACCTGACAAAGGAAATTATTCACGAAAAAGATTCTTCCGGTCACTTTGAGGCGGCCTTCAGTGTGTTTAACAGGAGTGAAACCCTGGTCATGGGCCCCACGCCTCCTGGCACCGGGGTAATAAAAGAACATTTAGGAGCCACCTCTTCGAAGTTAACATCTCCTTTGAGCCGGAATCCCGATTTTGTGGCCGGGTCGGGCACGCGGGTAGTTCCGACGTCAATGACCACAGCACCCTCCTTCACCATGGATTCGGTTACAAATCCCGGCATCCCCATGGCCGCCACCAGAATATCGGCCCCTGCACACAGTTTTTCCAGGTTTTGCGTCCGGCTGTGGGCGACGGTGACGGTGGCATTGATTTTCTTTTGCGACATCAGGATGCTCAATGGTCTTCCCACAATGTTGCTGCGACCGATGATCACGCAGTTCTTTCCACTGGTTTCAATCCCGCTCCGGGTGAGCATCTCCACAATTCCGAAAGGGGTGGCTGACACAAAGGAGGGAATCCCCAATACCATCCTTCCCACGTTAACGGGATGGAAACCATCCACATCCCTGGCGGGGTCAATGGCTTCTATCACCTTCTGTTCGTCGATGTGCGGGGGAAGCGGCAATTGCACGATAAAACCGTCAATCTCCCGATCCCGGTTCAAACGATCAACGGCTTCCAGCAGAACCTCCTCCCGAACATCCTCTTCGAAGCGGATCAGTGTAGAGGTGAACCCCACCTCCTCACAATCCCTGATCTTGTGGGCTACATAGGACTCACTCCCCCCGTCATGCCCTACGAGAATGGCTGCCAGATGAGGAGGCCGTCTACCCGCCGTCTTGATTTTGCCGACTTCCGCCGCAATCTCCGCTTTGATGTCGGCAGCAATTTTCTTACCGTCAATAATTTTCATTGGTTTACCCCGTTTTGATATTGAAACTTCTCCCGGCAGAGCCTGCTAGGAATCCTCCGTTATCTTCTCCCCTGCCGCATATTTCCCATCATGTGCTGCATATTTTTCCCCTGTGCCACCATTTTCATCATCTTGCTGGTTTCGGTGAACTGCTTCAGCAGCCGGTTCACTTCCTGAACGGATGTTCCCGATCCGTCGGCAATCCGTTTACGCCTGCTACCGTTCATCAATCCCGGATTTTCGCGTTCGGCAGGGGTCATCGAATGAATGATGGCTTCGATATGTTTGAAAGAATCGTTGTCAAGGTCAATATTCCTGAGGGCTTTCCCCATTCCGGGAATCATGCTGGCCACATCCTTGAGATTTCCCATTTTCTTGATCTGCTGAATCTGTTTCAGGAAGTCGTTGAAATTGAACTGGTCTTTTGCCAGTTTTTGCTGGATCCGCTTTGCCTCTTCGGCATCAAATTGTTCCTGGGCTTTTTCCACCAGCGAGACAATATCACCCATGCCAAGGATGCGGTCAGCCATCCGGTCGGGATGGAACACCTCAATGGCTTCCATTTTTTCACCGGTTCCCACGAATTTGATGGGTTTGTCCACCACGGAACGAATGGACAGGGCAGCCCCGCCCCGGGCATCCCCGTCGAGTTTGGTAAGGATCACCCCGTCGAAATCGAGTCTTTCGTTAAACTCTTTGGCGGTATTGACAGCGTCCTGGCCGGTCATGGCATCGACAACGAACAGGATCTCATCGGGTTTGACCTCGGCCTTGATAGACGAAATTTCTTTCATCATCTGTTCATCGATCGCGAGCCGGCCAGCGGTGTCGATGATGACAATGTCAAATCCGTTGGCTTTTGCATGTTTGACGGAATTCACGGCAATTTGGACCGGGTTCATGTTTCCCTCTTCCGTATAAACAGGCACCTCAATCTGGGACCCTACCACCTTCAGCTGTTCTATGGCGGCCGGACGATAGACGTCCCCAGCCACAAGAAGGGGGTGGCGACCTTTCTTATGCTTCAGCAAATTGGCAAGTTTTCCGGAGAACGTAGTCTTTCCCGATCCCTGCAACCCTGCCATCAGGATCACCGAAGGACTCCCCTTCAGGTTGATATCGGTGAACTTACCTCCCATCAGCAGGGCCAGTTCATCATGCACCAGCTTCACCATCAGCTGGCCTGGTTTTACCGATGTAAGAACGTCCATACCGATGGCTTTCTCCTTAACCGCATCGGTAAATGTCTTTGCCGTTTTGAAATTCACATCGGCATCCAAAAGCGCCCGTCTGATTTCCTTCAGCGTTTCCGCAATATTGATCTCGGTAATCCTACCCTGTCCCTTCAGAAGTTTAAAGGACCTTTCCAGCTTTTCACTCAGATTTTCAAACATTCCCTGTTTTATTAAACTGCGTAAAAATACAAAAAAATGTACCTATTCCTACATGATCCGGATCAGGACCTTCAAACGGGATCATTACGTGGCGGAGCATTCCCATACGCCGGCACGCCAGGCGGAAATTGAACCTATATTTTTAACTTTGCGTCGGTAACACAAAGAGATCATGAGCCAGAAGATAACGGAACTTATAGCCGGCGATTTAAAAATCAGGCCTGTAAAGGTGCAAAACACCATTGACCTGTTGACCGGCGGGGCCACCATTCCCTTTATTGCCCGCTACCGGAAAGAACTTACTGGAAGCCTTGATGAAATCACAATTCAGCAAATCAGGGATCTGCATGAGAAATTTACCGAGTTGGAGAAACGCAAGGAGACCATTCTGAAAACCATCGGGGAGCAGGACAAGCTCACCCCGGAACTAAAAACCAGGATTGAAGAGTGTTACAGTTCCACGCAACTGGAGGATATTTACCTGCCCTACAAACCCAGGCGGAAGACCCGGGCTTCCGTAGCCCGGGAGAAAGGATTGGAACCCCTGGCAAGGATCATCATGGCTCAGTTTGAAAAAGATGTGGAAGGCAGGGCTTCCCGTTTTCTGAACGAAAATATTCCTTCCGTGAGAGATGCCCTTGCCGGAGCCCGGGATATCATATCTGAATGGGTCAATGAAAATGAAAAAGCCCGCAACATCGTCCGGCAGAGTTTTGAAAAATCGGGGATTCTGCGTTCTGTGGTCATCAAGGGGAAGGAAGAGGAGGGGATCAAATACAAGGATTATTTTATGTGGGAAGAACCTCTCGGGCGATGCCCGTCGCACCGGTTGCTGGCCATGCGCAGGGGGGAACACGAAGGTTATCTGCGGGTATCGATAGTTCCAGATGAACAAAAGGCGATAGAACGGCTGAACCGCTTTTTTGTCAAAGGGGAGGGTGCCTCCTCGGAGCAGGTGGCCCTGGCCGTGAAAGAGAGTTTCTCCCGGTTGATATCCCCATCCATAGAGACTGAATTTGCCAACCTCTCAAAAGAGAAAGCCGACAGGGAAGCCATCGGGGTTTTTGCCGGGAATCTCCGGCAACTGCTACTGGCTCCGCCGCTGGGCCCGCGCCGCACCCTGGCCATCGATCCCGCCTATCGTACCGGATGCAAAGTGGTATGCCTTGACGAACAGGGAAACCTCCTCCACAATGAGACCATTTTCCCGCATCCTCCGAAGGATGAGAAAAAGATGGCAGGGAAGAAGCTGATTTCCCTGGTGGAGTCTTACCAGATAGAAGCCATTGCCATCGGGAACGGCACCGCCAGCCGCGAAACCGAAACCTTTGTCAGAAACCTTCCCTTTAACCGCGCGCTGAAACTCTTTGTAGTCAGCGAAGACGGAGCCTCGGTATATTCCGCCTCCCCTTTGGCGCGCGAGGAATTCCCCGATTATGACGTGACGGTAAGAGGTGCCGTCTCCATCGGGCGCCGGCTGATGGACCCCCTGGCAGAACTGGTGAAGATAGATCCGAAAAGCATCGGTGTCGGCCAATACCAACACGATGTTGACCAGAAACTGCTGAAAAAAAGCCTGGATACCGTGGTCCAGTCGGTGGTGAACAACGTCGGGGTGAACGTCAATACCGCCAGCAGCCAGATCCTTTCCTACATTTCGGGACTGGGGCCCCAACTGGCCCGTAATATCGTCGACTATCGCAGGGAAACCGGACCTTTCCCCTCAAGAAAAGCGTTGCTGAATGTCCCAAGGATGGGAGCCAGGGCTTTTGAACAGTCAGCCGGGTTCCTCAGGGTACCCGGTTCAGAAAATCCGCTTGACGATTCCGCCGTCCACCCCGAATCCTATCCCATCGCCGAAAAAATGGCGGCTGACCTGAATTGCAGCCTCCCGGAACTGATCGGTCAGGAAAAGATGATTGAAAAAATAGACCTTCAGAAGTATGTGACGGAAGAAACAGGATTACCTACCCTGACCGATATTCGGAATGAACTGGCCAAACCCGGGCGGGATCCCAGGAAAAACATCCAGGTATTCGAATTTGCCAAAGGAATCTTCCGGATCGAAGACCTGCACCCCGGGATGATCCTCCCCGGAATCGTGAACAATATAACGCGTTTCGGAGCTTTTGTGGATATCGGGGTCAAACAATCGGGGCTGGTTCACATTTCGGAAATGGCAGATCATTTTATCAGCGACCCCGGAGAAATTGTCAAACTTCACCAGCACGTGGAGGTGAAAGTGCTGGAAATCGATTATGCCCGCAAGAGGATACAATTATCCCTGAAACAGGCCATCCCCAAACCGGGAGTTTAGTTGAAGGACGACACACTGCCAGGGAGACAAGGGTTATTCCTCGTCGTCTTCCTCGCCTTCGTCATAATCCTGCGAGAACTCAATCTCCAGGAATTCTTCCGCCTCTTCCACGAGCTGGGCAATGAGATCTTCATTCTGCGGCTCATCATCAATCCAGTGGATCTGCTGGTTGTTCCAGAAATCATCAATGTCGCTTTCGATAATAAACCTCGGATTTTCATTATGGACCACATAAATCGTTTCCGGTGCCTCTTGTGAGTTGTCGGCTAAAAGGAATTTTGGCAGCATTGCTTATTTTTTTAATGATAAAACAAATGTACTGTTTTTTTGGTAAGTCTGCCCGGAAGGGGCAATTTTATCAATTATTGTATCATATATCGAGTTCCAGGAGGGTGATCCCTGCGCCGCCAAACCTGACATCTTCGTCGCGGAAGGATTTCACCAGAGGTTCCGACCGGAGAAAGTTACGGATCATCTCTTTCAGGATTCCCTCCCCTTTTCCGTGAAGAATCCGTAAATTCCTGATTTCAAACATTACAGCTTCATCCATCCAGTTTCTGATCCTGGACAGGGCATCTTCGGTCCGCTCTCCCCTTAGGTCGATTTCCGTCTTAAAATTCATGCGCCGTTCGCTGTAGTCCAGCGTCATGGCCACTCCTGACCTTCCCCTGGCCTTTTCTTTCGCCTCCGGCGAGGCTCGCCCCACCTTTTCAAGGTTCTTCAGGGGAATGGTGGAATAGAGCTGCCCGAAGATGACAACGCCGTTCTTTTCCCCGAAACTGACAAGTTCTCCGGTCATCTCCTGTCCTTTGATCCTGACCCGGTCCCCTTCCTTCCACGCCTCCTTTCCGCCTTCCGGCAATGCGGTTTCCGGAGTTGCGGCCTTTTCTTCCGTTTTCTTCCTCCGTTTCTCCACATTTCTGAGTTTGTCAAGTTTCACAGTGATGCCGGGACTATCCTTGATTTCTTCCCCGGAAAGCTCATTTCTCAAGGAATCTATACGGTTCCTGATCATCCTGGTTTTTTCTTTATCAGCCTGTACCTCCCTGATTTCCCGGACGGCATTTTCAATCTGCCGGTTCACGCCTGCCAGCAGTTGTTTTGCCTCTTCCCTTGCAACCCTGAGAATCTCCTTCCGCTCCTTCCTGATTTCCTCAAGCTCCGTTTTATAGGTTTCAGACAGTTCGTCAACCCTCTTCTCCACTTGTCTGATTTTCTGTCGTTTGGTCTCCCAATAAAATTTATCCCGAGTGATGGAGCGGAGGTTCCGGTCAAAATCGATCTGTTTCTTCCCCACCTTTTCCGTTGCTGCCTGCAGGATTCCTTCGGGAAGACCGATTTTCCGGGCAATCTCAAAGGCAAAGGAACTTCCGGGTTTTCCGATTTCCAGCAGGAAAAGGGGATCCATTCTTTGAGAATCATAAAGCATGGCTCCGTTCACAATGCCCGTTGCCGAGGAGGCAAAATGTTTCAGATTGGTATAATGGGTGGTCATCACCCCATAGGTTTTCTGTTGGTTCAGCTGGTCCAGTATGGCTTCTGCAATGGCCCCGCCAAGCATGGGTTCCGTTCCGGTTCCGAATTCATCAATCAGGACCAGGCTCTTGTCATCACAGTTCCGCAGGAAAAACTTCATGTTCAGCAAATGGGAACTGTAAGTGCTCAGGTCATTTTCAATAGACTGCTCATCCCCGATATCGATGAATATCCTTTCAAAAATGCCGGTTCTGCTCCCTTCCTGCATGGGGATCAGCAAACCGTTCTGCAACATGTACTGTAGCAAACCGACGGTTTTCAGGCATACCGACTTTCCGCCGGCGTTGGGACCTGAAATGAGCAGGATGTGGTGTTCCGCAGTCAGGGAAATATCAAGGGGCACGATTTTCCGGTTTTCACGGGTGAGGGAAATCATCAGCAAGGGGTGAACCGCCTGCTTCCATTCCAGGCAGGGGTATGGGAAAAAATCGGGTTTCAGGGCTCCGAATTGCTGTGCCAGCAAAGCTTTTGCCCTCAAAAAATCAATTTCACCCAAAAATTCGTGTGAGAAAATCAGATCATCGATATAAGGCCTGATGTCGTCACTGAAGCAGACCAGGATGCGGATGATTTCCCGTCGTTCGCGGTTTTCCAGTTCCCTGATCTCATTATTCATTTCCACAATCTCCGCAGGCTCCACATATGCCGTTTTTCCGGTGGCCGACTCATCATACACGATTCCCTTCAATTTCCTTTTGTAAGCCGAGGCGACCGGTATCACCGCCCGGCCGTCGCGGATCGACACGGAGGAGCCTTCCTCCACCCACCCCTCTTTCTGAGCCTGCTTAAGAATGGCCTGCAACTTGCGTGAAATCCCTGACTGCAGGGAGACCATCTCTTTCCTGATCATGGCAAGCTCCGGGGAAGCATTGTCCCTAATCCTGCCGAATTTATTGATTACCAGGTCGATCCGTTCATAAATAAAGGGATATACCCGTACTTTCAGGGTTTTACGGACCAGCAGGGGCAAAGCCGACTCTTTTTCCTTTCCAAAGAATTTGACGATGGCCAGCAGAGTCTCCAGCGACCGTTTTAGATCGAACAGCTCCTCCACCTCCAGGAAACGACCTTCCATCCTGATGTTGTTCAGGGCACTCCTGAGATCAAAATAACCCGTTAACGGGAAATTGGGGAATTCCGAAAGAATTCTCCGGAATTCCGCAGTTTCTCCCAAAAGAATATCCAGAACGGCATGATTGGTATTAAAATGCATCCTGTCGGCCCACTCTTCTCCCAAAGGGCTCAGACAATGGGTTTTCAGCATTTCCCTGATCCGGTCAAACCCGATCTTGCTTTCAAAATTGTCGGGATAGATCCCGCTCCCTGGCCGGGGCGAAGGATGTGGGTCAGTCTCTGGGTACTTTTTCATCGGGATAACGCAATGCATATTCTTTCCAGAAAAGTCTCACCTCGTTCTTCATCTCCTTGTGCAGTATAAGGATTCCGAAGAGGTTGGGAATGGTCATCAGGGCGATGGCTATGCCGGAGATAGTCCAGATGATGGTGGTATCGGTGAAGGAAGCGATAAAAAAGCCGGCAATATAAATTATGCGGAACCATATCACCCCTCGTGTGCCTACGAGGTAGGTGACCGCCCTGTCGCCGTAATAGGACCAGCTGATCGCCGTAGAAAAGGCAAAGAGCAGGAGGCTGAAGGTGACGATGTAACTGCCGTATTTACCCAGCCAGCTCTTGCTGAAGGCGAAGTTTGTGAGTGGAGCGCTGTGGACGAGTGATTTTCCGGTGATCGTCACGCCGTCGGCGGGGATCAGTTTCCCCTGTGAAAAGGCGACTTCCCCGGTATAGGGGACCCCTTTCAGGAAAATCATCACCTCTTCGGCAACTGAACGGGCGTGGAGGAGAGTTACTGCATCGGAGATCCTGCCTTCGGTGACCTTCATCTTCCCTTCGAAAAGCGGGGGTTCCCGATCGCCGCTGATCCAGTCATAGAGTGCTGCAGCCTGCTGCGGGTCCGACTCATGGTAGGAGCCTGCCAGCGCAACAATGTCAGCGCTCTGGAACTGGTTTTCAAATTTTTCGTTCCAGACTCCCGAAGCCAGAAGGACCATCCCGGTAATCATACAGATGATGATGGTATCGATGAAGGGTTCCAGCAAGGCGACCAGTCCTTCCGACACCGGTTCATGGGCGCGGGCTGCGGCATGGGCGATGGGCGCCGACCCCTGACCCGCCTCATTGGAGAACAACCCCCTATTTACCCCCCGGTTAAAGGCAAATGCCAGTCCGGCCCCCAGGAAACCACCTGTGGCGGCTGTTCCGGTAAAAACGTCATGAACGACGGAATAGAGAGAAGGAAGGATATTCTGGTAATTATAAAAAATCACTGCCATAGCGCCCAGGAAATAGAATATGGCCATAAAGGGGACCAGCAGGGAGGTGACCCTGGCGATACGCTTGATGCCCCCCAGGATGACCGCAGCCAGAAAACCTGCCAGCACTCCCCCGGTAATATAATGCTGAATTCCGAAAGTGGTGAATACAGCATTGGAAATGCTGTTGATCTGGGGAAGATTTCCGGTTCCGAAGGAGCAGAGGATGGCAGCCCCGGAAAAAATCGCAGCGAGCCACCGCATTTTCAGCCGGTTCTTCATGTAATACATGGGGCCTCCAGCGATGCTTCCGTCCTCGGTAATTTCGCGGTATTTGTGGGAAAGCGTCACCTCCACGAATTTTGTGGTCATCCCCACGGCGGCCGTCATCAGCATCCAGAAAAGGGCGGCAGGACCCCCCAGATGAACCGCCAGAGCCACCCCGGCAATGTTGCCTGTTCCCACCGTCCCTGACAATGCCGTGGCCAGCGCCTGAAAATGTGTGGTGTCGCCTACATCGCCCGCCTTATCAAATTTGCCTCGCACAATCCTCAGCGAATGCTTAAGATACCTGAATTGCGGAAATTTCAGATAGATGGTGAAAAAAAGTCCAGTGCCGAGCAGAAGAAAAACAAACCACTGCGATCCGCCAATGTAACCATCAATCCGGCTGATAAAATCATTCAGTTGATGCATCCCTTAGTCTTTCAAATGAGATGATAAAAATAGTATTCTCCGGCCAATGACCAAACTTCCGGTCATGAAAAGATATGCGGCTTTTCAGAGGCGGGAAGGCACCCATCCGCACAGCATACCTTGATGGGCCCGTACCCTGGCGCCCAAAATGAAAAAGCCCGGGAATCCCGGGCTCTATATATAAAATATGGGGAAAGCAGTATGGACGCTTTTTTGAAGATGATTGATGATTTACAAACCCCTAAACACAAAACCAATCATATAAAATACAGAAGATGCTTTCCCCAATATGTCAAATCAAGAACGTATCACATTTGTACACATTATTGAACCAAAATCGTGCCAAATAAATAAAATATTCATAACCATATTGTTAATAATTAAACTCTTAAACATTTTGTCCCATTATGGGAATACCTGGTTCAAAATGGAATTCTCCGATCCCCTGATCTACTCGTATACCGGCAAACTGTTATCTTTGCTCAAAAAAAAGTGAGCAGGAACCGGAACAAACCCTTATACGAGAATATCACGATAAGTGATTTAGGGGCCGAGGGAAAATCTTTGGCCAAGGTTGGGGAAAAAGTCGTATTTACCGACCATGCGGTTCCGGGTGACGTGGTGGATTTGCAGGTTACGGTCTGCCGGAGAAGATATGAGGAGGCCAGGGTGGTCAGGTATCACCGTTATTCCGCAGTGCGGGCGGAACCTTTTTGTGACCATTTCGGCTTGTGCGGAGGTTGCAAATGGCAGAACCTGCCCTATGAAAAGCAGTTGTTTTACAAGCAGAAGCAGGTGGAAGACCAGCTCCGGCGGATCGGGAAATTGGAACTGCCTCCCCTGATGCCCATCCTGGGCTCGTCAGACACCCTTTTTTACCGCAACAAGCTGGAATTTTCCTTTTCCAATAATCGCTGGCTTTCGCGGGAGGAGATGGAAGATCCCCGGGCGGCTTCGGACCGGGATGCGCTGGGATTTCATGTTCCCGGGATGTTTGACAAAGTCTTCAGGGTGGAGAAATGCTGGCTTCAACCGGAACCTTCCAATGCCATCCGGAATTTCATTTTTCATTTTGCCCGGGAAGAAGGGTATGCTTTTTATGACATCCGGGGCGGAGAGGGATTTTTGAGGTCGTTGATCATCAGGAACTCCACGGAAGGAGAGGTGATGGTGATTCTCTCCTTCTTCCGGGATCAGCGGGAGGAACGGGAAAGAGTGCTGAACGCTCTCCGTGAACGGTTCCCTGAGATCACTTCTCTGATGTATGTGATCAATAACAAGGGGAATGACACCATTACCGACAGGGAGGTATGTCTTTACAGCGGGAAGGACCACATCACGGAGAACATGGAAGGGCTTCGTTTCAGGATAGGCCCGAAGAGTTTTTTCCAGACCAACAGCAGGCAGGCCTTGGAGCTATACCGCAAGGTCAGGGAATTTTCTAGCCTGAAGGGGGATGAGACGGTATATGACCTCTATTCGGGGACCGGGACCATTTCCCTTTTTCTGGCCCGGCATTGCAAAAAGGTAATCGGGCTTGAATATGTGAAGGAAGCCACCGAAGACGCCTGGTCAAATGCCAGGTTCAACGGCATCAACAATGCATCCTTTTATACAGGGGACATTAAGACGTTTCTGAAAGCGGGATTTCCGGAGCAGGAGGGATCTCCGGAGGTGGTCATCACCGATCCTCCGCGGTCAGGCATGCATGAAGATGTGGTCATGGCGATTGCCGGTGCGTTGCCTGCCAGGATTGTCTATGTCAGTTGTAATCCCGCCACCCAGGCCCGTGACATGGCGCTCCTGGATCCGTATTACAGGGTGGAAAAAATTCAGCCGCTGGACATGTTTCCCCACACCCATCATGTAGAAAACATTGCCCTGCTGGTCAGAAGGGTAGATCCCCGGGATCAACGGCAGGAGCCTCCGGAGGCGGAAAATCGTCTCCTGCACCCTTTCCGGTCTTTTCCACCTTCCAGGCATTGATATTATGATACCACTTGTTGTTAAATTCCCTGGATTCTATATCGAACGACACCTCGAGATCATCGCCGGCATTGATTCCGTTCAACAGGGAAACTTTGTCATTGAAAAGGGTAAAGCAAACCTTCCGGGGAAACTGGTCCTGGGTTTCAATAACAAATTCCTGCTTTTTCCAGGGATTTCCCGACCGGGCAACACCTGATTCCACGGGCAGGATTTTGATTAATTTTCCTTTGATCGACAAACTCATGACAATTCTTATTAACAGGAATGTCCTGAAAACATCGGCATGCAATCAGGACATTCCCGGGAATGAACGGTTATTCTCCGTTTTTATCCTGAACGATTTCCAGCAGCTCGACTTCGAAGATCAGCACTGAATTGGGGTCGATGCCTCCGCCGGTTCCCCTTTCACCATAAGCAAGTGAAGCAGGAAGGTAGATTTTCCATTTCGAACCGACAGGCATCAGCTGAAGGGCTTCCACCCATCCTTGAATTACTCCGCCCACGGGAAACTCGGCAGGCTCGCCGCGATCCACTGAGCTGTCAAACACCTTGCCGTCAATCAGGGTCCCGTGATAATGCACTTTCACCACATCTTCGGTTGTCGGTTTCGGTCCGGTTCCCTCTTTGATAATTTCATACTGAAGTCCCGATTCCGTGACTACAATTCCCTCGCGGGTTTTGTTTTTCTCCAGAAATTCATTTCCCTTCTCAAGGTTTTCCTGGGCTAATTTTTCTGCCATTTTCTGGAAAAAGCCCGATACCAATTCATTGGCTTCGGCAGGAGACACCTGTGTGGAATCTCCCTTCAGCACCTGACGGAAGGCGGCAGTCAGCAGATCAATATTGATCTGGTCTCCACCGGGGACCATGTCAAGGCTCTGCTTGTTTTGCTGGGCAATCAACACGCCAAGCGCATAACTTGTGGAATCCACATCAGTTTTCAGACTGACTTTTTTACCTAAGCCACCATTCTGGCAACTGGTAGCCATAAATGAAACAACGGCAAATAATAGAAGAACAGATTTAATTTTCATTTGAATTACTTGATTTTAAAAAATTAATATTAGGATATCTGTCTGATTAAAAAGATCTGCGAAGATAATTCATTTTTTGTTTTTAATTATGATTCACCCCTGATTCCCCTCAACATTTCTCTCTTGCCTTTCGGACCAGGTAACCTTTCCATCACGAATCCGGCAGCCGTGAGGTCCCTTCTGACCTTACCGCGCGCACAATAGGTCACCAAAAGCGTTCCGGGCTCCATCCGGCTGCTGAGTTTCCGGAACAATTCCGGGGTCCACATCCCGGGTTGCTTTTCCGGACCAAAGGCATCATAATAGACCAGGTGGCAGGGAGGAATAATTTCCGCCCCACAACTGATAAAATCGGCCTGAATCTTGACGAGTTCAAATCCCGGGGTCAGCTTCACAGGTTCCCCCCATGGCGAAGCATGCATATCCCTGAACCAGGTCTCCTCTTTGCATCCTGTGATGTCAGGATAATTCAGTGCAGCGATGGTTTTGGCGTTCAAAGGATTCAATTCCAATGCGTAATAGCGGGTGGAAATTCCCCGGCGGCAGGCTTCCATCAAGGTAAGCAGACAATTCAGCCCGGTGCCGAAACCAATTTCCAGCACGAAAATCTCTTCCCTGTCAGTGAGAAAATTGAAACCGTTGCCGATAAACACGTGCAATGATTCTGACAGGGCACCGTTGACGGAATGAAAATGTTCCTTCAGGGCAGGCACATAAAGGGAGTGCGACCCGTCGGCCGTCACCATAATTTCGGTGTTGTACATGTCGATGTATAATTGATTTCAGGTTTTAAAACTAAAATTATAATTTTAGCCGTCAAAACAGGATCACCGATGTTAATAAGATTGTACAACGAAAATCCGAATCCGCGCGATATCCGCAAAGTGGTTGAAGTGCTGCAAAACGGAGGAATCATCATTTATCCGACCGATACCGTTTACGGCATGGGGTGTGATATCACCAATTCAAAAGCTGTGGAAAAGGTAGCCCGTCTGAAAGGGGTTGACATCGAGAAATCCAATTTCTCCTTTATCTGTAGTGACCTGCATCATCTCTCCCTGTACACGCGGCCGATTTCCAGCTATGTTTTTAAAATCATCAGGAGGAATGTCCCGGGGCCTTTCACCTTCATTCTGGAAGCCAGCGGCAATGTGCCCAAATATTTCAAGGGCAAAAAGAAGACCGTGGGGATCAGGATTCCCGACAACAACATCATTTGCGAGATTGTCAGGGAACTCGGAAACCCGATTGTTTCCACCTCCATTCATGATGAGGATGAAATTTTGGAATACTCCATTGATCCTGAGCTGATCCATGAGAAATACAGTGATGTGACCGATCTGGTGGTTGACGGGGGAACCGGTGCGATCATCCCCTCCACGATCGTAGATCTTACCTCCGGGAAGCCTTTGATTATCAGGGAAGGCAAGGGGAAACTGGCCGTTTGGTAGTGAACCGGCGGTTTTCAGGGGTCACTCCCGCCAGAAGGAGGGGGTCAGGATCACCAGGATGGTGAAGAACTCAAGGCGACCTAGGAGCATCAGAAAAGTCAGAACGACCTTGCCGGCATCGGGAATCGTTGCGAAGGAACCGGCAGGTCCCAGGCTACCCAGACCGGGGCCTATATTTCCCAGGCTGGAGGCCACCACCCCGATACTGCTGTCCAGGTCACCCAGGAATAATATCATGACCAGGCTTCCCACAACAAATACCATCATGTAAAAGACAAAAAACGCCAGAACATTGGTAATTATCCTGGGATCAACCGTCCGGCCGTTGAACTTCACCTCCATGACCGCATTGGGATGGAGGAGCCGCCAAAGTTCATGCCAGGCGTTCTTCAGCAGGATGATGATTCGCATGATCTTCATTCCGCCGCCTGTAGACCCTGTCATTCCTCCGAAGAAAAAGAGACAAAAGAGAAGCATGGTCACTGCCGGAGCCCAGGAGGTATAATCACTGGTGACGTAGCCCGTGGTGGTAATGACAGAGACAACCATGAAAAGGGCATCCTGCACCACTCTTCCGGCGGGAAGGGAAGTGGTAACCAGCAAGCCTGAAAATACCAGGATGGTAAATCCCAGGATAAAAAAGAGATAAGACCGGAACTCCTCGTCGTGAAACACTTTTCGGAATTTGCCGTTAACGAGCAGAAAGATGAGGTTGAAGTTGGTACCGGCGATGATCATAAAGAAAATAATCACCCCGTGAATATAAAGGGAAGGCCAGAAAGAGAGTCCTGCCTGTTTGGTGGAGAATCCACTCGACGACATGGTGGAGAGGGCATGGCAGATACTGTCAAAGAGGGGCATTCCCCCCAGGAAGAGCAAAAGGACTGCCAATGCAGTCAGTGACAGGTATATCAACCAGATGTTGCGTGCCACCAGTTGGATCCTGGAGCTGACCCGTTCGTGGGTCACCCCCGGGACTTCCGCACTGAAAAGCTGCATGCCTCCGATCCCGAAAGATTTCATGAAGGAGAGGGTGAACATGATGATTCCCATACCCCCAAGCCACTGGGTGAGTGCCCTCCAGAAAAGCATCCCCGCCGATTGGGATTCTATGTTGGAGATTACTGTGGAACCCGTGGTGGTGAATCCCGATACCGACTCATAGAACGCATCGGTAAACCGGGGAATCTCTCCACTGATCAGATAGGGAAGGGTTCCGCAAAGAGAGATGATCAGCCATACCAGGGAAACCACCAGAAATCCCTCCCTGCGGGTAATGGATCCCCCCTCCCTGAAATTCCGGAAAAAGAGGAAGGATCCCATGCTCAGGGTAACCCCTGCTGCGAGGGCAAATGCCAGTGTATCTCTTCCGTCGGTCATCAGGGCAACCAGCATGCTTAACATCATGGCAGTCGCTTCTACAATCAGCAAAAGTCCTATTACCCTGAGTATCAACCTATAGTTCATAACGATGTACCTCTCCCGGCCCAAAGGGACCCTCCGGGCCTGGGCCGGTTTCTTCAGCTTTTGGATAAAACCTGACGAAAATAATAAAATAAATGACCGCCCCTTTTCGGGAAAGCCGGCTGTTTCACTGGATTCAACTCCCGGGGATGTGCCAGGTCAACAAAAAAGGGTTATTGATCAGTCCAGAAGGAAGGTGAAAAAATTACAAGCACGGTGAAGAGTTCCAGGCGCCCCAGCATCATCAAAAGCGAGAGAAACACCTTTCCGGCATCGGGAACAGCAGAATAGGTGAAAACCGGGCCCACACTTCCCAGGCCCGGACCGATATTTCCGAGGCAGGAGGCTACAGCCCCCATGGAGGTATCCATATCACCCACAAAAATCATCAGGATGACGGTACTGACGAAAAATACCATCAGGTAAAACATGAAAAAGGCCAGCACATTGGAGATCACGCGGGGTTCAATGGCATGCTTGTTGAACTTTACAGGGATCACCCCACTGGGGTGAATAATTCGCCGCAGCTCATAATAGCTGTTTTTAAGGAGCAGGACGATCCGCATGATTTTGACCCCTCCTCCGGTCGACCCGGTAGAACCCCCGAAGAAGAAAAGGATGAAAACAAGCATATAGAGAACAGGCCTCCACATCAGATAATCGGCAGTTACAAATCCGGTGGTGGTGATGACAGAAACCAC
Source organism: Prolixibacteraceae bacterium UBA1413 (assembly GCA_002304925.1). Lineage (GTDB taxonomy): Bacteria > Bacteroidota > Bacteroidia > Bacteroidales > Prolixibacteraceae > UBA1413. The sequence goes on from DBPT01000005.1 coordinate 120,538, forward strand.
CGTAAAAAGCGAATCCCTGAAAGCCTGTTCTGCAGGCAGTTTCGTAGATATCAGCAAACCACTGAATATCAAAATAGTGAAGCCAAGTACAAACAGGAAATAATAGCGGAATTCCTCATCCCGGAACAGGCGGGAGAATTTTCCCCTGCCGGCGAAATAGAGAAGGGTGAAGTTTGTTCCCGCCAGAAACATGAAAAGGGTGATGACATACTGGATATACGGGGAAGGCCAAAAGGCGATACTGGCCTGTTTTGTGGAGAATCCGCCGGTGGCCATGGTGGCAAATGCGTGGCAGACACTGTCGAAAAGGGACATGCCGCCGAACATCAGCAAAATGACTTCCACCAGAGTCAGCAATACGTATACGCCCCAGACAATCCTGGCGGTCTGGTAAATCCGGGGGCTGATCTTTTCCACTGTCATTCCCGGCACTTCCGCACTATAGAGTTGCATTCCCCCAATACCGAAAGCCGGCATCATGGTCAGGAAGAGCACGATGATTCCCATTCCCCCCAACCAGTGAGTGAGGGCCCTCCAAAAGAGGATTCCCTTCGGGAAGGTTTCGAGGTTGTCAACGACGCTGGCACCTGTGGTGGTAAAACCCGACATGGTCTCGAAGAAGGCATCGGCAAAGCCGGGGATGGTCCGGCTGAAAATATAAGGGAGCGTTCCGAAGAGGGAAAAGATCAGCCATACCAGCGTCACGATAAGAAATCCCTCCGTGCGAGAAATCATCATTGAAGATTTCCTGGTGGCCATCACCAGGAGAAGTCCGGGGACCAGACAAGCCAGAGAAGACCAGGCAAACGCCATCACATCGGAACCCCCGGCAAGCCAGGCTATCAAAAGGCTGATCAAGAGGGCGGCTCCTTCAACAAGCAGCATAAGGCCGACGATTCGGAAAATAGTTTTGTAATTCATTCAGTTTGGTCAGCATTCCCTGTCGGGCAATCATTTAAAGAATTTCTCAAGCTTCTTCATCCCTGACGGCACGGTGAACACCACGACCTTATCCCCCTCCTGAACCTGCATATTCCCTGAAGCCACAAAACCCTGATCGCCCCGGATGATCCCTCCCAGTTTCGCTTCACTGGGAAAATCAAGCTCCCTCACTGGTTTCTCGGTAATACGGGTACCCGGCTTGGCGATGAATTCAAAGACTTCCGCTTCCGAAGATGTCAGGCATTTCACATTCGATATCTCGGCATTGAGGGTAAAGCGGTAAATATAGCTAGCGGCAATCAGCTTCTTGTTCACGATGGTGCCGATATCCATATTTTCTGCTGTATTGATCAGGGCAAAATTTTCCACTTCGGCAACAGTCCGTTTAATCCCTATCGACTTTGCCAGGTGGCATGACAACAGGTTAACCTCGGAACTCCCCGTTGTGGCGATAAACGCATCCATCTTGGCGAGTCCTTCTTCCTGCAACAAATCCAGATTCCGGCCATCCCCGTTGATCACCAGCACATTTTCAAACTGGTCGGCAATCATGCTGCAACGTTCCCTGTTCACTTCAATCACCTTGATGCGGTAATTGTCGCCCAGTTTTTCGATGGTTTTCTGGGCAATCCTGCTTCCCCCCAAAAACATGATGTTTTTCACTTCAAAAAGTTCCTTGCCCGTAAGCTCAAAAAGGCGTTGCTGGGTAGACCTATTGGTTACAAAATAGACAACATCGCCGCTGAGGATCATATCTTTCCCGCTGGGGATAATGTTTTCATTTCCCCTGGAGATCGATACAGCCACGATATCCTTGAGCAGGGATCCCAGTTCTTCGAGCGGACGATTCACGATGGGTGCATTTCCCCTGATCTTGATGCCCATCAGGATCAGCTTTCCTCCTGAGAATTCAAAATACTGGCGGGTACCCGTCAACTTGACCGAGGAAACAATCTCCTTGGCGGCCAGGCTCTCGGGATAGATGAACTCATGAATACCCATATTTTTAAGCTTCTCACGGTACCTCGCCTGAAGATACTCCGAATTGTTAATCCTGGCGATGGTACGCGCCACACCCAGGTAACTGGCCATCGCACAGGCGAGCACATTGCGTTCTTCCGAGGTCGTCACCGCGATGAACAAATCAGCTTTGTTCAACCCTGTCTCCTTGAGATCCACAAAAGAATGCGCCGACCCCGTAACCGTCATCAGATCCACCTCCCGGCTGATCTGAGCCAGTTTTTCCGGATCATTGTCCATCAAAACGATGTCGTGGTTTTCGTGGCTGAGCATCCGTGCCAGATGCGTACCCACCTCTCCTGCCCCTGCAATAACAACTTTCACTTATAAATATATGTTGTATTATGTATTGTTCTTCAATTACATATCATAGTCATGCCTTATTCGCTCTTCATGCCCCAGGAATTGGCTTCGCCATGCTCCGCCGAACTTCGTTTCGCATGGAGACAACAAACATGCTCTTATGTATAAACCGTTACATGCTCGTTTCATCTGCGTATACGCTTGCTTTAAGGAAATGCAAAGTAACGAAGAATACCATTATCTTATCATGGGGAATTTCTTTTTTTCAGATCCCCGTGTTGCCGGATCCTGTGCCGGAAAGCACCCTGTTCTTTGACCGAATGAACCTTTAAGTCTCCTGCCTGATATAAAACGGCATAGCTCACCACCTTGCTTCCCGGTGGATATTCCGTCCTGTTCCCGGCACCGGCATCCGCGACGAGAATGGCCGGAGGGAATGTTATGTCCCACGGCTTGCCATCCGGGTCCACACCAACCACCTCCCCGTCAAAAAAGAGGTATCTTCCATGTTTAATGAGCACAGCATCCTCATAATCCGACTCCAGGGGAATCAAAACAGGATTTTGCAGTCTGAAATGCAACGCGACAGGTTTGACCACCATTTCCGGGAAATCCTCTTCCAGGAGTTTCCGTGATGCCACGATGTAGTTACAGCTGCCATAGATCAGGTGGATCACGGGTTCCTCACAGTTGTACAGGATCATCTCCTTCCGGTGGTTGTACCAGACGCGAGTAAGGGTTCCTGAGAGGTTGAGCAGGACAACTCCGCAGAGGGCGCAGAAGAGAAACCGCACTTTTTTCGATTCGATAAAGAGAGCGGTGAAGAAAAGGATCAGAAAAGCAACGGCCGCAGAAGAAGCCTGGAATCCGAAACCTTCTATCAGCGAACCCGGCAGTTTTTCGATCCCGACCAGGCCGGCATACACCAACTTGATAAGGAATGCGGCCACCCGGGCCAGGAATCCTGCCGCCGCATGGACGGGAGATGTCACCAGGATGAGGATGCCCAGAAAGACAAAGAGGAACGCTGCCGGGATGACTATGAAATTGGAAATCCAGAAATAGACCGGGAACTGGTGAAAATAAAAGCCCGACAAGGGAAAGGTGGTGATTTGTGAGGCCAGGGAAACGGTGATGAGTCCCCAGAGGTATTTCCCCGGGCGGTTCCGGATGTCCCAGAGGGCAGCCAGCATCGGCTGGAAGTAGACGATTCCGAGGACTGCGGCGTAGGAAAGCTGGAATCCGGCGTCGAACAACAGGTTTGGATTGACAGCCATCAGGAGGAAGGCTGACAAAGCCAGCGTATTGTAAATATTTGCGGGGCGTCTGAGATGCTCCCCGGCGAGGACAACGGTGAACATAAGCGCTGACCGCTGCACCGACGGACTTAACCCGGTTATAAAGGCAAAACCCCAGAGCATAACGACCGACAGTGCCAGGAAAAGGAGCCGCATACTTTTTCTGCGTCGCAGAAAACCAAAGAGAAAATTGAAAATCATGTACACAATCCCGACATGAAGCCCCGATACCGCCAGTACATGCGCTGCGCCGGTAGCGGCAAAAACCTGCCTGATTTCGGAATCCATGGATTTTTTGTACCCTAGGGTCAAGGCTGCCAGGATTTCAAATTCATCTCCCGAAAGTCCGTTCGTCCGGTAAATCCCCAGCAGGAAATCTCGGGTCTTTTCAGCCGAAACTCTGAACCTGAAAACAGGATCGGCCCCGGCGTACCACCAACTTCCCGGCTTCAGGTAGACCTGCCTGTAAATGCCTTTCCTTCCGATGTAGCGCTTGTAATCAAATTCATAGGGATTTCCCCGGTTTCTGATCTCCTCAGGATCACGGCTGAAAACAATCCTGTCACCCGCACACAGTGTATCAACAGCCTCACTTTCTGCGAGATAGACAAGAATTCTCTCTTTGACCTTCAGAGCGCTGTCATTTTTAAACACCAGTGTGATAAGCGTTTCGGCCCGGTAACTCCTGTTTTTCAGGACCGGTTTTTCCAGCAGGGTGGCGACATGCAATCCCGAAGGGAACGGACCGGGAGGTTTGTTCCTTTGAAGGGTAGAAACATATCCCAGGAAAAGGAAAAAAAGTGTCAGGGTGATTCCCCCGGCAATTTCCCTGCGAAATCCCGGCTCGCGGAACAGAACCACTGCCGATGCCCAGAGAAGAGGGAGGATCATCATGATCCATCCTCCCGGGAGGCCTGGGAATGAACTGGCAAGAACCACCCCGGCGACATAAGGCAGCAGGATCCTCAGAAAAGGAACCCTGAGGAGATAATCGATCATTTATCTGACAGAAATTAGCGTCCTGAAAGATAAATATACAAAAAAAAGTTAAGCAGGAACCCTGATCTGGTAATGGGGAGTCACTTTTCCTTTGGTGATGGCCATCAATCTGCCCCTCAGGATTTTCCGTTTGAGGGGACTCAGGTAATCCACGAACAGTTTCCCCTGGAGATGGTCATATTCATGTTGTATCACACGTGCGGGGTATCCGGTGAAGGTATCCTCATGGGGTTCGAAATTCTCATCCTGATACCTGATTCTGATGCTGTCGGGGCGGGAAACATTTTCCCTGATTTCCGGCAGGCTGAGGCACCCCTCCTCCATCACCCAGGGGTCGCCGGCGTATTCCAGGATTTCGGGATTAATGAACACCTTTCTGAAACTTTTCAGAGAGGGATCTTCCTTCGCAAGGGCGGAAGTGTCAACCACAAAGAGCCGTATGGACCTTCCCACCTGGGGTGCCGCCAGACCTACCCCGTCGGCATGATACATGGTTTCCCAGAAACTCTCCAGGAATTCATCAAACCCGGGATAATCAGGTTTGATGGGTTCGGCAACCCTCCGGAGAACGGGATCTCCATATACTGTAACAGGAAATATCATGATCTGAATTTTTGTTGTTCAAGATAAGATTGTAAAAGAATGGTTGCGCTCACAGCATCGACGAGTGCTTTGTTCTGCCGTTCTTTTTTCTTCAGCCCGCTATCAATCATAGCCCGCTGAGCCAGGCGGGAGGTAAACCGTTCATCAGCCTGTTCCATCCTGATCGCGGGGTACCTTTTGACAAAAGCCCTGATGAAAGGGTTGATCCAGGTGATTGCTTCCGATGGCTCATTGCTGAGGGTCACCGGATAGCCCACCAGAACCAGGATCACTTTCTCCTTCCGGAAATAGTCATCCAGGAACCGCCAGATACCATCTGATGCTACCGTTGCCAAACGGGTAGCGATCATTTGCCCAGGATCGGTAACTGCCAGTCCAACCCGCTTCTTTCCATAATCTATCGCCAGGATCCTTCCTTTTTCCACCGGGAAAATCAACTTGGTACAACCGGTTGCAAAAATACCAAAAAATCGTTGATGCAAAACCGGCTTCCGGGTAACCCTTCTGCGGAATTAAGGTTGATCCTTCCTGTTGGAATAGTATTTCATAAACTGGGACCTTTCATAGAGCATCGGGTCACTGATCTTGCTGTAGGAAAGCCTTCCCCTGAAATCGTCCACGGTGTTGAAATTCCATTTTTCCATAAATCTCCGGAGCTCTTGCAGCATTTCTCCGATAATAGCGGGGCCGTGCAGATAGAGTGCTGAGCAAAGCTGGGTCACGGCCGCTCCCGCCAAGAGTTGTTTGATCACGGCTTCCCCGGTATGGATCCCCGTGGAGGCAGCCAGATCGAGGTGACTCACCTGTGAGGATACCAGTCCGACCCAGCGGAGGGTATGACGCAATTCCGCCGGGGAGCTGAGAACTTCCGAAGCTGACAGTTCCAGCTTTTCCAGATCTATATCCGGTTCGTAAAACCGGTTGAACATGACCAACCCACGGGCCCCGTTTGCCTTGAGTTTTTCCGCCATCCCCACGATGTTGCTGAAATGGCTTCCGATCTTTACCGAAACGGGTATTTTAGCCACAGCCGTCACCGCCATCAAAACATCGGTATAAATTTTTTCAACCGCTGCTGCCTCCACATTCCGGTTAACCGGCAGGTGAAACACATTCAGCTCAATGGCATCGGCCCCTGCCTCTTCAAGGTCTCTGGCAAAGGAGGGCCATTCGGCCGAAGAGACACAGTTAATACTGGCAATGACCGGCAAACCGGTGGTCCGCTTTACCTCCGAAACCAGGTCGGTATGCTTCTTCAGGGAATTGTTTCTTACATAATGCTGAATATAATAATCAGCTTCAGGATAATCGGCACCAGAACCGCTGCTGCGCGACAGCATATCACCCACCTCGCCGTTAATCTGTTCCTCAAAGACCGATTTGAGCACCACCGCCCCGATACCGGCCTGCGCCAGCTCTATAATCTTCGCGGGTGACCCCGTTAATCCCGAACTTGCCGCTACCAGCGGATTCTTCAACTGTATGCCCAGATACGTGGTTTCCAGATTTGCCATAGTAATTCGGATATTATGTTCCTCAAAAATAAAAAAACTCTACAGTAAAAACCTACCCTTTCCGACTAATTCTTTCACCGAAGAGGCTGCTGCCAATTCTCACCATGGTACTCCCCTCTTCTGCCGCCACAAGGTAATCGGATGACATCCCCATAGAAACCTCTCTGAATTCCGGGTCGTCCTTGAAAAAGGTTGCTTTCATCTTTTCAAAAATAGTTTTCAGCCTCCGGAACTCGCTTCTTACCACAGTTGTTTCATCGGTAAAGGTAGCCATTCCCATCACGCCGCAGATTCTGATATTCTTCATCTGACGGTATTCGGGTGATTCCAGCAGTTCCACAGCTTCCTCCTCCGAGAGTCCGAATTTGGTCTCCTCTTCGGCGATGTAAAATTCCAGCAGGCACCGTATCACCCGGTCACATGCCAGGGCCTCCTTGTTGATGACCTTAAGAAGTCTCAGCGAATCAACCGATTGGATCATGGCGACAAAAGGTGCAATCATCCTGACCTTGTTGGTTTGCAGGTGACCGACGAAATGCCACTCCGTGTCAGCGGGGAGGAGCGGAAATTTTTCCGCCATTTCCCGGGCTTTGTTCTCCCCGAAAATCCGCTGCCCCGCATGATAAGCCTCAAGAATGTCCCTGACGGGTCTGGTTTTGGAAACGGCCACCAGCCTTATGCCTTCGGGAAGGGTACCCGTGATGGCCTGTATGTTCTCTGCAATGGTCATCATATTGATCTAAAAGTTCTCCAAAAGTAGTAAAAAAAGTTACCCTCCCGCTCGCATTCCCCGGCTCTCCCGATCTTGTTCATCCTCCCTGTCCACGACGAAAAACCGTTTTTCCAGGAGATTTCCCAGGTGATCGGTAACGGTCACCGTATGCCATCCCGCTTCGGGGTGCAGGCTCAGTTGGTGAAAGGTGACAGTTTCCGCGGCGAAACTCCTGTCGACGTACCAGAACAGGCGGGCGGCAGGATCACGATGGGCCATTTCAAAAATTACCTGACCCGGCGTGCCGTCCAGTTGACGGGGGATGAAGATTCTTTCCATTTCACGGGGATATATGAGTTCCATGGGCGCGTCGGGGACCTGGCAGCCCGGCATCACGGGAGGAAGCGGCTGATAGGCGGGATGGCTTCTGCGGTAGAAATAGTCCATGGCGGGTGGAAGAACAAACCAACGCCTGGTTATCATTTCAGACACCGGAAAGCAATCCTCCGACACCCGGAATTGTCTTGTTTTATCGAGATAGATCTGCCGGTGATAAGGGCATTGGGGGATACGGATTCCTGCCGGGACCAAGATGGTATCGGTTTCGTCACACAGGGGGGAGGGCAGGTATCCGCTTTGCCGGCAAAACGCAACGGGGACCAGTTCTTCAGAAGGAGGAGCGAAACTCCCGCCTCCAGAGAGGAAACCAAAGATTTCGAACATCAGGGGAGCGGCAGCTGCGGTACCGGTTAGTCCAGGCCGTCCCTCCCCATCGCCATTCCCCGCCCACACAGCCACGACATGCCGGGGGGTCACACCCACTGCCCAGCCATCCCGGAAACCGATGCTTGTACCTGTCTTCCAGGCAATCCGGTTTACATCAGCAAAGGCTTCCCATCCGGTTTCCTCTTCCGGACGATTGACCTTCTGGAGGGCTTCCAGGGTTAACCAGGCCGCCGAAGCTCTCAGAAAAGGCTGCACGGCTTCCGGTCCCCGGTCGGCCGTCTCCCCTTCCTTCCATACCAGGGGAGCAAAGGGATTCACAGGGTAAAAGCCGTCTTCTGCGGCATACACCGTAACTATCCGGGCCAGGGAAGCATACATCCCTGCCAGATCCCAGAGAGTGGTTTCGGCACCCCCCAGAATCAGGGATAATCCATAATGACCTGCCGGCTTTGTCAGGGTCGTCATTCCCGCCTTTTTCAGAAAGTGGTAAAAGGGCTCGACTCCGTATTTCTGCAGCATGACGACGGCAGGAACGTTCAGGGAGCGGGCCAGCGCTTCCGATGCCGGCACGGCTCCGTCATAGCTGCCGCTGAAATTAACGGGCGAAAATCCTGTGAAACGCACCGGAATATCCGCAATGAGCTGATTGGGTGCAACCATCCCTCCATCGGTCATGGCGGCATACAAAAAGGGTTTCAGGATGCTGCCGCTGCTCCGGGGCGACCTGATCACATCGACGTGGTTGCCGTGAGAAGGGTCGTCGAAACGGGGGACATTTCCCGCATAGGCAAGCACCCTGCTTGTTCCGACTTCGGCAACCAGGGCACAGCAGTTGTAGATATGGTTTGCCGACAGCTGACGCTCATGTGACAGAAGAGCTTCGTTCACAAGCTGTTGCAGATGATAGTCGAGGGTTGTCCTCACCCGTGTCCCGGGTTTTTCCCTGTTGCTGAATTCCAGCAGGTGGTAACAATGGTCAGGAATGGTAAATACCTTTCCGGGGAGAGGTTCCTCCAGTGACAATTCATAGGTCAGGGAATCGATGAATCCCCTTCGGTGCATTTTTCCGAGCAGGAGATTTCTTTTTTCACGCAGCAGCCGGTCGTTTTTTCCCGGGAAAATCAGGGAGGGTGCATTGGGGAGGACGGCAAGTGTCGCTGATTCAGCCCAGGAGAGCTGGTGGGGCGGCCGCTGGTAATACCTCCAGGCGGCAGCTTCCAGGCCCACCACATTGCCGCCGAAGGGGGCCTGGCTGACGTACATCTTCAGAATGTCAGCCTTTGAAAAACGGAGCTCCAAATTGAGCGCCCATATCATTTCCAGAAGTTTGTTCGCCAGGGTTCTGGCTTTCCCCGGCCTTGCCAGCCGCGCAACCTGCATGGTCAGGGTACTTCCTCCGCTGACAATCTTTCCCTGCGTGACATTCTGCACCAACGCCCGCATCAGGCTGACGGGGTTGATGCCGGGATGGTAATAAAACCAGCGGTCTTCAAAAGTCAGAAGAGAGGTTTCAAAACGCGGAGCAGGAGAACCGGGGGAAGGAAACCTCCATTGGCCGTCAGAAGCGATCCGGGCTCCCAATAGCTGACCGTCACTGCTCTCCAGAACCGGCGAATAAATTTCGGGAAAGAGAGGCCGGGGAACGCAGAAAAAAAACCACGTCAGCAGGCTTGCTCCTGCGACAATAAGTACTGCCGCAGGCCCCCGAGTCAGCCTTTTCCTGAAAAAATGCCCGGTCATCGGCCCAGGCCTTTTATTTCAACACCGTAACCCATTGTCCGGGCAAACGGGCATAGACCGTTTGGTCGTACATCCCCTCACAGACAATGGCAGGGAGGAAAAAACGCCCCTCATATGAGGCATTCAGCGCAAACCGGAAGGTTTTGCCTGTTCCGTTGTCAAGGCTGAAATAGGTATATATCCTGTCATCGCGTATATCCTGGTAATCGAAATTCTGCGATGGTCCGGCAGGAATATCGTTCAGCCTGCTATTCAGGATTTCCCATCCCGGGGGAAAGATGGCCGTCAGGGCCAGTTCACGGTATGGTCCCCGGAATCCGGGATGGGTAACCGTCACCTCCAGGAACAGGTCCGTCCCCCGGGTCAGAGATGCCGGGTTGACCACCGCCCCTTTCCTGTCGGTAAAGAGCGCCTTGATCCTGAGGTCATTCATGATGGTGCCGGCAGTGTCCTGCATGGGGGTACCCCTAACCGCCAAGCGGGCGAAAAGCGGGGATTTTCCGTTGTTTTTTACCGTTGCGGAAGCTTTTGCTACCTTGTTTTCAGGGATTTGAAGTTTCACCATGGGCAGGGCCGAAAGGATTTTCTCCTCTTTTCCCGCTATGGTGACGGAGGCATCCATCATTCCTTCGGGGGGTAAATCGTCGAAAAACCGGGCTGCCGAATAAAAACACCATGCAGCCGTCTGGGTGCTGAGCCATTCTGATTTTCCGATCTCTCCGGCGATTTCTGTCAGCAGGGCAAAAGCGCGGGGTCTATCGTTTTTCAGCAGGAGGGTTTCCAGGATCATGGCTTTGTCACGCAGGTGGCTTCCGAAGGTGGCACCATGGTAGGGATAGGGTTCCGCTCCGGGCTGGAGTTGCTGCAGAAGCTGGTCTGCCGCAGTGGGGTGCCCGGCAATCAGGTAGGCCGCAGCCAGCCGCCATCGGGCTTGGGGATAGGACTTCACCTCCTCCCGGAAGCGATTCATGACGCCATGGTCAGGACTACCTGCCAGGGCCATGGTATACAGCCGGTAAGCCTGAATCAGCGCTTCCTGCTTTTGAACAAAGGGATCGGCATCCGTGGCTGGCTTCCAGATCCGGGCGCGGGACTGCTGAAAGGAGAGCCATCCGCTTCTCCACGCTGCCGGCACGGCATACCCTTTGCGAGCCGCCAGCGTCATAAAATGTCCAGCATAACTGGTACTCCAGTCATCGGAAGCATTTTGACCCGGCCAGTAAGCAATCCCGCCGCCGGCAGTCTGAAGGTGCGTCAACTGCTGTATCGTCTTCCGGATGTTCTCCCCGGTACGCGCTTTTTCAGCTTCGGTGAGCTGAACCAGATTCTCCAGGTACAGTTGGCAGAATCCCGCCGATACCGTCTGTTCAGAACACCCGTGGGGATAGCTGATCAGGGCATCGAGGTGCTTCGAGAGATGCATCCCCGGGATGGAGGATATTTCAACGAAGGCCTCGTTTGTGCCTGCCATGCCCGGGAGTGGGAGTTCAGCATCCCATTGGGTTCCGGGGTCAAGGAGCCTGCCCTGCTGCCTTACTAACGGCGGATTCGGATTCCTGAGTTGCAGTTCCGTTTCGGCGTAGGCTGTCTCCCCTCCGCTGACCGCGGACACCTTCACCCGGGCGATTCCGGTTTTCTCGGCGGTTCGCAGCCGGAACCACACCATCTTATCCCCCGGTCCGGCAAAGGTCACCCGGTCGCTTGCTTCTCCGACCACGGAAATCAAATCGTTGGTTTCGACCCTGAGGGTCACTTCCCGGGCGCCCTCTTTCATGGCAAACACCTCCACGGGAAGTGAGATCTCTTCCCCCGGACCCGCCACACGGGGAAGGGTGGCTAACAGCATCACCGCTTTGCGGACGCTGGCACTTTTTGAGGTGCTTCCGTAGGCTCGCCCGTCCCCGGCAATGACCATGGCTTTTACCGACCCTACATAATTGGGCATCCTGAACTGATGTGATTTGGTCTCTCTTTTCGCGAGAGTGAAGGGACCGGCAAAAAGCACCACAGGCTGGAAACGGTTCGCCTGCCTGTGTCCCGTAACCTTGAGTTCTTCATCACCCCCTACCGCAAAAGCCTTCTCCAGATGAGCTCCATAAGCCCCCGCCACCTTGTCGAAAAGATCGTAGGTCTTCACTCCCAAGGCTTCCCTAGCAAAAAAATGAGCATGGGGATCCGGTGTTTTGAATCCCGTCAAATCAAGCAGGCCTTCATCAACGATGGCCAGGGTATAAGTCATCCCCTTCCCTTGTGATTCTTTGACGGTAACCGTGAAATCCTTTTCCGGTTCCAGTTCCTCCTTCATCGCAATGACGGGGTCGAGCAGGGTACCCGGGTCCGTGATTTCCACCGCCTGTATTCCATACAACCGGATGGGCGCATCATTTTTCAACGTTCCGTAGGGCTGGATCAGCGTCACATGGATGTAAAGTGTCGGGGCCATTCCCGGCTTTACCTCAACGTCGAAACGGGTTTGGTTTTCTCCGGTTTTTACCCAGAAAATATCCCTCACCTGTTTCCCGTCTTCAAGGCTTACCAACGCCCTTCCGCCCGCTGAAGAGGGCAGGGTGACCCTGATCTTCTCTCCCGGGGAATATTTTTCCTTGTCAGTGGTCACCGCCAGCATGGTGGCACCCTCAGGTACGGCATCGGAACGCCACCCCCCCCATTGGGACATGTAAAACGTGACGCCTGTGGCATGTCCGTTTTCCATATCGCGGGCATAGAGCAGATAGCGTCCGTTGTCATGCCAGTCACGGAAATCCACCCGGAGATCAAATTGTACACGGGATTCCCCCGACTTCAGCTGCCATGTCTTCAGGGGCTGGTAGTGACGCCCGCTGACATACCGGGCCAGATGGTCTTCCCCCGACTCCCACCACCAGCGCCAGTCGATTTTATAGAGGCTGACTTCTGTTTTTCCCAATGGGAGCGGTTTCCCTTCCGGGGAGAGGGCAACCAGTTCGGGGCGGTAGGTTTCACCCGTGGTGAACCACCCGTCGTCTTCATCGGGCATTCTGATGCCCAGGTATTTGCCATAGGGAGAAAAGCGGGCTTCCTTGACAAAAATGCTGAAGTCACCCCCTTGCTCAAAAACCCGGGAGGTAAACCATGCTTTCATCATTCCGGGGGCATTGGTGATCGCCGGAAATTCCAGGGGTATGCTCGCCTGGCCTTCCTCATTGAGATTTTCCTCAAAGATCACCCTTTTCGAGGGGAAGTAAACGGCCCCCGGGTTGTCAAAACTATATTTTTCATATCCTTTAAAGAGAGTCTTTACCGGTACCATTTCAGCTTCCACCACTGCTTTCAGCGAACGGGCAACGGCGCCGTGCAGCCATGACGATTTCAGCCGGGCATCCTGCCTGATCCCTGCCCGGATGGGATCGGGAAGCTGAAGGTCAATTTTGAGCCGGTTGGGTTTAACAGCTTCTATCTTAATTCGTTTTTCGAAGAGTGCTCCCCCCACCCTCACCTGGGCATACCAGTTCCCTGTCGGGTCATCACTGCGGGTGGTGACCGGGAAATGATAAAACCCGTTTTCTGAGACGGTGGAAACAAGCCGCACCGCCTCTTGTCCCCGCGAATTGACCAGCCTGAAGATCACCGGGATATTGGCAGGCATCCGGTCATCGGGATCATCCAAGACAAAGGTCATAAAGATTTTGTCACCGGGACGCCAGACGCCCCGTTCTCCGTATAAGAATCCCTTAACGCCCTCTAGAACTTCTTCCCCCGACACGTCAAAATTGCTGAGAGAAAGCGACGACCCGTCGTCGAGCCTCAGATAGCCTGTCTGCCCTCCTTTCCGGGCCAGGGCTATGAAGGGTTTTTGTTCCAGAGTGATGGTAGCCGTTCCGTCCTTGCCGGTGAAAGTCTTTCCCAGCAGCTGGTGCTGGTAACTGTATAGCAAAATCTCGGCCTCATCCTCGGGAAGGGCGGTCTTCAGGTTGGTAATTACGAAAGTAAAGCGGAACCCTTTCCCTTCCTTGGCAAGCATGCCCAGGTCAGAGGCCAGAATGTTACGCGCCACAAACCGCGATGAATTGTAATAGGAATTATGACAGGGATTATCTTTTTCTCCCCAGCGGTATCCCTCGGGCCAGTAATACATGCTGTACCACCCCGGGGAATCCCAGTCTTCGTCTTCCCCGGCATTTTCGAAAGGTTCCTCTTCGACGGCCACCTCGCCGCAATCGGTGAGGGCGTATGCACGGCGGAAACGGAGTTCCACCCGGTACATCGCTCCCTGTTCGGGGGTGAGGTAACGGTTCAGGTCAACCCGGTAGGTATTCCACCGGTGGAATTTTTCAGGATCTCCGGGATTCAGGTCCACCTTTCCGCTGTATACCAGACGGCCGACCTTCATGAGGTCCGATTCCCCGTCGACCTGGTTTTCCTGCAAAAACTGCCGGATATTGGAAGGGAAAATTTTGATGACCCGCAGGTCGACTGATTTCAGGCTCACCGCTTCAAAAGGAAGGGAAAGGGTTCCCTCTTCCGGGACAATCACCCCACTTCCCAGCAGGCGGACCTCCGGATTCAGGTTTTTGAAAAACAAGTCGTATTGGGTTGTTTCCGGCAAGGATCTGCCCCCCGCACTCCGCAAACCACGGAATATTGTCACGGCGCTTTCCCCCGTAATTTTTTCGGAAGGCCACAATACCAAACGGTTGCCATCGATCTGCCAGGAAGTTTTCACCGAATTGGACAATTCAGCCATCCCTTCAATGGGCTGCCCCATTTCCAGGGGATCGGAAAAAAGAATGACCACCTGTTGTTCAGGAGAAGTCACTGCATTCACGCTCAGTACGGTGAACTCATCTTCCGCCGGCACCCTGATGGTTTTGTTTCCTTTTTTCTGAACTGAGAGCGGCTGGCCGTTCCACCGGATCATCAGCTCCGACGAGGTCGATTTCTCCCGCATCAGGCTGTCGGCGGTAAAGGTATGGAGCCGCCGGTCAGGGGAATGAATCCAGGTAAGTTTTTTTGGTCTGCCCTGATGGGTGACCTCCACGACCTTTTCCACGCTTCCGGGATCGGCAGCATCGGCGGTACTCACGATTCCGGTATACAAATAGCCTGCGGAACCCAGTGCGGCACCCGATACCAGGCCATCCCCCGAAATGGTGAAGTCCTGGGGCATGGTCCTGAAACTAAAACGAAACTTATCGAAGGTACTGGGCACCTCCAGGAGTTTCCCCAGGGAAAAACTGACCACGTAAGTTACACCGGGGGAGAGATTTCTTTCAGGGATGAACCGGACCACACCTCCCGGTTCAAGGACCGTACTTCCAACGGTGGCGGGGTCGAGCCGCAGAATAGCCGGAGGCAACACATCCCCGGAAACAAAGCCGGGAGGAGACTCCGCAAGTTGTATTTTAACCGGAGATTCCACGGATACTTCCCCGGAAGTGAAGGAAGAGATGTACTTTGAAAATGCCGGATCGGGAAGTATCTCCTTCTGCTTTATTCCGCATCCTGACAAAACCAGGAAACTCATGACTGTCAGGAAAAGCCTCCCCTTTGGTGAGGCAGCCCTCTCCAAACCAGAGGAACAGATTCTACAGAAAATTTTCATAGTGAGTAATATTATTTATGAATTAAAACGATTCAAGATAGTAATTATTAACCGGAGAAAAAATTAAAAATTATTCTAATATTTGCAGAATTTAATCAAAATGAAATTTAAAATAAATATTTTGAATCATGTATAAAATTCTGACACTTGACAAAATCAATCCACAAGGACTGGATCATTTCCCATCCGAAAGATACGAAACCGGCACCGGATATACTGATCCCGATGCCATTATTCTGAGGAGTTCTAATCTTCATGCGATGGAATTTTCACCTGCCACGCGCGCCATTGCCAGGGCTGGTGCCGGGTACAATAACATACCGGTGGACCGTTGCGCCGAAAGGGGCATTGTGGTTTTCAACACGCCCGGGGCCAATGCCAACGGGGTTAAAGAGCTTGTTCTGGCAGGATTGCTGCTGGCATCCAGGGATATCAGCGGCGGGATCACATGGGTAAATACGCTGGTTGGTCAGGGAGACCAGGTACCTCCCCTCATTGAAAAGGGGAAAAAGAATTTTGCGGGGAGTGAAATTCTGGGGAAGACCCTCGCCGTCATCGGCCTGGGGGCCATCGGGGTTCTTGTGGCTAATGCTGCCCAATTGCTGGGGATGAACGTCGTGGGTTATGATCCTTACATCTCGGTCACCCAAGCCCAGAAACTGAGCGACAAGATCCATCTCGCCCGCAGCCTCGAATCAGCCCTTTCAGGCGCCGATTACGTCACCCTCAACATTCCGCTGACTTCCGGGACAAAAGAATACATCGACAAAGGGAAGATTATGATCATGAAAAACGGTGTTCGCATCCTCAACTTCGCCCGCGGGGAACTGGTCAACAACACCGACATGGCCGAAGCCCTGGAATATGGAAAAGTATCGAGGTACATCACCGATTTCCCGAATGAAAATACCCTGAAGATGAAAAATACCATCTGTATTCCCCATCTGGGGGCTTCGACGGAAGAGTCGGAGACAAATTGCGCCATTATGGCCGTGGAACAGATCAGGGAGTATTTCGAAAAAGGGAATATCGTCAACTCGGTGAACTTCCCCAACGTTGAAATGGACCGGACCGGAGGCCTCCGAATCGTGGTGGCCAACAGGAACGTGCCCAATATGGTTAACCAAATCGCATCGGTTTTGGCAAATGAAGGTGTCAATATCCTTAATATGCTCAACAAAAACAGGAATGAAATTGCTTACAACATCATTGATATCGACAAGCAGGAGTTAAGCCCTTCAGTGGAACAGAACATCAGGTCCATCGACGGGGTATTTATGGCAAGAATCATCAGTTAATAAATTAAAGCAAAGGAAAATGGGAGAAACAATTGCATCAAAGTCAGCAGACAACATCAGGATATTAGCTGCCGCCATGGTTGAAAAAGCCAGGTCGGGGCATCCCGGGGGAGCCATGGGAGGAGCCGATTTTATCCATATATTATACAGTGAGTTTTTAAACTATGATCCGGAAGATATGGATTGGAAGAACCGCGACCGTTTTTTCCTGGATCCCGGGCATATGTCGCCCATGCTTTATGCTGTTTTGTCCCTGGCGGGCTTTTACACCATGAATGATCTGAAAAGTTTCCGTCAATGGGGAAGCACTACTCCCGGTCATCCCGAGGTGGATGTTCTCAGGGGGGTTGAAAACACGTCGGGGCCGTTGGGGCAGGGACATGTCATGGCTGTCGGGGCCGCCATCGCCGAGCGGTTCCTGGTAGCGCGTTTCGGGGAATGGATGGCGCACAAGACCTATACTTTCATTTCCGACGGGGGTGTTCAGGAGGAGATTTCACAGGGTGCTGGAAGGATTGCCGGGCACCTTGGGCTCCATAACCTGATCATGTTTTATGATTCCAACGACATTCAGCTCTCCACCAAGACCACGGAGGTCACCTCAGAAGAAACGGCGAAGAAATATGAGGCCTGGGGCTGGAATGTGATGACCATCAACGGGAACAGCGCTGAAGAGATCCGTGCAGCACTGAAAAAGGCGCATCAGGAGAAGGAGAAGCCCACCCTGATTATCGGCAGAACCATTATGGGGAAGGGAGCTGTAAAAGAGGACGGGAGCAGTTTCGAGATGCAGATATCCACCCATGGGATGCCGCTGGGAGATGCAGGCGCTTCTTTCAGCAGGACGATCATCAACCTGGGAGGCAATCCCGAGAATCCCTTTGTTATCTTTGAAGATGTAGCGGAAAAATATGCCGGAAGGAAAAAGGAACTGCTCTCCCAAGCCCGGAAACGGAAAAAAGAAGAGCAGGAATGGGCCACCCGTAATCCTGATCTGGCTGCAAAACTGAAATTGTTTTTCTCGGGGAAAGCTCCGGATTTCGATTTTGCCGGGGTGGTCCAGAAAGACCACCAGGCTACCCGTGCCGCTTCAAGTGCCGTATTAGCCGCCTTTGCCGGGAAGATAGAAAACCTGGTGGTGGCATCGGCCGACCTCTCCAATTCAGACAAGACCGACGGTTTCCTGAAAAAGACCACTGCCTTTAAAAAGGGTGACTTTTCAGGATCCTTCCTCCAGGCCGGGGTGGCGGAACTGACCATGGCCTGCCTGATGAACGGCATGGCCCTCCACGGAGGGGTCATCCCCGTTTGCGGAACCTTCTTCGTCTTCTCCGATTATATGAAGCCTGCCGTCAGGCTGGCCGCCCTGATGGAACTCCCCGTCAAATATGTCTGGACACACGATGCCTTCCGGGTCGGGGAGGATGGCCCGACCCACCAGCCTGTGGAACAGGAGGCCCAAATTAGGCTTATGGAAAAACTCCAGAACCACAAGGGACACAACAGCATGCTGGTGCTGCGCCCCGCCGACGTCCACGAAACTACCGCGGCCTGGAAACTGGCTTTGGAGAACACCACTTCCCCCACTGCCCTTATCCTCTCCCGGCAGAATATCACCAACCTGCCCGGGAAAGGGTTCGAAACCGCCCTGCAGGCCGCCCGCGGTGCTTATATCGTTGAAGACGACGGAGGAACTCCTGACATCGTCTTGCTGGCCAGCGGTTCCGAAGTCGCTACCCTGATTGAAGGAGCTGCCCTTCTCAGGCAACGCAAACAACTGAAGGCCAGAGTAGTAAGTGTTCCTTCCGAAGGCCTCTTCAGAAACCAGAACCCGGAATATCAGAGAAGCGTCCTCCCCTGCAAAATTCCCCGTTTCGGGATGACCGCTGGCCTCTCCGTGACCCTGGCCGGGCTCGTGGGAGAAAATGGAGCTGTCTGGGGCATGAACTCCTTCGGATATTCCGCCCCATACAAAGTGCTGGATGAAAAACTGGGATTCAACGGGGAAAATGTCTATCAGCAGGTAATCAAACTTCTGGGAAAAGAATAAGAGAATAAAAATCAGAAGATTTCAGCAGGAAAGAGTCAGACAGAGAGATTGTGGCTCAGTAGACTTCTGACAAACAGAGATTAGTCAATAAGACGGAATAAGCAATAGACAGACAGGGTGTTAAGCAGTCAACAGCTTCATACCCTGTTTTTTTTGAATTCCGGCGAACGCATTGACTACATCCGTTCTTTGTGCCAGGTAAGCATTAATGCCTGGTCTCTGCTTATGGCTGATCCGGTGCTGAAACCCGTCGAACTCATCCCGGTTTTCCGGGATTCGTTTCCCTGTCCGCTCTGCGGCGGGGAGTTTCAAATCCGCGGTATGTTAAACCAGTCTTAAATGATTTCCGGAAAAAACTCCCGAATAAAAAAATGGTATACATTTGCCGCCGTTTTTCAAAAAGGATATGAAGTTTAAAGACAAAGTCATTTCCATTTTTTTGGCAGGCATTCTGGCATATGCCTTCTGCTACAGGAATAATATTATTCCTTTCAGGAATGGAAGCACCTCTGAATCAGCGGACATCTCGATTCAAAGCTTGGAAGACACCATCAGCTACAAGGATTCTCAGATCATTGCAAACCCCGGCACGGGAGTGACGGTCGGCAACCGCAATAGTATGGTAATATCGCGTGAAAGTTCGGTAAGGGCAGAAGCCTTGCATCTCAGGCCGGGCCAGGTGGTTGGCGCCGATACCTTGAATTTGCAATTCAGTAAAACGTCCGATCTGGACGAGGTTCCCTGTCTCAGGATCAACAAGGAGGATAGCCTGTCCGAGGTGGGCAAATAGCGATTCCGGATCTTCCCTTTAAATCCCGAAAACGTTTTTCAGCCAGGCTGCGGCCATCAGGTGGCTGCCGGCCATGGAGGGATGAACCCCGTCAGCGGCCCAATGGGATGCCGGTGCATGGCGGATGGCCTCATCGAACAATTCCTGGAAGGGGATCCAGATCGTTTTGAATTCCCGGCTCAGCCTCCGGGCTGCCTCCTGATAAGCCTTCAGGGGCTGCACCCAACTCTCGTCCACTGCCGTCGTACCCGGAAGGGCAAAAGGTTGACAGATGACCAGCCTGACATGTGGCAATGCCTCCCTGGTGGTGAGGATCAACTGCCGGTAATCCGCCTCATATTTCTCCACCGTACCGTCATAACGACCGTTCCGCATGTGCCAGTAGTCGTTGATGCCGATCAGGATGCTCACCAGACCGGGCTTCAGGTCAAGACAATCCTTCTGCCACCGGTCTGCCAACTGATAAACCTTGTTGCCGCTGATCCCCCGGTTGTACACCACGGGATCGAAGGCCGAAAAGTGATCCAGGATGGCCGAAGCGGCAATGAAGGCATATCCCCCGCCAAAGGAGGGACCATTGTTGGGAAGTTCTTTGCTCTTTTCCCGTCCGGCATCGGTGATCGAATCCCCCTGAAACAACACGACTTCCTGTTCAGATAACGCAAAAGGTTTTTTCTTTTTTGGTGCGGGAAATGCCGCATCGACGATCGACGGCACCATGGCCATGGCCGCGGCGGCAACCCCCGCCCGGCCCAGAAATGCTCTTCTGGAATTGTTCATCTTACCTGCTATTTAATGTAAAAATGCAAATCTAACAATTCCTCCGCGGATTCTTCCGTGAATAATATTATTATAAGGAGTGCCGTCACTGCTGACGGCACTCCAGTCAGGTCCCCATCCAATATTGTACGCAGTACAATTACTAAAATTTTAACTGTTTTATAACATACTTATTAAATTTTTTTAACATTTCGCATGATTTAAGAAATAAATTTCACAACTTTGCTTTTTAAAATTACCAAACAGGTATGAAGTCCACTGGCTTGAATTATGATGCCAAATTGTCGGGAAGTGAGATGAAGAAGTATCGGCTCAAGAAGAGTATATTAAGGATTCTTTACAAGGAAGGTTCCTGCTCTGCTCCCGAATTAAGCAAAAAGTTGGGAGTCAGTATGCCTACGGCTCTTCTGTTCTTAAATGATCTGATAGATGAGCGTCAGGTAGTTTCCCTGGGGACCGGGCAATCGACCGGGGGCCGAAAGCCTTCGTTATATGGCTTGTTTGACAAAACCAACTTCGTCATTTCCTGTGATATGGGAAGGTATGCGGCCAAGATGGCGATTTTCAACAGCCGTAATGAGCAGTTGACGTCCCTCATCACGATTGACACCCATATTGACGATCCGGAACTTGTCGACAAATTGTATGAGGCAGCACACTCTTTGATGCTCGATTATAAAATTAACCCAGACAAGGTCATCGGTTTTGGGGTGGACATGCCGGGATTGGTGGATGCCAATACGGGCATCAATTACACCATCAAAGAAACGAAAAACCAACCGGTCAGGGAGCTTCTGAGGGAGAAATTCGACATGCTTGTTTATGTGGACAATGATGCCCGGATGCAGGCATACGGGGAATACATTTTCGGGAAGGCCCGGGATACGCGGAATGCAGTAATCATCAACTGGAGCTGGGGTTTGGGATTGGGGATGATTCTGGACGGCCGGTTGTACGGAGGCACCACTGGATTTGCCGGTGAATTTTCCCATATTCAGATGGAAGAAGGCGGTGAGCTTTGCATTTGTGGAAAGCGGGGTTGTCTGGAAACGGCTGCCTCCTCCATTGCCATTCTGCGCCTTGCGCGGGAGGGAATCAGAGAGGGGAAGGTCTCCCAACTTACCCGTCAGTTTGATAAAGATCCTTCCCAAATGACACCGGAACATGTCATTGCGGCAGCCCGCTCGGGTGACGAATTTTCCATATCGGTCCTGAGCAAAACCGGGATGATGTTCGGGAAAGGTCTCTCCTACCTGATCCAACTGCTGAATCCCGAAATAATCGTCCTGGGAGGTCCGGTGGCAAAGGCCAACCAGTTCATCCTGACCCCCATTCAGCAGTCGCTGAACCGGTATTGTCTCGAACAGATTTTGCAGAACACAACCATTGTCACTTCCGAGATCGATGAACAGTCGGGGCTCCTCGGAACAACCGCAATGTTGTATGATCAAATCTTCAGTGAAAACCATAAAACGGAATAAAAAGAAAATGGATTTTTTACTTTTCAATCTAATCAACACTAATTAAATTATCTATGCGAAAGGTTTTGTTTTTGCTGACTTTGTGCCTGGCCTTCTCAGTGAGTGCCATGGCGCAGTTTACCGTAACGGGAACAGTTACGGGTGAAGATGGGTTACCTATACCCGGGGCGGCAGTCCTGGAAAAAGGAACGACCAACGGAACGATAACCAACTTCGACGGGGTTTTTTCCTTAAGGGTAAGTTCCGGCAATGCTGTGCTGATGTTTTCGTTTGTCGGGATGACTTCCCGGGAAATTGCCCTGGAAGGAAGTTCCACGGTTAATGTCGTTCTGGCCACCTCCGCCATCGGCATCGATGAAGTGGTCGTAACCGCTCTGGGCATCAAGAGAGAGCGCAAATCCCTGGGGTACTCCATGCAGGAGGTAAAGGGGGATGTACTTCTGGAGGCCAGGGAGCCTAATCTGGCCAATGCCCTCTCCGGAAAGGTCTCCGGGTTGCAGGTGATCCGTTCAAGCAACGGTCCGGCCGGCTCTTCCAAAATTGTCTTAAGGGGTTACAGTTCGCTAACCGGCGATAACCAGCCGTTGATTGTGGTGGATGGCATCCCCATCGACAACTTTACCGGGGCCAGTAATAACGACTACTGGAATCCGTCGACGGATATGGGAAATGGCCTGGGAGACATCAATCCGGAAGACATTGAAAGCATGAGCGTCCTGAAAGGAGCCTCCGCGGCAGCTCTTTACGGATCACGCGCCGGTAACGGGGTGATTCTCATCACCACCAAATCGGGGAACAAGAAGGAAGGCCTTGGAATAAGCATTTCCTCCTCGGTGGGCGTGGAATCCATTTTTACGAATCCCAAAATGCAGAATCAGTTCGGACAAGGATCCAACGGCATTTTTGACAACAGGTCCAACGGCAGCTGGGGACCTGAAATTACGGGACAGAGCATCACCCGCTGGGATGGGAAAAGCGTTAACATGGAAGCCTATGACAATGTTGCCAACTATTTTGAAAAGAAAGGGCTTAACCTGACCAACAACCTCTCCTTTCAGCAACAATTTGAGAACACTTCGGTCTACACCTCACTGACCCGCACCGATGACCAAAGCATCATCCCCGGCGCCGACCTGAAAAGAACCAACTTACTCGCCCGGGCCGTCTCAAATTTCGGCCCTACGAAAAAATGGACCATCGACACCAAGATCCAGTACATCAACGCCACGGCCACCAACCGTCCGTTGCTCGGCGTTAACTACAGTAACACTTTTTATACCATGTACCTGTTGCCACGTTCCCTGGACATCAGGGATTTCAGGAATTCTGTCAACGACCTGGGACAAATGATCTGGTACGGAGGCAGCAACCAGATGAATCCTTACTGGATGTCGGAGAATAGTCTTAACATGGACAGCCGTGACCGTTTTATTTTACACGGATCGGTGAAATACCAGTTCACCGACTGGCTGAATGCCGAAATAAGGGGAGGATCCGACATGTACACCACCAACACCGAAAACAAACTGTATGCGGGAAGTCCGCTGTCGGCCACGGGTCGGTACGGACTGGGGAAACAGACCCATTTTGAAAATAATTTCAGCACCCTGATCATGGCAAAGAAGGATAATATCGCGGGCAAATTCGGCGGAGCCATGACCCTGGGCGGAAACCTGATGGAACAACAAAGTGAAGGGATCAGCGGAAGTGCCGGAGAATTGGAAGTTCCCAACCTTTTTGCCATCAACAACAGCAAAAGCAATCCTTCGGTAGGTGAATCCTTCAGCCGGAAAAAAATCAACTCGGTTTACGGGACGGTGCAGGTCAATTATGACGGGTACCTCTTCCTTGACGGAACTTTCAGGAACGACTGGTCAACAACCCTCCATCCCGACAACCGTTCTTATTTTTATCCGTCCGTAAACCTGTCCTGGGTGGTTTCCGACATGATTGATAAGAACAGTGAGTTACCTGCATGGTTCACCTTCGGTAAAGTGCGGGCTTCCTATGCTGAAGTGGGGAATGACCTGGGGCCTTACCAGCTTTACAACACTTACTGGATCGGCAAGGACCCGCTTGGGAACACCACTGCTGGGCTGGGCAGCACCCTGTTTGACTCTTCCGTCAGAAGCGAGCTGATCAAATCTTACGAAGCAGGTCTAGAAGCACGCTTCTTTAACAACCGTCTGAGTTTTGATTTTGCCTGGTACAAATCCAACGCCACCAGGCAGTTGATTAACCTGCCCATGGATCCCATGAGTGGATACAGCAACAGAAAAATCAATGCCGGAGATATCCAGAACACAGGAGTTGAGCTTGAGATGACCGGCGTAGTTCTGCCCGGCCTGAACCGTGGACTTCGCTGGGATGTCCAATTCAACTACTCCTTTAACCGCAATACCATCGAAGCACTGGCCGACAACGTGGAACAATACCAGATCGGGGGCTTTGATGACCTGCGTATCCTGGCGGAAGTCGGGGGCAATTACGGAGAGATTTACGGAACCTCCTTCAAGAGAGTAACCGAAAAAGGAAGTCCTCATTTCGGTAAGCTTCTGCTTGATGCCAACGGGCTGCCGCAGTGGAATACCGAGCGGGTGAAACTGGGCAACCAGCAACCCCAGGCACTGATGGGAATCACCAACACCCTTTCCTACCGGGGATTGTCCTTAAGCTTCCTGATCGACGGCCGTTTTGGCGGTGAGATTTTCTCAGGCACCAACAGGGCGATGCAACTTTCCGGAACATCAAATGTGACCGTCACCGATGGCAAGCGCGATGACATGGTACTCGACGGAGTCATCGCTGACGGCAATAGTTACAAAGCAAACGATAAATCCGTCACTGTTCAGCAATACTGGGAAAGGGTGGCAGCAGGCTCCGGAAACATGGGTATCGTGGAAGCCAATATTTATGATGCCACCAACATCCGTCTCAGGACCATCCAACTCAACTATGACCTTCCCAAAAAGATGCTGAACAACCTGCCGCTTACCAGGGCGAAATTTGGTCTTTCCGCCAATAATGTTTGGCTGATTACCAGCCACCTGAATGGCGTCGATCCCGAGTCAGTCTTTGCTACCGGCACCAATGCGGTAGGCTTTGAAAATGCGGCTCCTCCCACATCCAGAACCTTTTTACTCAACATCACCTTAGGATTTTAAAAATCGTTCACTATGAAGACATTATTTAAATACTTTTTAATAGCGATGCTTGGAGGGTTTGCACTTGCAGCATGCTCCGATTTCGAAGAAATCAATGTTGATCCAAAAGCTGCCAGCGTAGAACAGGTACAGGTGGAATATATCATCAACAACGCCATCATCTCTGCGCAGCAGGACCCCCATGTGGCCGAAAGGGCCTATGTCCTTTACTGGAAAACCGCTTCACGCCAGCACAGGTACAATGGTGCCCTGGCCATAGGCGGTTACAACGAGGGATGGACAGCCGACTATTACAGTTACCTCTCAGGATGGTTAAAATCGGCCAATCTGGCCATTACCGTTGCTGACGAGAAAATCGCCGCCGGCGTTGCCATGCCTTACACTGAAAACCTTAAACAGGTGGCAAGGATCTGGAGGGTTTACCTGATGAGCGAGTTTACCGATAACTTCGGCCCCATGCCCGTGGACGCTTTCAGCGGGGTCAATCCCCAGTTCAACGATGTCAAGGATGTATATTACCACATGCTCAGCGAACTGAAAGATGCCGCTGAAAAACTGGACGTATCGGTGGTGAATCCCACAACCCTGGCAAAGTATGACCAGGCCTACGGCTATGATTACCTCAAATGGAAGAAATATGCCAATTCCATGCGTTTAAGATTGGCTATGCGATTAAGCGAAGTCGATGCCGGCAAAGCCAAGACAGAATTTGAGGATGCCGCATCCAAGGAACTGATCCTGTCGGCAGCCGACATATTTCAGGTCGCAGAAAGATCCGGCTGGGATGCCCTTTCAGGGGTAATGAGCCGCGAATGGAATGCCCAACCCTTGTCGGCAACGCTGAACAATCTTTATATCGGATTGGGGGGCATTAACTCTTCGGACCAACTGGCACCGGAATTCCTCCCAAAAATCAAACCCTCCAATTACATCGGCCTCAAATGGGACCAGCACCTGACCAGCATGACCAATGATCCTTCAGCGGGGTATTGGTTGGACGGACTGCCGGGAGTGATTGATCCACGGGCATACAAAGCCTTTATCATACCGGGTGATTTCACTAACCCAAACTTCTCATTCTACCCATCCTGGACCAACGATGCCAGGACCGTAAAGAGAAACCTGGTCGACGCATCAGGCAATGTGGTGCTGACCTTTGACGGCACTTACACCTGGAATGCAGCTTCGTTGGGCAACTGGGGAACCAAATCCGCACAGAATCAGATCTCTTTTTACACAGGGACAATACCTCGCTTGAGCCAGCAATTCAGGGGCAGTGCCTCCAAGAGGATTTTCTTCGCTCCCTGGGAAACCTATTTCCTGCTGGCGGAAGGTGCGGTACGCGGATGGAAAACTCCCGTCAACGGCAAAACAGCCTACGAAAACGGCATCAAGGCTAGCTTTGACTATTGGGGTGTCAGTCAGTTTGCTAACGAATACCTGCAATCGGAGAGCTATAACCGTACCGGAACATCCGTGAAATGGGACCACCAGGCAGAACCTCCTGCAACGGTTGTCATGAACTATGTCAATGGCTATACCAATGAACCGGGAACCATGACCTTCAAATATCCCGAGAATCACCTGTATAAAAACGGAACGGTAAAGAACGACCTTCTGACCAAGGTTATCACCCAGAAATACATTGCGCAACTGCCCTGGGCCCCCATGGAAGCCTGGAGCGATCACCGCCGTCTGGGACTCCCCTTCTTCGACAATCCTGCGGTGGACCTTCCCCTGACCGATCTTCCCAATTTGACCCAGTCCAATTATATGACTTCCAGTGTGAAGAACTTCCCGCAAAGGTTGAAATATCCTGCCAGTCTGGCCAACAGCAACCCGGAAGGGTATACCCAGGCCGTCAGTTTGCTCGGCGGTCCCGATGCGATCCTGACCCCCTTATGGTGGGCTAAAAAATAAAAATCGTCAAAATCACAAAAAAGAGGCTGTCTCAAAAAGGCAGCCTCTTTCTTTTGTGGCATGGCACATCCTTAGTCAACAACAATCTCACTTACAAAGAGGTGAGCCCCCTTGCCGGCCCCGGCATGACCCGGAGGGCATATCCCCAGGTTGCGGGCGGTAACCCGCACATACCTCACCTTTTTAGCGCTCTTTTTCACCAGGAAATCATGGGTGAGCTTTTCAGCGGCTGTCACCGGGATCTTGTGGGTCACCGATCCCAGCTTCCGGAAGTTCTGTCCATCGGCAGAGACCTCCACAACCACCTCTTTGGGCATGAATATCCAGGAACCTACATCCTGAATGGCATGGGTCTCCACCGATTGGATGCCGACCGCTTTTCCCAGGTCAATGGTGGCCACCATGTCATCCTTGTAAAAACCTTTCCAGTTTCCGTCGTTGAAATTAGCAGAACCCTTCACGCCGTCGACCAGGGTATACTCGCCGCTGCCGTCGTATTTCAGGCTGTTGGGGTATTTCAGGGTCACAGGACAGGCCACCGCCTTATGCAAATAGAACTGGCGGCTCAGGGGGGCTGTCACGCTTTTCCCATCGACAAAAACAGCCGCTTTGGCCACCACGCTCCGATCAATGGCCACGGGTGCCGTATAAAGGGGGGATGATACGGTCGGGTCGGTTCCGTCAAGGGTATACCTGATTTCCGGATTGCTCACCTCGGTGGTAAAGGCGACCTCCAGGGTTTTTGTTTCCGGGAGGAGCCGCGGATGGGACCACACCTGGAAGGCGCTCCGGGCATACCGGATGCCTGCCTTTTCATATCTGAGGTACTGGCTGTTCATCCGCCGTGAGAAATCATCCCAGTTGCGGCTTTCTTTGGGTGACCACACCACCTCGGCAAGTGCCGCCAGTCGGGGGAAGGCCATGTATTCCAAATGTTCAGGCGTTGAAATATACTCTGTCCAGTGATTGCCCTGGGCTCCCAGGATCATCTTTCCCTCTTTTTCAGTGAGCACAGCCGGTACCGGTTCGAAGGAATAGACCTTCTTCAGTGTGGTCAGACCGCCTATGGCCAAAGGTTCCAGGGAGGGATCCCCCTGGTAATAATCGAAATAGCAATGCGAGCCAGGGGTCATAACCACCGTATGCCCCATTTTTGCCGCTGCAATGCCTCCTTCTTCGCCCCTCCACGACATCACGGACGCTTCCGGGGCCAGTCCCCCTTCCAGGATCTCATCCCATCCCAGCAGCTTCCTGCCGTGAGCGCTCAGGAATTTCTCAACCCGGGTGATAAAGTAACTCTGCAGTTCGTGCTCCTCCTTCAGTCCCTCCTCTTTAATTCTTTTCTGGCACAACGGACACTTCTTCCATTCCGTCTTGTCGGCTTCATCGCCCCCCACATGGATGAAAGTCGAGGGGAAGAGCGCCATGGTTTCCGTCAGCACATCTTCCAGGAAGCCAAAGGTCTCTTCTTTCCCGGCGCAGAAGATGTGAGTGATGGGCCAGACCCCGCCGGGAGCTACTCCCTGGTAAATACCGGTGCAGGAGAGTTCAGGATAAGCAGCCAACGCGGCCATTGCATGGGCGGGCATCTCGATTTCGGGAATGATGGTCACATACCGCTCCCTGGCATATTGAACCAGTGCTTTGACCTCTTCCTGGGTATAAAAGCCCCCGTAGGTAGTCTTTTCTCCCGGCCGGATCAGCGGACGGCTGTTCCAGTGGAGCTCTTCCCTGTCGACACGCCAGGCCCCCACCTCTGTGAGCTTCGGGTATTTTTTGATCTCCAGACGCCATCCCTGGTCATCGACGAGATGCCAGTGCAGGACATTCATCTTGTGCATGGCCAGATAATCCACAAACCGGTACAACGATTCAATGGGCATGAAGTGGCGGGCCACATCGATATGCATTCCGCGGTAGGAAAATCGGGGATGGTCGGTGATGGTTACCGCCGGTAGTTTACCCCCTTCAGCGCCGTCAAGCATCTGCCCCAGGGTCTGTAAACCGTAAAAAACACCTGCCGGCAGGTTGGCCCTGATCAGAATCTCACGCGGCATGATCTTCAACAGATACCCCTCGGTGCCCAGCTGACCGTCAAATGGTGCGCTGAGCTGTAAACGGATCATCGCACTGCCGGGAATCGCCCCGGCGGGAACAATGCCGGGAACAAAACCCAGCTTGGATGCCACCATTCTACCTCCGTACTCCATGAGCGATGTCAGGCCGGGTTCCCCAAAAAAGGCGGTCTGCGGGGAAAATTCAAATTCCCCTTCCCCTTTCTGAATGGAAGCGGGAAGCGGCACAAGGTCCAACGGTCCGGCAAACAGTTTTCCGGCAAAAACGGATATTACCAGAAGAAGTGAAAAAAATCTGATTTTCATATTCTTTCAATTGGTTTCAGGGAATAAAAATAGTAAATTTAGATGTACCGGCAAAGGCAGAAAGCCTGTGCGTTGCGTAAAAAAATCACTATATTAACGCGGTTTTTGAAAATTTTAAACCCATTGAAAGTCCACATTGTCATGATGAAGAAAGTTTTCCTGCTGGCACTGATCCTCTGCTGGGGAAGTGCTTTGACAGAGGCAAACCAAAAACCTCAGGCGGTAAAGGTGACATACCGGCAAATGGTTAACGGTCAGGAGACACGGCGGGGAGGGAGCTTCATTCTGGAGGCCTCGCCCGAGGTTTCAGTCGCCCGGGCCGATCGCCGGGGAGAGCCCCTGTTACCGCAAACCCCTGAGGAAAAAGAAATTCTCGATTTTCAGGCGCGGAATGCTTTCCAGACTGCCCGGCTGGCGAAAGGCAATGCCTTTCATGTCAAGACCCCCTTCAGTGAATTTCCGCCGCTCACCTTAACCGGAGAAAGGCAGACCATTCTGGGCTATTCCTGTGAGAAAGCCACCGCCAGCCTGCGCAGCAACGCCATAGAAATCTGGTTCACCCGGGATGTGCCCTGCCGGGGAACCCCGCAGATGGCGTATGGAATTCCCGACGGCCTGGTGTTGAAGATCGTCCGCAACAACAACTTTGAAATCATGGCCGATTCGGTCATCGCACTTACGAAAGACCAGGCCCCCTTCATCCCTGCCGACCTCGGGGATCCGGTGGACCAGGCCCTGTACCGGCACCTGATCACCGAAAACTACATCACCACGATCGACATTTTTACTGATGAACAGATCAGCTGGGGCAATACATTCGACAATCCGCAGGGAGAGTTTCTGAACCAGACCTATAAATATGCCGGGGGAACCGTCATCCTGAAAAAGGTAAAACTCCCCGGGACACGGGCAGGTGACCAGCTCTTCATAGAGCTGACGCAATATTCCAAAGGGGATGCTTATGACCGCACCGGCACGGTTTTCGTGATTCCCACCGGAAAACAGCGGAACTTTTTGAACGCCCTGACAAAAGGAATCGACCAGGTCCCTTTCTTCACAGCACGCAATGGTAAAAGCTACCAGGGCATGACGGCCACCCCTGGTTACGATCCCGCTGTGGAACTGCTCCGCTTTTTCACCCCTTTCGGTGTCAGGCACTTCAACGAACAGGTCAAAGTGTACGGACAAACCTGGGAAAATGCAGCTTTTTACAAACAGGAAATCACCGACCTGATACCGCTGCTCCGGGGAGAGGTCTGGATCGGAGCCTTTATCGGCAACTATGACAAGGGAGGCCATAGCGTCACTCTTCAACTGAAATACTATCCGGGATCTCAAACGGTCAGCGAGCGGGAGGAACCCGCCGCTTTTGCGATGCCTCTCTTTAACACCCTGAACATCATGGAAATGGCTGGACAGAACTACGGAACCCTCTTCGATACCGACTCCCTGACGGTGGAATTTGAAATTCCCGAAGGAGTTAAAAACCTGAAGCTTCGTTACCTCACCACCGGACATGGCGGCTGGGGCGGCGGCGATGAATTCAACCCAAAGGAAAACCGCATCATCATCGACAACCAGGTAGTCTATTCCTTTACCCCCTGGCGGACCGATTGCGGCACCTGGCGGAAATACAACCCCTCTTCGGGGAATTTCTGGAACGGGCTCACCTCCAGCGATTACAGCCGCTCGGGATGGTGCCCCGGTAGTGCCACCGATCCCGTTTTTATCCCCCTTGATGATCTGCAGCCCGGCAAACATGTGATGAAAGTGGCTATCCCCCAGGGACAACCCGAAGGAGGCAGCTTCAGCGCCTGGTGTGTGTCGGGGGTGCTGACGGGAAATTACTAATCAGCGGGCTTCATCCTCTTTTTATTTCCGGAATGATGTATTTGCAGTAGGATGTTTTGTGTATTCTTTTTTTTTCTTACTTAGTTCATCCGTATTTTTCAGGAATAAAAACGCATCATCAGAACAGTCACGTCACTAAATCGTAAAAATTATGAAAAAAGCAGTCGTTTTTTCGATAATGATCCTCACAATCCTGCTGGCAGGAGCCCAGGAAAAAGAGATGGTAACCAAAACAGGCTGGAATTTCGGAGCCCTTCCCACCATCACCTTCGACACTGACCTGGGATTCCAGTACGGGGCACTGGTCAACCTTTACAATTACGGTGACGGCAGCCGGTTTCCCTCCTACAACCACTCCCTCTATTTTGAAGTATCCCGGTTCACCAAGGGAAGTGGCATCAACCGATTCTACTACGATTCCGACAGGCTGATCAAAGGGTTGCAAACTTCGGTCGACATGAGCTACCTCTCCGACCAGGCCTACGATTTCTATGGATTCAACGGTTATGATGCGTTTTACAATGCAGACTGGATCGACGATGAACAACCCGCCCACATTTATAAAACCAGGATGTTCTACAAATACGACCGGAAATTGTTCCGCTTTAAGGTCGACCTGCAGGGGAAACTGGCCGGAGACCACCTCCGCTGGATCACCGGCTGGAATTTTCAGAATTTTAAAATCGCCGATGTCAACCTCGAAAAGTTGAACAAGAACAAAGAAGGTAACGACAGGCTGCCGGAAGTTCCGGGGTTATTCCAGCACTACAAGGATTGGGGGATTATCAGCGGCGATGAAGTGGACGGCGGCTTTGTTCCCACTTTCAAGGGAGGAGTGGTTTTCGACTCCCGTGACAACCGGCCAAACCCCATGAAAGGAGTCTGGACGGAAGCGGTGGTGGAAGCCTCCCCGGAGATTCTGGGTGCAGAAAGTTCCTTTGCCAAACTTGCACTGATCCACCGTCAGTATTTCACGCTGGTTCCCCGCAACCTTTCCCTCGTTTACCGGTTGGCTTATCAAACCACCCTTGCCGGCGATGTACCCTTTTATTACCAGTCGCAGGTGATTACCTCGATTCTCACGGGGGCCCTCTCGGAAGGACTGGGCGGAAGCAAGACCCTTCGCGGGGTACTCCGTAACCGCGTGGTGGGTGACGGCTTCTTTTACGGGAATGTGGAAGCCCGCTGGAAATTCGTCCGCTTTAACTTCATCAAGAACAACTTCTACCTTGGTCTCAACGCTTTTGCCGACTTCGGAAGGGTCACCAAAAAGATCGACTTTACAATGCCTGCAAATTTCGGTTCATCTCAAAAAACTGATTTTTTCAAGTCCGAGGCTGAGAAACTGCATACTTCCGTGGGTGCCGGATTACGCATTGTTATGAATGAAAATTTCGTGATTGCCGTCGACTACGGCCGTGCCCTCAACAAACAGGACGGCAAATCGGGGATGTACATCGGTCTGAACTACCTCTTTTAACTAATTGCGGAGGGAGGATTGCGGATTACGGAAGGAGGAAGGCAGATTACTGATTGCGGAGGGCGGAGGGCGGTGGGCGGAGGGAGGATTACGGAAGGAGGAAGGAGGAAGGAGGAAAGCAGATTCTGAAACTGACACCCGACAACAAATTAACCTGTCACCGATTACCTTTTCCTCTGATTCCGTGATCCGGTGATCCCGTCCTTCAGTCTCTCAGTCCCTTAGTCTCTCACTCTTCTTTTACGGCATGGCATCGCGCAGGGCGAGCCCGCCCAGGGATGTCTCGCGGTATTTGCTCTGGAGGCTGATCCCGGTCTCATACATGGTCAGGACCACCTCGTCGAAGCTGATGCGGTGGCGGCCGTCCGACATGAGGGCGTAGGTATTGTGCGCCAGCGCCCTTTGTGCCCCGAAGGCATTCCGCTCAATGCAGGGAATCTGCACCAGACCGGCCACCGGGTCACAGGTGAGCCCCAGGTGGTGCTCCAGACCCATTTCGGCTGCATATTCAATCTGGTTGATGGAGCCACCCATCATCTGGCTGGCGGCGGCTGACGCCATGGCGCAGGCGGTACCCACTTCCCCCTGGCATCCCACCTCGGCCCCCGAAATGGAAGCGTTGGTTTTCACCAGCATGCCAATCAGTCCGGCCGTGGCCAGCGCCCTGAGGATCACATCCTCCGTGATCTTATAAATTCTTTTGTGGTAGTAGAGGACGGCAGGAAGCACGCCGCTGGCCCCGCAGGTGGGAGCCGTGACGATGATGCCGCCCGAGGCATTCTCCTCGGAAACCGCAAGGGCATAGGCAAAGATCTGCGACTGCCGCTTGAAGAGGCCGGAATAGTGGCCTGCCTTGGCCTTGATCTCCCCCGCCTTTCGCGGAAGCATTAACCCCCCCGGCAGGGTCCCCTGGGCCTTCAGACCCCGTTTGATGCTCTCCTGCATCACCTTCCAGACTTCCTCCAGAAAACCCCATATCTCCTGACCTTCATATTTTTCCACATATTCCCAGAAACGCAATCCGTTGGCGTGACACCAGGCCAGGATTTCATCCATGCTCTTATGAGGATAGAGATGAACCATCTCCTTTTCGCTCTGGTCGTCCACTACGGCCCCACCGCCGATGCTATAAGCCGTCCACTCCCCCAGGAGGGTCTCCGCTGCATCAAAGGCTTCGAATTTCATGGCGTTGGGATGACGCGGCAGAAACAGTAAAGGCTCCCATACCAGATTTGACTTCCGCCCTTCGAAAACCTGCATCACCGCCTCATCGGTCAAATGGCCCTTCCCCGTGGCGGCCAGACTGCCATACAGGGTGATCCGGTAATGGTCAGCCTGGGGAAAACGCTCCAGAAACATCTCCGAAGCCCGCGTGGGGCCCATCGTGTGGCTGCTCGAAGGCCCCTTCCCGATCCTGTATATCTCCCTGATTGATTCCATGTCCGTAAAAATATGCTATTTTTGTCAATATTAAAAAGAAACTGATATGCCTGAAGTTTTCAGAAAACTGGGATTCGTGTTCTTCTTTTACACCAATGAAAGTCAGGAACCTATGAATATCCATATGCGAAAGGCAGGTGGATTTGCAAGTTTGGATAGAACCTGTTGAACTTGAGTTTTCACAAGGATTAAAAATAAACGACTTGAAGAAACCGTAAGAA
Organism: Prolixibacteraceae bacterium UBA1413; assembly: GCA_002304925.1. Taxonomy (GTDB): domain Bacteria; phylum Bacteroidota; class Bacteroidia; order Bacteroidales; family Prolixibacteraceae; genus UBA1413. Next base: position 154,832 of record DBPT01000005.1, read on the forward strand.
TTGATTAACGAAAATTTGGACTTAATTAAAACCAGATGGTATGAAGTACATGGTTGCTGAGTTGCTGGTAACCGCAAAAAAAGTATGGTATGAGAATGGTATGGTCTGTATTCTCATTCAGGATGGACGCGAAATCAGGTTTCCTTCCACTTTAAATAAAAGACTTAAAAATGCCTCCAGGTCACAACTGGAAAATATAGAAATTATTTGCGGCGGAACAGGATTACACTGGCCTGAACTTGATGAAGACCTTTCAATTGTTGGCATCATGGAAGGCCGTTTTGGACAATAGCAAGATCTGATCTTTAGGTTCCCTATCAACTACTAAATATTTCAACATGCGTTCATTTTCCGATTTAGCTCCACAGCCTCTGTGGAACTATTTTTCTGAAATTCTGAAAGTCCCCCGTCCTTCCAAAAAAGAAGAGCGGATGATCGCCTGGCTACTGGAGTTTGCCGCTTCCCATGGACTGGAAGCCAAACGGGATGATGCCGGCAACGTATTGATTTCCAAGCCGGCAGTTCCAGGGAGGGAAAAGGCTCCCGTGGTGGTCCTCCAGACCCACATGGACATGGTGTGTGAAAAAAACAGCGACACGGCGTTTGATTTCGACAAGGATCCCATCGAAGGGGTGATCGGCAGGGAATGGGTTTCGGCCAATGGGACCACGCTGGGGGCCGACGATGGCATTGGCATTGCCGCCCAGCTGGCCGTGCTGACTTCCGCAGAGATCAGGCACGGCGCCCTCGAATGCCTGATTACCGTCGACGAGGAGACCGGACTTACCGGGGCCAACGCCCTGCAACCGGGATTTCTCACCGGCAGGATCCTGCTGAACCTTGACTCGGAAGATGAAGGCGAGATCTTTATCGGATGTGCCGGGGGCATCGATACCCTGGCGGTATTCCGCTATTCTGAAGAAAGCGTACCTGACGGACACCTGGCGCTGAAACTTAAGGTGTCGGGGCTGACCGGGGGCCACTCAGGTGATGACATCCACAAGGGACTGGGGAATGCCAACAAGATCCTGTCCCGTTTTCTTTGGCAGGCCCGCGCAAAACAGGGGATTTCCCTGGCTGAATTCGATGGGGGCAATTTGCGGAATGCCATTGCCCGGGAAGCCCACGCCGTCATCACCCTCCCTGCGAACCTCAAAAGCCAGCTTACGGCCGATTTCGAAGCCTACGCCGACTTGGTAAAGTTCGAATTTGAAAAAACGGAACCTGCCCTGTCGCTAACCTGGGAGAGTATACCCCCACCGCGGTCGGTGATCGACTCCCCGACTTTACACAACCTGCTGAATGCGCTGACGGCCTGCCCGCACGGCGTCCTGGAATGGAGTACCCGCATGCCCGGCATGGTGGAAACCTCCACCAACCTGGCCTCGGTGAAATTCCCCGGCAACGGGAAAATCGTGGTCACCACCAGTCAGCGCAGTGAGATCGACAGCCGCAAGGCCATGGCTGCCGCTATGGTTGAGTCGGTATTCGAACTGGCAGGTGCCACAGTCACCCATTCCGACGGGTATCCCGGATGGGCTCCCAATCCGGAGTCTGACATCCTGAAAATCTCCGTAGACTCCTACCGCAGGCTTTTCAACACGGAACCCATCGTCCGATCCATCCACGCAGGCCTCGAATGCGGCCTCTTCCTGGAGAAATATCCCGACCTCGACATGATCTCCATCGGGCCTACCATCAAGGGAGCCCACTCCCCCGGAGAAAGGATCAACATCGAAACCACGGAGAAATTCTGGAAACACCTGGTCGATATCCTGGAAAAAGTGGAATAATCCTATCCCCGCCTGGTCAGCCGGGAATTACGATACAGAATCCCTGACCCGGGAGCGGCAAGGCAGACAAAGAGAGTTCCCTGAAGGAGAAGCCAAAAGGAAAGGTTTAATAGCGCACAACATAAACATAAAAAATAAAACGATATAATCTTATGAACCCGGTGAATGTCGGTTTTTTGGGGGCCGGGGGAATCGCCCGCGCCCATGTATATGCCCTTCAGTCGCTCCGGTTTTACTATCCTGATACCCCTGAAATCAGGCTGGTTTCCGTCTGTTCGGCACGGAAAGAAAGCCGGGAGGCTTTTGCCGGGGCGTATGGCTTTGCCAGGGCAGAATCGTTCGAAGCGTTCAACGCAGCCGCCGACATCGATACCCTCTTTATCCTGGGTCCCAACCACACCCATTTCGCCCATTTTAAGGCAGCCCTGGGTAGGCCCGGGGTTAAAAGAATATACCTTGAGAAACCGGTATGTTCTTCACTAGCAGAGGAGAAGGAGATGGCACAGATTGCCGCAGGATCGGACAAGCAGGTACAGGTGGGTTTTCAGTATCTGCAGACCCCGGCGGTCAGAGAAGCCCTCTCCTACTGGAGATCAGGAGTGTTGGGTTCACCAATCCATTTTGACCTGAAATACTACCACGGCGACTATCTTCACAAGAGTTACCGCGACAAACGGAAAAGCCGGCTCACAGCGGCTCCCGACGGAGGGGCAATGGCCGACCTGGGATCGCATGGGCTAAGCCTGCTCACTGCCTTTTTGGGGGAAGGACTTCAAATGGTTCATGCCCTGCAGGCGGGCAGTTTTCACGAAGTACCTGAAGGATCAGACCTCTTCTCCTCGGTGTCGCTGGTCGATCCCCGGACACGTGCAGCCGGGCACCTGTCGGCAAGCCGAATCACCTCTGGTTCGGGAGACCTCGTTTACCTTGAGATCTTTGCCGAAAAGGGCGCTCTCCGCTACTCTTCCCAAACTCCCGACTTTTTTGAATATTATACGGAGGCGGAAGGAGCCTGGGTTCGCCGGCCTGTGGGCAGCAACTACCCGGGAATTTCCTCCTTTCCCTCGGGACATGTGCCTGCGGGATGGCTCCGCTCCCTGGTCCATGCCCATTACCTCTTCCTGGGGGGAGACGACCCCGGTGCCTTTATCCCCACCCTTGGGCACGGCCTCGAAGTTCAGCGGTTGGTACGCGAAACAGCAATTCATCTTGAAAAATACAGACAAATCCTGCGGAAATGATCAAAAGAAACAGCGGCATTCTCCTTCACATCACCTCCCTGCCGGGACGTGAAGGCATAGGCACCATGGGCAAAAACGCCTTTGCCTGGATCGACTTCCTCAGGGAGACAAGCCAGCAGTTGTGGCAGATCCTCCCCCTGGGTCCCGTGGCCTACGGCAACTGCCCCTACCAGTGTTATTCGGCTTTCGCCGGAAACCCCCTGCTGATTGACCTTCACCAGCTCGGCGAGGAAGGCGTTCTGGAAAAAACGGATCTTCAGAATATCCCCCGCTTTGACATCCGCCAGGTGGATTTTGGCAAGGTCACCCGCTGGAAGATGCCCCTGCTGAAAAAGGCTTTCCTGGGGTTCCGCGACGACGAAAGGAAACGCTATGAAGGGGAATATGCCCGCTTTTGCGACGAACACAACTGGTGGCTCGCTGACTACGCCCTCTTCATGGCTATCAGGGAAGCATTAGAAGGACAACCCTGGAACAACTGGCCTGAAGGGATCAAACGAAGGGAACCTGCGGCCATGAATCGTTATCGTGAAGAGCTGGGCGACACCGTGGCTTTTCATTATTTTCTGCAATTTTTCTTCTTCCGCCAGTGGTATGCCCTGCGTGAGTATGCCCGGCAAAACGGCGTCACGATCATCGGCGACGTGCCGCTTTATGTGGCCGGCAACAGCGTCGACGTGTGGGCCAACACCGGAATTTTCCTCCTCGACAGGGATCTCAATCCGCTGAAAGTCGCGGGTGTTCCCCCCGACTATTTCAGCACCACGGGACAGTTATGGGGTTCTCCCGTATATGACTGGGAGAGCCTCCGCCGGCAGGAATACCACTGGTGGCTGGCGCGGATCCATTTCAACCTCCGGATGTTCGACCAGGTCAGAATCGACCATTTCCGCGGACTGGAAGCCTTTTGGTCGGTACCTGTAGGAGAAGAAACAGCCATCCACGGAGAATGGGTCACCGCAAAAGGATCTGAAATGCTCGAAATCCTCCGGAAACAACTGGGATCCTTCCCCCTGATCGCCGAAGACCTGGGAACCATCACCCCGGAAGTGGAACAGCTCCGCGACCGCTTCAACATGCCGGGAATGAAGGTCCTCCAGTTCGCCTTCAACTCCGATGAAGCCAACGAACACCTTCCCCATAATTTCCCGGTCAATGCCGTGGTCTACACGGGAACCCACGATAACGACACCGCCTGGGGATGGCTCCATGCCGCCCCGGAAAAGGAGAAGAAATTCGCTATGAAATACCTTAAGAATTATCCGTGGCGACCGGTTTGGGGACTCATTGAGATGGCCTGGGCATCAGTGGCCTGCAAGGCGGTGACTCCCCTTCAGGACCTTCTGGAACTTGGCGCTGAATCCCGCATGAACATCCCCGGAATCGCACAGGGCAACTGGGGATGGCGCTTCCGCTGGGATCAGATCAGGGGCAAACACCGCAGGTTCCTCAGGGAAATCACCGGAAAATACAATAGAACAGCCTGAGACAACCTCAGCCTTTGCCTTGTTTTGAGAGGAATAGATCGACGATTTCCCGGTGGTCGAACGCCAGCCGGGGAAGGTCGCTTACCGGGAACCAGCGGGCTTCAGCAGCATCGTCCCCGCCGCGGGCAGTTTCCGCTTCAGGGATCAGGGCGTAAAACACCACGCTGATGGTCCGGTGACGCGGGTCCCTATCGGGAGCGTCAAACACCCGGAACTGCTCCATGGCAGGCAACCGCAGTCCGGTCTCCTCCTCCAGTTCCCTGAGACAGGCAGTCTGAAGAGTCTCCTCCATATCTACAAATCCGCCTGGCAAGGCCCACCAACCCTTGAAAGGATCCTTCCCCCTGCGCACCAGCAGAAGCTGACGTTCCGCAGCAGTCCCCGACATCACGAGAGCATCGACGGTGAGCGCCGGACGGGGATATGTATACGAAAAAAGCATGACCGTCTATTTCTCCTTTTTGTTCCAGTAACGCAGCATCACGATCACCAAAGCGGCCACAATCAGTAGGAAAATCAACAGTTCGGTCCGTTCAATCATGGCAGAATTTTTTTCATCACCCTCATTTTGTGCGTATATCGTCGGGTATCCACGTTAAAGATACCAAACTGGTCGACATTGTCAATCCTGACTTTTCCCGAGGCATGGATTATTTTATTTCTTTTCCACATAATGCCGACATGGATGATGTTTCCCTCGTCATCGTCAAAGAAAGCCAGGTCGCCGGGTTGGGTTTCCTCAACGAAACTGAGGGCTGTTCCCAGCAACACCTGCTGACTGGCATCCCGTGGGATGGAGATGCCCGCCATTTTATAAATGATCTGCGTAAAACCGCTGCAGTCAATGCCGAACGGACTTCTTCCTCCCCAAAGATAGGGGGCATTGAAAAATTTCAGCGCCTGGTTGATAACGAATCCCCTGATATCTTTTATCTTCCCATAGCTTACGGCCCCGGTCATCCTCAACACCTGATCATCCAGTGAAAACTGCCGGAGATAAGGACGCCATAGCGGAAGGGTGCTTCCTGCCACCAGCATAAGGTTTTGTTCCCGGGTTACGGGAACCAGGCTGAAAATATCAGTCGTGACCGCACAAGGGGCATTTCTGAGTTTTTCATAACGCCTTTGCGAAACAGGAGTTCCCATTTTTTGGTCTATCCAACCCCGATAACCATCAAAAGCCAGTTCAACGTGCTGCCATCCAGGAAGATACTCCAATACCTCGTAAAGCTCTCCGTACAGAATCTGCGTTACCATTTCGCTTCTCTCCGATGGTTCAGTGCGGACAGGAATTAAACTTAATCCCGAAATTCCAAAGTTCATGAAAAAATAGTTATTTTAGGAAATCAAATATAGGGTTTCCTGATTTGATTCTGCTGCGCTAATGATTATTGAATCCGGAAATTATGAAAACTTTTAGACAAAAGGTAGCTGATTATTCTCAAATCATTTACCGGGTGATTGTTTTTGTGGTGGCAGCCATCCTGCTTCATCAGATTCTTCCGTCAGAACCCCGGTTTAAATATGAGTATCAGTTGGGCGCCCCGTGGAAACACGACAACCTGGTGGCTCCCTTTGACTTTGCTGTTTTGAAATCCAGCAGCGAAATAGAAACGGAGAAGAAAGAGATCACCAGGAATTTTGCCCCCTATTTCATCAGGGACACCATGGTTGCATCCAGGATGGTCTCTGGACTGTTGACTGATCTGGAATCGCTCATTCCTGCCGACTACTCCAGGCGGGAGGAGGTGACCGTAAATTTGACCAACGCCATTGACAAGATTTATTCAGCGGGTATTCTCACCTCTTCACCCCAATCGATCAGCATCTTAACAGGAAAGTCCGACATTTCGCAGGTTACCGGCAACCTGGTTGAAAAAATCCCCGTAAGTACACTTTTCTCAGAAAAAAACGCATATAATTTATTTGCCGCCGAGGTTGACGGAATCAGGGAGAAGTATCCCGGGATCGCACATTACCTGAGTAACCTTGATCCGGGAAAATACATCAGGAGCAATCTGAGGTACGATGAGAATTACACCCGTGAGGAGTTGCAACAACTCGAGGCCAGTGTTTCAGGGGCACGGGGAATGATCCAGGAAGGGGAAAAGATCATCCTGGAAGGTGAAATTATTGACGATGCCAGATTCCAGGTTCTGGAATCCCTGAAAAATAGCTATGAGATAAGAAAAGGGGAAGGGATCAACAGCCGGTTGGTTTCCATCGGTAAAATGGGGCTGATACTGGTGTTCCTTACCTTGCTTTTCAGCTACATGTACACCTATAAGAATTTCATCCTCAAGGATTCCCGGAAACTCACCTTCCTGATCATGTTTATTGTCCTGGTCGTTTTTCTGGCCATGGTGATCAATTCATTCGAAGGATTGCACATCTACATGTTTCCCCTGGCCATTCTTCCCGTCGTGATACGCACTTTTTATGATCCACGGACGGCGATCTTCACACTGATCGTGACGTCTTTGCTTATTGGGTTTTATGCCCCGAACAACTATGAGTTCGTCCTTCTGGAAGTATCGGCCGGGATGATCGCCGTTTTCAGCCTGAACAAAATGCACCGGCGGGTTCATGTGGTGGTGGCCTCCCTGCTGGTAGCTCTCACCTATGCCGTGGTTTTTACAGTGGTCACCCTGATCCAGGAAGGGACACTGGCCAATTACAATGTCAGAATGCTGCAGTGGTTCGCATGGAGCAGCATCCTAGTCCTGGTCGTTTACCCGCTTATTTTTATTTTTGAAAAACTTTTCGGTTTTGTTTCCGATGTTACGCTGATCGAACTGTCCAACACCAACCAGCCCCTTTTGAGAAAGCTTGCAGAAGAAGCACCCGGCACCCTGCAGCATTCCCTGCAAATCGCAAACCTTGCCGAGGAGGTTATCCTGAAAATCGGCGGCAATCCATTCCTGGTACGTGCTGGAGCTCTGTACCACGACATCGGCAAAGCCGCACAACCCAACTTTTTTATCGAAAATCAGGAGATCGGCATGAATCCGCATGACCAGATGAGTTATGTGAAAAGCGCCGAAATTATTATCGACCACGTCCGTAATGGCATCAGGACCGCCAAGAAATACAGGTTGCCCGAAAGCATCATGGAATTTATCGCCAGTCACCACGGAACGTCAAAAGCAAAATATTTCTATTTAAAACAGCAACAGGAGAATCCCGCTGAAGCATTGAACGAAAAAGATTTTGCCTATCCCGGGCCTCTTCCCCGTTCGCGCGAAGCTGCCGTGGTCATGCTGGTCGACGGAATCGAAGCCGCCTCAAGGAGCATGAAGGAAAAAACCTATGATAACCTGAAAATCCTGATTGACAATATGATAGACCAAAAGATGCGGGAACGTCAACTTGACAACTCAGAGCTGACGTTCGCCGAATTGGATAAAATCAAGGAGATCCTGCTGCGGAAACTGGTCAACATCTACCATGTCAGGATTGAATACCCCCAGGAAACGAAATAAATCATACCTCCTGCCGGGAAACAATAGCGGGAGATCTCCCCGGAACAGGACGAGAGCCAATTGAAACTCCCCGGCGCAAAGCGGACAGGGAAACGAATCCTGGAAAACCGGGATGAGTTCGACGGGTTTCAGCACCGGATCAGCCATAAGCAGAGACCAGGCATTAATGCTTACCTGGCACAAAGAACGGATGTAGTCAATGCGCTCGCCGGAATTCAGTAACGCTCCCTACTCTCTTTTGATATATTTCGTTTCTTCCCTGCGGAAGGAATCAATTGCCATCGAAGATTCCTGTCCGTTCCTGAGGAAATACAAACGGTCCTCTCCTTCCGCCGGCTCCGAACGGTCCTGTAAAACCGACCCGGGAAAATTAAGGAATGCTTCCAGCCTGACGAATCCCGGCCCCACATACGCGGTGACCGGAATTCTGCGGTTCCGGAAAACCAGGGATTCAAAACAAATTTCTTCACGAACCCTATCGATGGTCAGTTCTATCCGGGTTCCCCTTTCAGTCTCATCCACAAACCAGGCGTAATAAAATGCATCGGCTATCCTGAACGGATCGCTTTTCCCCTGCTTCATTGCACAGCAACCCGATACAATTATCAAAAACAACATAAAATATACAGGGATTTTGGAAGAATTAGAATTTATCATTGTACTATCTTGTTAATATCATTTTCACCATCAAAACAAAAACCAAATCTAACCGTTTTTATATTAAATTTGCGGAAAAATAAAAAATAAGTACACGCATGAAGACGGTAAGCGTAAATGCCAGGATTCTCATAGGGCTGGCAGCAATGATGATACTGTTCACCGGTTGCCGGAAAGACGACCCTGTTCCGGAACCTGAAAAGATCAAAGAAGCCACTGATGTCAACAAGTTTATTTACAACGGACTGGCCACCTACTATTATTGGGAGGACAATATTCCCGCCCTGAACAATTCCAAATACAAGGTCAGGGACAGTCTCAACGCTTTTCTGAATAAATACACCGATCCGGAAGAACTTTTCGAAAGCCTGCTTTACAAGCGTGGAGAAGTGGACAAATGGTCGCTGATTGTGGATGATTCCAGAATAATTGACGATTGGCTTGCCGGAATTTCGGAAAGCATGGGTATTGACATCAAATTGTATTACATCAGGGAAAACAGCAATGAACTGGTGGGATTTATCCGCTATGTATTCGGGAATTCACCGGCCGAGAAAGCGGGTCTTAAACGGGGTGACATCTTCACAACCATCGACGGCCAGAAACTGACCGATGCCAATTACAGGGAACTCTTGTTCACAAAAAAGAATTACACCATGGGACTCGCCACTTTTACAGGCAGCGATTTTGTTTCCAGTGGAAAATCGGTTACCATGACCGCCGTCATCCTGCAGGAAAATCCCATTCACATGGACACCATCCTTACGGTGAATGACACGAAGGTCGGATACCTGGTTTACAACAGTTTCAGCAATGCTTACGATTCCCTGATCAACACCAACTATGACCTGGAACTGAACAGGATTTTCGGGGAATTCAAAGATGAGGGAATACAAAAACTTATCCTGGACATGCGGTACAATGGCGGGGGTTACATATCATCGGCCGTTTACCTTGCAAGCATGATCCATTCAGCCGATCGATTTAAAATATTTGCAAAATACCAGTTTAACAAAAATCTGCAGGATTATTACCAGAAAAACTACGGATCCAATTATTTTAATCTCTATTTCACCGACAATATTAGTAAAACGGAACGAACAGCGGCATCGCAAATTAACTCATTGGGAATTAATTCCATATACATCATCACCTCTTCTGAAACGGCATCAGCCCCCGAATTACTGATCAACGGACTAAAGCCTTATATGGACGTCATCCAGGTGGGAGAGAACACTGCCGGGAAGAATGTCGGTTCCTGGACCATCAGGGATTATATAGGAGACACTGAGGAAGTGAATCCGAACCACACCTGGGCCATGCAGCCCATCACACTTAAGATTGCCAATTCACAGGACTATTCTGATTACACGACCGGGCTGAAACCTGTCATCCAACTCAAGGAATATCCATTGGATATGAAACCTTTCGCTGACCCTGAGGAACCCTTGCTGAAAGCATGTACCGATCACATCAGGGGCCTGAAAACCGCTGTCGTTCGCAAGGGGAAGGAGTTCAGATCATTTAAATATTCCGATGAGATGAAACCCATGAATGGCATTATGATCGGCGACGCTGTTGGCGCTCCTGCTCTTCTGGAGCCTTGATCTGATTGTGGAGTTTTTACCGGGTATTTGAAATTCTTTCCCCGTCATTATACGGGCGGGTTATTTTTTATTTGGACGGATGAACAGAAAACTGCTTTACATTTTAATTGCCGTTGCAGCCATAGCAATTGTCACGATTCTCCTGACCGGCACCAAAGAGACAGAACCTCCGGTCACCGCAGAAGCGCAGAAAGGGACGTTTGAGGTGTTGGTTTACACGAGCGGAACCCTGGAAGCTGAGAATTCTGAAAAAATAACGATTCCTGAGGAGTTGAGCAGCCGGAATGTCAGGATTTATGAAATCAAGATTTCTGATATTGTGGAGGAGGGAACCGTCGTGGAGAAGGGGGATTATGTGGCATCGCTCGACCATAAAGCCGTGGAGGAGGTTTTGGTACAGGCCCGGGAAGAACTGGAACAGGCCCTCAACGAGTATGAGGATGCCCGCATGGACTCCAATCTGAACCTGAGCAACAACCGTGACCAGATCATCAATGCCCGCGAAAATGTGGAAGCTGCCAGGATCATCCTCGACGAATCGGTTTACGAATCTCCTTCCGTCATCAGAAAGGCTGAAATGGACCTGGAAAAGGCCAAACGCACATTGCAACAGGAACAGGAAGCCTATAAGCTCAGAGTCCAGCAGGCCGAAGCGCGGGTCAACCGCCGGGTGGTTGTGCTCAACCAGCGTCAGAACAGGGTTAAGGAACTGGAAAATGCTTACCGTGTCCTGAACATCCACGCCCAGAAACCGGGGATGGTCATATATGCCAAAGACCGATTCGGAGATAAGATCAAGTCAGGGTCGACCATCAGCCGATGGATGCCTGTCATCGCTACCCTTCCCGATTTGTCGAAAATGATCTCGGTGACCTGGGTCAACGAAATTGACATTTCCAAAGTAAAAACCGGACAAAAGGTCACGTTGGGAACCGATGCCTTTCCGGAGAAAAAACTGGAAGGGGAAGTGATCACGGTGGCCAATATCGGGCAACCCCTCCCCCGGAGCGATGCCAAAGTTTTTGAGGTGAAAATCAGGATTTTCGGCAGCGATACTGACCTGCGTCCGGCCATGACGACCAGTAACGTGATTCAGACCGGCATTTTCAGGGAGGAGACTTTCATCCCAACCGATGCGATTTTCCACGACGACACCCTCGAATTTGTTTTTGTGGCAGGGAAGACCATCGTGAGACAGGTGGTGGAGACCGGCGAGGAGAATGAAAATTTCACCATCATCAAAAAGGGGTTGGAACCCGGGGAAAAAGTATTGCTGGAGCGTCTGGCACACGAAAAGGAACTTCCCCTGGAAGGTATGGAGATCTATTATGAGATGAAACGGCAGGAAGCCCTGGAAAATGAGACGGAGGAGAAGGGCATGAAAACGGAGCAGGAGATACCACAGCAAGGGGGTAACGGGGAAGCTGTTCACGGTCAAAACGGAACGGGCCGATGAAGAGGATGTTCCAGCGATATCTCCACGACATCCTGATTGGCATTGAAGCCATTCAGACCAATAAGATCAAGTCGTTGCTCACCGCCCTGGGAATCATTTTCGGGGTGGCGGCCGTCATCAGCATGCTTGCCATCGGAAACGGCGCAGAGCATGAGATCCTGGAGCAGATCAAAATGGTGGGGGTCAATAACATCATCATTTCGCCCTCGGGTACCGTTGTCGCCGGAGAAGAGAGCCAGAACCAGGCTTCAGGGGAAGAAAACGGCGTTAGCAAAAAGAAATTTTCCAAAGGCCTTACTTTGCTCGATGCGGAAGCCATCGAAGAAGTCCTCCCGACGGTAGCAAGAGTATGCCCGCTGATATCCATCAACTACTCGGCGATCCTGAACGGACGCAGCAAACCGGTGACCCTGGAGGGAACGAACAACCACTATTTTGACCTGTTTAACATCTCCCTTCAGGACGGAACCGTATTCAACGAGAGGCAGCAGGAGAAAGGCTATCCCGTTTGCATCATCGGAGACAACATAAAAAATCTCTTTTTCGGACAGGAAGACCCCATCGGCAAATACATAAAAACCGGCGAAATATGGCTCCGGGTGATCGGTGTGGTGGAACGGCGCGACTTTACAGCTTCAGCAAGCGATGAAATGGGAATCAGCAGTACCGACAACAAAATTTTCATTCCCGTGAAAACCATGCTTCTCCGTTTCAGAAACCGTTCCCTGGTCAGGGCCGATGAGATAGAAAGAATGAGTTACCAGTCGGGATCTGCGACTGGTGAAAACCTGAACCAGCTCGACAAAATTATTGTCCAGGTGAAAGAAACGGAACAGCTTACCGTCACTTCCGAAATTCTGAGCCGTCTGTTGCTCAGACGCCATAACGACCTGTACGATTTTGAGATCACCATCCCTGAGTTGCTGCTGAAGCAGCAGCAACGCACCAAGAATATTTTCAATATCGTATTGGGGGTTATTGCCGGAATATCGCTGATCGTGGGTGGCATCGGCATCATGAACATCATGCTGTCGAGTGTGATGGAGCGGATCCGGGAAATTGGTCTCCGGCAGGCCATCGGGGCTTCGCGGAACGATATCATCGTTCAGTTTCTGGCCGAATCAACACTGATCAGTGTGGTGGGGGGATTTGCAGGAATTATCCTGGGGATCACCCTGTCGAAGATCATTACGGCTTTTTTTGAAATCAAAACCATCGTGTCCCTCTTTTCCATCGTCATCGCCTTCGGCGTATCTGCCCTGGTGGGGATTACCTTTGGATACCTGCCCGCCAAACGTGCTTCCGACCAGGACCCTGTGGAATCGTTACGACAGTAATTTTTAAGTACAGATGAGAAAAAGGATTTTATTGGTGAGCTTCGTGCTGGCGGCCCTGTTGCAGGCACATGCGCAACAGGGTGTAAGAGCCCTGACCTTGCAGGAAGTGATCGACATAGCGTCGAGGCAGTCGCTTGACGCTTTCCGGAATAAAAACATGTACCTGGCGAGTTACTGGGAATTCCGCAACTGGAAAGCCGACAGGCTCCCAGCCCTTACTTTTCAGGCCACTCCTTTTGACTTCAACCGGTCGATGCAGAAAGTATACAACTTCGATGAAAACCGCGATGAATATAAACCCCGCGAATTCCTGGATTCCGATATGGCCTTGTCACTCAGCCAGAATGTGGGTTTCACCGGAGGAAGGATCTTCGCCCAGTCGGAACTCAACCTCACCCGCAATTGGGGGGGCGAAAGCCTGACCTCCTACAGCAGTACGCCGGTGAGTATCGGGTACAGCCAGTCGTTGAACGGTTATAACCAACTGAAATGGAGGGCAAAAATAGAACCTGTCAAATTCGAACAGGCGAAAAAGGAATATATCCAGTCGAAGGAAGAACTTTCCATCAAAGCCACGCGCCGGTTTTTCGACCTTGTCGATGCACAGATAGAAGTATCGATAGCCAACACAAATCTGTACAATGCCGATACCCTGTACAGGATCGGTATCGGCAGATTCCAGGCCGGTACCGTCACCCAGGATGAACTGCTCAATTTAGAACTGGGCTTCATGAATGCCAAACTCGCGCTGAACAGGTCCAACCTTGAACTCGAAAGAGCCCGCGCCGACCTCAATTCCTTTCTGGGATTTGAAAAAGAAACCCGGATTGAGTGCGTCGTCCCCGACAATCTGTCAGCCATCCATGTAGAAGCGGCCGAAGCCCTCGCACTGGCCCTTGAAAACAATCCCAACATCCTGAATCACCGGCAACGTCTGCTCGAAGAAGACCGGAAAGTCAAGCAGGCGGAAGCCCAGAACGGCTTTAACGCTGAACTGTATGCGCTGTATGGACTGAATCAGAATGCTGAGGAATTCAGCAAGGTTTATCTCGACCCCCTCGAGAGACAGCGTCTTCGCGTAGGCGTCAGCGTTCCCATCCTGGACTGGGGAAGGAGAAAGGGGGCACTCTCAATGGCCAAATCAAACCGTGAGGTGGTCAAAACCAGTATCAACCAGGAAAGGATTGATTTCGAACAGAATGTCATCATGAATGTCATGGAGTTCAACCTCCAGGGAGAACAGGTCAGAAATACCGCCAAGGCTGACACCATTGCGAAAATGGGCTTTGAAGTTACCAAACAGCGGTTTCTGATCGGAAAACTCGACGTCACAAAGCTGAATCTCGCCCGGAATGACCAGGAACAGGCGCGCCGGGCATACATCAACGCGCTCCGCTCGTACTGGACTTACTATTACACCCTGCGGGAACTGACCCTTTTTGACTTTGAAAAGAGAATCACGTTGTCGGAAGATTTTGACTACCTGCTGAACAAGTGACCATGAAAAAATTTCTCAAAAAACATAAGTGGATAGCACCAGTTGCGTTGGCAGTTCTGGCTCTTCCCGTGGTGTGGTGGGTGAGACATTCACAGATTCAGCAATCCATCCATGTGGTCAAACGAATGACATTCGAAAAAATCATTGAAACGAAAGGAGAAATCCATGGCAAAAACGCCATCAACATCACCTTGCCCGAAATTTTCAAGGATCCTGACCTTCAGGTATGGGAGTTTAAAATCAAGGACCTGGCTCCTGAAGGGACCATTGTAAAAAAAGGGGATTGGGTGGCTACCCTCGACCAGCTCAACCTGAATCAAAGGATCCAGTTCAACAAGGACGAAATGGAGCTCAGAGAGGCCCAGCTCAACGATGCCATGATCGACTCAGCCATTGACCTCTCTTCGATCCGTCAGCAAATTAATGAGTTGGAGTTCAACCTGCAGTACCGCCAGTTGGACCTGGAACAGTCAAAATTCGAATCCCCCGCCTACCAGCGCAAAATGCAAACCGCCTATAACCAGACCGTCAGGCAGATCGATAGGAGAAAACGGGATTATGAACTCCGTAAAATGCATCTGGAGAACCGTACCAAAAGAAATGAGAACAGGTACAACTATCACAAGGAAATTCAGAAAAAACTGGAGCAGGCGCTGGAAGCCACCAATATCACAGCTCCTGAACCGGGGATGCTCATCTATGCTAGGATCAGTGGAAAGCGGAAGATCAGAGTGGGGGATGAAGTAGGACCCTGGCGTCCGGTGATTGCCACTCTGCCCGACTTGTCGGTACTCATCTCCGAAACCTTTGTTGAAGAAATCGACATTGCAAAGATCAAAACCGGTGACAGTGCGCGTGTGACTGTCGATGCGATACCCGGATTACAATTCCCGGGGAAAATCATTACCATCGCCAATATCGGGCAGGAGCTCCAGGGGGTGGATTCCAAGGTGTTTGCCATTACCATCGAACTCCTCGAAAAGGACGAAAGTTTGCTGCCGGGAATGACAAGCAGCAACCAGATCATCATCGAGAAAATTCCGGAACAGCTGATCATCCCGAGGAAATGCCTCTTCAGTGATTCCCTCCGGCGATATGTCTATCTGAAGAAAGATGGCAGGATTTGGGAAAAATCCGTGGAAACGGGTCCTGAAAATGATGACTTCATAGTTATCCTTGACGGGCTTGAAGAAAGGGACCGGATCCTGACTCATCCACCCGCGGAAAATGAAAAGGTTGCGGTCTACGGGGAATAACCTCTTTCAATTCAAAACCTTCCCCGGGGCAAGGATGTCCTGAGTCCCGCCATAGGAACAATGCGACAGGGTGGTCAGACACATTCCGTCGAGGGGGTATGGACCGGTACACTTCAAAACATCATGGAATAAAGTCTGCCATGTGTTGGCCGCTGTTATCCCGGGATTATCTCAGTCATGGTTCTGCTTTTTGGTGACCAGGACCACCGCATAGGCCGATATTCCCTCTCCTCTACCTTCAAAACCAAGCTGTTCGGTAGTCGTGGCCTTCACGGAGACCTGCCCGGCATCGATCCCCATTACCCCGGCCAGGGTGTTTTCCATCGAGGCGATATAAGGGGAGAGTCTGGGCTGCTGTACACATACGGAAGCATCTATGTTCACGATGGAGTACCCTTTGTTTTGGACCAACTGGCAGGTACGCGACAACAGGATTTTGGAATCGATATTTTTAAATTCCGCGGAAGTATCCGGAAAGTTCTTTCCGATATCGCCCAGTTTTAAGGCGCCAAGGAGAGCATCACAAATGGCATGGATCAGTACATCGCCGTCGGAATGGGCTACGGTTCCTTTGTCAAAAGGGATCAGAACACCCCCCAGCCATAAGGTTTCTCCTTCGGCCAAACGGTGAACATCCATCCCGAAGCCTATCCTGAACGAGGTCACTTGTTTTGCCCGCTAAAGGCGTCCACATCAAAGGAAAGCGTAAACCGGAGCGTATTGGCCAACGGATGATTATGGGCCAGGGGGAACAGGTATGCAAAATCCAGTGAAAAAACATTCAATTTAAAACCTGCGCCAGCAGTCATGAATTTCCTGTTTCCCTTGTTTTCATGTTCATGAAAGTACCCGGCACGGAGCGCGAACTGTTGGTTGTACCAATATTCCACCCCTGCCGAGAGGGTGATTTCCTGCAACTCCTCCTTAAATCCCCCCGGAGCGTCGCCGAAAGAGGTGAAAATTCCCTCCACCACCGATTTGTCTGAGTTGATGCCTCCCGTGAAGAGGGTGGAATCAGCATTATAATATGGATCTGTTATTTCCGGAGGAGTAGGCACCAGCAATTTGTTGGCATCGAAAGCAAAGGTAAAGGTGTTGTAATCATCGAGTTCGGTGGTGTATGCAATCCCCAGTTTCATGTTGGTGGGAATAAAGTCTTTGACTTCACCATCGGTATAACTTATTTTTGCGCCGATATTCTGGATGTTGATCCCGGCCGAAAAAACATTTTCGGCCCTTCTCATCTGAAATTGATTCCGGTAATAAAAGGCCACATCAGCTGCATAAGAGTTGCCGGCATAGGAAGGCGTATTGTTGATCATCTGTCCGCCGGTCAGGTCTGACCTGATGTACCGGATGGCCACGGCACCTGACCAATAATCAGAGAGAAGACGGGTATACCCAAAGTCAATGGCGAATTCGTTCGGTTTTTGCTGGCCCGTAAATTCTGCCAATTCGTTATAAAAGAGAATGTCGCCCAGGGAGAAATAGCGCAGGGAAGCACTGAGGGTTTGGTATTCGTCGAGTTTCTTGTAACCGGCCAGGTATGCAAGGTTGATGTCATTCACCAGGGCCCGCAGCCAGGGTGAATAGGAAAGGGCGACCCCCATATCACTTTCTAAGAATGCATATTTTGCCGGATTCCAGTGCTGTGCGTTCACATCAGGCGAAGTAGCGACTCCCGCATCCCCGATACCCGCTGCCCGGGAATCAGGAGCTATGGTAAGAAATGGCACACCGGTGGTGATTACGTTGGCGCCCGACAGCGTTGACTGCGCGTATAAGGACTGAGCTGCAAAAATAAAAAGAAAGGCAACTGCCATTAATCGGAAAAATCTGGTCATATCATTAATTTTCAAAGGGTGCAAAGATAAAACTTTTCTATATTCATTCTGATTAATATCAAAACGGTTTACAGGCTAAAAAATTATTCTGTTCGGAAAAATTAGCGATGCACGAACATCTTACCGGTTTTGGCAGCCAGTTGACCGCTTTCGGAGCGGATGGTAATCCGGTAAAGATAAATTCCGCTGCGAAGGCTGACATTTCGCTCTCCGGGGTTCCACCTCAGGGGGTTGGATACACTCCCCACGGAAGAAACGTTGGTCTGGAATGCATCGATACGTGTTCCCGTTACGTCAAAAATTTCAACCAGCGTTTTGAACACGGCATCAGGCTGGTTGTGCGTGAATGAAAAATCGGTATACTGAACCACGGGATTTGGAGAATTCCTGATTTCGTCAATGTAAAAATCACCGGTCACCCTGAAATTCACGATGGCTTCAGAGGAATTATTCGCCACGTCCCAAACCTTGAGGCGAAGGGTATGTTTGCCCCAGGCCAGATTACGGAGGGGAAACTGGATGATTCCGCGGGTGTAATCGTCCTTGGCAGCTTTGTAATATTCATTTAAAATCAATACATCGGAATAATTGTCATCAAGAATTGCAGTGATGTCGTGACCAACCCCCGTACCCACGGTGCTTATGCCGTTCTCATCCGACACTTCCGCGATCAGCAGGGGGTTTTGGCTGGTTTCGTCACCATCTTTAAAAGAAACGTCGTCGAGGTACAGCTTAATTTCAGGTCCACGGGTGTCAGTCACCTGATCTCCTGCGGACCCCCCGATGACAAAATTCTCAAAGGCCCCATGAGCGTCTGTTTCGCCATTCTGTGCATAGTAAAGGATCTTTCCGTAACCCAGATTATAAGAGATGTCTTTGGGAATGACGAAGCTGAATTCAAAATCACCTCCCGTGACTGTGGCTTCACCTTTGTAAATTACGCTGTTCTGAAGCTTGTAGGAGAAAGGTGTGGCACCCGCATTTCCGAGTGTTTTCCGGGTAGCGGCCTTGTCGTATACGACCGCGGTAACCTGCCCATTAAAACCAATAAGTTTTTCCCCGGAATGGTCATTGATCTCCCCGGCAACCGTCACTTTTGTCAGGGCTTTCAAGGTGTCGGTTACCAATTCGGCATCCTTCTGATTGACGCTCCGGGTCACCACCCGGTGTTTCGGATAGGAAAGCCGGAGCGCGGGATCGGCCAAAAGGGAGAAATTACGCTTGTTCAACGTGTTCAGGGTGTTAATCTTTGCCAGCCGCATGATGTCACCCATCCTGAAATTCTCCCCGTTTTCATCTTTCTCAAAAGCATATTGGTAGAAATTCTTGCTTAGCAGGTAGTTGGAATAGGCAAAGACGACCCGGGTGGTGGAGAACAAACCGATGCCGCCTCCGTTGGGGTTGAGCAGGATATATTCTCCGGCAGAAGTTTCATTGGCATCGAAGCGGCTGAATTCACAGGTTGCCGTAACAAAGATCGGCAGGTTGTTTTTGTTGGACCAGGAATTGATATTGGAAACGTCAAGCACCCTTTCGTCTGCCAGAAAACGCGCATTGGCATGGCCCACGTAATTCAGAATCAAAACCCCGTTTTTCACCTGTTGGTTGATGGCATCCACAACTCCAGGATAGCGCTTGCCTCCCGGCGTGGTTTCCTGCTTCCAGGCATCGAAATAGATTTTTTCAGTCTGGAACTCCCGGTGAAAAGCATTCACCTGAAGAGCCAGGGCTTCGGAATCGGACATGTGGAGGTTTCCGTCTCCATCATCCCCGATAAAGCATAAGTTGGTTCTCCAGATCCCCATGGATGCGGGAGAATAGTAATTCAATATCTTTTCGGTAACAATTCCGGCTTCATAAGTCGAAGAAACCGGCAGCCTGCCAATTCCCAGGTCCACCTGTCCGTTGTAAACACTCTCCCCTGCCCCGAGAATCACAAAATAGTCGTCAGAAACAAAGGAGGACGTCGGCACCAATGAATTATCGGATTGAAAGGTGGGGATAAAAGCCCTGTTTGCTGCCGTCAGGTTTCTGTTGTCAAAACTGCCGTCACCGAAAAGGAGCACATATCTGATTTTTTTACTCCGGTCGTACAGCATTCTAATAAAATTGCGTAAGGCGGAAGCATCCGGACTTCCGGAACCGAATTCGTTGTACACCTGGGAAGTGGTAACCACCGCCACATCCATTCCGTCGGTGGTCCGGTGAAAATCGGCTACCTTGTGTGCCGAGGATAAAAAGTCGGGATGGGAGATGACAAGCAGTTCGGGAGTCGGGAGTGCATGCAGGTTCTGGTTGGGGACCTCTCCCACGAAAAGCGGTTCCGGAAAGTTCCCGGTGGGCTTAAAAGCCAGGTATTCCCTAAGCTGGCCGGTAGACCGGGTAAACACCAGCTGGCTTCCCTGCAGCGCTGCCGGAATTTCAAAAGGTTCCGCAGGAAGGGTGATATCCAGCACTTTCATTCCTGTTGTGCCATTTTCGATAAGGAAGCGTCCGGTATTACCGGCGCCAAGGTGTTGCGTGTCCCTGAAAAAGAGCTCATCCCCGCTCATCTTCAACGCACGGCGCCAGTTGACGGTGATGTGGTCGAGCCACGCTTCAGAAAGCGTATTGGCGGCGGAATAGCTCATGGATATCTCCACGGAAGAAGAGGATAAATTAACCATATAAACCCTGACCCTGTCATCGGCATACATGGAGGTTTCATTATCCATGCTTACCCCACTGAACTGAAGCGGGTCCTGCTTCACCTTGTTAATCGTCACCTCAAGAGAAGAGAGCAACTGGGAACGCCCGGCCCCTTTGATCAGAATTTTTGCCGGTATACCGGGAACCGGATCTTCACAGGTCAGGGAAAATGCACGAACACTGAAGCGGCTGAACTTCTCGCCATACCAGTGTTGTCCCGACTCGATCAGATTGTACTGCTCCGTTTCATGGCTGGTGAAATCATCAAAAGAAGTGACATCATGCGTCGCAGGAAGATCTGCCGGGGGGGCTGTCTCCACCGTGTAAGCCGAATTTCCGGCATCGCTCAGGAAATAAAAACAATCCACGGAATAGGGATTTACCGTATGTTTGAAAACCGACGCCGAACCATTCCATTTCCATTCCGTTACCCCCATGGAGAGGAAAAAAAGACAATCCTTTCCCGAACCATCGCGTCCATGCCAGCTGCGATTCTTCGTCAGATCATCAACGGGGATCTCATCGAGCAACTCCGTTAATTTGTATCCTCCGTTGCCATATACATTGACTGCCTCAGGCCTGGCAAATCCCCATGATTTTAGTTTGTCATAAGGAATTTTGTGAATTCCCTTCCCGGTGGTTTTAACTTTTACCCATTTGCCGTCACTCAGAACAGAATTACCCTTCCATTCAATGAAAGATCCCCTGCTTTCCGCACCTTCCGCCCGAAAACAGGATATTCCCATAAACAAAACCAAAAGTAAAAATCTGTACATTGGCATCAAATATCAGCTAGCAAACGGAAATTCACAACGAATATTGCCGGAACTTCATCCGTAATTACCAGGTAAAATTACCGCAAAAATAAAAGTTATCGGGAGGATATCCATGAAATAATCCACATCATGAACAATATTGAACGACCCAAATAGTTATATTTGTGACGAAATTAGCATTGATTTAATTGATCATTCAAAAATTTATTTTAAATATGAAGTTTAGAATACTGGTTCTGCTCCTATTGGCTGCAGGAATAATGGGTTGTTCGAAGAATACCGGCAAATCGCGTACCACCGGCTGGGCTTACAATGATCCTGAAACAGGCAACATACCCTATATTTCAGGATATGAGCAAAAGGCGGGCCCCGGGTTGATTTTCATTGAAGGGGGTACCTTTACCATGGGAAGGGTGGAGGAAGATGTCATGTCAAAATGGGACAATACTCCGAGGAGGGTGACGGTTGCCTCTTTTTATATGGATGAGACGGAGGTCTCCAACCAGGATTACCGGGAATATGTATACTGGATTGAACGGGTATATCCTACGGACCGGGCCAAGAAGGAGTCTGTTTTACCCGACACGCTGACGTGGCGTAAGGAACTTGCCTATAACGAGCCTTACATTCAGAATTATTTCAGGCATCCTGCCTATGCCGATTATCCCGTTGTCGGGGTGAGCTGGATTCAGGCCAATGCATACTGTGCCTGGCGTACCGACCGGGTGAATGAGCAGATTTTGGTCAGCAAGGGCATCCTGACCCACGATCCGGGGCAGAGCGGCCAGAACGTTTTTACCACTGACACATATCTGGCCGGGCTATATCAGGGCACTGCTGGTAAGAAACCCCAGAAACTTTCCGACGGCACCGCTCGAAGCGTCCGTTGGGAAGACGGAATCCTTCTTCCTACCTACCGCCTCCCCACTGAGGCGGAATGGGAATATGCCGCCCTGGGACTGATCGGGAATGCTGACAATGAATTGCTTACCGACAGAAAAATGTTTCCGTGGAACGGAACCTACCTGCGCGAGGCCAACAAGAAAAACAAAGGACGGATGCTGGCCAATTTCACCAGAGGAAGAGGTGACCTCATGGGGATGGCCGGAGCGCTGAATGACAGGGCTGACATTGCCTCAACCATCAAATCCTATGAACCCAACGATTACGGCCTTTACTGCATGGCAGGAAATGTAAACGAATGGGTATATGACGTCTACCGCCCCCTCTCCAACCGGGATGTTGCCGAATTCCAGCCTTTCCGCGGAAATATCTTCACCGTGCCCTCCAAGGATGCTGACGGCAGCGTGATACGCGATGAATATGGCGTAATGCGACTGGATACCCTGGCTGATTTCAGAAACTTCAAAGACGGAGATCCCAACTCGCAAATCATCGAGGGGAACCAATGGACAGATTTCAGCAACAACAGGACCGAGGACATGTATATCCAGGATGACCGCCAGGGATCCTTCTCTTCCTTGATGGGGGACGATGTCCGTGTCTATAAGGGAGGCTCCTGGAAAGACCGCCCTTACTGGCTGACACCCGGCACACGCCGGTACCTCCAGGAAACCAAATCCCAGAATGACCTGGGGTTCCGTTGCGCCATGACCCGCGTGGGTAGCCCCGGTGGATTCTGATCCGTTAAGGAACCGGAATCCCCACCGCCGAGCAGCCGGGAAATGCATTCACCGGAATTCAACGAAGCAGACATTAAGACAGTAACACGCATGTTCTTTAGGACCCGGTCCTGAAGTATATCTACTGTTTTTTTAACCTGATCAGGGTAAATGACCAAGCCGGGAGCTCAACGGAAAAGAAAGGTGCGGCGTTTATTTCTGTGGTTTCCGGCCTAAGATCCCTGTCTCCGGGCATTCCGGCAAGTACGGTTTTTTCACCTGACGGAAGTAAGTCTGACATCCCTTCGGTCTTTACTTGCATGGATACGGTCACAGGGAGTAAGTTGACCAGTTTGACCACCAGGTCACCCTTCCTGTCAGTCACCACAGAACAGGCGATCCTCCTGGCAACTGATTCTTGCCGGGATTCAACTGCCAGGGTGTTCTGCACCCAGGCATGGCCAGAATTCAGGCTGAAAAGTTGCTGTACGTGGTAGTTGACGGTGGGCTTTACCTCCGTATTGTTGAAATAGATCAGATCGGGATTCCACTGGGTGTGACCTTCTTTGGCCAGCATGGGGGCATAGGAGGCCAGCACGACCACGTCGCCATTGCGCTCCAAGGAAGTCATGTAAGCTGCCTCGGCCAATGCGTTGTAAAGGGTATTCCCCCAGGAGGCGTACTCTCCCAGGTAAACCTTTGATTTGTCGCGCCGGTAACCGTCATAAAAATCCTGGTTATGGATAAACCATCCGGGGGATTGATAGTAATGTTCGTCGACCACCGGGATGACCAACCGGTCCGCGATTTTCCACCCTTCCTCATAATCGGTGCCGCCTGAAAAGGGTCCCACGGTTCCGATCACGGTGATCTCCGGATGTTTTTCCCTGAGGGCATTATAAATCAATTCAAACCGTTCTTCAAAAGCGTCGCTGATAAGCTCTTCGTTGCCGATGCCCAGGTATTTAAGGCCGAAAGGTTCCGGGTGGCCGGCCACGGCACGCACCCTGCCCCACGGGGTGGTAGCCGCACCATTGGCAAATTCTGCCAGGTCGAGGACTTCCTGAACATAATCATCCATTTCTTCCATCGGAAGTGCCTGCTGTCCCCCGTCACGGGAATTCTGGCAGCTGACGGCTGCCGGAAGCACAGGCAGCGGTTCAGCGCCGATATCCTCACAAAACTGAAAAAATTCGAAAAATCCCAATCCGCCCGTCTGGTGGTAATTCCAGATGTTCCGCTGCCCTTTACGCTGTTCCACGGGACCTACCGTATTCTTCCAGCGGTACATGTTGCCCAGTCCGTCCCCGTGGACCAGGCAGCCCCCCGGGAACCTGACGAACCGGGGTTTCAGGGCGGCAATGGTCTCCGCCAGGTCGGCACGCAGGCCATTGGGCCTGTTCCGGAAGGTCTTCCGCGGGAAAAGGGAGACCATATCCACGGCCAGCGCGCCTTTGCCAGCAAAGAGAATCTCCAGCCGGGCATACGCGGCATCACCCGAGGAGATCAGTTCAACCGTATGTTTCTTCCACTGGCCGGTGGTCTTGCCGGTCTTTGCCTCTGCTA
Organism: Prolixibacteraceae bacterium UBA1413; assembly: GCA_002304925.1. GTDB lineage: Bacteria > Bacteroidota > Bacteroidia > Bacteroidales > Prolixibacteraceae > UBA1413. The sequence continues at coordinate 179,142 of DBPT01000005.1, forward strand.
ATACTTCTCCGTTGTCCCCCGACAGCCTGACTGCTATTTTTCCCGGTTTTCCGGAGATTAGCCGGGCAAACAGCGAAAAATCGTACCGTTCCCCCTTTTTCAGCACAATTCCATCAAACCCGCCGTTCGACAATCCGGTCATCCTGCCTTTGCGGGAATTGGTGAGCAAGGCATACCGGGGATTGTTGGCATGGAGCGGGTGATCGTCGGCGACAACGAAAGAAGACTCCGCCTCACCCGAAGGAGGCGGACCCCCAGCGGAAGGACCCGGTTCTTCTTCCGTGATCATTCGCCAGCTGTGTTTGGGATTCCAGGCGGAGTCGCGTCCTGCCAGATCTTCAGGGGAATATTCAAAGGAGCGGTTCTGCACCAACTCGGCATACAAACCTCCATCGGCGGCATAGTTGATATCTTCAAAGAAAATACCGAAGAGCTCCTCGCTGATGGGTCTGCTGTGCCTTGCATCGATGGCAAGTGCAGCCCTGACGGGTTCTTCCGGGAAGAGCAGCACATAGGTGGGGCGGTTCCTGTCGGCGGTGATCCATCCTTCGCTGTTCAACTCCAGTTCCACCACCTGGATGGAGGTGCGCCGCTGCTCATAGCCGTCTTTGGCGCGATCTTCCCCGATTCGCCCCGGATGGGTGAAATAGTAAAGGTAGAGGCGGTCATTGCTGATCACCACGTTGGCATGAAGGGCATTGGGGACGTCATCGGTTCCCGTGCCGGTTCCGTAACCCAGGAGAGGATCCCCCGGCTGCCTCTCCCACGCCTTCCCATCCTGTGAACGGAATACCTGCTGTCCTTTCCAGGTGTCGAGGAGCATCCAGTAATTCCCTTTCCAGAGAAAAACGGCAGGTCCTTCGCCGCTGATTCGCATTACCTCCACGGGATCGGACCAGTTATAAAGGTCGCGGCTTTCCGTCATGCCGATATGGGAATAGCCGTTCTGCCCCTTGTAATACATCCGCCAGGTACCATCGGCCATGCGCAGGATATCGGCATCGATCACCCGGACACCCAGGTTTTCAAGCCGGCTCTCATATTTCCATGTACGGAGGTCATTGCTGGTCAGGTGGGCGATAAATCCTGGCAAACCCCACTTCACATCGATCCCGGGCTGTATGCTCAGGTACATGTGCCACTTCCCGTCGTCGCCCTTCACCACATCGGGAGCCCAGAAGGTAGCCGAATCACCGCCGCATGATACAGGGAGATCGGGGAATTCCGCGGTTCCCGCATAGCTCCAGTTTGCCCCGTCGGCCGACTCGGCAATGCCCACCGGGGTGCCGAAGACCCAGCTAACACCCGGCAATCCCTCCACATTGGCCCGCCGGTTGGTATAAAACATCCACCACTTGTCCGCATGAGGGTTCCACACCACCATGGGATCGGCAGCGCCGTCATAGACAGGATCTCGGTAAACCGGTTTCGGGGCCAGCACCCCCTCGCGGCCGCTGTTCTCCCGTTCACGGACGGCAGCCCGCTCAGCCTCCTTAATGAGGGCATCTGCCATTTTGCGGGGCACCCTGGCAATCGACCCGTGTTTGGCACCGGAAGGCATCGAAATCAGGGACGTCGCATCTTCAAAAGTAACAAAGTCACGGGTCCGAAGGGCTTCGTAAAAATGATCCCTGTACGCCTCAAAATAGACCAGGTAACTGCTGTCGGGGAGGTGACAGATGGCAGGTCCCTCCACCCAGTTCCTCGTAATGGGTTTTTCACTGATCCGTTCATAGGGCCCTTCCGCATGATCGCTGACGGCAACCAGGAGGTTTTTCTGCGGAACCGGCAACTCCCGCTCATCCTTGTAAATCATGATGTATCGTCCCCCCGCTTTCCGGATGGTGGCGTCAATCACGTTGTGCCCGGGGTCAAAGAAAAGCCTTGCAGGGGAAAAGGTCCTGAAATCTTTGGTGGTGGTGCAATACATCCGGTGATCATATTTGTATCCCGGCTCTGTTTTCCATTCCCCGTTCACCTTGATGGTACTTGCCCAGAAAATCACGAACTGCCCCTTTTCCTCATCCCAGATCATCTCAGGGGCCCAGATGTTGCGGGCCTCATATCCTTTCATCACTTTGATGTAGGATTGGCGGCTCCAGTGGATGAAATCGCGGGTTGAGGCATGGCCGATCACATCGGCGTCCCAGTTGATGGTCCAAAGGCAGTGCATTACCCCATCGGGGCCTTGCATGATGAAAGGATCCCGCATCTTCTTTTCCGTACTCCATGATCCGTAATCCGATTTCAGGAAACTGTGCTCGGGACCAATGGCCGTCCACCGGTAGCCATCCTCACTCCAGGCAAAATGAAGCCCGTTGCGGTTGTTGTTTTTCCCGGTGAAATAAGAAAAGAGATAAACCTCCTTTTCCGAAGGATCCTCCTGTGGGAATATAGCAGGGATTGCAGGATCTGATTTCTCCCCTGAAAATTTTTCCGGAGTACCGGCCGACAGGGAAAAGACGGACATCAGGAGGAAAAGAGAAGGCGTAAACTTGTGCATGTTGTTTTTTATTACAAGTTTACAATTTTTCTTCCGGAAGAAAAACCAGGTGCCGGGAGGAGGAAGCGCCATAGAGATAATATCCGCGTTTGTCCGGAATTATCGGGGTGTGTAAGCAGAACTCTGTCCGGTTAATACCTTTTCTGTTTCTGATTTGGAGATGATGAGGAAGCTTATTTTAGGGTCTGTAAATTGAACTCTGTCCGGTCATTTTTTCTTTCATTTCAAATGTAACTTTTTTTCTCATAGATTCAACTCTTAAAAGCTTTTTTGAACAGGATCAGGGTTCTGTCAAGGGCGGCGACCTTAGGAACCGTTTATATACCCTTGACAGATATCTGAGCCTGTCTACCTTTGCTTTTCAGAGTTGAAGATTAAAGGCTGATTTCCATTCTGTCACCAACGTTCGGCGGTATGAAATCGTTGGGGATTGCGGGCAACGTCACTATCCCCCGATAACGAACTTTGATGCGGGGCAGAACGCTTAATTCAACCACTTAAACCCCAATGCTTTATACACGATATTGAACTAAATCCCGCTTTGGCGG
>DBPT01000006.1 GCA_002304925.1 Prolixibacteraceae bacterium UBA1413
GTCCTGCCGCGTAACAACTCCAGATCCATCCGGGTCTTCATTTTTGCACTCTTTCGCTTTTGCTTTACCATACCTGTAAATTTTAGCTTAAACTGTGCTAACTTTTAATTGGGGTCAAAAAAATGAAAAAACCTTATTCCCAATCTTTAACCTCAGAAAAAAGGAAAGAACCCAACATTATCCTGCCCTTGTTACCTAATTGTGAATCATTGGATTTACAAGACTGGCACGAGGAATTTAATACCTTTTAAAATTATGGGAAATAAAAAATCATTTTTGACCGTGAGATTTTCCTTCGTCAGGGATATTACTCTATAAAGGGAATAAAAATTAACTTCCCGGTTTAGTTAAGTTAGTTAGAAAAAATCCTCTTTGAATATTAAAAAGAATAAATGATACAACAATCCGATATAGAAAAACTCGTCCGGTTCAGCAAAGGGCAGTCTGATGCAGAAGAAATCCGTTATGTTTATTCGCTTTTTGCTGAGAAAGAAGATAACGATGAGTTAAAATACTACTTAAAGAGCGAGTGGAAGAAGTACCTTGAAAACAATGAAGGTGTTGATTACAATCTTTCTAATTTACTCGACAGTATCCACCACAGAATACATGTGGTTGAAAACCGAAAAAAACAAACAATCACGCGGAAAATTTTTCGTTGGTATTCGGCGGCAGCGGCTATTTTGTTGATTCCGTTGCTGATTGCCGGTGGAATATGGTTTGTTAAAAAACCTACGGTCGAGACATTATATGTGACCGAAAACCCCATCACTTCCACTATTCATACGCCACTGGGATCAAGAATCAGTTTCGACCTGCCCGATGGAACCAGGGGCTGGCTGAACAGTGGCTCTTTATTGGAATATCAACTTCCCTTCAATTATAACAGGCAGGTAACCATTCGGGGTGAAGCCTGGTTTGATGTAAAAAAAGATGTCTCAAATCCGTTTATAATTTATGCAGGGAGATCGAAAGTAACAGTTTTGGGAACTAAATTTAATCTGAATGCCTACCCCGAAGAAAATTACGTGGAAGTGGTGCTCGAGGAGGGGAAAGTGGAGTTTACTGCACCTGGACTGAATTCCGAAGTTGAAATGAAGTCCAATGACAGACTTGTTTATAGCAAGAATTCTGTTCATGTTACGACAACCGATCCAAAGAAATATGCTGCATGGGTGGAAGGTAAACTGATGTTTCGAAGTGACCCGTTACCTGAAGTGGCACGGCGAATTGCACGATGGTATAATGTAGAGGTGGAACTGATAGATGAGGATTTGGAGAAGGACGTAATCAGGGGAACATTTCAGGACGATTCACTCGAAGAGGTGCTACATTACGTGAGCATGATTTCACCCATTCGTTACCGAATCATTGAACGGAAAGTGCTTGACGACGGAACATATCAAAAGAAAAAAGTACTGATATACAGAGAAAAAAGGTAAAATAATTCTAATTAAAACCTAACAATAGAGCTAAAATGAATTCACGTGACAGACCTTAAGCAGGAATAAAAAAGGAAATCGCGCCAACGATTTCCTAAAAAAATCTATTACGAATTTTTTAACCTTAAATTCTACAAATTTATGAAAAAAATCAAATCCTTTCATGAATGTGATTTCAGTTGTTTAACGAAAACATTCAGAATTATGCGAATTACAGTATTTTTAATGCTCGCAGTTATCCTTCAAACATTCGCAAATGAGGTGTATTCCCAGAAAACGAAACTTTCTTTAGATTACACCAACACCAGACTGGAAGATGTACTGGATGAGATCGAAGAATTTTCAGAGTTTTTCTTCCTTGCCAACGAAAAACTGGTGGACCTAAATCGTAACGTGAATCTTTCGGTAAAAAACAAAAAAATCGATGAAATTCTCGATATACTTTTTGCAGGCACCGACGTGGTTTACACCATTACCGATCGGAAAATTATCCTGGCGCCATCGTTTTTAACTGAACATGCACAACAGCAACGCACAATTTCAGGAAAAGTTACAGACTCGGGCGGACAACCGCTGCCGGGTGTTACCGTTGTGAAAAAAGGAACCACACAGGGAACTGTAACCAATGCCTACGGAGATTTTTCCCTGGCTAACATCCCGGAAGATGCCACGCTGGTATTTTCGTTTGTAGGGATGCGTACAGTGGAAGTGGTAGTTGGAAATCAGGCAACTATTAATGTGACATTAGAAATTGACGCTATTGGTATAGAAGAGGTTGTAGCTGTTGGATATGGCACACAAAGAAAAGTTAATTTAACAGGTTCAGTTGCAGCAATCGAAGCCACGGACTTGGCTAATAAACCTGTCGCTACAACCTCTCAGGCGATTGCTGGTTTGGTGCCGGGACTTAGTGTAGTTCAGAATTCAGGGCGACCTGGAACAAGTGCGACTGTTAGAATCAGAGGTACCGGCACCTTTTCCAGTGCAGGAAATAATCCACTGGTTCTTATTGATGGTATGGCAGGGAGTATTGATGATGTAAGCCCTGACGATGTAGAGAGTATTTCATTTTTGAAAGATGCAGCTTCAGCTTCGATATATGGTAGCCGTGCAGCTAATGGTGTCATTCTGATACAAACCAATAAAGGAAAAGATGGAAAATTCAGGGTTTCTTACAATAACTCATTAGGATGGCAAAAGCCAACTGAACTTCCTGATTTCTTATCATCATGGGAATATGCCACCTATTATAATGAAGCCATGGAAAATATGGGTAATTCTGCAGCCTATACCACCGAGCAGATTCAAAAATTTAAAGATGGTTCAGACTTGGATAACTATCCAAATGTAAACCATTTGGAATGGTTACTGAATTCAGGGTCAGGCTTTCAGCAAAGGCATAATATTGGCCTTCAGGGTGGAAATGATAGAATAATCCAAAATTTTTCGATAGGTTACTGGAAGCAAGACGGGATGACTGCAAAAACTTCCAACGAACGATATAACGTCTTGTGGAATACAAAAAGTAAGCTTCTGGAATCCCTAACGTTGGATACCCACTTGAACTCCTACACCAATTTGTACAAAGCGCCGAATGGTGAACCCCAAAGTATCGATGGTATAATTGGATATGCGGTTCGGCAAGGCCCAATTTATGCCGGACATAAGTCGGATGGTTCTTTCGGCTATCAGGATAGTTATAGCCCAGAAGCCTGGCTTGCAAGCGAATCATTTGTGAAAAATAATGTTGTAAATATTACCGGAACCGTGCAATTTAGTTGGGCAACACCGATTAAAGGCCTTTCGGTTAGTGGAAAAACGGGGATTACTTACAATACCAATTACAATAAGGCCTACCGTGCCAAAACCTATTTTGATGATTCAAAAACCGTTGGTCCAGCTACTTTATCGGTTGTTTCAGGCAATAATACTTACAAAGCCTTTGAAGGTTTGGTAAAATACGAAAAACAACTCGCTTCGCATTCAATTAACATATTGGCCGGTTCCACCTTTGATGAGTATAAAGAGAATTATTTGACAGGATATAGAAATACCTTTCCAAATAACTACTTGTATGAACTTACTTCAGGGGCAGCTTCGAGCATGTCCAATAACGGCTATTCTAACGAATGGTCCCTTTTATCTTATTTTGGAAGGATTAACTATTCTTATCTGGATCGTTATTTAATGGAGATGAATGCCAGGTATGATGGTTCTTCCCGTTTTGCAAGTAACGGGCGTTGGGGGTTTTTCCCTTCTGTATCAGCTGGATGGAGGATTTCACAAGAAAAGTTCTGGCAGAATTCAGAATTAAATAATGTGATTAACAATTTAAAATTGCGTGGGTCCTGGGGTGTTCTTGGTAATCAAAATATTGGCACATACCCTTACCAGCAGACTTACTCATTAGGGCAAAATGCTGTTTGGGGGAGTCCGGGGACTATGGTGTCGGGGGCACGGATCACAACTTTCAATAACCCGGAAATAACTTGGGAGACAACCCGAATTTTGAACATAGGTATAGATTTTAATCTTTGGTCCGGCAAAATAAACGGAGGAATTGATTACTTTGATAAGTACACCGATAATATTCTTTCTTCGGTTCAGGTTACTAGAATAATGGGACGAAGTGTAGGCCAATCAAATATTGGAGCTGTTTCCAATAAAGGGATAGAAATAAACATCGAATATAATACCAAATTTGGCAAAGATGTCAGATTAAGTTTCGCCCCAAATTTCACCTATATCCAAAATGCAGTTGAAGAACTTGCTGATGGGGCATTAACTGACATTAACAACAACCGGATTGTTGGAGAACCTTTGGGCATTATATATGGGTACAAAACAAACGGATTGTTTGTTGACCAAGATGAAATTAATGCAGCACCAAATCAATTAATCAGTAAAGGCGGATTAAAACCTGGATATATTTGTTACAAAGATATAAGCGGGCCGGATGGAGTACCCGACGGAATGGTGAATTCCACTTATGACAGATCAGTAATCGGAAGTACCACTCCCAAGTTTTATTATGGATTAAGTATCAACGCTTCTTACATAGGATTTGATTTTTCAGCTCTTTTACAAGGCTTAGGGGGCCATCAAAGATTAATCGGGTCATACATGGCCTATACTTTTTACAACGGTGGACAAATTCAACAATGGCAAGTCGATAACCGATGGACGACAAAGAATCCTGATAAATGGGCTAAATATCCCCGTTTAGAGACTCTAAATATGAGCAACACGAACTTGCAGGTTTCTGACTATTGGCTGCGAGATGCCAGTTTCTTAAGAATAAAAAATGTCCAACTAGGTTACACATTCACAAAAAGTTTTGTAAGTCAACTTGGACTTCAGCAATTACGGGTATTTTTCAGTGGACAGAACCTGTACAATTTTAACTCCTTCTATAAAGGTTGGGATCCGGAAAACGAAATATCTACCGGAGATGCTCCTTCCTTTTATCCGATTAACAGTATTTATTCTTTTGGAATAAATGCAAAATTTTAACTTATTAACATTTGAAATAAATGACAGTTATGAAACAAATAAATATAAAAATAATGTTAGCAGCCTTTATTATTTCACTGATTCTTTTTTCAGGCACAGGCTGTGAAGGTTTATTGGATAAACAACCACTCACTTCCATTTCAGATGCTAACTTTTGGACTGGTGAGGAAGATGCTTTGTTGGCATTGGTTGGATGTTATAGGTTTCCTAGTGGATGGACACATGAAGATTTTGCACATCCTCAGGGTTTGATTTATTTGGATCTTGCAGGAGGGAACGGTGTTGAAAAGGAAAATTTCACAACGCTTGGTATGGCTACTAGCAATACCGTGGCTACAAGTGGCAATATCCTCGGATATTGGTCGAATGCTTATTCTCAAATTGCTCATTACAATACGTTTTTGGATAAAATCGTAGATTGCCCGATGAATGAAGGTAAAAAAGTCTTGTGGGCTGCAGAAGTTAAATGCTTACGGGCATATTACTTGTTTTATCTTGCTTTCCATTGGAAAGATGTGCCAATGCCCTTAACGACCTTAAGTGTTGATGATGCAAATTCAATCTCTCAAACTCCACAGGCCGATGTGTACAAAAAAGTTGAAGATGATTTAAAAGCTGCTATTGCAATACTTCCATCAGAACGGGTTTCATCGGAGTATGGACGATTTACAAAAGGTGCCGCACAGGTGCTATTGAGCAGGTTGTATCTTGCCCAGGGAAGATGGAGTGATGCTTCAATTGTTTTGAAAAATGTTATCGATTCAGGAGTATATGAAATTGACCGGAGCAATGGTGACCTTAGCTATGAAAAACTTTTTCAGATTGGAGGAGAATACAGTTCAGAAATGATTTTCAGTATCCAATATTTGAAAGATAATATAACAACCTCACGGTATATCTATTTGTCTCCGGAAGCTCTTGGAGGATGGCATCAGTTTGCTCCATACAATGAACTGGTGAAATCATATTTTTGTAGTGACGGAAAAGACATTGCTAACTCTGCTGTTTATGATGACGATGATCCCTATATCAATCGTGATCTCAGGTTATATGCGTCTATTTTTTTACCACCCTTAGGAACATACAAAGGAACTACCTTCAATAATGTAACCTATAACTGCTTTTTAGGCCCGAATAAGAGAGATAGTTATAACAGATACACTTTGTTTAACGGTTACTGTCCGAAAAAGGGATTAGATGCAAGTGTTTCAAATCCCTATGCAACGTATACCTATACTCCGATTATGCGTTATGCTGAGGTCCTGCTTAGCTATTTAGAAGCTGTAAATGAGCGTGCCCCGGGAAATGTTGATCAACAATTGCTGGACCTAACAATCAATGATATAAGGGATCGTGTTAATTTGCCTCCAGTTCAGATAGCCGATGTTGGAAGTCAGGATTTGGTTCGACAGGCTGTTCGAAAAGAACGAAGGGTTGAGCTTGCGTTCGAAGGATTCCGCTACTTTGATGTATTACGTTGGGGTATTGCTGAGCAAGAGTTGAATCATTCTTTCACCGGAGTGAAATTATCGGATGATCCTAATGCACCAAATTATCGTGGTTCTGGTGCAACAGCATCGCCAGTGGATGAAGATATGTATTATATATTTGAAACACGTACTTGGGCTGCTCATAATCGGTACTTTCCAATTCCTCAGAATGATTTAAACATCAATAAAAATTTGAAGCAGAATCAAGGGTATAATTAATTAAAAGAAGAAACAGGTTGTGTAGATACCAGCCTGTTTTCTTTTTTTATCACAAAAAATATTTCTGAAAAGAATTACATAGTTAGAATACAACGCAGCAAAATAGATGCTAAGCCTGACAACAAAAGTAGAGTACTCTACCAACTAAGTTTGAATTCAGTTTTTAGGAATCTTTTAGACTGTTTTAGATGTGAATAAATAAAAATAAAGCCAATTTTAACCATTATCATACTTTGGTAAGGTAATAAGATTTCAAAAAATCAGAATAATAGATTAAGAAAATGAACATATGAAAACTAACAGAATTATTTTACTGCTTCTGATAACTCTATCTGTTTCTTGTGTGCCAAAACACGAAAAAATGATAGAAGGGCCATTTGAGCCGAATTGGGAATCTTTATCTCAATATGGACAAGCACCTGATTGGTTCAGGGATGCGAAATTTGGAATTTGGGCACATTGGGGCCCACAATGCCAGCCGGAACAAGGTGATTGGTATGCCCGTGGCATGTACGATGAAGGCAGTCGTCAGTATAAATGGCATGTGGAAAATTATGGACATCCTTCGGAATTTGGATTTAAGGACGTGATAAACAGCTGGAAAGCTGAAAATTGGGACCCGGAAAAGTTAATGACTTTGTATAAAAAGGCTGGAGCAAAGTATTTTTTTACATTAGGTAATCATCACGATAATTTTGATCTCTGGGATAGTAAGTACCAAAAATGGAATTCAGTAAATATCGGCCCTCGTAAAGATATTGTAGCAGGATGGGAGAAGGCAGCCCGCACCAATAGCATGTACTTTGGAGTAAGTATACATTCTTCTCATGCATGGACATGGTATGAAGCAGCTCAACGCTCAGACAAAGAAGGGGATAAGAAAGGGATTCCTTATGATGGTAAATTAACAAAAGAAGATGGTAAAGATAAATGGTGGGAAGGCTATGATCCGCAGGAGCTTTATGTCCAAAATCACGCATTGAGCCAGGAAAGCGAAAATACACATCGTATCCATAGTCAGTGGGGATGGGAAAATGGAGCATCGATTCCTACAGAAGAGTATTATCAGAATTTTCTAGATCGAAATATTGATATGATAAACAAACATAATCCGGATTTGGTATATTACGATGATACAAGTATGCCTCTGTACCCTGTTAGTGATGTTGGTTTAAAAGCTACAGCCCATTTATATAACAAAAGCATCAAAGAAAATAATGGAAAGAATGAAGCTGTTGTGTTTGCCAAAATATTAACAGATAGCCAGAAAGAATGTCTGGTTTGGGATGTGGAGAAGGGCATTCCCGACCAGATACAGGAAAAACCCTGGCAAACTTGTACTTGCATTGGTCATTGGCACTATGATAAGTCTGTTTATGATAATGATAGATATAAATCAGCCAGGACTGTTATTCACATGCTTATAGATATCATCAGTAAAAATGGCAATATGCTTCTTAGTATTCCCTTGCGTGGTGACGGAACCATTGATGATAAAGAAGAAGGCATACTGCATGATATAGCCGCCTGGATGGATATAAATAAAGAAAGTGTTTATGGGACCAGGCCTTGGATTATATTTGGTGAAGGTCCGGTTGCAGAAACATCAAATCCCATTAATGCTCAGGGGTTCAATGAAGGAAGGCATAAACCATATACAGAAGAAGATATTCGTTTTGTAGTGAAAGAAAATATTTTGTATGCGCATGTATTAGCATGGCCTACAGAAGATAAGCTAACAATAAAATCGTTGGCAAAAGATAGTCCTCTTTTCGAAGGAGAATTAAAAGATATCCAACTTTTAGGGTCAGATAAAAAGGTTATATTCCAAAGAACAGAAAAAGGATTAATTGTTACACTGCCTTCTTCAGCGAAACCAAACGAAATATCACTTGTGTTGAAAATTATAAGCTAATCAGATACCTAACGGCTCACCGGCCGTTTACTCGATTAGCCGCTGCCCTTTTATATTTTTGGATGGTCCAGGATTTTTGCTACAGGTGCATTAAAGGGTTACCTGCCATGCCGAACATGCCTATCCCGCTGCAGACCGGAGAAACAAACGGCATTTGCATTTGAACGTGCAGTTCCGGATACAACCACTCCGGAGGACAAAGGAAATTGCCCGCTATTTCCTACCTTTAGGCTATCTTTACGTTTACCGTCCTGCGTGCCCATCAGCCGCAAGCCGGTGATCCAATTTCCGGGAAACATTTGCCGGCTTCAGTATAAGCAACATGTTAACATTCTATTTTATGAAATTTTATGACAGTTACCAGCAGCCAGGCAGTTTGCACAACCGGCGGCAGGACAAACCGATCCACCCGCAGTTTTTTTTGCTGCACGGGTTGTTACTTTTCTGCGTTATGATCCTGCCTTTCCTGGCCGGTGCCGCCCTGAAGCCTGAGCGCCTCCTCTGCGAATACCTTAATAATCCCATGGCCATCGACATTGCCAGGCCACGTCTTTCCTGGGTCAACATCCCCGGAAGGCATGACCATGGCCAGATTCAGACGGCCTATGAAATCAGGGTCGCAGGAAGCCGTGAGGATCTTACTGCCGGCAAAAACCTGGGCTGGGCTTCAGGAAAAGTCCTTTCCGGGAACTCCCTGAACATCAGGTATGCAGGGGAACCGCTGGCCTCATGCCAGGAGTGCTGGTGGCAGGTCAGGGTATGGGACCGTCACGGCAGGGTGAGTGCCTGGAGTCCACCGGCATACTGGGGCATGGGACTATTGGAACCATCAGACTGGCAGGCCCGCTGGATCGGCGCCCCATGGGAAGGGCAAGATCCCCTGCCCCGGCCTCCTTATCCCCGGAGTGCCAAACATGCCGGCTTCCGCCATCGTCCCGCCGGGGAGATGCCCTCCCCCGCCCCCCTCCTCAGGAAAAGCTTTACAATAGAACGTCCCATACAGTCGGCCAAGGCCTATGTGACCGGACTGGGATTTTTCGAGTTCTACATCAACGGCACGAAAGCCGGCGATGACGTCATGGTCCCTGCCGTCTCCCTGTACGGTCCTCGCATAAGTGCCGGGGAAATCGGTATTATGACCGGCAACAACTTCAGCGAATACCGGGTTTTCTACCTCTGTTACGACATCACCGGCCTCCTCCGTTCCGGCAAAAACGCCGCTGGGGTCATCCTGGGAAACGGCTTTTTCAATCCCGGGAATTACTGGTGCCAAGGATACGGCACGCCCCGCTTCCTGGGCCAGATTCACATCACTTATGCCGACGGCAGCAGGGAGGTGATCGCCAGCGGGCCGGACTGGAAAGCCTCCCCCTCACCCATTCTCCTCGACAATGTGTATGACGGCGAGCATTACGACGCCCGGAAGGAGCAAGCGGGATGGGCAGAACCCGGATTTGACGATACCGGATGGGAGGCCGCCGCCTTACGCAAACCACCGGGCGGGACCCTTCAAGCCCAGACAGCCCCCCCTGACCGCATCATGGAAAGGCTGGCACCGGTGAAAACCACAAAACTTGGCGAAGGCCACTATCTCGTCGACTTCGGTGAGGAGATCTCCGGTTGGCTACGCATCATCAGGGTGAAGGGAGAGGCGGGACGGCGCATCGATATCCGCTATCGCTGCGAGTCGGCAGTGGGCGACAATTCCTACACCCTGAAGGGAGAAGGATTTGAATCATATTCCTCCCGCTTTACCTGGTTTGTCTTCCGGGAGGCGGAGATTCTCAACTGGCCCGGAGAGCTCCGCCCCGGAGACATCATCGCCGAGGCGGTCTATTCCGATGTCTCAACCACCGGCCATTTTATCAGTTCCGACACTCTTTTCAACAAAATTCATAAAATATGGAGACGCAGCCAGACTGACAACTTCCACGGAGGGGTGGCGAGCGACTGTCCCCACCGGGAGCGCTCCCCCTATACCGGCGACGGGCAGGTGGCCTGCGTGACGGTAATGCACAATTTCGACACCCGGGCGTTTTATACCAAGTGGATCGGCGACATGCGGGGGGCCCAGAATCCGGATAACGGCTACGTCCCCAACGGGGCTCCCTGGCAACCCGGATGCGGGGGCGGTCCCGCTTGGGGTGCCGCCATCTGCATCATGCCCCGGGAGTTTTACCTCCATTACGGAGACACGACGATTCTCCGCGACAACTATGACGCCATGAAGGGATACCTCCGCTATATGCTCACGTGGACCTCCCCCGAAGGGATCATGCATTCAAAGGCCCCCGATCCCGGAAGTCCCAACCGGTGGATCAATCTAGGCGACTGGTGCGCTCCCGGGGAACTTCCTCCCGATGAAATGGTCCACACCTTCTACCTTTGGCGCTGCGCCTCCTTCACCGCCACCAGCGCCATGGTCCTGGGCAAAACCACCGAAGCCGCGGAATACCAGAGGCTGGCGGAAAACACAGCCGCAGCCTTCCACAGCCATTTCTACGACGAAGCCACGGGCAGCTACGGTCCCCGTGGGGGCAACATCCTGGCCCTGCGCATGGGCGTTCCGGAAAACAGGAAAGAAAGGGTGCTGGCCGCCCTCCGGGAGGATATCCGCCGCAACAACGGCCACCTCGACACCGGTATCTTCGGAACCCAGTTCTTCTTTGAGGTGCTTTCGGAAAACGACATGCACGATCAGGCGTACGAGGCGATGAAGAAAACCACCCAACCCTCCTATGGTTGGTGGATTGCCCAGGGGGCAACCACTACCTGGGAGCAGTGGGACGGCGACAACTCCCGCAACCATCCCATGTTCGGAGGGGGAATCGTATGGTTCTACCGCCGGCTGGCTGGCCTAATGGTCGATCCTGAAAGCCCGGGATACCGCAATATCCTCTTCAGGCCGCAACCTGCCGGTGATCTCACCCAGGCCGGCTATTCCCTCGAAACACCGCTTGGCATGGCAGCTTCGTCATGGAAAAAGGAAAAGGGATGGTTCCACCTCGAAATCACCGTTCCGGTCGGATCGACAGGAAAGGTATTCCTCCCCCTGAAACACGAAAACCTGCAAAAAGGAAAATCCCCGGTGGTCAGGATTTCAGGGAAACCGCGTTTCCTGGGATTGGAAGGAAATGAGGCCGTCTACGCGGTCACCCAGGGAAAAACGCGCTTTTCGGTCCGGATTTCCAAATAACCCTGGGTAAAACCAAACCCCCCTGAATTCCGGGTAATTTCCTGATAAATGCAGCTCATTTGAAGTGATTATCAGGCCATATGACTACGACATATTTATTCAGGGAACACCTCTGCCCTGAGGTGTTCTGGATTGTGTTGACGGTTACGCTCATTCATGCTTTTCAATTTAAATTAGTTGATAGTGTATCAAAAAGTGTGTCTTTACATCGGTGACTTAAAAAAAGTCTTCCCGGATTAGTTCTGCAATGAGTGATTGAAACAAAATGTAAAACTTAAAAAGTAGTTTAGTGATGCCAATCTTGTAAGGAATTACTGCCGGCATTTTCAACAAAAAGTTGACCCAATCCGACCCGGAATTTCCACCCCTTTCCCCCATTTTTTCCATCTTCTGGCAGAATTCTGGCAAAAAGAAAAGAGTCACAGATTTTGACTTCTGTAACTCTTTCATAATCAGGGTGGAGAATATCGGAATCGAACCGATGACCTTTTGACTGCCAGTCAAACGCTCTAGCCAACTGAGCTAATCCCCCGTTTGAGCCGACAAAGATAAAAATATTTTTAATCTACAAACAGTTACAAAAATGGAAAATTTACTTCACGACATTAGAATGTTATTATTCCCGGACCAATGTGGTCAAGGCTACCGGCTTTTGCAAAGGAGGAAAGGAAAAGAGAAAGAGTGGATGTGAAACCCGGAAACTATTCAACCATCATCCTTTCAATATCAACCTTCTGCCTGTAGCCCTTTCTGCCTTGACCGGAATGGAGAATTTTGTACATCACCGGCACTACTATCAATGTCAGGAATGTGGATAACATCATCCCTCCGATTACAACCCATGCCAGACCGTTCCTCAGTTCTGCCCCTGATCCTTTCGACAGGGCAACCGGAAGCATCCCGATAATGGTAGAAAGCGCCGTCATGAGGATCGGGCGTGTACGTATCCGCACCGCCTGAATGAGTGCATCATTGATCTCCTTGCCCTCCTTTATCGCATCATTGGCAAAGTCAACAAGCAGTATGGCATTCTTCCCGACGAGTCCGATAAGCATGACAAGTCCCAGCATGCCGTAAACACTCAGTGCTGTGTTCGTCATCGCAAGTGCCAGTATGGCTCCCAGGATCGCGAAAGGAATTGAAAAAAGAATAGCAAAGGGGTCTGTCCAGTTATTGTACAGCACAACAAGGGATAGATAAATAAGTATGATAGAAAGGAGAAGAGCCCCGGTCATCACTGTCATTGAATCACTCATCGACCGCATGTCGCCTGTTACAATCAGTTTGGTCCCCCGCGGTTTACTCATCCTCTCTATCCGGTCACGGAATTCCTGTGATACCTCTCCCGGAGATGCACCCAGAACCTGTGAACGGATTGTGACTGAACTGTTGCGGTTGAATCTTTCCAGCCTGCTCGGACCTGTCCCGAGACTGATATCTGCAAACTGCGAGAGACGAATTGCCTCTCCCCTGCTGTTTATGAAGGTAAGATTGCTGACATCCTCCACCTGTTCCCTGTATGCCTTGTCAGCCCTTATATTAATATCATATTCATAGTTGTTCTCAGTGTACTTGAGTGAGTTGTTTCCCTGGTATGTCATCTGCATCGTAAAACCGACATTGTCGAGCGTCAGACCAAGTGCTGACATCTTGTCACGGTCGACAGATACATTTATTTCGGGTGTTCCGCGTTCAACTGACAGTTCCTGCTGCATCGTGCCGGGGATTGACCGCATTACTTCCAGTGCCCGGTCGGCAAAGATCATCACGGAATCAGCATCATTGCCGGTGATAACGTATTCAACCGCTGCCTTCGCGGCCTGCCCCGTCACGGCAACACTGAAAATTTTTACTTTCGCATCAACAAGATAATCAGAGAGCGGTTTCTTGATTTTTGCAATGTAAATCCTGGTATTTTCCTCACGTTGCCTGGCCGGCACCATCTTCACGTTAAGCTCCGCGAGGTAAGGTGATCCCTGCGTACTCTGGGTGTTGTCGCTTGTAAGCCCCACCATCGTGACAACCTTGGTAACCTCAGGTTTCACCCGGAACCAGTCCTCGGCTTTCCTGACAAGTGCATTCGATTCTTCAAGTGATATGTCCCTGGGCATTTCAAGTTGCACTATAAACTCACCCCTGTCCACTTCAGGCAGGAACTCAAACCCAATGAAACCCAGCGGGAAAAGCGAAAACACTGCAACCGTAATCACAAGAATGATCAGGGCAAGCCACCTTTTGTGGAAAAGCGACCATTTCATCAATCGGGAGACCCATGCCCCGAATAACTCTATCATTTTTTCAAACCACATCAGGAACTTTTCATACAGGTTTTTTCCTGACAGCACATGAATGTTTCCATACCGTGAAGTAAGGAGAGGCACAAGTGTAAGAGCGGCAAGAAGGCTTACGAGTATTGAAAAAATAATCACTCCGCAGAACTGTCTGAGAATGTCTGAAACAAGCGTCTTGGTCAGGGCAATGGGCAGGAATACAATCACAAGGACAATTGTTATTGAGACCACCGTAAACCCGATCTCCCTTATTGCATCCCATGAAGCACGCACCCGGTTTTTCCCCATCTCAATATGCCGGTAAACGTTTTCAATTACCACAATTGCATCGTCCACAAGTATCCCGATAACCAGCGAGAGGCCAAGCAGTGACATGAGGTTAAGCGAGAAATTGAAAAGATTCATGCCGATGAATGTCGAGATCAGTGACACGGGCACGACAATCATTACCACTATGGCATTCCTGATATTGTGAAGGAAGATCAACATCACCAGTGATACAAGCAATACTGCCAGGAGCAGGTCTGTCAGCACCGAGGAGATTGACTCGCGTGTGAAGTCGGTGGAGTCCTGCGCAATCTCCATCTTAAGACCGTTCTCCGAGAATTCATTTTCAAGTGACGCTATTGTTTTGCGGATGTTATTGCTGACATCCACGGCGTTGGCATCTGACTGCTTGTAAATATTTATGAGTATTGCCTCTTCCCCGTTCACCCTTGCGAGGCTTGACGGATCCTTTATTGCATCGGTGATTTCCGCTATATCCTGTAACCTTATATGTGATCCTGTCGGGGTTGTCATTACCACGAGATTCCGTATTTCACTGACGTCCGTGAATTTGCCTGAAAGGCGGACGGCGGTCTGGGTCTCCGGATTCCGGATGCTTCCTGTGGGGAAGTCAAGGTTTGAAGCCCTGATAACTCCCTGTATCTGGGCAGGTGTGACACCAAGGGCACGCATCCGCGTGGCATCGAGGTTCACCTGTATCTCTCTCTGCAATCCTCCGATCAAAATCCCCTTCGAGACCCCCTTAATTCCCGAGAGTTGCGGGAGAATACGCTTGTCCATCAGGTCATAAAACTGTGTCGCCTCGAGATCTGATGTTGCAGATAAAATTATTATTGCCTTGTCATCAACAGTCACCTTGGATATTACCGGTGACAGAACCGACACCGGCAGCTGTGATCTCTTTGCATCGATATAATTCTGGGCATCGGCTATTGACTTGTCTATGTCAGTGCCATATGTGAACGTGACAAAAAGCATCGACAGGCTTTCATAGGAATATGACTGTATCTTGTCAATGCCTTCCATGCTCGAGAGAGCATCCTCAACCTTGCGGGTGACCGAGTTTTCCACCTCCGTGGGTGATGCACCCGGGTAAACGATCTGGACATTTATAACTGGCGGAGTGAATTTCGGCATCAGCTCGGCGCTCAGGTTTCTATAGCCGATATAGCCAAGGATTGAAAGCACCGAAAACAATACAATTACATATATCGGCCGCTTTATTGATATTTCTGATATTCTCATTTTGATTTATTTAGTCAATTCAGAACCTTACTTTTTCCGGAATGGCAGCTTACCGGTCTGCTTTGTTCATTACAGATACCCCGTCGGATACGTTGATAAGTCCTGAGACTATTATGCTGTCACCTGCCTGCAGCCCGCTGATTATCTCTACCTTATTGCCCGTCATGGGGCCAACGATCACCTCCTTTTCAGCAGCCCTGCCGCCGGTAACGGTATAGACTTTCGCATTTTTGACACTTCCGGCAATGGCGCTCCTGGGGATCATTATCGCTTTTTCCGCTGATGCAATATCAAAATATGCAGTAACATACATGCCGGCTTTCAGTTCCTTCTTGTCACGACCCGAAACCGAAATCTCCACAGGATAATTCATTGACCTGTCAGCCTTTGATCCGACAAAGGTGATTGTCCCGGCGTATTCCTCTCCGGGAAATGCATCGCATTTGATTCTAACATCCTGACCTTTTTTGAGGAGAAGCACCTGTCGTTCCGTGACATTGCACCATGCTTTGAGCTGTGAGTCATCGATAATGTCAAACAGCCTTGCACCCGGATTGAGAAAAGCTCCGACCTCGACATATCGCTTTATTACTGTCCCGGAAATCGGTGATTTGATCCTTGCATCGGCAAGCCGGCGCCTGCTGCTGATATACCTGCTCTCGGCAGCAATGAACTGCGTTCTTATCGCTTCAAGCTGCTGATCGGTCACCCCGCCGCTTTTGTTTGCATTGGTAAAGCGTTCAAGGTCAGTCTTCAGGGTATTGTATGCTGCCTCACTGGCTGCAAAATCAGCTTGCAGCATTTCCTCATCAGCCTGAACAAGCACCTGACCCTTGCTCACGTGAGTGCCTTCATCGGCAAATACTTCCAGAACCCGCCCTGATACATCGGAAACAAAGGAGAGTTCACGAAAAGCTTCAAGTGAACCATTTGATGAGAAACTCAGATCAGCCTGCTCTTCTTTTACCACATCTATCCCTACGGTGACAACCGTCGATACTTCAGATGCAAGCCTGGTTCTTTCAAGGGTGCGTTTCCTGTTTAACATCAGGATTAATACTATTACCGCTATCAGACCTATGAGTACGAGAATTGATTTTAATTTTTTCATCATCTTTAGAATTTTGCCTCTCCCGGTTGCCCTGTCAGGACTCCCGGTTCTGCTGTCTGTATTATTATTTTATCCTTATATTTTGCATGTTTTCAGAATCACCTGACAAGCTCCCTGATGGTGCCGCTGGCCTTGCGAAGCTCCACATAGGCCTTCATGAAATTATTCAGTGCATCGGCATAGCTCATCTGCGCCTGTATAAGCGAGGAGTTTGAATTGAGAACATCTGACATTGAGGCAATGCCCTGCGAATAGTTCCTTTCGGTGACGCGGTACACCTCTTCTGCCATTGCCATGTTCGCCTTCTGGATCTGGATGGCATTGCGACTGTCTTCCAGCTTTAACAACGCATTCTTATGGGCCATGCTGAGCGATTGCTTAAGAATTGCTTCGTCTTCCCTGACTTTGAGGAGTTCAAAATTGGCCTGCTTTATCTTCGAGCTCCGTGAAAGCCCTCCGAACAAGGGGATACGCAGGTTCAACGCTGCCATCGATGATCCGAACCAGTAATTGGTCTCCCCTCTGAAAAATTCATCTGATACTCCGGTGTAGTTATAGTTTATCATCGCGGTCAGAACAGGAAAATTTTCATAAATGGCTGCCTTTTTCTGCAATTGCTGCAGATTTTGCTGACGGTTCAGCATTTTGTACGATGTCTGAAGGTTGGGATCAAAATCCTGAAAATCTCCGATATTTGTCTGGATGTCAAATATTTCAGGATTGATCTTCTCAATTTCAAGCTGTTCTGAAATATCCATACCCATCTGAAGCTTCAGAAGGTTCTTCTGCACTTCCACGGCATTGATGACCGATGCCCTTTGAGTGGACATATTCGTTCTTGTGACTTTCAACCTGTCAAGGTCAACTTTTCTGATCAGCCCGCTGGCGTAACTTGTCTCCATAGATATCAGGACAGAATCCATGATTTCAATGCTTCTGCCAAACATTCCGGCAGCGTATTCAGTTGCCTGAATTGCATAAAACAGGTTGGCTGTCTGACTGATAACATCTTCCTCTCTGGCTTCGGCCGCCAATGAGGTCAGCTCTTCGGCCGTTCTGGCGATATCCACCGCATTGAACAGTGAGAGGTTAACAATCTGCTGGTTCAGGACAGCTCCTATTCCCGCTGTATAGTTGGTTCCCATTTCAATGGTCATATATTTGGCCGCATTGGGATCCTGCATACCCGGAGGAAGAAATTCATTCATGAAATTTGGCATTATGAACCTCGATTTCTGTATGTTGTAATTCAGGTTGCCGGTGCCTGATACCTGTGGCAACAATGCACCAAGGATCTCCTGCCTGGCCTGAGCCGATTTCTCTTTGTCGAACTGGGCCTTCCTGATATTATGGTTGTTCTCCAGTGCAAATTTCAGGCAGCCCTGGAGATCGTAAACCTGCTGTGCGCCGATATTGGCACACATACAGATTAGTCCTGTAAATAAAATAGTTCTGGCTCTATTCATTATTTCTCAGAATATTTTGTGTTTCATTTTCCTTTTCAAGCAGTCTTCGTCCCTTTGGAGTAACAACTGCATGAAGGTGGTAGTCTATTATGGATCTGAAATAGTCTCTCGCCGAGTATTCACTGCGTGTCAGGACACTGCTGATAAAAAATCTGACTAAAGAGCTTATGAAAAACCGGCTGATCAATTCAACATTTATATCCTGTCTGTAAAGCTTTTCAGTTTTCCCCTTTTCAAGGTTTCTCTTCATCCCTTCGAGAAAAGAGCCGAATCCGGCTTTGTGCTGTGAACCAGAGAGTTCCGGGAACATCTTTCTTAAGTCATCAAAAAAGACCGGGCTAAGTGAATGAAAGACCTCGCCCATTCCGTAAATGCCTGATATGAATCCTTCAATTGCATCGACCTCTTCAGAATACATTATGGCTATCTTTTTTTCTAGGTCATGGAGAAAAGTCCGGAGGCAGTATTTCAGCAGCCCTTCCTTTGATTCAAAATGATTATAGAGGGTCTTTTTCGTGACAGCTGATTTTTCAGCAATTTCATCTATCGAAATATTAAGGCCATACTGCCTGAATACATTCATGGCCTTTGCTGCGTATTTATCCTTCCTGGCAGTCATCAAATACAAAATAATTCTCAGCTGTAAATTTTCTGTAAATATACACAAATTATATTAGATTAGTGTAATTAGTATATTTTTTAGTCCCAGCCTTTGGAACGGGCTAACCCCAGATTTTGAAGATTCTTGAATAACTGCACAGGCCGGAAGCCTTGACCATATTGTAATTTCCCGCTGCAGAACAGGGAGGCAATGAATCCCGGACAACCGGGATGAGTTCGATGGTGTTCCTCACCGGATCAGCCATAGGCAGAGACCGGGCATTAATGCTTGCCTGGCACAAAGAACGGATGTAGTCAATTCGGTTGCCGGAATTCAGCGGGTCATTAGGATTACTTCCGGTGTCAGATGATCAATCTGATCCGGCGCCAGGTGGTCAGGGGCACCGGCCTTTGCATCAATACCAATTTACAGGTAATAACGCCTGCTTCTTATCGAATGACTATGCTTCCAAAGGTTTTCTGGCCCATATCGACGACAGGATCAGTCCTGATACGATGTGCCAAACGCCCCACCAGGCAGCGACAACCGCCATACCCCCCAATTCCAAGTCAGGCGGGAAAATCTTTGGATTGAACATCAGCACCAGTGCCAAACCCGAATTTTGAATGCCGGTTTCAATGGTAATCGCCCGCCGGTCCATCCTCGGCCTCCGCATAATGGTACTGAAAACAAATCCGATGGCCAGGGCCAATCCATTATGAAGCAAAACAATGAAGAATATCAGGTGAATGGCTTTCATGAAATTGGAGAAATTGGCCGAAAGCAGGATGATGACAAAGAGGATGAAAATGATGAAGGAGATCTGCTTGGCCGGCTTTTTGATTTTTTCTGTCAGCCGGGGAAACCGTTTGGCAAAAAACACTCCCAGGGCAACCGGGATTCCCAACAGGATGAAAACCGTCTGGACCACCTGCCAGAAATCGATCTCGATAGGGCGCAACAACTCCGCCCCTGTTTTCTCGTACATATTAATGTACAGATCACCCCAGAAAGCAAAGTTGGCTGGCGTCATCACCATGGCAATCATGGTCGAAAAGGCAGTCATCGAAACCGACAGTGCAATATTTCCCTTTGCCAGGGAGGTCATGAAATTGGAAACGTTCCCTCCCGGACAAGCAGCCACCAGGATCATCCCCAACGCTACCGATGGCGTCGGATTCAGGATCAGTACAAGCAGAAAGGTTCCGGCCGGCAATAATATAAACTGAGAAACCAAACCCGTAATGAAGGACTTCGGCTTCTTGAATACATCCCGGAATTCCGACAACTTGATATTCAATGCAACGCCAAACATGACGAACGCGATGGTAACGTTCAGAAAAAACAATCCTCCCTCCGAGAAATTGAGGCGAATATGGTCCAGTGCCAAAAGTGCTTCCTTCATAAGTTCCGATTTAGTTTAAGGGCGTTAAATTAATTATTCTTTTTAACAGCAAATCCTGTTTGAAAAAAAATACTCCTGTCCCATAAAAAACAGAAGTATTTTTCGTCCTTTCAAACGAACCGGTCAAATCCTTCCGGTTTCCGCATCAGCGGACCTGCCATCCACCTGTAAGGAAACGAAAAGAAAAAAACCCGTATTTGTTAATTTGTCGCCCTGGTCCAGATGGTGGAACGACCCAACATCTTTATGCCAACAACATATCCTTTCAGATATAAAGTATTGGGATCTTTTTCAAACCAGGCATAACAGTCGTAAGTTTTCCCATTTTCGGGATCGTAAACCCTGCCATTATCCCATTGGCTCTTACCGGCATTGAACTGCAACCCTGAAAGGATCTGCAAACCAAGCTTGGACCTGGATCTCAGCTTCGGATCAGGATTGTTGGTATCCTTTTCCGGCTCACCGTTTACATAACTCGAAGGGTTGATATACACAACCGTCCCGATGAACTTTCCGTTCACCTCCTTGATCTCAATCTTCGATGTCTTTTCATCATTCCACCAGATTCCGGCAATTGCCTCAGCTTTTTGGGCCATTCCTTTTATGGCAAAAAACAGCAACAGGGAAAAAATCAAAACTCTTTTCATATTCTTCAGCGATTTAAAGTGACAAAATAAATTTCTTAGCCTAAACTAATAAACACTAAAATATAAAATTTTCCATTGAAGCAAATTAAATGCCGTTTTATGTCTGAATCTATTAACCTGCTTCCTGAGTTATAACGCCGAAGATCAAAATCTATTTTTTTGCACTTATTTTACTTTGGCGCGACCCTCCATGACAAACGAGACAAAACAAATCCCGCTACTCTGATCAGCCTTGTCTATAACCGCAGGGGTCATGCTGCCCGCTGCAAAACCCTAGGATAACACATGGAACAGCAGGTAAGCGATAATCAGGGTAAAAATGATGTTAAAAGTTTGGCCAATCAGGAAGGCATACAGGGGTTTTTTGCTGTCCATGGCTTTCAGGTCAGCAAAACGGGTTTCCAGGCCGATGCTGATAAAGGCCAGGTTAAACCAGAAGTTAGCAAAGGACTTCATAACTTTGCCCGTACTTTTGGCAGTTTCCGGCTCGAGAAGGAAAGAAAACACCAGCGAGGCGATGATGAAGCCCAGTACGAACTTGGGGAAGCGTTCCCAGATCACTCTCAGGGATACTCTTTCACGCCCGTTTTCCCCTTTGCTGCGGTATGCCCAGTAAACGGAAATCAGGAAAGCGGCAACTCCCAGCAACACATTCTGCGAGAATTTCACAATGGTGGCGTATTTCAGTCCGGTTTCCCCGGCAATGGTGCCGGCAGCAACCACGGCCCCCGTGGTGTCGATGGTCCCTCCCATCCAGGCACCCGTGACCATTTCAGAAAGCCCGATCCACTTCGCCAGGGCCGGCATCAGCACCATCATGGGAATGGCAACGATCAACACGATGGAAATGATAAAAGAGAGTTTTTTCTTATCGCCGTTGATGGCCCCGGCAGTGGCAATGGCAGCGGAAACCCCGCAAATCGACACCCCACTGGCCAGCATCGTCGCAAACTCATCGTCCACTTTCATCTTCCGGGCTATCCAAAAGGTAAAATACCACACGGCAACCACTACGATGACCGCCTGGATCAGCCCAAAGGAGCCGGCCGAAAGAATATCCCCGAACAAAATGGTGGAACCCAGCAAAACCAGACCGGTCTTGACATAAAATTCCGACTGGGCACCGGCCTTGAGCCAGCCAGGCAGCTTCACCAGGTTCCCGATCAGCAGCCCCAACGCCAGGGAGAAAATAACGGTTTCCAGACCCAGGTTTTTAAAACCCGTGAAGGAAGAGAGAAATTGGGCCAGGAAGGCCAGCAAACAAACCACAATGAAACCGGTGATGAAATTTTTCAGCCTCTTCCCGCTCAGCACCACCCCTAAAATGGAAGCCACACCAAAGATGAGCAGTGTCGATAACAGGGAAATGAATAACGATCGGGAATTGAAAACATTGACAATGCCGGTGTAATCATTCCATCCCGCTTTCCCGCCAAAGGATGGCGTGGTGATGGTATAACCAGCCGCAATCACAAACACAATCAGGGTAAATCCTATTGCCACCGACGCCCAGTCCTCACCCATGTTCCAGGGCTTGCGGGCAGAAATCCCATTTTCTGCTGCCATAATTTCAGTATTATTTTGTTAAACGGTTTAATTAAGAAAAGTTGACGCTATCGCTCTCCAGGCAAAGATCAAAACTCCTGAGAAAAATTCAATACGTATAAATTGGTATTTTACATGGATATAACCTGACAAATGGCAGGTTTACGGATGCCTTCGCCGCCGGGAATACGTATATTTTGGTATTTTTCAAATTCGCGATGAATAGAAGAATGTATTTCCGGAATCATTTTTTATTTTCGCTGGCATAATAACCATTGAAACCAGCATTATGAAAAGAATTTTTATCCTTTTTCCCCTTGCTGCGGTTTTCCTTTTCTCTGAAATCTCAGCACAGGAGGGATCTGAATTTAAACCGGGAGGTAAGGTTGAAGTGAGGATTTTCACCAATTTTACTTCCTCATTTTCCGACGGGAAAAACTTCAACAACTTTAACGTTGGCCGGGCTTACCTGGGGTACAGCTACAATTTTTCCGAGAATTTCAGCGGAAAGATCACCTATGACGTGGGAAATACAGGCGCTTCGAAAAACCAGTTTTCCGGCTTCCTGAAATTCGCCTACCTGCAATACAAAAAGGATAACTTCAGCATTATGGGAGGGATGATTCCCCTTTACCATTATTCGCTGACCGATGCCGAGTGGGGCTACCGGTACATTTTGAATCCCTTTCACAGTGAATACGGATTTGGCACCCCTGCCGATCTGGGCCTCGGTATGGAATACAAGTTCGCATCCTGGGTGAATGCCGACCTGATTCTGGTCAATGGGGAAAGTTTTAAAATGGCGGAGAGCGATTCCACTTTCAAAGCCGGTGCGGGATTAAAACTCTTTCCGGTCAAGAATTTGATGATCAGGGGTTATTTTGACACCATGAAAAGGGATGGTGCCAATCAGCAAACCACCGAAGCTTTGGCCGTTTATGAAAACAGCCGGTTCAAGCTTTCAGCCGCTTACAGCTTCCAGAAAGACCATGCCCTGGTAAAAGGAAATGATTACAGCGGCTACACGGTAAACGGCTCCCTGTATTTGAAAAATGTGACCCTGATCGGCCGATATGACCTGTTGGAATCGGTTGTCCCCGACGGCGTCCTGAATGCGTGGAACCTGGGCAAGGACGGACAGTTCTTTTTAGCCGGCATCGAATTTGCACCCGTCAAAGGAGTCAAAATTGCGCCGAACTATCAGGGTTGGAAACCTGCTGACGATAGAAAACCCTTTGTTTCCAGAGTTTCCCTCCACGTCGACATCAAAATATAGGTCCGGAAAACTTGAAATTCCGGAGATTTCCGAAATTCTGGTATGAGTTTTGCTTCTCTTCACAGTGAAGACACCGTCTTCCAAAAAATATTGAAGAGATGAAAACAACCGTATTCACATGGATCTTCGGGCTGCTGGCAGCGGCCGGGATCACAGCAGGAGCGCAGGAGAGACCCGCCGAATATCTCGGATTGCCGGGTGACAACCTCAATCTCTATGCGGTCATGAAACTCTTCCAGGAGTCAGAAACGCTGGAAGGTTTTGAGAGAAGCCTTAATGACGAAAATTCCAGGATCAATAACCTCGACCTGAACGGTGATCATCTGGTCGATTACATTATGGTTAACGACTACCCTGACGGCAATGTGCATACGATCGTTCTCAGGGTGGCTTTGGACCAGTATGAGAGTCAGGATGTGGCGGTCTTCACCGTGGAACGCTTCAGGGACGGGTCCGTCCAGATCCAGCTTATCGGGGATGAAGATCTTTACGGGAAGAATTACATCATCGAACCTTCGTACGCCGAAACGCCGAATCCCGGATATACCGGATATACCGGCCGGCCCGTGCAGGTGGAGCGGCAGGTTACCGTTTATGTTTCAACCTGGCCGCTGATCCGCTTCATTTACCTTCCCGACTACTACGTATGGCGCTCGAGATGGTACTGGGGATACTGGCCGTCTTACTGGCATGCCTGGCGCCCCTACTACTGGCACTACTATTACGGCTATCATTCCCACTGGTATCCTCACTACTACCGTCACTACCGCCTCTGGCACACTCCCCGGGTCGTGCACTATCACAACCATTACTACACCAACATCCGGATTCACAGCACCCATGTCAGGACCAGGATTCAGGAGGGCAGGTACCGTGACACCTATTCCAGGCCTGATACCAGGAATGAAGGGGAAGCCCTGGCCAGGAAAGTTTCCCGGCAGGGTTCAGGAAACAGCTCCCTTGAAAGTCAGCGCAGAACCGCTTCTTCAGGAAGTTCCAGGGAAGCGGTATCCGGAATGAACCGGTCCCGGACAGCGGCAGTATCGAAAAGAGGGGCCGTCAAATCGGCGGTGAGGTCTTCCTCTTCTCAGGAAAGTGGGGTTTCACGGCGCTCCGCCACCTCTTCTGTCAACCAAAGAGGCAGTTCCTCCGCAGCAAGAGTCGCTTCCGGCGAAGCCACGCGGCGGTCATCCCAGCCGGCAACATCGAGGGGCACCGTCCAGTCCTCCACAGGGCAGACCAAAAGCGCTTCACAACGCCCTGCCGCTGTTTCATCACGCGAAACAACCACCCGGTCATCGGCCCCTTCGGTGAATAATTCATCCCGGGGAGCGACCACACGGCCTTCAACCGGTCAGGTGAACACCTCCTCCGGCAGGTCCGCAGGAAACAGCCCGGCCAGGGTAGCTCAACAGAGTTCTTCCGGACAGACAAAATCAGCCTCCTCACCTGCTAAGGTGCAGGCCCAGCCGTCCTCCCAAAGGTCCCCGGAATCGGTGCAGTCCCGGCCGTCCTCCCAGAGATCAACCGCTCCATCCCAATCCCGGGTCTCCTCCCGGTCGTCCTCCATGAAATCGGCATCCGTGGCAAACAGGTCCTCTTCCGGCTCTTCCGGAAGGTCTTCCGGAAGGATCAGTTCAGGTCACTCCTCCCCTTCCCGGGGAAGCGCTTCAGGTGCTTCCGGAAGGAGCGGCGGCAGCAGCAGAGGATCTTCAGGATCGGGAGGCCGCAGGTAATTATTCGGGTTTCTCCTTTAACCGATAGGCAACAACGCAATTCTTAAAAAAGTGAGACCCAATTGAAGGTTCTCCTCCGGCAGATATTCAATATCTGCCGTGTTGCTTTTTATACTTTTGGTAATCAGCAGTGACACAGTGGTGTTATCGGGATTAACCATGACAATTTCACCCCCTGGTCGGAAACGATAAAATAGCCGGGAAATCGGCAACGCCTCTGAATAAAGTACCCCTGAAGGAATTTTTTCCATCCCTTTTTCATAACTTTGAACAAGGATGCGCATCATAACCATAACAAATTAATATTCAAACCATATGAAGCCATGGGCCATGAAATCGTCTCTGCCGGGAAACGTATCGGATCACTTGCAGCACCGTATTTCGAAAATTGAAACAATGACAGGTTCGGAAATTATCCTGTCCACCGTCAGGCGAAGCGACAGTTATCCGGAAATTCCGTGGAAAGCTTTCGCGATAGGTGTTTCCGTCACCGGATTTGCAGTTTTTATCGCGGATATTCTCCTGATGAAATGGATTACTCAGGGGATCATCCTTTTATCGTTTGTGACAACGCTGGCTTCCGGACTGCTGCTGGTCTTGCTGACCATGCTGCTTCCGGGTTTTGCGAGGCTTTTTTTGATGAAGGGCAGGGCCGAATGCGAAGTCAGACAGTATGCAGAATCACTTTTCCTCTCCAAAGAAATGTTCCTGACCCGTGAGAGAAAAGGAATCCTGGTATTGGTAAGCATTTTTGAGCAAAAGGTTGTTCTTTTGGTGGATGTCGGTATTCGGCCGCTGCTGGCAGCGCCCGTGATGAAAGAGATCATTGACCGGATGACACCATTGCTTGCCCGTAAAGATCTTCCGGGAGCCCTGGAAATAGCCCTTGATGAACTCTCCCTCCGGTTGAAATCGCCAACTGCCGGGAAAGCCGGATTAAACGAACTTCCTGATGAAATCATTGAAAACCAGGGAATATGATACGTAGTTTACAAATTACCGCGCTGGCACTCATCATTACCTCTTTTTCACACCTCCATGGTACTGAAATACCCTATCTGACGGGACGAGTGAACGATTATGCCCGGATTCTCTCCTCGGAAACGATAAGCCAGCTCACTGAGAAACTTAAACTGCATGAAGAGAGTACCACCAACCAGGTGGTCATCCTCATCACGTTGACCCTGGAAGGTGAAAGCATCGATGAATACGCATACCGGGTTTTCAATGATTGGAAGCTGGGCCAGAAAGGGAGCGACAATGGTGTGCTGATCGTCGTAGTGCCCGTCGACAGGAAAATGCGGATCGAGGTGGGATATGGTCTTGAATCTGCCCTCCCCGACATAACCGCCGCACAGATCATCCAGAATGTTATGACCCCCAGGTTCAGGGAAGGGGACTACAACCTGGGCATCCTGGATGGAGCAGATGCCGTGATGAACATTCTGGAAGGAGTCCCTCCGGAAGAAATTTACGGCCTGCAGCCGAAGGAAATCTCCCAGGCCAAACAATGCCTTTTCGCTCTGGAAGATCCGGGATTGACAATCATGGAACGAATCCTCATAGGTGCCTTTGTTTTCGGGATCATCGGAGTGTTCACGGTGCTGGGTATTTTAACCCCGGGATTCGGATGGTTCCTTTACTTTTTCCTGATCCCTTTCTGGGCCATGTTTCCCATCGTTGTGTTTGGCATCAAAGGAGCTTTCATATGCTTTGCCGTGTATATGATCGGATTTCCTGTAACGAAACTGATCCTTCGAAGAACCGAATGGTACAAAAACGCGCAGAATAACTTCGATATAAAGGGGTCAGCCAACATCGGCGGATTTTCCTTTCAGTCAGGCAATTCAGAATCATCGTGGAGCTCCGGGAGCCGGTCTTCAGGAAGCAGCTTTTCGGGAGGGGGCGGACGGTCAGGCGGAGGAGGAGCATCCGGCGGATGGTGATTCTTTTATACAATTTTGACCCGTTTTGGTAAGGTTTTTGTAGTATTTTCAGAACAAAATAGCGTCGTTCTTCCACGAAGAGCAGTAAAAAAAATTGTAATCCGTTTTTTTTATCGTTCCGGTGATTGTTTGTAAAGATTATTTTTATCTTTATTGCCTCAAAAAAGGGGTTTTGCAGTTATAATCAAATCAAAAGAAATATTGTTATGGAACTCAAAAAATCAGAAAAAGCCGACCTGGAGAACAAAAAGGATGTTTTCCTTCTTATCGGGCTTGTGCTTTCGTTAGGCATCTCCCTTCTGGCCTTTGAGTGGACTTCGAGGCCTACCCAGGTATCCACACTGGGGACGTTGGATGCAGTGGAAGTAGAAGAAGAGGTCATCCCGATTACCCGGCAGGAACAGATCACAACTCCTCCCCCGGCTCCGCCTCCCACCGTCGTCGAAGTCCTGAACATCGTGGATAACGCCACTCAGGTGAATGATGACCTCAGCATTTTTGACTCCGAAGCCGACCATGAAACATTTGTGGATGTAGCACCTATTGTGGCCGCCAAAGAAGAAAAAGAAGAGGAAGAAGAAGCACAGGTCTTCTTTATTGTGGAAGAGATGCCCGAATTTCCAGGAGGTGAAGCCGCCCTTCGCGCCTATATCGCGAAATCGATCAACTACCCTGTGATCGCGCAGGAAAACGGCATCCAGGGAAAAGTCTACGTTACCTTTGTCGTTGACAGGGACGGCGGAATTTCTGATGCCAAAGTCGCCAGGGGTGTCGACCCGTCTCTCGATAAGGAAGCTCTCCGCGTCGTAAACTCACTCCCCAAATGGAAACCCGGGAAACAACGCGGAAAACCCGTCAGGGTCTCTTATACGGTCCCCATCAGCTTTGTGCTCCAGTAAATCCTATTGCGACTAATCGCATGACGATATTTATACGCTCCTGTTCCGACACCGGAACAGGAGCTTTTTTATAATGCCGCGGAATATATGATAGAAACTTCACCCCTTACTGAAAAAGCCGTACTCGTAGGGCTGATCAGTGACCTGCAGAACGAAAAACAGGCTGCCGAATACCTCGAAGAACTGGCATTCCTTACCGATACCGCCGGAGCTGTCGTCCTCAAACAGTTTGTCCAGCGAATCCCCCAACCCCATCCCGTGACTTTTGTCGGACAAGGAAAACTGAAGGAAATAGCCGATTATATCAAAGTTACCGAAGCAGATACCGTTATTTTTGATGACGAACTCACCCCCACGCAACTCCGGAATATCGAAAGGGAACTCGGGTGCAAAGTCCTGGACCGCACCAACCTGATCCTGGATATTTTTGCCCGGCGTGCCCAGACTGCCCATGCCAAAACGCAGGTGGAACTGGCGCAGTACCAATACCTGCTGCCCCGGCTTACCCGCATGTGGACCCACCTCGAACGGCAACGCGGGGGTATCGGTCTGAGAGGACCCGGTGAAACTCAGATCGAAACCGACCGACGTATCATCCTCGAAAAAATCGACCGCCTGAAAGAACAACTTAAAAAAATCGACAGGCAAAAAACTATCCAGCGCAAAAACAGGGGAAAAACAGTCCGCGTAACCCTGGTGGGATATACCAATGTCGGCAAATCCACCATTATGAATATGCTCAGCAAATCAGAAGTGTTCGCTGAAAACAAACTCTTCGCCACCCTAGATACCACCGTGCGCAAGGTGGTCATCGAAAACCTCCCCTTTTTGCTGGCCGATACCGTCGGTTTTATCAGGAAACTCCCTCACGACCTTGTAGAATCCTTTAAATCAACACTCGACGAGGTCAGGGAATCTGACATTCTGGTCCACGTGGTTGACATCTCCCATCCCGGATTCGAAGAACAAATCGATGTGGTCAACAATACCCTCAGCGAAATCGGCGCAGCCGACAAAAAGCTTATCTACCTGTTCAACAAAATTGACGCCTTCACGTTCGTGGAAAAAGAAGAGGATGACCTTACCCCCTCCGCACATGAAAATTTAAGCCTCGCAGACTGGAGAAAATTGTGGATGGGAAAAACCAACACCCCCTCCCTCTTTATTTCAGCCAAATACAAAACTCATATCGAAGAATTCAAATCAACCCTTTATGAAGAAGTCAGGAAAATCCACGTCAGGCGCTTCCCCTACAACGACTTTTTGTTTGAACTCCCCAAGGAGTTTGAGGAATGACAAACTTCCTGACATTCTGATTTTCTGATATTCTGACATTCTCATCCTCCTATCCCCGCACCTTCTGACATTCCAAATCTTTTTCGCTGATCAGGTATTCGGCAATCTGAACGGCATTAAGGGCAGCCCCTTTCCTGATCTGGTCACCCACACACCAGAACGTAATGCCGTTGGGATTGCTTATATCCTTACGGAGCCGACCGATAAAGACATCATCTTTTCCCGATGCGAACAACGGCATCGGATATTTTTTTTCTGCCGGCTTATCAACCAACGTCAGGCCCGGGGTTCGCTCAAAAGCTGCCCTAACTTCTTCCACGCTCAGGGGACTTTCCGTTTCTGCCCAGATGGCTTCGGAATGAGCCCGGGGCACCGGGATGCGCACACAGGTGGCACTCACTACCGCATCGGTATGCATGATCTTCTTGGTCTCCCAGTTCATCTTCATCTCTTCCTTGGTATAGTCATTGTCAAGGAATACGTCGATGTGGGGAATGATATTCATGGCCAGTTGGTAGGGAAATTTCTCTATGGTAGGCTCATCCCCGGCGGCAATCTCCCGGATCTGTTGTTCCAGTTCCGCAATGCCCCTGGCACCCGCCCCACTGGCTGCCTGATAAGTTGCCACATGAACCCTGGTGATGGGCGATAAATCATGAACCGGCTTCAGGGCAACCACCATTTGGATGGTGGAACAGTTAGGATTGGCAATGATATTGCGGGGACGGATTTTCGCATCAGCGGCATTCACCTCGGGAACGACAAGAGGAACATCATCGTCATAACGAAACGCACTCGAATTGTCTATCATAACCGCACCATACCGTGTAATGGTCCCGGCAAACTCCCGCGATATCGAAGCACCGGCCGATGTCAGCGCAATATCAATATCCATGAAATCATCATTGTGCTTTAACTCCTTTACCACCAGCATCTTTCCCCCGAATTCGTATTCCTTGCCCGCACTCCGCGAAGAACCAAACAATACCAATTCATCAAGCGGGAAATTCCGCTCCTCAAGTACCCGGAGTAATTCCTGACCCACGGCACCACTCGCGCCCACAATAGCAACTCTCATCTTTTATCCGTTATTAAGTGATTATTAACCGGTAACTCAATAAATGATATGTAAATTGTAGCGTTTACAAACCACTTTGAACAAAATTACATTTTATTCAATTTTCCCATGGCAATGGATGGCTTACAACCCTATTTCTTAACATTTATGGGAATGGCATGGTCCATGCTGCTTCCTGCTGCCCCCAGGCTCCTGACCGGCGCAGGTGTCTTTCCGGTCATGAACGATACAACGACCGCCGTGATCAATGAAATAATGGCAGACCCCACACCAGTGGTCGGTTTACCCGATGCGGAATGGATTGAACTATACAACGCCCATACCCTTTCCGTTTCTCTCAAAGGATGGAAACTGGCAGTGGGAACCACCCTCAGGACACTTCCCGACTCCACCCTGAATCCTGGAACTTATGCCGTGGTTTGCGCCTCTAAATCAGCTGCCGGACTTCAGCCCTTTGGGAAAACGGTGGTATTAAGCAGCCTGCCAGCCCTCCGGAACAGCGGTAACCGAATCAGCCTCACCGATGGATCAGGGAAAACAGTCGACGTTGTAGATTATTCCGACACCTGGTACCGCGATGCCCGAAAAAAACAGGGAGGATGGAGCCTCGAACGCATCGACCCGGCACGAAGCTGCGGCCAGCAGTCCAATTGGTGTGCCAGCACCAATCCCCGGGGAGGTACTCCCGGAAACCGGAATTCCGTCTATTCGGAAAACCGGGATACCGTAAAACCTGAAATCATCAGCGTAACAACCCTGTCAAAAACAGAAGCATCCCTCCTCTTTTCAGAACCCATGGATACCCTTCTCCTCAACGTGACGGACAATTACCGGCTGAACGGCGACGACAAAACCTCTGTAAAAATCCTGCATTCGAAAGCTACTTCGGTGCATCTGTCATGGGACATCCCCCTGACGGAGAACAAACCTTACCAGCTTCATCTCCTCCGCCTTACCGATGAATGCGGAAACCCCCTTCAGCAGCAAACGGTCGAAATTGAATGGATCACCCTGTTCCCCGGCGATGTGGTCATCAATGAGCTCCTTTTTAATCCCTGGCCTGGAGGGGCCGATTTCGTTGAAATATACAACAACTCCGCAAAACACATCAACCCCGAAAAACTGATGCTTGCATCCCGGAATCCTGATCAGCAGCTGACAAAAATCGTGTCCCTGAAACAGGCGAAACAAACCCTGAAGCCCAGGACCTTCCTGGCAGTCACCACTGACACTGCCGGGATTTCCGCCTTCTACGACATCCCATGCAAAAACTGCCTTGAAAAAGTGCCGTCCCTGCCGGCCATGAACAATGACCAGGGAACCGTCGTGCTGCTCTCCGATTCGCTCACCATCCTGGACGAGGTCAGATACGACGAAAAAATGCATCATCCCCTCCTTTACGACACCGAAGGCGTATCGCTCGAAAGGGTAAATCCGGCACTCCCTTCCAATGATAGGCAAAACTGGCACTCCGCATCCTCCATGTCAGGATTTGCCACGCCGGGTTACCGGAATTCACAACTTGACACCCCGCTACCCCGAAAGGAAAATGTCACCTTTGAACAAACTGCATTCTCCCCTGATAACGATGGCTTCAATGACGAGCTGATCATCCGCTGTTCCATGGAAGAACCGGGTTGGGTAGCCAATTGTCATGTATTTGACATCAACGGAACCTTAGTTTGTCAACTGCTGAATAATGCGCTGATGGCTGCCGAAGAAACTTTTCTCTGGAACGGGGAAGATCCGACCGGGAGACTCCTCCCTCCAGGTCCGTATGTCGTAGTCCTTGAACTCTTCAATATCAATGGCAAAACCAGTCATTACAGGAAAGGAATCGTCCTTACCTGCCGGCAAAAATAAAAAGGCCGCCCGGTGGGACAGCCTCTTTGTTCTTTTCCTTATTGCTCCTATTTTTTCAGGATCTTTTCCATCACCTTTTCCTTCGGAAGTTTTTTCAGGCAGAAGAACCAGTCCTTACACTCAACACCTTCCATTTTCCCTTCCATACGGTCCTTTGCGGTACCGCAACTTCCGGCGGTGGGAACAATCACATCGTCACCCGGACGCCAGTCGGCAGGCAAAGCAATGCCAAATTCATCGGCAGTCTGAAGACCCATCAGAACACGCTTCAGCTCGTCAAAATTACGGCCAAGACTCAGAGGGTAATAAACAATGGTGCGGATGATTCCCTTCGGATCAATGAAAAATACGGCACGCACAGCTTTCGTATTGCTTTCACCCGGCATGATCATCCCATATTTTGTGGCAACCTGCATAGTAATGTCCTCAATCAACGGGAAATTAACCTCAACGTCCTTCATCCCCCTGAATTCAATCTTTTCCTTGATGGTGCGCAACCAGGCAATGTGACTGTACAAACCATCAACGGAAAGACCTACCAACTGGCAGTTCAGAGCCTTGAACTCATTTTCCATGTGGGCAAACGTCATGAATTCCGAAGTGCAAACCGGTGTAAAATCAGCAGGATGACTGAATAAAATCACCCACTTACCTTTGTAATCGCCTGGGAAATTAATTTCACCCTGGGTGGTGACAGCTTTAAATTCAGGAGCTTTGTCGCCAATGCGCGGCATGGCTGTTACTTGATTTTCCATATTAAACTTATTTTAAAATTAATAATTATGATAAACAAAATTTGACTGCAAACAAAACAGAAAACTGACAAAACAGCATCCGTCCATCACTAAAGAGCGGGGAAAGGATCGCCTTCGTCACAGAACTCCTGGAATTAATTCCTGATGATCATCGAAATAACCCAGCAACTGTACCCGCACGTCTTTCAAGTCAAAGCCGGGAATCTCCTTCTCCCTGAAATAATCCTCGATCAACTGGCTGAGTTCTTCATCATAATAATCCTCTATCCTCCTGGAATTCATACTGTAAAGATGATGATGCCTCGCCGTGGTGGGATCATAACGCATGGTATCCCCGTCGGTCTTGACTTTCATGATCAACCCCTTTTCCACAAAAGTCTCAAGGGTATTATAAACCGTGCCTACCGCAAGGTTGGGATATTGCTTCCTGACATTCTCAATGATGTTTTCGGCAGTCGGATGATTCTTCATACTGACAATGGCTTCAAAAACAGCCAAACGCTGGGGAGTGATCTTTAATCCGTGTTTCGGAAGATATTCCCTGATATCTGTTTCCATGATTTAAAACAAGAATAATTATTACATAGAATTGATGCGAAGATAATAAAAAATCCTGGATCGGAATTGTTAATAATTCTAAAAAATTCCCTGATTCAGATCCTCCGCAACAAATAACCGGAAAACATGAACATTTGATCCGGACCATTGTTTAAGGATAAAAAGTTATTTAATTACTAAATTGATTGATTATGTCATTTGAATTACCGAAATTAGGATATGCCTACACAGCGTTGGAACCTCTGATTGATGCCCGCACGATGGAAATTCACCATACCAAGCATCACGGGGGCTATACCGCGAACCTGAATGCAGCGCTGCAGGGGAGCGGGCATGAAGGGAAAACAATAGAAGAGATAATGAAGATTGCCGGAACGCTTCCGGCAGCAGTTAGGAACAACGGAGGTGGTTATTACAACCACAACCTGTACTGGGAAATATTAACGCCCGGAGGTTCGAAGGAACCCCGTGGAGTACTGCTTGATGCCATCAGGGAGTCATTCGGGTCCCTTACAGCTCTGAAAGATGCTTTCGTCAAAGCGGCGATTACCCGTTTTGGTTCAGGTTGGGCATGGTTGCTTCTCGACAACAACAAACTGGTGGTTTCATCCACTCCCAACCAGGATAACCCGTTGATGGATGTTGCTGAGGTGAAGGGGAGACCCGTTTTGGGGATCGACGTGTGGGAACATGCGTATTACCTGAACTACCAGAACCGCCGTCCTGATTATGTGGAAGCCTTTTGGAACCTGATCAACTGGGATGAAGTCACCAGAAGGTTTAAAGGTTAGTTGATTTTTGGTTTTTCCCCCGGAGCCTCAGCTCCGGGGTTTTTATTTCAGGGCGGCCGGCATTGGCGTCTGACTGTAAAAGTTCGCCGGTCGCGTTGTTAATTCCGTTTTTGTCTGTAATTTTACCCTCGGCAAGAAATCAATTAACAACTTAAATTGAATTTAATATGGCTTTTACACTACCGGAATTACCCTATGCCATGGATGCGCTGGAACCTTTCATCAGCGCCCGTACCCTGGAGTTTCACCATGGAAAACACCACCAGGCTTATGTCAACAATGTGAACAACCTGATCCCCGGAACACCTTTTGAGCATGCCACCCTTGAAGAGATCATCCTGAAAGCCGACGGGGGAATATTCAACAATGGCGCCCAGGTTTTCAACCACACCTTTTATTTTGAACAGTTTTCACCCTTCGGATGCCGAGAACCCCTTGGCGCACTGAAAGATGCCCTTGACAGGGATTTCGGGTCAATTGCAGCATTTACCGACCATTTTAACAAAGCTGCGGCCACGCTCTTCGGCTCAGGTTGGGCATGGCTGGTTGTCAATATCGACGGGAAACTGGAAATTGTCCAAACTTCCAATGCCGGATGTCCCCTGCGCGACGGGAAAAAACCGCTTCTTACCTGCGACGTGTGGGAACACGCCTATTACCTCGACAAACAAAACCTCCGGCCAAAATATATCGAGGATTTCTGGAAAGTCCTGGATTGGAAAGTGATTTCACTTCGCTTCGGCGCTTGATAAACACGGCCATCATCCTTCCATCCGTTATTTCAAATTTTACCCTTAATCTTAATATCAATGAGCACGGAAAAAGTACTTGAAGTTCTGAAAGCAGCAGGCAAAGCCCTGAAAGCAGGAGAAATCGCAGAAGCTGCCCAACTCGAAAAGAAGGAAGTCGACAAAGCTATGAAAAAACTCAAGGAGGAGGGGAAGATCACCTCACCAAAAAAGTGCTATTGGGAACCTTCAAAATGAAAAACAGCCGGAAATGATTTCCGGCTGTTTTTATTTCCGCAGATCTGTCATCATGCTTTTCTTTTCCAGAGCGCTTCCATCTCTTCGAGGGTTTTGCCCTTGGTTTCAGGCACCATGCGCCACACGAAGAAGAAGGAGAGCAGGCTCATCAGCCCATAGAAGCTATAGGTCATCCCGCCGCTGAATTCCATCATGGCAGGATAGGTGGAAGAGATAAAGTAGTTAGCTGCCCATTGCGCAGCAACAGCAATAGCGATCGCCCTTCCCCTGATTTTGTTGGGAAAGATCTCCGAAATAAGCACCCAGGTGATGGGGCCCCATGACATCATGAAGGAAGCGGTATAGATGATGATGAAAACGAGCGTACTGATGCCGATCACCTTGAAAAACGCCAGTCCGCCGATAGCGAACATACCGATGGCCATCCCGATCGAGCCGATCATCAGCAGAATTTTCCGTCCGTATTTGTCAACGGTAACAATGGCAATCACCGTAAAAATAACATTGACCAGACCCATGACAACGGTCTGGAGCATGGAAGCATCTTTGGCAGCCCCCATACTTTCGAAAATGCGGGGTGCATAATAGAGTGCCACGTTGATGCCCACGAATTGCTGGAAAACAGAAAGTAAAATCCCGATAATGATCACCACCTTGCCATAAGAGAAGAGTTTTCCGGAAGCGGTCTCAACCGAATGCTTGATTTCGTTGAGGATGATTTTGGCCTGGCTGGGTCCATTTATCCTGGTCAGGATCTTCAATGCCTTGTCATCGCGGTTGGTAAGGGCCAGGTAACGAGGCGTTTCCGGAACCAGGAACAGCAGCAGCCCGAACAAACCGGCAGGGATGGCTTCTGAAATGAACATCAAGCGCCAGCCTGTCTCATTGATGTACTCCAGGGTTTCCCCTTTGGCGATCCCATAGTTTACGAAATAGACCACCAACATACCGAAAATTATGGCGAACTGGTTGATGGATACCAACCGGCCCCGGATATCGGCAGGCGCAATTTCACCGATGTACATGGGACAGATCGCAGATGCCAAACCAACGCCGATACCGCCGATAACCCGGTAAAAATTGAACATCATCAGCAATCCCATCGTCGGTTCGCCTCGGCGAAAGAAGAGAAATTCGGGGTAACCCGATCCGAGGGCGGAAACAAAAAAGAGGATTGCAGCCACCATCAGCGCTCTTTTCCTTCCCAGGCGGGAGGCAAGCCATCCGGAAAGGATTCCGCCGATGATACAGCCTATCAACGCACTGGAGATGGTAGCTCCGTGGGCCAGGGATCCCAGACCCAGAGGGGTTATCAGATAATTTTGGACCGATTTCTCGGCTCCTGATATCACAGCAGTATCATACCCGAAAAGGAGTCCGCCAAGAGTAGCCACCAGGGTAATCCCGGCGATGTAAAGCATATTCCGTTCCTTCATCGGATCAGATAAAACTGTTGATCAGTTGTTCGAGCATCTCCTGTTTTCCACTGATCTGACGGGGTTCGCCTAATGTTTTAGCCACATTGTACAAGTCGGTAAGCGTCAGTTTCCCGGCTTCGAATTCGGCGCCCTTTCCGGAATCATAGGAAGCATAACGCTCTTTCCGCAGTTTCAGGTAGTCCGATTCATGCAAAATCCGGTCCGCGATGAGCAATCCACGGGCGAAAACGTCCATCCCCGAAATATGGGCGATGAAGATATCCTCAAGATCAGTGGAATTGCGCCTTGTTTTGGCGTCGAAGTTAATCCCTCCCTTGGTAAAACCGCCTGCCTGGATAATTTCGAGCATGGCTTCCGTAATTTCGGTAATGTTTGTGGGGAACTCGTCGGTATCCCATCCGTTCTGGTAATCTCCCTTGTTGGCATCGATCGAGCCCAGCAAACCGGCATCGGCAGCCACCCGCAGCTCATGCGCAAAAGTATGGCCGGCGAGGGTGGCGTGGTTGACCTCTACGTTCAGTTTGAAGTCTTTGTCAAGACCATTCTTCCGTAAGAAGCCTATGACCGTGGCCACATCATAATCATACTGGTGCTTCGTGGGTTCCATGGGTTTGGGTTCCACGAAGAAGGTGCCGGTGAATCCCTGCTTACGGCCATAATCACGTGCGGCTGACAGGAAGAGCCCCATATGTTCCAGTTCACGCTTCGTGTCGGTATTGTGGAGACTCATATACCCTTCACGGCCACCCCAGAATACATACCCCGTACCGCCGAGGGCGATGGTGGCATCAATCGCATTTTTGACCTGCACGGCGGCATTGGTTAACACCGTAAAATCGGGATTCGTCGATGCCCCGTTCATGTACCTAGGATTCCCGAATACGTTGGCAGTGCCCCAGAGCAACTTTACCCCTGTGGCATTCTGACGCTCTTTCGCCAGATCTACCATCTTCACCAAACGTTGCTCAATTTCAAAAACCGATCCATTACCCACCACATCGGTATCGTGGAAACAATAAAAGGGAATCCCCATCTTGGTGATGAATTCAAACGCCGCATCCATCCGGGCTTTGTTGCGGTCCATCAGGTCGGCCGGATCATCCCAGGGAAAAATCTGGGTGCCAGGACCAAAAGGATCTTCCCCGGTGCCACAGAAGGTGTGCCAGTAAGCAACTGCAAACCGGAGATACTCCTTCATGCTCTTCCCTGAAACAATCCTGTTCTCGTCATACCATTTAAAAGCAAGCGGATTCCTGGAATCCGGACCTTCAAACTTAATCTTTCCGATTCCCGGAAAGAACTCCTTATTTCCTGCAAAATAATCCATAGTTTATTATTTAATAATTAGTAAAAATTTGAGCTAAATATTTCATTGTTTTACTCCCCCGATCCGCCGGGAGACGGACTCAGCTTCGTTCCGCCTCAACCTTAATCTCAATCTCAGCCTTGGTTTCAGCCTTAGCCTTAACCTCAGCCTTGGTTTCAGTTTTCCATTCTGCTTTTCAACAGCTGAAGCCAACGCCCATAGGCTTCCTCCAGTTCTTCAGCCAGGGCGGGGTCGGGAATGACGGTATCCAGTTTCCGCAGGGTTCGGAAAGCCTCTTCCGGGGAGGCATAGAATCCGTTTCCGATACCGGCTCCGCGGGCAGCCCCCGTCGCGCCGTCGGTATTGTACAATTCGATGGTTGCCCCCGTGATCCCCGCCAGGGTTTCACGAAATACCGGACTCAGGAACATATTGGCTTTTCCAGCCCTAATGACCGAGGGTTTGATCCCGATGTTTTCCATGATGTCCATACCGTACTTGAAGGAAAAAACGATGCCTTCCTGGGAAGCACGCAGCAAGTGCCCGGCATGGTGAATGTTGAAGTTGAGCCCCGAAATGATAGCGCCGGTCTCCCTGTTTCTGAGCACCCGTTCCGCGCCGTTTCCGAAGGGAAGTACCGAAACGCCTTCCGATCCCACCGGTACCCCGGCAGCCAACGCATTCATCCCGTCGTAAGAAAGCCCGCCTCCGACCATATTTTTCATCCAGGAATTGAGGATTCCGGTTCCGTTGATACAGAGTAGCACACCCAACCTGGGATTTTCGCCTGAATGGTTAACATGGGCAAAGGTGTTTACCCTGGAAGCCGTATCATAGCGTACTTCTCCGCTGATTCCGTAAACCACCCCTGAGGTGCCGGCGGTAGTGGCCACCTCTCCCGTATTCAGCACATTGAGCGACAAAGCATTATTGGGTTGATCACCGGCCCGGTAACTCACCGGCGTTCCGGGCGCCAGACCCAGTTCTGCAGCCGCCGCAGGCGTCAACCGGCCCTGCTCCCCAAACGTAGGAACCAGTTCGGGAATGATGGAAGAATCAAATCCATAATGATCCAG
The DNA here is from genome assembly GCA_002304925.1 of Prolixibacteraceae bacterium UBA1413. Taxonomy (GTDB): domain Bacteria; phylum Bacteroidota; class Bacteroidia; order Bacteroidales; family Prolixibacteraceae; genus UBA1413. The sequence goes on from DBPT01000006.1 coordinate 39,380, forward strand.
CAAAAGCGTCGCTATCCCGTTCCGGCTGAAATCCCACAGGATGGCCTCTGAAAGTCCGCTGATGGTGGTCCTGATTTCCCCGGTCATCCGCATGGCAATATAATCGCCGGGAAGCATCATTTTGTGCAACCTGGCAAAATTGCCCGATTCATGATCTTTGACCCACTTTAACTTGGAAGCCGTAAAATTGCCGGGAGAATTGAGCATCCCCGAAAGGCACCGTTCTTCCCCGATGGCGGCAAAAGCAGCATCGCCCGTGGCTGCCGCCCGGCTATCACACCAGATCACCGAAGGACGGATCACCCGGTAATCCCTGTCCACCATTACCAAACCATGCATCTGGTAGGAAATCCCAATGCCACCGATCCGGGAAGGATCCACCAGCGACTGTGACAATACATCAGCCAGGGCAAGCTTCAGGTTTTCCCACCACATCGCGGGATCCTGCTCAGCCCACCCCGGTTGCAAAGCAGTGATCTTCATCTCCTTAGAAGGATAAAACGCTGAAGCTGACACTTCACCGGTTCCCCCGTCAATCAAAGACGCCTTGACCGATGAACTTCCAATATCAAAACCGAGTAAAAACATAGTTTCCTTAAATTTTAGATTGTTGGTGAACCTTTGGGTTCCGCTGGGTTTCAAAAGTAATTACTTTTTTGATTACTTTTACATCCTTACTGTTTTATTACAATAACCCACCTGAAATGATACAACTACAGGAATTGGTCCTCAAGAACAGAAGTTACCGGAGATTCCGGCAATCGGAACCTATCACAACGGATCAGGTTAAAAAATGGATTGGCCTGGCCAGGCTCTCCGCCTCAGGAAGGAATATGCAACCCCTGAAATATGCCATCAGCACTCAAAGGCCTTTAAACGATTCCATTTTCAGCCACCTGGCATGGGCGGGATATCTCAGCGACTGGAAAGGTCCCGCTGAAGGGGAAAGACCAGCCGCCTATATCGTTGTCTTGCACGACACAAAAATCAGCGGCAAATATTACTGCGATGACGGAATCGCCATGCAAAGCATTCTGTTGGGAGCGGTGAATGACGGTTACGGAGGATGCATCATAGGATCGGTAAACCGCGCTGCCGTGGCACAACTGCTGGGGCTTCCCCCTTCCCTGGAAATCCTGTGGATCATCGCCCTGGGAAAACCCGCCGAAACGGTCGTCATTGATGAAATGCAGGGAGATGATATCCGGTACTGGCGCGATGAAAACAGCATCCACCACGTGCCCAAAAGAAGTATCGACGAACTGGTTTGGCCTATCCCCTGATAAACAACGCCTTTATGATGTGGGAGGCCATCTTGGGATTCTCCTTCAGCCTGCGGGTGGAATACCCGAACCACTTTTCGCCGAAAGGTACGTAAATCCTCATCAAATGGTTCCTGGCAATGATGGAAGCACGTAATTCAGGCGTTACCCCGTAAAGCATCTGGAATTCATACAAATTCGCGGGAACCCGGTACTTTTCAATCAACCTGTATGCTCCTTCGATCAGGAATTTGTCATGGGTGGCAATCCCTACATATATCTTATTCCTAAACATAAAATCCAGCAGAAGGAGATAATTGTCTCTTACTTCCTGATATCCTTTGTAGGCAATGGCTTCAGGCTCAATGTAAATCCCCTTGCATAACCTGAAATTCAGGGGCGATTCCGGGGTGTGCATATCCATCATGGCTTCCAGATCAGAAAGGGTACGCCGCATGTAGGACTGCACAACCAATCCCACACTCCGCGGAAATTCAGCTTTCAGTCTCCGGTAAAGCGCTATCTCCATATCAACGCATTGGGAATCCTCCATGTCAATGCGGATGAAACTCCCCTTCCCGGCAGCTTCCTTCACAACCTCGCGGATCTGACGGTAACAAACCTCCTGGTCAAGAAGCAATCCAAACATGGTGGGCTTGACCGAAAAATTGCCCTTTACCCCTTCGGCCAAAAACCGGTCTATGACTTCCAGGTATGCCAACTTGTTGGCTTCCGCCTCCTCCAGGGTGGTGATGAACTCCCCTAACAGATCGGAGGTTACCTCCGCACCCGCCTGATTCAACTCGTGCGATACCCTGATACCGTCTTCAATCCTCTTCCCAGCTATGTAACGCCTGGAAAAAATCCAGATCAATCCCTGAGGGAAATATGGCAATATACTGGCGATTAATTTGTTAAACATCTCTCCTATTCCTTAATTCACTTTGGCGTTAAATAATCTTTCAGATGTTAAAAATAGTCGGGTGACCTGCCTTTTTCAATGATGTTTATCAGACCAATCCTATGATTTTCCACATGTTTTAAATGCAGAAAACTCAAAATCAATCTGTTAAAAATTTAACCGGCGATAATGCCGCATTTAATTGAAAAAATTATCTTTGTGACTTAAATATATTGAGATTAACATGAAAGGAAGTTCACTCATTGTAGCGATTTTGTTGTTTCTCGCCATTGCCGTCCTATACGTTTTGCATTTTACGGGCAAAGGCGCCGGGGAAGCAGATTCAGATGAAGGAGAGAAAACAGAAATTCAGAATAGTCTGAAAATCGCTTATATAAAAGCGGATTCATTGATTCTGAATTATGATCTTGCCCAGGACCTGCATGACGAATTCACAAAAAAACAGGAAGCTTTTACCAGTGAATTCGGCTCCAAAAGAAGTGCCTTTGAAAAGGAAGCGACAGAATTTCAGCAAAAACTGCAAAGAGGGGGTTTTCTCACCGAGCAGAGGGCTATTCAGGAGCGTGACAGGCTGGTCAATAAGGAACAGGAAATTGCCAGGCTGGACCAGGAATTGTCATCGAAGCTGGCCGAATTGCAGCAATCCAACAATGAGCAGTTGATTGACAGCCTCATCAGTTTCCTGAAGATCTTCAATATGGAAAAGAAATTCGATTACATCCTTAACGGTACCGATGTGCTTGTTGGGCCCGAAGCCTTCAACATCACTGCGGAAGTACTGCAACAGATGAATTCCCGGTACAAGGCGGTAAAGCCTGCCGAATAAGAGTTACAATCCGGGCTATTCCCGGATTTTTTATTTATGATTCACGGATGTTTGCCCGTTCCTATTTCGAGAAATCAACAGGGTTCACCCCCCGGATTACGCTGCCGCCGCATCCGGAGACATCCCTGATTGTTGTGATTCCCACCTTTCAGGAACCCGATCTCCCGGCCACGCTCAATTCCCTGATCCGTTGCCAGCCTCCGGCAGGAAAAACAGAGGTCATCCTCCTTATTAATGAACCGGAAAGTTGCGACAGCCGGATCTCCTCCGCCAACCGGAAGACTTTGCAGGACATCCTGGCCTGGCTCCCTTACAACAAAGTTGATCACCTGACTTTCCACCCCGTCGGGCCGGTGAAATTGCCTGACAAATGGGCCGGAGTCGGGCTTGCCCGGAAGGCAGGCATGGATGAAGCGCTGTACCGGTTCAGCCGGATCGGAAAACCGGGAGGGATTATTCTTTCTCTTGACGCTGATACCCTGGTAGAGGAAAATTATCTCCAGGCCGTCGAAGAACACTTTTTGAACCATCCCACGCACATCGGGGCGACACTCTGCTTTCGCCACATCACCGAAGGATTGCCCGAACGACAGATCCTGGGGATCCGCCTTTATGAACAATATCTGTACTATTACAAAAATGCTTGCGCCTGGGCAGGCTTCCCCCATGCCCTGTATACCATAGGATCGGCATTTGCAGTCACTGCCGACGGATACATGCGGCGGGGAGGCATGACACGCCGCAAGGCAGGCGAAGATTTTTATTTCCTTCAGACCCTTACCCAGGCCGGAAGTGTCGGGGAAATCCTTTCCTCCTGCGTGCATCCTTCCGCCAGGGTCTCCCAAAGGGTACCCTTCGGCACTGGTCCTGCCATGAAAAAATGGATGGAAGGTGGCGACGATTTGATGTATACCTTCGACTTCCAGGCTTTCAGGGAACTGAAGTTATTGTTCTCTCAGCGAGAAAAATTCTACCAGGCAAGCCCCGATACCCTAACCTGCCTTTCAGACACTTTACCTGCCTCCGTATCCCGTTTTATCAAAAAAGAAAACCTGGATCAACGCTTCCGGGAACTGTCCGGCAATTGCTCCTCCCCAGAAATCTTCAACAAACGTTTCTTTCAAGTATTCAATGCCTTTAAAATACTCCGGTTCCTCCATTTCGTCACCCCGGTTCCCTATCCGAAAATCCCGGTCGGAAAAGCGTTGACCTTGCTTCAGAAAAGCCTTCCATAGTTTCTTTTTTATATTGACTTCCAGGGAGACCGGTCACATGACTGATCGAATTCCGGCGAGCGCATTGATTACATCCAGTCTTTGTGCCAGGCAAGCATAAATGCATGGTTTCTGCTAATAGTTGATCCGGTGATGAACACCGTCGAACTCATCCCGGTTTCGCGGGATTCGTTTCCCCGTCTGCTCTGCGGCAGGGATTGCGAGCAAGACACTAAAGAATCCTCTACGGAATCGGATTTCCCGTCTGCTCTGCGGCAGGGAGTTTCAATATGCGAATAACCCGTAAACTTCCTGATGATATCAGATCTGTTCCCATCCTTCGCGGTAGGTATGCCTGATCCATTCTTCAGCCATCTGTGCTGCCGGAAAGGTGGCATAGTCGCGGTCGAACCGGGGATCGCCATTGACCACTTCGAAGCGGTTACGAGTCAGGACCCTTATTATTTCATCATTTCCGATGTTGGTGAAGCGCATGTTTTTCCCGTCCCAGGTCAATTTCTTCTGAAGGCTTTGGAGGCGTACTGCGAGGGCGCCCATGGCCACGGTTTCGGTGAGGGGTCCGGCATATCCGAAATGGGAGGATGCCTCGACGCGCGAATCCCTGCTTTCCTTGCAGGCCCTGATCCAGTCCTGTTCATGTCCGCCGTTCATTGCCCCGGGTATACGCCTGAAGAGGGGTGCCGGCTGGTTGAAATGTTCCATTTCCCGGGCGGGCAACAGTTGCGGATTGCGGGCATAGGCGCCGCACATGATTTTTCCGCGGGTGCCGTGGAAGATGCAACCTCCGTCGAGGTCGCCCATCATTTCACCGGGAAGAAGTTCATCGGGACGCGGGGGCATCATTCCCCCGTCGTACCAGTGAAGGGTAACCTCCGGCATGGCTACTTTGGGCAAATTATCGCGCCGCGGAAACTCATATCTGACGAATTGCGCATTGGGAGGCGATTCCGTATTTACCGGGGTGGATGATCCCTGCACCGATGCCGGGAATTCCAGTTTCAGGGCCATAAAGGCGGGATCGAGGATATGGCAGGCCATATCTCCGAGCGCCCCGGTACCGAAATCCCACCATCCCCGCCAGTTCCAAGGGGTGTAAATTTCATGGTAAGGGCGGTATGGGGCTGTCCCGATGAAAAGATTCCAGTCCAGGTTTTTTGGGGGCCGCTGATCCCTCGAAGGGCGCTCCAGTCCCTGGGGCCAGATGGGCCGGTTGGTCCAGGCGTCCACGTGCGTCACCTCCCCGATAGTGCCCGCCCATATCCATTCACAGATCTTCCGGATCCCGTCATCCGAATTCCCCTGGTTCCCCATCTGGGTGGCAACCCTGAAGGTCCTTGCCGTTTCTGCCATCACCCGGCTCTCATATACCGTATGGGCAAGCGGTTTCTGCACATAGACGTGATACCCCTGACGCATGGCCATGAGGGCCGGCAGGGCATGGGAGTGGTCGGGAGTGGCAATCAGCACCGCTTCTATATCCTTTTGCTGATCAAACATCACCCGGTAGTCCTTGTATTGTTTTGCCCGGCTCCAGGCCTTGAAGGAACTCCTTCCGGCATAGTCCCAGTCTACATCACAAAGGGCCACAATATTTTCGGTCTCCATGTTTTTCAGATTCCGGTAACCGATTCCACCAACACCGATGGCAGCAATGTTAAGCTTCGATCCCGGCGGGGTGTGCCCCAGTCCGGCAACCACACGGGAAGGCAATATGGTGAAGCCCGCGGCCGCAGCCGCCGTGGCAGCGATAAAATCCCGGCGCGTGAATCCCGCCGGCTTGTCATCTTTTCTCTTCATGGCTCTGTTAGTTTCTCCGCAAATGGATTCCGTGTTGAAAATACGTAAAAAAAAGAAAAACGTTGTAAACACCGGGGAAAGATCCCGCAATCCCTACCCCATCTCCTGCAGTAACGCCAGTGCTTCGGCGGTATTGCGGACATCGATCAGGGTCAGGGAGAGTTTTCCATCTTCCTTAATCCTGCATTTGCGGGCGTTGGACTGCAGGAATAAAAGGATTTTTCCGAATACGGGCGATTCATAATAGGAGGATTGCTGGTCGGACGGGAAATAGCAAATCATCATTCCGCTTTTCAGGACGATCTTTTCTATGCCCAGTTTGACGGCCATCCAGCGAAGCCTGACAATATCGATCAGTCCCGTACTTTCGGGAGGGATTTTTCCGAAACGGTCGATCAGGCTGTTTTCAAACCGCTGCAGTTGTTTCTCATTTTCGAGGTTGTCGAGTTCCCGGTAAAGTAAAATTCTTTCTGAATTACCCGGGATGTAGCTCTCGGGGAAAAGCAGTTCCAGATCGGTGTCGATCTGGCAATCCTTAACAAACCTGGTGTCGGCAAAGGGTTCGCGCCCTATCTCCTCCTCCCTGAAAAGTTCACTGAACTCTTCCGCTTTCAACTCTTCGACAGCCTCGTTCAGGATCCGGTGGTAAGTCTCAAAACCGATGTCGGCGATAAACCCGCTTTGTTCGGCTCCCAGCAGATTTCCGGCACCACGGATGTCGAGGTCCTGCATGGAGAGATTGAAACCACTCCCCAGGTCAGAGAATTCTTCAATGGCTTTCAGCCTTCGTCTCGATTCGGGGGTCAGTGAAACCAGGGGAGGCGTGATCAGATAACAGAATGCTTTTTTGTTGGAACGCCCCACCCTTCCTCGCAACTGATGGAGGTCGCTCAGTCCGAAATTTTGCGCCTGGTTGATGATCATGGTATTCACGTTGGGAATATCAACCCCCGATTCAATGATGGCAGTGGAAATCAGCACATCATACCGGCCGGCGATGAAGTCTACCATCACTCTTTCAAGGGTATGGCCATCCATTTGTCCATGTGCCACCACCGTCCTGACCCCGGGGACAATCCGCTGTATCGTCTCTTCCACTTCCCTGATATTCTGGACCCGGTTATGCACAAAAAAGACCTGGCCGTTCCGGCCCACTTCATATAATATGGCGCCTTTGATCAGTTGTTCGTTGAAACCATGCACCTCGGTAATGATGGGATATCGGTTTGGCGGCGGGGTTTGAATGATGGAGAGGTCACGGGCGCCCATCAGCGAGAACTGGAGGGTGCGGGGAATGGGGGTGGCCGTCATGCTCAGGGTGTCGAGGTTCACCTTCATCCGCTTCAGCTTCTCCTTGACGGAAACCCCGAATTTCTGCTCCTCATCGATAATCATCAGTCCGAGGTCTTTGAATTGCACATCGTTACTTACCAACCGGTGAGTCCCAATCAGGATGTCAACTCCGCCCTCTTTCAGCTGTTTCAGGATTTCCCGGATCTCTGCCGATGAACGGAACCGGCTGATGTAGTCCACCCTGACGGGAAAATCAGCCAACCGGTCGGAGAAAGTTTTGTAATGCTGTAGCGCCAGAATCGTCGTGGGCACCAGCACAGCCACCTGTTTATTGTCAGTGACGGCTTTGAAAGCCGCCCGGATGGCAACTTCCGTTTTTCCGAATCCCACATCACCGCAAACCAGACGATCCATGGGGACCAGCTTCTCCATATCATCCTTCACAGCCTGGGTCGCCTTCTCCTGGTCGGGTGTGTCCTCATACATAAAGGAGGCTTCCAATTCCGTCTGTAGATAGGAATCGGGAGAAAAGGCAAATCCCTTCTCCTCGCGCCGGCGTGCATACAGGGCGATCAATTCCCTGGCAATATCCTTGACCTTTGACTTGGTGCGGTTTTTAAGGTTCTGCCAAGCCCCGCTCCCCAATTTGTTCAGGGTGGGAGGAGTGCCCTCCCCGCCTTTGTATTTGGCAATCCGGTGAAGCGAATGAATGCTCACCAGCAGAGAGTCATTGTCTTTGTAAACCAGCCGGATGGCCTCCTGGATCTTCCCGTTCACCTCCGTCTTGACCAGTCCGGCAAATTTCCCGATGCCGTGATCTACATGAACCACATAATCACCAGGGTATAATTTGTTGAGTTCCTTCAGGGTAATGGCCTCGCGCTGCGGTTTGCTGGTCCGGAGCCGGTAACGGTGATACCGCTCAAACACCTGGTGATCGGTGTAACAACACAACTGCAGATCATGGTCGATAAATCCTTCCTGAAGGGCAAACAAAACCGGCTCAAAAGAGACCTTCCTCCTGATCTCGCCGAAGATATCCCTGAGCCGTTCGGCCTGCTTCTCCTGCGATGACAACAACAGGATGCGGTACCCGCGATCCGTGAAATCCTGAAGATTCTCCCCCAACAGCTTGAAATTCTTACTGAAAACCGGCTGTTTGGAAAGATGAAACCCGATGTCCGCATCCCCAGAAAAGAGCGCCCCGCTCTCTGTTTCCAGCATGGTAAAGGATGAACATTGCCTCATAAACTCCCCACCTGTAAACAGCCAGGCTGATTCTGTATTTTCATCGGCGGCACCCTTTTGCAAAGTATGCGAAGAAATGGCGTCCAGCTGCTCCCTGACCAACTGCCCGTTCACCGTTAAAAGAAGGGCGGAGACAGAAAGAAATTCAGGAAGGGAAACGCGGGAAATACCCTTTTCAAGACGAAGAACATCCGGAACCAGGGTGATCCGGTTGTGTGTAACCTTCGATATCTGTGTGTCAATCTCAAAACTGCGGATCGACTCCACTTCGTTCCCGAAGAAATCAAGCCGGTATGGTTCCTCCGCCGCAAATGAAAAAATATCGACAATGCTGCCCCTCACGGAAAAGTGACCGGGTTCCGAAACAAAATCGACACGTTCAAAGCCATAGGCGTACAAATAGTCATTGATAAACTCGATGGAGATCTTTTCGCCCCTGGAAATGGTCAAAGTATTATTTTTCAGATCTTTCCGAGAGGGAACTTTTTCTACCAACCCCTCAGGATAGGTAACCACAATGTGGGATGTCTTGCCTGCAGCAATGCGCGTCAGGGCTTCGGTACGCAGCATTCCGCTTTCGGGATCGGGTTGTCCGAACTGAACCGATCTCTTATAAGAAGATGGAAAATAAAGAACCCTGTCACCCAGTCCAAGGGTGACCAGGTCATCGTAGAAATAGGCGGCATCCTCTCTTTCGGGAAGGATAACACACAGGTTTATCCCCGACTTCCGGAAGAGCAAAGCTGCCAGGATGGTTAGGGCAGAGCCGAAAATGCCCTTCAGGTGAATCTTTTCACCCGGGGGGGCATCCGTCTTTTGACGTAAGGCAGCCAGGCCCGGATGCCCTTCGAATAACTTCAGAAAAGTGGCGGCTTCCAAGAATTGCCTTTAGAAAAGATTGCAAATATTAAAAAAAATGAAATGCCGGCTGTCAGTAGGAAACAGTGTTTTTCCATGGATAGCAGAGTGAAAAAATCATTTCCTCCCCTTTTCCTGTTTTTCCCACGCATCCAGGTCAAATTTGCGGTTCAGTTTGTAAAAGACATTAGTCTCCCCGAAAAAGGGCTGTATGATGCCTGTCACAATGCCATCGGCAAGCAGTTGCTCTGCTTTCCGGTAAGGAAGGCACCCCTTCCGGGCCAGAGCAGAAACTGTAATAAAATCATATTTATACAAATACTCAAGCAGGAACTTCCAGGAATCGTCCAGGTGCACGAGAATGCCATCCCTGCTTTTCTGTTTTCGCCACACCTCAATCATCACCCGTGAAGCCAGCCTGTTTTCATCGTGATGACGCACCCAGGCGATCCATTTCCCATTTTCGTCCTTTGCAAAATGGGGTTTTGCCTGACTGGGCTCCACGATAACTTCCAGAACGGTCTTCCCTTCGACATTCCATTGCCTGACGGCAAAGGAAATCGGGGGGTTGCTGTAAATCCGGGCGGCTGACTCGGCCATGTAATACTCCTCGTCGGATTGAACCCCGACAATATGGCCATTGTCTTTCACCCCAATCAGCAAACTCCCCCCGTCGCTGTTGGCAAAAGCCACCAGCGAACGGGCAATCTTACGGGAATCGCTGATGCAGAATTTAAAATCCTGCCGCTGATGTTCCCCTTCCCTGATCCTGTTTAAAAGCTTGGTACTCAATTCTCCTTAAAGCTCTTCGGGGATCTGCCGGTTGGCTGATAACCCAGAGTAACAACATGGCTATGTCATCCATTCGAAAGTCAGGTAGTGGCCGGCATCCCTCCCCATGTTGAGATATACGGCATGGGCGGGCACATTTGACTCTTATACTTATCATAGCATTAATTGTTTCAATAATCTGTCCGGTAACTAACCACCTGATCACGACCTACAGACACCTGTTCCCTTCATCTCTAAGTCCCTAAGTCTCCAAGTCACCGTCAGCCGGGTGTGGGAGATTACGACCGTCCATCTTCCCCGGCAAGGCTGCCGATCAGGGTGGTTTGCGTACATCCCGTTACCAGTACCCGTACCAGATCCCCCCTGGAGGTGTTTCCCCGGGGAAAGACCACCACCTTGTTCTGCGAAGTCCGGCCAAAATACATCATCTCTGACTTTTTGGAAATCCCTTCCACAAGCACTTCAAAGATTTTTCCCACCTCTTCCCTGTTACGCTGAAGGGAAATCCTGTTCTGCAATTTAATGATTTCTTCCAACCGGTGTGATTTCACCTCTTCGGGCACATCGTCGGGAAGATGCTGATGAGCATAGGTTCCCGGCCGTTCGGAATATTTGAACATAAAGGCCATGTCGAACCTGACCTCTTCCATCAGGCTAAGGGTTTGCAAATGATCTTCCTCAGTTTCGGAACAGAAACCGCAAAAGAGATCGGTCGACAGGGAACATTCGGGGAGGATGCGCCTGATCGCCTCGATCCGGTTGAGATACCATTCCCGGTCATACTTGCGGTTCATCAGTTTCAGGATCCTGGAGCTTCCCGATTGTACAGGCAGATGAATATGTTTGCAGATATTCGGATAGGAAGCCATGGTTTTCAGAATGGCCTCGCGCATGTCTTTCGGATGGGAAGTGGTAAAGCGGATCCTCATATCAGGAAATGCTTCAGCCGTCATTTGCAGCAGATCGCGGAAACGAACCGGTTTTATGCCATCAACGGGATACCAGTGGTATGAGTTGACGTTCTGTCCCAGCAGTGTCACTTCCCTGAATCCTTTCCTGCAAAGGTCCCCGACTTCATAGAGGATATCCTGCGGATCCCTGCTGCGCTCCCTGCCCCGTGTATACGGCACAATACAATAGGTGCAGAAATTGTTACATCCGCGGGTGATGCTGACAAATCCCGAAATGTTGACATCTCCGATCCTGACCGGCGTTATTCCGTCGTATGTTTCTATTTCCGACAACTCCGTGTTGATGGCCTTTTCGCCATTTTCAGCCTTGTCAAAGAGATAGGGAATATCCCGGTAAGCATCGGGACCGGCAACCAGATCAACGGCTTTGTGGTGCAGGAATTCTTCACCCAGCCGTTCAGCCATGCATCCAACCACTCCCACGATGAGCCCCTTTCTCTTCCTTTTCAGGCTGTTGAAGTGATCAAGCCGCCCCCAGATGCGCTGTTCGGCATTGTCGCGCACCGAACAGGTATTGATCAGAATGGCATCTGCCTCCTCAAGGGTAGTAGCCATATCATATCCCTTCCCCCTGAGAATCGCAGCAACAACTTCACTGTCAGCTACATTCATCTGACATCCGTAAGTCTCAATAAAGAACTTCCTGGTCATTCCCTCTCATTTGGACCGACAAAAGTAGGTGAAAATTGTAACTGCCCCAAAATTTCTGTCTCTTATGACTTTAAGTAAGTGAATAATGGAGCGGTTTCAGTTTGCAAAAGGAGATGTTACCTGTAAACTCCTTATATTTGCAGAGTGAAGAGAATAGAAATGAAAAGGATTTTTACAGTTGCGCTGTTTCTTCTGGTTTCTGGGATTGTGGCCGGTCAAGCAGGCAGCTATGAAGGCAGTTTCGCCGATAATTTTGGCAACGACATCTTCCAAAAGCTGAACATTGAACAGGACCCCAAACTTGTGGAACTGGTCAGGTTACATATCCGGCGAAACCAGCAGGGAGGAAAGATGCAGGGCTTCAGGGTCGAAATTTTCTTTTCTTCAGACATGAATGCCAGGCAAAAGGCCCAAAGTACTAAAAACGAATTCCTGGCCGCCTATCCCGGCATCAACGTTTACATCAGCTATGTTTCACCTGATTTCAAGGTAAGGGTAGGCGACTTCCGCACCCGCAATGAAGCCATCAAACTGATGAAAGAGATACAATACCAGTTTCCGAAAGCTTTTGTGGTTCCTGATCTCATAGAATTGCCGAAATTGTTTTAATTTCACCTTCCATGCCTGATATGATCAGGCATGAGTAAGCATCAGCCCTGATGACTATTCCGGCACAAGCCAACTTTCCGTTTCCTTGGTAAGGAGATAGGTTTCGATATGACGGTCTTTCTTAACGGCATAAATGTCTTCTACCGTCACGATGATCCCTGTTTCCAGCACACGGCCGAAACCTTCATGCAAAACGGTCCCGAAGGTTTTCATGGAGGGCGACAGATTCATATAAGCATTGAAAAGGGGCGGTATATTCTCCCCATAATTCCGGACACCTTGTACCAGCGTCTTATAATCTTCCTTGTAATCACCCCCGGTAAACAAAGCCTCCATCTCTTCCATGTCAATGTCAAAAATAAAGGGATGGATCGGCGTCACCAGACTTTCGCGGTCACGGAAATATTTCAGGAAGAAATATTGGATCAGGTTACGCGCCCGGGTATGGAAATGAGCATACATGGTCACTTTCCCGAAGAAATATTTGATGTTGGGATGGTCAACCGTTAAGGCCCCCAGGCCGTCCCAAAGGTTGTCAAGGGCATAAAGCGCCTTGGCGCCGGTTTTGCTGGACTGGTATGCCGGAGTTACAAAGGAGCGTCCCAACTCCAGGGTATATGGAACATATTCCTTGCAGAAACGTTCCGAAAAATTAAAAAGCTCGGTGGTCGCCAACAGGATTTTCCCGCCCTTGTCGCGCGGTGCTTCTGAGCAAATCATATACCGGTATCCGCCGAGAATCTCCGAGGCATCCGGATCCCATACAATCAACTGTTTATAGGGAACGTCAGCAATGTCATAATGATCAATGTCAACTTCCTCACCGGTACCACCCCCGGCATCCCGGAAGGTTAGCTCCCGTAACCTTCCGATCTCCTGCATGACCATGGGAGAATCCTGGTGGGTGATGATGTAAATCTCATTTCCTCCCTTATTGGTCTTGCGCATCATCTTTTCCGGAGTAAGTTCTGCCTTGATGAACTCAAGAGGTACAGGAGCAATAATCTCTTTCATTTTAGATGAAATTCTGATTGACCTGCAAAAATATAAAAAAGTTGTCGCGAATAATCAGTTATTCACATTTTTGGGCATATCCAACGTTCCGGGTAACTCATACACCAGATCCCTGACCCAGGCCGCCCATTCCTGATGACTCCTGCTGCGATCAAAAGTAGTATGAGGAATGGGCTTCCCAAAATAAAGGGATATTTGCTGACGCCGATGACGGTAAGTCTCATCGGGCAGGAGAAACATTTCGAGATTCCAGCCGATTCCCAGCTTTTTACGCCATTTCGCCAGCGCATAAAACCGGCCTGAATTTCTTCCGCTGATAAAGACGGGAATGACATCCCGCTTGTACTCAACCGATTTCGAAATAAAATGCTTTTGCCACGCCAGATCCACCACCTTCCCCCTGATCCTCCTGGAAGCCAGCCCCGACGGAAAAATCAGAATCTGCTTCCCTGAAACATAGGTCTCCTTCAGCATCCGGGCGGTCTCACGACTGTTGCTTCCATGATGGTTGACAGGAACAAACAACGGCTGCAAGGGAGGAACATTCATCAAAACATCATTAACCAAAAACCTGAAATCCCCCAGCCGCTTGTACACATTCTCCATCAACAGAAGAGAATCAAATCCCCCCAACGGATGATTGGACGCAAAAATAAAACTCCCCGAAGCAGGAATATTCTCCGCCCCGAATACCCGCTCAGTAACTTCAAAATCCCTGACCGATGCCGTGACAAAATCCATCCCCTCCAAATGCCCGTATTTCACAATGAAACTGTTGATGAAATCCAGCCGCATGACCCTGTGTATCAAACGAAAAACAAAACCCGGCATCAAACGGTACAACCCGGGACTTTTCTCCCGGAAAATCTCCTTAATGTCAATTGGCTTAAAATCCGCTGTCGAATTTTCGTTCACCATCTTCCAGTTTTCTTTTTTTATTCCAAACAAAATTAATCGTGAAATCGATTAATAGAACCCTTTAAGCTCATTTCGTCCGTTTTTATTTATAAGTTTCGAAAAACCCTCCCCCCTGTTATGAGTTATCAACCGCAAAGTTATTCACCTGCATTTTGCATTAAAACTACTGATAACAAATTGTTTAGAAGAACAAAATACACCCTCGACCTGCTTTCTTAACAGCTTTTCAACATTTTTTTCAACAAAATTGCGTTATCTGTAAGTGGAATAAATTGGCATACAGTGTAATGATGTGGAATATAATTTCTATTTTTACTTCATCAAAACAGGAAGAGCCATGAACCGTTTTTCTGCCAGATACAATGCATTGACCGACGACAAGGGAAGGGTGGTCCTTCCTGCCGCGTTCAAGAAAGCCATGGGTGTTCTGGCCGAAGAACCCCTGGTCATTGAGAAGGATGTTTACAAGGCCTGTTTGAATATTTACCCCCTGAAGATATGGGAGCAGCGGCTCGACATGATCGAGCGGCAGCTCAACCCATTCAACGAGGACGATGATGATCTTCTGGCCGACATATATGAAAATTTCGCCACGGTGGTGATGGCCCCCAACGGGAGGATCAACATTCCGGCCGATTTCATGGAATATGCTGAAATTGAGAGGGATGTGGTTTTTGTCGGAAAAGGTCAGTCGATTACCTTATGGGATGAGAAAAAATACCGGAAGGTGAAGGAAGAGCGCAGGCCGTTGCGTGATGTGTACAGGGAACGGCTGTCAGGCAACAGTGAAAAAAGACCGTCATGAACCAGTTCCACGTCCCTGTTCTGCTGATCCCTAGCATCGAAGGGTTAAACATTCGTCCCGGCGGGATTTATGTGGATGCCACTTTCGGCGGAGGCGGTCATTCCGGGGAGATTCTTTCCCGGCTGGGGGACGGAAGGCTCTTTGCCTTTGATCAGGATAAAGAAGCAGCCAGGAATGCGGGGGATGATTCCCGGCTGACATTTATCAGGCAGAACTTCCGCTACCTCAAAAATTTCCTGCGCTATTACGGAGTGGACAAGGTGGATGGGATCCTGGCCGACCTGGGGGTTTCCTCACACGACTTTGATAATGCCGGCAGGGGGTTTTCCTTTCGCTTCGACACTCTCCTTGACATGCGTATGAACAGGGATGCAAAACGCACTGCTGCCGACATCGTAAACCAATACCCGGAGCAGGATCTCACCCTCCTTTTCCGGGAACAGGGCGAAATCCACAATGCAGGTAGAGTAGCTTCCGCGATCGTGGCGGCACGTTCCGTCCGGGAGATTCTTACAACGGGACAGCTGATTGCTGCCATTGAAAGGTGCATCCCTGTAGCTACCGAAAAAAAATACCTGGCTCAGGTTTTTCAGGCCTTGCGGATGGAAGTGAATGAAGAAATCGCAGTCCTGGGGGAGTTTCTCCTCGCTTCCCGGGAAGTCCTGAAAACCGGAGGTAGAATGGTTGTCATTACCTACCACAGTCTGGAAGACCGCCTTGTAAAGCACTTTTTCAAGTCGGGAAATCTGGAAGGCACAAAAATGCAGGATTTCTACGGAAACTTCATGACGCCCTTCCGCCTGATCAACCGCAGGGTGATTGTTCCGGAGGAGAGTGAGATCAAGGCAAATCCCCGATCCCGGAGCGCCAAGTTGCGGATCGCGGAAAAAACAGAATCGTGATGGCAGAGAAAGTTAAAAATAACGGGAAATCGCGTCCCGGGGTTAGTTCGTTCCTGCGTGGGACCATTCTGACGGATGAACGGGTCACCCGGCAGATCCCCTTTTTCATTTTCCTGGTTTTCCTGGGTCTGCTGCTGATCACCAACCGGTACAGGTCAGAAAAGGTGATCCATGAAATTGAAGTCTTACAGGATACCATCGATGATTTGCGCTCCCAATCCATCACCAATTCAGCCAGGCTGATGCACATGAGCAAACCGTCGGAAATCGTTGACAAAGTGAAGGAGGCCGGGTTGGGACTTGAAGAACAGGTAAGGGCTCCCGGAAAAATCGTAGTGAACAAATCAAAAAGGAAAAAATGAACCTCCGTAACATCATCATTACGCGTTTGGCCATTATTTACTTCTTCATGCTGATAATGGCGATTGTGGTGATTGCCAAATTGCTGGCGATACAGAACATCAAAACGGACCGGTGGGAACAGATTGCCGACAACCTGACCCACAATACGGTTTCGCTTGAACCCAACCGGGGCAACATATGCTCCGATGACGGCAATGTTCTGGCCACTTCGGTCCCCGGCTATTTTGTCAGGATTGACCTGGCCGCGCCGGGTGTCCGGAAAGTTTACAGTCAGCAGAGCGACTCCCTTGCCTTGATGCTTTCATCATTTTTCAGGAATTTACCTGCCAAAGAATACAAGCGGCGGCTCGACGCGGCATATCGTCAGAAAGACCGGGGGTATTTGCTGACGCCCCGTAAGATTGATTACAACGAGTTGCAGACCATGAAGAAATTTCCCATCCTGCGAAGGGGTGCTTTTGGCGGGGGCAGGATCATTGAGCAGGAAAACAAACGGGTTCTTCCCCTGGGGTTACTGGCGTCACGAACCATCGGAACCATGAACAGGGGGGCCGGCGGCGGAACCAGCGGAAGTGCCGGAAATACAGGAATCGAGGAGGCTTTTGAAACTTTCCTGAAAGGTGAATCCGGCGTAGGCTACCGCCAGAAACTCTCGGGCCGCTGGGTGAGCCGGATTGAAATAGAACCCAAGGACGGCATGGATATCATGACCACGCTCAACGTAAGATTCCAAGACATTACCGAGAGTGCCCTGGAGCGACAGCTGAAATCCAGCAATGCCGAATGGGGCACAGCCATCCTGATGGAAGTGAAAACCGGCGAAATCAAGGCCATCGCAAATCTGGGACGGGTGGCCCCCGGACATTATGATGAAATTTACAACTATGCGCTGGGACATGCCGGCTGTTATGAGCCGGGATCCACCTTTAAACTCATTTCTCTCATGGCCGCCCTGGAGGACGGACTCATTGACACCAGCCAGGTTTTCGACACCGGAAGTGGCGTATGGAAATATCACGACCGCACCATTTATGACAGCGATTACAAATACGGGGGGCATGGCCCGATGTCAGTGAAACAGATTTTCGAAAAATCATCCAACGTGGGGGTAGCCAAAATCATCACCTCCTGTTATGAAAAAGATCCCAAAAAATTCGTTGACCGGATTCACAGCATGGGGATTACAAAACCCCTCAACGTAGAGCTTGCCGGAGAGGGAGTTCCCTTTTTCAAATATCCCGGTGACAAGGACTGGTGGGGTACCACCCTGGCATGGATGTCTTACGGATATGAAACCAAAATGACCCCCCTGCAGATCCTGAATTTTTACAATGCCGTTGCCAACGATGGCAGAATGATGAAACCTTACCTGGTGAGGGAGATCCGGAATAAGGGCGATGTGGTCCGTAGAATAAAACCAGAAGTCCTGAATGGTTCCGTGGCTTCCCGATCGACCATCAAAAAAGCTCAAAAAATGCTCGAAGGCGTTTGTGAAAACGGCACCGGAAAATCCATCGCCAGCGACATCGTCCGAATTGCCGGAAAAACAGGAACCGCCCAGATCGCCTCTTCCCAGGGAGGGTATGGGAAAGGCCTTTATCTGGCCTCCTTTGTGGGATATTTCCCGGCGGAAGAGCCGGTGTATTCCATGATCGTGACGGTAAACAAACCCCAGGGGGCCTACTACGGGGGCGCTGTTGCCGGTCCCGTTTTCAGGGAAGTAGCTGAAAAAGTGTATGCCATTCACCAGAAATATGCACAAAATGAGGAGACCAAAGATGACGTGACAGCGTTTCCCGGCGTTAAAAACGGAATGACCCGTGATATTATCAGGGTGTTGCGGTCGCTTGACCTGGACTACAACGGCCAAAAACCCAAAACCCTCCTCACAAAAGCGGAAGCAGGGGAAGAAGGGATTTTCCTCAGGGAAAATCCTGTTTCAGAGGACCAGGTGCCCGATGTAAGGGGAATGGGAGCCCGCGATGCCATCTATTTGCTTGAAAGTGCGGGACTTCAGGTAAAGATGAGTGGAATCGGAAAAGTCAAACAACAGTCTATTATGCCGGGGAATCCCTGTAAAAAGGGGCAAACCATAACGTTAACAATGGGATAGTATAATGAAACGATGGAGTGACATAGATCCCGGTCATGGGATCCTGGAAATTAAGGGTAATGCGGAAATGGCTTTGCAGGGCATTGCCTTTGACTCCCGGAAAGTGGCTCCCGGTTTCCTTTTTGTAGCGCAGAAAGGGATCCATACCGACGGCCACCTCTACATCGCGTCAGCCATCGAAAGGGGAGCCTCAGCGGTGGTTTGTGAGGAACTCCCCTCGTCGCTTCCCGAAAATGTACTTTTCATCAAAGTGGACAACGCAGATGAAATGCTGGGTGACCTGGCCTCGGCGTGGTATGACCATCCTTCCAGGAAAATCAAGGTGATCGGCATCACGGGAACCAACGGCAAAACCAGCATCGCCACCCTCTCCTACCGGCTTTTCAGCCGGCTGGGATATCAGGCCGGATTAATATCGACCATTTCCACCATCGTAGGTCAAAAAACCGAAACAGCTACCCATACCACTCCCGACGCCCTGAAAATCCATTCCCTGCTGAATGAAATGGTCCTTCAGGGGTGCGATTACTGTTTCATGGAAGTAAGTTCCCATGCCGTAGTCCAATACAGGATTTCGGGCATTCATTTCGCAGGGGGGATTTTCACCAACCTGACCCACGACCATCTTGACTACCACAAGACTTTTGACCAATACCTGAAAGCAAAAAAGGGATTCTTTGACCGATTGCCGTCCACAGCTTTCGCCCTGATCAACATGGATGACAAAAACGGCCCGGTGATGCTTCAGAACTGCCGGGCCGCCCATCGCACCTATTCGGTTAGGACGATGGCGGATTTCCGTTGCAGGGTGCTGGAAACCCATTTTGAAGGGATGCTGATCACTATTGACGGACAGGAAGTGTGGACCCATTTGGTCGGAAAATTCAACGCTTCAAACCTCCTGGCGGTTTACGCTACCGCCCTGCTGACCGGACAGGAGCGGGAGGAGGTCCTGCAAGAGATCAGTGAATTGACTGCTGTTCAGGGAAGATTCGATGCCTTGAGAAGCCTCGACGGGAAGTTGGCCATCGTGGACTATGCCCACACCCCCGATGCGTTGAAGAACGTCCTTTTCGCCATTGCCGAAATCCGTACAGGAAACGAAAAGGTGATCACGGTAGTAGGGGCGGGTGGTGACCGCGACCGCACCAAAAGACCTGAAATGGCCCGCGAAGCCGTCCTGGCTAGCGACAGGGTGATCCTTACCTCCGACAATCCCCGCACCGAAGATCCCGAAACCATCATCAGGGAAATGGAAACAGGAATTGACAAAACACACAGGAATAAAGCCATCTCCATCACAAACCGCAGGGAAGCCATCAAAACAGCCTGCCTGATGGCCGCACCGGGAGATATCATCCTGGTAGCAGGAAAAGGCCATGAAAACTATCAGGAAATCATGGGGATCAAATATCACTTCGACGATAAGGAAGTCATCAGGGAAATTTTCGGGATTGAATAACCATATCAAAAAGCGCTCACATGTTGTATTATCTGTACGAGATACTTAAAGATTACCAGATTCCCGGAATCGGGATGGCCCAATACATTTCCTTCCGGACCGCCGGAGCCATCATTCTTTCCCTGTTCATCACAACGGTTTACGGGAAACGGCTGATCCGCTACCTGAAAAAGAAACAAATCGGGGAGGATGTCCGCGACCTGGGTCTTGAAGGCCAGCTCCAGAAAAAGGGAACGCCCACCATGGGGGGAATCATCATCATTGCAGGAATCATCATTCCCACCCTCCTGTTTGCCCGGATCGGGAACGTGTACATCATCCTGATGCTGATCACCACCATCTGGCTGGGATTGATCGGCTTTGCCGACGATTACATCAAAGTGTTCAGGATGAATAAAAAAGGACTTGCCGGGCGCTTTAAAATCATCGGACAGATCAGCCTGGGCATCATGGTGGTTGCAACGCTTCTGTTCAGCTCCGAAGTGGTGGTCAGAGAATCCGTCACTTCAAAAACAGGGGAGGAAATGAAAGAACTGGTCATTGATCCAGAGTCGGGGGAACAACATGTCCAGATCGCCACACATGAGGTAAAATCGACAAAAACCACAATCCCCTTTGTCAAGAAAAATGAATTTGATTATGCCTGGCTGGTAAGTTTTGCAGGCAGGGATGCGGAATGGCTGCGCTGGGTGGTCTATGCCATAGCCATCATATTGATCATCGTCGCCGTGTCGAACGCAGCGAACCTTACCGACGGACTTGATGGCCTGGCCACGGGAACTTCCGCCATCAGCGGAGCCGCCCTGGGGATCCTGGCCTACGTCAGCGGCAACGTCATCTACTCCAGCTACCTCAACATCATGTATATCCCCAACCTGGGAGAGCTCACGGTCTTCATCGGGGCATTCATCGGGTCTACCGTCGGATTTCTGTGGTACAACTCCTATCCGGCACAGATCTTCATGGGCGATACAGGCAGCCTGACCCTGGGGGGCATCCTGGCGGTCTTCTCCGTCATCATCAGGAAAGAAATCCTGATTCCGCTCCTGTGCGGCATTTTCTTGATCGAAAACCTGAGTGTGGTGATGCAGGTCACCTGGTTTAAATATACGAAACGAAAATACGGCCAGGGGCGCCGGATTTTCTTGATGAGCCCCATCCATCACCACTTCCAGATGCAGGGAATTCCCGAAGCCAAAATCGTCACCCGCTTCTGGATCATCGGAATCATCCTGGCAGTGGTATCCATCGTTACACTCAAGGTCAGGTAGATGAATCAAAAGGCAGCCATACTGGGAGCTGGTGAAAGCGGTACCGGAGCAGCCATCCTGGCCCTCCGGCAGGGATATTCCGTTTTCGTTTCCGATTCAGGAAAAATCAGGAACCCTTACAAATCAACACTTGACCGTTACAAAATCGAATGGGAGGAAGGTACCCACTCCACCGAAAGAATCCTGGAGGCCGGGTTGGTCATCAAGTCACCGGGAATCCCTGAAAAAGCAGAAATTCTGAAAGAAATAAGAGAGAAAGGGATTCCCGTCATCTCGGAAATTGAATTTGCCGCCCGCTATACCAGGGCCCCGAAAATATGCGTCACGGGCAGCAACGGAAAAACAACCACAACCCTGCTGATCCACCACATGCTCCTGAAAGCGGGAATCAATGCCGGATTGGCCGGAAATGTCGGGAAAAGCTTTGCCAGGCAGGTAACAGAGGAAAACCATGACGTTTACGTCATCGAGCTCAGTAGTTTCCAACTCGATGACATGTATGAATTCAAAGCGGAAGTGGCCGTTCTGATGAACATCACCCCTGACCACCTCGACCGGTACAACTACGAGATGCAGAATTATGTGAATTCCAAGTTCAGAATCACGCAAAACCAGACTTCTGCCGACTATTTCGTCTATTTTCTCGATGACCCGGTCACTATCGCAGAAATGGCCAAAAGGGAACTAAAAGCCACCTGTATCCCCTTCTCCCTGAATCCCGTCGAAGGCGACGGAGCCGGTATTAAAGACAATACACTTATAATTAATATAAAACAAAAAAAATTCAGCATGTCAATTCTCGATTTAGCATTACAAGGGAAACACAATGCCTGTAATTCGATGGCAGCGGCAATTTCAGGAATGGTTCTGGAAATCAGAAACGAAAGGATCAGGGAGAGCCTTACCGATTTTCAGGGGGTGGAACACCGCCTGGAACGATTTCTGAAAGTTCACGGAATCGAATTCGTGAATGACTCGAAAGCCACCAATGTCAACTCGACCTGGTATGCACTTGAGAGCATGAATCACCCGGTGGTCTGGATTGCCGGTGGCATTGACAAGGGCAATGATTACAGCATGCTTTTTGACCTGGTCAGGGAAAAGGTAAAGGCCATCGTCTGCCTTGGAATTGATAACTCAAAAATTCACCAGGCATTCGGCGATATTGTCAGGAACATCATTGATACCACGAGTATGGCAGAGGCCGTGAAATCGGCCTATTACCTCGCCCGCAACGGCGATACGGTTTTGCTCTCCCCTGCCTGCGCAAGTTTCGACCTATTTGAAAACTATGAAGACCGTGGCGTCCAGTTCAAACAGGAAGTAAGAAATCTTTAACCCCGAAGAAATGGAATATACCGTAAAAAACCTCATCAGGGGTGACAGGGTTATCTGGGCAGTCCTCCTCTTCCTGTCGATGCTTTCCCTGCTCATCGTATACAGCGCCACCGGAGCATTGGCATTCCGGCAGGCAGGAGGGAACACCTTTTACTTTCTGATCAGGCAAATCGTATTTCTCGGGTTGGGATTTGCCATTATTGTGGTCATGGTAAAGGTTGTTCCGGTGAAGTTGTATTCCATCCTTGCGCGGATTCTGGTTATTTTCAGCATTTTTCTGCTGTTGGTGGCCCTGGGCCTCAAATTTGCCGGAAAGGCGGGTGATTCCTCGGGAAGAACCCTCAACCTGGGATTCATCTCCTTTCAGCCTGCGGAAATCGCAAAACTGGCCGTGATCATGTATACGGCCAAAATCCTGGGAATCGAGCAGGGCTCGGAAGAAGGACTGAAGAAAGCATTCTGGAAGATACTTGTGGTTGCCGGGATCATCTGCGGCCTGATTATGATATCGAATTTTTCCACGGCGGCATTGTTGTTTCTGACAGTCATAAGCATGATGTTTGTCGGGAGGATCCCTTTTCGCCATCTGGCGTTGGTGGTGGCAGCAGGCATTGCGATGCTGGTCAGCATCTATTTCCTTGCCGACCATCTCGAAAACCTGCCTGCCAGGTTCCAGACCTTCAGAGGCAGGATCGAACGTTTCATCCATGGTGATCCGGCGGCAGAGACCGGGATCACTCAGGCCGATTATGCCAAACTGGCCATTTATGAAGGAGGAATCTTCGGCAAGTTACCGGGAAATTCCGATGTGGCCAATTATATGGCCGCAGCCTATAACGATTTCATTTACGCCATCATCATTGAAGAATATGGCCTGATCGGGGGTATTCTCCTGATGGGGCTCTATATGATTCTCTTTTTCAGGGGGATTATGATTGTGAAACGCACCAACCGCACCTTCCCGGCCTTTCTGGTCACCGGGTTGACGCTCCTGCTTGTGTACCAGGCCATGGTGAACATGGGGGTGTCATCGGGCGTACTTCCGGTAACCGGCCAGCCCTTACCCTGGGTGAGCATGGGTGGCACTTCCCTGCTTTTCACCTCGGTGGCTTTCGGCTGCATCCTCAGCGTCAGTTACCAGAACCAGAGAGATTCGGCCGTGAAAGCGGAAACAGCGGTACAAGTGGTGATTCCTGATGATGACCAGGAGATGAAGGAATGAAAGAACCTAAGATAATCATCAGCGGCGGCGGAACCGGGGGACACATCTTCCCGGCTTTGTCCATCGCAGGAGAACTCAGAAAGAGGCTCCCGGGTTGCGATATTCTCTTTGTAGGAGCAAAAGGCAGGATGGAAATGGAAAAAGTACCTGCCGCAGGTTATCCCATTACCGGACTGCCGGTGATGGGATTTCCCAGAAAACCAGGAATCCTGATGGTTAAGTTCTTCATCATGCTTTTCAGGAGCATGGTCGAAGCCCGCCGTATTATTAGGAGATTTAACCCCGATCTGGCCATCGGGGTGGGGGGATATGCCAGCGGCCCCATCCTGCGTGCAGCCATCGCCCGCAAAGTGCCCGCCCTCATCCAGGAACAGAATTCCTTTGCCGGAAAGACCAATAAAATCCTGGGGAAAAAGGTGGACCGCATTTGCGTGGCTTACGAAGGAATGGAACGGTTCTTCCCCGGCGAGAAAATCATCCTTACCGGAAATCCGGTCAGGCAAAACCTGCTGAACCCCGGGGCCTCCCGGGAAGAAGCCCTGGCATGGTTCGGATTTTCCCCGGAGGAAGAAGTACTCCTGATCCTCGGAGGAAGCCTCGGAGCCCGCTCCCTGAATAACGCAGTCCTGAAAAACCTGAATGTTGTCAGAAAAGCCCCATTCCGGGTCATCTGGCAAACCGGATCCCTCTATTATGAGGAAATGGTTGAAAAAACCAGGGAGAACCGTCCCGGGAATCTCCGGATTCACCGGTTCCTTGACAGGATGGAAATGGCTTACCTGGCTGCCGACATGGTGATTTCCAGGGCCGGGGCAGGCACCATCAGCGAACTTTGCCTGGTTGGGAAACCGGCCATCCTGGTGCCGTCTCCCAATGTGGCCGAAGACCATCAGACACGGAATGCACGTGCCCTTCAGGAAAAGGATGCGGCCATCCTCATCAGAGACGGCGAAATCGATGAAAAACTTTTTCCCGCTGCGGTCAGCCTGATGAATGACAAAGAAAGGCTCGCCCAATTGTCGGAAAACATCAGGCGGATGGCCCTCCCCGGGGCAACAGCCGGAATAGTGGACGAAGCACTGAAACTGCTTAACGTATGACAGAAACCGGACAAATAAAATCAGTCTATTTCCTGGGGATCGGGGGGATTGGGATGAGTGCCCTGGCCCGCTGGTTCAACCATTCGGGAGCTAGGGTGGCAGGCTATGACCGTACCCCCAGCCGGTTGACGGAGGAACTCATCCGCGAGGGCATTCCGGTGCACTACAATGACTTGGGCAAAGAAGTGAAATCACTCACCGGAACCCGGGAGGACACCCTGGTGGTGATCACCCCCGCGGTTCCCTCAGACCACGGGGAATGGAGCTGGTTCCGGAAATCGGGATTCCCCATTGTCAAAAGATCAAAGGCCCTGGGGATGATCTGCAACCCACACCGCTGCATCGCCGTGGCCGGAACACACGGAAAAACCACCGTCTCCACCATGGTGGCTACCATCCTGAAAAATTCAACCCAGAATTGCGGGGCATTCCTCGGCGGCATCTCTAAAAATTTCAACAGCAACCTGATCCTCCCCGGTCCCGGAAACCCCTGGATCGTCACCGAAGCCGACGAATATGACCGCTCTTTCCTGGAACTGGAACCCGATGTGGCAGTCATTACCTACATGGACGCCGACCACCTCGACATATACGGAGTCTACGAAGAAATGGAAGCCTCCTTCCTTCGTTTTTCCGAAAAGGTGAAAAGCGGAGGAAGCCTGTTGGTGAATAAGGAACTGACACCCCATTTTATGCCTTCCGCGCAACAAAGAATAATGACCTATTCCCTCTCCGGGGAGGCGGACTTCACCACCTCCGGCCTTGCCCTCCACCCAGAAACCTCCTGCTACATCTTTGTCATCAAAACTCCGGGAGGAACCACCCCCCTGATAGAAATGGACTATCCGGGATTACACAATGTGGAAAATGCGGTGGCTGCCGCAGGAACAGCTTTCCTGGCGGGAGCTTCGTTGGATGAAATCGCCCGCGGACTGGAAAAATACAGCGGCGTCAGACGAAGATTTGACATCCGCTTCAAAAACAGCAGGACCCTGTTCATCGACGATTACGCACACCACCCGCGGGAATTGAAGGCATTGATCACCTCCGTCAGGCTTCTGTACCCCAACAGGAAAATTTACGGAATTTTCCAACCCCATCTCTACTCCAGAACCCGTGATTTTGCAGAGGAATTCGCACAAAGTCTCGACTTGATGGATGGCGCCCTTCTTCTGCCCATCTATCCGGCAAGGGAAAAACCCATCCCGGGAGTTACCTCCGGAACAATTCTGCAGTTCATGACCCTTGAAAACAAACAGATCGCCGGGAAAGCGGAAGTTCCCGGCTGGATCAGGCGGAACAAACCCGGAGTCCTGCTCACCATGGGAGCCGGCGATATCGAATTAATGACCGATGAGATCGTAACCCTCCTGGAATATGAAACCAATCGTTAGAAAAATCGCATCCGTCACCGGATGGAGTCTCCTGGGCCTGTTTCTGGCGGGACCCCTGGCATTCTCGTCACGGGAAATGAATGACATCGAATGCCGGGAAATTGTCGTTAAGTATGCCGGAAATTCTCCCATCCGGCTCTCTGAACGGGAGGTCATCCGCCTGGCAAAGTCAGCCGGCCAGCAAATCATCGGGAAAAAGCTCACGGAAGTCAATACCGGCATGATTGAAACTGAGGTGGCCAAGAATAAGACCATTCTCAGGGCAGACGCCTTCAAGAGTGTCGTCAGGGATTCGTCAGGCTTTAAGGGAGTGGTCACCCTGAAGGTAAGACACCGGACGCCGGTGCTCCGGGTGATCTCATCGCAGGGGAACTATTATATGGATGCAAAGGGTCACAAAATCCCCCCCTCGGTGGGCTATACCGCCGACGTGCAGGTAGCTACGGGAAATATCCGGGATGAAGCGGCAAAAGAGGAGTTGATCCCGCTTGCCGCATTTATCCAGAAAGACAGGTTCTGGAGGGCACAAATCAGGCAGATCCATGTCAACGGAACGGGAAATATCCTCTTTACCACGCTGGTGGGTGATCATTTGATAGAATTCGGATCCCCGGAGAATATGGAGGAGAAGTTCAGGAACCTCAGGGCATTTTATGATCAGGTGCTGGCAGAAAACAACTGGAACAAATATGACAGGATCAGCGTGAAATATAAAAACCAGGTAATCGCGAAAAAAAAATAAATAATATGGCATCCAAACAGGAATTTAAGGTGGTTGTCGACATAGGGACGACAAAGATCACAGCCCTTGCCGGCATAAGAAATGAAAACAGCAGGATTGAAATTCTGGGGCACGACCGGGTTCCCTCCCGGGGAATCAAAAGGGGAATTGTCCAGAATCCCGAGGAATTTGCCGGTGCCTTACGCCACCTGATCACCCGGCTTGAGGAACAGGTAGAAGGAAAAATCAGGGTGGTCGACGTAACAATGGCCGGACAGGGAATTACCACCCTGACTTTTGAGGGAACCCGGTATATCGAATCGGGGCTGGTCAGCCAATCCGATGTGGATTACCTTGAAAAGGAAGCTTACAACATGCCTCTTGAACCAGGCTACAGAATTTACCACATGTTCCCGAAGAGTTATGCAATCGGTGATGAGTCCAACGTCATCGTTCCTGTCGGACACGAAGGGAGGAAAATGACAGCTTGTTACACCCTGATCACGGCGCCGGCATCATACCGCGACACGGTGGAAAAAGCAGTTTCCAGGTGCGGATTGCAACTCGGCAGTTTTGTACTCTCTCCGTTGGCGATTGCCGAAGCTGTCATCAGTGAAGAAGAAAAAGACCTTGGCGTGGTAGTGGCTGACATTGGAGGGGGGACCACCAAGGTGACCGTATTTTCGGAAGGCCGGCTCATCTATATGGCAGTCATTCCCTTTGCAGGAGAAGTTATCACCCGGGATATCAAAGAAGGGTGTTCCATCCTGCAAAAATGGGCGGAACAGCTCAAAATTCAATATGGTCAGGCCATGGGGGATTTTGCGGAAGAGGAAAAGGTAGTGACCATCCCGGGACACAGTGGCTGGGAGCCAAAGGAAATCTCCTTTAAAAGCCTGGCCTATATCATCCAGGCCCGGCTGGAGGAGATCATCGACAGTTTGCTGTACCAGATCGAAAAGTCGGGACTCCTGAGCCATTCGGCACAGGGGATTGTCGTGAGCGGCGGAACCTGCAAACTACCCAACCTGCTCCAACTGGTCAAATTCAGAACAGGAATGGACGCACGACTCGGATTCTCACAGGTACGTGCCGCTTCCGGCAACGACTTTGACAAACCGGCTTTCCTCACGGCGCTGGGGATGCTTCAGCTATCCCTGGCTTCCCGGGATCTGTCGCAATATAAAAAAACCTCCCGGCAAGGCGGGTTTAAAGAAATTGCCAAAGAAAAAACAGGAACCGGTTTTTTAAGTAATTTAGGGAAAAAAGTAACCCAGCAGATCAGCCTCATCTTTGAGGACGATGATGCCAATACATAACTGTAAAATTGATTTCCCATGAGTGAAGCTTTAGTTAAATTCCAGTTTTCAAAACACAGCTCCTCCATCATCAAAGTGGCGGGAATCGGAGGTGGAGGCTGCAATGCCGTGAACCACATGTATGAATCGGGGATCAAGGATGTGGATTATATCGTTTGCAATACCGATGCCCAAGCCCTGGATCACAGCCCGGTCCCCACCAAGATACAGCTGGGAGTGACCCTTACCGAAGGGAGGGGTGCCGGCAACAGGCCGGAAATGGGCGAAGAGGCAGCCCGTGAAAACTACGATGAGATAAAGGAGGCTCTCGGAGAAAACACGCGGATGCTTTTCATCACCGCCGGCATGGGGGGAGGTACAGGAACCGGAGGTGCTCCCGTAATTGCCAGGCTGGCAAGTGAAATGGGCATCCTCACCATCGCCGTGGTGACCATCCCTTCTCCCGCCGAAGGCAAAAAAAGGTATAACCAGGCCCTGGAAGGAATCTTGAAACTCAGCGAATATACCGACAGCATGCTGATCGTCAGTAACCAGCGCCTTCATGCCATCTATGGCGACCTGCCCGCACGACAGGCTTTTAAACTGGCTGACGATATCGTGACGACGGCCGTGAAAGGAGTCGCCGAGATCATTACCTTACACGGAAATATAAACATCGACTTTGCCGATGTATATACCGTCATGCGAAACAGCAAAGTATTCATCATGGGTACCGGATTCGCCTCCGGAGAAGGAAGGGCCCTGAACGCTGTAAAAATGGCCCTCCAATCGCCCCTGCTCGACAACAATGACATCTTTGGCACCAAAAACATCCTGCTGAACATCATCTCCGGAACTCAGGAAATCACAATCGGAGAAATCGGAGAAATCATTGAATACCTCCAGGCGGAAGCCGGTCAGGAAGCCGATATTATTTGGGGAAATGGATACGATGACTCTATAGGCGACAATATCAGCGTAACCATCCTGTGCACCGGCTTTAAAAACGCTCCCGACATTCAGAAACAAAGGGATGATTCGGAAGAACATTTCAAACGCTATGAGAAAAAGCTTCAGGAAGAGATGCATCAGGAGATGATAGCGGAATCTGTTGGAACGGCCGAAACAATGGAAACCGGGGGAAAACGGATCTTCGAACTGGAAGTGGAACCTTCAAAGCCCGAAGAGAATCTCACCTTCGGGAACAGTGAGGAACGCGTTGAAGTCAAAACTACTGTAAAAAAGAGAAATCCTCCCCGGGAAACCAAGTCCTCAAAAGCCCCAAAAGGGAACAGCGAAACTCTGGATAACTGGTTTTACAGAAAATTCGGAGGTTTGTTTGAGGATGACGATCAGGCGGTTTAAAAAAACGACAACATAAATTTTCATTTAAGTACTGCTATGTCAGAAGAGAAAATAGATTTCAGGTTTGAAAAAAAACAGGGATCCATCATTAAGGTAATCGGGATTGGCGGAGGCGGAGGAAATGCAGTCAACCACATGTACAAGTTGGGAATTCACGATGTGGATTTTATCATCTGCAATACCGATTCCCAGGCACTTTCCGACAGTCCGGTTCCGGTCAAGATCCAGCTGGGAGCGTCACTGACCGAAGGTCGTGGTGCGGGGAACAAACCTGAAACCGGGCGCGAAGCTGCCCTTGAGAACCTAGATGATGTCAGGAATGCCCTGATTCAAAATACCAAAATGGTATTTATCACGGCGGGGATGGGGGGTGGAACGGGTACCGGCGGTGCACCGGTCATCGCCTCCCTGTGCCGCGAACTGGGATACCTTACGGTGGGCATCGTCACCATCCCCTTCCGGAATGAAGGGAAACGCCGGATCCATCAGGCCGTGGAAGGGATCAGGGAGATCGAAAAGCATTTGGATTCCCTGCTGGTCATCAACAATGAGCGGATCCGCGAAATGTACGGTGATTTCGCCATATCCCAGGCATTTGCCAGAGCTGACGACGTTCTGGCCATCGCAGCAAAAGGAATTGCTGAAATCATCACCGTTCCGGGATATATCAATGTCGATTTTGCCGATGTGGAGACTGTTATGCGGCAGAGCGGCGTGGCCATCATGGGTACCGGAATTGCCGAAGGCGAAGGCCGCTCGGTAAAAGCCGTTGAGAAAGCTCTTGCATCTCCCCTGCTGAACAACAACGATATCAGAGGCGCCAAAAATATCCTCCTCAACGTAACTTCGGGGAATTCGGAAATAACCATGGACGAAATAGGGGAAATCACCGATTATATTCAAAACAAAGCGGGCTTTGAAGCTGACCTCATCTGGGGCAATGGTACCGATACCGCTTTGGGAGAACAGATTTCGGTAACCGTAATTGCCACCGGTTTCAATACCGCCAGCATTCCTGAACTCCTGCCAAACCAAAAAACGGCAAAGGAGAATCACTTTTTGAAGGAAACCGGCACCCGTGAAAAACCAATGATGACCCGGACTCCCCCGGCGGGCAGGGAGACGCCTCGGCAGGTGACGGAGAAACAGCCCACCTTTGAATTTGACCTGGCCTCCCATCAACCCGGAAAGTCAGATTACGACATCCTGTATCCTGAAAAATCCGAATCGCGGAATGAGGGAAAACCAGATCAAAGCCGAAAAATGGATTATTCGCGGCTCTCTGAAGAGGACCTCGATGACCTTGAAAATGTCCCTGCCTATATCCGCAAACAGATGAAAACCGGCAAACCGATACCGCTGAAATCACGCGATTATTCTGATTTGACGGTCAAAAAGGGACCCGCCAATAAAATCGTAATCAGTGAAAACAATCTTTACATTCACAAAAACGTGGATTGAAACATGACACTCTTTGATCAAGTCAGCCAGGGCATTATCGAAGCGATGAAAGCCCGTGAAAAGGAGAGGTTGGATGCTTTGCGCAACCTGAAAAAGAGCATGCTGGAAGCCCGGGCTGCCAAAGGCGCCGGTTCGGAACTTACCGATGAGGAATCCCTCAGGCTGATCAGCAAATTGGTAAAACAAGGAAGGGATTCGGCAGAAATCTACAAGGGACAAAACAGAATTGACCTTTATGAGCAGGAGATGGGCCAGGTAAAAATCCTGGAAGCATTCCTCCCCCGGCAACTTACCGGGGAAGAACTGACCGCTGTCGTTAAGAGCATCATCGCAAGAGAGGGTGCTTCATCCCTCAGGGAAATGGGCCGGATCATCGGCATCGCCACCAGGGAACTGGCCGGAAAAGCTGAAACCAGGGAGATTGCAGAAAAGGTGAAAATCCTGCTTTCATAAAAAAAGAAGCTGTTCCCTGACCGGAAACAGCTTCTTTTGAAGGGAAATCCCCCTAAAAGAACTTGGGCCGTTTGTCTTCCACCTTCACGGCATTTTTCTGCATTTCAAATGCCTGCATGGATGCCCTGTTAAAGAATCCCTGCTGCAATCTTTGTTTTTCAGCTTCCACATTGGTATCGCCCCTCTCCTTTGAAGAGGTCACCTTCACCAGAAATACCCCATTGTTTCCTTCTATGGGTCCGCCGATCACATTGGGTTCCAGGGCAACCGCTGATCCGATGACGGCAGGTTCGGTACCGAAATCAGGCAGGGTGACCGAATTGAAACTGAGGTCCGAGGAAATGCTCACCTGGCTCCCCAGTTCAGCGGCTACCGCATACATGTCGGTTTTGCCCCCGGCGGCCTTTTTCATCCGCTCAGCAAGTAACTGCGCCTTCTTTTCTTTGAGGACCGCCAGTTCCACTCTGGATTTCACATTTTCGAGCGGAGCAATACCCTCTTCAGTGGCGCTTGCCAGCACAGCGATCACAAAGCTGTTCCCCAACTCAAAAATAGTAGAGCCATCGGTATTCTTCAGAATATATCCCTCTTTTGCGTCAAAGGCTGCCCTGACCAGGGGACGCGGATTTTCCAGTCCCATGATCGTAATATCATTTTCCCTGAGAAGAGCCGTGGATTTGGTGAGTTTTTCCTCTTCCACGCCCTTGTCAAACTGCGCCTTGGTGCTTTTATCACTGGCGAACTTGCCAGCCCGGGCATACGTGTCCTGGTAAGTCCGGGTGCCGGGCGTCACAGTGCGCTCCATGGTGGCGAACTGGATCTGACGGGTAAGCGGGCTGAGCCGCGTGGTCTGGACAATATGAATGCCAAACTGGGAAGTTACGACTTTCACTTCATTGACCTTGTTGCTGAAAGCCGCATCTTCAAAGGGCTTTACCATCATTCCTCGGCCAAACCATCCCAGATCACCCCCGTTCAGCGCTGACCCCGTATCGGTGGAATATTGACGCGCCAGGGCGGCAAAATCACTTCCTTTTTCAATCATCCCTTTCAGATTTTCAGCCTGTGCCATGACGCTGTCCACCTCCTGGGCAGAATTCACCCTGAGAAGAATATGACGGGCCTGAACCGAATCAGGCATCATCTCCGAAGCATGCACCTTGGTCAGTTTGTAGGAATTATTCTCCAAATAGGGACCGTAAACATCATTTACCCGGGCTCCGCGACCGATCCAGGCAGACAAACTATCACTCATCATGGATGGTTTGTACCATGTGTCGTTGAAACTGACATCTGAATTTGAATTGACAAACTGAACATTTTCGGTGGTGGAGGCAAATTCCTCTTTGATGTCATTAATCCATTTCTCGGAATTAACGAAATCAGCAGTTGACGGAGTCACCTCAAAAACGATGTATTCAATTCCCCTGGTCTTTTCTTCCTTGTAATTCTCTTTATGCAATTCATAGAAGTCACTCAAATCCTTTGGCGTTACCTGAACGGCGCTGTCGGGGATCACACTGTGCCGCATTCCCACATACTCAATGTCTACTACCCTGTTCTGCGCCTCCAGGTTTTGCTGGGCTTCCTGGTTGGTAATATACAAACCTTTGCTGATCATATTGTTGTATTTCGACTGAAGCCGTTCTGAAAGAATCTGCTTTTCCAGAAAGAGCCAATAACTCCTTTGTTCCGGAGAAACGCCGGTTTCCAGGTTTTTCAGGAAATTGACAACGGCACCCCTTTCAAACTGTCCGGTTTCAGGATTGGTGAAAATCTGCTGCACGATGGGATGGGGATTGGCTCCCTGGAGCATGTCGAAAAGTTCTTCGGAAGTAACTCCCAGCCCTATTTTATTGTAAACCTTACCCATTACCTTGTCCCTGATCAGTTCCTGCCAAACCTGCTCCCTGACCTGGACCCAGGTTTGTTCATCAAGCTGGGTTTGTCCTGTGTTGCTTTTGTAAATCTCCCCAAGTTCCTCAACCTTGGACTGAAATTCGGGATACTGAACCGATTCTCCGTCAATAGACCCGACTTCAAGCTGATTTTTACGCATTATGGAGGATCCTGACTGGAATAAATCGCCCAGGATAAAGGCGAAAAGAGCAAGGCCGATAATGATAGCCACTAATACCCCCCCACGGGTTCTGATCTTCTGTAATGTTGCCATTGATTAACAATAATTATATGTATATTGATTTCAAAAATTAAGGCACGAAGATAATAATTTTCAATATTATACATCGCTTAAAACGTTTTTTTAAGCCTGATTCTACGGGTTTGAGCGCTTAAGGAAGGAGATATTGTCCGCCGCTTTCATCTTCAAGACACTGAAAATGAAGTTCCTTGCCGATGAGTCCCGGGGGATGCACTCACCGGCATCAATTATCCAGAACCGTCAGATGGACCAGCTCAATCTTTGTTAAGGTTGCTTTGAGAATTTTAAAGCTCATATCTCCGATACGAAGGGTAGTATTCACCTTCGGGATACTTTCATAATGGTGCAGGATAAAACCGGCAAGTGTTTCATATTCATCCGATTCAGGAATATCCAGGTTGTATTTCTCACGAAGGGCATCAATTTCAAAGCGGCCTGACAGGAC
Organism: Prolixibacteraceae bacterium UBA1413; assembly: GCA_002304925.1. GTDB lineage: Bacteria > Bacteroidota > Bacteroidia > Bacteroidales > Prolixibacteraceae > UBA1413. The sequence continues at coordinate 73,650 of DBPT01000006.1, forward strand.
AAATTGCTTCTCATTGATTTTTCTTCCGGTGAAATCGTTGGTATCATGTTCATCCTCGATCTCCCCGAAAATCTCCTCCAGGATATCTTCGGTAGTCACGAGTCCGGCAGTGCCACCGAATTCATCCACCACCAGGGCAATACTTCTGTGTTCCCTGATGAAACGACTCAGCATCTGATTTGCGGCCATGGTCTCCGGGACGATCAGCACATTTTTCAGAAAGGGTTTGATCTGCCTGGCTTTCTGGAATATGGCCGAGGTATGGACATAACCGACGATATTATCTTTGTTTCCCTCATAAAAGAGGATTCTGGAATACCCGGTTTCCACGAATTTGTTCCTCAGGGTTTCCACATCGGAATTGATATCCAAAACGGCAATTTCATTCCGGGGAACCATGATGTCGCGGAGCTTGACCTTTGAAAAATCAAGGGCATTGCGGAAGAGGATGACCTCCTTATCCACTTCCTCACGTTCTTTGACAGGCTCCGGATCTTCTGTCCCTACGAAATTACCGAGGTCATTCCTTGAAAAAACCTTGTCGTGTTCGTCATCAGTGACATTGCCTTTCTGAGACAGACGCTGTATCCGTCTGACCATGCGAATCACCAGGGCAGAAGCGGGTGACAGCAGGTAATAGAAGAAGATCAGGGGGAGGGAGAAAAAGAGCAGCAGGGAATTGGGTGAAATCCGTACCAGGGTCCGGGGAAGGAACTCCCCGGCCACAAGCACCGCCAGCGCGATGAAGAGGACGAGACCCGTTTCCGCAAGCCAGCGGGATTCAACCATCTCTTCGAAGAAAGGCCGGAATTGGCCTGCCATGACGATTCCCAGGGTGACCAGTGACAAGATATACCCCACCTGCATGGTGACATTGAAAAAATCAGGATTCAGGGTAAGTCTTTTAAGCAGCCTGTTGAAAAAGGAAGGAATCTGACTGTCAATTTCCAGCCTGATTTTGTCGGAATACAAAAAGGCTGATTCCATGCCGGCAAAAAAGGCGAGGAGAAGTGCAGGGATCAGTATAGCCACCAAAGGATGCATATTTATTGATTTCCTATATTAACCGGACCTCGCGAAGGAAGGGGTTCCATGAGGGAGTCTCCTTGCTTGGAACTTTCCCTGTTCAACTTCACATAAATGTTCCCCCGGGGATTCCTGATTCTCCAGTTTTCGAGCGAGGCGTCCGATTCAAAACCGACGCCGGTGATGACTTGGTCAGGACTGATGATCTTCACGTATTCGTCGTTATAGATTTTTTTTGCATTTTCATCCCATACCAGATGTTCTGTTTTTAGGGTATCCCCCTTGCTGTTGACAGCCACCACGTCATTGCGGGCTTCCCACCGTTTTTCCCTGACAAACTGTTTGGCGTAGCGTGCCGAGATACTGGAAATCATCTCTCTGCGGGCATTGTATTTGACCAGGAGAATGCCCTTGGGAAACTCGATAAAAGAAGTGCCGTCAGATTCGAACCGTTTCAGTTCAGGGGTTTTCAAATAAAAACGCACCATCCCTGAATCAGAATAGGTGGTCTCGAAATCTTCAGCATAAACCACAGGCAGGATCTCCGATGGGTTGAATGCCTTTATTTTTTCGATGTCATTGACACATCCCGAAAAAAGTATTGCAGCCCCGCAAAGCAGGGCTGCAATTTTCAGATATCGAAGAGTATGGTTATGCGAATTAGAACCGCACCCGGGTAGTTTCATTGATCCATCCTCCCACTCTGTAAGTATCTCCTTCTCTAATACCCTGGAAGAAGGCAGTTTCTTTGTTAGGGAAATGAACACGGTAGGCGTTTGCTTTTTGGGAAGCATCCACCAGACAATCTTCACCGGCCTTGGCTTTGGTAAAATAGTCGACGGCCACCCAAAACACGGTGGATCTTTCGAAATCGTCGCTGCTGAAAGAACGGGCCGAAGAGGCATAGATATCGCCGATCAGCATCAACGCCTTGCAGTGGTTAGGATTGATGGCCAGCGTCTTCCGGGCGTAGTTGCGGGATTCCTGGAAATTGTGCTCCTTGGCATAGATATACAGGGCATACTCATAATAGTAGTCTTCCAGCAAGGCCTGATCGGTTTCCTGCTCCATGGCTTGTTTGTAATATGACTTCGCCTTTTCGGCATTGTTCTGTTTTACAAACATACGGGCCATGTTGAAAGCGGCTTCCGCCGAGGGATCCAGGTGATACATCTTTTCAGAAGCATCATGGAAGAGCTTGGAGTCATCGCAACCTGCCCTGGCAAGCCTGCGGAGCATCATCTTGAGGAATTCAAGATCACCCGATTTCTCGTCAAACTGGGGCGTGTAGATCCGCAGCAACGATTCACAGTCGGCAGCACCGGAAGTGCCAAAAATCATCTCAACGGCATTCCTGGCATCGGCAATCCCTTCCGTTTCAGGCTTTTCCTTCTCGATCTGATTCAGGATGCCCGCTACTTTGTCGTAATTGTTGACAACGTCTTCTTTCGGCAACTTGCCAAGGCCCAACAGTGACTTGGAAGTTTGCATGAGCAAAACCAATACGGGAATCTCAGTCTCCTTACCCTGCTCTTTTATGGACTCACTTAACCAGTCATATCCTTTCTTGTAAATGGAAGCCAGCTCTTCGTTCGAAATATCCTCCTCGGGCGGCAGATTATACTTCAACCAGGAAGTGCCCTTACGTCCCAAAACATATCCCTTCTGATCGAAAAACCTGATCCTGCGATCATATAATTTCATCATAGAATCGACCATGTTATGTTTTTCAGCTTTGGTGGCTGCATTCTCAACATAATGCTCAAGCATGTTGGCTCCGTGTATGTAGATATTCAGCGTCGATTTCGGATATTGGCGATACAAGACAAGCCAGGGTTCCATAGCCGATTTGAAGTCTTTCTGTTTGTAAAACTCACTATACATCGACAAATTATTCATAAAATCAAGGTCATTGGCAGCAACCAGTTCCTGCAGATTCTTGAGGTTCACACCCACCAGGTCGGCATCTTCCTTCGGAGGGATTATGCCGTCGAAACTGAAATCCAGTTCATCGCCTGTTTCAGGAGTCAGATCCACCCTTTTCGACTGGTCAATAAAGGTAAAGCGGATCCATTTGGCCTTGCTGTCAGTAGCAACTTCGTATTTCCCGTCGAAATCGGTAAATGCCGAATTGGCCCCACGATGAGCTTCCACCGTTACTCCTGCGGCAGGTTTTCCTTCACGGTAGACAGTACCCCTGATCACCCGCTGGGCTGCGCTGCTCAATACAAAACCCAAAACCAAAAGAGTAATCAAAACGGTTTTAGAGACAAGTGTTTTCATTTTTGTGTAGTTTTTTCAATATTAATCAAACCTTCGTTTAATGAACCAAAGATCGTGTAAATTCACATTAAAATTTAGTTTTGCGTAATTCTCCCTGATCAAATTATTATTTGTACTTCCCCGTTTCCCTATTTCTGCAGAAATGTTCACAGTCGAGTTAGAACGATAAACTGGTAATCCTATACCAAAACTCATGCCAAAATCTTTAATCTGCTGATTATTAATGGCTATATAAGAATTCTCATATCGGAATCCGGCCCGGTAGGCAATTCTTTGGGCAAAGGAACGGATTGAAAACCGGTCGGGAATGTACTCTCCGCCCACGGTGATGACACTTCGGTCCTTCAGCAATTCGTTGGTAAGGCCAAAGGGGAACACTGCTTTTGACCAGTTCTGGAAATAATAGTCCGCGTTAATCTCGATCTTGTTCTTTTTCACATACGACACTCCCGCTCCTGCCGTCATCGGAAGGGTGATTTTGTCTTTTACCTCCTGTTTGAAGGAAATGGTGTCTGAATCAGTATAGGTCCTTGGGGTGGACCCTTCGTAAACCGTCAGTGAAACAGTTTTTATGGTAATGTCGGAACCAAAGGCGGTGAAGGAAGGTTTGGCCTCCAGAGTAGCTCCAAAGGTCAGCGTCTGATCCTTCTTCATGGGGAGGGTGGCCTGTAATCCGAAGTTGGCGCCAAAATCGCGGAGCCTGATATCATCATTCTTCCTGATGGAATACATTTCTACGTTTCCGGGAAAAGAGACGAGACTGTTGCGCCTGAGGGAACCGAAAAAATAAAACAGGTTGGCCCCTACCGACACATTTCTCAATGGTTTGACAGCCAACCCGAAATATGCCCTTGACAGGGACCCTTCGCCATAATAGTAGTAATCCACTTTTCCGGAGCCGGGAATAGAGTCCCCCACCCTAATGTCATACCCCACATCAGAATAGGGAATCAGTCCGAAGCTGGTGGCAATCCGCCTTGAAACGGGGAAACTCATGGCAAAATACCTGAAATTGACATCGTCGGTACTGAATCGCCCTAGGTCGTTTTTAAATTGTGAAAACCGCCCCGTTATTCCGAATTCAAACAAAAAGGAGAGGGAATCGACAGACGTGTAGGAAGCCGGATTGACCATGTTGATTTGCCGGGAATTCCGGCTGCCTAAGGAAGCACCGCCCATCCCCGTAGTCCGGCCGTGGGAGTAAGAATGTAAATCACCCAACCCGAACCGTGAAAAAGGAGAGGAGGTGTTGTTGTTGAATTGGGCAAACAACAATACCGGCATAAAAAGTAGCCCGGAGATGAGAAAGGCACGCTTTGATTTTACCATTATTATAAGTTCCAGTAATCTGTAAATCCGCATGACCCGGAATTTCTGTGTACAAAGAAAATAATTTTTGAGATGCTTTCAAGGGATTTGGGCAGGCCATCCTGAAAATGAGGGGAAAAATTGCATAAAAAAGCTTAAAAACCGGTCATTATCCCTCGTCATAAATGATCTGGCTGATGTCGAGTGCCGTGACGGAATGCGTCAACGCCCCCACTGAGATGTAGTCCACACCGGTATTGGCCACGCCTGCCAGGCGGTCGGGGGTCATATTTCCCGAGGCCTCAGTTTTGGCCCTGCCTTTAATGAGTGCGACGGCTTTCCGCATGGTGTCATTGTCCATGTTGTCAAGCATAATGATGTCAGCCCCGGCATCCAGGGCTTCCTTAACCTCTTCGAGGCAAGTGGTTTCCACTTCGACAAGCATGCCTGATTCCAGGGCCGGCCTTATGGCCTGTACCGCTTCTGTGATTCCTCCTGCCACAACGACATGGTTATCCTTGATCATCACCATGTCAAAGAGGCCCATCCTGTGGTTAAAGGCACCTCCGGCCCGCACGGCGTATTTGTCGAGCAGCCTGAATCCCGGCACGGTCTTCCTGGTGTCCAGGATCCGTGTCGGAAAACCTTCAATCATCGAGGCATAATGGTGTGATGCGGTAGCAATTCCCGACATCCGCTGGAGAAAATTGAGCGCTATTCTTTCTCCGGTGAGCAAGGCCCGGTAAGTGGCTGAGAATTCAACGATCAGATCTCCCTTTTTCACCAGGGCGCCATCCCCGACCAGGGGTTTCCACACCAGTTCCGGGTCAAACTCCCGGAATACCAGTTCGGCCACCTCGAGGCCTGCCACTACACCCTCTGCTTTGGCTTTCATGGCCCCTCGTTTCCGGATGGAGGAAGGAACCAGATGGTTCGTGGTAATATCCCCGGAAGCAACATCTTCCCGCATAGCGAGACTGATCAGCGTCTTTGCCGACGCCAACTCCTGATCATTCATCCTGAAATTCATAATTCACCTGTTTTATCATTTACTGGTTCAAAGCGGGGCAAGTATCCCTTTTGCTGAATTGTGTGCACCCTGAAGCGGGGATTCTCCTCCGGAAAATCTTCCCGGATATGGCCTCCCCTGCTCTCTTCCCTGAGAAGGGCGGCCCTGTTCACCAGGATGCAGAGATCAGCGGTATTTTTTATCTTCAGCATATTATAATCCTGTGCCGGATGGCTGGAACTGGCCGAGATTTCCTCAAATCTCTGCAAGGAAAGCTCCATTTTTTGCTTGTTGCGGATGATCCCCAGGTGGGTGGTCATCAGTTCAGCCATTTCGTTTTTCAGATCCAGGAAGGTTTGTTCGTGTTCGGGTGAAATGTCAAAGGGGAGCAATTCCCCGGTGGAACAACGGATGAGTTTGAGGCGCGCGGCTTCTTCACTGGCTCTGAATCCGAAAACGAGGCATTCAAGCAGTGAATTGCTGGCGAGGCGGTTAGCCCCCATGACGCCGGTAGAGGCCGCTTCGCCGCAGACAAAGAGACCTTGCAGATTGGTTTCCCCAAAGAGTCCCGAACGAATTCCGCCGACCATATAATGGGCGGCAGGTGCCACAGGGATAAGATCACAGGTCATGTCAATCCCATATTCCGAGAGTTTGCCGGTGATGGTCGAAAAGCGCGTGTTTACCTTATGAGGATCGAGATGGCGCAGGGAGAGGTATACCCGGGGATCCTCATTTGTGAGCATCTGTCTGAAAATCGAATAAGCTACCACATCACGGGGCGCCAGTTCCGCCAGGGGATGGATCTGTTTCATAAACCGCTCCCCGCTGCTATTCAGGAGCCAGGCCCCTTCGCCCCTGACGGCTTCGCTGATCAGGAAGGCTTCCTTCCCAGGAAGGGTGAGGGCCGTGGGATGAAACTGAATAAATTCCAAATCGGCAACCTGAGCCCCCGCCTGATAAGCCAGGGCAATCCCGTCGCCGGTGGCGGTGTGGGGATTTGTGGAACGGCTGTAAACCCGCGACAATCCACCCGAGGCCATGATCACGGCACGAGCCGTGAAAATGATGTTTTCCCCCGTATAAAAATCAAGTCCCTGGACACCATAAACACACCCTCCGTTGCCCAGCAACCGCACTACCGCCGTAAATTCAAAGGGATGGATATTTTTTGTTTCCACCACCTTCTGAAGGAGAAAACGGGTCAGTTCCTTTCCCGTGGCATCCCCGCCGGCATGAAGGATCCTGCGATGGCTGTGCCCCCCTTCAAGGCCCAACAGAATGTCGCCATCAGCCCCCCGGTCAAAAGGCATCCCCATCTCAATCAGATCCTTCACCCGGTCGCGCCCCTCGGTAACCAATACCTTGACGGCATCATAATCACAAAGTCCGCGCCCCGCAACCAGGGTATCATCAATATGAGCCTCAAAAGAATCATCCTGGTCCGTAACGGCTGCAATTCCCCCCTGGGCAAACCAGGAGTTGCTGGTATCCAGCTCCGACTTGGTAACAATGGCTACATTGCCGAAACGGGAAGAATGAAAAGCGGCGGTAAGACCGGCAAGTCCGCTTCCTATTACTATGGTGTCAAATTCAAGCTGCCTCATCTTCAGAATATGGATTTCAGACAGGCAAAATTAACATTTCCCGGAAGGATGACCGCATTAATTTGCATCCCGGAACTCCACCCCGATGTTCATAGTCCGAATACGGAGAGAATCCCCCGGAGTTTCTCAGCAGTGAAAAAATGGCCTACAGGAATATCATGGGGATCTAACTCCTCATGCTGCCATGTGACGTGAAAAGGTACGTGAATGGCATACCCTCCCAGGGTCAAAACGGGAACGACATCCGATTTCAGGCTGTTGCCCACCATCAGAAACTGATCGGGCGTGACATCGAGATGCGCCAGAAGCCGGCGGTAATTATCGGTTTTCTTGTCGCTCATGATCTCGACATGATGAAAATAATCGGCAATTCCCGAATTTTTCAGCTTCCGCTCCTGGTCAAGCAGATCTCCCTTGGTGACAACAATCAGCCGGTAACGCCGTGAAAGCACTTCCAAAACTTCGGGAACCCCGGGAAGAAGCGGATTTTTGGTGTTGATCTGAGCTTTCCCCAGCTCTATTATCCGGGAAATTTCACCTGCCGTCACCTTTCCCTCCGAAATATCTACTGCAGTCTCTATCAATGAAAGCACAAAAGCCTTGCTGCCGTAACCGTACAGATTCAGATTGTCGACCTCGACGCGGAACAACCGGGCATTGATTTCGGCGGGCGGCATATACCTGCTGAGTATATCGCAGAAGCGGGCTTCCGTTTCCCGGTAGAAAGGTTCGTTCACCCACAGGGTGTCGTCCGCATCGAAACCTATCACCTTTATTATTTCCGGATTAAAATCATTCATCTCCCATGGAAAAAAAGTCACGAAAAATACGCAATCTTGAGTTCAATTCCGCGGGAGCTTTAAAAATCCAATCTTTTTATCCTATTTTTACGAAATTATTTCACTGAAATAACAAACGAATGACCAGACGAATTGCGCCGGGCATATTTGTTTTTTTTGCCCTGTCAGTCATGACATCCTTTCAGGGAACAAGTCAGGCTCTCTTGCCGAAATATGAGTTCAGGGGGATTTGGGTAGCCACCGTCAACAACATAGACTGGCCGTCACAGCCGGGGCTGCCCTTGGAAGAACAGAAAAGGGAGGCGATTGAGATTCTGGACCTGCATCAGCGACTGGGGATGAATGCGGTCATTTTTCAGGCCAGGCCCTGTTCCGATGCGTTTTATCCTTCCGCCCTGGAACCCTGGTCAAAATACCTGACCGGGATTCCCGGCCGGTATCCGACCCCGGTTTGGGATCCGTTACAATTCTGGATCGAAGAGAGCCATCTCCGGAATATGGAACTTCATGCCTGGCTGAATCCTTACCGGATCGCCCTGAATGCCGATGAGCCCATCGCAGGGAACCACATGATCTTTGAACATCCGGAATGGGCCATCCGTTACGGCAAAATCCTGCTTTTTGACCCGGGAATCCCCGGCACCCGTGATTATGTCACCCGGGTGGTATGCGATATCGTCAGGCGGTATGATGTCGACGGTATCCATATGGATGACTATTTTTATCCCTATCCGAACGGAGAGCCTTTCCCCGATGACCATTCTTATGCCAGGTATAACCGGGCGTTCCCCCCTGCGGAAAAAGAATCATGGAGACGTGAAAACGTTGATATTCTTGTCAAAATGATCAATGATTCCATCAAAAGCATCAAACCCTGGGTGAAATTCGGGATCAGTCCCTTCGGGGTGTGGCGCAACCGGCAGGACGACCCCGACGGATCGGCCACCAACGCAGGGGTGACCAACTATGACCATCTGTATGCCGACATCCGGAAATGGTTGCGGGAGGGATGGATCGATTATGTCGCACCCCAGATTTACTGGGAAATCGGACATAAGCTGGCTGATTTCGAAACCCTTTGCAGATGGTGGAACGATAACGTGTTCGGCAAACAGCTGTATATCGGGCTGGCGCCTTACAAACTGGGGACTGAAGCAACCGTTCCCGCATGGCGAAGTGCCAGGCAAATGCCGGAACAGCTTCGTACACTCCGGAAATACCCCAACATCTCAGGCTGCATCTATTTCAGCAGCAAGCATTTCAAACGCAACCTGTTTGGATTTCAGGACAGCCTGAAAAACAGCTTTTATCGCTATCCCTCCCTGACGCCACCCATGGAATGGATGGAATATATCAAACCCAATCCTCCCGTCAAAGTAGACGTTTCCGGAAGAAAGGTGAGCTGGAAGGAACCTGCATCCACAGCGGCCGTTGTGCTCCCCATCCGCTACCTTGTTTATCTCAGCGAGCCGGGAAAACTTCCCGACATCACTTCCGGTGACCAGGTCACCCACTTCACTGGGGAAACCAGCGTTGAATTTCCGAAAACAGGAAAAAAAAGAAAAAAACATTCTGTCAGGGTATCCGCTCTTGACCGGTACAACCATGAAAGTGAACTGAGCGATCCGGCCACCATCAAATTATAGGATCAGGGAACATATTGGCAGTGTGAAAAGCTGAAATTCGGTTTACAAGCCATGCAAATCATCTCCGAAAAAGAACTTAAGAAACACGGCACCACCTGGTCGCTCTCCTGGCAGGCAGTAGCCCTGGTTAACCAGCAAAAGAGTGTCTGGCCGCTGGCCGGAGCGAACTACCGTTCCCTCCGGGCCGTTGAAACGAAAACTTTCCATTTTGGACTTTTCAGAGTGGAATGCCATTTCAATCCGGGAAGAATTCGTTCTTCCGCAGCAAACACATCGGAAGAGGCCATCCGTTCACGGCCCTGTTTTCTGTGCCGCGACAACCTGCCTGCCGAACAGGGGGGGCTCCCCTATCCCGGAAATTTCCTGATCCTTGTCAATCCGTTTCCCATTTTCCCCTGTCATCTCACCATCCCCTCCGTTCACCATACACCGCAGCTCATCAAAGCAAATAAGAACACCTTCCTCCGGCTCAGCAAGGATCTGCATGAATTCACCCTTTTTTACAACGGCCCGCAATGCGGCGCCTCAGCACCCGACCATTTCCATTTCCAGGCCGGGATCAGGAATTTTCTCCCTCTGGAAGAGGAATTGCCCCAACTTCTCAAACATCAGTCGGAAGTGATCAGCGAAGAGGGAGCGGTGCGGGTGACCGCCTTAGAAAACTGCCTTCGCCGTTTCATCGTTTTGCAATCTGCCCATGCTCCCTCCCTGACGGCCTGGATCGGGGGAGTCATCGATTCCCTGGACAAGAGAGGCCAGGAAGAACCTATGATAAATATGGTAACATGGTACGCCAAAAAGGAATGGACTGTGCTGATCTTCCCGAGGGAACGCCAAAGACCCTGGCAATATGATGCCGAAGAACCCCTGAAAATGGTGGTCAGCCCGGCAGCCGTGGAACTTTGCGGCATCGTCATCCTCCCCCGCAGGGAAGATTTCGAAAAAATTACTGCTGCCGACCTCGAAGATATCTTCGGCCAGGTATGCCTGAATCAGACACAATTCAACCATATGAAAGAAAAACTGGCCACTTTTGCCCGGAATGGCCTTTGATAAAGAACGAATAATATGAAAACTATGAAGCTAAAAAAACAACCCGTCCTGAATGTCGGAATTATGGCGGAGACCAGGGTGGAGTTCGTCCTTGAAACCGGGTATCATCAAGGCCCCACCCAGTTTCAACAGGGCGAATATTCCGTAGAATTGAAAAAGGGGAAAATGATCCTGCAAGGCACCGATATCCTGATCATTTCAGAGGAACAGATCGTCCTGAATCCTGTTTTCAAAACCAACGCCTTTCTGCTGAAAGGAGTCACCATCGGCATAGGCTTTCACTGGGAGAAAAAGGAACATCAGCGTTTCACCGGGGGGATCAGGTTTATCCCCGAGAACGGAAAAGTGCGCGTCATCAACACCGTGCACCTGGAGGATTATCTCAAAAGCGTAATTTCAAGCGAGATGAGTGCGACAAGTTCCCCTGAACTCCTGAAAGCACATGCTGTCATTTCTCGCAGCTGGCTGCTCGCCCAGCTTGAGAAAAGCAAAAAAGTGGCGGCATTAGGGGAAAAATATACGACTTCGCAAATCAGCGATGATGAAATTGTCAGGTGGTACGACCGCGAAGACCATACCCTTTATGACGTGTGTGCCGACGACCACTGCCAGCGGTACCAGGGGATCACGAAGATCATTTCAGGTCAGGCGGCTATGGCCGTGGAAGCCACTACCGGAGAAGTACTGACCGCAGGTGACGACATTTGTGACACCCGTTTTTCCAAATGTTGCGGGGGAATTTCCGAAAATTTCGAGAACGTCTGGGAGCCCGAACCTAAAAGTTATCTTACGGCAGTGACCGACCACAAACCCCTGGGATCCCCTCCTTCGAAAAACCTGACGTTGGAAAAAGAAGCCGAAAAGTGGATTCTGGGGTCTCCCGATGTTTTTTGCAACACCACCGATACTACTGTCCTGGCGCAGGTACTTCCCGATTTTGACCGGGAAACCAGGGATTTCTTCAGATGGCAGGTGACATATGGACAGGAAGAGTTATCGGCCCTGGTCAAAACGCGGTCGGGGATCGATTTCGGGGAGATCGTGAAATTGGAGCCTTTGCAGCGGGGATTTTCAGGAAGAATCCTCCGGCTGAAGATCACCGGGACCCGGCGCACCATGATAGTAGGCAAGGAGCTGGAAATCAGGAAATGGCTCTCTGCCTCCCATTTGTATAGTTCGGCATTTGTCGTTTCCTACGACGATATGCACGGCGGAATTCCCGGAAAGATCATTCTCAGAGGAGCGGGATGGGGCCATGGTGCCGGACTGTGCCAGATCGGGGCTGCCGTCATGGGGGAAAAAGGATATTCCTATGATCAGATTCTCGCTCATTATTTCAAAAATGCGCAGCTGACAAAGCTTTACAAATAAACTTGCAGGCGATGAAGAAAAAAACCACAAGAAATCCCTGGGCGTGGATACCCACCCTTTACTTTGCCGAAGGAATACCGTACATCGCCGTGATGACGATTTCGGTGATCATGTACAAGCGACTGGGCATCAGCAATGCCGACATTGCCCTGTATACCAGTTGGTTGTACCTTCCCTGGGTGATCAAACCCTTCTGGAGTCCGTTTGTGGATATTCTGAAGACCAAGCGGTGGTGGATTCTGGTCATGCAACTTTTCATTGGTGCCGGACTGGCCGGAGTAGCGTTTCTCATACCCGTGCCCTTTTTCTTCAGGGCCACCCTGGCCGTATTCTGGCTGGTGGCCTTCAGTTCAGCCACCCATGACATTGCCGCCGACGGCTTTTACATGCTGGCCCTTGATTCCCATAACCAGGCCCTGTATGTCGGTATCCGGAGCACCTTTTACCGCATCGCCTCCATTATGGGGCAGGGTGTGCTGATCATCGTCGCCGGGTTCCTGGAATCCCATACCGGATTGCCTCCCGTCATTCTTGAGGTGGATGCCGGCCCCGGGAAAGGGGCCCCGGTAGTGATGGAAGCCCCTCCCGCCCTCCCCGGCGACATGACGGGAGAAGAATCCTTCTTCATCGCCTTTCCGTCAAAGATAGAATTGGGAACCCGGACTATTCCCGGGGACAGTGCCGCAGGCATCAGAAAATTCGCTCTTGAACAAAACCGGCTGAACGGTTTTGTCAAACCACAGCAGGAAGCTGGCCGGCAGGCCGAGGAGAAGCAGGAATCGTGGTGGTCGGGCCATATTTCGGGACCCCTGGGTGCCTGGATCCGCCGCAATTTCGGAGAGCCGGGGACACCGACGGCCGCAACTGCGGCTTCGGGAAATACCACCCTGGCCCACATCCGCCTCAGCAAACCCCCGGCACCGGGAGAATCCCACGTCTTGGTGATGCACCTCGACAAAGGAGATAAAAGCATCTCCCTGGCGGGTGACGACAGGTTTGAATTTACGACCGAAAACTGGGACAAACCAGCATGGATCGTCCTGCAGGCCGATCCCAAACTGGATAAGAATACCGCCGCCGTCTTCCGGGGAACTTCTGGCAACATCCCCATGGCCTGGTCCATTACCTTCTTCATCATGGCCGGACTCTTTATCGCCTTTTTCCTGTATCACCGTTTTGCCCTTCCGTACCCCGTCTCCGATAAACCTTCCGCAGAAGTCACGGCGAAAAATATCGCCCGCGAATTTGTCACCGCCTTCAGCACTTTCTTCCGCAAAAAACAGGTGGCGGCGGGGATTTTCTTCATGCTTACCTACCGCTTTGCCGAAGCCCAACTCCTCAAACTGGTCACCCCGTTCCTCCTCGATACCCGCGATGTGGGCGGCCTTGGCCTGACCACCGGAGAAGTGGGTCTGGTCTATGGAACCGTGGGTATCCTGAGCCTTACCGTGGGAGGGATCATCGGCGGGATCGTCGCCGCAAAGGGAGGTCTCAGAAAATGGCTCTGGCCAATGGCCCTGAGCATGATTCTCACCGCAGCCACTTTCCTCTATCTCGCCTATGCCATGCCCGACAACCTGCTGATCATCAACCTGTGCGTCGGTTTGGAGCAGTTCGGCTATGGCTTCGGCTTCACCGCCTACATGCTCTACCTCATTTATTACGCCGAAGGGGAGTTCAAAACCTCCCACTATGCTATCTGCACCGCATTCATGGCCTTGGGAATGATGGTCCCCGGCATGTTCGCCGGATGGCTCCAGGAACAACTGGGATACCAGCATTTTTTCCTCTGGGTCATGATTTGCAGCATCATCCCCCTGATCGCCACCTCCCTGCTGAAGATAGATCCCGAATTCGGCAAGAAAAAGCTTAAAAACTGACAGAAGCGATCCTCGCTGTTGAACCAAGTGGAAATAGAACCGTTATATCTGTAAAATTTGGTTATTTTTGGCTGAAAAAAATAATTCCCATGGTTTTGAAACATTTCAGATATTTGCTCCTGGCAGCGATTTTCGTGGCATCAATGCCTCTTTCGGCCCAGGAAACCTACCAAGAAGTAAAACCCGGCGATGAAAACCTGGTCTACCAAGGCCAAGATTTTTATCCCGTCAGAAATTATGTCGAAAAACCGAAAGGCAAAAGGCCCAAAAATGTGATCCTGATGATCGGGGACGGCATGGGGGTTGACCACGTCTTTGCCGGCATTACAGCCAATGGAGGGAAATTATTTCTGGATAATTTCCGCCATGTGGGTTTTTCCAAAACCCAGTCGGCCGACAAATACATCACCGACTCCGCGGCCGGCGGCACCGCCCTGTCAACTGGCGTACGCACTTACAATGGCGCCATTGCCGTAGATACCCAACGGAAACCCCTGAAGACCATCCTTGAGTCTGCCGTAGATAAAAAACTGGCTACCGGACTTGTTTCCACTTCTGCCATCACCCATGCGACACCCGCTTCTTTCATTGCTCATCAGGGAAGCCGGAGCAGCTATGAAGCCATCGCCGCCGATTTTCTGAAAACCGATATCGATGTATTCATCGGCGGAGGATACAAACATTTTACCGATCGCCATGATGGGAAAGACCTGACGGATGAATTGAAAGAGAAAGGCTACCAGGTTTTGCAGGATATTGGCGCCATTGCTCAGGTAAAAAGCGGAAAACTGGCAGGGTTGACGGCATCGGAACACAACGGGCGGGCGAACGAAAGGGGCGATTTGCTGCCCGTCGCCACCGAAACTGCCATCACCATTCTGAACAACAACAAAAAAGGATTCTTCCTCATGGTGGAAGGGTCGATGATCGACTGGGGCGGTCATGACAACAATACCCCTTATGTGGTCGGGGAGATGCTTGACTTTGACCGCGCCATCGGAAAAGCGCTGGACTTCGCCTCCCGCGACCGGGAAACCCTGGTGATCGTCACTGCCGACCATGAAACCGGCGGCATGAGCATCACCGACGGAAATATGTATACCGGCATGGTGAAAGGCGGTTTTACCACAGAAGATCATACCGCGGTGATGGTGCCCGTTTTTGCCTTCGGTCCGGGTGCGGCAGAATTTTCGGGAATCATGGACAATACCGACATCCACCGGAAGATGTCAAAACTTCTGCTGGGAAAATAGCTTGCTCATCCTCCCACCCCGGTCCCCGGGGAAGAGGGTATCCCGCTGAAAATGAAATGACCGGGATCGCATGGAACAAGGAACCGGAGAGGTAATACCGGTATTGTAAAAACATATAAGAATGGTTGAAAAGTGGTCCCCGGGATACTGGCTCTTCAAACAGTATGTCAAATACGCCTGGTGGTTGTTTCACCGGACCATCGTGATTTTGGGCAAAGAAAACATTCCCACCGGCAAACCACTCATTTTTGCTCCCAATCATCCCAATGCGCTAAACGATGACCTGGCAGTGGTATATTCCGTAAAACAACAGGTGGTATGGCTCGGCCGGGCCGATCTCTTCAAAAACAGAATCACCCAGGCATTTATGAGATTTGTAAAAATCATTCCAGCCTGGCGGATCCGTGACGGATATGAAAACCTCTCCAGAAACGGACAGAGTTTCATGACGGCAGCCAATATCCTGAAAAACAACAAATCCATAGGTCTTTACCCCGAGGCAGCCCATTCGGTCAACCGCCGGATGATCCCCCACAAAAAGGCCATCCCCCGCATTGTCTTCCTTGCCGGGGAAGCTACCCAATTCTCCCTTGACATAAAAATCATTCCCACAGGTATCTATTTCGACCAATACCAGGACTTCGGCCGCAGGATGCTCATCATCTTCGGAAAACCCCTGGATGCCCGGGATTATTATGACCTCTACCGCCGGAATCCCGTTCAGGGAATACATGCCCTAAGGGATGACCTCTACCGGTCCCTCCTCCCCCTGACCCTCAACTACAACACAGAATCCTTATACAGGGGCTTTGAAGCCCTCCGGGAAATCGGTACCGTTCCTCAACTTCGCAAACAGAATAAAAAGAAAAACCTCAGCCACGTTTTTCATATCGGACAACAATTGATAAATAGGCTGGATGCCCTGGAGGCACAAGACCGGGAGGCAGCGGAAAAGCTGGCGGCTCGGGGGATCAACTTCCTCGGCAGGCTGAGATCACTTGGCATCAGAAGCTGGGTAGTGGACCGCGAAGAGGAAAAAACAGGGAAACTGCTGCTGCACCTCCTCTTTCTGGCCGTCACATTCCCCTTCTTTCTCTTTGGCTTTCTTTTCAACGCACTGCCCTTTTTTATCCTCGACTTCCTCGTGAACAGGAAGGTAAAACAGGAAATTTTCAGAAGCACCTTTTCTTTCGGCCTCGGCATCGTCCTGTTTCCTGTTTTTTACCTGCTGGAGATGTGGCTGGTTTCACCCCTTCTGGAAGGCTGGTTTCTGAAATTGCTGTTTCTGGCAATACTTCCCCTTGCCGGGAAATTTGCTCATTTCTGGTACATTCTCTTCAGGAAAACCCGGGGCCGCTGGCTTTGGAAGCGGATCAGGAAGACAAAACCCATGTTGTCAGACGAAATCCGATGTGAAAAAGAGACCCTTGTTTCCGCAATATGGGGAGATTGACAGCCGTAAAACTTGCTGAAATTTTATTTCCTTCTTCCGGGTTTTCCTTGTCGGGGCTTCCTTCCCCCGGCATGACCCTCGGGGCGCTTCTTCTTTTGATGAAATGCCCCCTTGAAGGAGGGGTCGTCGATTTTCCGTTGCCGGTCAACCTCCCGTTTCTGCCTCTGCCGCTCTTCGAAAGCAGTCTCCGGGAAAGTGATGCCGGCGGGGATCTCCGCGATGGGGATTTCCATGCGGATCATCTTTTCGATACGCTTCAGATGCCATTCTTCATCGGGAGTCACCAGGGTGATGGCGGTTCCCCGGTTCCCCGCCCGTGCCGTGCGGCCGATGCGGTGAATGTAATCTTCATAATGGGGGGGAATGTCAAAATTGATGACATGCGACACCAGGGAGGCATCCAGCCCGCGGGCTGACAGGTCGGTGGTAATCAGGATCCTCACCTCTCCTTCCTTGAAAGCCCTGATGGCGTTGAGGCGTGTGGACTGCCCCTTGTCACTGTGCATGATCCGTTTTTCACCTTCCGCTTTCCGCTTGACGACCTTGAAGACAGCGTCGGCGGAAGTTTTTGTCTTCACAAAAAGAATTACCCGGTGAAAGGCTGCCTCATCTGTCAGCAAGTGGCGGATCAGGACCAGTTTGGCCTGGAAATTGGGAACCCTGTAAACCATTTGTTCCACCTGTTCCACAGGAGTGGCGGAAGGCGCCACTTCCACCCTTTCGTAGTGGTCGAGGAACTCTTCGGCCATTTGTTCCATTTTTTCAGGGAAGGTGGCGCTGAACAGAAGGTTTTGCCGTCGCGGGGGAATGATCTCGAAAAGCTGCCGCAGCTGGGGCATAAATCCCATGTCGAGCATCCGGTCGGCTTCATCGATCACCAGGAATTTCACTTTCCTGAAAGAGAGTGCACCGGCCTGGTACAAATCCCACAGACGACCAGGAGTGGCTACCAGCAGGTCAATCCCCGGAGACAGAAGTTCGGCATGTTTCGTCCAGCCCACACCCCCAAAAACGGCAGCCGAACGCAAATCGGTATAAGGGGTAAGTTCCGCAACATCCTCTCCTACCTGAACCGACAACTCCCGTGTAGGCACCAGGACAATGCACCGGGGCTCCGTCCCTTCCGCCTTCACCAGGCGAGTGAGCAGAGGCAACAGGTATGCGGCCGTCTTTCCCGTGCCCGTCTGGGCAATGCCCACCACGTTAATCCCCGAATTGATCACCGGAATAGCCAACTCCTGCACAGGCGTGGGCTCCGTGAAGCCGATCTCCCCCAACGCCCTCAGCAACGATTTGGCAACTTTAAGCTCTTCAAAACTTCTTCCCATGCCGCAAAGATACAAATCATCCCTGGTTTCTGATTTCTCCCCTTCACGGGCACCAGCGCCTGAATAATCAGTACTTCAGCCGATACTGGTTTCCGGGCAGGGCGACCACCCCCCCTTTGACTTCGAGTTCGAGCAGCAGAGCTGAAAGCTTCCTGACCGGCATTTCCACAGCCAGGGCAAGGGTGTCCAGATCCATTTTGTCTTCCTTTTTCAACCAGTCCACCACCCTTTGTTCTTCCCCGGAGAGCCTGGCAAAAAGTTCCTGCTGCCGCGGGGCTCTCATTTTGGCTTCAGGGATCCATCCCAGTGCGAATTCCAGGTCTTCCGCATTTTCGATCATGGCAGCGATATTCTTTTTTATCAACATATTACAGCCTTTGGAATGAATATCTACCGCTCTTCCCGGGAAGGCGCACACTTCGCGGTCGTAAGAGGATGCAATGTCGGAGGTGATCAGGGCGCCGCCCTTTTCTCCCGATTCCACGACGACGGTGACATCGCTAAGTCCCGCGATCAGGCGGTTCCGGCGGATGAAGTTGGGCGGGTCTATCCTGGTCCCGCTTGGAAAATCGGTCAGCAATCCCCCTTTCAGGAGCATGGTTTTTGCCGTCGGGGCATGTTGGGCAGGGTAGAGTTTGTCGAGACCGTGCCCCAGGACACCCACAGTGGGCAGACCGTATTTCAGGGCTGACTTATGTGCCTGAATATCTATTCCGTATGCCAGTCCGCTCACCACCAGCAGCTGATGTCCACGGGACGCCAGATCCCTGAGAAGTTCATCACATATCTGCCTTCCGTAATCCGTGGCATGCCGGGTACCCACCACGCTGACGGCTTTGGCCATATCAAGGTCCGCCACCCCTTTGTAATAACAGACCACGGGAGCATCGGCGCACTCCCTAAAACGGCGTGGATAATCACCGTCAAGATAAAAGAATATCCTGATCCCCTCCCTGACGGCATACGCCAACTCTTTCTCCGCACTGACCAGGGTGTCGCTTTCCCTGATTTTCCGGCCATTCACTTCGCCAATCCCGGGAATCCTGATCAAATTCCGGAGGGGTTCCCTGAAGACGGCTTCCACGCTGCCCACGTGCTCCACCAGTGTGCGGGCCAAAACGCCCCCGATGCCGGGGATCATGGACAAGGCCACCTTGTACAGCAAAAGATCTTCTGTCATAAAGCGGGGTTTTCAAAAAAACAATATTCAGCGGTTTAAAAGCGTCCTGAGTTGCTCTTCGATCTGCCGTTGTTCTTCCTTGCTGACCGCCGCAAGGCTCACCGGATCGTATTCGGCGATTCCCCGTCTGGTTTTGACTACCAGGACCAAATCCCTGACCAAACCAAATACCGACTTCTCAAACCGGAAGTCATACAGGATACCCACGGGAAATTCGATGGTATTGTAATCTTTCCGTCCGAATTTCGTAGCCTGATAATAGCGGAGAATCACTTTCCCGTTGCCGGCGTCAAACCAGACATAGGAAAAATCAATCGACTGAAATACCAGAAACCACACCACAAGGATGCCCGCTGACACAAAACCGGGAACATCCTTTCCCAAAAGGAAAAACAGCAGCGAAGCCAGAGCCATCACGCCCGCTCCGATATAAAACAAACGTTTGATACGCCTGATCCGCGCTGAATTCTCCGTTATCATTTACCGAATATCGAAGGTGTAAGTTTTGGTATGGAAACAAAGTTGTAACTTAGCGCAATTTACAACGGATGAATGGATAATTCAAAGGACAGGGCTGAAATTATTTTCTCCTCTTCGGTGGAGGAAGATTTTGCTAAGGTCATCGCCGACTTTCCCGGAGACCAAATTTTCCTGGCCACGGATTCTGTGGTTGAAGAACTCTGGGTCTGTAACAATACGTTATTCGGAAGGTTCCCCCGCATCGTCATTCCTGCGGGAGAAGAGAACAAAAATCTCTCCTCGGCGGCGATGATCTGGGAATTTCTGACAGCCAGGGGCGCCGGCCGGAAATCGCTGCTGATCAATGTAGGGGGAGGCATGCTCACCGATCTGGCAGGATTTGCCGCGTCGACCTTCAAAAGGGGCATTGGTTTTGTCAACATCCCCACCACCCTCCTTTCACAGGTCGACGCCTCTGTCGGCGGGAAAACCGGCATCAACTTCCGCGGGTTGAAGAATGAAATAGGCACCTTCAGGGAGCCTCTGGCCGTTCTGATCCATACTCCGTTTCTGAAAACCCTCGACCGGATGAACCTCCTTTCGGGATTTGCGGAAATGATAAAGCACGGATTGATTTTCAGTCCCGCGCATCTCACGGAATTGCACCGTTTTGACCCTGACGTGGCCGATTACGATGAACTCCGGGAGTTCATCCGCCATTCCGTGGAAGTCAAGAATCACTTTGTCACCCGCGATCCTCTGGAGGCCGATATCAGGAAAGCCCTGAATTTCGGCCACACCGCCGGGCATGCCATCGAAAGCCTGGCCCTCGAAACAGGCCATCCGGTGTTGCATGGGTATGCCGTTGCCTGGGGAATGGTTGCCGAGCTCTTTCTTTCTTCGGAAACCTGCGGTTTCCCCGCCGGCGAGGCCCGCCGCATGGGGAATTGGATAAGACAGCTCTATGGCCCCGTCCCGATGAATCATGATCATTCTGAAAAACTCCTTGCGCTGATGATGCATGACAAAAAAAATGAAGCCGGACTGATCAATTTTACCCTCCTGTCAGCCACCGGAAAATTCGAGATCAACCGGCATTGCAGCCGCGATCAGGTTCTGGCATCCCTGGAAAGCCTGTACGACCTGTAAATTCCATGGCCATGACCCATCATCACGTTTTGCATATTGAGGCCCCCTCCGGTTCACCGAACGCGAAGATCTCCCTTCCTGCCTCGAAAAGTATCAGCAACAGGGTTCTGATCATCAAAGCACTGTCCAAAAGTCAGGATAAAATTGAAAATCTCAGTGACAGCGATGATACGCGTGTCATGGAAGCCATTCTGGCGTCAGATGGGCCGTTCTTCGATGTAGGGCATGCGGGGACAGCCATGCGTTTTCTGACAGCCTATCTTTCGAGAACCGCCGGAGAGTGGTTGCTGACCGGTTCAGAGCGGATGCAGCAACGCCCGGTTAAGGTGCTGGTCGAGGCACTCCGCAAACTGGGAGCCCTCATCGAATACGCCGGAGAGGATGGATTTCCGCCCCTGAAAATCACAGGAACGCTCCTGAAAGGAGGAACGCTCGAACTGGACGGAAGCATTTCCAGCCAGTACATCACCGCCCTCCTGTTGATCGCTCCCACCCTTGAGGGCGGTCTCACCCTCCTGTTGCAAAACAGAGTCACCTCCAGGAGTTATATCGGTATGACCCTCCGGCTGCTGGAACAGGCAGGTGTCCGTTCCATCTGGAAAAACAATGAAATCACGGTTCCCCGGCAATCTTTCCTTCCCTGCGGATTCACGGTAGAATCTGACTGGACCGCCGCATCGTACTGGTATGAAATACTGGCGCTCAGCAAGTCCGGAGAAGTGTTGCTGGAAAACCTCCGCCTGTCAGGACTCCAGGGAGACGAAGCCGTTTCCTACTGGTTTGAAGCCTTTGGGATAACCACAACTACCACGGAGCATGCCATCCTGATTACCAAAAAAGAGGATGTCAGGCCTTCCCGGGTTTTTCTGGATTTCCATGAGAATCCCGACGTCGGGCAAACACTGGCCACGCTATGCGTTGCCAAAGGAATTCCCTTTCATTTCAAAGGATTGGAAACCCTCCGGATCAAGGAAACCGACCGCATTGCGGCATTGCAGAAAGAACTGTCGAAGTTCGGAGCCGGCATTGTCGTTCCCGCCCCCGGGGAGCTGAAATGGGATGGGGTGATCCATCCTGACCTGGCACAAGACCTTCCGGTCATCGACACATACGATGACCATCGCATGGCCATGGCTTTCGCACCGATGGCACTCACGGGGAAACCGCTGGTCATCCGAAATCCCGGCGTAGTCACCAAATCCTATCCGGCATTTTGGAATGACCTGCGTCAGGCGGGTTTCATGATCAGCGAAGCCTGACCCGAAATCAGAGCTTGAGGAATATTTTCTTCCGGTAAAGTACCAATGCCGGTATGAAAAGAATGCCGACATAGAGCAGGGCATAGAGGAGGCTTGCAAATTTGGGAGCTGTCCCCATTCCTGTAAAGAAATCCATGAAATGACCTTTTATGGATGCTCCCCCAATCTGGATTCCGTAGAAAAAATAACCCAGCAACCCGGCCAGCACATACACCGAAATGGCATTTGAGCCGAAGATGACCCAGGGTTTTGCGTATTTCTTATAGCCGAGATGGTCAACCAGGAAAAGGCTCGCCGCCAGCGTCATGGAAGCCAGTCCGGAGGTGGCCATCACAAAGGAGCTGGTCCACAAACCCTTGTTGAGGGGGAAATGCCAGCTCCAGACCACACCCAGGGTAGCTGCCAGAAATCCTGCCGTGAAGAGCCATATGATTTTCCTTTCCATGCTGTTTTTGCTCAGGATGAGCGTTCCCGCCAGCATGCCGGTGATCCCCGTGGCAATGGCAGGCAAGGTGCTGAACACCCCCTCCGGGTCCCAGGTTTTCTGCCACATCCTCCCCGGCAACAGGAAAGAATCTATCCAGGCAGCCAGGTTCACCCCAGGCTCAAGCATGGGCTTTCCATACCCGGGGGTGGGGAGAAACATCATGGACAACCAGTAACCGACCAGCAAACATCCCGCAATAATGGCCTGCCTCTTCCACCCCACCTTCAAAAAGAGAAGGGCGCAGACCAGAAAAACGATGGCAATCCGCTGAAGTACGCCGGCTACCCGCAACTCCCCGAAATTAAAGCGGGGATAGAGCGCCAGGAAAATTCCAACGGCAAAGATTTTTACCGAACGCCAGACAATCTTCCTGACCATCTCTTTTTGCGACACACCAGCCGCCACCCTTTTGGTATAAGCCAGAGCAACGGATACCCCCACAATGAAAATGAAAAACGGAAAAATCAGGTCGGTAGGGGTAATCCCGTTCCAGGGCTTGTGCAACAACGGAGCATACACATGGCTCCAACTTCCGGGATTGTTCACCATGATCATGGATGCGATGGTGAAACCGCGGAAGGCATCCAGGGAAATCAGCCTTTGATTCTGTTTCATCAATATCGGGTTTTTATCAGGGTTACTTTCAATTGGTTCAATTATCTTTGGCGAATATATAATGAGCCAAACTAAATATTTTTCCGCTATGAAAAAAATATCGTTTCATGTTTTTTTATGCACGCTTCTGTTTATGTTCACCCGTTGTGACCAGCAGAAAGTGCCTTCGGGTGATCAACTTACTGTAAGCTGGAAGGTGATCAGCAATGAATATGCCGACCAGCCGGGAGTAAAAGCGCAATTTACTATTGAAAATAAAAGCGGTTTCACCCTCGACGAAAACAACTGGGCGTTGTTTTATAACCAAACCCCCCGCGAAGTCAGGAATACGGAAGGTAATGCATTGATCACGCGCATCAGCGGGGATTGGTACAGGCTTTCTCCTGCCGGAGGGTTTTTGTTGAAACCGGGAGAAAAAGCTGAAATTGTTTATGAGTCGGAAGCATGGCTGATCAAGGAGTCGGACGCGCCTCTGGGCCTTTATTTTGTCTTCTACGGTAAGGATGGAGCTGAGAAATCCATTGTCGCCGTATCAGACTATACCCTTGAACCATTTACGGAACCGGAACAAGTCAACCGTCACCGCAACGATTACGAGCCCCTTCCCACCCCGGAAACCACCTTCCGGAACAACGGGAAGCTCCACGACGTGCCGGTGGAATCGCTGCCAGCAGTGGTTCCCACGCCCGTCTCCGCCAGGTTTCCGGGGAAAACGGTATTTTTCAGCGATGTTCCGCAACTCTTCTACCAAAAGGGTCTGGAACAGGAAGCCGGGTATGCCGCCGCCGTGTTGGGCAGAATTGCCGGCAGTGCCGTAACTCCCAAAGAAGCTGAAGAGCCCCGGGCCAACGCCATCTTCCTGGGATTGAGACCCATGACGGTCAACGGCGTATCCCGTGAAGCCTATAAACTGGAAATCAGGGAAGACCCCTCGGTGGTCATCTACGGAAGTGATCCCGCCGGTGTTTTTTACGGCATGATGACCCTGATGGCCCTGGTTCCCGCAGATGCGGGTACCGGTCAGTCGGGACTTCCGGCCACGGAGATCGAGGATGCTCCGCGATTCCCCTTCCGCAGCCTCCACATCGATGTGGCCCGTAACTTCCAGAGCAAGGAAACCGTGAAAAAAATGATTGACATCATGGCTTGTTACAAGCTCAACACCATGCAGCTCTATCTCGCGGAAGACGAGGGATGGAGAATCGCCATCGCCAGTCTCCCGGAACTGACGGAGGTCGCCTCACGCAGGGGACACACCACCAAAGACGGTGTTGACATGCTCCATCCCGCCTATGGGTCGGGACCTTTCCCCGATGCCGAAGGATCTACCGGCAGCGGATTTTATTCCCGTGACGATTTCATGGAGATCCTCAGGTACGCCCACCAGCGTCATATCCGGATTCTCCCTACCATCAACTTCCCCGGGCACTCCCGGGCAGCCATCCGGGCTATGGAAGCCCGCTACCGGAAATTCATGATGGAAGGGAATGAAGAAAAGGCTGAAGAATTCAGGCTGATCGATCCCGATGACCAGTCGGTATACAATTCAGCACAGCATTACAACGACAATGTGGTTTGCGTGGCCAGGGAATCGGTTTACAAATTCTATGAGACTGTCATTGACGAAATCATCGGGATGTACGCTGACGCCGGGGTGCCCCTAGAAATTTTCCATACCGGAGGGGATGAAGTTCCCGAGGGAGTATGGACCCAATCGCCGCTGTGTGCCAAACTGATGGAAGGCATGCCTGAAATCAGGGATCCCAAGAACCTGCAGAGCTACTTCCTGAAGCGAGCTGTGGAAATTCTGAAAGCCCGCAATCTGAAGGCGGGGGGTTGGGAGGAAGTCGCCCTGCTGAAGAACGAAGAGGGGAAATACGTCCCGAATCCGGCTTTTGCCGGCGGCGAGGTAATTCCCTGGGCGTGGAACAACCTGGGACAGTGGGCCAACCTCTCCTATCGCCTGGCCAATGCCGGATATCCCGTGGTGATGTGCGACGTCTCCAATTTTTACTTTGACTTTGCTTACAGCAAGGATCCCCGGGAGCCCGGACTCTATTGGGGAGGTTTCTGCAATGTCCGCAATCCCTGGCAATTCGCCCCCTGGAACTCTTTTGTCACCAACCTGAAGACGGGGATGGGTCGCGACATTGATCCTGCGACGGCGTATGCCGGGATGGAAAGGCTGAAGCCGGAGGCCCGGAAAAACATCATGGGAATGCAGGCCCAGTTGTGGGCTGAGACCATCAGGGGTCCCCAAATGCTGGAATACTATGCGCTTCCCAAAATGATCGGTCTCGCCGAAACGGCATGGGGAAAAGAACGCCCCTGGGAAGGCGAAGCCAATCCTATGCGGCGCCAACAGCTGATGGACGAGGGGTGGAACCAGTTTGCCAACGTTTTGGGCAAGCGTGAGCTGTCACGCCTGAGCAGACTTTTCGGGGGTTTCAACTACCGACTACCTCCTCCGGGGGCCGTCATCGAAGAGGGCATGTTAAAAGCCAACATTGAATATCCCGGCTTGAAAATCCGTTACTCCACCGATGGGGGGGAACCTTCCATCCAGTCTCCGGAATACAGGAATCCCGTTCCTGTCAGAGGAGAAGTGCAGCTGAAGGCTTTTGACGCCACAGGCAAGGGAAGCAGAACGGTTGTAGTAAAATAGCCCGGGGAGGAGATCATTCGAATATCAACTACAACTCCGGTAAAGAAGCAGTACGGTTGTAGTAAAATAGCCCGGGGAGGGGGGTAGCCGCATCAGGATCGCCTGGCAGCAAAGAATTCTTTCATGAGTGCGGCACATTCCTTCCCGCGGATACCTTCTGTGACCTCGGTTTTGGGATGCAGAACGTCAGGTGCGAATTTCTGGTAGCCTCTTTTTTCATCGGGAGCGCCGAAGACGACTCTTCCCGCCTGCGCCCAGGCCAGGGCACCGGCGCACATGACGCAGGGTTCTACGGTTACATAAACGGTACATTGGTCAAGGTACTTCCCCCCCAAGGTGTTGGCAGCAGCCGTAATGGCCTGCATTTCGGCATGGGCTGTCACATCATTCAGCAGTTCCGTCAGATTGTGCGCCCGGGCAATGATCCGTCCCGCACATACCACCACCGCCCCGACGGGGACCTCTCCTTTCTCAAAAGCCAGCCGCGCTTCCCCCAGCGCCCTTTCCATAAAGTATTCATCCCCGAAAAGCTCTGCCATAACGCATTTGTTTGATCAGCCCTTCTTCGGACTGCGGTATAAAATTGCTAAAAATTGGCTACTTTCGCAACCTGTCTAATACATTGATTTATGTACAGAACAAACACATGCGGCGAATTAAGGGTCGAACACTGCGGTACGGAAGTAATCCTGGCCGGCTGGGTTCAGCGGATTCGGGATCTGGGAGCTATGACTTTCATAGACCTGCGCGACAGGTATGGTATCACCCAACTGGTAACCGATGAAAAAACAGACGCCGGTATCCGGGAACAGGCAGCCACCCTCGGAAGGGAATTTGTGATTCAGGTGAAAGGGAAAGTCAGGGAACGGAGCAGCAAAAACAAGCAACTTCCCACAGGTGATATCGAGGTAGAGATCAGCGCCATCAAGGTACTGAGCCCTTCCATCCTGCCCCCCTTTACCATCCAGAACGACACCGACGGAGGCGATGACCTCCGGATGAAATACCGCTACCTGGATCTCCGCCGTCCGGCGGTTCAGCAAAACCTTTTTCTCAGGGCCCGGATAGCGCAGGCAACACGCAACTACCTTTCAGAAAAAGGATTCATCGAGGTTGAAACCCCGGTGATGATCAAATCGACCCCGGAAGGAGCCCGCGACTTCGTGGTCCCTTCCCGCATGAATCCCGGGGAATTCTATGCCTTGCCCCAGTCGCCCCAGATCTTCAAGCAACTGCTGATGGTTGCCGGTTTTGATAAATATTTCCAGATTGTCAAATGCTTCCGGGACGAAGACCTCCGCGCCGACAGGCAGCCTGAATTCACCCAGATAGACTGCGAAATGTCGTTCGTGGAACAGGAGGACGTGCTGAATACTTTCGAAGGGCTGACCCGTCACCTGCTCCTGGAAATCCTTGGCGTCGAAACCGGCGCCTTTCCCAGACTCTCCTATGGCGGAGCTATGGAAAACTACGGATCTGACAAGCCCGACATCCGCTTCGGTATGAAAATCGTTGACCTCACCTCCAGCGCAAGAGGAAAGGGATTTCCCGTTTTCGACGGAGCGGAATACGTCGGAGGGATCTGTGCCGAAGGATGCGGTGAGTATACCCGCAAACAACTCGACGAACTCACCGAATGGATTAAAAGGCCCCAGATCGGGGCCAGAGGGCTGATTTATTTAAAAATGAACGAAAACGGGACCATCCGTTCCTCCATCGACAAATATTTCAATTCCGAAGAACTGAAAGACCTTGCCTTCCATTTCAGAGCCAGGGCGGGCGATCTCATCCTGGTCATTCCCGGGGAACGGGAGAAAACGCTGACTGCCCTGGGGAATCTTCGCCTGGAGATGGGGAACCGGCTGGGGCTACGCCCCAAAGGCACCTTCCAGCCGTTGTGGGTGGTCGATTTCCCCCTCCTGGAATGGAACGAAGAAAACGGCAGATGGTCGGCCATGCACCACCCCTTCACTTCTCCGAAACCGGAAGATATCCCCCTCCTTGACAGCGATCCCGGAAAAGTAAGGGCCAACGCTTACGACCTGGTGATCAACGGCGTGGAGATCGGCGGCGGATCGGTGCGGATCTTTGACGCTGCCCTTCAGTCGGCGATGTTCAAGGTATTGGGATTTACCCCTGAACAGGCAGAGGCACAGTTCGGATTTCTCATGAACGCCTTTAAATACGGAGCGCCTCCCCATGCCGGCATCGCCTTCGGCTTCGACAGGTTGGTATCCATGTTCGCCGGTTTGGATTCCATACGTGATGTCATTGCCTTCCCCAAGAACAATTCGGGACGGGATGTGATGAATGATTCCCCTTCGCCGATCAGTGAAGAACAGCTAAAAGAACTGTTTTTGACAATTCAGCAGCCGCCTAAATGAAAGAGAGGTTGTTCCCCGAAGAAACAACCTCTCTAAAACTCGTTTACCTTAACAGATTACCGATTGTCAATCCTTTTCTTTGCAGAATAGTTGATATGCAAGGCAGAAGCTCTACGGAGCTCTTGCTTGATATCCTGTACAATCTTCATCTGGGTATATTCATCGATCTTCAATGAAGTAACCATCAGCGGGACTTCAGCTTCATCCCTGGCTTGCCTTTCAACCACAATAAAATTGACGATATCACTGACTTCCGCGAACTGGTCATTCAACTGAATTCTGGGTTCGCTTCCGTATACTCCGATATACTGATTGTGCGGCACACCGACGTAAATGTTACTGACCAAACTCTTCTTCTCTAATTTGGTAAGTTCCGTGCCTTGCGGTAAGGATTGCCTGACCATCACAGTAACATCCCTCATCTTTACCACTGACATAAAAAAGAACAGAAGCATGAAAACAATGTCAGGTAGAGAGGCAGTTGATATAGCCGGCAACTCTTTCTTCGCTTTTCTAAATCTTGCCATATTATTTAACTCCTACTCTTTTGGGTTCAGCTTCAGATATACGTTGCGGGTAAATTTCCCGGATAGCATCCTGCTGTTCTTTAGTCAGCATAGCCAAAGGTTTGCCGAATTTAGACATGGCCAGTTCATTCCTGAGTTCATTGACTGCCCCAACCAATTCGTTCTGGACTTCCAGATAAACACCGTATTGTGTACCCAAATCGTTCTGTAACGAAATGACCCCTTTGGTTATTGGCATTTCCCCGAAAAAGTCAACTTCTTTAATCTCTTTTTCAGGGAGGTTTTCAGAGTCATTCGGATTCTCAAGGAACTCCTTGGCCTTTTCACGCAATTGTCCGATCTGAAGCCATTCACCTTCTACCAGCAATTGGTTATCCTTATTGACCAAAACGATAAATACATTTCTCTCTTTGATCGGCGGAGCATCATCTTGTTCTACATCAGGCGCCAATGGCGGCAAGCGCCTCTCAAGCCCTATATCTGTATCCATCGACGAAGTGGTCAGGAAGAAGATAAGGAGGAGAAAAGCGATGTCGGCCAAAGACGCTGAAGGTATTTCAGGTGGTTTTCTCATACTTTCAATTTTAACCGATTAAGAAAAATTACATCAGATTACTTAAAGTAACGGCTCACTGATGAATAAATCAAAGCAAGAATTGCCAATCCAAAGATAATATACGTCGAATACAAGGCGGTATCAATTACTCTGGTGATGGTAGGTGTGATGGTACCATCAGCGATAAACTTCTCAACGCCGAAGAATTGCGGATATTCGCTTGATCCAAGTAACCAGGAAATCAAAACGATGAGGAGAACGGCAGCAATTCCGAACAGTCCCCCTTTGGCAGATTTCAGGTTACTGAAAAACTGGAACAAAGCAAACAGGATGAGAACAACCACCGCTAAAAAGAGCAAAACATACGCCCACCTCAGGTTGATTGTGATCCAGTTACCCATTGCCGAATCGGTGAGATCGCTGCTGATACTTGCCACAAGTGAAATGATCAGGATCAGGGAGACCACACTTACGACCAACAGGGTAAGGAAGGGGATATTTAATTTCTTCATACTATGCATTTTTAAGGTTGTGCTTTACCAACAAGTCAATAAATGCAATGGACGAATCTTCCATGTCGCCGACCAGGTTGTCGATTTTGCTAAGGAAGTAGTTGTAAAACACCTGGAGGATAATAGCCACGATCAAACCACCCACGGTTGTGATCAAAGCCACCTTGATACCTGCAGCAACAAGTGAAGGGCTAATATCACCGGCTTGCTCGATTGCATCGAAAGCTTGGATCATCCCGACAACCGTTCCAAGGAACCCAAACATAGGTGCCAGGGCAATAAAGAGACCGACCCAACTCAGGTTTTTTTCCAGCAAACTGGCCTGAACCCCACCAAAAGCGACCACTGATTTTTCAGCCAAATCCAGACCTTGGTGTGATCTGTCCAATCCCTGATAAAAAATACTGGCCACCGGGCCCCTGGTATTGCGACATACTTCCTTGGCAGCTTCAATTCCACCATTGTTGAGTGCATCTTCAATCTTACCCAGCAACTTTTTGGTATTTGATGTGGAAAGATTCAGGTAGATTATCCTTTCAATACAGAATGCCAGACCGAGAACAAGACAGATCAGGATCGGGGTCATCCAGATAGGACCTCCTTCGATGAATTTCTGTTTCAAGGCACTGTGAAGCGATTGTCCCTCTTCAGCCTTAGCGGCAACCTCTTCAACGGGGTCGGCTGCAACAGCCTCATCAGCAGCTGCCGTACCTGAGCTGTCCACCGCCGTCGTGGTGGCTGCCGGCTGATCCTGGGCAACAACAGAGTTTGATGCAACAAAGAGAAGCATCCCAAATACTGCAATCAACGCGAAAAGTTTTTTCATAATCGTTTTGAATTTAATTAATAATCTTTTTGATTTTTGTCGTTAAATTTTGTCCCAAATTTATAATATCATTAACATTATTCAAAAACAGCAGCCATTTTTTTCGACATTTCGTCAAACTAATTTCAGATGAGAATTCCTGATTCTTCAAAAGTCTGGTTTAAAAATATTAAAAAGAGCGGAGAGAGGGGGATTCGAACCCCCGGTTCCCTTTTGGGGAACACACGCTTTCCAGGCGTGCTAGTTCAGCCACTCCTACACCTCTCCGGAATCCTGCATTCCTGTTAAAGCGCTGCAAAATACGAAAAAAAACGAAATGTTGTCACCTTACTCTTTTATTTCGCCACAAAGACTTTTTTTCAGGTACATTTTGACTTCCTCCCTGGTCAATCCCTGTGCCAGCAGGAACATCAGCTTGGTGATAGCCGCCTCGGTGGTCATGTCGTTGCCGCTCACCACCCCGGCATTGAGAAGATCCACACTGGTCTCATACTGCCCCATCTGAACGCTGCCTCCCTGGCATTGCGACACGTTGAGGATGATCACTCCCCTTCTGATGGCCTTCCGGATAGCCGCCAGAAACCATTTCGACGTGGGGACATTCCCCGATCCGTAAGATTCAAGAACCACCCCTTTCAACCCGGGCATCCCGAGAATCTGTTCCGCAACCTTCTGTCCGATGCCGGGAAACATTTTCAGAATGACCACATGATCGTCAAATCCTGTCTGCACCTTTAAAATCCCCCTGTTTTCGGGATAGTGGATGAATTCCGACCTGTACCTGATATCCACGCCGGCGGTCGCCAGCGCCGGATAATTCTCAGAAACGAAAGCGCTGAAATTCTCGGAATCCTGTTTGACGCTCCTGTTTCCCCTGAAAAGATTGAAATCGAAATAGATGCAAACCTCAGGCACCAGAGCCATTCCGTTCTTCCGTGCTGCGGCAATCTCCACGGAGGTAATCAGATTCTCCTTCCCGTCGGTGCGCAGGGTACCAATGGGCAATTGCGCTCCGGTGAGGATAATCGGCTTGTCAAGATTCACAAACATGTAACTCAGCGCAGAGGCGGTATATGCCATGGTGTCGGTGCCGTGAAGAATGACAAACCCGTCAAAATGGTTGTAATTCTTTTTGATGGTCAGGGCAATTCTCTCCCAGATTTCCGGCGTCACGTTTGACGAATCGATCGGAGGATTAAAAGCCACCGACTTGATCCGGTAGCCAAATTTGTTCAGTTCAGGCACCTCCTCCATGATTTGGTCAAACCGTACAGGTGACAGGCTTCCCGTCACCGGGTTCTGAACCATCCCGATGGTGCCTCCCGTGTAAATGATCAGGACCGATCCCGTTTGCTGCAGATGCTGGTTCATATTGACGCTGAAAGAAATTTACAATACAAAGATACGAGACTTAAGGATTCCCCGCTCCATTCCCTTGACGCTCGTAACCCTCCGCTTCGAATGATGACGGATTGAATCAAATCCTGAAGAGAGAACGGGCATTGGCAGAGGTTATTTCAGCGATTTCCTCGCTGGAGACGCTGAAGATGGCAGCTACTTTGTCAGCCACATGGACCAGGTACCCAGGTTCGTTTCTTTTTCCGCGGTGGGGGGCGGGGCTCAGCCAGGGGGCGTCGGTTTCCAGTACCAACCGGTGTGGTCCAGCTTTTTCAAGGACCCCCGGGAGGGAGCTGTTTTTAAAGGTGACCACTCCCCCGATGCCCAGGTAAAAGCCAGCATCGATAACCATGCGGGCTTCCTCCCCGTTACCGGAAAAACAGTGGAAAACCCCGGTAAGGGAACCCTCCTGTTCCGCCTCCAATATGGCATATACTTCCCTGAAGGATTCCCTGACATGGATAACGACGGGAAGCCTCAGGGTCCGGGCAAGCCGGAGTTGCTGTCTGAAGACATCTTCCTGTTGCCGTTGCCGGGTTTTGTCCCAGTACAGGTCAATACCGATCTCTCCGACGCCAAAGAATGTCTCCCGTGAAAACCACCCGATGATCCGGTCCAGTTCCGCCACGTACGCCTCTCCGACAGAAGAAGGATGGAGTCCCATAAGCGGGAAGCAGACCTCCGGATGGTCATGGGCAACTGTCAGCAATCCGGTAACTGATCTGGAATCGATGTTGGGAAGGATGATTTTCCCGACATCCGATGACAGGGCCCTGGCAATCACAGCTTCCCTGTCATCGGAATAATCATCGGAATAGAGATGCGAATGGGTGTCGATCAGCATTTGCGCATCAGACAATACCCTGAGCCAGCATGGCTTCGGCGACTTTCACAAAGCCTCCGATATTGGCACCCTTCACATAGTCAATCCTTTTCCCTCCGCTGCCGAATTTCACACAGGTCTCATGGATATCCTGCATGATAATCTGGAGCCTTTGGTCGACCTCTTCGCGCGACCAGTTGTAACGCATGCTGTTCTGGGTCATTTCCAGTCCCGATACGGACACTCCTCCGGCATTGACCGCCTTCCCCGGAGCGAAATCGATATGTTCCTTCAGATACTCCACAGCTTCGGCGGTACATCCCATATTGGAGGCTTCGGCGACCAGCCAGCATCCGTTCTTCACCAGATCTGCCGCATCATCCACGTTGAGTTCATTCTGGGTGGCACACGGAATGGCAATGTCACACTTTTCAACCCAAGGTTTTTTTCCGGGGACGAATTTCACCCCGAACTTTTTGGAATAGGGCTCTACGATATCCTGGTTGCTGGCCCTGAGTTCCAGCATATAATTGATCTTGTCGCCCGAAATCCCGTCAGGATCATAGACATATCCGTCGGGACCGGAAATGGTGACTACCTTGCCGCCCAATTCGTTAATTTTGGAGACGGCACCCCAGGCAACATTTCCGAAGCCCGAAATGGCAAAGGTATGGCCGGCGATATCCTTGCCCAGCCTTTTCAGCATATGGCGTACAAAGTAAACGGCGCCAAATCCGGTGGCTTCAGGACGAATAAGGCTTCCCCCCCAGCCGATCCCCTTTCCGGTGAAAACTCCCGTGAATTCGTTGCGCAGCCGCTTATACTGGCCGAACATGTAGCCTACCTCACGCCCACCCACACCGATATCACCTGCAGGTACGTCGGTGTCGGGACCAATATGGCGGAAAAGCTCATTCATGAAAGACTGGCAGAAACGCATGATCTCACCGTCGGACTTCCCTTTCGGGCTGAAATCAGAGCCTCCTTTTCCTCCACCCATGGGCAGGGTGGTCAAACTGTTCTTGAAGGTCTGTTCAAAACCAAGGAATTTCAAAATGCTCAGGGTGACCGTCGCATGAAATCGGATCCCCCCCTTGTAGGGTCCTATGGCGGAGTTAAACTCCACCCTGTAACCCCTGTTGATCTGCACCTCACCGTGGTCATCCACCCAGGGAACCCGGAAAATAATCGTCCGCTCCGGCTCACACATGCGTTCCAGAATTTTATTTTTCCGGTATTTCGGGTTCTGCATATAAAAATCCCAAACCGATTCAGCAACCTCCTGAACGGCCTGATGAAACTCCTTCTCCCCGGGAGTTCTCTGTTTCAGGCTTTCCATGAACTCATTAATCTCAGCTTTCATACTTTTGTGTTTAAATTAATAAGGCAAATGTAACCAAGTTGAACCGGAATAATGCAGAACGATGGTCAAAAAACAAAAAATTTAAGTTCTGTTTATCTGATATTTATTATTTACAGCAATGTGTTCAATAACACTATCTGACAAACATCAGGAATTTGGGGGACAGGGTTTGCGGCCGGAACCATAAAAAAAGGCTGTCCTGAGGAGACAGCCTTTTTATAAATATCCATACAGAAGATTTTACATCATTCCTCCCATTCCTCCGCCCATTCCGGGGTTGGGCATGGCAGGTTTATCTTCTTTGATTTCCACGATTACAGCCTCGGTGGTAAGTAGCATTCCGGCGATTGATGCGGCATTTTCCAGGGCCACCCTTGTCACTTTTGCGGGGTCGATGACGCCACCTTCGAAAAGATTCT
Organism: Prolixibacteraceae bacterium UBA1413; assembly: GCA_002304925.1. Classification (GTDB taxonomy): domain Bacteria; phylum Bacteroidota; class Bacteroidia; order Bacteroidales; family Prolixibacteraceae; genus UBA1413. Next base: position 108,289 of record DBPT01000006.1, read on the forward strand.
GGTATTCACCCACGCGCACATTGAATCCGAAGTCACCTTTGCCGTCGCGGACTTTCTGCACGATAACGGCGCCTTCTTTGCCGGCATTGTTGACGATCTGGCGAAGGGGTTCTTCGATGGCGCGTTTTACGATCTCGATGCCTGTCTGCTCATCGTCGTTTTCGACCTTAATCCCCTGGAGGGAATTGATAGCGCGGATATAGGCCACTCCGCCGCCGGGAACGATACCTTCCTCAACAGCGGCACGGGTTGCACTGAGTGCATCATGGACACGGTCTTTCTTTTCCTTCATTTCCATTTCGGAGGCAGCGCCCACGTAAATCACGGCCACACCACCCGCCAGTTTGGCAAGGCGTTCCTGCAACTTTTCACGGTCATAATCGGAAGTGGTCAGTTCGATCTGCTTTTTGATCATCCCTACCCGGGAACTTATCAATTTGGATTCGCCATGACCGCCAACGATGGTGGTATTTTCCTTGTCAATGGTCACCCTTTCGGCGCGGCCCAGCATGTCAAGGGTGGTCTGTTCGAGTTTCATTCCCTTTTCTTCGGTGATTACATTACCACCCGTCAACACGGCTATATCTTCGAGCATCTCCTTGCGGCGGTCACCAAAACCGGGGGCTTTCACCGCGGCTACCTTGAGGGCGCCACGCAACCTGTTGACAACCAAAGTCGCCAGGGCTTCGCCATCCACATCTTCGGCGATAATCAGCAGCGGACGGGCACTTTGGGCGGTCTGCTCCAGCACCGGTAAAAGATCTTTCATGGTGCTGATCTTCTTGTCATGGATCAGAATATAGGGATTCTCCAGATCGGCTGACATTTTTTCAGTATCGGTCACGAAATAAGGGGAGATATATCCACGGTCAAACTGCATCCCCTCCACTACGTCAACATAGGTATCGGTGCCTTTCGATTCTTCAATGGTAATGACACCTTCTTTGTGGACTTTCTCCATGGCTTCGGCGATCAGCTTCCCGATCGTATCATCGTTGTTGGCTGAGACTTTGGCCACCGATTCGATTTTTGCATAGTCGTCACCGACGTTCTGGGATTGCGCTTTCAGGCTTTCTACCACCTTTTGAACGGCTTTGTCGATCCCACGCTTGAGGTCCATCGGATTCGCTCCGGCAGCAACATTCTTCAGTCCGACAGAAACGATCGCCTGCGCCAACACGGTGGCTGTCGTGGTTCCGTCACCTGCATCATCACTGGTTTTGGATGCTACTTCCTTAACCATCTGAGCTCCCAGGTTTTCGTATGCATCTTCAAGTTCAATCTCTTTGGCGACCGTAACACCATCCTTGGTGATCTGAGGAGCACCAAATTTCTTCTCAATGACTACATTCCGGCCTTTCGGTCCCAGGGTAACCTTCACTGCATCTGCAAGCCTGTCTACGCCATTCTTTAAAAGATTGCGCGCTTCAATATTGTTTTTAATCTCTTTTGCCATAATATCTTTCTTTTAAGTTTATTTTTCCTCAAATTACTGAATGTAAAGGATATCGGTCTGCGACATAAGTAAATAATCAACACCGTCGAGGGTCAGGGTACTCCCCGAATACTTGCCGTAATAGACAGTGTCCCCTTTTTTCAGTTCCATAGGTTCATCCTTTTTGGCAGCGCCTACCAGTACAACTGTTCCTACTTGTGGCTTTTCCTTTGCCGAATCAGGAATGATAATGCCGCTTGCTGTTTTTGTTTCAGCCTCCTGGGGTAATACAAGGATCTTCCCCGCGAGAATTTTACCTTTTAATTCTGTCATTGCTTCATTTTTATTGTTAGACAAATGTTTTAAAATTTCACAATCCCTGCCAATCATATTTTGTGCCAATCTGGAAAATTACGGACCTTGGCAATAGCGTTTGCCATTTTTTCACCCCAAGGGGTGGATCGGCACCGGGAAAAAGAATGTTAAATTCTGAGAATCTGAATTTTACGTTAACTGACAGATTCCATGACACTCTGACATAACAGGTGAGTTGCCTGCCCGGGAGCGAAGAAGGGGTCGGACTTCAAGTACCGGTATCAATTGAAAAGGCTGCCATGCGGGTTACATGGCAGCCTCTCCATAGCTGATCAGGGAAAAATGTCAATTTCCAGAATCTCCGCTGTTTTCTTCCGGGACTGAGGTCGGAAATACGGGAACCTGGTTGGGATCGACAACATTGCTGATCTGTTCCTGGACCATTGATTGATCAGCACTTGCACGATCACGGGGAATAAAGGCCGATCCCATAATGGCCAGCAGCAGCAAAGCCCCTGCCAGTGTCCATGTGGTCTTTTCCAGAAAATCGGCCGTCTTGCGAACACCTGCAATCTGGGTGGATGCCTGGAAATTACTTGCCAGTCCGCCCCCCTTGGAGTTCTGAACCAATACAATGAGAACCAGCAAGACACATACAATGAATATCAGGACGAGAATTAATGTGTACATTTTCGCAACTATTAATGGTTCATTTTCTTTTTCACTTCTTCAATGCGGGCTGCAAAGTAAATACTTTTTCCCGGAATTCTCAAACTTAATTTGTTAAAAGCTTCGATGGCTTCTTCATATTTGGATTGGCTCACCAGTAATTCCGCAAAAGTCAGTGTGATGATTTCGTCATTGGGTTCTGTTGCTTTCTCGGCAAGATCAATCCCGGATTTGGGGCTTGCGTCGCCTGGCAGATTTTGAAAGGTAGCCCCGTTTTCCAAAAACTGTTCTATCAGCCTGAGTTTTCCGGAGCCTTCCTGATTTCCTGCGACAGAAGACCCCGTCTCACCCCCCCCGAGGTCTGAGGCCAGGTATTCCCCGCCGAAACTGGAGTTCTGCGGATATACATTCCGGTTGCCTTCCAGCAACCTTTTCAGCCGTTTTCTGTCATTGCAACGAAGAGCGACGGTCAGCAAAAGGAGATCATAATCAGGATGGTTGAGGAGTTTCAGATTCTTGAGGTACAACATCCACCCCTCCCGGAACCACGGGAAATCACCAACCATCTGCTTCAGTGCGGGAAGCGTGGCATCACCGAGCCTCTCAGTGTCCCCGTATAATCTGAAAAATTCAGCTGCTTTCATTACCAGTTGGCTATCGTTGCATTGAAGATATCATCCAGCAGTTTTTCAAGGATTTCAGGGACTATGTTGCTTTCCACATCATTCAGACTCAGGGAGCTGGAGAAATCCTCGTAGGCAGAAAAGGTGCGGTCGAAATCCGCCTCATGGTCTTTATTGTTGGTATATTTCAGCCTGATGGTCACGGTAAGCCGGTTTTGGGCTGCCAGGTCCTCCTTTTGAATGGCCATAGGCCTTACTGCATAATCGGTAATCTGCCCTTCGAAAACCAGATCTCCGTTTTCGGCTTCCTCTTTCAGGGAGGTCTGCCTGAGCATTTTTTCCTTCAGTTTCTCCGTCAGGTCATTGCTGAGGGTCGGATTGACCAGCCGGGCCCTGTTGGGAAAGTAATAAACGGAGAATGTTTTTACATCGGCCGAAATGTTGGCCCCTGTGAAACTGTAACTGACTTTACATCCGGGCAGCCACAGGGCGGCGATGAAGATCATCAGGAGAGCTGCCCTCCGGCCATTGGGTATAATCACATCGGTCATAGGTCAGGCATTGATGTTGTACTCCTTGATTTTCCGGTAGAGAGTGCGCTCTGAGATGCCAAGTTCCTGGGCGGCGAATTTCCTTTTTCCGCCATGTTTCTCCAGCGCTTTCCTGATCAGTTCAATCTCTTTGTCTTCCAAAGAGAGGGATTCTTCAACGAACTCCTCGGTATCCTGGATGTTAACCTTTTCAAAATGATCAATCTTCAGGGAAGGCGCTGTCTTCTTTTCAGTCACCACCGCCACATCGTCATGGTAAAGATTTCTTATAATGTGGGCATGCTCTTCCGCCATTATATCCCCTTCACGATCCTTCATAATACCAAGAACGAGTTTTTTGAGATCGTTAACATCTTTCTTCATATCGAAAAGAACCTGGTAGAGGATTTCCCTTTCACTGGAAAAGTTCTTTTCAAAGGGATTCGACACCAGGGCAGGCAGGTTTTTCCTTTCATCATGAGGCAGGTATTTCCTCAGGATCGCACCGGTAATGTTGCGGTTGGGTTCGATAATGGAAATTTGCTCTGTGATGTTTTTCAACTGCCTGACATTTCCCGGCCAGTGGTAACCGGCAAGGATCATTTGTGCATCCTCTTCAAGACGGATGGGGGGCATTCGGTATTTTTCGGCAAAATCGGAAGCGAATTTACGGAAAAGGAGGTAAATGTCGTCGCTCCGGTGACGCAACGGATGGACGATGATGGGCACCGTATTAAGCCGGTAGAAAAGGTCTTCGCGGAATCTCCCCGTGTTGATGGCCATGGCCAGATCCATGTTGGTGGCAGCAATTACCCTGACATTGGTTTTCAGGACTTTGGAGGAACCCACCTTGATGAATTCACCTGTTTCAAGGACCCTGAGCAACCTCACCTGGGTCGCGAGTGGCAGTTCACCGATCTCATCGAGGAAAATGGTTCCACCGTCAGCCTCTTCAAAATATCCTTTCCGGTCGGACAAAGCACCTGTAAAGGCTCCCTTTTCATGACCGAATAACTCGGAATCTATTGTTCCTTCGGGTATGGCGCCGCAGTTTACGGCAATATACTTTCCATGTTTGCGGGCTGAATGATAATGGATGATCTGCGGAAAAATCTCCTTTCCCGTTCCGCTTTCCCCCGTAATCAGCACTGTGAGGTCGGTGGGCGCCACCTGAACGGCCACCTCGATAGCCCGGTTCAGGTCGGGCGAGTTGCCGATTATCCCAAAACGCTGTTTGATAGCCTGTACATCCATAATTTCCCGAAAGTCTGCAAATTTACGATTTTTCGGCGGAATTGTTTCCCCAAAGGCTATTTTACAACTTAATAAAGGAAAAGGTATATTTGTCCAGGATAAATTCGTGCCTGATGAAATGACCATACGCGATGATCCACCAACCGAAATGAAATTGCGAAGCGGTTCTTTGCGACCGCTGAAACGGATAATAGCCGCAACAATAACCACATGGTCATTACTTGTGTTTCACTAAGTGAACCATTACAACATAATAATTTAAGCAGATGAAACCTATTGTCATCATTCCCGCCAGGTATCACTCCTCCCGGTTTTTAGGGAAACCCCTGGCCCTGATTCACGGAAAACCGATGATTCAACGGGTGGTAGAAAAGGTAAAACCGGCCGTTGCAGAGGTGTGGGTCGCTACCGACCATGAGGAAATTGCCAGTACCGTCAGGGAATTCGGCGGAAATGTCGTGATGACCTCCCCCCTCCATACCAGCGGAACCGATCGTTGTGCCGAAGCCGCCCGGATCCTCTCTTCCGAAACCGACTTCGATGTGGTTATCAATGTTCAGGGGGACGAACCTTTTATCTCACCCCGGCAAATTGCCGAATTGACGGCGTGCTTCACTCCGGGGGTTCAGATAGTGACCCTTGTCCGGAAAATCAAGGATCCTGACGAACTCGCAAATCCTAACAAACCCAAGGTGGTTATCGGGGCAAATGGCGATGCGATTTACTTCAGCAGGTCGGTCATCCCCCATGTCCGGGGTATAGAAGTCCGCGACTGGCTGAACCATCATACTTTCTGGGCGCATGTCGGCCTGTACGGTTATCTGAAGGGTGTTTTACAGGAAATCACCCTGCTCCCCCCCGGGGAACTGGAAACCGCAGAATCGCTGGAACAACTGCGCTGGTTAGAAAACGGCTACCGGATCAAGGTCGCAGAAACCCTCTACGCCGGTTTCGGAATCGACACGCCCGAAGATCTAGCACGTGCCATGCAACTTTTTTGAATTATTTCCGTCTAAACAAAAAAAGGCATTATATTTGTATGCTAGTTTGTTCTGTATATTAAGGTATGAAGAAGTTTTTGATATCCTTTTTGCTGATGGTTGCAGTTTTCTGTCTGGCTGTAAGGGCAGAATCCGGCAGTAAACCCGATGGTTCCGGAACCATGGGGAATGAGGCTGCCTTCAGCTCCCTGGATGTCAAAGTCTTCCCCAATCCGGTGCTTAACAAGCAGTTCACCCTGGAACTCAGCAACCGATATCTGCAGGAGATCAGGATCACCAATATCGTGGGAATGCAGGTATATTACAGGAAATTCACCGCGCCGGTAACCAAATACCAGGTATTCCTCGATCAGCTTCCCGACGGGATTTATCTCTTAAAAGTCAGCTCCTCGGAAAACCTGGCAAAAACGGTTAAGTTACTGGTTCGCAGCGGGAAATAACCCACGCTGCTCATCTCCTGCTCAATCCCAATGCCCCGAGCACTCCCCGAGTTACTTCCCTGGCTACGGTACGGGTAAGGGGGCTTTTCATGATTCTCTCAAAAGTGGACACTTGCCTGGTTGACCGGCTGCGCGTGGTGGATCCTTGGGTTCCGGCCTTTCTCCTTGCCTTTTCCTCCAGCGCATCCTGTTCTTCCATCTTTTCCAGCAGGATCTCATGAGCGCTCTCGCGGTCTATGTCCCGGTTGTAGTGACTGATAAGTTCCGACCTGTGTACGATATCTCCGATCTCATCCCGTGTCAGCACATCCATCCTCGAAAAGGGAGGCCGCATGAGGGTATGCACAAGTTCGGCAGGCATCCCTTTGTCATTGAGCACTGTAACCATCGCTTCACCTGTCCCCATCTTCATAATCAGCTCATCGGCGACATAAAAATCGGAAACCGGATAATTCTCCGCCGCCAGTTTAATGGCCTTCCTGTCGCGGGCGGTAAAGGCGCGCAGGGCATGCTGCACCTTCAGCCCCAGCTGTCCCAGCACCTCGGCGGGAATATCATCGGGCGACTGGGTCACAAGAATGATCCCCACCCCTTTGGAACGAATCAGCTTCACGGTAATCTCAAATTGATCAAGCAAGGTTTTGGTGGCATTCCTGAAGATCAGGTGGGCTTCATCAAAGAAAATCACCAGCTCAGGCTTGTCAACGTCTCCCTTCTCCGGCATTTTCTGAAATATTTCGGCCAGCATGCACAGCATAAAGGTGCTGAACATGGCCGTACTGCTCTGAATATCGGTCACCCGTAAAATATTGACCATTCCGTTCCCCTCCCGGTCCTTCCGCATCAGATCGAAAATGTCGAACGAAGGCTCGCCGAAAAAGCGCGCCGCCCCCTGCTGCTCCAGACTGGTGATGCTTCGCATGATGGTCCCTGCCGAAGTGGTCTGGAAAAAACCGTAATTCTTCTGAAATTCTGCCTTCCCGTCTTCCTGGATATATTTCAAAACCGTCTTCAGGTCTTCGATATCAAGAAGGGGCAACCTTTTGTCATCGCAATATTTAAAAACCATGGATAGAATCCCCGTCTGGTTTTCATTCAAATCCAGAATCTTTCCCAACAGGATGGGTCCGAATTCCGACACGGTGGCCTTCAACCTGACTCCCGGCTCATCGCTGATGGTCATCAATTCGGATGGATACCCTTTGGGCTTCCATTCGAGCCCGATCAGCTTCGACCGTTTTTCAACCACTGGATTCATGGCTCCTGGAGCAGCAATTCCGCTCAGGTCCCCCTTAACGTCCATCACCAGGACCGGCACCCCTGCATCGGACAATCCCTCGGCAATCAGCTGTAGCGATTTTGTTTTTCCGGTACCGGTAGCGCCGGCGATCAATCCGTGCCGGTTCATGGTTTTCAAAGGTACACGCACCTGGCATCCGGTCTCCTGGTCATCCCCCCAAATGGCCGACCCCAGGAGAAGAGATTCCCCTTTAAAGGAATAACTGCTTTTTATCGCTTCGATAAATTTCTCTTTCGCTTCCATAACTACTGATTTTCGTTAACTGGTGAGACAAAAATAACCAATTCTGCCGATCATCATCTCAGAGAATCCATTTTCATGGAGCCGAAGGGAGATTATTGACCGGCAAATTATTATTTTTACAAACAAATCGACAATATGGAGGAAGAAAAGGATATCAGGCTCCGGTTTATGAAGCGTGCCGCCCAACTTGCGCATTACGCTGCTGAAAACGGTTATGGCGGTCCCTTCGGCGCGGTGGTTGTCAAAGATGGGGAAATCATCGGAGAGGGATTTAACAGGGTTACCTCCTCAAACGACCCTACGGCGCATGCTGAAATTGAGGCCATCAGGAGCGCCTGCAATACCCTGAAGAGTTTTCAGCTTAGCGGATGCGAGATTTACAGCAGTTGCGAACCCTGTCCCATGTGCATGGGGGCAATCTACTGGGCCCGGCCGGTACGGCTCTATTACGGAGCAAGCCGTTATGATGCCGCACAGGCCGGTTTTGACGATGAATTCATCTACCGGGAACTCGCCCTGCCTGACCACCTCAGAAAAATTCAGGTCATCCACCTTCCCTCCACAGATTCGGCCGACGCCTTTGAATACTGGAAACTTCTGGAAAATAAAACAAAGTATTAGTATTATCGTTTTAATATTATTATTTTAGGAATCTGATTGTCTTTAATGTTGCGGGTTTACTTAATGACCTGATTAATACACAATTAAATTAATTATTATGGCAAAGAAAATTATCGAAATTGAAGGTATCGGTCCGGTTTACGCGGAAAAACTTAACAAAGCCGGTGTTGTAACTATCGAAGGACTCTTGGAAAAGGGAGCGACCCGTGCCGGGCGCAAGGCTATTGCTGATCAATCAGGAGTTGATGAAAGCAAAATCCTGAATTGGGTGAACAAAGCCGATTTGTTCAGGATCAAAGGTGTCGGACCACAATTCTCGGAATTGCTTGAAGCTGCCGGTGTGGATACCGTCAAGGAACTCAGAAACCGCAATGCGGAAAATCTTTACGCAAAACTGGTTGAAGTCCAGGCTGAAAAGAAGATAACCCGTGCCGTGCCTGCACTGAAACAGGTGAGTAATTTCATCGAGCAAGCGAAAAATCTGCCTCCTGTGATAACCTATTAACCGGCAGATGCATTTTATCGGTGTTGAGGCTGTTCCTTCCACAGGAGCAGCCTCTTTTTTTTTAACTTTGCAGCTTCTTTTTCGGATCATCGCAAAAAGCTGAGCATGGATTATAATTTTGTGGAAATCGAACAGAGGTGGCAGAAATACTGGGAAGAGAACGGGACTTTCAGGACAGAAAATGATTTTTCGAAACCCAAGTATTATATTCTGGACATGTTTCCATATCCTTCGGGTGCGGGTCTTCATGTAGGACACCCCGAGGGATATACGGCTACCGATATCATCAGCCGCTACATGCGGATGAAAGGGTTTAACGTGCTTCATCCCATGGGGTGGGATGCATTTGGTCTTCCCGCAGAGCAATATGCCATCCAGACCGGGACTCATCCGGCAGTGACGACACGCAAAAACTGTGATAACTTCCGCAGGCAGATCAAATCGCTGGGTTTAAGTTATGACTGGGAACGTGAGATCAACACCACCGATCCCGGTTATTTCAAATGGACCCAATGGATATTTATCAGGCTTTACAATACCTGGTATGACCGGGAAACCTGCAAAGGCAGGCCGATAAGCGAACTTCCGGTTCCCGGGGAGGTCAGGTCACAGGGCGATGCCGCTGTCAGGGATTATATCGCAGGCAAACGGCTTGCCTATTATGACAATGCCCAGGTGTGGTGGTGTCAGTCATGCCGGACGGTATGCGCCAATGAAGAGGTACTTACCGACGGGTCGCATGAGAAGTGCGGACACCAGGTCATCCGCAAAAACCTGAAGCAATGGCTGCTGCGGATACCGCAGTATGCCGAACGGCTGCTTTCGGGTTTGGAGTCGCTCGACTGGCCGGAAGGGGTGAAGGATATGCAACGCAACTGGATCGGAAAATCGCACGGGGCGGAAGTCGATTTCTGCATTCCGGCATCAGGAAGCACCCTGCGGGTGTATACCACGCGTCCCGATACCCTGTTCGGAGCCACCTACATGGTGATATCCCCGGAACATCCAATGACCGCAGAACTGGTCACCCCCGAGAACCGGGCGGCGGCGGAAAATTACATCCGCAATGCCTCCCTGAAATCAGATCTGGACCGCACGGAACTGTCCAGGGAAAAAACCGGAATATTCACCGGAAGTTATGCCGAAAACCCGGTGACGGGGAGCCTGATCCCCGTCTGGATCGCCGATTACGTGCTAATGGGTTATGGAACCGGCGCCATCATGGCCGTTCCGGCACACGATACCCGCGACTTTGAATTTGCCAGGAAATTCGGCATTCCGGTGAAATGTATCCTGGACCCCCTCCATGCCGAACCTTCCCTGCGGGAAAAGGTGCTTGCGGGAGATGCCTGCTGGACAGAAGACGGTAACTATATCAACAGTGCGAACCCGGTTAAAGGGATTGATATTAACGGGCTGAACAAGGAAAAGGGAATCGCCGCCATCAACCAATGGCTCGAGGTGCAAAAGCTGGGGAAAGCCACTGTCAATTACAAAATCAGGGACTGGCTGTTCAGCCGTCAGCGTTACTGGGGGGAACCTTTTCCTGTCATTCATTGGGAAGACGGGGAGGTTACCCTTGATGAAGAGCTGCCCGTTTTGCTGCCTGACATGGAGAAATTTGAACCCGGCGAAGGAGGCGAATCACCCCTTTCCAACGCCCATGACTGGTTGTATGTCACAGACCAAAACCAGCGGAAAGGACGGCGTGAAACCAACACCATGCCCCAGTGGGCCGGTTCGTGCTGGTATTACCTCCGCTTTATCGATCCCCGCAACGACAGGGAGATCTTCAATCCGCAACTGGAAAAATACTGGATGCCCGTTGACCTGTATATCGGAGGTGCCGAGCATGCTGTACTGCACTTGCTTTACAGCCGTTTTTGGCACAAAGTGCTCTTCGATCTGGGGATTGTGTCGACCGATGAACCGTTTGCCAGGTTGTTCAACCAGGGAATGATTCTCGCTTTCGCCTACGAAACTGCCAACGGTGCCAAAGTCAGCTCCGACCTTGTGGAAGAACGCGACGGCTCCTGGTTCCATCGCGAAACGGGAGAACCTCTTTCCCAGATCGTGGCCAAAATGTCAAAATCACTGAAAAATGTCATCAATCCCGACGATGTCGTCAGACAATACGGTGCCGATGCCCTCCGCATGTATGAAATGTTCATGGGACCGCTCGACGAACGGAAACCCTGGTCGGAAAAAGGCGTTAAAGGGGTTTTTAATTTTCTGAACCGGGCATACCGGTTTTTTGCAGACCCGGACAATATTTCGGGGGACGACGAAGATCCTTACATCCTGAAGCAGCTCCACCAGGCCATCCGGAAAGTTACCCTCGATATCGAAAACCTGAAATTCAACACGGCCATTTCCGCCCTGATGGTTTTCAATAATGCGGCCATCAAAAAAGGGAAAACCACCAGGACAACGGCTGCCACCTTTGCAAAAATCCTCTCCCCCTTTGCCCCTCACCTGGGAGAAGAGCTCTGGTCAATTCACGGGCACACGCCGTCCCTGGCGTATGAACCCTGGCCTGATTCTGATGAAACCCTGCTCCGGGAAGAACTCTTTGAGTATCCGGTCTCCTTCAACGGGAAAATGCGTTTCAAACTGGAACTGCCTGTCAGTATGAATACCGGCGACATACAAAAATCAGTTCTGGAATCTGAAAAAACGACGAAGTACCTCGAAGGGAAAACCCTCAAAAAGATCATTGTGGTACCCCATAAAATCATCAACGTGGTATTATCCTGACAAAGCACCGTATGAACAAGAATCAGAAATTTAAAATATTCCTTTTCAAGGATTATTTCATCATCACCACCGGCCTGTTGCTCTATTCCCTGTCATGGACCCTTTTTATCCTTCCGGCAAAGATTACCGGGGGAGGCGTGAGCGGAATAGGAGCGGTGATATACTATGCCACCGGATTCCCTGTCGGGATTACCTATTTCCTGGTCAACGTAGTTTTGGTAATCGCGGCCATCCGCATCCTGGGGCCCAATTTCGGGATCAAGACCATTTACAGCATGGCCGTTATCTCAGTCACCCTTACCTTTTCACAGCATTGGATCAAGCACCCCATCGTTGACGACACTTTCCTCTCCTCGGTTCTGGGAGGCGGAATCGGAGGAATCGGCCTGGGAATTGTCTTTTCCAGGGGAGGAAGTACCGGAGGTACCGACATCATCGCTGCAATTGTCAACAAGTACCGGAACATCAGTCCCGGCAGGATTATCTTATACTGCGACGTAATCATCATTGCCTCATCCTTTCTGGTGATCGGCGCTATAGACAAGCTTGTTTACGGGTATGTTTCCATGGCAGTGACTTCCTATGCCCTCGATTCGGTGTTGAGCGGGGCAAACCGTTCGGCACAAATGCTGATCTTCTCCCGGAAATATGAAGAAATCGCCGACTTTATCAACTTACAGAAATACCGAGGAGTCACGGTAATCGACGGAACAGGATGGTACACCAAGGAAAATGTCAAAGTGGTCATCTCAGTGGTCAGGAAAAGAGAGACCGGGGCCATCTTCCGAAAAATCAAGGAAATAGATCCCGACGCTTTCATTTCAATGGGCAGTGTTATGGGGGTTTACGGAGAGGGATTTGACCAGTTGAAACTATGATATTCCATATCCCTGACTTATTTTTTATACCTTACCGGCGGATAAAAACATGCGGATTTGTACCGCCCGATTTTAAAAATTGATGTCAGCGCATGAATAAGAAAGTGATCATTCCGGGAATTATCGGATTAGGACTCCTTGCAATAGTTACGCTCTTTTTGGTGAAAAAACCGGGATTTCCAAATTCCGGGGTTGCGGAGACCGCGGATCTTCACTTGCCGGTAATGAGATTCGGATTGCCGGTCGACTCATTCAACATTATAGAAGGAATAGTCAAACCCGGCCAGAACCTGGGGGAGATTCTGACGGGATTCGGGGTACCCATGTCAAAAGTCGACCAGCTTTCCCGGAATTCCGAAGAGATCTTTGATGTGCGGAAGATCAGGAGCGGACAGAAATTCTTTCTTTTTCAAAGCCCTGACACCGTGAGGAAGGCATGCTACCTGGTCTACGAAAACAACCTGGTTGAATATGTCATTTTCGGTTTATCCAACAGCATGAGTATCTCCAGGGGGGAAAAAAAGGTGCAAAGGATGCAGAAATCGGCGAGCGGGATTATAGCGTCCAATTTGTGGAACACCATGACCGACAACGACCTGAATCCCATGCTGGCCATTGAGCTTTCAAAGATTTACGCCTGGACCATTGACTTCTTCGGAATTCAGAAAGGTGACAAATTCCGGCTTTTGTATGAGGAGCAATTCGTCGATACGGTATCGACAGGTGTCGGACCGGTTCATGCCGTCGAGTTTGAACATATGGGGAAAAACTACTATGCTTTTCGTTTTTCACAGGACGAGGGATTCGATTATTTCGATGACAAGGGAGAAAACCTGCGGAAAGCATTTTTGAAGGCTCCCCTGGAATTTTCGCGCATCAGCTCCCGTTTTTCGGGCAGCAGGCTGCATCCCGTGCTGAAGATCCGCAGGCCCCATCATGGGGTTGATTATGCGGCTCCCCTTGGAACCCCCGTGGTTTCCATCGGTGACGGCACAGTGATCGGTAAGGGATACCAGGGGGGATCCGGCAATTTCGTGAAGATAAGACACAATGCGGTCTATACCACCATGTATCTTCATCTTTCCCGGTTTGGCAAGGGGGTATCCACCGGGTCCAGGGTGCAGCAAGGAGAAGTCATCGGATATGTCGGATCTACCGGATTGTCAACAGGGCCTCATCTCGATTTCAGGGTTTTCATGAACGGTACGCCCATCGATCCGCTAAAGATCGATGCTCCTCCGGGAGATCCGGTTAAAACCGACTATAAACAAGACTTCATCCACACCAGAGATTCCCTGACGGTTTGTCTCTATTCCATCAACTGGCACAGGTAATCCGAAGACCGGCGGTAAAGTCGGCGGGAAAACGTGACTCCCCCACGGCAAAGCCGACGGGGAAACGAATCCCGGACAACCGGGAGATGAGTTCGACGGATTTCAGCACCGGATCAGCCATAGGCAGAAGCCAGGCATCAAGGCTTACACGGCACAAAGAACGGATGTAGTCAATGCGCTCGCCGGAATCAGCGGATTTTATCGCTTATCTTTTTTGAGAAGTTGCGAAGAGCTTCATTGTCGATACGGGTTATCAGACTGCTCTTACTATAGTGAATGAGAATATTCCGGAGATAGATGAAAAGTCCCAGCCCGTTGGAAAGGAAAAGGACGGGATCGCGCCTGAAAATAGCGTACACGAAAATGATCAATGCACCGGTAGTGCTGATCATCCAGAATTCCACCGGAAGCAGCGATTCCTTCTCCTTTTCGGAATGTATCCACTGATAAATGAACCGGAAGGTAAAAACCAACTGTCCGGCAATCCCAAGGACCATCAGCCATAACGCAACATCTCTGTTCCCCAGGATGGATTTGAAATTATAGGTGGTACCTGTCACCAGCCCGGTTAACACGGCGAAAGGGGCGGCCAGGACAAGTGCCCTGACCAGGGGATGCATCGGCTTCCAGGCTTTCTTTAATTGCAGATTCCTGACATATATAAAGTAAACGATTGCCTGCCCCAGAAGAATGGCAAAATCGTTTCTGAAAATCCCATAGAAAAGCATTAATATAGAAGCTAACAGACTGATTTTCCAGTATACAACGGGTGATATGACCTCTCCCTCATGTTCCGATTTAAACCACTGCAGGATGGTCCGGCCAAAATAGAGAAACTGGGCCAGAAATCCGAGAACGTAAACAAGGTAGGTATTCATGGTTTTCACAAAAGGGAGTGGCGCAAGGGTTCAGGCAAGGTCGACATCGATTTTTTTCAGGGTATCTCTGGCGGCATTCTGCTGGGCTTCTTTTTTTGAGAAACCTGTTCCGCGACCCATTACTTTGCCGTCGATACCGACCACGGCCACAAACCGGGGTTGCTTTCCGGTGTCGGGGTATTCTTCAATGGTCTCAAATTTGACATCCCGCTTGTTCTTCTGGCTCCACTCAATGAGTTTGCTTTTGTAATTCAGATCCAGTTGTTCCAATTCATGGAGGTCAATATACTTTGGAAGGATACGTTTGGTAATGAAATACTTGGCTGCTGAATATCCTTTATCGAGGTAAATGGCGCCGATAAGGGCTTCGAGGGCATCTCCGAAAATATGGCTTTTCTCATCCGAGCTGACCGAATTGACATCAATATAGCTGTTCAAACCCATTTCGCTGGTCAGCGATGTAAGGATGGAACGGTTGACCAGTTTTGAACGCATCTTGGTGAGAAATCCCTCATCCTGCTGGGGGAACCTGTTATAAAGAAAATCGGCGATGACAGCCCCCAGGATGGCATCGCCAAGGTATTCCAACCGCTCATTGTTCACCGCCGTTCCCTGGGAATTGACTTTGGAAATGGAGCGATGGGTGAAGGCGGTGTCATAAAAGATAAGCTTTTGGGGATAAAACCCGATAAGCTCCTTTAAAAACAAATAAAACTCTTTCCTGGGAGAGGAAAAGAGTTTTATTCTTTGAACGATTCTGGTAATGAACACAGTTCTTAATACTTTTTAAAAGCAATGGTGGCATTATGTCCTCCGAATCCGAAGGTATTGCTGATGGCAATATTTATATTTCTGCTGACCGCCTTGTTGAAGGTAAAGTCAAGTCGGCTGTCAATTTCGGGATCATCCGTAAAATGGTTGATGGTTGGGGGGATGATTCCATCCCTCAAGGCCAGGATGGTAGCAATGGCCTCCACTGCTCCGGCGGCCCCCAGAAGGTGACCGGTCATCGATTTGGTGGCACTGATGCTCAGCTTATAAGCGTGCTCACCGAAAAGGGAGACGATCGCCTTGGGTTCGGCGATATCACCCAGGGGAGTTGAGGTGCCGTGGACATTGATGTAATCGACATCCGTCAAATCAATGCCGGCATCTTCAACAGCCCACTTCATCACCAACATGGCCCCTGTTCCTTCGGGATCAGGAGCTGTCATATGGAAAGCATCGGCCGACATGCCTCCTCCGATCACTTCGGCATAGATCCGGGCACCCCGGTTCACGGCATGCCCGTATTCCTCAAGGATCAACGCCCCGGCTCCATCGGCCATCACAAAACCGTCGCGGTCCTTATCAAAAGGACGGGAAGCCGTGGCAGGATCATCATTCCGGGTAGAAATCGCACGCATGGAGTTGAAACCGGCAAGGGCCGCCTCGTTGACACTCGCTTCGGATCCGCCGGTGATCATGAGATCACACTTCCCCATCCTGATTATGTTAAACGCCTCAAGAATCGCATGGGATGCAGAAGCACATGCAGTCACCGTGGTGAAGTTCGGCCCCCGGAAACCATATTTAATGGACAACAACCCCCCCGCAATGTTGGCGATCATTTTGGGAATAAAAAAAGGCGTGAATTGCGGCCTTTCATGTTTAAACACCCTTACTTCCTCAAAAAAGGTCTGCAAACCCCCGATACCTGTTCCCCAAATGATCCCGGCCCTGTTTTTGTCGACCTCGTCCAGGTCAATACCCGCATTTTCCATCGCCCGTGTGGCTGAAGCAAAAGCCAACTGCGTGTACAAATCATACTTGCGCACTTCCTTCTTGTCGATATCGTAATCGACCGGATTAAAATCCCTTACCTCACAGGCAAACTTTGTTTTGTGGAATTGAGTATCAAATTTGGTTATGGGTGCTGCGCCACTTTCGCCCTTTTTAAGATTTTCCCAAAAAACATCAACCGAATTGCCCAAAGGTGTGATAGCCCCAAGACCTGTAACTACTACCCTTTTCAACTCCATAAAGTGGTTTTCAGGATTTATTTGTTCTGAATAGCATCTTCGATATGATTGATAGCTTCACCAACAGTTGAAATCTTCTCAGCCTGATCATCAGGAATGGCAAGGTCAAATTCCTTCTCGAATTCCATGATCAGCTCAACAGTATCCAGTGAATCGGCACCCAGATCGTTCGTAAAGGAAGCTTCATTGGTTACTTCACTTTCATCGACACCTAATTTATCAACAATGATTGCTCTAACTTTTGCTGCAATATCAGACATAGCTAAAATTTTAAGTAGTTAAAAAATGATTATTTCTAAAATTCGCTGCAAAGTAATAAATTTACAAACTATAATTCAAATAATTTATTTGAAAAAAATAACAGAATTGATATTGATGTATCACCTAATTTACTTAATTTGAACATTTTAATCAAATGTTCCAGATCATTGAGGCTTCCCCATGAACCATAAAAACATTGCCATCTTCGCTTCCGGGTCAGGGACCAATGCACAGTGCATCATGGAATACTTTTCAGACAATCAGCACATTAAAGTCGCCTGTTTATTGTCAAACAATCCCGGAGCACATGCCTTGACGCGTGCCGCCAGGTTCAACGTGGACACCTTCGTTTTTAACCGTGAACAGTTGTATGGAACTCCGGCGGTCATGGATTATCTTCTTGAACAGAAAACCGACCTGGTCGTTTTGGCGGGTTTTCTCTGGCTTATTCCCGGCAATTTGATCAGGCGATTTCCCATGGTCAATATTCATCCCGGCCTGTTGCCCCGTTACGGCGGCAAGAATATGTACGGACATCGCGTTCATCAGGCTGTCATCAGCAACAAGGAGGAATATTCGGGGATCACCATCCATTTTGTCAATGAAAAATATGATGACGGGGCGATTATTTTTCAGGCCAGGTGCCAGGTTGCCCCTGAAGATACGCCTGAGACCCTTTCTGAAAAAATACATCTCCTAGAATACGAACATTACCCCCGTGTCATTGAACAGGTTATCAATTCCATCTGAACGAACCGGGAGAAACGGCAGGTCATCCTGCAAATCCACCCTGTTAAATAATGTTAAGAATCTATAAATCAGGGTTCTTACACTTATATTTGCGGCATGAGTAAAAACAGGTTGGTCACATTGATCCTTTTTATGGCGTTGGTCATGACCGGGCTTATCCTGGTCCAGATCAACAGCATACAGAAATCTTCCCGGATCAGGGAGGAGCAGTTTGACCAGACTGTCAGGCAGATATTATCGCAGGTAGTTCGCAGGATGGAGGAGCATGAAAGGGTTTTGCTGGTGGAAGAAGAGTTATTCAGTGCCCGCCAGCAGGATTCTTCAGGAGTAAGGCTGCCATCTTTCGGCAACCTGATCCCCCGCAGCCTTCAGGCGGCCAATTTCAGCCTCTCCTTCAGCTACTCCCAAACCGCCCAAATACTTCAGCCCCTCGGCAACAAACAGTTTACCGATTCCATCATATCCCTTCAGGGGACCACCCGCGGAAGACCGGGTGATTTTCCCTCGGCATTTGACAAATTACACGATTATAACCTGCAGCAGCAAAGGCTGCTGGAACAGCGCCTGAGTGACAATTTCAGGTTGTTCCAGCGGCTTTTTTACCGCAGCAGACCCATTGAGGAGCGGATCGACGTTGACTTCCTGACCAAAACCCTCGGGGAAGAATTCGCCTACCAGGGAATCAATCTGGATTACCGGTATGCCATCAAAACCTTTCCCGCGGGACAAGAAAACACCATCAGCGAAAGCCCTGATTACAAAACCATCAAAAGAAAAAAGGAATATACCCATGTTCTCTTTCCTAACGACATATATGAAATACCAAACTACCTGGTGGTCTATTTCCCCAAACGGTCGGGTTATTTGCTGAAAGCCACCGGGATCATGGTCATTCCCACCTTTATCCTGACAAGCCTTCTGATCGCCATCTTTGCCTACACCATATACATTATTTTCAAGCAGAAACAACTCTCCCAGATCAAAAACGACTTCATCAACAACATGACGCATGAGCTGAAAACCCCCATTTCCACCATTTCGCTGGCCAGCCAGATGCTTCAGGATGAGTCGATTTCCAATACTCCCAAAACCATCTCCCACATTTCACAGGTTATCAACCAGGAGAGCAAACGTCTGAGCTATCAGGTGGAAAAAGTGCTGCAGACCGCCGTTTTTAACGAAGGGAGGCTCAAACTCCGCTTCCGAGAATTCAACCTGAATGAATTGGTCAAGACAGTCATTGACAGCTTTGAACTCCGCGTTAAAGATAAAAACGGCATCCTGGAAACCAATCTGAAAGCCACAGACAGCAATATTCACGGTGACGAAGTACACATCACCAACGTAGTTTTCAACCTGCTCGACAATGCCTTCAAGTACAGCAATAATACCCCGGAAATCAGCGTAACCACAGAATCCTCCAGGGGATCGGTCATTTTGTCAGTCAGAGACAAAGGGATAGGCATCTCCAGGGAACATCAGGATCAGATCTTTGAGCGTTTTTACCGGGTGCCTACCGGGAATCTGCACAATGTGAAAGGATTCGGGCTGGGCTTAAGTTATGTAAAAAAGATCGTGGAAGCCCACAACGGCAAAATAATTGTTGACAGCGCCGTGAACAAAGGAACAAAATTCAGTATCTATTTTCCCATTAACAATAAAAACAATCATGGAACAAAAAGTAAAACTGCTGTTGGCTGAAGACGATGAGAACCTGGGTCTCCTTCTGAAAGAATACCTGATCGCCAAAGGGTACGATGCTGTGCTCTTCCCTGACGGCGAGGCAGCCTTTAAAGGATTCAACAAAGACCATTACGATATTTGCATTCTTGACATCATGATGCCGAAAAAGGATGGCTTTACCCTGGCAAAAGAGATCAGGATGATTTCGGCCGATGTTCCCATCATTTTCCTGACGGCCAAAAATCTGAAAGATGATGTCATTGAGGGGTTCAAACTGGGTGCCGACGATTACATAACCAAACCTTTCAGTATGGAGGAGTTGCTTTTCAGGCTGGAAGCCATTCTGCGGCGTACTGTTCCTGAATCGCAGGTTGCCGGGCAGCAGATTTACAAGCTGGGGCGTTTTACCTTCGACGCCAGGAAACAAACCCTTACCAGCGAGGAGGAGGTGGTAAAACTCACCACCAAGGAGGCTGAATTGCTGAAACTGCTCTGCCAGAATACCAACAAAGTCCTGGAGCGCAATTTCGCCCTGAAATCGATATGGATCGATGACAACTATTTCAACGCACGCAGCATGGACGTATACATCACCAAGCTCCGCAAACATCTGAAGGAGGAACCGTCGGTTGAGATCATCAACGTTCACGGCAAAGGATACAAGCTGATCATGTAGGAATTTCCGGCAGGCCATCCCCGGAGAAACATCTTTCCGGAGATGTTCAGTCGAGTTTTAGCACCGCCAGAAAGGCTTTCTGAGGAACTTCCACATTCCCAACCTGTTTCATCCGCTTTTTCCCCTTTTTCTGCTTTTCCAGCAGTTTCCGCTTCCGGGTGATATCACCACCGTAACACTTGGCAGTAACATCTTTCCTGACTGCTTTCACGGTTTCCCGGGCAATGATTTTTCCTCCGATGGCTGCCTGGATAGCCACATCAAACTGTTGGCGGGGAATCAGCTCCCGGAGTTTTTCACACATCCTCCTGCCGAAAGTATAGGCATTGTCGAAGTGGATCAGGGTGGAGAGGGCGTCTACCATTTCCCCGTTCAGCAGAATATCTAGTCTCACCAGCCGAGCCGGCCTGAAATCGTGAATATGGTAATCAAAAGAGGCATAACCTCTCGATATGCTTTTCAGTTTATCATAAAAATCAAATACGATCTCCCCCAGGGGCATGTCAAAAATCAGTTCCACCCTTTCAGCGGTTAGGTAGCTTTGGCTGATCAGGTTCCCTCTTTTATCCAAACATAGTGTCATGATGGAGCCGATATATTCCGAAGCAGTGATGATGCTGGCCCTGATATAGGGTTCCTCGATGGTGTCAATGACGGTGGTAGCCGGCATTCCCGAGGGATTGTAGACCCGGAGGGTTTCGCCGTTAGTCAGGAGCAGTTGATAGGAAACGTTGGGAACGGTGGTGATCACATTCATGTCGAATTCGCGTTCCAGCCGATCCTGAATAATCTCCATGTGGAGCAATCCCAGAAAGCCGCAGCGGAAGCCGAAGCCCAACGCCACCGACGATTCCGGCTCAAAGGTAAGGGATGCGTCGTTTAACTGCAGTTTGTCCATGGCATTGCGCAAATCTTCGTAATCGTCAGAATCGATCGGGTAGATCCCAGCAAACACCATTGGCTTCACCTCTTCAAAGCCTTCAATGGCAGCTTCACAGGGCCGTCTGACATGGGTGATGGTATCTCCTACCTTGACTTCCCTGGCGGTTTTAATCCCCGAAATGATGTATCCCACATCGCCGGCGCTGAGGATATCACGGGATTCCATCCCCAGCCGCAGGATGCCGACTTCGTCGGCAATGTACTCCTTTTTGGTAGCCACAAATTTTACCAAGTCCCCTTTGCGGATCTCCCCGTTGGCAATCTTGAAGTAGGCAATCACCCCCCTGAAAGTATTGAATACGGAATCAAAGATCAGGGCCTGGAGCGGTGCTTCAGGGTCTCCCTTGGGGGGGGGAATCCGCTCCACAATCCTGCGCAGGATTTTATCCACCCCCATCCCGGTCTTTCCGCTCGCTTCAATGATATCGTCATGATCACATCCGATCAGGTCAATGATCTGTTCCGACACCTTATCGGGCATGGCACTCTCCTTATCCATCTTGTTCATGACGGGAATGATCTCCAGGTCATGTTCCAGAGCCTGATACAGGTTCGAAATCGTCTGCGCCTGGATCCCCTGGCTGGCATCTATGATCAGCAAAGCTCCTTCACACGCCGCAATCGAGCGGGACACCTCGTACGAAAAATCGACGTGCCCCGGGGTATCAATCAGATTCAGCTTGTACCTGAGCCCATCCAATTCATAATCCATCTGAATGGCATGGCTTTTTATCGTAATGCCCCTTTCCTGCTCCAATTCCATGCTGTCGAGCACCTGGTCGTGCATATCCCGCTCCGATACCGTGTTGGTAATCTGCAGCAACCGGTCGGCCAGCGTGCTTTTGCCGTGGTCAATATGGGCAATGATGCAAAAATTGCGAATATTGTTCATCTGAAACTTTGAATTGGCGTGATCCTGAGAAAAATTAGCGCAAATATATCTATTTTTTCTATCCGGATTATTTCTTCAATCAAACCCAAAACCTTACACAATTATGGCATGGTATTTGTTACCATAAGAAGAGAAAGGGAAATTGAAAATATTTCAAAGCCATGAAAACAATTTATAAAAATATACGTTATTAAATATAAAAAGACTTCATCAGCCCAGTGCTGTTTTTTCATAAGTTTGGTTTAGTTAGGTTTAGTTGGATCCCGGGGCAGAGGCCCCGGGATTTTTTATGGGGAAACACTGCCTCTGACAATATTTACGCCAAGCCTTTGCCCGGCAGATCAACCTCCATCGCTTCCCGCTGTCCCGATGGCGCCATGTACCGAAATGCCGTCCTGAATACCAGTGCCAAAGATGGTTCGGCACAAAGTTGATCATTCTGGTGACGGGGTATTTGTAAGATTACACCTTGTGCAATAAAACCTGGGATATTCCGTTTTTATTTTGCAGGAAGCGCAGAAACACTTTACATGATTAATCAAAATCAATCAATTCGGTGCTCCTGTAAACCAGGAGGTTGTCCTACAGAACCGGGACAGCCTCTTTTTTTGACCAGGGCACTGCATCCTTCATCCCGAATAGATTAAAAGATGGTCGAACGGAATAAACTGGGAAAGGCATTCGGGCCTTATGCGGCTTTTGCCGGCATTCTGCTGTTCATTGCCGGAATGTTCGCTTTCAGATCGCCGGTGGGGATCCTCCTCCTGCTGGCCGGGATTTTTCTGGCTACCGCCACCGACGAAACCCATATCGACGTGGCACGGCGAAGGATCCGCCCGGCGACCGTAATTCTGGGATTCATCCCGCTGGGCACATGGCAGTCCGCCGGCGATTTCAAGGGACTCACCCTGATCCCCGTATATCGCCGTTTTTCAGTGTACAGCCTTTCCAACAAACAGAAAATTTCCGAGGAAAGAGATTTCCGCATCTTCATCCTGGACAAAAAAAACAAACCGCTGTTCGCCCTGAAAAAATGCAGGGAGAAGGAAGAAGCCCGGGAGGCGATGGACCGGCTTTCTCTTTCTTTACAACTGCCTGTTTTCACCATTGGCGGGGAATAACCCCCGTTCCGGAGAGTTATGTACGATGGTAGGGGTTAAACTGTTCTTTATTCAAATTTCTGAAGTATGAAACGAGCATGGTGCTTCGACCACAAAAGGGCATGTATATTAGCTCCATGCGAAACGAAGTTCGGCACAGCAACGCGAAGCCAACTCCATGGGAGTGAAGTGCGGATAGGGCGACTGCTATATATAGTTGAAGAACAATATATTAAACAACATACATAGGTATGAAAAGAGTGATTTTGGCAATTCTGCTGACAGCGGTCGTTTTTGGGGTGACTGGGCAGGCAAAACAGGGGAAGCGAGTGAAACGGAAATACCGTCAGACAGAGCAGGAAAACCGGGAACTTCCGCCGGTATTGGTGCACGGCAGGGTACACAATGCCGACAGTGAGGTACTGGCAGGCGCTTCCGTGGTGGTCAGGGGAACCCGTATCGGGGTAAGCACCAACGAAGAGGGGGAATATTTCATGAAAGGATTGACTACCGGCATCATCTCCATCCAGGCCTCCTTCGTGGGGTACAGGACCAAGATCATTGATTACCAGCTCCGGGAGGGCAACAACGACATTTACTTCACCCTCGACCGGGAAGAAGTGGCCCTGGAGCCCGTTACCGTGACTTCCCAGCAGCGGGAACAGCAGCTCTTGGAAATCCCTTCGGGCATTACCGCGGTGAGTTCCTCCATGATGACAGCGAACAACATCAGGGAGCTATCTCAACTGGCGGAATTTGTACCCGGGCTCACTGTCAGGGAGCAGACGCCCCACCGTCCCAATTATGTGATCCGCGGGTTGACCAGCGATGAGGTCTCGCTGAGCGCCCAGCCCCGCGTATCGGTCTATTACAACAACACACCCGTCAGCCGGCCCTCCCTGGCCTCGGCGGAACTCTACGACATGGAAAGAGTGGAAGTCCTCCGTGGACCGCAAGGAACGCTCTTCGGCCGCGGGGCACAGGCCGGAGTGATCCACTACGTCACGAAAAAGGCTGTCGCCGGTTCCCAGGGATACCTTTCGGCAGGAGCGGGAGAATATGGAATGCAGGAATACCAGGGAGCCGTCAATGGTACGGTACTTCCCGGAAAACTCTTCGCCAGGGTCTCCGGAATCTACACCACCCGCGAGGGCTATGTGAAAAACAGCTTCGGAGGAACCCTCAACGGGGAAAATACCCTGGGAGCAAGGGTCTCCCTCAGATACCTCCCCTTCTGGAACACCCGCGTCGACCTGGTGGTGAACTACCAGCAGGACGACTATCCTGGAACGGCATTTATGAGCAAACAACTCCCCAATACCAACGGCAGCACCGATATTTTTCAGTACGAAGCTTCCCTGGAACAGGGGAAAAACCTGGGTAACTATCGCGACATCTCCGGAACGTCCCTGGAAATCAAACGATTCAGGAATGAAAACAATTACCTTAGTTCCACAACGTCCTATATGACGAACTATGCCGACTCCCGGTGGGATGGGGATGGCACGGCCGCCCCGGCCATCGATATGGCGGAAAAAATCGACGTTAGGCAATTCAACCAGGAATTGCGGTACAATTTCTCCCTGAGGAGCCGGATCAACGGATTTGCAGGGGTCAGCTACTGGCGGGAAAGAGCAAAGCAGAACTACTGGTTCAGTCCCGACGAACAATACATGAGCTACCTGCTGATGGGAATTCCCCAATTGATGGTGAACTCCGAAGGCACCCCGGTACCCATGACTGCCCTGCCCCCTGATCCACAACTGGGACCTTTGGGAGGCCTGGCCCTTCCTGCCTCCCACAGCGAGGAAAACCTGAGCGGCGCCCTTAACCAGGCCATCGACGCTTTCGCCGATGCCACATGGCGGATGACCGAACGGCTTCATTTGACGGGGGGGATCCGGGGAACCTACGAACGGTTTAAACTCACCAATGAATCGCGCATGACCGGGGAAACCCCCTCGACGCTGGGAATGCTTACCGGCATGAGCCCCAACCTGTTTTTTAGGCCGGCGGCGAAAAGCGAAGCCAAAACCTCAGGTATTGCCCTGACCTACCGCGCCGTCCTGAAATACGACCTTAATGAAAATGCCAATTTTTTTGCTGGTTACGCGAAAGGGAGAAGACCCAACGTCATCCAGTTCAACTCGGCCGGAGAACGCGAAATCATGAACCAGGAAACCCTGAACAACTTCGATGCCGGCTTCAAAACTTCCGTGGCGCAACGCCTGTGGGCCGATGTCACCGGCTTTTACCAGCTCTTCAGCGATTTTCAGACCAACGCCTGGGTCGGCAACACCTACCTGGTAAGGGATGCCGGGAAAGCTACCTCCTACGGTGTGGAGGGCTCCCTGAAAATCGCCCTGCTGAAAAACATTGACCTTTTTGGAAACTATGCATGGATCCACGCCCGTTTTGACTCCATCGACAGTCAGGGAAATGCCCAGGAATTTGCGGGAAACACCTTCCGGCTGACCCCGGAACATAGCTATACCGCCGGAATCAATGCCAAAGTAAAACTTTACAAGGGATTCCGGCTTTTCGCCGTTCCCTCCTGGAGCTGGAAAAGCCATGTCTGGTTTGAAGATGCCAATACAGCCGGGCTGGAACAGAAAGCTTTTGGCATGGTCAACGCCACGGCAGGGTTTATGCTGGAGAATCCCTCGGTGATCCTCTCCGTTACCGGGAGCAACCTGCTGGATGAGAAATATTTGATCAGCGCCGGAAATACGGGCGCCATGTTCGGCATCCCCACCTTCATCCCCGGAGCACCCCGCATGCTGGGAGCTAAAATCACCTGGACATTCTGAGGTTGAGATTAAGATTCAGGGCTGTCGGAACAGCAGTATGGCAGGTCAAGGCTAAGTACCCAGGAGGCTCTATATCAACAGCTTCAGGCAGAGCCGGAGGGATCATGAGACCTGTGACTTATAGCTCCCTGATCCTGAGATTTTTCCAGTAGACCTTGATGCCACCCCCGTCATGGATCTGCAGGGCAATGGCTCCCCTCCCCTGTGCAATTTTGTCATCGGTGATGTCAACCATCTGCCGACCATTGAGCCAGGTGGTGATTCGTCCATCAACCGCCATGATTCTCAGCTTGTTCCATTTTCCCATTTTCAGAATGTTCTCCTTCTCATCAGGGATCTGAACCAGCCACCCCCGGCCATAGGATTCATAAATCCCGCCGGTGTCGTGGTTGGGGGGAGCCACCTCCACCTGCCAGCCCGAAACGATGGTCCCTTCAAAAGTGGAACGGAAAAAGACCCCGCTGTTCCCGTCGGCCATTTGAAGGAATTGCACCTCCAGTTCAAAATTGTAATAATCCTTTTCCGTGGAGAGATAACCGTACTGCTTGTCGGGACCGCTTTCACACACCAGCTTTCCCTTTTCCACATACCACTTCTCGGTGCCGTGAATCACCCAGCCGTCGAGATTCTTCCCGTTAAAAATCTTTTTAAATCTCCGCCCGGATGCTTCCGAAGGGCTCAGCATCATAAACAGCCACGCTGCAGTCAGAATAAGTAGCGATTTCTTCATTAGTAGGCCGATTTTATGGTTCCAAAATGTAAAGAAACTGATTTTTTCCCGTAAGAAATGAAATATGCCAGCTACCAATCAAATAAAATTTTGTTTTTGCAACTATATATAGTTTCTTTTGTGGCGTGTCAAGGAAAGAACAGTGATTTGAAGCAGAGAATTAATACAACGCAATAATTTTTACATATGAAGAAGTTTAGAGCATTTCTATTGATCCTGGTTCTGGCAGGATGCGGTCAGCGTATTTCCACTGACCTTACGCCCCTGAATGTCACCGATCAGTGGGCATTTGCCACGGGTGACGATACCCTGTGGGCTCAGCCTTCCTTCGATGATTCGGATTGGTCCCGGATATCAGTCACCAAAACCTGGGAAGAACAGGGATTTCCGGGATACGACGGTTTCGGGTGGTACCGGCAGATGATAGACATCCCGGCATCATTCAGTGCACCGGTGGCCGGTAATTGCGGACTGGTCATCAGTTACGCCAATGCCGACGATGCTGATGAGTTGTGGTTCAACGGGACCTTGATCGGTTCCACCGGCTCCATGCCTCCTGACTATGTCAGCAAGTACGGTGTGAAACGGCGGTATGTGGTCCCTGCTGAATTGGTGAAGCCGGGAGAGAAAAACCTTGTCGCGATCAGGGTTTATGACGGAGGTGGCGGTGGCGGGGTGATTTCAGAAGCCCTCACCATCAATCCCTTGACGGAAGTATACCAACTCCCCCTGACAGTCCGCATAACCGATGAGGACTGGGTATTTGAGGGGACCCCCAGGGCAACCATCGGGTTAGCCACGGAAAATCAGCTGGGGAAAAATGTAAAAATCACCATAGGACTGAAGATGACCACCGATGACTACCAGCCGGTTTCCGAAACATCAAAAGTTCTGAAAATCAAACAGGATCAGAGCGGACTGGCCCTCTTCGACGTCGACATTCCGGCACCCGGCTTTTACCGTTGTACCGCCTGGGCTGAAAAGGAGGGCATCAAGGGAGAAGAGGTGAAATTCAACATCGGCTACGAACCCGAAAAGATCGTCAGTCCCGTCGATACCCTCCCCGGATTTGCAGAATTCTGGCAAACTACCCGTGCCGAACTCGACCAGGTGAAGCCCAACTTCAGGATGACCCTGCTGAAAGAAAAATCGGGCAGCGTGCGTGATCTGTACCAGGTGACGATGCAGTCGCTGGGGGATGTTACTATTGAAGGCTATTATGCTGTGCCCAAAGTGCCGGGGAAATTCCCGGTGATCATCAGCTATATGGGGTATGGCTCAGATCCCTGGCTGCCCGGCGGGGATAACAATCCCGATTTTGCCGAATTCGTCCTGTCGACACGCGGACAGGGCATCCAGAAAGCCACCAACACCTATGGCGACTGGATCCTGCATGGCCTTGACAGCCAGGAGAATTACTATTACCGGGGAGCTTTCATGGACCTGTTGCGGGCCATTGACTTCGTAGCGTCAAGACCTGAAATCGACGCGGAAAAGATCGTGGCCGAAGGAGGCAGCCAGGGAGGGGCATTCACCCTGGCCGCCTGTGCCCTCGATGACCGTATCAAAGCCGCCGCACCTACCATTCCCTTTTTGAGCGACTACCGCGATTATTTTAAAATCGCACCCTGGCCAGTCAGCACATTTACAGATTACCTTAAAGAAAATCCTGACAAATCATGGGAGGATATCTACCAGCTGCTCTCTTTCTTTGATGTGAAAAACCTGGCCCCCATGATCCAATGCCCCATCCTGATGGCCGTAGGTCTTCAGGACGACGTTTGTCCGCCCCATACCAACTTCGCCGTTTACAACCAGGTGACCTCCGAAAAGGGATATTATATCTTTCCCGACCAAGGCCACAGCGTGCCCCATAACTGGAATGAAATCAGGATGGCATTCTTTAAAGAAAAACTGGACATATAAAATAAAGTGGGCAAAGGCAGAACGGGAGTGACATATCATAATATGAAACTAAAAAGTCTTATTCCCCTGTACGTTCTCCTGCTGTTTTACATTCCGGGAGTTTGTGGACAGGACCGGTTTGAGATGACGGTGGCACAGGACGGGAGGGGTGATTTCACGACCATCCAGTCGGCCATTGATGCCGCCAAGGCGTTTCCCGACATGCGGGTCACCATTTTCATCAGAAACGGGATCTACCGTGAAAAGGTAACTGTTGCCTCGTGCAATACGAAGCTTTCCCTGATCGGGGAGAGTGCCGCAGGAACCGTCATCACCTGGGATGACCACTTCGGAAAGATGGACAGGGGACGCAACAGCACATTCTACACCTGGACACTCAAGGTGGAAGCCGACGATTTTGTCGCCGAAAATCTCACCATCGAAAACAGTGCCGGTCGGGTGGGCCAGGCCGTAGCCCTTCATGTTGAAGGAGACCGCTGTGTCTTCCGCAACTGCCTGATCCTGGGGAACCAGGATACCCTCTATGCTGCCGGGAACAACAGCCGGCAATATTTTCAGAATTGCACCATCGAAGGAACCACCGATTTTATTTTCGGGGCGGCCACCGCCCTGTTTGAAGGGTGCACCCTCCGCAGCAAAAGCGACTCTTACATCACCGCAGCCAGCACCCCGAAGGGAACCCCCTTCGGATACGTCTTTCTCCGCTGCCGGCTGACCGCTGACGAGGGGGTCACCGCCGTTCATCTGGGCCGCCCGTGGCGTGATTTTGCCCGGACGGTATTCCTCGGCTGCGAAATGGGTAGCCACATCGTTCCCGAAGGGTGGTCCAACTGGAGCGGCACGGAAAGGGATAAAACCGCTTTTTATGCGGAATATCAAAATTACGGCCCCGGAGCAGCCACCCATGACAGGATTCCCTGGAGCCACCAGTTGTCACGGCGGGAAGCCAGACGTTACACCCCGGCAAAGATTCTGGCACCCCGTATTCCTGCTTCACCCGAAGAAACAGGGTGGATGGAGAAAGTAAACCGTTAAAAAATCCGGAAACAGAAAGATAGATAGATTAACCATCTTTAATTCACTACCATGAACAAAAAGATACTGTTACTGATGGCCCTGGCAGCAGTTTCGCTTTCCCTTCCGGCACAGAAAAACAACGGGATTGTCGCCAGGGGTGCAAAGCCGGTCCTGCTTGCCGGCCATTTTGGTTTCACCGAAGGACCTGCCACCGACAAGGCGGGTAATGTCTATTTCACCGATCAGAACAACGACAAAATTTATATCTGGACGACCGGGGGGGTGCTGAAGGAATTCTGCGGCGACTGCGGCCGTGCAAACGGTCTCTTTTTCGACGGCGACGGAAACCTGATCTCCTGTTCCGACGGTAAAAACGAACTCTGGAAGATCTCCCCGTCAGGAGAACGCACCATCCTCATCAGCAATTATGAAGGCAAACGCCTCAACGGCCCCAACGACCTCTGGGTCAGTCCCGGCGGAGGAATCTATTTCACCGACCCGCTCTATCCCCGTCCCTGGTGGACGGGCAGGGATAAAACCTCGCAACTTGACGGACAGCATGTATACTTTCTGGCCCCGGGAAGCCAGGTCCCCGTCAGGGTAGCCACTGACCTGAAACAACCCAATGGCATTATCGGCACGCCCGACGGGAAAACCCTCTATGTGGCTGATATTGGCGACGGGAAAACTTACCGCTACAGGATCTCCCCCGACGGCAGCCTGAGTGGCAGGACCCTCTTTGCCCCCATGGGATCCGACGGCATGACCATCGACAACAAAGGGAATATCTATCTGACCGGCAAAGGGGTCACGGTTTTCAATAAGAAAGGGGAAAAGATCGCACACATCCCCGTGGAAGCCCCCTGGACCGCCAACGTATGCTTCGGAGGTGCCGACCGGAAAACCCTTTTCATCACCGCATCGGAAAACCTCTTTTCTTTGCGCATGCGTGTGAGAGGAGTGTAATAGCATAGGTTTCCCGGGCATTCTGATTTCTTCGCGGAATGGAATCAAATGACCGGGTTCGTCAAGGAGGGGAAGGGGAACTGACACCGGCAGTAAACAGGTTACATAATATATGATGAAGATCCATTTCATTGCCATCGGTGGGAGTGCCATGCACAACCTGGCCCTGGCCCTGTACAAAAAAGGATTTACGGTGACCGGTTCTGACGATGAAATCGTGGAACCCTCCAGAAGCAGGCTGGCGGCCTGCGGACTTCTGCCCGAAGCCCCGGGGTGGTTTCCTGCGAAAATCACCGCCGGCCTCGATGCCATTGTTCTGGGCATGCACGCCCGCGGTGATAACCCCGAACTTGTCAGGGCCCGCGAACTCGGAGTGAAAATCCTCTCTTACCCGGAATTTCTCTATGAGCAGACCCGAGACAAAATCCGGGTGGTGATCGGCGGCAGCCATGGAAAGACCACCATCACCTCCATGATCATGCACGTCCTCAGGGAGAGCGGCATGGCCTTCGATTACATGGTGGGCGCACAACTCGACGGGTTTGACACCATGGTCGGACTCAGCAACGACTCCCGCATCGCCGTCTTTGAAGGTGATGAATACCTCTCCTCCCCGGAGGACCGGAGACCCAAATTCCACCTCTACCATCCCCATATCGGGGTATTGAGCGGCATTGCCTGGGACCATATCAACGTGTTTCCCACCTTTGAAAACTATGTGGAACAGTTCCGCAGGTTTGCGGAGCTCATCGAGCCGGGAGGAAGGCTGTTCTATTTCAATGGGGATCCCCTTCTCCGGGAGATTGCCGCCGCCCAACGCCATATCACCTGCACGGAATACCAGGCCCACCCGGCAGAAGTCCGCGGACAGCAGACCTTCCTGATTTCCGGCGATGAAAGGATACCCCTGAGGATTTTCGGAGAGCACAACCTGCAGAACATCTCGGCAGCCCAGGCGGTATGCCACGCCCTGGGGGTCGGGGATGAGCGGTTTTACCAGTCCATAGGCACTTTCACCGGAGCTGCCAGGCGGCTGGAGGTTTTAGCGGAAAATAGCACCACCGCGGTTTTCAGGGATTTCGCCCACTCCCCTTCCAAACTGAAAGCCACCACCCGGGCCGTCAAAAACCAATTCCCCGGCCGACGGCTCATTGCCTGCATGGAGCTCCACACCTTCAGCTCCCTGAAAAAGGAGTTCCTCCCCCACTACCACCATACCATGAACGACGCCGATGAAGCGTATGTCTATTTCAACCCGCATACCGTGGAACATAAAAAACTGGAACCCATCACCTCCGAAATGGTGTCTGAAGGCTTCGGAACACCCGGATTGAGGGTAACCACCGATGCGGAAGCCCTCTTCGCCACCCTGGAAACCAAAAGATGGGAAAACGCCAACCTGTTGCTAATGAGCTCCGGGAATTTCAACGGCTTGGATCTGCACGGTTTCGCCCGGAAAATTACCGGAGAATAATACACGCTATTGCTGATATTAATCAGTGCGGAAGAAACATTTATAACCAAACTGATATAACTTTGCGTTTGACCGGAAATAGAGTTACAGCCTTTTCAGCATCAATCATACTATCCCGGACTTAAAATATGAGAATTTACAAGAAATTGTCTCTCCCGGCCTTTTTCTCAGCCCTGGTGCTTTTGATCCCGGGATTTATGACCTCTTCAATTCCGGAAAAGGAAATCCAGTCGTTGATTGCCAAAACCAACCTTTTTAATCTTCGTTTTCCGCAGGAAAGAGTTTACCTGCATCTGGACCGGCCGTCCTATTTTGCCAACGATGACCTCTGGTTCAAGGCCTATGTAAAAGGTTCTCCAGTTAATGAGTGTAATCTGTATGTTGAAATAATCAACACTTCGGGGCAGGTGGTTAGCAAAAACCTGGCCTGGATTGAGGATGGCCTGGCATACGGCGACATACACCTGCCCGATTCACTTCCCGGAGGCATGTATCAGGTCAGAGCCTACACAAACTGGATGCGCAACTTCGATGAAGTATGGTTTTTCAGGAAAAACCTGTTGATATGGAACGGACGGGACAAAAAGCTTGTGCCTGAAACGACAGAATTGCGAGTGAGGGATATTGACCTGCAATTTTTCCCGGAAGGGGGGACCTTTGTGACCGGAATACCCAACAAAGTCGCTTTCAAGGCGGTCGACAAACAGGGGAAAGGGATTGATCTCAGAGGGGCGGTTATCGACGAATCAGGCAACAGGGTCGTTGAAATTAAAAGTCATCACCAGGGAACAGGCTGTTTTACGATCGTGCCGGTAAAGGGGAAGAAGTACACCGCCGAAGTGATTTTCGGAGATGACCTTGTAAAGAAAACCGACCTCCCGAAGCCCGGGGATGAGGGCGTTATCCTAACAGCCAATGCGCTGGACCCGGCGAGGATTGAAATTCAGGTCATCCGGAAATTCCCCGATTCAGATAAGGAACTGGCACCGGAATACCTCCTTGTCGCACAAAGCGGAGGCGAGGTTTGTCATCATGAACAGTTTGCCATCCAACAAGAGACCACCTCCTTCGAATTAAAGAAAAACAAACTGCCCGGAGGAATCATAAAATTCACCCTGTTCGATTCCAGACTTATCCCTGTTTGTGAAAGACTGGTTTTTAACAACCACGTGAATGTCGTTCATCTGGTTATTAAGACAGACAAAACGGAATATAAACGAAGAGAACCAATAAAAATAGGAGTGGCTGCCTTTACGGACCAGGGAATGCCATGCCTTACAAACCTTTCCATGTCGGTTTTCAATACCCCGGCCATTTTGAATAAGGAAGAGCATCCCGGCAACATATTCACCCATTTCCTGCTAAACTCCGAATTGAAGGGGATCATCGAAGATCCGGCCTATTATTTTAAGGATGACAGTATTACGACTTTGGTGGCGCTGGATCATGTGATGATGACCCATGGGTATCGCGAATTTGAATGGAAGGAGATCCTGGGAGATTCCTTTCCGGAAATTGATTACCAGCCCGAACCATCCCTGGAATTGAGGGGGAGAGTCATTTCGGCCAATACTCATAGGCCGGTGGTCAACGGCGAAGTCACCATGATCACGCTGAAAAGCTTACTGGGGGTATATAAGGAGAAAACCGACTCCCTGGGAAAGTTTGTTTTTTCCGATCTCTTTTTTTATGATACGGTCTATGTGTCCCTGGAGGCAAAAACCAGGAACGGGAAACAGTCAGCTTACATAGAAATAGATTCGAGTTCGACCATTTCCCCCAAATCAGGATATCTTCCTCAATTCAGCGTTTACCGGAAGGAGGCTTCCAGGACGATCCCCGGCACCATCGTCGAACCCACCCGAAATGCCGGATGGAAAAAATGGAGTGTAAATGATACCGTGTTAATTGGCGAAGTGAATGTTACGGCACGCAAAACCTATAAAGACGATGGACACCCGCGGATTTACCTGGAAGCCGATTTTGTTCTGGACCTTGCAAAAAGCAATGATGCGCCGGCAAACATTTTTGACTATATAGAAGGAAAAATACCCGGTGTTATCTATGAAGAAAAAACGAAGACCTTTTACGCAAGGGGGAATAAGCTAAAAATTTACATGGATGGGATGGAAGACAGGATGGGTATTGTAGCCTCACTTCCAAGCCAGTGGTTTGACAAAGTGGAGTATGTAAGGTCAGGGATTTTTGCAGGTGTAAACTACGCGGGAGGGATTCTCTTTTTCTATGCCAACCGGGGTGGCAGATTTATAAGTACCCCCAAAAAGAGCGAACATATGGAAGGAGCACGGATCATCGGGTATTCGGTGTCGCGCAAATTCTACACTCCCAGCTACGAGGAGACTCCTCTGGCTGAAATTAAAGAGGATCACAGGAATACCCTTTACTGGAATCCCATTTTAAAAACCGATTCTTCAGGTGTTGCCACAGCAGCGTTTTATCAGAGCGATGACATCGGCGACATGAAGATCGTAGTGGAGGGTGTTACCTCAGAAGGACATCTTTGCAGAGGAATATCGGGCTATAGAGTGAAATATTGATTTCCGGGATTCGTTTCCCCGTCGCCTCTGCGGGGGGGTTAGCGAGTAAGACAACAGAGAAGTCCTTTACGGAATCGGATGCCCCGCTGCTCTGCTGAGGGGAGTTTCAAAAGAACAGGGGAACACAAGTTGCATATGGGGAAAACAAGGATTTTCAAATCATTGTGGTGCGCCGGAATGATCATCATGGCCGGGGTATGGCCTGGCAGCGCACAAAACAGGGCCGACCTGACGGAGAAAGAGGTTCTCCGGGTTCATGAGAAGTCACTGACCATCGATACCCATTGTGATACCCCGATGAACATGCTGAAGCGGAATTTCGACGTTGGCAGAAGGAATAATACGGGAAAAGTCGATTTGCCCCGGATGAAGGAAGGGGGATTGGATGCCATGTTTTTTGCCATATTCATCTCCCAGCAAGCCAGGACGGAAACGAACACGAGGTCGGCTTATGACCTTGCCCACGAAATGATTGACACCACGGTGGCAGTCATTGGCCGGTATGGAGATCTTGCCGGGATTGCACGCAATGCAGAGGATGCACTTATAATGGAAAAAAGCGGGAGACGTGCGATATACTTGGGTTTGGAAAACGGATTTCCGCTGGGGAAAGAGCTCAGCCGGGTGGAGGAGTTTTACCGCAAAGGGATCCGCTACATCACCTTATGCCACAGTTACCACAATGATATCTGCGACTCTTCTTCCGATCGGGCAAAGCCTGAACACAACGGACTGAGTCATTTCGGCAGGCTGGTGATCATGGAAATGAACCGGCTGGGGATGATCATCGATGTCTCCCACATTTCCGACAAATCATTCTTTGATGTGATATCCATCAGCCTTGCTCCCGTGATTGCCTCGCACAGCAGCGTAAGAGCCCTTGCCCGTCATCAGCGAAACATGTCGGACGATATGATCAGGGCGCTGGCGCGTAACGGAGGGGTCATACAGATCTGTCTCCTTGACGAGTACATCAGAGACCCCGATGTAAATAATGAGCGATACCGGCTGGAGCGGGAAATGCGGGAAAAATATGATGCCGTAAAGGACACCCTCTCCGAAGCCGGCCTGGCGGCCTTCAGAAAGGAGTGGACAGAAATGCGGGAGAAATACCCCAAAGACCTTCCCTCAGTGGCCGATTATGTCGACCATATCGACCACGTGGTCTCCCTGGTGGGAATCAACCATGTAGGTATCGGCAGTGATTTTGACGGCGGGGGCGGGCTGGCGGGGTGTAACGATGTCAGTGAGTTTCCCAACATAACCCGGGAACTCCTGAAAAGAGGCTATTCGGAAAATGATATAGCCAAAATATGGGGCGGCAACTTTTTCCGGGTATTCCGTAAAGTGGAATCCATCGCCGCAAAAATATCCTCCAAAGTCTAATAAATCAGCAATTTCTCAGGCTTCGAAAGGTTTTCACCCCCCGACTGAATGAGATACAATCCCGGTGCCAGATGTTCCACAGGGATTTCAGCTTTACGACTGCCCGAAAAATCACCCTGGAAGACCACCTGTCCCGAAATATTCAGAATGAACACCACACCGATCGGATTTTCCGACCTGACAGAAACAGTTTCCCCGGCCGGATTGGGGTAGAAGATAAACGGGCCTGTTTTGCGTTCCCCGTAAGGAATGGCATCGGGAGTGAAGGGGTCAGCAAATTCCCGCGTGGAAAAAAGCCTGAATTCTCCGGCTCCCAGGGTGATGTTCTGCGTTGATCCGGTCACTGGATAGTCCGTCCCCGAAAAATAATCGTTCCACGTGCCGGTGACCGGAAAATCCAGGGTAATCGATCGTGAGGAGGTGGCGAAATTTCCGACGGCCACAACATGACCGTTTCCGCTGCTCAGCCGATACCATTTCACCTCTCCGTTGAGGCTCCCCGTATAGGTGCTGCCCGACGAGAACTCATCATAATTGACTTTCAGATAGTTGAGGCGCCCCATCATTTTGTACAGGTCCTTCCGGTTCTCGTTGGTGAAATAATTCCAGAGGACGGGTTTGGGGGACAGCCGGCATTCGGGCTTCACCTCACTGGGAAGGTCACAGGTGTTGATGGAATAGTCATACCCCAATTCCCCGAACTGCCAGATCATCTTGGGCCCCGGCAGGGGAAGCATGAAGAGGGAGGCCAGTTCCACGCGGTCAAGGGCGGTGGGAAGCAGTTTGATGTTATAGCTGCCTTCCGTTCTTCCCCCGTTTTTGCATTCCAGCACAATCCGTTCCTCATCATGACTTTCCATGTAGGTTATCAGATGGGGGTACTCCCACCCGCGGTTTTTATAGAATCCCCATCCCAGGTCGGAAATGTTCCCCCTGGCGGCTTCGGAATAAGCGTAATGCTGGTTTCCCCAGAGGAGGATGCCGTGGGCCGCCAACTCTTTTTCCTCGCTGTTGTCGGAGAGATGCTCAAAGATCACCAGGGCATGGGGGTTGCGGCGCCATATCTCGTCGGCCATCCGCTTCAGGTTGGCGATGCGGGAAGCATCGTAGGCACTCCCCCAGTCGTTCTGGCCATATACCGTGTTAGAAAATCCCTTGGTGAAGTCGAAGCGGAATCCATCGACCTTGTACTCCTTCATCCAGAAGCTGTTGATGCTGTCGATGAACTGGCGGGTAGCGATGCTCTCGTGATTGAAATCGTACCCCCACTGGGCATCGGGATTCTGAAAGTTATGTTGGGTATTGTACCAGGGATTCTCAGCTGTGGGCTTCCAGGAAGAACGGTCGAGGTACATCTGCACCAGGGGGCTCTGCCCGTA
Organism: Prolixibacteraceae bacterium UBA1413; assembly: GCA_002304925.1. GTDB lineage: Bacteria > Bacteroidota > Bacteroidia > Bacteroidales > Prolixibacteraceae > UBA1413. Next base: position 145,643 of record DBPT01000006.1, read on the forward strand.
ACTGTGGTTGAGCACCATGTCGATCACCACAGCCATGCCCCGCTTGTGGGCCTCGTCAATCAGCCGTTTCAGGTCATTCCGGGAACCATAATACTTGTCGGGGGCAAAATAAAAGGAGGGATTATAACCCCAGCTCAGATTTCCTTCGAACTCGTTGACGGGCATCAGCTCCAAAACATTGACACCCAACTCTTTCAGGTAGTCCAGCCTGCCGATGACCGCCTGGTAGCTGCGTTCTGTTGTGAAATCACGGATCAGCAGTTCGTAGATGACCAGCCGGTCTTTCGCCGGCGGGGTGAAGGAGGCCACCTCCCATAGGTAGGGCGTTTGTCCGGTTTGGAGCACCGCCGCCACCCCCTGGGCCTTCCCCACAGGGTATTCCGGCAGTCCGGGATAGGTGGTCGTGCTGATATACTGGTCGTTGGGATCGCAGGTCTGCTCAGTAAAAGGATCGGCAATGCGGATCTGTCCGTCGATCAGGTATTGAAAAACGTAAGGCGTTCCGAGGGTAAGTCCGGTGATGTCAAGCCAGAACCAGTCGCCGTCCTTTTTCATCTGGCAGGCGTTGCTCACCTCCCAGTTGTTGAAGTCGCCCAGCACGAAGACATTCTCTTTAAAGGGGGCCCACAGTGCCAGGGCAGCGGAAGTTTCGCCCGTATAGTTGATCCCCTGCCGGTAGGAGGCAGGCTTGGGAGCCACTGTCACCGGTTCCTTGACAAAGATGCACACCGAGTCGCGCACCGTTTTCTCCGTGGTGGCGGCTTCGGCGATGATCCACTGCCATCCGCTAACCGCAATGGCGTGCTGGCGGGTGATGCTCTTTCCCGTGGTCCGGGCCAGTTCCTCTTCCCCGGCCAGCAACCGCAGGGTGGCCTCCTGCGAAGAGGTCGCCGAGATGGTAAAGGAAGCGCTTATATCGACCATGGCGCCTTCATCGGGCGAAGTTACTGCAACGACAAGCCCTTCCTCATAGACATCGACAAACAGGTCATTGGTTTGTTTCCTGTCGTTGTTCCAGTTGGCTGAACGGAAGACCATGGCCAGCTTCACCACTTTTTCACCGGAGGGAACACCATAATAGGTCATGATATCGGGGGAGATGACCAGTTCGTAAATGCCGTCTCCTTTGTGGGTCAGCTTGGGCTGGTTGGTGTTGTTGGCCCAGTCGCCGATCACATGCTGCCATTCGCTGCTGCCTGCGAGGATCACGCCGGTATGGGCATACAGTTCTCCTGTGAAACTCCCCAACCGTCCTTCTGCGGAAGAGTCAAAGGTGATGGTGACCCCTTTGGTGGCCACTGGCAGGGCCGGGTTGGTGGTGATCTGGGCCACAGCGAAATTCCCTGTGAAGAGAAAGAACACCGCGAACAAGAGAAAGAGGGTTTTTGTTTTCATGACCTGAATATTGGAAGTGACGGTTAAAGATAATAAAAAACCACAGAGAATTCCGGTGAAATACGCGGCTTTCTCTGTGGTTATAAGAGGATCACCAGGAGCTATTGGGTGATCCTGTAGGTATTCTCGCTGAAGTCGAGTTCGATCTTGTAGGTTCCTGCGGTGGCCGGTGTGGGTATGGAAGCCGGGTCGGCTACCCCTTCATTGGGACGGAAGGAGAGTTTTCCCATGGCGCTGTTGGCACCGGCCACGGTTCCCCACTGGGGTGCCCACGCTCCGCTGTTGGAGTACATGATCTTCAGGTTCGACGAAGCGTTCAGCGCTGTGGTCAGGGTATACTTCCCGGGAGCCGTCTTTGTGAAGGGCAATCCCGCTGTGGGCGTCCATCCGGCGCTGCAGCCGTCACCCACCAGGTAAACCACCTCAGGCATGGCCGTCACCGTGTAGGTGAGGGCCTCAATGTTAACCACCACCAGGTAGTCTCCGTCGGCCGGCGGACCGGGGATGGCTGCCGGGTCGGCAACGCTCTCCGTAGGACGGTATGCCAGGGTGCCCGATTCCCAGGTGCCGCTGGCCTGACCCCACTGGGGCGCCCAGGCCCCCTGGGTCTTGATCACCTTGATATAGGCATTGGCTTTCAGGGGAGTGACAATCCCGTAAACGCCCACCGACCAGAAAGGCATCGCCTGGTCGGTTTTGTTATCCCAACCGTCTATGGTCGCATCACCCAGCAGGAAAAGGGGAGGCAGTTTGGTTTCGAAGGGGATCACAGAGAACTTGAAAATCTGAGAATACTGGGGGGGTGCATATTCACCCACCGAGGCCTTCACCCGGCCTTCAAAACTGTACTGCCGTCCTGCGGTGTAATTCTTGGCCAGCAACATCTGGTTGAGTTCCCCCTGGGTAAGGGCATACTGCAACCCCTGGGTTACCGCAATATTCATCGGAGTGGCAAATTTATTCCCGTCTTCAGCAAACTGAAGGGTATAGGAAATAGCTGCAGGAAATCCAAAATCGGCCTTCGACCAGCTGTAGGTCTCCATGACATCACCAGCTTTGGCCTCTTCAAGGATATAGCTTTTGGTTCCTGAAGGCGAGCTGATGTTGGGGAACTTCAACAGGTAGATCTGCGGATCGCGTTCTTCCTCGGCACAGGAGGCCAGGAAGAGAATACCTGTGAAAAGAAGAACTGTTTTATATAACCTTTTCATTGTCTTCACTGATTAATATTTAGTATTTATCATTTTGCTTCAGGTTCAGGTTAGCCGCCACATCGGAGGCAGCCAGCGGAAAGAGGTTGAATTTTTCATCTACGGCGGTCCCATCTTTCACTCCGCCTTTCCAGGCCCAGAGGTAGCTGTTGCCGGTGAATTTTCCGAAACGGATAAGGTCGCTGCGGCGGTGGCACTCCCAGTAAAGTTCCCTGGCGCGTTCGTCGAGGATAAAGTCGAGGTTGAGGTCACCCGAACCGATATGGCCTTTCACATCCTTGTAAGCCCTTTCCCTGACGGCATTCACATACTGGAGGGCCGTTGCCGCCGATCCGCCGGAGCCGCCGCGAAGCACCGCTTCGGCATACATCAGGTAAGCATCGGCCAGACGGAAGACGGGGAAGTCGGTATCCACGAAATCTTTCGCCGAACCATTCTGTCCCTTAGAAGTCAGATTACTCCATTTGGTGATGGCATACCCCTTGGTGAATTCGAAGAGGTCATCGACTTCAAGGGTCTGCCCATCAGTGAAGAACATTGCCCGGTTATCGGAAGCATACTTCTCAATGGTATAGGTATAATCGGGCATCCCCAGCTTCAGTTTGATTTCATATTTTCCGGGAGAGGCCACTGCAATGTTATCACCGCCATATTCCAGGATACCGTCGACACCCGTATCTCCCAGATTGATATCCCAGCCGTCGTTGGCCCTGAATTTGATATCACCGGCACCCAGTTCCACGATGAGTTTCCACATCCTGGTCACCGGATCGAATTCCATGTTGGTATCGTTATCCCATCCACCCGGAGTGGCGGAACCAATCAGGCCCCAGTCGGTCTTCACCAGCGAATAGGTCATAGTGTTCAAGTCAACGTTGATTCTATAATAGCCAGCTGTAGCCGTCAGGTTAGCGCCATCGCGTTCCAGGGTTCCATCTGCCCCGTTGTCACCCCAGTTGACATCCCAGTTCGGCCCGGCCGTGAATTTGAATTGGGCATCGGCGGCAAAGTAGATGTATCCTTCGTATTTGTCGTCGGAACTGACGGAAGCCAGCTGCGGGGCATCGCCCGGGCTCCAGTCGCCGCCACTGTATCCGCTGCCCGACTGGTAACTGCCGGGAACATAAATCACCGGGTAAGCCATCGCCTTCTTAAGCGGTATCCGGGCATTTTTCAACATTTCCAGGTTATAGAATTTGCCCACGAACTGTTTGGTGGTGCGCAAACCTCCCCAACCGCCGTCAATGCCGAAAGCTGCCGGATCCATTTTACCGCCGACGGCGGCCTTGATAATGAAGGTGGTCCCGCCATAGGTCTTCGCATTCATCCCGTCGAAGGCAATCGGGAAGATGACTTCTCCGGAGGTGTGGTTATCGGCCATGAAGTTATGGGCATACTCGGGTTCCAGGGTGTATCCGGCGCCGATCACCTTGTTCAGGTAAGTGATGGCTTCGGTATATTTCCCGGTTCCGGTATAAACCTCGGCATTCAGGTAAAGCTTGGCCAGCAACATCCAGGCCGCAGCCTGGTCAGCATGGCCGTATTCGCTTTTCGGAGGAAGCAATTTCCCTTCGATATCCTTGAGTTCGCTTTCCAGATAGGTAAAAAGCTTCGCACGGCTGATTTGCTCGGGGAAGAAGGAACCCACGCCATCTTCTTCAGTGACGAAAGGTACGTTTCCGAAGAGGTCGATGGCGTGGTAGTAGCTAAGAGCGCGCAGGAAGCGGGCTTCAGCACGGTACGTCTCGATCTTGTTGCGGATATCCCCCGTGATGTTTCTCTCGTCGAGTTTGGCAGGAGTGGTCTCACGGATGAATTCGTTACATGCCGACACCTGGTAGAATACACGGTAATAGAAGGTGCTGATGAAACCGTCAGAGGCCGTCCAGTCCACATCGTGCAAATCACGCAGGGTGGCGTCGTTCCACCCGATCAGGGCTTCGTCTGTGGGGAGTTCCTGAAGGTAGAAATAGCCGCGGAGGTACTGGCCGAAACCTTCGTCCATGCCGCTGATATCACCCCTGCCGGCTGGTCCCTGCTGACCGCTCAGCGAAAGCCCCGCATACAGCTTGGCCAGTACGTTGATATAATTCTTAGGATTCTCATAAACACTCGCCGAAGTCACTTCGTCTTTATCAAGAGGCAGGGTGTCAAGGTCTCCTATACAGCCCGAAAGGGCGATGGTCATCGCCGCAAAGGCTATCAACAGATATTTTAAACTATTCTTTATCATGTTGTTCACTGTTTAACTGTTAAAAATCAATATTGACACCGAAGACATAGGTCCTGGGGCGGGGATAAAGGTTGTTGTCAATTCCACTGCTGATTTCGGGATCAAGGCCTTCATAGCGGGTGAAGGTAGCCACATTCTGCAGGGTGCCATAAAGCCTGACATTGAGTTTTTCCTTCAGGAAATTGGTGAAGGTGTATCCCAGCGCCATGTTGTCGATCTTGAAAAATGAAGCGTTGGTCACGTAATAGTCGCTGAAATAGCGGGGGTTCTCAAAGCTCGTGGCATAGACATTGTAATTGAGGTTGTTGGTGAAACCCGCCGAATTGTAAAGGTTGTTGTAGGTGGCACCCCCCGACCAAACGTTATTGTACATGTAGTTTCCGATGTAAGACCTTCCCGAGGCATAGAAGTCCCAGTTTTTCCAGGTCATTTTGGTGGTGACCCCCAGAATGACATCGGGTGCAGCCTTTTTGTACCTGTAAAGGTCATCTTCGGAGATGATGCCGTCTTTGCTGCGGTCGACAAAGACATTTTCGATGGGACGGCCTAAGCTGTTGTATACCTGCTCATAAACGAAGAAGGAGTTGGCCGGAAATCCCACACTGTGGATCTGGATGTTGTTGCCCACACCCCCTGAAATTCCTCCGGTTTCCACGCCCAGGTAATTGGGATCGTCGGTGGCCGTCAGTTTGGTGATCTCATTCTTGTTGTAGGAGGCGTTTAGGCCGAGGTCCCAGGTGAAATCGGTGGTTTTCACCGGAATGGCATTGACTGAAAATTCCACCCCGCGGTTTTCAAGGTTACCCACATTGGTAAGGAGGTAATTGCTGAGATTGGTCCCGGCAGGCACCGGAATAAAGTTGATCAGGTCGTTGGTGACCCGTTTGTAAAGATCGAGGGTTCCGGTGATCCTGTCTTTGAGGAATCCGTAATCGAGGCCGATGTTATAGGTAACCGTCTCCTCCCATTTGATATTGGCGTCATACCCTTCAGCCCGGAGCGTAGGATACCAGGTGTTTCCGAAGAGATATTGGGCGTTGGGATCGCCCATGCTGTAACGGGCCAGATAAGGATAGTCATTGCTGGTGATGTTCTGCTGACCGGTGACCCCGTAACCCAAACGAAGCTTCAGTTCCGATATCGCATCAGAATCTTTCAGGAACCCCTCTTCTTTGATGCGCCATGCCAGGGCATAGGAGGGGAACAGACCCCAGCGGGTATCGGGAGAGAAACGGCTTGACCCGTCGTAACGGAGGGTGGCCGTGGCCATGAAACGGTCGAGAAAGATATAGTTCAGCCTGCCGAAGAAGGAGACCAGGTAATTCTCGGTTTCGTAGTCAGTATCCTGGTAGGTGTAACTCTTTTTATAGTTCTGCTCCAGGAAGGTGCCGGCTCTCCAGAAGTGCTGCCAGGAATAACCGGCCATGGCATCGACGCGGCTGTGGATACTTTCGAAGTTCTTCACGTAGTTGAGGTAGAAATCGAGCAGGGTATTCAGCTTGTCCTGAGTGTATACGTTGTTTCGACCGCCGCCCCTGGCAGCGTCAAAATCGCCTGGGTGGGTTTCTGGCCGGATGGTGGTTCCGTCACTGTTGGAGATGTCATACCCAAGGTTGAGGTTAGCGCGAAGGTCTTTCAAGAAATGGAAGCGGTAGTCGAACTGGACATTTCCGAGGCTGCGGAGTACCGATGACTGGTCGTCGTTCAGCATCAGCCGGGCCACCGGGTTGATGGGGGCGATATCCACGGGGTCCCCGTTGGGCTGCGTCCAGGTGAAGTATCCGGCATATTTTGCATTGCCATCTTTCACCGGCTGGGTGGGATCAAAACCTACGGCTCCCCCGATAGCTCCCTGGTCGGCAAAAGTATTTTCGATCATCATCCCTTTGAGGTTTACGTTGATTTTCAGATGATCATCCAAAAGGGAAGGAGTAAGCGCTATGGCAGCTGTCAGACGGTTCAGCCCGTCGGTGAGGAGGATCCCCTCTTCATCGGAATAGCCGACGGAAACCCTGAAGGGAACGGAATAGGCATTTCCGGTGACACTCAGGTTGTGGTCATGGGTGATCGCGGTCTGGTAGATTTCATCCTGCCATTCGGTCTGGGCATCTCCCAACAGAGCCTTGGCATTTTCATTGGAAGCATATCTCTTTCTGAAAAGGTCCCCGAATTGATCGGCCGAAAGCACATCCACCGTTTCCGTTTTGTTTGCTACCGAGACAAAACCGTTGTAGTTTATTTTCAAAGGTCTTCCCTTCTTTCCCGTCTTGGTGGTGATGATGATCACCCCGTTGGAAGCCCGCGATCCGTAGATGGCCGTGGCGGAAGCATCTTTGAGAACTGTAAAGGTCTCGATGTCGGTCGGATGAATGGTACTCAAAGGGTTACGCATCCCCGAAATTCCGTCGTTATCGACCGGCACGCCGTCGATAACGAACAAGGGATCGTTGCTGGCCGAAAGGGAGGACCCCCCGCGGATGCGGATGGTAGCCCCTTCGCCGGGAGCACCCCCGCCGTTGGTGATCTGGACCCCGGCAATCTTCCCGGAAACAAGCTCCTGCGGTGAGGTAATAGCACCCCGGTTGAAATCATCGGTGGAGACCGCCTGTACCGATCCGGTGGCATCCTCCTTCTTGGTGGTACCATATCCGATGACCAGCACCTCCCCGAGCGCCTCAGTAGACATTTCCAGCGAAATGTTGATCACATTCTGATTCCCGATCAACACCCGCTGGGATTCAAAACCTATGAAAGAGAAAGAGACCGTCTGACCGGCATCCACTTTTAGCGAATAATCGCCGTCAAAATTGGTGATCGTCCCCACCGTGGTGCCAACAACAACTACAGTCACACCAGGCAACGGTTCACCATTCGATGCATCGGTCACCTTGCCGCTGATTGTCTTTTGCTGTGCATACCCCGCTATGGTCAATAGCAGAAAAGCAAGCATCCAGAACAATTTCAGATTTTTTCGAATCATCATCATTTGTAAGTTAATTAGATTATTAAATTCTCAATCGCATATAACATATTGTCAATTTTTCCACATTCAATGAAGGATTACCGGGGAAAATTTTGTCAAAATTAACTTTTAATTCAATACTTTACCCAACAGATATATGAAATATGTATTGCAAACGATTGCGGTGTCGATTGCGAAGAATATGTTTTACAACAGGTGGGGAGAGGTGGGGTCCAGGCAGATCTCCCTCCTTTGATAAATCGTGCCGGTTTATATTTGCACAAATCGTAATTTTTCTATTTTTATGGGATTAAGAATGATCGGGAATGATAAAGGGCGGACAGGTCACCATAAAAGATATGGCAAGGATTCTGGGGGTTGCACCCTCCACAGTTTCAAGGGCTTTGCAGGGTCATCCCGACATCAGTGCGGAGACCCGGCGACTGGTGAACGAACTGGCAGTCCGGCTGAAATACCAGCCCAATGTCGTTGCCCAGGGGTTGAAATTCCGCCGTTCCAACACCATCGGGGTGATCATTCCGGAAATCGTCCACTACTTTTTCTCGCAGGTGATCAGCGGCATCGAGGAAGTGGCTTACAAGGCAGGCTATACGGTGATCTTCTGCCAGTCGAACGAGCGATACGACAGGGAGGTCAATAATGTGAAGACCCTGATCGCACATCGCGTGGACGGCATTCTGGTTTCCGTATCCAAAGAAACCCGTGATTTTCAGCATCTTGCCGACATTCTTGAAAATCAAATCCCGCTGGTCTTTTTTGACCGGGCCGCACCCGGGATCACCGCTGACATGGTGGTCACCAACGACCGGGAGGCAGCCTGCATGGCGACCCTTCATCTGGCCGGCCAAGGGAAGAAAAGGATTGCTCATTTCGCGGCTCCCCAGAACCTGTTCATCGGCATGGAAAGGAAAGCGGGATACCTCGACGGGCTGGTCCTGGCAGGGTTAACCCCCGATCCCGCTTTGTGTGTTGAAGCTGACTCCTTTGAAAAGGCATGTCATGAAATTAGCAGGATGAAGGCCTCCGGCACATTCCCCGACGCCATTTTCGGTGCCAATGATCTCACCGCCATCGGGGCCATGAAATCCCTGCTGAGAGAGGGATTCCGTATCCCTGAAGAGGTTGCCGTGACCGGATTTTCAGACAGCCGTTTTGCGGAAATTGCGGAACCTTCCCTGACCTCGGTCGACCAGCACGGATTCGAGATGGGTACCCTGGCCACCCAAACCCTCCTGAAAAGGATTGAATCGGCCGATCGGGAATACCCCTGTGATACCATCATCGTGAAGGCTGACCTGATCATCCGCAATTCATCGGTCTGCTCAAAAGGAGTGGAGCCTGGCGCCGGCCATCAGGCCTGCTGAACAACCGATTGTATCAAATCAAAATAGGTTCAACCAATGCATAATTCGACAATGAAAAAGAAACCTCATCTCTCTTTTTGGCAGATCTGGAACATGAGTTTCGGCTTTCTGGGAATTCAGTTTGGATTTGCGCTTCAGAACGCCAATGTTTCCAGGATTTTTGAAACGCTGGGGGCGAAGGTGGATGAAATTCCCATCCTGTGGATCGCCGCGCCGGTGACCGGACTGATCATTCAGCCGATCATCGGGCATATGAGCGACAACACCTGGAACAGGTTTGGCAGGCGCCGCCCATACTTCATGGTGGGTGCTGTTCTGGCATCCCTGGCATTGATTTTAATGCCCAATTCCCCTACCCTGTGGATTGCAGCGGGGATGCTCTGGATCATGGACGCCTCCATCAACATCTCCATGGAACCCTTCCGCGCTTTTGTCGGCGACATGCTGCCTTCGGAACAGCGAACCAAAGGATTCGCCATGCAGAGCTTTTTCATCGGAACAGGCGCCGTCGTGGCATCCGCCCTTCCTTACATCCTGACCAACTGGTTTGGCATCGCCAATACCGCTCCTGAAGGAAAAATCCCTCCGTCGGTGCGATACTCCTTTTACCTTGGCGCTTTCGCATTTTTCTCAGCCGTGTTGTGGACAGTGATCCGGACTAAGGAATACAGTCCTGAAGAACTGCGAGAGCATGCCGCAGCAGAAGGCCATGTGCCCGTCGAAGCCCATGCCGATGAAATCACTGATCCTTCCGGGACCTCCCGGATTTTCCTGAACCGAAGCATCATCTGGATCCTTGCAGGAATCGTCATCTCCGTCCTGATTTACCATTTCCATCTTCATCCCGAACTCTACATCTTTTCAGCAGGTATCGCCTTTTTCGGAATCATGTCCTTGATCGCCGGCACACTCATCAAAAAGGGGAATACCCGCAATGGGATTGCCGTGGTGATGTACGACATGTTCATGATGCCCAAAACCATGAAACAACTGGCCGTGGTTCAGTTTTTCACCTGGTTCGCCCTGTTTGCCATGTGGATTTACACCACGCCGGCAGTTACCAAACATATCTACGGAACATCCGATCCCACGTCGGAACTCTTTAACAAAGGCGCCGACTGGGTTGGCATCTGTTTCGCCCTTTACAACGGATTCGCCGCCCTCATGGCTTTTTTGCTTCCCGTCATTGCCCGGCGGACCTCCCGGAAATTCACCCACATGGTTTCCCTGGTAGCAGGCGGACTGGGCCTGATCTCCATCTATTTCATCAGGGATCCCAACCTGCTCCTGCTTTCCATGGTTGGCGTCGGACTGGCGTGGGCCAGCATTCTCTCCATGCCCTATGCCATTCTCACCGGATCACTCCCTGCCCATAAGATGGGTACCTACATGGGCATTTTCAACTTCTTCATCGTCATACCCCAGATCTTGGCTGCCAGCATCCTAGGATTCTTCACCCGCGACCTTTTCGGAGGTGAAGCCATCTACTCCATCATCCTGGGTGGAATTTCCATGTTCGTAGCTGCCACAATGGTGATGTTCGTCAATGACGTTGACGCTAAAAAAGTGCGTAATTAACAAATCAACCCTTCACAATATGAAAAAAGCAATTCCTATTTTGATGCTGATGTTGTTGACCCTCCAGGGGATCGGTGCCCCCAGGCAGAGAAAGGCGGCCACCCTCCTTCAGCCCCGGGTGGAACCCGCATTCTGGTGGACCGGAATGAAAAATCCGGCGCTCCAGTTGATGGTTCATGGCAAAGATATCGCCCTGACAAGGGTGGTCGTCAACCATCCGGGTGTTCTCCTCAAATCAGTCACTGCCGTGGAAAATCCCAATTACCTCTTTGTCGACCTTGACCTGGGGAAGGCAACCCCCGGAAAATTTGATATTCTCTTCCAAAAGGAAGGGAAAAACCTGGCCGTGTACAGCTACGAGCTGAAGGAACGGGAAGCAGGATCGGCAGAACGTCAGGGATTCAACAGCAGCGACGTGATGTATCTGGTGATGCCCGACCGCTTTGCCAACGGGAATCCCGATAATGACGAAGTGGCGGGTATGAAGGAAAAACCCAACCGAGCTGACCTGAAGGGACGCCAGGGAGGCGACATACAAGGGCTCAGGGATCACCTCGATTATATTTCCGGAATGGGTTTTACGGCGGTATGGCTCAATCCGCTTCTGGAGAACGACATGCATGAGGTTTCCTACCATGGTTACGCCACTACTGACTTTTACAAGGTGGATCCCCGCTACGGAAGCAATGAGGAGTACCGTGCCTTCGCCCTGGAAGCGCGCCGAAAGGGGATTAAACTGATCATGGACATGATCTTCAACCATTGCGGATCAGAACACTGGTGGATGAAAGATATGCCCATGGCCGACTGGCTCAATTTTTACCCCGATTATAAGATCACCACCCACATACGGTATGCCAACCAGGATATCCATGCGTCAGACTATGACCGGAAACTCTTCTCTGACGGATGGTTTGTCCCCGTGATGCCCGATCTGAACCAACGCAATCCCTATTTGGCCACCTACCTGATCCAGAACAGCATCTGGTGGATTGAATACGTAGGTCTTTCCGGAATCAGGATGGATACTTACTCCTATCCCGATAAGGAACTGATGGCTGCGTGGAACCGCCGGATCGGAGAAGAATACCCCAGCTTCAACATCGTGGGAGAGGAGTGGCATATGAACCAGGCCATTCTTTCCTATTGGCAAAAAGGCAAAACCAATTTGGACGGTTACCAAGGCGAGCTGCGCAGCCTGATGGATTTCCCCTTGCAGAATGCGGTCAGCTCGGCCCTTCGTGACGAAGGTACCGGCGCCCTGATGAATATTTATGAATGCCTGGCCAACGACTTTCAATATCCGGAACCTGAAAACCTCGTCGTCTTCCCCGGAAACCACGATATGCCCCGTTTCTTTGTCCAGGTAAACAAAGACGTTGATCTGGTTAAAATGGGAATAGGCCTGTTTCTGACCATCCGGGGGATTCCCCAACTCTACTACGGGGACGAAGTGCTTGTCAGCCATGACAGCACCCGCGACCATGACAGCCAGTTCCGCAAATGTTTCCCGGGCGGCTGGGCCGGTGACCCGGTCAGCGGATTTACCGGAAAAGGACTTACTTCACAGGAAAAAGAGGTCCAGGATTTCATCCGGAAAATCGCCCTTTGGCGAAAAGACAAAAAGGTCATCCATACCGGGAAATTGATGCACTTCGTTCCCTTCGACGGTTTCTATCTCTTTTTCCGTTACAATGACAAGGAAAAAGTAATGGTGGTACTTAACAAAAATAACGGAGAAGCCGTTCTGAAAACAGACCGTTTGTCGGAAATGCTCACCGGATGCTCAGGGGCTTCGGAAATCATTACCGGCAAAACCTATTCCGCCCTTTCCGAATTGACACTTCCGGGCAAATCAATCTCCGTCTTTGAACTCCACTGAAGCAGCAATAATGATGTAACATACCTTCAGGGTAATTCGTATAAGGTTAATTTAATATTTGATTAGAAGGAATTTTAAAAAAAAATGCTATGAAAAAGTTAATCACCTTGATTTTGATGATGGGTTTCCTGGGATCATTTGCACAAGAACCCATTGAAGTAAAAATAGAAGAGCGGCCTTCCTCACAGGGGGTAGTGCCAGCCTTTGAGGTCGTAGTTCCCCAGGCCACCGAGAAGGATGCCATCGACCTGTGGAAAAAAACCATCATGCCGAGAGGTTTGCTCAAGAAGAATCCCAAAATGGAAAAAGTAAAGGACGAATGGATCGTCAGGGATCTGGTAATCAGCGATATTACCACCATGCCGGTGAATGTCTATACCCAGGTATCCACCTTCCCCGGGAACATTTATGTAAGGGTATTCCTGCAGAGTGAAGGAGGCTTTATTGGTTCCAGAGGATCTGCCCAGAATACCGTTGACGCAGCTTCACAATTTGTGAGAAACTACGCGGTCGACCTTTACAAACTAGCCGTGGAAAAGGAGCTGAAGCAGGAGGAAAACAAACTGAAGGCAGCGGAAAACGATTTGAAAAAAATGCAAAGAAAAAACAAGAGTTTCAACAAAAAGGTGAATGACGCACAGAAAGAGCAGAGTACACTGAGTGAAGAGGTCAGGCAGAAGGAAGAGTTCCTTCGTAACAGTGCGGAAACCATTGAATTGGAACCGGGAGACGGCAAAAAGACGCAGAAGGAAATTCTGGAAAAAGAGCTTAAAAGCTCGGAAAAGGAGTTAAAGAAGGCGAAAAAAGCGCAGTCAAAATATGAACGCAAGATCAGTAAAATTAAACGGCAGGAGAGGGAAAAGGAGGATGAGATCAGCAAACAGAAGGACAAGGTAAAAGAAGTTGAGACTAAGCTGAAAAACATCCGTTAAACTCTCCGATAAGGAAAAAAAAGGGCTTCGCGACTTGCGAAGCCCTTTTTCGTTATTCCATCTCAAGGGTTACCACCGATTTTGACGGCAGGGTAACTTCCAGCACATTTGGTGACGTCAGTTTATAATTTTTAAAAGTGACCGGTTTAACAACAGCGGGTTTGTTAAAGGCATTGAAGGAGTTGAAAGCCGGGGCGGTCAACAGGGTTCCTCCGTTTACCTTCACCCCCTGTTTTCCGTAGAATTCAACGGTAATTTTCATTTCCCGGGCCGGATCGATGTTGCTGAGTGAGACATGGATTTTCCCGGATTCATCGCGTGACACGGTCTGGCTGATGGCTGGCAGGGCATTGTTACCGTACACATATTTTTCGGTAAACAGATTAGCCGGTAAAAGGGTTGCTCCGCCATGCACTTTGTACATGTTGAACACATGGTAAGTCGGCGTCAAGACCATCTGATCCCCTTCGGTGAGGATCATGGATTGCAAGACATTGACCATCTGGGCGATATTGGCCATTTTCACGCGGTCGGCATGCCGGTTGAAAATATCCAGGGTTGTGGAAGCGATGAGGGCGTCGCGCATGGAATTCTGCTGGAAGAGAAATCCGGGGTTGGTTCCCGGCTCCACGTCAGTCCAGATACCCCATTCATCCACAAACATGCCCACCCTTTTTCTCGGGTCATACTCGTCCATGACAACGCTGTGCTTGCTGACCACTTCCTCCATCCGGAGTCCTTGTCGGAGCCCGTTGAAGTATCGGTCTTCGCCGAATCCGGTGGCGGCCGACTTGTTGCCCCATCCTTCTCCGGCGATGGTATAGTAATGGACCGAGAGGGCGTTCATATTCCGGGCGCCTCTCTCCATCAGCACTTTCGTCCAGTTATAATCTTCGCCGTTGGCTCCGCATCCCACGCGCACCATCCTGTCCCCGGCATATTCCCAGGCATAACTCGAGAACTGCCTCATCTTGTCAACATAGAATTCAGGGGTCATTTGTCCGCCGCAACCCCAGCTTTCATTGCCCACCCCCAGGAATCTCACCTTCCAGGGTTTTTCACGGCCGTTCTGGCGGCGCAGGTTGGCCATTTCCACATCGTCGTCAGAGATCATGTATTCAATCCAGTCCACCATCTCTTCGACGGTTCCGCTGCCCACATTGGCGGAGATATAGGCATCACACCCCAGCATTTCACAAAGATTGAGAAACTCGTGGGTTCCAAAACTGTTGTCTTCAACGGTGCCACCCCAGAAGACATTTTTTATTTTCGGACGTTTCTCTTTCGGACCAATGCCGTCTTTCCAATGGTAGGTATCGGCAAAGCATCCCCCCGGCCAACGCAAAACCGGAATTTCCAAAGCTTTCAAAGCTTCCAGGACATCCTTGCGATATCCATCGACGTTGGGAATGGGAGAACCTGGGCCTACCCAGATGCCGTCGTAGATACATCTGCCCAGATGTTCCGCAAAGTGGCCATAAATGTATTTGCTGATCTGCGGGCCATCCTCCGCAGCATTCACGGTGAGCCGGTTCTGGGCGTTTGAGGTCACCAGCACGATAACTGCCAGTACAAAGGTCAGAAAAAGTCGTTTCATAGTTGTTTTAATTATTTTGTGATTGTCGCGTAAATATAAAAGTATTTTTTACAATTCCCGAATTCACTCCTTTCCTCTGAGTACCTTGAAAGAGTGTGGTTTGAGTTCCAGGCTGAAAACATGTTCTGTAATCATCGCCCGGGGTTGCCGTTGCGGGATTTGCCTTTTGACTGCCGTAAAAGTCTCTCCTGTTTCGAGGTCCTGCAATTCCCTGAAGGGTTCTGCTGTGACAATCTTTACCCGGATGACACTGTCGGCAAAGGATTCTGCGATGAATGCATCATTGTCATACAAAAAGAGGCTGGCGTAACCCGGACCTTCAAGGCGGGCCTCCAAATGAGAGGTAAGGGTCTGACGGATACGGTTCAGCACCGGTTCCGGATAAAAACAGAGATCTGTAAAGTTGTCGGGGATGGTCAGAACATAAAGTTTGCCGGTGCTGTAACCTGCAAAGTGGAGAACAGGCCATCCGTTGGTGTCATCCAGGGCGGAAATCTCCTCCCAGGAGTCATTGGTAAGGTAAGTAACCTGGGGGATCAGAATTTGCCGCGTACTTTCCAGGGGGGGGCCCCATCCGGCCACGAACTGGCTAACAAGTGCCTTACGGTCGGTACAGCGAATTTCGGCGATATCTCCCAGTCCCCGATCCTGCAATGCCCTGAGCAGTCCGGTCGTTACCACTGCCGTTCCTCCCTCCTGAAGCTGTCTTTTGATTTTTCCGACGAGGGAAGGGTCGGCCGCCGAGGCTTCGGTAAGCAGGATTACCTTTTCTCCGGCGGGGAATTCCGGCACCAGGTCGATGGGGATGCCCGCCATTCCGAGGAAATTGGGCAGGAAGTCCTCGCCGGTGGAATGAAAGGGTTTATAGCATTTCAGTCCGGAGGGATTGCCAAGGGCGCCGAGGAACCGGTCGACCTTTTCAAAGGTCCAGCCTGCCGCACGGGCCAGGGTGGCGGGCACAACGGGAGCTTTTCCGGGCAGGGTTACCGGTTTCATCATAACAGCATAGTCGAAGCTGGTTCCGCTGCCCTGCCAGGGAGCCCTGAGGTTTTCACGGATCGGATACTGCAGCTGGCGAATATCGAAAAGGGTGATTTCCGGCGCTTTTGCAAAGAGGGTAAGCCACAGTTGTTCCGCATACCGGTCCAGATAACGCATCCCCCCGGTATCGACCCATCCGCCCCCGTTCCCTCCCGGCTTCAGATTCTCAAAATACCTGAAAATGTTATACCCCAGATAAGCCTGTAGGTGCTGGGAGGAAGAAGGGTCGCGGGTTTCGGTTCCGGTATAGATGCCGTCGAACATCGCCGGCTGCGCCTCCAGGTTAAAACCGAGACCCTGAAAATGGTCGTACCAGTTGGGGTATTTGATCACTACTTTGATGTCAGGATTTACCCTTTTGGCAGGGGCGATCACCAGGTCACGGGCGGCTTCTTCCATCAATTTCAGGCGGTATTGCGTCCAGCTCTGCTCCCCCTTGGCCGCGATACAGAGATCGCATTTGCAGCTGGTGAAGAAAAAGTCATCGAGGATCAGCTCGTCGAAATTGCGGGCGGTATATTCAACGATCTCCCTCACCTTGGCCCGGTGTTCCGGGTTGGTATAGCAAAAGGTTTCAAACCGGTTGCCTTCGTCAATGGTAAGGGTGATGCCTCCGGCAGTTTCCACACCCCGGGCTTTGAAAAAGGCTTTTGCCTTGTCAAGGGTTTCCTGGTCGACGATCACCAGGTCGCGGTGGGTCTCCAGGTAAATTTTATCCACTGCCACCTGGTTCGACACGTCATCCCACACCCTGGCAAGCCATTCTTCGTCGCCCATTTTTTGGGTCTCAAAGGAGCGTGAATAGACTGCTACCCTGAAATTCCTGTAGTTTCCGGCGGCAGCCCGGTGCCCCAGAAGGGCCACCAGAAGCAATGCCGCCAGATAAATCCGGCATCTCATATGTCAAAAGTAATTTAAGGCTGAGAGAACCAGGCCAGGGCGAATACCAGGGGCGCCTGCCAGTTGATGCAGATCTCATTATGGGAGTAGCTCTCTTCGAGGTCTACCCAGTCGGTGGCTTTATGGCCTCCGCCCACGAGGTATCCCGGCCATGGGGCTTCCACGGAGTCGGCGCCTGACCGCCGGTCATGGGGTTTCATCGGGGGATTGATGCCGATGCCGGTCACAAAGGAGCGGTTGTAGTGGTTTCGGCCGAAGAGATGACCCACCGCATCAAGGGCCGTATTCACAAATTTCGGGTCGGGTTGCAGCTGGTTGGCCACAAAGAGGTTGACGGTCTGGCGGGCCACCGTGCCGTTGCATCCCCAGTAGTAGCGGCCTCCCAGGGGACGGCGGTAAACGTCACTCTGCGCCTTGGCCACCAGTTCCTCAGCCACGGCCAGGCAATTCTTTACCAGCGCTTCCTGAACGGCAGGATCCTTGCCTTCCCTGTTAGAGAGCAGGTAAGAAAACATACCCAGGTTCCCCTTATTACCCCAGTCCCAGTTTTCGTCAATACGGAATCCGCGGTCAGCGGCCCGCTTTTCGAAATCGGCCAGGAATTCCGGTTCTCCAGTAGTTTCCCACATCTCGGCAGCCGCCCAAAGACGACCGTCGGAATCTCGGGTCTGGTATCCTCCGGTTTTAAAGTCACCTTGCTTAAAGCCCTTTTCTTCAGGATTTTTCTTCATGAAGGCATAACTCACCCTGGCGGCGTCGAGGCATGTTGCGGCATAATCGGCATCATAAGGCTTGAAAATCCTGGCGGCCTGGGCCATCATGGCCACGAAGTCGGCCGTGG
Organism: Prolixibacteraceae bacterium UBA1413; assembly: GCA_002304925.1. GTDB lineage: Bacteria > Bacteroidota > Bacteroidia > Bacteroidales > Prolixibacteraceae > UBA1413. Next base: position 163,600 of record DBPT01000006.1, read on the forward strand.
CGGCAGAACTCCACTCGGTGAAATAGCGCTTTGCACTGTCCTGGTCGGCCATGATAAAAGAGGAGAACTCCACCCGGGTCAGCTTGTGGGATACCCTTCCCGAACCATCGGCGTATTGCATCTTCAGCAGCCAGTCAGTCTCCCATTTTATCTCCTTCAGGAATTCAGGAAAACCGGGGGCTGTTTCCGGCAGGTTCAGGGAGATCTTCTCAAGCTGCGGTTGAAAATGTTCCCATGCCAGGAAAAGGACTCCCACGGTCACCCCGGCATTGACCACATACTTCCCGTAGTCGCCCGCATCATGCCATCCTCCGGTACCGTCGCGCCGGCTGCCTGCCTTTCCCAGGTAATCTTCATACCCGTCATTCAGATGACAGGCTGCCTGGTGGTAGTGATTCCCCTGGTGTTCGCCATCCACCTCCATGCCACAGCGCCAGAGGTAAAATCCCCGCATTGCGGTTACATAAGCATCGTTATAAACTTTCTCCCCTACAGGGAAATCGATGGACCTCCCCACACCGGGAACCTCGAGATAATAGGTGCCGGGGGTGGTCACCCCGCTGAAGTCGGCATTCCACACCTCCCCACCGATATCTTCCTGGGCAACGGGACCGGTAACGGAGTCTTTGAAAACCACTTTTCCTGAAGCAGCTTCCCGAACCACAAATTCGGAACAGGGGGATGTAATGGTTGCTTCCTTGACGCTCTCAGGCAAAAAACCGAGAGAATTGAGTTTCACGGCCTCAACAATTTCAGCCGAGGGTTTCGGTGTGCAGTTCCACAATCCGAAAAGAAACAGGATAAGAAAGATTTTTTTCATGGTGATATTTATTTAGCAGGTGAATAAAAATGACAATGTAAACATGACCGGAATGGTCACCTGATGCGGCTAGCAGCGGGGATAACCCTCCATCGGATCTTTCCCCGGCAGGGATCGTCAGAAAGGCGGAATTTCCCACCGCTGCGCCGGAGGGTCAACGGTACCAGCAGGTCATCGGAGGGGATGCAGAAGAGCCCGTACCCATTGCTGCTGAGGTAAAAGGGAATGGGTTTGTGCATGGTCTCGTTCATTACCCCGTTGGCATCGTCACCCCCCAGTACCACCGTCTGCCCTCTTTTGTTCAAAGCCTTTAAATGTTCTCCCATCCCGTAGATCTTTTCTCCGGGAGAGAGGGAAAAGACAGCGGCTACGCTCCGGAAGTAGTCCGACGAACGCCTGACAAAGCCGAAGGGCAATACCGAAGTATAGGTAACATTGTTATCGGAGAGGTGGTTGGTTTTGGAAATCAGTTTTCCGTCGGGTTTGTAAAATTCAACACGCCAGGGTTTTTTGCGGATGACCACCGACCCGCCGGCATTGGGGAAACGATGTCTCCCCTCCAGTGCGGAATAACGCCAGGAGGTATCTCTGCCGGGAACACCCTGTGCCAACATCAGGGATTCCTCCCCCGAATCAACAACAGTTCCCGTCATCACCCGCAGCCTGACCGGACGGGGGGTGACAAACTCCACGGAAAAGGGAAGCACGGGTTGCACTTCATTCTCCCCCCCGGGGAATTCATTTCCTTCCGCCTCCCGCACAAAGGCCAGCATATTGTTGATTGCCTGGCGGGTCTTGTAAACCCCCCGCTGCCACCGGAGCATCCCCCTACCCGTCGCCGGGTCGAAAGAGACCAGTTCATCGGCCAGAAAAGAGGTATTGGCAAAATTCCGGAAATCCTCGCTCAAATCGATGGGCTCATTGAGCAAAGCCTGCCGCCGGTCACCCGAAGCAAGCGGCAGCTGCCCGAAAACCGGCATCTGGGAAAAACATAAAAATGCACATCCCAGGGCCTTAAAAACGAATGGGGAAAAAGTCGGACGTTTCATAATTTCCCGAATTTGATTTGCCGGTTTAAATTGTCTCTTTTACAGTTTGGTAAAGTTAGCACAGGTGAATGGTTTGACCAAATTTTTGTCAGGAAAAACAATACCAATAAGGGATTTGGGAGGGCAGTTTCCGGTTAGGGGAATCAGATGGGCACCTATATTTGTTTTCCGCTCTTCAGAATGGGATGGGTCGGGATTTTCCGGGCAGCGACGGCTGCCGGGATCATATTCCCCAGCTTTCCCGGTCGAGGCTGCGGTAATGGATAGCTTCGGAGAGGTGGTAGCTTTCGATCTTTTCCGATCCTTCCAGATCGGCGATGGTGCGCGAGACTTTTAAAATGCGGTCATAAGCCCTGGCGGAGAGGCCCAGCTTTTCCAAGGCGGTCTTGATCAGCAGGCGGCAGGAGGCATCGAGGGTGACGAATTCCCTGATCATTTTGGAGCTCATCATGGCATTGCAATAGACATTCTGAAAATCCCTGAAGCGTTCGGACTGCATCTGCCGGGCAGAGATAACCCTATTGCGTATGGTTTCGCTTTTTTCGGACGCTTCTTTTTCGTCGAGTTTCCGGAAGGGAACGGGGACCACTTCGAGGTGGATGTCGATGCGGTCAAAGAGTGGACCTGAAATCCTGTTGAGGTAGCGTCTGACCATTCCGGGAGGACAGACGCATTCTTTTCCGGGATGGTTGTAATAGCCGCAGGGACAGGGATTCATGGAAGCGACGAGCATGAAGTTTGCCGGATATTCGATGGAGAAGCGGGCCCTTGAGATGGTAATTTTGCGGTCCTCGAGGGGCTGACGCATGACTTCGAGGACGTTGTGTCTGAATTCGGGGAGTTCATCCAGGAATAAAACGCCGTTGTGTGCCAGGCTGATTTCTCCGGGTTGAGGGAAAGCGCCGCCGCCAACCAGGGCGATGTCGGAAATGGTGTGGTGGGGGCTCCGGAAGGGGCGCACGGTCATCAGCGAGGTGTCCTTGTCGATGCGACCGGCAACCGAATGAATCTTGGTGGTTTCCAGGGCTTCCTTCAGCGTCAGCGGAGGGAGAATGGTCGGGATCCGCCGGGCCAGCATGGTCTTTCCCGACCCGGGCGGACCGATCATCATGAGGTTGTGTCCACCGGCTGCGGCAATCTCCAGGGCCCGTTTCACATTTTCCTGACCCCTCACATCCGAAAAGTCGACATCACTCTGGTTCACCCTGGCGAAAAACTCAGCCCGCGTATCCACGATGGTCTGCTCCAATTCTGCCTCATCATTAAAAAAGTCAATCACTTCCCTGAGATTGTCCACCCCATAAATCTTCAGCTTGTCCACCACGGCAGCCTCCCGTGCATTCTGTTTCGGCAGGATGAGCCCCTCAAATCCCTCTGCCCTCGAATTCACGGCGACGGGCAACGCCCCTTTGGCAGGCTGAAGGGTCCCGTCGAGCGACAGTTCCCCCATCATCACATACTTTTCGAGTTTGTGGGTTTTTAGCTGTTCCGAAGCGGCCAAAACACCGACAGCCATCGGCAGGTCAAACGCCGAGCCCTCCTTTCGGATATCGGCAGGAGCCATGTTGACTACGATCTTCTGTTTCGGCCATTTATAACCGTGTATCCTCAGGGAGGATTCTATCCGTTGCTGGCTCTCTTTGACGGCATTGTCGGCAAGGCCTACCAGGAAAAATTTGACCCCTTTGGTGACATCCGCCTCAATGGTTATAGTGGCCGCATGAATACCAAATACGGCACTACCGTAAGTTTTGACTAACATGATGGGTTGTGTGTGGTTTGCAGGATACAATATACGTATTTTCACACACAAAGAACCTCAGATTCTTTAAAAAATCATACTGGCTGAGCAGAATTCTCAGAAAGGCAGATTCTCCAGGTCGACATTTCCCCCCGAAAGGATGATCCCAGTTTTTACTCCCGCCACATCGACTTTCCCTTCCAGGATGGCGCCCAGGGGAACGGCCGAAGAGGGTTCTATGATGATTTTCATCCGTTCCCAAACCATGCGCATGGCTTCGACGATTTTCTCCTCCGAAACGGTAACGATGCCATCAACCTTGCCCATGATAATGGTGAAAGTGCGCTCGCTGAGCGATGTCAGCAACCCGTCGGCGATTGTTCGGGGATCCACGGAAGGGAAAATCTCTCCGGCATAAAAAGAGCGGAACGCATCGTCGGCCCCTGCCGGTTCAGCGGCAATAACACGGGCACCCGGAGACAGGGATTTGGCGGAGAGGGCGGTTCCGCTTAGCAATCCGCCACCGCCCACCGGGGCCATGATGATGTCGAAAGTCCCGGCATCTTCGATCATCTCTTTGGCAGCCGTACCCTGGCCGGCAATGACCATCAGATTGTCATAGGGGTGGATCATGGTGGCGCCGGTTTCGGCGACCACTTTCGCCAGGGTGCTCTCCCGTGCGGCCAGTGTGGGCTCGCAATAGGTGATGATCCCGCCATACCCGGCCACCGCTTTCTTCTTTATCTCAGAAGCGGTCCACGGCATCACGATATAAGCCGGAATATTCCGCATTCGGGCAGCCAGGGCCAGGGCAGCGGCATGATTCCCCGACGAATGGGTGGCTACCCCTTTCTGTGCTTCCTCCCCGGAAAGGGAAAATACCGCATTGGAGGCTCCCCTGAATTTAAAGGCACCCACTTTCTGGAAATTCTCACATTTGAAAAAAAGAGTCCCTCCGGTGATCCGGTCGATGCTTTCCGAGGAATAGAGGGGTGTGCGGTGGACCACTCCGGCAATTCTGGAATGTGCCCGTACCACATCGCTGTAATCAGGAATTTTCATCTTTCGGGCCGAAACTTTTGTTTAGAAGATCAAAATCTGTTCTGAAAATGCTCCTGTCCGAAAGGTTTTTCATCCTCCTGAATCCTGATATATACAAATAAACGACGAATCCGAGGAAGACGATCCACAGCCATTCAATCTCAGTCATCAGGATAAAGTCATAGATGCCGTGCAGCAGGATGGGTAAGGACAAAGCAATCAGTTTCAGGTTGCGTTGTTGTTGCGGATAAAACCGGGCCATGCCGAAGTAAAATCCCATGGTAATTCCGAAGATGGCATGTGCCGGTACCGCGGTTAGGGCACGGAGGAAACCCGTGGCATAGCCGTCCTGCATGACATAAAGCACATTTTCCACGGAGGCAAAACCCAGGGAAATAAAGGTTCCGTACACGATACCGTCATATTTCTCGTTGAATTCCGGACTTTTCCAGATCAAGAGGTAAAGGGCGAGGAATTTGAAAAGCTCTTCCGTGAATCCGGCGACTACAAAGGCTGACCAGGCAGCGGAGAGGAGTCCCTCCAGAGATTCTCCCAGGCGGGAGAGGAAGCTTTCCACGGCCAGGATGGGGATCACGATGAGTGCTCCGGCGAGCAACGCCAAAAAAAGCAGCCTGAAAGGCTCCTTTTCGTATTTGTCGCGAAACAGGATATATCCGGCAATGACGGCAACAGGAGCAAATGAGATAAAAAGAATATCCATGGTCACAGGAAGCGATCAAAGGCTGCCGATCAGTTCTTTCATGATAAGGGTCATTTTGGGTTCCGCAGCCATGGCTACCTGTTGAACCTCCTCGTGCGAGATTTCCACAATCTGGCCCGGGACACCGCTGTCGGTGATGATAGAAATGCCGAAAATCCGCATACCTGCATGTTGCGCCACGATCACTTCAGGGACTGTGCTCATGCCGACGGCATCTCCTCCCAGAATGCGGAACATCAGGTATTCCGACGGGGTTTCAAAAGTAGGACCCGAAACGCCCACATAGACGCCTTCCTTCAATTCAAAATGATGTCTTTCAGCAATTTCCCGGGCTTTTAACCGCAGTTGTACGTCATAGACCTTGCTCATATCAGGAAAACGGGGGCCCAGTTCATTGATGTTCCTGCCCCGGAGGGGATGTTCAGGGAAAAAATTAATATGATCCCTGATCAGCATGATGTCCCCAACCCTGTACCCGGGATTCAGCCCGCCGCTTGCATTGGAAACAAAAAGGGTGGTGATTCCCAGTTGACGCATGACCCTCACCGGAAATGTCACCTCTTTCATGTCATATCCTTCGTAATAATGAAACCGGCCCTGCATGGCCAGAACCTCCCTGTTGCCCAACCTGCCGAATATCAGACGGCCTGCATGGCCATCGACCGTCGACACGGGAAAATTGGGAATCTCATTATAGGGAATGGTCGCTGAAATTTCAATTTCCTTCACAAGCCCGCCCAAACCGGTTCCGAGGATAATCCCTGTATCAACCCTGGCGTTTGATTTTTCTGCTAAATAATTCGCGGTTGCTTTTATTTTCTCCAACATATTCAAGTATTTTTTTATCAAACAATTTGCCCTCCCTGTCAAGGAATTTCACCTGGACCGGAAGGTAATACATAGAGGATTTCAATTCATGGGTGAACAGGTCAAACCGGGTTAACCTCACAAGGTCCTTTTCTGTGGTCACGATAATCTTTCTGGGATTCTTCAGCCTGTAAAAATCCCGGATGATCATGTTGATGTCGGATTCCGAATAGGGATGGTGATCGGGGAAGATGGAGGTTTCCACTTCACCCGAGAGTTTGTTGACATGCTGAATGATGTATTCGGGAGCGGCGATTCCGGTAACCAGGAGAATTCCCATCTGCCGGGTATCGGTGAAGAGGTCCATTTTAGGCGCCTCCGGGAATACAGGGCACAACTGACCATATACCATAGTGGTGAAAAAGAGTTCCTGGTAGGGGAAGAGAGATACATCCTTGGCCATGATCCTCCGGGTGATGGGTGCAATTTCGTTGGGGCACTTTGTAATAATGATGATATTGGCCCTGCGGAGTTGACCGGGTTTCTCCCGCAGCCTTCCTGCCGGAAGGAGAGCGTCATCCTTCAGCGGTTTGTTGTAGTCAATCAGCAGGATATTGAGGCCAGGGGTGATCTTCCGGTGCTGAAATGCATCATCGAGGAGAATCACATCGGGTGGCATTTCATCTTTGAGAAGGTTCTGAACCCCCGTTACCCGGTTTTCACAAACGGATACCTTGACAGAAGGGAATTTCTTCTTCATCTGCAAAGGTTCATCCCCGGCTTCGGTGACATCCGATGTGGTATGTACTTCCAGATAACCTTTGGTTTTCCTTTTATACCCCCTGCTCAGAGTAGCGACACGAAACTGCGATTTCAGGAGCCGGATCAGGTATTCGGTATGGGGAGTTTTTCCGGTTCCCCCGACGGTAATATTGCCGATGGAAATGACAGGAATTTCAAAGTCGGTCGATTTCAGCAATTTGTAATCGTACAAAGAGTTACGTATGGCCATTACCATGCCGTAAATCAATGAAACGGGATACAAAAGCAACCTGCGCATAAGCCGGAATTTGGGTCACTAAAGTAATAAATATTGGACGATAAAACTACACACCCGGGAAAACAGGCGGATTCTTCCTGTTTTCCCGGGTGTGGGAATGTGGGTTCAAACTATCGTCTTACTATCTGATTGTCACATCGTAAGGCATCCTGGCATAGAGACCGTTCATCTGTCTCAGTTTCGCAATCCGGTCATAATAAATCCAGGCTTCACCGAGTTCTCTTTTCAGGAACCAGGTGCGAGCATTGTCACTTCCTCCTTTCAGCATTTCGGTGAACGGGTCGGAAAGCTCCGGCAGGCTCACGGTCCGGTAATTTTCCAGTCCAGCCAGATCTGCCGCCATTTCCACGGCTTTGTCGAGGCCTCCCAATTCATCCACCAGTCCGATATTCAGGGCATTTTCGCCGCTCCAAACCCTTCCCTGCCCGATGGAATCGACAGCTGCGGACTCCATCTTGCGGCCATCGGCAACCCGCGACACAAAAAGGGCATACGTCTCTTCAATGAAACTCTGCATCAGATTCCTTTCAAAGGGGGACATGGGCCTGGTGAGTGAAGGCATATCGGAATGTTCATTGGTTTTGACCACATCGGTGGTGATTCCGAGGGTTTCACCCAGCAGCTCACCTGCATTGGGAATCATTCCGAACACGCCGATGGATCCGGTGATGGTATTGGGATGGGCGACAATTTTATCGGCAGCGCAGGCGATGTAATACCCACCCGAAGCGGCCACATCTCCCATGGAAACGACCACCGTCTTCTCGTCTGCCGCCAGTTTGACCTCACGCCAGATCACTTCCGAGGCATAGGCATCGCCTCCCGGGGAATTGACGCGCAGGACAATGGCCTTGTAAGAGGAATCCTGTCTTACCTTGCGTATTTCACGCGATAATTTGTCACCGTTGATGCCCTCGCCGCTCACAATACTAGTTCCGATTTCGCCACTGGCGTAGATGACAGCGATTTTGTTGCGGGAGAAGGTACTCTTTTTGGCTCCCTTTTTCAGGGGTGCTTTGGCATAATCGGCCACATTCACCACATTGATCCCCTTTTTTGCCGCTGTTCCGGTGATTTGCCGCAGGTCATCCAGCACCTGGTCCTTGTATTTGAGGGTGTCCACCAATCCTGCTTCCAGGGCTGTTGCTGCGCTCCTGAAGGTCATCATCTGATCGGCCAGTTCGTTCAGCCGGTCAACGGGGATGCCCCGCTCCTGGGAAATTCCATTCAGCATATGGTTCCACATGCTGCCCATATATACCAGCCGTTGTTCGCGGTTTTCAGGACTCATCTCTTCCAGCAGAAAAGGCTCGACAGCCGATTTGAATTTGCCGTGACGCACCACCTGCATCTCAACGCCCAGTTTCTCCAGGGCATTCTTGTAAAAGGTAACTTCCCCCCCCAGGCCCCGGAAATCCAGCCTCCCCCGGGGATTCAGAACGACCTTGTCAGCCACGCTGGCCAGGTAATAGGTTTTCTGTTCGTACAAGTCACTGTAAGCATAGACCGGCTTGGAACTGGAATCCCTGAAAGCAATCAGGGCATTCCTGATCTCCTCAACCGCCGCCATCCCCGAGTTCATCACCGAAACGTCAAGGAAAATCCCCTTGATCCGGTCGTCGTCCCTGGCCTTTTCAATGGCCTTAATGATTTTGTCAAGACCCAGTTTTTTTGCCATGCTTAAGCCGGGAATTTCCAGGTTGGCAAAGGGATCGTTCGGGGCCCGGTCCACAATCTGATTGTCCAACTTCAGAATCAGCATGCTCTGGTTTTGAACCACTACCTGTTTCTCGGTCGAGGCGACCAGGGCTCCGAAAACCGCCAGCATGATAAACAATCCGATCACGCTGATCAGAATGATACCCGTTATCGTCGCTAAGGTATACTTAAAAAAATCTCTCATAATAAAATGTTTATTCCGGATTTATACTTTTGTAATGATAGGTCTGTAAGACAAAACAGAAATTACACAAAAATAATGGAAGAACACCAACTATTCTTATGCTTGGGCGGAAATCTTGGAAATCAGGATGAAATTTTTAGCGAAACCCTCTCAATGATCGGTGACACCATCGGGGAATGCCTGTTGATTTCCCCATCCTATGAGTCGCCTCCGTGGGGATTTTCATCCAGGTCACAATTCCGGAACCAGGTTGTCATGACCGCTACGGTGCTTCCCCCGCATGAAGTTCTGAAAAAAATCAGAATCATAGAAAAACATTTCGGGCGCCGCAGAAAAGCCGGACAGTACCTGTCCCGGAAAATGGATATTGATATCCTGTTTTACGGCGACCTGGTCATCGCCACCCCGGAACTGACCATTCCCCACCCGCTGCTGGCCGAAAGGCGTTTTGTGTTACTCCCGCTGGCCGATATTGCCCCTGATTTTGTCCACCCGGTGAATGGGAGAACGGTATCGGAACTGTTGGAAGCATGCATGGATCATTCTGCGGTCAGCAGAATCCCGGAATGAATAAAAGGATTCATCCGTTATTTAATGTTAACAGCGCAGACTGACGGGATTTTGAATCAACTTGGTAAGGTTTTTGTTGCAAAAACGCAGGAAAATAAACACTTAATATACCCATTATGAAAACCAAAATTGGAATACTGCTTTTGATTCTTTTTGTCTTCGGAACTGCCTGTCAACAAAAGGGAGGGAAGATCATCCACCAGAATATTACAGGCAAGGCTGGCGAGATGATTGTCGTTATGTCGAAAGTGGCGTGGGACGATGCGCCGGGAAATGTATTGCGAAAGACACTGGCACAGCCCCAGTTGTCGCTTCCCCAGGAGGAACCCCTTTTCGACCTGGTTTCCATACCTCACGAAGCATTCAAAGATATCTTCCTTTCCACACGGAACATTATTCAGACGAAAATTTCTCCCATCATTGAAAATCCCGGCGTGACCTTTGCAAATGACGTATGGGCATACCCGCAGGCTATCGTTCAGATCAATGCAAGAAACAACGAGGAATTTGAAAGACTCTTTACCGAAAACAGCGATAAGATTGTCGCATATTTCCTGAAGGCGGAACGGGACCGACTTACCATGAATTACAAAAAGCTGTACGATAAAGCGGCTTATAACATTCTGGAAAAAAACCATGATATTTTCCTGACCGTCCCTCCCGGATACAAGGTAGCCACCCAGGGGAAGGATTTCACCTGGGTCCGGTATGAAACCCCTGATATATCGCAGGCCGTTATGATCTATACATTTCCTTACACCTCCGACAGTACGTTCACCCTGAAGTATCTGCTTGACAAGCGGGACAGTGTCCTCAAGGCCAATGTCCCGGGCTCGGTGGCAGACAGTTACATGACCACAGAGCGACGGGTGGAATCTGTTTTACAGGTCACCCGGCACAACGGGAACTATGCGGCTGAAGTCCGCGGCCTTTGGCGCGTGGAAAACGATTTTATGGGAGGCCCGTTCGTCATGCTGGCAGAACTGGACGCATACCGCCAGCGGGTGGTGGTGGCCGATGGCTATGTTTACTCACCCAGCAAAAACAAACGTAACCTTACCCGGCAGGTCGAAGCCATCCTATACTCCCTTCAGTTCAAAGACCAGGATAAAAATGACAAGCTGAACAGCCAGATCAACATGGGCAATTAAACGGCTGCAACCGGGTGGCCAATGCTGATCGAAAGGTATCTTCCTGAATTATTTTTTAATTTTTTACTTTTTTTTACTTAAGTACGACATATTGTTATAAAATGTGATTATATTTGTAGCACTTCACGTCAGATATAGATCTGACAATTGTGTGTTTGGGGGTTAACATTTGAAAAGGAGAGCTGTTGAGCTCTCCTTTTTTATTACTTTTGGAAAATCAGATTTTCATAGGAATGCCACAGAAAAAAAAAGCGTCAGTTTACCGCACCAATCTGGTGAACGTAGGGATCGGACAAGGGCAGATGAAAACCCTGCCTTACCTTTTCAGTGTGACGGAATTCACCGGGAAAGGAGAGACTTTGTCACAAAGCAGTTACACCTCGGGAGGGCTTCTTACAGAAAAGATCGCCTGGGAATATGATGAAAAGGGCCGCGTGATCAGGCAGTATTACTATTCAGAGGAAGACACTCCTTCGGAAACCACATCCTTTGAACGGGATGAGAAGGGAGACGTGGTCAAAGAGCTGAAAGTTTATATTGACGGTTCGACCGACACCACCACCTATCGGTATGATAAAGATAAAAAACTTCTCGAAAAAGTCACCGTTGACGATGAAGACGTGACAGACCGGCATGAAAGATTCACCTGGGATGACCACCTTCTGATCAGGCACGAAATTATCGATATGGAAGAGCACCCCATCGAACTCGATGAATTCAAATACGACGAAGCCGGCAATTTGGTTGAGCACAAGCGGATCAATGAAGAAACCGGGGAGAATTACAGGATTGTTTCGGAATATAACAAAAGCGGACAAAAAATTGCCGACCTGATCTATGACGAAGAGGATGAACTCGTTGAAAAAGTCTGTTACGAGCATGACGACCATGGCAAAGTAATTTCCAGCATCGTGGAGTCTCCCCAAAAAAACAGCAACACCCGTTATTTCTATGATGAAAAGGGGAATCACCTCGGTCATGAAGAAGTGGACGACGAAGGGACACAACTTGTTTGGGTTGAACATGCCTATGATCAAGAAAACAACCTGACCAGCAGTACGGTCTTTGTCAATGGCAGAGGCAGCGGTATGAGCCAGCATTATGAGTTACAGTATGAATATGAATGGTATGACGAAGAAGATAACCCCATGGCGGGATGAAACAGATGCCAGTCGCGGCACAGATGGATTTTTTGATTTCATTTTGCAAACAGATTTATATTGATGTTATGTTAAAAGGAATATCACCACTCATCAGTCCGGCACTGCTGGAAGTTTTGGCCCGCATGGGGCATGGAGATGAAATCGTCCTTGCCGACGCCCATTTCCCGGGGGAATCCTTCAACAACAGGATCATAAGGGCTGACGGACTGCCTATCCCCGGGCTGTTGGAGGCCATCCTCCCCCTCTTTGAACTTGACAGTTATGTGGATGCACCCCTGATCATGATGGCTCCCGTCCCGGGTGACCAGCTTGATCCTTCGGTGGAAAATGCCTACCTGACAAGCATCCGGAAAACAAATCCGGAAATCAGGTCCATTGCCCGCATTGAACGATTCTCCTTTTACGAACGAACCCGTTCAGCGTTCGCTGTGGTGATGACCGGAGAAACTGCCAAATACGGAAACATCATTCTCAAAAAAGGAGTGACCCCCGTGTAAGCAGCCTCCGTAATTTTTTATCCTCTGGTGTACGCTGAATCAGACAAATGGATTAATTTTGCATAAAACAGTATAAAATACTCTTATTTTGGAACGTCTGTTCACCGTGATGCTACATGAGTGAGGATGGTTCACATGGGAAACGGAGTCCGGCGGAACCGGTTACATGTCACAGGATGTAACACATTAACTAAATAATTTAAACAGATGAAGACAAGACAACTTATCATGTTAGCAGGTTTGTTTTTGATTTTAGGATGCAAGAAAGCGCCCGAGCAATTACCGGTCGTTGATCCGCTGGCTTTCGGAGGAGAGCTTGACGGAAAGAAAGTTGAACTTTTCACCCTGAAGAATGAGCAGGGCATGGTTGTTCAGATCACCAATTTCGGCGGCAGGGTGGTTGATCTTTGGGTTCCTGACCGGGAAGGGCGGTTCACTGATGTGGTCCTGGGTTATTCCACGCTCGACGGTTACCTCAATTCGAATGAGATTTATTACGGCACCCTGGTGGGACGGTACGGGAACCGTATCGGCAATGCCCGTTTCACGCTGAACGACTCTGTCTACACTTTGGCCGCCAACGACGGGATCAACCATCTTCACGGAGGAGTCAAAGGGTACAACGATGTGGTCTGGGATGCTGTCCAGTCCGATGAAAAAACTGTTCTGCTGAGTTATCTTTCCCCGGACGGGGAAGAGGGTTATCCCGGCAACCTGCAGGTGAATGTCACCTATGAGCTGACTCCTGACAATGAGCTTAAAATTGAATACAGGGCGACCACCGACAAACCGACTCCTGTCAACCTGACCCACCATTCCTATTTCAATCTGAAAGGTGCGGGCGAAGGGGACATCAACGATCATGTTTTATATATCAATGCACCCTTTTACACCCCCGTTGACGGAGGTTTGATCCCCACTGGCGAGATTGCCCCGGTTGACGGCACTCCTTTTGATTTCAGAACGCCGATGGCCATCGGTGCCCGGGTGAATGACGACAACGAGCAATTAAAATATGGTCAGGGCTATGATCACAACTGGGTTTTAACGACTCCGTCGGGGCCGGGGCTGACCCTGGCAGCCAGGGTGGTTGAACCTTCCACGGGGCGCACCATGGAGGTATTCACCAATGAACCCGCCATTCAGTTCTACGGGGGCAACTTCCTGAATGGAAAAGATACCGGCAAAAACGGTAAAGTTTACAATCACCGGGGTGCTTTGTGCCTCGAAACCCAGCACTTCCCCGACAGTCCGAACCATCTGGAATTCCCTTCCGTCATCCTGGAACCCGGACAGGAATATTACTCTATTTGCATTTATAAATTTGGCGTTGAATAAAAGTGCCTTTGCAACGATCGTATTAAACCCGGCACAGCCGGGTTTTTTTGTTTCCGCAATGAGCTTTCAGGACCAGGAATAACAGCAGTTTTCTGACTCGGGAACGAAATAAAACCCTATATTTGTGCATTTTTTAAAAAGCAGGTAATTTGCAATTCAGATGTCATTGAAGTTTAAGGAATACAAGCAGTTAAATCTTTCGCTGATCAATAAGGAGGTCCGTCGGCGGTGGGAGGAGGATGACACATTTCACAAAAGCATATACACTCGTGAAGGGCATTCCACTTTTGTGTTTTATGAAGGCCCTCCTTCGGCCAACGGGATGCCGGGCATTCACCATGTGATGTCGCGGACCATCAAGGACCTTTTCTGCCGTTATAAAACCATGAAGGGGTACCGGGTTTACCGCAAGGCCGGATGGGATACCCACGGACTTCCCATTGAGCTGAGTGTTGAAAAAACCCTGAATATCACCAAAGAAGATATTGGGAAGAACATCTCCATTGAGGAGTACAACGAAGCCTGCCGTACCGAGGTGATGAAGTATACCCGCGAGTGGGAGGAACTTACCCGGCAAATGGGGTATTGGGTGAACATGGACGATCCCTATATCACTTACGACAACCGTTACATTGAGACCCTCTGGAACCTGCTGCGCCGGATTTATGACAAGGGCCTTCTGTACAAGGGATATACCATTCAGCCCTTTTCACCGGCCGCAGGAAGCGGGCTGAGTTCGCATGAACTGAACCAACCGGGATGTTATCGCGACGTGAAAGACACTTCCGCCGTAGCACAATTCAAGATCATCAGAAACGAAACCTCGGAATTCCTATTCCGCGATGTCGACTCCGATCTTTTTTTCCTGGCATGGACCACCACGCCCTGGACCCTTCCCTCCAATACCGCTCTGTGTGTCGGACCTTCCATCACCTATGTCAAAGTCAGAACCTTCAACCCCTATTCCGGCATACCAGTTACGCTGATCCTTGCGAAAGAACTGGTAGGATCCTTCTTTGATCCAGCCCATGCTATCCTGCCCTTGGACAAATACACCGCCGGATCAAAAAAAATCCCCTTCAGGATACTGGAAGAATATTCCGGGCAAACGCTTGAAGGCATTCATTATGAACAGCTTATTGACTGGGTCAGGCCGATGGGAGATGCATTCCGGGTGATTACCGGCGATTTTGTGACCACCGAAGACGGGACCGGCATTGTCCACATCGCACCCACATTTGGCGCCGATGACGACAGGGTGGGCAAGCAACATGGAATCGCCCCGTTGCACATCATTGACAGCGAAGGCAGACTGCAACCGCTGGTTGACCGGAAAGGCCGCTTTTACCCGCTCGACAAGATGGATTCCCGTTTCCTGGAGCAATATGTCAACCCGGAAAGTTACGGCCATTTTGCCGGCCGTTTTGTCAAAAACGATTATGACCCGGCAGCATCAGAGGAGACACCCACCATTGACGTGGACATTTCCGTCATGCTGAAGCAGGAAAACAAAGTTTTCAAAATTGAAAAATACGTCCATAGTTATCCCCATTGCTGGCGGACCGACAAACCGGTGCTTTACTATCCCCTCGATGCCTGGTTCATTAGGACCACAGCCGTTAAGGAGAAGCTAATCGGACTCAACAACACCATCAACTGGAAACCCAAATCAACGGGTACCGGGCGCTTCGGAAACTGGCTGGAGAACCTGGTGGACTGGAACCTCAGCAGGTCACGCTTCTGGGGAACCCCTCTGCCCATCTGGCGAACAGAAGACGGGAAAGAAGAAAAATGCATCGGCTCGGTGGAAGAATTGATAGATGAAATAAACCTGTCTGTCAAAGCCGGCTACATGGAGAAAAACCCGTACGATGGTTTTATCCCGGGATTGTATACGGCAGAAAATTATAGGAAAATTGACCTTCACCGCCCGTATGTCGATGAGATCGTCCTGGTCTCTTCCGAAGGGACAAGGATGGTCCGTGAACCTGACCTGATCGATGTCTGGTTTGATTCCGGCGCAATGCCCTATGCACAATGGCACTACCCCTTTGAAACGGAAATTCAGGAACCCGGGAAACCTCTGCCCGAAGGGAAGAGGTTGCTGCCATTCCCTGCCGATTTTATTGCGGAAGGCGTTGACCAGACCCGCGGATGGTTTTTTACCCTCCACGCCATATCCACGATGATCAGCGAATCGGTATCTTTCAGGAACATCATCTCTAACGGGCTTATCCTTGACAAAAACGGCAACAAAATGTCAAAACGTCTCGGAAATGCCGTTGATCCTTTTGAGACCATTGAAGAATATGGCTCTGATCCGTTGCGCTGGTATCTGATTACCAACTCCCAGCCCTGGGATAACCTGAAATTTGATTTGGCCGGCGTCGATGAAGTCCGCAGAAAATTCTTCGGAACCCTTTACAATTCCTACAGTTTCTTCGCCTTGTATGCCAATGTGGACAAATTCAGGTGTGCCGAAGAAGAAATTCCCGTAAATGAAAGGCCTGAGCTGGACCGGTGGATCCTTTCCCTACTCAATTCGCTGGTTGCCGAAGTTTCTGACGGTTACGAAAACTACGAACCCACTCGCGCCGGCAGGGCCATCACTGACTTTGTCATTGAAAACCTGAGCAACTGGTTTGTCCGACTAAGCCGGAAACGGTACTGGGGCGGAGAGTACCATCAGGATAAAATATCGGCCTACCAAACCCTGTATACTTGCCTGGTTACGGTGTCTAAACTGATGGCACCCATCGCTCCCTTCTATGCCGACCTGCTGTACACCGACCTGAACAGGGTGACCGGGAAAGAACCCGACCAGAGCGTCCACCTGGCCGATTTCCCCGAACCTGACATGAAGCTGGTGGACAAAGATCTCGAAGAGAAAATGGACATCGCCCAGAAAGCATCCTCCATGATCCTCGCTCTTCGCAGGAAGGAAAAAATCAAGGTCAGACAGCCATTGGGGAAAATTATGGTCCCGGTACTCACCGACCACTTCAGAAAACAATTCGAAGCGGTCAAAAACATCATACTCACCGAGGTGAACGTCAGGGAAGTGGAATTCCTGAACGATTCTTCGGAAATCATCCGAAAAAAAATAAAACCCAATTTTAAAATTTTGGGACCGAAAGTTGGCAAACTGATGAAAGAGGTCAGCCAGTCACTGGCCGGGGTGAGCGGAAAGGATATTGCAGAAATGGAAAAATCGGGACAGATGGTCTTGCTGGTACAAAATCAGGAGATCACCCTGATCCCGGAAGACGTTGAAATCTTTACGGAAGATATTCCCGGTTGGCTGGTCAGCAGCGACGGAAATATCACCATTGCCCTCGATGTTAATATTACGCCGGAATTGCGCATGGAAGGGATTGCCAGGGAATTCATCAACAAAATCCAGAACATCAGAAAAGAGAGCGGGTTCGAAGTTACCGACAGGATCGGTGTGAGCATTGCAAAACATGATAAACTGGATGAAGCCGTCAGGATCCATTGCGAATATATCAGTGCTCAAACGCTGGCCACCAGCTTGGAACTCGTGCCCGATATCAACTCCCCCGATGCCAAACTTATCGAAATAGATCCGGGAGTTGAAACCTGGATTCTCGTCGAAAAAAGATAAAAAATGCAAAGAATCGATATGTTGTAAAACCTGATAAAAGGCAGAAATAATTCCTAATTTTAGGATCAGGAATGAAACTAAGATTGATTTCTAATTTTTAAAAAAAAATGAATTATGAGAGAGAAGAACCGATATTCCGATGCAGAATTGCAGGAATTCAAGGAGCTGATTATCAAGAAGATTGAAAAAGCCCAAAAGGATTACGAACTGTATAAGAACTCGCTTACCCACAATGATGGTAATGATGTGATGGATACTTCTCCGACTTTTAAGGTGTTGGAAGAAGGAGCGGCAACGCTTTCAAAAGAGGAAGCTGGCAAACTGGCACAACGGCAGCTTAAATTCATTCAGCATTTGCAGGCTGCTTTGATCAGGATCGAAAACAAAACATACGGGATTTGCCGGGAAACGGGAAAACTGATTTCCAAGGAGAGACTCCGTGCAGTGCCGCACGCCACCCTAAGTATCGATGCGAAAAAGAACCAGAAGTAACATCCCGTAATGAGGAAATTGTCAAAACTGAACCTGGCTCTGCTGATTATTATCATCATTATCGTTGCAGACCAGGTTTTAAAGTTCTGGATCAAAACGCACATGGTGCTGGGGCAGGAGTTTCGTGTTGCCGGCAACTGGTTTATCATCCATTTTGTCGAGAACAACGGCATAGCCTTTGGCTTTGAGTTTGCCGGCGAATACGGAAAGATCATTCTCACTGTTTTCCGCATCGTGGCCGCAACGGTCATCGGGTGGTACCTTCTGAGGCTTAACAAACAGGAGGCTCCCCGCGGATTCATGATCAGCCTGGCGCTTGTTCTGGCAGGGGCCATCGGGAATATCATCGACAGTGTATTTTACGGTATGATTTTCAGCCACAGCCATGGGCAGGTGGCAGAATTTCTGCCAGCGGGAGGAGGGTATGAAACCTTCCTCCACGGCAAAGTGGTCGACATGTTGTATTTCCCGATCCTGAGGGGTACCTATCCCGACTGGTTTCCCTTCCTGGGAGGAAATGAGTTCATTTTCTTCAGGCCGGTTTTTAACATTGCCGACAGTTCGATTACCGTTGGGATCTTTTCGATCTTGCT
Organism: Prolixibacteraceae bacterium UBA1413; assembly: GCA_002304925.1. Lineage (GTDB taxonomy): Bacteria > Bacteroidota > Bacteroidia > Bacteroidales > Prolixibacteraceae > UBA1413. Next base: position 182,171 of record DBPT01000006.1, read on the forward strand.
TTTCTACCGCAATTTCTTCAATGATCACGCTTCCTCAAAAGATAAGGAAGTTAAAAATGGAATTCCAAGCGAACCAAAGGAAGAGACGAATGAGGGGATGACACTTCCTGAAACGGAAATTATTACCTGACCGGATATCTGTCCGGGATTTTTACAGACTATAAAACCCCGAGGAATGGCAAAACCACTCACTATTTACAATTCACTAAGCCGCGGGAAAGAGGTTTTCGAGCCCCTGATCCCCGGGAAGACAGGCTTGTATGTTTGTGGTCCCACCGTTTACAGCAACGCACACCTGGGACATGCCAGGCCTGCCGTCACCTTTGACTTACTGTACCGCTATCTTCTCCATCTTGGCTACAAAGTCCGGTATGTGCGGAACATCACCGACGTGGGGCACCTTGAAGATGAGATTGAAGAATCAGGAGAGGACAAAATTGTCAAAAAAGCGCGATTGGAACAGTTGGAGCCCATGGAAGTGGTTCAAAAATACTTGAACACCTTCCACCGTAACATGGCCCAGCTGAATACCCTTCCCCCCTGTATTGAACCCCGCGCCTCAGCTCATATCATCGAACAGCAGTTGCTGATCAAAAGAATTCTCGAAAATGGATTTGCCTATGAAGTAAACGGGTCGGTCTATTTCGATGTCGAAAAATACAACACCCGATACCGCTACGGAATCCTGTCGGGCCGGAATCTGGAAGAGATGGTGGCCAACACCCGTAACCTGGAGGGGCAGGAAGAGAAGAAGAATCCCTTTGATTTCGCGTTGTGGAAAAAGGCCAGCCCCGGGCACATCATGCAATGGCCTTCGGAATGGGGCATGGGATTCCCGGGATGGCACCTCGAATGCTCCGCCATGAGCATGAAATACCTCGGAGAAGTTTTCGACATCCACGGGGGAGGAATGGACCTGCAGTTCCCCCACCACGAATGCGAGATCGCCCAGTCAACGGCGGCTTCGGGACATTCATCGGTCCGTTACTGGATGCACAACAACATGATTACCATCAACGGACAGAAAATGGCGCGCTCCCTGGGGAACTTCATCACCCTCGACGAACTCTTTTCCGGAAACCATCCCCTGCTCGATAGCGCCTACTCTCCCATGACCATCCGGTTTTTTATCCTCCAGGCCCATTACCGCAGTACTCTCGACTTCTCAAACGAAGCCCTCCAGTCAGCAGGAAAAGGCCTCGAACGGTTGATGAAAGCGGCCGCCCTTCTTCCAAAACTGACAGCTTCCGCGACATCAACTGTCGATATCGGTGCGCTGGAAGAGAATTGCAGGGAAGCCATCAACGATGATCTCAATAGCCCCATCCTGATTGCCCATCTCTTCGACGGGGTCAGAATAATCAATCAGGTCAGTGAGGGATTGGCTTCGGTATCGGCAGAAGATCTGGATAAGCTGAAAAGTATTTTCCACACCTGGCTGTTCGATATCCTGGGGCTTCGGGAAGAAAACAATCCAGCCGGAAATTCAGAAACCATCAGGCAACTGGTGGAACTCACCCTCAAAATAAGAATGGATGCCAAAGCAAAGAAAGACTGGACTACTTCAGACTATATCCGCAGCGAACTGGCCAGGATCGGCATCTCTGTGAAGGATAAGAAAGAGGGCTGCGAATGGGAGATGGACTAAGCTGAGGCTAAGGTTGAGTTTGAGAGTGTCGCCTCCGCTGAATCTTCGGCAACCGAAGAAGGTTAAGGTTAAGATGTATGGGGAATGATCAGCATTTACGCAAACAGGGGATTGCACTGATCACCGGTGCGGCCCGGAGGATTGGTAAGGCCATGGCCGGGCATCTGGCAGCGGGAGGTTGGGATATCGCCATTCATTTCAACCGTTCTACTGATGAAGCCGAAACTTTTGCCCGCCAACTTGCGGGGCACTATTCCGGACAATCCTTCATGATTTTTCAGGCCGACCTTCATTCCGCTGAAGAAACCGAAAGGCTGGTCCCCCGGGTCATCGAAAAAATGGGAAAGCCCCGGTTGTTGATTAACAATGCCTCGGTCTTTGACCCCGGTACTTTGTTAGGCACTTCCACCGGATTTTTCGACCGGCAGATGGGGGTCAATCTGAGGGCCCCTTTTATCCTGATGCGGGAATTCATCAACCTGTGTGAAGAAGGGGTGATCATCAACATGGCGGACACGCGCATCACAGGCAACCGGCAGGAGCATGCTGCCTATACCCTGTCCAAGAAAGCATTGTGGGAACTCACAAAAATGGCTGCCGCCGCTTACGGACCTTCCGTCAGGGTCAATGCCATCGCCCCGGGATTGACCCTTCCTCCTGAGGGCAAGGGAGAAACATATCTGCAGAAACTTTCGGAAAGGATTCCCATGAAAAAACCCGGCGGAATCAGGCCTATCCTTAACTCCCTTGATTATATTCTTAAAAATGATTACCTTACAGGCCAGCTCTTTTTCTGCGACGGAGGAGAGCATCTCATATAAAGGACCTGGTAACAGCATATCGCGGGAAATAAAGGACCCGGCAACAGCACATCACGGGAAAAATGATCATTCAGTCACAAAACAAAAGTATGGCCTTAATCCGGATTAAAAATCTCGCCCTTCAAACCTTTATTGGCTTCAATCCCGAGGAAAAGGTAAACAAACAGGAAGTCATCATCAACCTGGAGATGGAAGTCGATGTCCCGGCGCATGCCCTTGAAACGGATGACCCTGAAGGGATTTACGATTACAAGAAAATAACCAAGCAGGTCATTTCTCTGGTGGAGGAAGGGCGCTTTCATTTGCTTGAAGTGCTGACGCACAAAATTCTTGTTTTGGTGATGGAGAACCAGAAGGTTAAAAAAGCCATTGTGCAGGTTGACAAACCGGGTGCCCTTCGTTTTGCGGAATCGGTCTCAGCAGAAATGGAGGCCCGTCGATGAATGTGGCCATCATTGGCATAGGGTCTAATATCAGGGCGGAAGAAAATATCCCCCTGGCTTTGCAGTTGCTGGGCGAAAGGGTGACTATCGAAAAGGTATCGGAACTTATCACCACTACCCCTGTGGGGATGACCGGCCAGCCCGATTTTGTAAACGGAGCTGTCCGTATCACAACCGCCCTGTCGCAGGAAGAACTGGAACGACTGCTGAAAGAAGTCGAGGACCGGACAGGCCGTGACCGCACAGTCCCCCGCTTCGGTCCCCGCACCATTGACCTCGACATTGTCGTCTGGAACGGAGAAATCATAGACCCCGACTATTATGCCCGTGACTTTCTCCGTACCGCCGTCAGCGAGGTATCCTGATGAAAAAAGGCAGCCCCATTTGGTGCTGCCTCAAAGCCATGAAAACAATTAAACAATGTTCAGAAAACAGAAAACTAGAAACTATTAAATGGTCATAATATCCTTTTCCTTAGCTGCCACTAAGATATCAATTTTTTTTACAAATTCATCAGTATATTTTTGAACAATTTGTTCCGCATCTTTTTCCATATCTTCAGGCAATCCTGATTTCAGGAGTTTCTTCAGATTTTCGTTGCTCACTTTTCGTGCCGCACGAATACTCACCTTGGCATTCTCTCCCTCTTTATTGGCCTGTTTTACAAGGTTTTTTCTCCTTTCTTCAGTCAGGGGAGGAATATTGATGCGGATGATCTCCCCGTTGTTATCCGGGTTAAAACCCAGGTTGGCTGCCATGATCGCTTTTTCGATCACCGGGATCATTTTTTTCTCCCAAGGCTGGACGGCAATGGTCCTGGGATCGGGTGTACTGATGTTGGAGACCTGGTTCAGCGGGACCATACTTCCGTAATAATCAACCATTACGGAATCGATCATGGCAGGATTGGATTTTCCCGCTCGGATATGCAACAACTCTTTTTCGAGATGCTCAATGGTCGTTTCCATTTTTTCCTTGCAGTAGTCCAAAATAAATTGTGCTTCTTCGTGCATAACCGTTTTTATTCCCAACTGTTAAGATCGGTTACAAATATAAAAAAAAATCGAAAAAAACCCTATATCAGTAAAAAAACGGACTTTTGTCAGACATAAACCAGGGTTCCCACTTTTTCACCATTGACGAGCCTGAGCAGGTTGCCTTTCACATCCATATTAAAAACGATGAGCGGAAGGTTATTTTCCTTGCATAAAACAGTGGCTGTCAGATCCATGACTTTTAACCCGAGTCGGTAAACCTCATCGAAGGAGATGGTGTCATAGCGAGTGGCTCCTGGCACTTTTTCCGGATCGGCACTGAATACTCCGTCAACGCGGGTTCCTTTAAGGAGCACGTCAGCTTCGAGTTCAATCCCCCGAAGGGCGCTTGCCGAATCGGTGGTAAAGAAGGGATTTCCCGTTCCTCCGGCAATGATGGCAACATTTCCGTCGCTGATTGCTTTCAAGGCCTTTTGCTTTGAATAGTATTCCCCGACGGGTTCCATCCTGATGGAGGTAAATACGGTGGCTTTTGTTCCGGCACCGGTCAGTGCCGACTGTAAGGCCAGGCTGTTAATCACTGTCGCCAGCATCCCCATCTGGTCGCCCGTCACACGATCCACGCCTTTTGAAACGCCGCCGAGGCCTCTGAAAATATTACCTCCGCCGATCACGATCCCGACGCTGACACCCATGCGGGAAACTGCACTGATCTCTTCAGCATAATCGTTGAGTTTAACGGGATCTATCCCGCTTTTCTGGTCTCCCATGAGCGATTCACCGCTCAGCTTCAGTAAAATTCGCTGGTAATTGTTCATTTTCAACTCTAATTTGCGATTAAAGGTACGTGATTTCCGTCTGAAAATAAAAAAGGTTTCCTGAAACAGGAAACCTTTTTGAGATATTTTACGCAATCCTTTTAAGAACCAAGAGCATATCTTTCAAAACCGGTAACGGTCAACCCTTTGTCATTCTGGGCCAGGTACTGTTTTACCGATATCTTGCCCTCTTTGATGAAAGCCTGTTCCAGCAGGGCTGATTCCTGGAACCATTTCTGCAGCGAACCCTGGGCAATTTTATCAAGCATCGCTTCCGGTTTTCCTTCGTTACGGAATTTCTCCTTTGCGATTTCCAGTTCCTTGTCGATAACCGTCTGCGGGATTTCCTCCCTACTGACGGCGACGGGATTCATGGCCGCCACCTGCATGGCGACGTCTTTGCCAACCTGAACATCGACACCTTCCCTGTTGAATCCAACAACGGAAGCCAGTTTATTTCCCGGGTGGATATAGGCGACAACAGATTCGGCTTTGATCTTCCCATAGAAGGAGAGATCCAGTTTTTCGCCGATAATTCCGACCTGTTCCGTCACCTGATCACCGATGGTACGGCCGTCGAGTAAGATATTTTTCAGTTCTTCAAGGGTTTCGGGTTTGCTTTCCAGGGCTGCGTGCAGGATTTGAGAGGTAAAGGCAATAAATTTCTCATTCTTGGCCACGAAATCGGTTTCGCAATTCAGAACCACAAGCGCTCCGAATTTATTGTCGCCGGAGACCTTTGCCAGAACACATCCTTCGGTGGCTTCGCGGTCAGCACGCTTGCTGGCGACCAATTTTCCCCTTTCACGAATGATTTCTAATGCCCTGTCGAAATTGCCTTCCGCTTCAACAAGGGCGTTTTTGCAATCCATCATGCCGGCACCGGTGGCATGGCGCAGTTTTACTACATCTGCTGTTGTAACTGACATATTAATTTGCTGTTTATAAAATTATTGTTTCCTTTATGTTTATCGCAACTAGGTTAATTGTCCTCTTCCTCTTCCTCCTCGTCTTCCTCATCATCAAGGTCGACATCCACATCTTCCTCTTCCCCGGCATCTTCCTGGTCAAGATCCACTTCCGCATCCTCGTCAATTTCTTCCATCTCTTCAGGGACTTCAGAATCGACTTCTTCGATTACTTCGGCTTTTTTAACGCTTTTGCGGGTACGTCTTCTGCGGGGCATTTCTTCCTCTCCACCTTCCATATCGGATTCCACATCTTCCTTATCGCGTTCAACACGCCGTTCCTGCAGTCCTTCGCGAATGGCGTCCACCATCACGCCGGTAATCAGCTGGATGGATTGTGAGGCATCGTCATTGGCCGGAATGACAAAGTCAATCCCTGTGGGGTCAGAATTGGTATCCACGATTCCAAACACAGGAATTCCAAGGCGTTGGGCTTCACGGACAGCGATTTTTTCCTTCATCACATCGATGACGAAAAGGGCAGAAGGGAGGCGGGTCAGATCGACGATGCTGCCAAGTACTTTTTCCAGTTTGGCACGCTGCCTGGTGATCTGCAGTTTTTCACGCTTTGAAAGCTTCTCCCAGCTGGTGTCTTTGGTCATCTTATCGATGGAGACCATCTTTTTGACCGCTTTCCTGATGGTCGGGAAGTTGGTGAGCATCCCCCCCGGCCACCTTTCGGTAACGTACGGCATTTTCACTGAAGAAACCAGCTCCGACACGATGTCCTTGGCTTGTTTCTTGGTTGCGACAAACAAAATTTTGCGTCCCGACTTGGCAATCTGCTTCAAAGCGGCAGCAGCCTCATCGATTTTTACGACCGTTTTCTGAAGGTCGATGATATGGATCCCGTTCTTTTCCATGAAGATGTAAGGCTGCATGTTCGGGTTCCATTTTCTTTTCAGGTGTCCGAAGTGGGCTCCTGCATCAAGCAATTGCTGAAAATCTGTTCTTGGCATCTGTTTACTTTTTTTTTCGAAATCCTGCTTAAAAGCAACTCTTGAGTAGTTCTGCCCGGGGCGGAAGTCTCAACAGTTTTAGATCCCTTTTGTTAAATATTAATGGGTTTAAAAAACTAACGTTTCGAGAACTGGAATCTTTTCCGTGCTTTGGGCTGGCCGGCTTTTTTGCGTTCCACCTCGCGCGGATCCCGGGTCATAAAACCAGCCTGTTTCAGTTTGGGCCTGTTTTCGGGGTCAACGATCACCAGTGCTCTGGAAATCCCCAGCCGCAGAGCTTCGGCCTGCCCTGAGAATCCACCGCCATTAAGATTTACCTTCACATCATAGTTCTCCCGCACTCCGAGCAGGTTCAGCGGCTGGGTGGCCACATATTGCAACATCTCCGTCGTGAAATATTCTTTAAGATCCCGGTCATTGATGGTAATCGTGCCTTTCCCCGGCATTAAATAAACCTTGGCAATGGCTGACTTACGGCGTCCTATAGTATTGATGATTTCCATAATGCTTATTTAATGGTATTTAAATCAATGATTCGCGGCTGCTGAGCCTGGTATTTGTGATCGGGCCCCACCACCACCTTTAAATTCTTGTAAATGCTTCTGCCCAAACGGTTTTTCGGCAACATTCCCTTAACGGCATGTTCGACAATCCTTTCCGGAAATTTCACCATCACCTCGTGCGCCGTCCGGCTTCTCTGACCCCCCGGATAACCTGAATACCGGATGTACTTCTTATCATCCATCTTGTTCCCGGTCAGTATAACTTTCTCGGCATTGATCACAATCACATTATCACCACAATCGACATGCGGCGTGTAATTGGGTTTGTGCTTCCCGCGCAAAATACGCGCTGCCGTACTGGCCAGCCTGCCCAGTACCTCCCCGGTAGCATCTATAACTACCCATTCCTTGTTCACTGTGGCTTTATTGGCCGAAACAGTCTTATAACTAAGCGTATCCACTTGAAAATTATTAGTTTAAATTCAACAATGCTACCAAAGTACCTTGCAGAAACAGCTGTCACCTATGGCATCCTGACAGTGGTGTGTACTACGTAGTAAATCAGTACCTTATACAAAACCAAGTAAGATAATAATCGGACTGCAAAAGTATTTTCTTTTTTCAGAAATGCAAAACATTCATTCTCAAAAAAAGGATTTTCTTTCTCCGGCTGTTTTTTTCTTCTTTCCGCACCCCTTCAGGAGAAGAGAGAGCCCCGCAGAAACGGTAAAAATGTTTACTTTTACCATCATATCCGGCGAAAGTTTTACGATATGGGAAAGTACAAGCCTAAAAAACTGAAAGAAAGAATTTTCACTTCCTATCTGACCTCCATGGTCAGCATCACCCTGGTGCTTTTCCTGCTGGGTTTGCTGGTCATGATTCTGCTGAATGCGGAACGGCTTTCGGAATATGTAAGGGAAAGAATAGGTTTTACACTGGTTCTTCACGACGATCTCAAAGAAACGGAAATCACGAAACTGAAAAACAGCCTGAAAGCCCAGCCTTTTGTAAAATCACTGAATTATGTCGACAAGGACAGCGCGGCCCTTGTGCTTCAGAAGGAATTGGGCGAAGATTTCACGGGCTTCCTGGGGTTCAATCCTCTTTTCAACTCCCTCGAAGTGAAATTGTTTGCCCAGTACACCCACAGTGACAGCCTGGCCGTCATCGAAAAAAACCTGATGCAGAATCCCCAGGTCAAGGAGGTTTTTTACCAACGCAGCCTGGTTTCGGTGATCAATGAGAATGTCAGAAAAATCAGCATCTTCCTGTTGATTTTCAGCGGACTGTTGCTTTTTGTCTTCAGCGTCCTGATTAACAATACAATCAGGATTTCGGTATATTCCCAGCGTTTCATCATCAACAACATGCTTCTGGTTGGCGCAACCAGGAGTTTTGTCAGGAAACCTTTTATCCGGAAAAGCATCCTTTACGGCATTTATGGAGCGTTTCTTTCCTGGATTCTACTGGCTGCCTTTATGATAACCTACAAAAAAGAGTTGAGCGGCATGATCGACACCAACGACTTTATCATCCTTGGAATTGTCTTTGTGACGGTCTTTCTCCTGGGCATTTTTCTGTCGTGGATATCCACCCATGTCGCCGTGAACCGTTTTCTGAGAATGAAATTTGACGAATTGTTCTATTAGCAGCAAAAAAGCCTATCTTTGGCCCTGATAATATTCATCGGACATGGCAATAAAAGAAAAAGACACAAAGGACAATCCGGGGTTTCCCCTGGGAAAAGAGAATTACAGGCTGATGGCGATCGGTATTGCGATTATCATCGTCGGATTCATTCTGATGTCCGGAGGGAAGAGCGATGATCCCAATGTATTCAATCCGGAAATTTTCAGCTTCCGGAGAATTACCCTGGCTCCCCTTGTCTTGCTCTTCGGCTTTATCTTTGAAATATATGCCATCATGAAAAAGACCCGGTAAGGCTTAGATTTCCGCTTGACCGAATGACTCTCTTCGAAGCTTTTCTTCTGGGTATCCTGCAGGGTCTCACCGAATTCTTACCCGTCAGTTCCAGCGGCCATTTGGAATTGGGAAATCACATCCTGCACACACCGGTTGAAGGCAATCTCGCCTTTGCACTAACCGTTCATGCCGCCACCGTGTTGAGCACCATCACTGTCTTCCAGAAGGAGATTTCCGCTCTTTTACGGAAAGGACTGACATTTAAAGAGAGGCAGGAGACCATTTACCTTGGCAAGCTCCTTTTTTCAGCCTTGCCGATCGCCGTTGTCGGTTTGTTATTCAAGGAAAAGGTAGAAAGCCTCTATTCGGGGAATTTATTGCTGGTAGGTTGTTTTCTTCTGGTAACCGCCGTCTTGCTGGCGTTTGCCCATTTCAGGAAAGAATTCCGGGGGAAGGGGATCTCCTGGATGAACAGTTTCGTCATCGGCATTGCGCAGGCTTTTGCCGTAATGCCTGGGCTTTCGAGAAGTGGGGCGACCATCGCAACGGGCATTCTGATGGGGAATGAGCGGAAGGAGGTGGCGCGGTTCTCTTTTCTGATGGTGCTGCTCCCTGTTCTGGGGGCTAACTTCCTCGAAATTGCCGGGGGAAACCTGAAGAACGATGCTGGAGCTGACTTGCTGCCGCTCATCGTGGGTTTTATCACGGCATATGTCTCCGGACTTCTTGCCTGCAAATGGATGATTAAAATCGTCAGCCGCGGAAAACTCATTTATTTCGCTATCTACTGCCTGATAATAGCGTTAATTGCTATCTTTGCAGCCTGAAAATCAGGGATTGAAAAAGTATATTGATCAGGGGCAATGGAGACTTCCGGCGGCGAGTACAATTTTCCTGAAGGTGAAATCTTGTTGTTTGACAAGCCTTATGGGTGGACTTCTTTTGACCTTGTCGGGAAAGTGCGCAATTTCCTTACGCGTGAACTGAAGTTAAAAAGCCTGAAAGTAGGACATGCCGGGACCCTGGACCCGCTGGCCACAGGGTTGATGATTTTGTGCACGGGGAAGGCGACGAAAAAGGTGGAAAGCCTGCAGGCAGAGGAGAAAGAATATGTTGGCACGCTCAAGCTGGGTGCCACGACCCCCTCTTTTGACATGGAAACCGATGAAGACTCCCTTTATCCGGCAGAACACATCACACAAGAAAAGTTGACAGAAACCCTTGTGAAGTTCACCGGCACCTTTGACCAACTGCCCCCGGTATTTTCCGCCGTTAAGATAAACGGGAAAAGAGCCTATGAACATGCCCGGGCAGGAAGGAAGCCTGTGCTCACCCCGAAAACGGTGACCATCTCCGAAATGGAACTCCTTTCGTTCGAGATGCCCTATGCAACCCTGAGAATCGTGTGCAGCAAAGGCACCTATATCAGGAGGGCACTTGTGCGGGATATTGGAAAGGATTTACACTCGGGTGCCTATTTAACCGCCCTTCGACGTACCCGTAGCGGTAATTTTTTCGTAGAAAAAGCATTAACATTTGAACAATTCAGAGATAAACTTGCATCAGCAACCCAAAAATAATTATTCACTTCTAATTTGCAGACAAAATGGCCGAAATGAAATTGTCGAAATTCAAGTACAGACTGCCTGATGAACAAATCGCCCTTCATCCTGCCGAAAACAGGGATGAGTCCAAGTTGATGGTCCTTGACCGGCGTACAGGATCCGTTAAGCATCACCTCTTCAGGGATGTCCTTGATTTCTTCGATGACAGCGATGTCCTGATTTTTAACGATACCAAGGTGTTCCCCGCCCGGCTTTACGGCAACAAGGAGAAGACCGGAGCCGAAATTGAAGTTTTTCTCCTCCGCGAACTGAACCGTGAGCAACGGTTGTGGGATGTCCTGGTTGATCCTGCCAGAAAAATCAGAATCGGCAACAAACTCTATTTCGGGGAGGATGACATCTTGGTGGCCGAGGTAATTGACAATACCACCTCCCGGGGGCGCACCCTGCGTTTCCTCTTCGACGGCAACTATGACGAGTTCAAAAAAACACTATACAGCCTGGGGGAAACACCCCTGCCCCGCTTTATAAACCGCCCGGTCATGCCCGAAGACAAAGACCGTTATCAGACCATTTTTGCCAAAAATGAAGGGGCAGTGGCTGCTCCAACGGCCGGGCTCCATTTCAGCAGGGAATTGATGAAAAGATTGGAGATCAAAGGGGTGAAATTTTCATACATCACCCTTCATGCGGGCCTCGGAAATTTCAGGAGTGTTGATGTGGAAGACCTCACCAAGCACAAAATGGATTCTGAACAGATATGGATTTATGAGGAAGCCTGCAATATCATCAACCAGGCAAAAACAGAGCATAAAAATGTGTGTGCTGTAGGAACAACGGTGATGCGTACCATTGAAAGTTCGGTTTCGACCGATGGATTTTTAAAACCTTTTGAAGGCTGGACCAACAAATTCATATTTCCCCCTTATGAATTCAGCGTAGCCAACCGGATGATCTCCAATTTCCATCTGCCCTTCTCCACGCTGCTGATGATGGTTGCGGCATTTGCCGGGTATGACCATTTGATGGAAGCCTATCACGAGGCCCTCAGAAACCAGTACAGGTTCGGAACCTATGGGGATGCCATGCTGATCATCTGAAAAATCACCCGCCGCCGTTATGTCCTTAAAAGAAAATCCGGACCCGGCTGTTTGCCCTGTCTGTGCCGGCCATCATTTTCAATCTCTCTTCCGGTGCACCGACCATTTTGTGTCGGGCCGGTCATTTCCGCTGTGCCGATGCCTCCAATGCGGCTTTATCTATACGGGATCAGCCCCGTCAGAAGAGCTTTCAAGCACCTTTTACCAGTCGGAAAAATACATCTCCCACAGCAATACTTCTGAAGGGATCATCAACTTAGTCTACCACAGTGTCAGGGAAATCATGCTTGGGCAGAAGAGAAAAATTGTCGCAAAACACGCCGGCATGCCCAGGGGTACCCTTCTGGATGTAGGCGCCGGCACGGGATATTTTCTGAATCACATGCGCTCAAAAGGATGGGAGGTGACAGGAACCGAGAAAAGCGACACGGCACGGGAATTTGCCATGAAGCAGAACGGACTGGCCCTGCTCCCCGGCGAGGCACTTTTTTCCCTACCTGCGGAATCCTTTGATGTCATCACCCTGTGGCATGTCATGGAACACCTGTATGACCTGGACGAACACTGGAAAGGTGTCAAACGCCTGCTGAAACCCGGAGGATGCCTGGTGATCGCCCTTCCCAACCACACTTCCTCCGATGCCTTGCATTACGGCGAATTCTGGGCCGCCTGGGACGTCCCCCGTCATCTCTGGCATTTCTCACCTTCTTCCCTGGAACACCTCGCAAGGAAAGAGGATTTCAGGCTTGTCAAAATCCATAGAATGCCTTTTGACCCCTTTTACGTCTCCATGCTCAGCGAAAAATACCGGAAATCACGGTTCCCCGTTTTAAAAGGATTGTTCTTTGGAAAGATCTCCTGGTTCCGTGCTCTCTTTGATCCCCGCAAATGCAGTTCCCTGATTTATATTCTTAAACGCCAATAGTTGAGATAAAAAAACCCGGCCTTGCGACCGGGTTTTTTTATTATGAAGCAGGTTTTACCCTGGCTTTTAACTTGCCTTTACCGAATAGCCTTTGGGCATCATAAACGAGCGGAGTTGCCACGAACATCGTAGAATAACATCCAAAAATAACACCTATCAGCAGCGCAAAACTAAATCCCCGGATACTGGTTCCGCCAAATATGAAGATAGCGAGGAGAACCACCAACACAGTCAACGAAGTACTAAATGTACGCCGCAAACAAGCGTTCATCGCATGGTCCATATTGACCACTTCAGCACGTTTTGGATACAGATGCCGGTATTCCCTGATCCTGTCAAAGATAACCACGGTGTCATTGATAGAATACCCGACAATCGTCAGGATGGCACCGATAAAAACCTGGTCGATTTCGAGAGAGAAAGGTAGTACTTTCCAAAACAAAGAATAAAATCCCAGTGTGACGATGACATCGTGAAAAAGGGCAAGAACCCCACCCAAACCATATTGCCAGTGTGTAAACCGCACATACACATATACAAATATGACTACAAGGGACAGAAAAATTGCAATAACTGCATCTCTTGTGATATCGTCAGAAATGGTCGGGCCTACCTTTTGTGAACTCAGGCGATGTTTGGAAATATAATCGTCAAAAGAGACATCCGTGAGAAATCCCCCAGCTGTCAATCCGTCGAATATCAGTTTTTCAACTTCATTATCTGCATCCTCACTTAAATCGTCAATATTATGTTTCGTCGTTATGCGCACCTGTTTGCTGGATCCGAAGGTTTTCACTTCAGGGGCTGATTCCAAAACAGCAGCCAGAGATTCCTGAACATCGGAAACCTTGACTTCCTTATCGAATCGGACGGTGTAAGTACGTCCACCGGTGAAATCCACACCCAGATCGAATCCGCGGATGGCAATTGAAAGCAGGGAGACCACAATAAAAAATCCGGAAATCATGTAAGCATATTTTCTGATTTCAATAAATTTGATATTGGTATAGCGCAGCCAATTACGGGTCAATTTAGACGTGAAGGTCAGACTAATGTTGTGCTTCATCTGCCACTCAAAAATTAAACGGGTAATAAAAATTGAAGTAAACAATGATGTCATGATACCAATGATCAGGGTAGTTGCGAAACCTTTAATTGGTCCTGAACCAAAGAAATAAAGGATTATTCCCGCGAACAAGGTGGTAACATTGCCGTCAATAATGGCAGACATCGCTTCTTTGAATCCTTCGTTGACCGCCAGTTTTACGCCTTTTCCGGCGAAAATCTCTTCCTGAATTCTTTCATAAATCAGCACGTTTGCATCCACGGCCATACCCATGGTAAGCACAATACCAGCGATCCCCGGAAGAGTCAGAACGCCGCCCAGTGAAGCGAGAATGCCCAAAATAAAGAAGACATTAAGAATCAGGGCCACGTTTGCTGCTAAACCTGCTTTTCTGCTGTAAAAAAACAACATATAGGCCAGCACAAGCAGAAAAGCCACCATAGTAGCAATAAGTCCCGATGAGATCGCTTCTTTTCCCAGTGAAGGTCCGACGATGTCTTCCTGCATGATCCTGGCAGGCGCCGGCATTTTCCCCGACTTTAAAATATTTGCGAGGTCGGTGGCTTCTTCGATGCTTTCCAGTCCCGTAATGCTCGAACGTCCTCCGGTAATTTCGTTCTGGACGGTGGGGAATGAACGCACGTAGTCATCCAGTACGATGGCTATTGATTTTCCGATATTCTCCTTGGTCATCCGGGCCCAGGTCTTGGCGCCTTCGCTGTTCATTGCCATGGCCACTTCAGGACGGCCGCCCATCTGGTCGTAATCCTGGCGAGCATCGGTGATCACATCTCCGGTCAACGGTGCCTTGCCATCGCGGGATGTCGATTTCAGCGCAATCAACCTGAAATAATTGCCTTCCTTATCCACGGAATTTGCAGTCCACCGGAAAATCATGTTGCGCGGGAATATGCTGCGGACCTGTTCCCTGGCAAAGATTTCATTTACCTCAGCGGTATCTTTGTAATGGGAGGTTCCCACCACGGGTCCCGGAAAGAGATTTCCGTTCTGATCGGTGCTGGGAGTCAGGATGGCAAATAACGGGTATTCCCTGCGGAAGTTTTCAAGATCGGAGGGAGAGGCTCCGCCAGCGATGGCTGATGTGTCGCTTTTTATCTCATCAAGGAGGGAACTGGTAGCCGTGGAGTCAGCCGATATAGAATCCGCAACGTCACTTTCTTCAACTGCAGCGGTTGTCGCGGCATGAAGAGAGTCCGCCGCAGCCGTGGCAAGAAGGGAGTCCGTCGTCCCGGTCAGGGCAGTCATCTCCCTGACTCTCTGGTTGACTTCCAGCATATAAGGGTAAACTTCCTGGTTTTCGTAGGTCTCCCAGAACTCAAGCTGGGCAGTCCCCTGAAGTAGTTTACGTACACGTTCGGGATTGTCAATACCCGGAAGTTCTACCAGGATACGCCCGCGGGTTTGTAACTGCTGAATGTTGGGCTGGGCCACCCCGAAGCGGTCAATACGGGTGCGGAGAACATTGAAGGAATTGTCAATGGCCGCGTCGGTCTGCTCTCTGATCACTTTCAGAACATCGTCGTTGGAAGAATCGAATTTCACCCTGTCCTTTAGCTCCAGGGTGTTGAAGATAGCAGCTAGCCTGGCATTGGGATCAATTTCAGCGAAAGCCTGCCCGAATAGCGTAACAAAGTCCTGTGTGCTGTTTCGCTGTAGGGAAACCGCCCGCTCCAGAGCGGCATTGAAGGTGGAGTCCGTGCTGTTGTTGGACATCGCCCTGATAACATCGACAACCGACACTTCCAGGGTGACATTCATCCCCCCCTTCAGGTCAAGGCCCAGGTTCATCTCCAGCTCTTTAACATCCTTATAGGTGAACTTCTTCAGCCCCAAAAAATTGTACACGTTGACACCGGAAATGGAATCGAGATAGGCATACTCTTTGGCCGGATCTCCCTGGGCAAACTCTTTTGCCTGTTTTTCCACCTGACGCGCTTTCCAGGTAAAGGTAAGCTGATACAGGCAGACTGCTGCCAGCAAAATGGCAAATGTTGTAATCGCACCTTTGTTCTGCATTGTTCAGTAAGTATTAAAATAATTGAGTATTTAATGTTTGTTTAGTTCTTGAGATTATTCCCCGGGATTTCCCCAAGAGTGAGCCGGTTTTGTGGCGGTAAAGATGGCATGGTCATGTGATATGGGCCTGCTGACCTGATCGGACCATTGTTTTCTGATAAAGACAGATACCCCACTTCCTCAGGGAAAGCTATTGTCAGGCAGGGGGTTGCCCATCGGGGCTCCCCGAATGACAATGCCTGTAAAAAAGCAGGTTCCGGGAAGCAAGGAAGGCATGGGGATCATCCCGCACCTCTTCTTTTTGGAGAAAAACCATCCTGGATTTTAACCGGACCATCAGGAAGCGTTTCAGTTTTTCATGAAAAGATTTCTTCAGCACTGTTTTCTGGACGGGAGTTTTCAGGCTCAGGGACCCATGGAGGGTACAATAAAAATGATCAGCCGGCGAAGCTTTCTCCTCCCCGGTATTGCGGGACGCTTCCATACGTACGTCATCTCCCTGGTGATGACTGTCGTACACCCAGGCAGCGGCCAGAAGCACCAGGAAAAATCCCAGCTTCAGCCACCCTTCTTTAGACAGTAACGTTGTCAGTTTCAAAATGCGTATGATTTGGCGGACGCAAATATACAGTTTATGAGCAGATTGACAAGCTCTGCCACGTCATTTTTTTCCTGTCCGGAGGATCAGCACCATCCGGGAATAATCGACAACGGCCTTGTGCTTCAGAAGAAAGTCGCAACCAATAAGCCCGCAGATCTTCCTGGAAGCGGCATGGAGATAAAGGTCATTGATATGCGACAGGTCGATCAGTGCCACGTTCAGCGAGGGGACCGGACAATCCCCAAGAGAAAAGGGATGCAGGATTCCCGTAGAAGTATCGAGGGATCCGGTGCCGATGCCCGCCGAGCGCACTTCGGTTCCCTCGTCGTGAGTTTCAGCCTCATAACAGCCGGAAAGGGTGCGGTCAAAGACCGTTTTCGAAGCACCGGTGTCAATCACCCATGTCAACTCCTCCCCGTCTTTGAAGAAAGACTTGACGGTCAGGTGATAATTGGCTTTGTCAAGTTCCACCAATTCAAGAGGGATGGTATGCTTCATGATGAAAAGATATAAAAAGCGGATGGTCCCGCAAGGCCATCCGCTTCAATTCCGGCTGATTATTTCACAAAATATGCATTCCGTCGAGAATCTCCATGATTTTCTTCACTGCGTTGGCTGAGTTGTTCAGGAGCATTAATTCCTCTTCATTCAGGTCAACCTCAATCACCTGTTCTATACCGTTTTTACCGATTTTCACCGGCACTCCCAGAAAAATATTTTCCAGTCCGTATTCTCCCTCCAGTCTGACACAACAGGGGAAAATCCGTTTTTGGTCGAGGACGATTGCTTCGACCATTTGGGCGGCGGCGGAACCCGGAGCGTACCAGGCCGATGTTCCCATCAGGTTCACCAGTTCACCGCCTCCGTTAATAGTTCTTTTCACGATGGCATCCAGGCTGTCAGGATCGATAAGTTCCGTAACGGGAATCCCGCTCACCGTGGTATAGCGGGGCAGCGGGACCATGGTATCGCCATGTCCCCCGAGCAGCAACGCCTGTATGTCGCGGGGAGAAACATCCAGGGCTTCGGCAAGAAATGCACGGTAACGGGCAGTGTCAAGAATGCCGGCCATCCCCATAACTTTTTCCCGGGGAAGATGTGAACTGACAAAGGCAGTGTAGGTCATAACATCCAGGGGATTGGAGACGATGACAATTTTGGCATCCGGGCTGAATTTGACTGCATTTTCGGTTACGCTTTTCACAATGCCGGCGTTTATGGAAATCAGGTCATCACGGCTCATCCCCGGTTTGCGCGGCACTCCTGAAGTAATCACCACCACTTCCGATCCGGCGGTTTTTGAAAAATCGTTTGTCGTCCCAATAACCCTCGAATCGTAATAATTGATGGGGGCCGTCTGCCATAAATCAAGCGATTTTCCTTCGGCAATCCCTTCCTTGATATCTAGCAAAACAACTTCCTGAACGATGTTTTTCTGGGCAATGACCTGTGCACAGGTGGCTCCCACGTTTCCTGCCCCGACAACTGTAACCTTCATGAGAACACGTTTTAGTTCTGATATATAAACAATATTAGGCCTCTTTGTTCAAATGGAATGCAAATATAGTTTATTTTCCTTTTCCCAACTCAAAACAGCAGAGAAGGCGTGATGCTCACTCAGCAGAAATCATCAAAAATTTAAAACCTCCTTCAGGTTTTTATACCCCGATTTGCTAACCTTCAAACGGGTCTTATCCTGAAGGATAGCCACATAACTCTCCTTTTCATATTGCTGCAGTTGTGCGATCTGGTCGACCCTGACGATGTAAGAACGATGGATCCGCGAAAACTGATGCGGGTCGAGGGCATTCTCAAAATAGTGCATGGTTTTCTGCTTCATGAACCTCCCATCATGGGTATAAATCATCACATAATCATCGAGTGACTCGATATACCTGATCTGGTCGGTCGGGATAATATGAATTTTATTCCGGTCTTTGACAACCACCCGGTCGAGATATTCTTCACGTGGAAATTTGGTGATTTTCTCCACCATATCTTCCCCGTCACCTTGTTTCATTAAACGTTCCCTTACTTTTTCAAGGGCCCCCTCCAACCGCTCCCGGGAAAATGGTTTTAAAAGGTAATCCGCCGCGTTGTACTCAAAAGCTTTCAGGGCAAACTGATCATAGGCGGTGGTGAAGATGATTTCAGGATGATGATCGATCAGTTCGAGCATTTCAAATCCCGTGATTTTCGGCATCTGGATATCCAGGAACACCAGGGCGGGTTTTAATTCATTGATGGACTTCACCCCTTCAAATCCGTTTTCACACTCCCCGATGATTTCAATTTCCTCTTTTTCTTCAAGATACGAACGTAAGAGTTTTCTTGCCAATTCTTCGTCCTCAATGATCAGGGTGCGAATCTTTTCACTGTTCATAATCAACTATTTTTGAGGTATTGTTAATATCACGCTGAACACTTTATGTGTATCCTTGATTTTCAGAAGGGCAGGATTTCCGTAAATGATTTGCAACCGCTCACGGATATTGCGTAATCCGATACCCTCTCCTTTTTTACTTCTGACTCCGGGGTCGTAGGCGTTACTCACTTTAATTTCAAGAAACTCTCCGTCACACGAAGCTTCCGTAATGATTTCTACCGGTTCGGTGGCTTCATATACACCATATTTGATGGCATTCTCAAAAATGGGCTGCAGGATCATGTTGGGCAGGACAGACTTGTAACAGTTCTCGTCAATCCGGAAGAGAGGCAGCAACTTACTTCCAAACCTCACTTTTTCAATGGCAAGGTACAACTTATTGTTTTCAATTTCGGTACCAAAAGTAACTTTTTCATTCTGACCGTGTTTCAGAGAATATCGCATCAGTGACGAAAGGTTGATCACCATTTCCTGCGCTTTTACAGGATCGGAAATTGTCAGGGAAGAAATGCTGTTCAGGCTGTTAAAAAGGAAATGGGGATTGATCTGCGATTTCAGGGCATGCAGTTCGGCTTCCCGGATCAGGGATTTCAGTTCGGCTTCCCGTTTTACTTTTTCCTTAAAATTCTGATAATAGATGATGGCCATGAAAAAGAAGACGTAGAAAACATAAAACAGGTAACCGGAGAAGAACCGGGAAGGAACACCTGCAGTCATCATTTCGTTCAGGGAAGGCATGATCAGGGCAACGACAATGTTTGTTATGTAGACCCAGATCAAGATGATGATGGTGGCTGCAATCAGATGGAACAAAATCAGCCTGAGCCATGAATTGGTTCCAATGGTATTGTATTTAACAACATACCAGATATTTAAGGCCAGGACTGCCCACAGGAGGAATTGGACATAAGCAATTAAAAAAGCATGCTCTGCGGGCATATTGTAGTAATTCCACTGGATCAGGGCCGTGGCGGAGGCAACGAGCATCCAAAAAAGCCCGTATAGCAACAGCATCCGGGGATTTGTGAGCAGCGGGTGTTTCATGTGTTTAGATTATTGCGTTGTTATGATTCATACTGTGAAACACATGCAATATCCATGTGGTTATTTTAGCGGGGGTCGTCCGTTTATAGCGGCCGCAAGGAATAGCTTCGCAATTTCATGCCGGAGGGAGTATGATCGTGCTGGATCATTCCATTCAAGATCAGAAATTTTTGATTTCAATCCCCCCGAAGGCAGTAAATCCCCTTAATATCAGTGTTTTTTCCAGGTTTTGAAAATCAGGAAGAATGGAACCCCTTTTGTCGGTGAACGCACCGAAGATGGTGGTCACCTCATTTTTCACGGTCCAGTCAGGCGGAATTTTAAAACCGGCACCCCCGAAAATGCTGACGCAGTCGATAACAGCCCCGTTTTCCGAAAGGGTGACATTCCGCAGGTCATATTCCGAACCTCCAAAAATGGACGTGACTTTTCCTCCTATCAGACTTTGCGAATTAACTACAATCTCACGGCCTCCGAATATTACAAAATCATCAAAGAAATTCATGCTTTTGGCACCGGGTCCTGCAATTTTTCCCGGGGATTTGGTAAAGCGGAAGAGAAGTACCAGTCCGATAGCCACAAGGAGCATCGGCCAGAACAACCTGCGCACTTCCCATGGCACATCGAAAAAATGAGGAACCATAAAGACGATGCCGACCAGGATCAGGATCCAGCCGGAGATCTGGTTTCCGTTGATAAGGGTGACCAGGCCAATCAGGATGATCAGGGATTGCCATGAAATGACCATTTGACTCAATGAATCCGGGAGTATATCGAGCTTCACCAGCATCCACAAAGTACCGAATACGATCAGTAAAATCCCGAATAAAAACCTCCTGTTACTTCCATGTTCAAGTTCCATGACGACATTTTTTGATAATTTACCCTAAATGTAATACAATATGCAGTTTCTCCCAACACCTTTTTCGGTAAATATAATTTATATGCCGGTAAAGTTATTGAAATCAGCATCAAAGACGCCTGATCACCATGGCCACACCAACGAGGATCAGGATCAGCGGGAAGATCAGTGAGAATGAGAAGTCGGAAAAATTAAAGATTCTGGGAATCAGAAAGAGACCTCCGAGGGCTACCAGAATCCATCCTCCGCCACGTTGACCGGCGACCATCACAAAACCTGCAATGACCAGGATCATCGGCCAGGAAAACAGGATTCGCGAAACGAATCTGATTACTTTGACAAAGGGATAAAACAAATCCTGCATGTGGAAATGGATGCCGATCAGGTGCAACAACCATATGAGCCCTACCGCAATCAAAATGACCGCAAGCACAAGTTTTGTACGATCTTCCGTATTGTTCTGTTTCATGATGACAAATGATAAGGATCGTCCAAAAATAAAGAACTTCCGGAACGGATACACCCGACTTTCGGTCAAGGGGTGCAAAATACCGGTAAAGCTGCCTGAACAGTGCCGTTTCAGGGAATGGTCACTGTGGCAGGGAATCCTGCTGCCCGAAGGTTTGGTCGCAGGCTATTTTTTCTCTTTTGACCAAGAATCTTTTAACGCTACGGTCCGGTTGAAAACCAGTCTCCCGGGCCCGGAATCAGGATCCACGTTAAAATAGCCGACCCGCTCGAACTGCCAATGGGAAAGAGGCGCCGCATCTTTCAGGGAAGGTTCCACATAACTCCGGGGCAGAATGACCAGTGATTCAGGATTCAGGAATTCCTTGAAATCGCGTTCCTTTTCTTCGGAAAGGTCTTCAACGGTGAAGAGGCGGTCGTAGAGCCTGACTTCCGCTTCCAGGGCATGAGGTGCCGAAATCCAGTGAATTGTGGCTTTCACTTTTCTCCCGTCAGGGGAATTGCCCCCCCTGGAAGCAGGGTCATAAGTACACAGAAGGGCTGTTACATTTCCCGACGCATCCCTGACCACTTCGTTACAGGTAATGAAATAGGCATATCTGAGCCTTACCTCCCTGCCGGGAGCCAATCTGAAAAATTTCCCAGATGGATTTTCCATGAAATCATCCCGCTCAATATAAAGTTCCCTGCCAAAGGGGACTTCTCTGGTGCCAGCGTCAGGGTCTTCCGGATTGTTGATGGCTTCCAGTTTTTCAGTCTTGTTGTCAGGATAATTGGTAATAATCACTTTCAGGGGGTTCAGAACCCCCATCACCCGACGTGCTGTTTTGTTCAGGTCTTCGCGGACACTATGTTCCAGGAGGGTCACATCACTGATTCCCTCCACTTTGGTCACCCCCACCCTTTCCGCAAAATTGCGGATAGAGGCCGGCGTATATCCCCGGCGACGCATTCCCGAAATCGTCGGCATCCGGGGATCATCCCAACCGTTGACATACTTATCGCGGACCAGTTCCAGCAATTTCCGCTTGCTCATGACCGTATAGGTCAGGTTAAGGCGGGCAAATTCGATTTGTTGCGGGCGATAATCACCCTCTTTTAACTGGTCAATAAACCAGTCGTAAAGCGGACGGTGCACCTCAAACTCCAAGGTGCATAACGAATGGGTAATCCCTTCCCAGAAATCGCATTGCCCGTGGGCAAAATCATACATCGGGTAAATGACCCACTGATCGCCGGTGCGGTGATGGGGGGTTTTCATGATCCGGTAAAGAATCGGATCACGCATGTGCATGTTGGGAGACGACATATCGATCTTAGCCCGCAAAACACAATGACCTTCATCAAACCCGCCATCCTTCATAGCTTTAAAAAGACGAAGGTTCTCTTCCACACTGCGGTTGCGGAAAGGACTCTCCGTACCCGGACGTGTGGGGGTTCCTTTCTGGTTGCTTATAGTCGCGGCATCCTGATCGTCGACATAGGCTTTCCCCTCCCTGATTAACTTAAGAGCAAACTCATACAGCTTCCCGAAATGATCGGAGGCGTAATACAGCCGGTCACCCCAGTCAAAACCCAGCCAGCGGACATCCTCCATGATCGAACGGACATACTCATCCTCCTCCTTTTGGGGATTGGTATCATCGAAACGGAGATTGGTCACACCTCCATACTTCAGGGCTGTGCCGAAGTTGAGACAGATCGACTTGGCATGACCAATATGAAGGTATCCGTTGGGCTCGGGAGGAAAACGGGTAAGCACCCGGCCCTGGTTCTTCCCTTCACTCAGATCCTTCTCAATGATTTGATGGATGAAATTACTCTTTTCGGATATTCCCTTTCCGATGGTTTCCTTTGCACTCATTGTTTTTCTTCAAATCCAGATTATCCTGTATGCCGCCGCGATTCCGGCAACGGTTACCGTCAAACGGCGGGTCAAAGTTAAAAAATGATTGCTCGTCATGGACGAACCAGCTCAAAAATGTAAAACAGGGACTCCAAATTCTTAATTTCGCATCGAAAAAGGAGAAAGATGAGCGACAAAGTGAGTATTGAACTCGAAAACATGAAGTTTTATGCCTATCACGGCCATTACGAAGTGGAACAGAAGGTAGGGAATCACTTTCTGGTGACCCTGATATGCGAAACTTCATCCTTTGATGCCCTCAAAAGTGACCGGCTGAAGGATGCATTGGATTACCAGCAACTCTACCGGATTGTAAAGCGTGAAATGGAAATTCCCTCCCATTTGCTGGAACATGTTGCTGAAAGGATGGCCACCTCCCTGTTTGCCGAAGTTCAGGGGATCACCCGCATCAGGATCAAAATATCAAAAATGAATCCACCCATGGGAGGAGAAATCGAAAAGGTGAGCATAACCCTGGAAAGAAACATTTGAAAAAAGTTTTTTATCTTTGTTGCCGGAACAGCCAAAGACAAGGTTCCTTGGCCGAGTGGTTAGGTAGCGGTCTGCAAAACCGCGTACGGCGGTTCGATTCCGCCAGGAACCTCGAAAATGCCTGACAGTCAATAATTGTCTGGCATTTTTTATTATTTCCTCCGGGATTTTCCGTCACCATTCCGTTGCCCTGCCCAGATTAAAACCAGCTGTTCCATCCCCCCGGTCTAATCATCCAGAATGTTGCAAATGAGCCTCATTTTTCCTATATTTGATCATGCCGGAGTTGCCGGGAACATCTTCTCCGCAATTAACCGGCGATGATTACCTAATACAAACCATTCACTAAAAAACATGAAATGACCATGAAAGATTTTGCACCAACCATGATGAAATTGCGAAGCTATTCTTTGCGACCGCTGAAAACGGACAATAGCCGCAAAAATAACCACATGGTCATTGCATCTGTTTTGCGGATTTCACCATAGCAACTAAATATTTTAAACAGATGAAACCCAGAGACTTTGATGATTTGATCAAAACATCCGAAGGAATTACGGATGATCAGGTGAAGAAGGAGATTCAGGAAAAGATCAGGGATTTGCAGAGGGCGACCCCGCTGGAAACGGACAAGTGGATATACCGGTCTGTTGTGTGGGCACTGGGCCTTGCCGCACTGTTGTGTCTTTTTTTCACCCTGTGGATTTATCTGGCGTGGTTTGCGAAAAACCCCGCCTCCGGAAATGAGATCAACATTCCCGACATTTTTCTGGCCATCGCCTCAGCAAGCATCGGAGCACTGGCAGGTCTGCTTGCTCCTTCGCCGGCAAAAGGGAACAATCAGAATTGAGTGTCCGGGCTCTTCCTTGCCGGTGATGATGCAAAGGATTGAACTGCCTCTGATGAAAAAAATGCATCATCAGAAGGATTTCCGATACTTTGACTAGTTTTATCGCCGGGAAAAGGAGCCTGAATGACGGGAAGGGACTGCGTCAGTTGAGGTCATTGGTCTGCTGATCCCGTCAGGAGTCAAAGATGACCAACGGAGATTTGTTTACATACATCATGCTGGGCGCTACCCTGGGACTTTCGGCAGGGATATCGCCCGGGCCTTTGCTGACCCTGGTGATCAGTGAATCTCTAAAACATGGCCCCGGAGGAGGGATAAAAGTAGCGCTTTCACCCCTGATCACCGACCTGCCGATCATCCTGGCCTCCCTGCTGATCCTGGCCCGACTGGGCAAATCACCGGCCGCCGTCGGAATCATCGCCTTTGCCGGAGCAATTTTCCTATTTTTCCTCGGATGGGAATGTCTTCAAACAAAGGGCCTGGCAAATTCCACGGAAAATGTGCAGCCCAGGTCACTCAAAAAAGGGATTGTGGCCAACCTGCTCAATCCCCACCCCTACCTTTTCTGGATCACGGTAGGTGCACCTACGGCAATCAAAGCCCGCCAGGACGGGGTGATTACGGTAATCCTCTTTTTTGCGGCATTTTATATCCTCCTGACAGGTTCCAAAATTATGGTGGCCTGGATGACCGGCAAAACCCGCTCATTCCTTTCCGGCAAGGCCTACCGGTGGATCATGAGGCTGCTGGGGATCGTCCTGCTTCTGTTTTCCGCTTTTTTTATTTATGACGGGGTTCAGATGTTCTCCGGGATATAACCATTTTTGGGGATCCCTGCCAGATAATTTCAAAAAATGAGTAGCTTCGGCACTTGAAAATAAAACACCTCTCTACTGATGGAGTTCGGAAAAATAAATACATCGGAAGGCACACAGGTCTGTTATTCCGTTTTCAGACGGAACAAGGCTGACGAATACAATCTTGTCATCACGCCGCCTCCCGGGACCTCCGCCGCTGTTCAGTTCAACTGCATTGAACAAGCCGCCCTGAGGTTCGCAGAGGAGTTACATCTCGGGCATGCCGTTATTGTGTTCCAGCGCTTTTTTGCCAGTGACATCGCGAACCAGGCCTCTTTTCTGGAACCGGTTTTAAATTTTAACGGCGGAACTTCCGTTTCAGTGATTCAGCAGCCTCCTGCGGAGAGAAACAAACTCCTGGCATGGATCTACCTCATTGATTTTCACCAAGACCCGGTGGAAGTGCAGCTTAACGGCCGTTCTTTCCATCTTTCTCATAACGGGTATCGCCACATCTACACTTCGGGACTGATCTCGACGGCTACTGACAACTCCTTCCTTCAGATGGAGGCTATCTTGGAGGACTACACGGGAATGCTGGGCAGGGAGGCCTTGACCCTTGAAGCCAACTGTATTCGCACCTGGTTATTTGTCAGAGATATCGACAACAATTATTCCGGCATGGTGAAAGCCAGGAATATGGTTTTTGAACGGGAAGGGTTGTCGCATGACACGCATTTCATTGCCAGCACAGGCATTGAAGGTCAGTCGGAAGTGGCGCATTCCCTTGTAAACATGGATGCCTATGCCATCGGAGGAATCTCCCGGGACCAGCTGATCTTTTTAAAGGCTTATACCCACTTAAGTCCCACGCACGATTACGGGGTGGCATTTGAACGCGGCACCGCCGTGGATTACGGCGACCGTCGTCATGTTTTCATCTCCGGAACTGCCAGTATCGATCACAAAGGCAGGATCCTTCATCTCAATGATATTGAAAAACAAACGCAACGGACCTTTGAGAACATCGGTGCTCTTCTTGAAGAGGCTGGCGCCTCAATGGAGGATGTTGCTTCCATGATTGTCTATCTCCGTGACCTTGCTGACACGGGATTTATCAGGACCTTCCTGAATTTACATTACCCGGAGATTCCGGTGGTGGTGGCCATTGCCCCTGTCTGCCGCCCCGGCTGGCTGGTGGAAGTGGAGTGTACGGCTGTCGTGACCACAAACAATCCGGACTTTGGAAATTATTGACCGACGGGCACTCGTCACCCTGGAAGTGTTTCCTGGCTCTGACGGATCTTCCCACAACTGCCGCCTTCAGGGTGCTAAATTTTCCAGAAGTACCTACCCGTCTTCTGGATATATTGCCGGAAAGCTTCACCAAACCGTCTCTCCAGGAAAAGTTCCTCCCCCAGAACGATCAGATGATAGATATAAATACTGAAGAGTCCGGGCAAAATAATCCACCATTTCAGGGTATAGAGCATTGCCGCCAGGGTAACCAGGTGAACTCCTACATACATCGGATTCCGGCTGTAGCGGTAGATGCCCTTCGTCCTGAGAACCGTTTCTCCGGTGGGCAGTCCGATCCGGATGGATTTCCCCAGGGTGAAGGAACTGATCAGGATCAGAACCGCCCCAAGGATAAGCGCTATCAGCGCCAGATAATCAAACGCCCTGCCAGCCGTTTGGTGCAGGCTCCCTTTTCCCGCCAGCGAAAGGGCCGGCATAAGCCAGGCAAAAAAGCCCGCTGCCTTGCCCACGATGAACAAAAAAGGGTGAATAGTAGGTCTACCCGCAATTTCCTGCATCAATCCGTTGAATTATTAATTTCTCCATTTAATTCAGCACTTACCTGTTCTTTACCAGCAGTTTGGGTTCCATCATCATCCGGATGGCATAACGGACCCCTTCACGGCCATAGCATTCCTTCCGACAAGTTAACTCCAGCGGCAGTGGCCCGTGCAAAAACTCACCCCATCACAGCCTCAAAGTTCAGTGGCATGAAAAAGAACGTGCGAACCTTTTCTTTGATGAACTTTTTCTCCTGCCATTTAACGACCTGGTCATCCCAGGGAATAGGGTCAAATTCCGGACAACATTCGGGTTTCTCTTTTCGGATTCATGGCTTGTTTATTTTTTAGTTTCACATATGCAACTTGCATTTTGCTGCCGGCATCTTTCGGTTGTTTATCGCAGAACAAGAAGAGGCAGAAAAGGAGGATTTCCCTATTAAACGGTATCCGGGTTATCCTTAACCTCAGTCTTAGCCTCAACCTCAGCTAAACGAACCGTTCCCGTTTCTGAAGGTTAAAGAGCCCGTACAGCAGAAAAATGACCATGCCCACCCCCAGGAAGATCCTGTTGCGGGTAACGATGCTGCTCCAGATGATGGGATTGAAGTTTTCGGGAAGTTCCAGGGGATTCAGGAATATGTTCCATTGTGACCGTTGCAGGTTTTCAGACAAGATCAGCAGGGCCACCCCGATAAGGATCATCACCACCGCCGTTCCGTTGCCGTTTTTTATCACGGTGGAAAACATAAATGCCGCCGCGCCCAGAAAACCGATAGGAAACATCAGTTGAAAAGCCATTTCAAAAGGATTGACAGGGTATAACAGGATGGACGAGATATAACCATACGCAATCAGGAGGATGAATACCTGGACGAATACCATGATGAGCCGGACCAGCCATACTTTGTAACGGTAGTTGGGAATGCCGAAGAGGATTTCCAGGATCCGGGAATCTTCGTCATTCTGGATTCCGAAGACCGAGGGATAAAAAACCAGCAGCACGCCGGGGAACATGATCAGGTTGTAAATGTCCCCTTCACCTATTGCCTGGTTGTTAAATACCTGCATAATCGCAAAAAAGAGGTAGAAAGCAAAGGATGCCAGCAGGAACCAGATAAATTTTCCCGCAAAAATAATTTTCAGGTTGTAGCGGATGGTCCGCCACAGGTTGATCAGTGAATTTTTCTGAAACAGCTTCATGTCATTCATTTATTTCCGTACATCAGGCAATATCGCGTAACAGGCATAGATAGGCATCTTCGAGGTGGGCGCGTACATTGACGGCACCGGGCACCGGTTTTTCCTTTGCTATCGCGCGAACTTTGATGTTCTCACCATCGCGCAGGTGATTGGTGATCATCTGCTTGTTCGGGAATTTGTCGAATTCCGCGGCGGAAAGTGTAAACTGCCATACGAATCCTTCTCCCAGGCTGACCATGTCATTGGGGGTTCCTGCATATTTCAGGCTTCCCTTGTTGATGACGGCGACCTGGTTACAGGAGCTGGAAATGTCTTCAATGATGTGGGTGGAGAAGATGACGATTCGTTCACGGCTCAGTTCCACCAACAGGTTCCTGAACCGGATCCTCTCCCGCGGGTCCAGTCCGGCGGTCGGCTCATCCACCACGAGGATCCTGGGCAGGTTGAGCAGGATATGGGCAATTCCGATCCTTTGTTTCATCCCTCCGGAATAGGAACCGATGTTTTCATCTTTCCGGTCGTACATATGGACCGCCTTCAGCACATATTCAAGCCGCTCACTCCGGGTTTTCACATCGTTGATCCCTTTCAGGATGGCCTGGTAATCCAAGAATTCCCAGGCGGTCATATTTTCATAGGTGCCGAATTCCTGGGGAAGGTAACCGATAAGTCCCTGAAGTTCCTCCCGATATATTTGGGTATCGAGGCCATTGATATAAATTTTGCCGTAGCTCTGCTCAAAAATCCCGGTGATAATCCGCATCATGGTTGATTTCCCGGCACCGTTGGGACCCAGCAAACCAAACATCCCTGTGGTGATTTCCAAGGAAACGCCATTAAGGGCTTTGAAGGGTTTTTTCCGTTTTCCGATGACAGGTATTTCTTTGACAATCCGGAAATAGCCCCGCCGGAGTTTGCTGAACCTGCCGGTTATCCTGTCAACGTTGACATTCTTGTTGTGAACATACTCCGAGGAGCTGTAGATGATCAACAAGGTAAAAACAAGAATCCCGGTAAAAACTACCATTCCCGGATTATCCCATTTAAGATAGAAGATGACCAGGAATAAAACCGGCACACCCCACATCAACAGGTTGTATCCCCATTTCTGAACCTTAAGTAGACCTGCCTTACCGCTTTTAACGTGCTTGTTGCACAATACGGTACGCAGGGGTTGCCAGAGCAAAAAGAGGAAGAAATAGATGATTACCGACAGGATGAGCATCCAGAAGTTGTGCTTCAGATGGAAGAAGGTGAACCACACCAGGAAACCGAGTAGCGGGATCTGCCAAATCAGGTCATAGAAATCGCGGGGTTGGGTATACTCCCTTTTCAGACCCATGCGCTCCCTGATTTTCAGGCCTGATTTCCACTCCCGCACAAACCTGGTGTCCCGTTCATAGATCTTCACCAGCTTATGAACTTCGATTTTTATCGGGTCCTTTTCGCCGATCAGTTTGGTCCGGGCTGTCCGCAGGCTGTTCTGGACAAACCAGGTCAGTCCGGGAATCAGAATGATGACCAGCATGAAGGTCAGGAGTTGCCAAATGAAGGAATCGACCCGGGAAAAGATATACCAAAGGGCTGCCAGGAAAATGAGAAGGTGAATGATCTTGATTTTCCAGGAGAGACTTCGCATCCATTCCAGGGCATTTTCAAGTCCGGCATACAAGGTAGGCACAAAGACAAGTGTGAGCAGGGTACTTACGGACAGTCCCCCGATGACTGTAATGGCAAAGGGGGCGCCGATGGCTCCCACGTATTCCGACTGGCCCAGGGCAAGCGGGAACATGGCCACGATGGTAGTAATGGCGGTGATGAGGATGGGACGCACCCTGGAAAGACCTGCCTCCAGGAGAGCCCTGGATTTCCGGTGGCCCCGTTTTCTTAAAATATTGGTAAAGTCGATCAGGATGATTCCATTGTTGACTACCACGCCCAGAAGAATGATAAAACCGGTAAGCGTATTCGCATTGAAAAGGCTGTTTCCGGTGATGATAAGGGCCAGAAAGGAGCCTATCGCGGCCAGGGGCACCGAAAACATCAGGACAAAGGGGGTGGAAAGCGATTCAAATACGGCTGCCAGAATCATCAGGATCAGGATGAAGGCTGCGGCGATGAGAAAATAAAATTCATTGAACTGGTCTTCTTCATGGATCACCTGGACGGCCACCCCTGCAGGCAGGTTGTATGCCTCCACGACATCATCGATTTCCATCCTGTAGGCGGTCAGCAGGTCTTTTGACTGTTCCGCCTCCGAAGCGAAGCGATAATTCACCTCGATCTGCTTTTCCTGATTTATCCGGGTGATGTTGGCCATGCCGCTGGAATAGATGATCTCAGCCACATCCTGGAGGTCGTAAACGCCACTGCTGCTGTTGATTTTCAGGGACCGCAGGTCGTCAATGGTTTTGTCTCTATCTTCTTCATCAGCTCCTTTCTCCTTCAGAATGATATCATACTCTTCGGTCCCCTGCTTGAAGGTGACTCCCGAGCTAAACTCCCTGCCGAAGGAGCTCAGTTCCCCGGAAATGTTGTTCAGGGTAACCCCGTATTCTGTCATCAGTTGCTGATTGAAGAGAAGGTGGACTTCCGGCCTGTTGGATCCGACACTCACGTTGACGCTGGAGACTGATTCCAACTCATCGATGAAATAACGAAGATCTTCCGCCACGCCACGCATCACGTTAAAATCCTGTCCCTTGATGACAATCCTTTCCTGGTTGGTGCCGATTCCCAAGAAGCGGCCGAAATTCCCGGCCATACCACCTGCACCGCCCATGCCTCCTCCCCCTAAACCCCGGCTGGAAGTGGGTTGCGTCAGACTGATTTCAGCATTGCGGATATTCGTGAGCCGGTTTTCCACATCGGTTTTGATCTCGGCAATCTCTCTTTTGGCGATTTTAAAATAATCCTCCTTCAATTTGATGGTGATGACGGCTTCCTCTTCCTGGATCCTGGAAGAATAATCCTGAATTTCCTTAACTTCCGGAATCCGGCTTTCCAATTCCCTAACCACGATATCGGTCGATTCGAGGGTCGATCCCGTTGGCATGGTCACATAAACGGAGAACGTGTCCTGGTCAACTTCCCGAAGGGCATTGACGCTGATGGCCGTCACGATGAAAACAGATACGAAGAAAACAACCAGGGCTCCGATCACCGTAGCTGCCGGATTGCGCATGGCAGTTTTCAGAAGGACTACGTATACCTGGATGATCCGGTTGTTGGTGGTCACCTTTTCATAAAAGAGGTTGTGGCCGTGGTCTCTTTTCAGCAGCGCCCGGGTGGCCATGGGAATCAGCAGCAGGGCCACGATGGCCGAGATCACCAGGGTCGATACGATCGACACCCCGATATGGGTTCCCAGGATCCTGATCATGTATTCCGAAGAAAAAATGAAGGGTAGGAAGACCGTCACCGTTGTCAGGGTAGCTGCCACCACGCTTCGCCACACTTCGGTGGTTCCCTGGATCACAGCCTTGTCAGGGGTGTATTTTTTGCCCGCAAGCCTGTAGATATTTTCCAGCACCACCACACTGTTGTCGAGCAGCATACCCACCGCCAGCGCCATCCCCACCAAGGTGAGGCTGTTGATCGAAATGCCGAAGGCATAAAAAAGGTTAAAAGCTGAGAACACCGAAACCGGAATGGCCAGGGCGATGATGCCCACAATTTTGAGATTTTTCAGGAAAATCCAGAGGACAAAAACCGCCAGGAGTCCCCCGACCAGCGCCAGGGAAATGATCTGGTCGATATTCTTCTCCATAGTATCGGCCATATTGGTCTGGATGACAAGTTCCACCTCCTTGGAAGCCAGCTTGCTGTTCAGTTGGGCGATAATTTCCTTGGTCCGGTGGGAGAGATCGATCAGGTTGGCCTGCGAATCGTTCACCAGCGACAAAGAGATGGCATCCAGACCGTTAACACGGCTCAGGGTTGTCTCCTCCTTGACGCCGAAATAGATGTCAGCCACATCTTTGAGCAGGATGGGGCCTTCGGCGATGACAATGTTCTCGATGTCGGTAACACTCTTGTATTCCGAGGAGACATGAACATAATACAGCCGGCCGGATTCATGGAGATACCCGGCAAAGGTCCTGTTGAGGGAATTGGAGCTGAGGGCGCTGCTTATCTCGGAGCGGGTGATGCCATAAGCATCACAGGCTGCCATGTCGACAGTGATTTCTATGGAGCGCTCTTTTCCGCCATAGACAGTGGCGGAGGCAATCCCGTCAATATTCTGGAGTTCATTGACCACCTCCTGGTCGACTATGTTACGGATACGGTCGGTACCTCCGGTTCCCCTGATCTGGATCTCCATAAACTGGTTGCTGAGTTGATTCGCATCGACACGGGCAACCGTCACGGTGAATCCTTCGGGAAGGGTCGACCTTACCTGGTCTATCTTCTCCTGTAATTTTAAATGGAGGTATTTGAAATTGACATTTTTCTTAAAACTGATCTGAATGGAAGCCTGTCTGTTGCTAAGCGAGGTTTCCATATCCTCCACCCCTTCGAGGGTGCCGATGGCACCTTCAACAGGGACCACCGCCTGGTTTTCCATATATTCCGGATCAACTTCCTGGCGGGAGGAGATTTGCACATACAGCATTGGAAGGGTGGCGTCAGGCATCAGTTCCACCGGCAGCTGCTTGTAAGAGAAGTACCCCAGCAGGGTCATTCCCAGGAACAGCATGCTGATAAAAACCTTTCTATTGATGATAAACCTCATCTGGTCAACCTTTTAGCTAATTAATACTCTTACAGTTCCATCTCATTTCCCTTGTCTGCCCTTTCAGGATGAAGGCGGTCGAACACCTCATAGACACAGGGAATGACCACCAGGGTCAGGATAGTTGACGAAATCAGTCCTCCGATCACTGCCAAAGCCATAGGAGAACGCAGCTGGGCGCTTTCCCCGAACCCGAAGGTCAGGGGGAAAAGTGCCAGGATAGTGGTCAGCGTCGTCATGAGAATCGGCCTGAGCCGCTGTTGACCCGCGGTGATAATGGCATTCCGGCGATCTAGTCCCTCCCTGATAAGCTGGTTGATCCTGTCAATCAAGATAATGGAACTGTTCACGGCAATCCCCGCCAGCATAATGATCCCGATAATGGCCATGATATTCAGGGTACGGCCCATCAGGAAAAAGGTAAGGATACTCCCCACCAGGGCGAAGGGAATGGTCAGCAGGATAGTGAAGGGATGGATCAGCGATTCGAAGATGGAAGCCAAAACCATAAATACCAGGATCACCGACAGGATTAATGCAAATCCCAGGTTTTTCATGGACTCTGCCCTTTTCTCCTCATCACCGGTAATTGTTACCTGGTAATCGGATGGAAGGGCGATGTCAGCCGTAGCCTCCCTGATTTCGCCTGAGATGTGTTCCAGGGCTATTCCCGGTTCCATTTGGGCTGTGATTTTTCCGATCCTGTTCTGGTTACGACGGTGGATTTCCCGGGGGGATTCTCCGTGCCGGATCTCGGCGATTTCGCTCAGTCGGAATAACTGGCTCCCTGACCGGATGGTCATGTTTTCGATCTCTGAGAGCCGGGTTTCAGGGAGTTTGATGGTGATGTCGCGCATTTCTCCTCCATACTCGAGCTGACCCGCATTTTTCCCCTGCAGCTGATCCTGCAACTGACTTACCACGGTACTGACATTCAGGTTATACATCCCGGCCTTTACGCGGTCTATAACCAGTTCCACTTCGGGTGCTCCATTCTCAAACGATGACTGGATGTTAAACAGTCCCGGTACGGAATCCATTCGTTGGCGGACTTCCAGGGCAATCTTTTCGATCTCCTCCATCTCCTCCCCTTTGATCTCGACCACCACGGGTGCTTCATCGGTACCCAATATGGAACTGAGTGCAGATTGCTGTTTGGAAAAGGATACTTCCAGGTCAGGAATATCGGTGGTGAGCCGGTCAATGGTAGCGATCACCTGATCGGCAGTGATTGCGGATTCATTTTTCAGGATTACCTTGATTTCGGCGGTATTTTCCCCTTCGAAAACCGAGGAGGCATCTCCGGAAAGCCCGGTACTTGGTCCGGCATGGGAATAGATCATGTCAAGGTCATCGCCTATATATTCATTAAGGATGTTTTCCACATTGCTGACCGTTGCTTCGGTTCTTACCAGGCGTGTACCTTCCTGAAGTTTGAGGTTCAGGGAGAGTTCGCGTGCTTCGGTCTGAGGCATGAATTCGGTGCCGATCAGCGGAACCAGGAGGAAAGAAGCGGCAGTCAGGAGGAGTGCCGCCACAATAACCAACCCTTTGGCATTTAATACCTTATCAAGAAGAGTGCCGTACCAGTTCATTTGCAGGGAGCGGCGGTTTACCGGTGCCGTCTTGTTCTTGTAGAAGTAGTGGTAGAGCATTGGGATCAGGAAGATTGCGGCAAACAGGGAGGACAACAATGAGAAGGCGACGGTCCAGGCCTGGTCTTTGAGTAATTCTCCCGACGCACCATGCAGGTATACGATAGGCAGGAATACCACGATGGTGGTCAGGGTGGAAGCTACGATGGCGCCCCCCACCTGACCGGTACCGTTGACGGCGGCATCTTTCACGCTGGCACCTCCCTCATGATGTCGGAAGATATTTTCAATCACCACAATGGCATTGTCAACCAGCATCCCGGCCCCCAGGGCCAACCCTCCCAAAGTCATGATATTGAGGGTTAGATTGTTGAAATACATCAGGTTGAAAGTGGCAATGATGGAGAAAGGGATAGCGAGGCTCACAATCAGGGTGGTCCCGATTCGGCGCAGGAAAAAGAAAAGAATGACCACTGCCAGGGCAATCCCCAGGAGGGCTGAATTCTTAACTTCAGAAATGGCGTCCTTGATGAAAGTCCCCTGGTTGCTCACCAGCGTCAGCTGATAGCCCGGAAGCGCCTTCGCGATCTTCTCCATGGCCTCGGCAATCTGTTCCACGGCCTTGACGGTATTGAACCGGGTCTCCTTGTAAATGGAAAGGCCAATGCATCGTTTTCCGTTCAAATGGACGATATTGACAGGTTCCTTGTTCGACATCGACACGGTAGCCACATCTTTCAGGTAGACGGGTGCCATGCTTGCCATGGGACCGCTCCCGGAAGCGCCTGTTGCCGTCGATTCCGCGGTTGTGGCCTTGTAACCGACAATCAGGTTCCCGAAATCTTCAGGTCCCTGTAACAGGCCTATCCCTTTGACGATGTATTGAAGACCCATCTCCGAAATCTGACCGCCCGAAACATTCCGGTTAAAATTTTCGATCCGGGAACTCAGATCATCGAGAGTCAGATTCTGTGCTTCCAACCGGTACAAGTCGGTTTCGATGACAATCTCGCTCTCTTCTTCTCCCGATAGTTCAACCTCGGCGACACCTTCCAGGCGCACCAACTCATTCCGGATGTAGTTCTCCGCCACCTTCCTGACTTCGTTCAGGTCGGTGATTTCGTTGTGGGAAAGGGCCACAAGCATCACCGGAGCGGTATTTGGATCGTGCTGGGTGATTTTCAGCTCGTCAATCTGTTGGTTCTGCGTATAGGAGTTCAGGGCTTTCTGCAAATCCAGGAATGCTTCATCCATATCTTTATTCCAGGCATATTCCACGGTGATTTGCGATGTTCCCACCCGTGTTACGGAAGTGACCTGCACCACATCTGATTGCCTGATGGCCAGAGCTTCTATATTTTCGACAAACTGTATTTCCATTTCCTCGGGGGGCCGTTCTCCCGACGTGATCTCCACGAAAATCCGCGGCGACCGCAAGTCAGGAAACAGGTCCATCCCCAGCCTGTCGAAAGAGATATACCCCAGCAGCACGACCGCCAGAACGACCATCAGGATCGTAACCGGATAATTGACTGAAAACAGGGATAATTTTCTCATTTGATCACTTTCACTTTTGAGTCGTTGCGTAATGTTTCAAACCCTTTGACCACCAGGCGCTCATTTTCTTTCAGACCGTTAACCACTTCTACAAAGTCCTGGTTTTCAATTCCGGTATTGATCCGTCGTTCCCGGGCTGTGCTCTGATCCACCACATAGACCACTTTGCCCCTGTTACCGGAGAGGATGATGCTCTTGGGAATGACAATGGCACTGTCACGGCGGGCAACAACGATATCAGCCTTTACAAACATGCCTGGACGGAGTTTCAATTCGGGATTCTCGATCAACAATTTGCCCTTGAAGGTGCGGGTTTCAGTGCTTACCGCCGGGGAAAGCTCTGATACCAACCCTTTGAGGGTATCCTCGGTAAGGGTGTAATTGGTCACAATCACCTCCTCGCCGGTTCGGACTTCCGAAATGGTCTTCTCGGGCAGGTTGATGTCAAGGTACATTTTTTCATAATTCATCAGGGTGACCACTGCCTGCCCGGAGTTGATGCGTGTTCCCTTCGTAAAATAGGGAAGATCCACGATAATTCCGGAGAAGGGAGCAGCGATACTCATTTTGGAAAGCCGTACCTGGGCATTTTCGAAATCATATTTCGCGTTGGTTGCTGAAACTTCCGAATTCCGAAGTTCCCGTAGGGTAACCCCTCCCTTTTCGTATAGCGATTTCTGCTTTTCATATTCCTGGCTGGCTATTTCCAGATTCAGTTTTTTTGCATCCAGGGCGATACCGTTGACATACTCCTGGTCCTCCAGACGGACCAAAGTCTGCCCTGCCCGTACCCGGTCACCCAATTTAAACGGCCTTCCTGTAGCGGGATTGTTCAGCAGGTGATATTCCCCGGCCATCTCCGTATTAAGGGTTACCTCCTGGATGGCTTTGGCCGTTCCCGTCGTATTGATGTATTTCTCGATCGGTTTTTTGCGGATATCTTCCACGGAAACCGGAATAGCCAGATCAACCGTTTCGGATTGCTGGCGATTACTACAGGCACCCAAAGCCAGCAAGGCGGCAAATGCCAGAATGTTTGCTATCTTCTTCATGTTCGTTTGTTTACTTATTTGTCATTTTTATACAATTCAATGGGGATGATGGGCTGATCTTTTTCAAAATCATAGAGCGACTGAATCTTCATGTTCAGCAACTCAATTTTATAATTGATAAGGGCCTGGGCATAGGAGATTTTCTGGTTAGAGAGCTGGGTCTGGTACAAATTCAGGTCCATACCCGTAAGGTCCCCGTTCTCATATCTTTCCAGGTTGATTTCATAGGTGAGCTGTGCGTTACGTTCGCTCTGACGGGCAATTTCGATCTGGTTCACCTGATTTTGCAAATTCCGGTATACCTGACGGATATCGATGATAATCTGCTTCTTTTGTTCATCCAGATTGATTTCCTGGCTTTTCATGGATGCTTCCTGGGCCTTGATCCTTGCCTTCCTTTCCCCCCAATCAAAGATCGGAATGTTAAAAGAAATTTGTGCCTGGGGATTACTGGTGGTTTGGTTGAAGATATCAAGAAGTTTTTCATTATCCCCGATAATCCCGAAGGCCAGGTTCATGGTTCCATTGAACTCATTCTGCGCTTTGGTTCGGATCATATCGAACTGACTGGTTTCCAGGTCTATTTCGCGTTGACGCAATTCCATTCTGTATTGAAGACCGTTGTCAATGGCTTTTTGCAAATCGACAGGTACCGGTTGGGCTTCCACATCGGCGATCACCAGGATATCTTCAAAGAGATCCATCCCGAGATACATTTTCAGGTCATCCTTGGCATTTTCAAAGGAAACCTGGCGGTTTTGAACGGTAGAATTTGCCTGGGAAAGGTTTAGTTCCGCCTGGTAGAGTTCCTCACTGGCGGCAAGGCCGGCATCGACTTTATTTTTGATGATTTCATAGCTTTTTTGGGTGTTGGCCAGTTCTTCCCTGGCGATGGTGAGATTCATCTGGGCCATGTAAACACTGTAAAAGTACTGAGTGACATTCCTTTCCAGGTTCAGGCGCTGCATAGCATAACTGATGTTCGCATTCTCATAGCTCAGTTCCAGTTCCTTGAGCTGAAGTTTCAGCCTGTTATAGGTGAACAACGGCTGGCTCAGGTTAACGTATAGATTATTGGTAAATCGTTCATTTAAGTCGACTACGTCTTCCGACACACCGGGCCTGATCACTTTACTGCTTTGCCATCCAAACCTGTTGATCAGGGAGATTGTCCCGTCGGTAGCAAGAATGGGTTGCTCGATTCTGAAAGTTCCGTTGGAATTAAAAGTTTCGTTGGTATACCATTTTGAGTTAAAGGTGTCAAAACGGCGCGTGTTGCTGTAATCCACCGGATTCACGCTCAGGCTGAATTTCGACTTCAGGGCGGCCCGCTGGGCTTCCAGGTTATTCTGGTACCTTTCCAGGTTAAGCAGTGACAGTTGCATGCTGGGGCTGTTCACTTCAGCGATGGACTGGGCTTTTTCGAGGGTCAGCGATTGTTGCGCCGGAGATGGAAGTGCAAGGCAAAACAGGACGACCACCCATGCTGCCTTTCGAACATGAAATTGTTTTACAAATGGTTTCATAACCTTTATTAATATGTTATTCTTTAATTTTTGACCACTTTAACGGCATCGGCGATAACCGTCCGGCTTGTCGACTTATCGGTGAGCACCACTTTGGCTTTGCCGGGTGACAGGTAAAAAGAGCCCAGGCTGTTCCATCCCTGTTCTGCGGAGTTTAGCTGGAGAGTTTGCTCCGTCACCCCGTCATCATGCGTGATGAAGTATTGGTATTCACCGCTTTCCTGCTGACCTCCCCGGCCCGGGCCTCCCCGGCCCATACCCATACCGCGGCGGCCTCCCATGGGATACACATAAACTAAAACATCATAATGACCTGATTCCTTTAACGGAAGCGACCAGGTAGCTGCCTGTTCACCGGTGCCCGACTTGATGTAATGGGCCGAACGGACATAATGACCATAAAAGTTGGAATTAGTGGTATTGGTCCAATTCAGCGCAGGCCGCCAATCGTTGAACCCCTGGTATTTAAGTTCACTGGTTTCCTGTTTGACAAGTAGTTTGTGGAGCAACGAGACTTTGTCGTTTACCGTGTATGAAAATCCAGAATCTTCGTTGTCAACCAGGATCTCGTTGGGCTGAAGCATGGCTACCGGATTGTCCAGAACGCGCTCTCCCTCCTCGGGTTTCGCCTTGAGATCCTCTTCTACCTTCCCGAAAAACTGCATCAGGGATTGGGGAATATTTTCCGATGTAAGGGTATTGATGGTCAATCCCCTGGGCTCGCTGTCGAAAAGATAAGTGACTTCTTTGGTTTCTCCGGCCTTCAGGGAGAGAATTTTGGTAATATTATCGCCGGGGCTCATACCTCCCCTCATTCGTCCTGGACCGCCTCCTCCGAATCCCCCCATCCGGAAGATCAGTTTGATCACCCCATCGACTTCCGAGGTGTTGCTCGCACTATAGGTAACCATCGTCCTGATCTGATCACCCGCCTTCGTGTTGACGGCAGTGACCGGCGAGATCAGGTATCCCGGCAGTTTTCTCTCCTTGAACCAGTTATCCATAAAGGGAGTGATGGTCACACCAAACTCCTTCCCGATCTGGTGGTCCAGGGTGTCAAAAGTGATCACCCTGAACTGGTTTTCTTCCAGCTTTTTCCGAAGAAATTGCCCGAATTCAGTTTCACCGGCCTTGGCCTGAACCATGGTGAACAACACGTCACCCTTGAGTTTGATTAGGTTATCCACCAGCGCTTCATGATCTTTGCTGCCCAGCAACTCCTCAAACGAGTAATCCTGCAGGGCGATATTGGCCGATTCGTCTTCACTGAGACCTGTCATGTCACGCATCCATCCTCCGCCCATATCGGAAGACTGGCTTTTAAAATAGGCTTCCAGCACCAGGTTGGTCACAGGCCAACGGTTCGACCTCACATGGTTTCTGAAATAATAGAGCTGCGGAAAAATAAAATAGGGATTGCCTGATTCCGAGGCAACGGACACCTGCCCAGCCCTGAAGCGGATATTGGGGCGACCCCCTTCGCGGGTGAAATTCCCCAGAATATTGTTGATAGCCCTGATCTGGTAATCCTTGTCGGTCATGGCCATTCCCTGCCGATTACCATACCGCTTTTGCATTTTAATGGAGTTTTTGACATCCAGGTCGCGGAGCATAAAGCCCTTTTCCTGTAAAAATACCTGCTCTGGCTGGAGGAACTCCTGCTGAAAAGTCCATATCCGCTGATATGACGTGAATTGTGCCGGCGTTTCCACAATGGACAAACGCTTGAAAGGATAGGTCAGGTTGTATACACGGAGAAAATCACTGAACCGCTCACCGATAATCTGTGGAATGGTATCGTTAATTTCGGGCAGAGCCTCGGTGAAAAAGTCATGCCCCTCAAAATGCCAGATCCCGAATTCCACACCGTCAGATACCAGTTTCTTTTGCACATAGTTCCCGATAGCCAGCGACACTTGTGAAAGAGGCTGTTCATTTCTGAAAATAAACCGGCCGGGGGCTGGACTTTGGATCTCACCCTGAGATATGGCCTGAAGCGTAGTGTCCGTTTCAACCTCCAATGAGAAATCGGTAAAATATACCCGGTTCCAACCGAAATTCCTGGTGCTGAAAGATGCGCCTGTTTCAGGATACCACCCCGCTTCCCGTGTCAGCAGCAGATATCCCGGGGTAATGAAAGCATACCGTTTGTCGATGTTGATCACAAATTCGCCGTACTTCTCCCGTTGCTTTTCAGTGCTGATGTCGAGGTAACAATAGGCCTCGTCGATGGTTCCGTCATAATTCATGTCAACGGTCAGGGTATCGTTACCGACCAATGGAGTGTTCAAAGGAAGGATGGCAAGTTGCTGCTTTCTGATGACCGGTGTCGGGGAGCCCGCCACTTCCGCAGCGGAAATCTCTAAACCGGGATTAAGGGTAAAAACCAATGTATCAATAGATTGCCGGGTATTATTCACCACCATCATCCCTGAAGAAACGGAAATGGTGTTTCCCTTGTGCTGAAGCTTAAGTTCATGTTTTACCACATCGGCCACGGGAAGCGCTGCATAGTGATTGTTCAGTTTCACCGCCTCACTCCGTAAATGGTCGTCCTGAACGAAACCGTTGACATGCCGGTAAGCCAGAACACCCCCTGCACCGATGAAAATTATGCTGAAAATCACCGACAACCAGGTCATGGATTCCGATTGGGGCAATCTTTTCAACAGGAATATCGTCAGGAAAATAAATCCCAATCCTAGGAAGAAATAGATGCCCCGGTGGCCCAGAATTACTTCCAGGTTGCCAAATCCGATGACTTCAGACCTGAGCATCGGGATATTAAAAGCCATGTAATCAAATACATAATAGTAGGCATCCTGAATAAGGAACAGCGTCAGCCCGATGTAACCGAGGATGATTACAAAAGTAACTGCCTGGTTGCGGATCAGACTCATCAGCAGAAAAGAGAGTCCCATGATGAATAGCAGCGTCGGGATACTGATCAGCAGAAGATAAATCAAATATGAAATCCAGGGAACATGAGTGCCTGAGGCTGTCAGATTGAAAACCAAACCCATAACCAGGACGGCAATGTTCAGGATCATGAATACCTGGATATTTCCGAGGGTTTTACCGATCACATACTCCCCGTTGGTCATCGACCGCATGTAAATCACTTCGGTGGTATCCAGTTTTTTGTCCCTTTTCAAAAAGTCGGAAGCCAGGAAAACCGCAATGATGGCCTGGGCCACATTCAATATCAACAAATTGAAATAGGGAATCGAAGAAGGGATGGCCCGCATGATCCAATTGGGTTGACCGGCATCGGAAACCATTCCCAGGTTCATGGCAAAAAGCACTACCAGCGCCAGGATGCTGAAAATACGGAAAAACCAGCTGCGGAACAAGGTCTTTCTCTCGTATTTCGCTATGGAATTAATATTGTGAAGCGATATCATAATCTTTTTTTTTGATCAGGCGGTTATCCACTGATTCAGTTTATTCTCCATAAAATAGACGTAGGCATGTTCCAGGTTGGGTTCTATCTGTTTTCCGTAATAGCCGTTAATCTGGTCGGCAACCACCTGAATTTCCCAACCGTAGTCAGAAGGGATGGTTGTAATCACCGGAAACTTTTCATTGATTTCGAGATACTCTTTTTCGGTGGCCTGAATCAGCCACACTTTCCCTTCTGCCTCCCTGACGAGTTCTTCGGGGGAACCAGTAAATGCGAGCTTCCCTTTGTTGAGCAGGGCCATGTTTTCACAGGTACTGGAAATATCCCCCACAATGTGCGTGGAAAGAATGATGATCACATCGCGGGTGCTGATTTGGGAAAGCAGGTTCCGGAACCTGATTCTTTCTTCCGGGTCCAGACCGGTGGTCGGCTCATCCACGATGATGATCTTGGGATCGTTAATCAATGCCTGGGCAATTCCCAGACGCCTTTTCATTCCCCCCGACAAACGGTTGGCATTCCGGTCGCGTGCCTCAAACAATCCCACCTCTTCCAACATTCTGTCCACCGCATCGTGCCTTTTGGCCTTGTTCTTCATCCCTGCCAGACGGGCTGTGTAATCGAGGAATTCCCAAGTCTTCAGCTTTGCAAAAAACCGGAAATCCTGCGGCAGGTATCCCAGCATGGCCCTGATCTCCCTTCTGTTCTTCATCAGATCGAGATGATCATTGATGGTGACCTTGCCGTTGGAGGGTTTCATGAGGGTGACCAGGATCCGCATCAACGTGGATTTCCCTGCCCCGTTCGGCCCCAAAAGCCCGAACATGCCATTGGGAATCTCCAGGTTAATCTCTTTTAACGCCCAATTACCCCCTTTGTAAACTTTGTTGAGATCTTCTATTGAAATTTTCACCTTCTGAATTGGTTTATGAATGAGATGCTGACTTTCGACTTACATTCAGCCCAAAAGTTTAATTTTGCAAATGTATTTGTTTTTCCCGGATGCTCCGCATTTCATGTAACAGGGCATTCATTTGAAC
Source organism: Prolixibacteraceae bacterium UBA1413 (assembly GCA_002304925.1). GTDB lineage: Bacteria > Bacteroidota > Bacteroidia > Bacteroidales > Prolixibacteraceae > UBA1413. Next base: position 225,261 of record DBPT01000006.1, read on the forward strand.
CGGGATACACTGATACAGGCCGCAGAAAAAAAATTCCCGTCACAGCGAGTTTTCTGATATCTTTGTCTTCTCATAAGATTTTGTCAATTTTAAGGCGGTTTTCCCAAGGAATTTAAATAAACCAATGGGTATTAAAATTCTGCAACTTTTGGAAGGAGCACGCCAGGCCCGGGGACTGACGGTGATCATTGATGTTTTCAGGGCTTTTTCAACCGCCTGCTATGCGGCCGGACAGGGTCTGGGTCCCATATATCCTGTGGGCACGCTGGAAGAAGCCTTCCTGCTGAAGAAGAGACTGGAGGATGCCCTTTTGATGGGGGAGCGGAATGAGCGGCGGCCCGAAGGTTTCGACCTGGGGAATTCCCCTTCCCAGCTTTTAAAGTCGGGATACCGAGGCAAGCCTGTAATCCACACCACCAGTTCGGGTACGCAGGGCATTGTGAACGCGGTCCACGCCGGAGAGATCATTACGGGGAGTTTTGTAAATGCTGGAGCCATAGTGCGTTATATCCGGGATCAAAATCCTTCCTCTGTTTCCCTGGTATGCATGGGGTATGCCTGCCAGCATCCCACCGATGAAGACACCCTCTGCGCGGAATATATCCGGAGTGAGCTGACCGGTCAATCCAACGATTTCGAGGCCATGCGGGAGAAGATCAGGAAGGGTTCGGGTGCCCGCTTTTTTGAGGAGAGTTCCCAGGAATGGGCTCCGGAAGCCGACTTCGAGTTGTGCCTGGCTTTGGACCGCTTCGGTTTTATTCTGAAAGCAGAAAAGGGAGAACACGGTTTGTTCCTCCGTAAAATTGAAAAACCAGCCTTACCGGGCACCCCGGGTTCCCGGGATAAAAATATAGTATAGAAAGAATGAAAAAATACAATTTCGACGAAATCGTCAACCGGCGCGGTACCAACTGCTACAAGTATGATGCACTGAAAAAGATTTTCGGTAGTGATGACCTGCTCCCCCTCTGGGTGGCTGATACCGATTTCCGTACTCCGGATTTCATCATGGAAGCCATCCGTCGCAGGATGGACCATGAAAATCTGGGATATTCCTTCCGCGGGGAAGGTTTTTTCCGCAGCATCATCTCCTGGATAGACCATTCTTACGGGACCGTCATCCCTGAAGGGTGGATCTCCTTCACCCCCGGAGTGGTCTCTGCCGTTACGGTGGCGGTCATGGCTTTTACACAATCAGGAGACAAGGTCATTGTGCAACCCCCCGTCTATTTCCCATTCTACGAAAGTATCAGGGGTTCCGGAAGGGAAGTTTCGCTGAATCCGCTGAGACTGCATAAAGGAAGGTTTCACTTCGATTTGGATGACCTGGAAACCATAATAGATGAGCACACCACGATGCTGATCCTCTGCAGTCCCCACAATCCCGGGGGAATGGTCTGGAAAAGGGAGGAACTGGAAGCCTTGGCTGAAATCTGTAACCGGCACCGTATCATGGTCGTGTCGGACGAAATCCACAGCGACCTGATATACAGCGGGTATCGCCACACACCCTGGTGGATGGTTTCGGAAGAAGCCGCACGCCATGCCATCGTCTGCATGGCCCCCAGCAAAACTTTCAACATGGCCGGATTATCCACCTCATACACCATTATTCCCGACCCTGAGATCCGGAAAAAATTCAACACCCTGATACAGACCCTTCACATCGGCAACGGTAATATTCCCGGTGCCGTCGCCCTGGAAGCCGCTTACAACCACGGTCATGAATGGCTCAGCCAGATGATGGCTTATGTGGAGGAAAATTACCGCTTCCTGGAACAATTTTTGGCTACACACCTTCCCAGGGTAAAAGTGATGACCCCCGAAGCCACCTTTCTGGTGTGGCTCGATTTCCGGGAGTATGACATGGATGACCTTCAACTGTCAGAATTCCTGGTTAGGGAAGCCGGAATTGCATTGAACAACGGCGCCTGCTATGGCTTGGGCGGCGACGGCTGGCAACGGATCAACATCGGATGTCCCCGCTCCCTCCTAAAGGAAGCATTAGAAAGAATGGCGCAGACCTTCGGCAGGATAAAAGATTGAAAATGGCAGACTATTCACTCTGTTTTTGTTCATTCTCACCGGGTTGGTGATGGCCAGATATGAAGGGAAAACCTTTAAGCTGAATTTCATGAGCCATACCGGCGCCACAGGACAGGCCGACAATTTCAGTTTTGTGGTTTTCGCACCCTAACAGACCGCGGATGGTCAGATGATCCGGCAAACCTGAGTAAAGGATTACTCCTGGTAATTCTCCCTGATCCAGGTTACTGCCCCGGCAATATCCTGATCGTTCATGCAGCGTAGATGTTTTTTCGGGCAACTGGCATACCCCAATTTGGAGCAGGGACGGCAGGGGAGTCCTTTCACTTCCATGATTCTCGAGGCAGGATGCGGCTTATAGGGGTACATGCCGAATTTGGGAACGGTATTGCCCCAGAAGGAGAGGATTTTTTTCCGGAAGGCAGCGGCGATATGCATCATTCCCGTGTCGTTGGTCAGCACTAGCCGGGCATCCCGGACCAAGCTCGCCGACTCGCTGATGGTGGTTTTTCCGGCAAGATTCAGCACATGGTCCCCCACGAGCCGGTCAATCTCCCGGCTCATGGGAGTTTCACAATTGCCCCCCACCAGGATCATAGGATAAGAAATACTTTCACAAATCTCCGCCACCCTGGAGGCAGGCAGTTGCTTGGTGGCATAGGTCCCGCTGATGATCACGGCGACATATCCCTGCCTGTACCTTTCGGGAAGGCGTGAAATATCGTACTCCTCCCCCGCAGGGATGAAATAGTCAAGCCCCCAGCCATCCGGAATAACATGAAACCGGGAAAGGGTATTGAAATAACGGTCGACAATATGTTGGTCGGGAAGGAGGTCCCATTTCAGATTTACCAAAAGCCATTTCCACAGATTCAGTTTATGGAAAGAACAGGCAGGTATCCCCAGGGATCTTTTTATGCGGAAGCTGCGCAAGTTGTGATGCAGATCAATGACATAATCGAAGTTCTCTTCCTTAAGCTCCTTTAGCAACAGCCCGAAATGATCATTCAGGTAGTGAATTTTCGAAATGTTGGGATTTCCGATCAGCAATTCTCGGTACTTGTGTTTGGTGACAAAATGGATTTCCGCCTCTTCCACCTGTTGCTTCAGGCATCTCACCAGGGGCGAAGTCAGTACGATATCGCCGATGGAACTAAACCTGATAAACAGAAATTTCGTTTTTTTCATCGGTAAAAGGGCACATCCCGCCAGGTCAACAGCGTTTATTTAAAATGAATACTTCAAAACCCACCGGTCAGAACGACAATTTTGTTATTTTCATTCTCCACCAGCCCTCCGTCGACCGGAAAGGTTTTTTCCGTTCCGCCGGTTTCAATCAGCCTGATAGTTCCTTTTTTTAAGGTGGAAATGATATGGGCGTGATTCTTCAGAATTTCAAAAGAACTTTTGGTGCCGGGAAGCTGTACCAGGGTAACTTCGCCGGAATAGATGATTTTATCGGGTGAAATGATTTCGAGTAACATAAAAGGCCTCCCGGGATATTCTGAAAATGATTTCTTTAAGTTTCAGCCAGTATTTTTTCTCCCTTGGCGATTGCCTGTTCAATGGTTCCCACCATGCTGAAAGCAGCCTCCGGATATTGGTCCACTTCTCCGTCAAGGATCATATTGAATCCCTTGATGATATCGCCGATAGCCACCAACTCCCCGGGGGTCCCGGTAAATTGTTCAGCCACGAAAAAAGGTTGGGAAAGAAAGCGCTGGACCCTCCTGGCCCTATGAACGACAATTTTATCTTCCTCCGACAGTTCCTCCATTCCCAGGATGGCGATGATATCCTGTAATTCCTTATACCGCTGAAGAATTTGGATGACGCGCTGGGCGCACTGGTAATGTTCTTCACCTACCACGTCGGGGGTCAGGATCCGGGAGGTGGAGTCCAGTGGATCGATGGCCGGATAAATCCCGAGTTCTGTGATTTTCCGGCTCAGCACGGTGGTAGCGTCCAGGTGGGCAAAGGTAGTGGCAGGTGCCGGGTCGGTAAGGTCATCGGCGGGCACATACACCGCCTGAACCGATGTGATGGATCCGCTTTTGGTGGAGGTGATCCTCTCTTGCATAATTCCCATTTCAGTGGCCAGGGTGGGTTGGTATCCCACGGCCGAAGGCATGCGCCCCAGAAGGGCAGAGACTTCCGATCCGGCCTGGGTGAAACGGAACACATTGTCGATAAAAAAAAGGATGTCCTTTCCCCCCGAACCGTCACCGTCACGAAGACTTTCGGCAATCGTAAGTCCCGACAGCGCCACCCGGGCCCTTGCTCCGGGGGGCTCGTTCATTTGCCCGAACACAAGGGCAAGCCTCGATTTTTTCACCTCCTCATAGTCGACTTTCGACAGGTCCCAACTTCCCGCTTTCAGGGACTTTTTGAATTCCTCACCGTAATTAACGATTCCGGCTTCGATCATTTCCCTGAGCAGGTCATTCCCTTCCCGGGTCCGCTCGCCAACACCGGCAAAAACTGATAATCCGCTATATGCCAAAGCAATATTATTAATAAGCTCCTGGATCAAAACGGTCTTGCCCACCCCGGCACCGCCGAACAATCCAATTTTCCCTCCTTTGGCATAAGGTTCTATCAGGTCGATCACCTTGATGCCTGTGAATAAAACCTGCGTTTCGGTGGTCAGGTTTTCATATTTTGGCGGATCATTGTGAATTTCCAGTCCGTCTTTGGGCAGCGGATCAAGACCATCTACCGGATTCCCCGTCACATTGAGCAATCGGCCCAGCGCAGCTTCCCCTTTCGGCATCCTGATAGGACTTCCGGTGGAAATTACCTCCATCCCCCTGCGAATTCCATCAGTGGCATCCATGGCAATGCACCTTACGGTATCCTCACCAATGTGCTGCTGACATTCAATGACCAGGTTCCCTTCATCCCTGATAATTTCCAGGGAATCATAGATGTTGGGAAGCGTGCTCCCTTCCTCCTCAAAACTTACATCAACCACCGGTCCAATCACCTGAACGACTTTCCCTAAGTTTACCTTCATAAAATGAATATTTTGCCTGTTTTTAACAAAATTAGGTGCAAACAAATTTAATGATTTCTCATTACGCAAAACAATTTACGAAAAGGAGATTTTCCTAATGCTCCCTTTTGATCAGACTGCTGAAAAGCGCCAGGAGGGGTTCCTTCCTGAAAGACTCCTTTTTAAGCAACGAAAGTGTTGCTATCGCTTTGGAACTGTATTCCCCAATTTTTAGCAGGGTTTTTTCCTTAATCTGCAAATCGGCAAAAATAGATTGTATCGCTTTGATTTTACGATCCCCCGGCAGTTTATCCCTGCCGAGCCAGGAAATAAGTTCCTCCCGGCGGGTTCCCCGGGCAGATCTCAGTGCTTCGGTCAGTAGAAAGGTTTTCTTGTCGGCGAGAATATCTCCCCCGATTTTTTTCCCGAAAGTCGTCTCGTCGCCGGAAGTATCGAGATAGTCGTCCTGGAGCTGAAAAGCCAGCCCCAGGTTGATCCCGGCCTCATAAAGGAGATCAGCTTCCTCATCAGTGCTTCCCCCGAGCAATGCGCCCGATTTCAGGGAACATGCCATCAAAACGGCGGTTTTCAGCCTGATCATCTCCAGATACTCCTCCACGGAAACATCCAGCCTTGCCTCGAAATCCATATCCATTTGCTGCCCTTCACATATTTCAACCGCCGTGCGGGTGAACAAGGCGATAACCTCCTCCAGTCTGTTGCTTTTCAACTCCATCAGAAGGCTATATGCCAGAAAGGCCATTGCATCGCCCGAAAGGATGGCATTGTTGTCACTGAATCGGATATGTACGGTAGGCTGGTTCCTTCTGATTTCCGACTTGTCCATGATGTCGTCGTGAAGAAGGGTGAAATTATGGAATACCTCAATGGCAAGCGCCGCAGGCAGAGCTTCTTCGACATGATCTCCGAATATCTGGTATCCCACCAATACAAGGAGTGGCCTGAGTCGCTTGCCGCCGGCCTCCAAAGCATAACATACAGGCGCGTACAAGTTTTCAGGGTGTTTATGTCTCCACTGCTGAAGATGGTTTTGTACCGCTCCTTCCACCAATGCTTTCAACTGGTCTGTGTCTTTCATATCCCTAAGTGTTATGGTTGAGTCCCCGTATGTGATTCTCTTCCTCGAGCTGCCTGATCTCTTCCTCCTCATTGTCTATTTCGATCAACGGGATTTCAAAACTCGCTTTGCTGGTGAATTCTTCCAATCCGCTAAGCAACGAAGGAAGCAGGATGAGATTGGAAGTCACAGCCAGCAGGAGGGTAAGACTCACCAGCATTCCCATGGCCTGGGTGCCTCCGAATTTTGACAGGGAAAAAATGGCAAAACCAAAGAAAAGAACGGCACAAGTATAAATCATGCTCACACCCGTTTCCCGCAGCGCATAAACCACCGAACGGCGGATGTCCCAACCGTTCTGCTTCAACTCCAGCCTGTATTTGCTAAGAAAATGGATGGTGCTGTCAACTGAAATCCCAAAGGCAACGCTGAAAACCATAATTGTGGATGCCTTGATCGGGATATTGGCATACCCCATGATGCCGGCAGTAAGGAACAGGGGCAGGAGGTTGGGAATAACCGAAATGAAGATCATTTTTGAAGAAGAGAATAGTAGGGCCATTAAAAGCGAAATCAGCAGAATCGCCAGGCCCAGGCTGGAAAAGAGGTTATGCAACAGATATTGCGTTCCTTTGAAGGAAGTCACGCTCGACCCGGTGGCCACCACGCCGTAATCAGCGGGCGAAAATATGGAGTCTATATCTGCCTTGATCTGGTCATACAGGATTTCCATTTTCCGGGAACCCACATCTTTGATCCGGTAGCTTATCCGGGTGACCTGCCGGGCACTGTCCAAAAAAGAATGCAGAAGTCCGGCATTGTCATTCTCCCGGAGGGCATACGACAGGATGAAACCCCGTTCGTAATTGTTGGGAAGGGCATAATAGCCGGGATCGCCATAGTAAAAAGACTGTTTTGAAAACTTCAGCAGGTTGAGGATAGAAAGAGGGGGCGACAATTCGGGGTATTCCGCGAGCTTCTGCTCCAGACGGTCCATTTTCTGAAAAGTGGATGCCTGCATGACCCCGCCGGTTTTTTTCGTGTCGACCATGACTTCAAAAGGCATCAACCCGTGAAAATTGTGTTCGAAGAACTTAAGATCCTGGTAAACAGGGTCACTTTTGATAATATCATCCACGATAAAGCCTGAATTCTTCATCATGGTGATCCCGGCAATCCCTGCCGCCAGCAACAACAATGCGCCGACATAGACGGCCTTGCGGTGGTACTTTGTGATCAGGATCAACCGGTCAATTACACGAGTCATAAACCGGCTGTCGAGGTATTTGAGATGCCGGGTAGAGGGGGGCCTGACAAAAGTGTAAATGACAGGGATTAAAATGAGCGTCAAAATGAAAAGGCTGATGATATTCAGGGAGGCGATGATCCCGAACTCACGCATTATCTGACTTTTGGTGACCACCAGCGTGGCAAAGCCGGCGGCGGTGGTCAGGTTGGTCATCAGCGTTGCAGTACCGATCCTGATGATCACCCGCTGCAAAGCCTTGATCTTATTGCTGTACTGCGCAAACTCGAAGTTGTACTTGTTCAGCATGTAAATGCTGTTCTCCATGCCGATAATAATCAGCAGGGGAGGTATCATGCCTGTAAGAAGGGTGATCTTATACCCCAGAAGCGCCATCATTCCCAGGGACCAGATCACCTGGATCATGACAATGAATAAGGGAATGATTACCGCCTTGAAAGAGTGGAAAAAAATATAGAGAAAAACAATGCAGACAAAAAGGGCAAGGATGCTGAAGAAGTAAATCTCCTTTTTGATATTCATGGAAGTAACCACCCTGATATAGGGCAATCCCGAATAATGGAGTTTTAAATTGCTCTCTTTCTCAAACGTATTCCCTATCCGCCTGACAGACCTGATCAAATTCTCGCGCTGGCTGTTCCGCATCTTGTCTTTGTTGACGGTAATGGCCAACAGGAAAGTCTGCGCAGTGTCGTTATAGAGAATATCCCTGTAAAACGGCAGGTTTCTGAATTTGGTCGCCAGTGAGTCCAGCTGTTCCTGACCCTCAATTTCTTTGGGAAAGAGGGGTCTGATGATGAACTTGTTATTGACGGTATCCCTTAACAAATTATAACTGTTGGAGAGGGAGAGAAGGTTCTCAACCCCGTCAACGGCCCCCAGGCGGATGCACAGCTCCTGCCACCTGCGGAAATGGTCAATGTCGAAAAAATCAGGATCCCTGACGCCCAGGATGATCAGGTTTCCCTCTTCCCCGAAAACCTCCGTAAAACTGATATAATCGGTATACGCCTTATCTTTCTGAGGTAGGAGGGGTGCAGGTTCGTACGACATTTCAACCTGCCGGGCATGGTACCCGAAAAACAGGGTGATCAGCAGCAGAATTCCTAAAAGAGCATATTTATTGCGTAGGATGATGCGGGAAACCTTGATCCACATAATGTAATAACCACAAAACAGGGGGCGAAAATACCATATTTCTGTGATTCACGAAATTATTTCGGGTCGTTGATTTTGACCGGAGTTATTAACATTCTGCCATAACAGGCAGCGGAATGGCTGGAAACCCACGTACCTTCAGCAATGAGCGTACTGATACGCCGTCTCCCGCAGCAAGTCACATCAAAACGTGATCTGATGTTTGGAATACACGAAAGAAGCCGCCCCGGTTAAGAAGCGGCTTCTCTTTCAGAAAACCATTCGCTGCCTGAAAATCAGATTTTGCGGTAGCCCCACCGGGAATCGAACCTGGATTTACGGTTTAGGAAACCGCCGTTCTATCCATTGAACTATGAGGCCATCTTATGCGGGGCAAAAATAGGAAATAATGCTTTTGCCACCAAGGCCCCTTTGAAATATTTCCTGAGGGGCACTATAACCCGGCAATCGGCGGAACCCCTCCCTGATCTTCCCGTCACTTCCTTGTGCCGGTCGTATTGGAAAGAATGGCTTTATAGTAATCCAAATCCTTTATCAGAACGGGCTCATAAATTGTTTTTCTGAACTTCAGCTGATTTACAAATGCCCTCAGATGGTTTTCGGAGCCTGCGAGAATATTGGTGAATACCCGTTTTACAGATGCATTCCCGGCCGATTGAAGCTCATCCTGCAAATCCAGGATGTCAGTCTCCTCCACCAGGGCACCAGCTTTTAAAGCACCGGTAAGCGATTCTTTACCCATTTCCACAAGCTGACTGTAAAGCCGGGCAATCTCAGGGTTAACGAATTCTCCGGGTTTGTCCGTGCCATTGTATTTCAGGCCAAATGCCTTAACCAGGCTTCCTACCGCTTGCATGTGGACATTCTCACTCTTCGAAATGTTTTTAAATACCGGGATCTTGTACATTTTGTAGAATTCAGCATAGAGATCCCGGGCCATTTTCTCCTCATCGTACATGAACAGAATTGCCGCAGCCTCTTCTCCGGTGATCGTTCCGCTCACCGGGCAACCAGCCGCCAGTTCTCCTATTTTCATTTCATTGAGCAATTCATCTGTACCTGTCATTTCTTCAGAGCAGGAAAACCCAAACATCGCGGTTGCCAGCAACGTAAAAACCGTAAAAATAAATCTCGTTTTCATGGTTATCTCAAATTTCTGATTTTTTAACCATTTACTATTTTCTTATTTCTTACCGGTTCCAGCCTCTTCCCCGGCGTCCAAAACCAGCCTGGCCTGCTCCCGGCCGGTAACCTGCCCTTCCATACTGTCCTCTTCCCGGCCGGATCTGCATATTATCGAAAACAGCCTTCTGTTCCTCATTGAGCAAGGCACGGACCTTTCCGCGGTGAGCGGCCACCTTTTCATCTACCAGGTTCTGATAAGCCTCACGGGTTGTATAATTTCCCGATTTCCTGCGTTCCGCCCGCATGGCATCCATATCAGCCCTGTGCGCTTTCTCCAGCGCCGTGATTTCTGTACGTTGCTTTTCAGTCAATCCGGGCAAATTGTCACAACAGAAATAACTTCCTGATCTGTTTCCCCGCTGGGCCAAGGCCTCAACACTGGTCAGCATTATGACGGCTGCAATCAGTGCCGCCATGCTTAAATTTTTCCTTTTCATAGCTTTTCTCTTTAATAATTATTAATTAATATTAGTACATTAAAATTTCCTGATACGGAAAAGTTGGGGCACGATCGTCCACAGATCATGGCCTCCTTAATCCCCCCGTTGTCTGCCCCATCTCATCCGGCGCCCCTGCTGAACGGGTTCGTCTCCCTCACGTTGGACCATTTCCATAAAAATGGCGTTGAGTTTTTCCTTTTGATTCTCATTACATACCTCCCGCATGCGCAGGTAAAATTCAGCAGTCAGCCTTTTAAGTTCCTCATGTCTTTCACCGATGGTCCGGTTGATCCCGTTCAGCCGGAGCGTGTCGGGTTGCGGTCCGGTCATTTCACGGACCATGTCAACCCTCAGAAGATCCAGATCACGGGCAATCCTATTGGTTTTACGGTTGTAGTCCTGGTTGGCTTCCCTGAAGACATTCATCTGTTCATGTGTCAAATCCAGTCTTTCCCGGAAAAAACTGGCGCCCTGTTCCGCTTTCGCAGCTGACTCTGCCACGCCGCTCCCCTCCGCACTCTTCTGTTCTGTTCCGGCAGGTGACACAGCTTTCGTTTTCCGGGCATGGTAAACCAAGGATCCAACGGTGGCCAGGTTCATGGCGAAAAGAATGACCACCAGCCACACCAGTATGCGGTATTTTTTTTCTGTAATCATGGTCTTAATTCATCAGAAAGTTTTCTATCGGTTCTGTTTCCAGTTCATTGATCCAGGGGACGAATCGCTCAGCAGTCAGGCGGTCCCTGCTTCCGGGATTCAGGGTGCTTCCCAGCCTGATGCCGCTATAAATGCCCAGCAAAAGAAGGAGCGAAAAGAAGGCAGGCTGTAATAATACCCTCCAGGAAGAGTTCGCTGTGGTTGCAGTAACGCTTTCCAACCGGGCCTTTACCCTCGTGAAAAAGAAGGGTGCGGGTTCAACCCGGTACTCTTCCGCAGCCAGGAAATAATTGTCGCGCAAAAATTCAGCAAACCCCCGGCACTCCTTGCACTCGTCAAGGTGCCGCTCCACCCCGGCCTGGGCTTCCGGCCCGAGGGTCCCCTCAAGGTAAGCGGTCAAATCTCTGAAACATTTCCAGCATTTCATGGTTTTTCCATTTTTATATGTGACATCAAAAACATAAAAATCCTTCGTTTACAGACACTCCTTTTTGTAACAATTCCACAATTTTTTCTGAAGGTTAACCTTCGCCCGGTGCAGAAGCGATTCCACAGAAGAAATTGTCTGACCCGTCACCTCCGCAATTTCCTGATATGACAATTCCTCAAATTTATTGAGCAGAAAGACGGTTTTCTGCCTTTCAGGCAACGCATCAATGGCCGCATGGAGTTTCTGCATCCGCTGTTTCTTCTCCAAGGCCGCATGCGGCATGCTTTCCCCGGAACCGTACACGGACTCTTCACTTTTTCCGTTAAAAAGCATTTCAAAAGGTTGCAACCACCGGCTTCTGCTTCTCTTCCGCAAGTGATTGAGTGATTTGTTGATGGCAATGCGGTAGATCCAGGTTGACAGTTTTGAATCGGTCCTGAAGTTCTTCACCGACCGGTAAACTTCCACGAAAACCTCCTGTGCAATGTCTTCCGCGTCTTCGCGGTGATGCAGCATACCCATACAAGTGCGGAAAACCTGCGTCTGATAACGATCGACCACCTCCCTGAAGACCTTTTCATCTCCCGACTGTAACCCCCGTATGATCTCTTCTTCCGTCACTCTGAGAATTTGAACATGTAATTTAATAATAAGACACCGGAAACCCATAAATCCAGCGCAAAAAAACAGATCAGATCTGATGAATTGATCCTCAAAATATTACCAATGGATAAAATAGCTGATGACAATCAGATTCCCGGAACTTTAAATGGTTAATTTTGTAGTTTTATTTTCATGAAATATCCATGCACCATTTATGCACCAACCGGAATGATTAAACCACATGGATATTACATCTGTTTTTGGAATGAACTATAACAACGTAATATTTTAAACAGATGAAAACGATATGACAAAAACGAACGAGAGACTTTTCGCTGATTTTCCGGAAGTTAGCACCCAGCAGTGGGAGGAAAAGATAATGGCCGACCTGAAGGGAAAAGATTATGAAAAAGCACTGGTTTGGCGTACCAATGAGGGATTCTCCGTCAGGCCCTACTACCGGATGGAAGATTTGCGGGACAATGCCTTGACGGACTGCATTCCGGGAAAATTTCCCTTTGTAAGGGGGAACGATACTGTCAATAACTGGCTGATACGCCAGGATATCCAGGTCAGCGGCTTCGCCGAAGCCAACGGGAAAGCCCTGGAGATCCTTGGCAAGGGAGTGAATTCCCTGGGTTTTATTTTTGACTGTTCCGCCCGCCCCACCAAGGAGGAGATGCAAATCCTGCTGAAAGACATCTGTCTGGAAGCTGCGGAAGTCAACTTTGTTTGTTCCTGCCTGAACTGCGATGTGACGGAAACATTTGTGGAATTGGCAGAAAAAGGTCTCTGGAACAGGGAGAATATCAATGCCTCGCTGAACAACGATCCCTTGACTGTACTGATGTTGAAGGGAAGGTTTAAAGAAGGCAACCTGGCAGCCGCCCTTGACCGTTTGAAAGTTACAGCGGAGAAAGGATCGGTTCTTCCCAATTTCAGAACCATCGGAGTGAACGGAAAATATTTCGGCAACAGTGGTTCCTCCATTGTTCAGGAACTCGCCTTTTCACTCAGCATGGGTTCGGAATATCTTTCGCTGCTGATAACTGCGGGAATGGATCCCGGAGCAGTGGCTTCAAAAATCAAGTTTAACTTCGGCATCAGCAACAACTATTTTTTGGAAATCGCGAAATTGCGTGCGGGAAGGATGCTGTGGGCCCTGATTGTGAAAGCATACGGCGTAGTTGACGATGAAGCCCTGAAGATGACCGTTCATTGTGAAACGGGAACTTTCAACAAAAGCGTATATGATCCATATGTGAACCTCTTGCGCACCCAGACGGAAGCGATGTCGGCCGCCCTGGGAGGAGCCCGTTCAATCACCGTGCTTCCCTTCGATGCCATTTTCCGGAGTCCCTCTGATTTTTCGGAAAGAATTGCCCGCAACCAACAGATCCTGTTAAAGGAAGAATCCTACATTGACAAGGTGGCTGACATCCCGGGAGGTTCCTGGTATATCGAAACCCTCACCGCCTCCATCGCAGAGCAGGCGTGGAAACTTTTCCTTGAAACCGAAGATAAAGGCGGATTTCTCGCAGCCCTGAAGGAAGGTTTTGTCCAGAAACAGGTGAAAGATATGGCTGCCAGGCGGGACCAGAACGTGGCTCTTCGCCGTGAAAATCTGTTGGGCGTTAACCAATTCCCCAACTTCACGGAATCTTTGAAAGAGGAGATCCCTGCCGGGGTATTCCTGCCGCAGGATTTCACGCTTGACAATGCTGAGGTTGAAACGCTGAAACCCTATCGTGCCAGCCAATATTTTGAAGCGCTGCGTTACAAAACCGACCGGTATGCCCTGTCCCACAAACGTCCTGCCGCCTTTATGCTTACCATAGGCAACCTGGCCATGCGCAAGGCGAGGGCCCAATTCAGCTGCAACTTCTTCGCCGTTGCAGGTTTTGAAGTGATCGACAACAACGGATTCGATACCGTGGAAGAAGGCCTTGCTGCCGCCCGCCAGGCAGGTGCTGAATTTGTGGTCGTGTGCAGTTCCGATGAGGAATATGCGGAAATCATCCCGAAACTCGTCCCACTGCTGAAAAACGAAATCCTGGTGGTAGCCGGCAACCCCGCCTGCCGCGCCGACCTCGAAGCCCTGGGCGTGAAGCATTTTATCCATATCAGATCAAATCTGCTGGAGGAATTAACGAATTTTCAAAAGGAGATACTTAAATGAGACCTGATTTTAAAAATATTGATATCAAGGAAGTGTTGCCGGCCATGGCAGGCGATATGCCAACCGGTACCTGGATGACCCCGGAACTGATTCCTGTGAAGCCTGTCTATACCAAAGAAGACCTGGAGGGAATGGAGCACCTGAATTTTGCGGCAGGAATTCCCCCTTACCTTCGGGGACCTTATTCCACCATGTATGTGTTGCAGCCCTGGACCATCCGTCAGTATGCCGGGTTCTCCACCGCCGAAGAGTCGAATGCTTTTTACCGCCGGAATTTGGCCGCCGGTCAGAAAGGATTGTCGGTGGCTTTCGACCTGGCCACCCACAGGGGGTACGACTCCGATCACCCCAGGGTGGTGGGGGATGTCGGGAAAGCGGGGGTCGCCATTGACTCGGTGCTCGACATGAAGATCCTCTTTGACCAGATTCCACTCGACAAAATGTCGGTGTCGATGACCATGAACGGCGCCGTATTGCCCGTACTGGCCTTTTACATCGTCACGGCCCTGGAACAGGGAGCCACCATGGAACAACTCACAGGAACCATCCAGAATGACATCCTCAAAGAATTCATGGTGCGCAATACTTATATCTATCCTCCCGGATTCTCGATGCGGATCATCGCCGACATTTTCAGGTTCACCTCGAAAAATATGCCCAAATTCAATTCCATTTCGATTTCAGGATACCACATGCAGGAAGCCGGTGCCACCGCCGACATCGAAATGGCCTACACGCTGTCCGACGGTCTGGAATACCTTCGCACGGGGGTGCAAGCCGGATTGGACATCGACGCTTTCGCGCCGCGGCTCTCTTTCTTCTGGGCAGTGGGGATGAACCACTTCATGGAAATCGCCAAGATGAGAGCTGCCCGGATGATCTGGGCCAAACTGGTAAAACAGTTCAACCCGAAGAATCCGAAATCGCTGGCTTTGCGTACCCATTCCCAGACATCGGGATGGTCACTCACCGAACAGGATCCTTTCAACAATGTAGGGCGTACCGTCATTGAAGCCATGGCCGCCGCCCTGGGCCATACCCAGAGCCTCCATACCAACGCACTCGATGAGGCCATCGCCCTGCCTACCGATTTCTCGGCGCGTATCGCCCGCAACACCCAACTGTATATCCAGCAGGAAACCGAAGTCTGCCGCAGTGTCGACCCCTGGGCGGGTTCTTACTATGTGGAATCCCTTACCCGTGAAATCGCCAGCAAAGCCTGGGCATTGATCGAGGAAGTGGAAAAGCTGGGGGGCATGTCAAAAGCCGTCGAAACCGGAATCCCGAAAATGCGTATCGAAGAAGCGGCAGCCCGTACCCAGGGGAAAATAGACAGCGCAAACCAAACCATTGTCGGGGTGAACAAATACCGCCTCGAAAAGGAAGACCCCATCGACATCCTGGAAATAGACAATACCGCTGTCAGGCTTTCCCAGATTGAAAGACTCAAAAAGCTAAGGGATGAACGGGATGAAGCGGAGGTGCAGGCCTCCCTGGAAGCCATCACCCACTGCGCAGCCACGGGTGAAGGCAACCTCCTGGAACTGGCCATCGACGCCGCCAAAAAGCGGGCTTCCCTGGGTGAGATCTCCGACGCCTGTGAAAAAGTTGCCGGACGTTACAAAGCAGTCATCAGAACCATAGAAGGCGTGTATAAATCAGAAGCATCTAACAAATCAGAATTTCAGGAAGCCCAGGAGCTTGCCCGGAAATTCGCCGACCTCGAAGGGCGTCAGCCTCGTATTATGGTTGCCAAGATGGGCCAGGACGGCCATGACCGCGGCGCCAAAGTGGTTGCCACCGGCTATGCCGACCTGGGATTCGACGTTGACATGGGGCCGCTCTTCCAAACCCCAGAAGAAGCCGCCAAACAAGCCGTTGAAAATGATGTCCATGTCCTCGGCGTTTCTTCCCTGGCTGCCGGACATAAAACACTGGTCCCGGCGGTAATCGGGGAATTGAAGAAACTGGGCCGCGACGACATCATGGTGATCGTGGGCGGGGTCATCCCGCCCCAGGATTACCAGTACCTCTACGATGCAGGCGCCGTGGCCATCTTCGGCCCCGGAACCAGCGTCGCCGCCGCCGGAAAAAAAATCCTCGAAATTCTCCTGGCCTTGCACGAATGACCGCAAAAGGCCAATCCCTGAATGATTTAGGAGGGTGTATCATAAAGGATAACCTTTCTTTCCTCTGCCAATACTGTGAAACTTTTTAACAACCGGGACTAAAGTCAAAAAAAAGATCGGGGAACGGGGAATGAATTTCCTTTTCTTCCTCTATTTTCAAGGTTCCGGATTTTAATTTGTATTCAAAAATGGTACTTTTGGACCCTGGCACTCCCTGTCATTTACAGATCTGGGAAACTCAAATACAAAACTTTTAATACATTATATATTTATACTCATGACAACCACAACACTGGCACAATTGTATGAAAAGCCCATCCTGGCCAACTGGGACAACCTTGCCTTTTCCGATTTCGACGGAGGAGATTACAAATACGGTGAAGTAGCTGAAATCATCAAATCACTGCAGCTTTATTACCAGGTCTCGGGAATTAAGAAGGGGGACAAAGTCGCAATCCTGGGGAGGAATTCCGCCCACTGGGGAATAACTTTTCTTTCCGTTTTAACGTCGGGGGCAATTATCGTTCCCGTTCTTCCCGACTTTAGTGTGGCCGACACCAACCACATCCTGAGCCATTCGGAGTCGAAAATCGTATTCGTCCAAAAATCGCTGCTCAACAAAATCGACCTGCAAAAGGTCACCGGCGTGGAAACGGTGATCATTCTTGATAATTTTACCGTTCACACTTCCAGTGATCCCGATGCAGCCACCAAACTGGCCGATGCCTTTGCCTATTACAAGAAAAATATCGGAGCGGTTAAGGCACTGGGATTCTATCAGTGGGACCGGGAGGATTGTTGCATCATCTCCTATACTTCGGGGACTTCGGGATTCACCAAAGGGGTAATGATCCCGGAACGGAGCCTGGTGTCCAACATAATTTATGCACAGGAGAACATGCCCCTGGAGCCTGATCATAAGATCGTCTCTTTCCTTCCGATGGCTCACGTTTACGGACTGCTCTTTGAATTCCTCTTTCCGGTCACCCTGGGATGTCACATCTCTTTCCTGGCCAAAACACCATCGCCTCAGGTGATCACCCAGGCTTTCGGAAAGGTAAAACCACACCTGATTCTGTCAGTACCCCTCATCATCGAGAAGATATACAAGAAAAGGATCCTACCCACCCTCGAAAAACCGGTCATGAGAGTTGCTTTGGCCATTCCCGGAATTTCAGGAATGATCCTCAAAAAAGTGCGGGAAAAGCTCATGGAAACATTTGGCGGCCGCTTCTTCGAAATTGTTATTGGTGGAGCCCCGCTGAGTGCCGACGTCGAAAAATTCTTCAAGAGGATAAATTTCCCGATTACCGTAGGGTATGGGATGACCGAATGCGGACCGCTGATTAGTTATGCCGCCTGGAACAAAACCATGCCCACATCTGCCGGCCGAATGGTTGACCGTATGGAAATGCGCATTGAATCGGAAGATCCCTGCAAGGTGGTAGGAGAGATTCAGGTGAAGGGCGACAATGTGATGCTGGGATATTTCAAAAATGAACAGGCTACCAAAGAGGCCTTCACGGAAGACGGATGGCTGCGCACCGGAGACCTGGGCATCACCGATGCCAACCAGTTTATTTATATCCGGGGTCGCTCCAAAAATATGATCCTCGGCCCTTCGGGACAGAATATCTATCCCGAAGAGATCGAAGCAAAACTCACCAACCTCCATTATGTGGCCGAATGTGTGGTCGTTGACAGAAATCACAAACTGGTGGCCTTGGTGTATCCCGACTATGAAGCCATGAAAGCCGATAACATCGAAGATGACCAACTGCCCCAACTCATGGAAGAAAACCTGAAAAAACTGAATCACGAGCTTCCCAAATATGAGAATGTGACGGAAATCCAGCTAGTGAAGGAAGAGTTCGAAAAAACACCCAAGAAAAATATCAAGCGGTTCAAATACATGTAGCCCGCTGGAGATCATTTCAGGGGTCGAAAATTAACGGTTAAAAATTGTTAATTCACAGGTGCGCTGAAACAATCTGAGGAGGTTTCCGTAACCTTAGATGATTTTCACCTTTTTAATTAACTTATTAAGGTTGATTGGTTGTTGATGTAAAGGGAAGATCATCAGTTGTTTGTCTTTCAAGAGGGAAGCGGTGGCAAACTGACCACCGCTTTTTTTGTATTACAGGCTCCCGGCATTTCACTTTCGTGGTATCAAGTCACCAGGTTTTTCAGCTTCCCGAGTTTTCAGGCATTCTGAGTCACCGGGCTTCGTTGCTCATCGAGGGTGGCGGTTCTTCCACACCCCATTCCCTGTTAGGTTCGGCCCCCATGGTAAACCGGAGGACGCCCCCCTTCATGATCTCTTCGCGGGGCATCCATGCCCGGGTCACCGCTTTCCCGTTGAAGGAGAGTGCGCTGACATACCTGTTTTCGGGAGCCTTGTTGACCGTTTCTATCACCAGGGTTTTGCCCCCTTCCAGGTCAATGGTGACTTTCCGGAAGAGAGGACTGCTGAATTGAAACGTGGGATGAGCGGAGGCATGGCCCTGAACGTCGAAAATCCCCATGGCCGCCATCACAAACCATGCCCCCAGTTGTCCCTGGTCCTCATCCTGACCGTACCCGTAACCATGGAGGGGGTCGGTACCATAAAACTCATCACAGATGATACGCGTCCACTTCTGGGTCAGCCAGGGTTTCCCCGAATAGTTGAACAACCAGCTCTGGTGAAGGCACGGCTGGTTCCCGTGATTGTAAAGCTTCTCAAGGCCCGAGAAGGAATCGATCTCCTTTCCTCCTCCGAACACCGTTTTCCGGCTTTCCTCAAAGGTCTTTTCCAGTCTTTCGTTGAACAGCTCCCTACCTGTCGCCTCAATCAGGGCGGCCACATCATGGGGCACATACCAGGAATACTGCACGGCATTGCCCTCCTGGAAGCCGCGCCACGCCTGCATAGGGTTGAAATCCTCCACAAAGGTGCCATCCTCGTATTTCGGCCTTATGTACCGGGTTTCGGGATCAAAGAGGTGTTTCCACCCTTGGGCCTGCTGCATCAATTGCCGGTATTCCTTTTCCTTTCCAAGGGCTTTGGCCATTCCGGCCACGGCATAGGAACTGAAACAGTATTCCAGGGTATGGGAGGCCCCGAAGTTGAAAACCCAGCCGTTGGAAAGGATGGTGTCTCGGGCGGGGACATAGCCGTTGTGGACCAGGAAGCGGAGGTCATATTTTCCGGAACCGAAGGGTCTTCCGGCATAGCAAGTTTCGTTTTTGTAAGCAGCTTCCCAGGCCTGATCCGGATCATCGAAGGGAAGGCCGCAATGGTACGCCGATGCCAGCAGGAGGCCGAAGAAATTGGTCTGTACCCCGTTGGAATGAATGCCAGCTGCCAGGCCGTCATGAAGCCATCCCGTCTCCTCATAAAAGTCCAGGTTGGCCTGTAGGTATTCCCTGAAATGGCTGGGCCATGCCAGCATCCAGAGTTGGCTGAGGTTCCAGAAACCTCCCCACATCCCGTCGGTATTGAAAAAGTGGTGGGTAGGGCGCCCCTCCTGATCAAGGGGGAGCTGCCCGATGCTGCCGTCATTCCGGGGATAAGCGCCGTTGACGTCACTGGCAATCCCTCGTCCCAGAAGGGCATGGTAAAGACCGGTATAAAACTTTTTTAGGTTGGTGGTATCGCCGTCTTCGACCCTGATCCGGGAGAGCATGGCATTCCACCGCTCCCGGGCCGTCGCCCGGGCTTGGTCAAACAAAACCCCCCGGCTTTCCTCCTCCAGGTTCAGCCGGGCATTTTCCATGCTCGTGTAGGAGACCCCCACCTGCATTTCAATGACCTCATCTTCCGCAGTGGAATAATGGAGAACCAGGCCGTTGCCGGTACCCCGGGTTTCGGTAGCCCCCTCCTGCACCAGGGAGCCGGTAAAGGTGGCCACAGCCCTGGGATCCTTGCTGATGCGGGCATAGAAGAACATTTTCACCCGCTTTCCCTCGTCGCAGAATTTCACGTACTCGGGATACGTGACCACATAACCCTGTACATCACGGCCGTTGACCAGGGCAGCGTAGGCCTCTGTTACATCACTGCTTTCTCCCTGCTTGTGGCCAACATCAAAGAGGATATGGGCCTGCTCCGACGCCGGAAAGGTATAGCGGTGGTACCCCACCCTGGTGGTGGCGGTGAGTTCTGCCCTGATGCCGTAATCGGTAAGCATGACGGAATAATAACCCGGTTCCGCAATTTCACCCTCCTTGTCAAAACGGGACCGGTAGCCGCTGTCGGGGTCCTCCAGGGTGCCGGGAAGGGTTTTCAGGGGTCCGGTGGTGGGCATGCATACCACGCCCCCTACCTGGAATTCATGGAAATTGCCGAAACCCTCAATCGAGGTATGGCGATCGTCATAACCGCAGGGTTGCCAACTCCCAAAACTGTCGTAGGCGTTGGTGTGGGGAGCCAGTTTCGCCATTCCGAAGGGAACTGCCGCGGGCGTGTAAAAAAACCACCGGCCGTGAACCGAGCCTATCTGCGGGTCCACCAGGCTTACAGCATCAAAAGCGGAACGGTTGCACGAAGCCGCTCCCAGGAGCAGCAGCGATGCCATCATCAGAAGAAACGCCGCTCTTCTTAATTCCTTGAAATAATTCCTGTTCATCTTCATGTCTTTTCTTGTAACCATATGCTGTAACTGACAAACCAACATGAGTGCCGGCCTGAAGTCAGTTATTATTGACTTTATAACCGCTCATTCCCTTCATTTTACAGGTTTCGGAAAGGGATTTGTAATCGTCGGTTATCATCAGCAGCTTATCCCCGGCCATTAGCGGCGTGGTTCCGCCAGGCACAAAGAAATTACTGCCCCGCTTAACCAGAACGACCAACGTCTTTTCAGGGAGCAGAATATCAATCAGGCGATTGCCGTTTTCCAGGGTTTTTTCAGTCACGGTGACCTCCAGTCTGACCGATTTGATATCTTCCGAATCGAAATCGAAGTCTACTGACCGCGAGGGTTTGTATTTTTTTGCCAGACCGAGCCAGCGGGCCACCTGTGCCACGGTGGTTCCCTGGAGGAGAAGGGAGACGAGGGTGACAAAAAAGACAATATTAAAGATGAACCTGGCATGAGGCACTCCGGCGTCAAGGGTGAATATGGCGAAGATAATGGGCACGGCACCCCTGAGCCCCACCCAGGAAATGTAGGTTTTCGAACGAAGGTCGATATTCCGGAAGGGAAGCAGAGAGAGGAACACGCTCAACGGACGGGAGACGAAGGTGAGGGCCAGGCTGACCAGAATTCCGGGGACGATGACCTGCACCAGCTCCCTGGGGTTCACCAGCAACCCCAACGTAAGGAAGAGGAGGATCTGGCTCAGCCACGCCAGACCGTCAAAAAAACTGAGGGCCGACCTTTTGTGTACGAACCGGGAGTTCCCAATGATCAACCCGCCAAAATAAACGGCCAGAAAACCATTGCCCTTTATAAACCAGGTGACGGAATAAATGAGGATAGACGCGGTAAAAATCAGGATGGGATAGAGGGAGTCATGCCCGATGTCAATCCTGTTAATCACATAAACCGTCAGTTTTCCCAGCAGATACCCCGCCAGGGCACCGATGGCAAGTTGCCAGGCGATCTTAACCAGCACCAGCCAGATATTGGGGGCCTCCCCCTGAAGGATGATCTCAATAAAGGTGATGGTCAACATATAAGCCATGGGGTCGTTACTCCCGCTTTCCAGCTCCAGCAGGGGCTTCAGGTTATTCTTCAGGCTTATTTTCCGGGTTCTGAGAATGGCAAACACCGAGGCAGAATCGGTGGAAGCCATGGTGGAAGCCAGCAACAAGGAAGTCAGAAAACCGATCCCCGCTCCCTGACTCGTCATACCGCTGATCCACCATACAAAAAGGCCTGTAATCAAGGCAGTGAGGAAAACCCCTGCCGTTGCCAGGACGATGCCGGGAGCCATCACCGGCTGGATATCCTTGATATTGGTATCGAGGCCTCCGGAAAAAAGAATCATACATAAGGCAAGGGTACCGATCACCTGGGCCACATGGAAATTCTCAAACTGAATCCCCAGACCGTCACTGCCACTCAACATTCCGATCACCAGAAAGAGGAGCAACACGGGAACCCCATAGCGGAATCCCGCTTTGCTTGCTACAATGCTGATGAAAAAGAGGAACGATAGCCCCAACATGATGAGTTCCAGAGAAATTTCCATAACAACAGACATAAGATTAAACCTCCCCGCCATTGCCAAACCGTCGCCACGGAGGTCATTTTTACAAAAATAACCGGATTCGGAAAACTCAGGGCCTGATCAGGCTTTTATTTTATGGGAAAAGGGAATTAATTACCTTTACAACCTTAAAAAGAAGAAAATATGTTGCGCAGGACCGGCGAAATATTGCTGAAGTTTCTGGGGCAGGTGATCCTGGTCCCGGTCTATATTTACAAATATGCCATATCTCCTTTAACTCCCGCCTCCTGCAGGCATTTTCCCACCTGTTCGTCTTATGCCGTTGAAGCGGTGAAGATTCACGGCCCTTTCAGGGGCTTCTGGATGGCAACAAAACGGATTCTACGCTGCCATCCCTGGGGCACTTCAGGGTACGACCCGGTACCCCCGAGAACTTCCGAAGGGAAGAAAAGCAGGAAAGAGGTGGCAAAATCCTGACTTTCCCGATTCGGGCTGCAGGATCAGGCATTGCCTGGTCATTAATTTCCGTTTCTTCCTGAATCGCTGATCATTTTCCTGAGCATCTCATTGAAATCCTTATGCTCAAGGAGTTCCTCGAGACTGACATGAAGACGGTACCGCCAGTAATGATTCGGGTTGGCCGGCTGATTGATCCGTTCTGCATGGGGATCGGCCAATCGGAGCTTTTCATCCATTCCAAGCAGGTCCTGAATGGGGAAAACGCACCACATGCTGGGCGAGTGAAGGTGTTGCAGGATGACCTGCCTCACTATTTCCGGGGTACATTCCTCGGGTGGTTCTCCCGGATTTCCCAATACCTCGTTGTAGAATTTCCGGGTTTTCCCGGGATCTTCCTCCCACCATCCCCTGATGGTGGAAGTATCGTGTGAGGAGGGTGTTGCAACGGAAAGATAGGGGTAGGCATCAGGAATGCCAAATTCCAGGCGTGGATTTTTGGGCATTCGCTGGACTTCCAGACTGAGGATACCTAGTTCATTCATAACTTCAGGGACACAAGCCGGTACCATCCCCAGGTCCTCGCCGCACAGAAGCATATCTGTTGCCGATTTGACGGCCGGCAGTTTCTGCATCGCCTTCTCCCTCCAGAAATCTTCATTTCTGCGATAGAAGTAATCGATATAGAGTTGATCGAGCAGATGGCGGGCATGAGGATCCAGTTCCCTGAAGCTGAAAGTGTTATGTAATGAGTTGCGCGGAAACCAGGATTTGCCTCCCGATCCCGGGGCTTCCAGGAAGAGCACTTCGCCAACCAGGGCAAAGAGTCCCTGTTTCACGCGGTCCAGGAAGGCCCTCCGGTCGGCGTTGTCATCCTGTGCAGGCGTCAAGGCAATTTCTATCTTCCGCTGGGTGTCAAAAGCAGGAAGCAACCGGTAACAACCGGGTGCATATTCTTCCAGGTACTTATTTTTGATTTCTCCGGCAAGATCTCCGAAGATTTCGGGAAGGAAATGCTCCCTGATAAAAGGTTTGCAATACCTGTTCTCATCGAACCAGATCCCCCTGGCCAGGATCTCCTCGCGGGTATAGGGAATGCTGGGATTGAAATACCCCATCAACCCCTGGACCTGGTGGGCGGGAATTTCCCAGATCCGAAAGAATCCCAGGATATGATCGATCCGGAAAGCGTCGAAATATCCTGAGAGGTGTTGCAGTCTTTGTTTCCACCAGCCATAACGGTCACGGGCCATGGTTTCCCAGTTGTAAGTGGGGAAACGCCAGTTCTGGCCGGTCACCGAGAAATCGTCGGGCGGAGCTCCCGCCTGGCAATCCATGTGGTAAAGTCCCGGATCCACCCAGGCATCCACACTGTTGCGGTATATTCCGATGGGAATATCCCCCTTGAGCACCACCCCTTTGGAACGGGCATATTCGGCAGCATCACGAAGCTGGCGATGTGCATGGTACTGTATGAAATAGTGGATGGCAATATCATCATAGTGAGGTGCTTCTGGATTGGTAATTTCGTTGAGCAGGGAAGCCGTCAGCCGGGTGAATCCGTCCCACCGTGTATAATCAGGGGTATTGAAAAGATCCCTCAGATAGGAAAATGCAGCATAGGGTCGCAGCCAGGTTTCATTATTCCGGTAAAAAGCACAGAAGTCGGGATCCTGAAGGAATTCTGTCTTCTGCTGATCGTAAATAAGCTTGAAAAAACGGGACTTGAGGGTCATCACTGCTTCATAATCCACCTTTTCAAGCGAATTGAGATAAGTTCCCTGCGCTTCGACGATCTTTCCGGTAATGGAAGAGTTGAGATTTCCAATTTGGATCAGGTTAACATAGATGGGATGCAGGGCAAATACCGAAATCGCCGCATACGGATAGGAATCCTGCCAGGTATGAAGCGCCACGGTATCGTTCACCGGAAGGATCTGGATCATCCGGATCCCTGTGGCAGCAGCCCAGTCGACCAGCAACCTGAGATCTGAAAACTCCCCCACCCCGAAGCCTTTCTCCCTTCTGAGTGAAAATACCGGAATGGCCACGCCTGTTCCCTTCCAGGGAGCCCCGGGATAATCGAACAACTCGTCACGAATCTCAATGACCTGCGGAATTCCCCCGTCGGGAAGCTCCACCAACCTGTCGGCCGACTTTTCCCATAAAAGGGTGTTGCCAAAACTGTCACGAAGGGTATATTTATAGCGCAACGGAAAATCAGAAACCGGAACGGCAACCCCACCGTCCCAGGACGGGAAATCCCTGTTCCCCAAATCTATAGCTCTCAGATCATTCCAGTTCCCCAGCACTGCGGAACTTCCACAAACGGAAAGCCGCTGCCCCGGTAATACCCTGGAAGCTGCCGGCCGGAAACGTACCAAGACACTCCTCTTCCTGCCCGTTTTCACATTCTTTGATGCGAATTCCTCTCTCGGCTGACGAAAAACCGCCTTTGTGAATGCCGAAGAAAAAAGCGCATAAGCAGGATCAGACATGGAACGCCAGTGGTCAGAAAGTAAAACCCATCCCGTAATATCCTTCCCCGGAGTGAAAACCCTGTCGGCACCCCACTCATTGATTTCCTTACCCGTATGGGTATCCCTTACAATATAACGATACCTGAAAGCTGCCTCACCTTCGGTCTCCAGCCAGAAGCTCCATTTCCCGTCTGAGTTATCAATATAATCCATGGGGACGGCATTCGCAGGCGAACCGCTTCCCAGTTGGGGCAGGGATCCAACGATCATAAGGTGCTGACCAAACCAGGTCTTGTAATCTATCTGAAACCGAATTAACATAACCGGAATATTTGATTGCCTGAAATTAAAAAAATTGAGAATGCAGATGACGAAAGGCATAATTTAATTCTCCCGTGAAAGTGTTACTTTTACACAGGAAAAAAATCTGAAATCAGAATTCCGAAATCCGAAATGGTATGATGAAGAATATGTTGATCATTTTGCTGACGATCCTTGCATGGACAGGTTGCCGACCGGGAAGGACCAGGCCTATGGAGAAGCCGGTGATTCTGGTCAGCATATTACCACAGAAGGGTTTTGTGGAGAAGATCGGCGGTGATGATTTTCAGGTGTCGGTGCTGATCCCGCATGGTGCCAATCCAACCACCTATTCCCTACTGCCCGGGCAGATGACTGAAATTTCTTTCGCCTCCCTCTGGTTCAGAATGGGATATGTGGGATTTGAACTTTCCTGGGGAGACCGCATCACGGAAACCAATCCGGCTATGAAAACCGTTGACCTGTCACAAGGGTTGCCCCTCATCGGAGGCAGTTTTCCCCTGGAAAGGGATGATAGGGCGGGTATTGATCCCCATACCTGGATGTCGCCGGCGAATGTCAAAATTATGGCTGCCACGATCCTGGAGGAACTGACCCTCCTCAACCCTGAAAACAGGGAGATCTATGCTGAGCGTTATCGCCGCTTTGCCACCCTCGCCGACAGCACCGATACCGCCATCAGGGAAATCTTGAAGGATTGCCAGGGCAAGGGAGTAATCACCTATCATCCTTCACTTACTTACTTCGCCAGGGATTATGGCCTGCATCAGCATTCCGTGGAAAGGGGGGGCAAGGAACCCACGCCGGGCCATATGGCGGAACTTACCGCGATTGCGCGAAGGGACAGTATCCGGACGATCTTTATCCAGAGTGAATTTGATATCGAAATGGCAAGGGTATTTGCCGAGGAAATAGACGGAGAGGTGATCCGCATTTGGCCCCTGAATCCCGAATGGAGTTCCAACTTAATTGACATCGCACGCCTGATCAGGGACAAATGATGGAAAAACCTTTGATCCATATCAATCATGTTACATTTTCCTGGGACGTGGAGCCGGTGTTGGAAGATGTAGACCTCAAAATTTACGACCGTGATTTCATCGGCATAATCGGACCCAACGGGGGGGGGAAAACCACCCTGGTCAAGATAATCATGGGATTGATACAACCGTTGAAGGGCAAGGTTTATTTCAGGGAGGATCTTCCCCGGTTGAAGCGCCCCATCGGATATCTCCCCCAAGTGAAAACCCTTGACAAACAATTTCCGATAACGGTCATTGATGTGGTCAGGTCGGGTTCCCTGATGAGGCACAATCCCTTTTCAAGTGCTTCAGAAGAAAAGGAGCGCGCCCTGGAACTTCTCGGGGAGATGGGGATCGGCCATTTGAGGAAAAGGGCTGCCGGGGAACTCTCAGGAGGGCAGATGCAGCGGGTTTTTCTCTGCCGGGCACTAATCAGTGATCCGAGGGTTTTGATCCTTGATGAACCCGGGACATTTGTGGATAACCGGTTTGAAGGTGAATTCTTTGAGAGACTAAAGGCGCTCAACGAAAAAATGGCGATCCTGCTGGTATCGCACGATGTGGGGACCATAACCAGTTTTGTCAAAACCATTGCCTGCGTTAACCGGAAGCTTCACTATCATCATTCTGCCGTCCTTACCCCGGAAGACCTGAAAGCATACAATTGCCCGATCCAGGTGATCAGCCACGGAGATATTCCCCATACCATCCTCGAAAAACACAACGGCCATGCATGATTTCTGGGCCCTTTTCTCATTCGGATTTTTCCAGAAAGCCCTGCTGGCCGCCCTTTTTACCAGCATTTCGGCAGGGATTGCAGGAACTTACATCGTCGCACGGAGGATTGTCTTCATCAGCGGCGGTATCACCCATGCATCGTTCGGAGGCATTGGCCTGGCTTTTCTCCTGGGGTTTAATCCCCTTGTGGGGGCAGCTCTTTTTGCCGTAATGGCCGCTTTCGGCATTCAGTTTTTTTCCGAAAAGATCCATCTTCGCGAAGACTCTGCCATTGCCATCTGGTGGTCACTGGGAATGGCCCTGGGAATCATCTTCGTCTTTCTCACCCCCGGATATACCCCCAACCTGATGAGTTACCTCTTCGGAAACATCCTGACGGTGAGCATTCAGGAACTCTGGGCGATGCTTCTGCTCCTTCTGCTGCTTACGGCTTTCTTTGCCCGTTATTTCAGGGAAATCCTTTACATCTCCTATGATGAGGAATTCGCCCGGGCCTCAGGAATCCCGGTCTCTCTCCTGAATTATCTGATCATGGTACTTATTGCCCTGGTCATGGTCATGAACATCAGGGCCGTGGGCATCATCCTGATCCTGTCCCTGATGACCATCCCCCAGGCCACCGCCAACCTCTTCACCAAAGATTTCCGAAAGATGATGATCCTTTCGGTGGTTTTTGCCTTTGTCGGAAATATTACCGGGCTGGTCATTTCTTATTTTCTGAATATCCCATCGGGAGCGACCATCATTTTCACCCTGGTGATTCTTTTCGCACTGTTGAAGGTTGTAAAGACGGTAACCAGGAACATACCCGTGAAATTGTGACCGGGAGTGTCCGGGGGGAGATGACGCAAAAGGGCAAAAAGAATCCTTTTACCTGTTGTGCAGTTCACTTCTGAAAGAGCTCCTGACGCACCGGAAACCGATGTAGGATTTTGTGGTGTCCTGGTATTCGTAAGTCCGGGTGGATGAACGGATGAAGTATTCGGTATCTTTCCAGGAGCCACCCCTAACGACCTTTCTCTTCATCACCGGCGGATCGTCGGGATGGGCGACATAATCCACTTCGGGATTCATATCATTTGCCAGGTTATAACCGGTTTCGAAGAAGGCGCTGCTGGTCCATTCCGCCACATTTCCGGCCATGTCATAGAGGCCATAGTCATTAGGATCGAAAGAACCGACTTTCATGGCTGTCACGTTGGTTTCGCTGTCGGCCACGTAATTGCCGCGAAGCGGCTTGAAATTTGCCATGAAACACCCCTGCTGGTTGCGGGTGTAATAACTTCCCCAGGGGAATTTGGTATTCAGGCGTCCGCCCCGTGCCGCGATTTCCCATTCCGATTCTGTAGGGAGCCTAAAATCGTGGGCCGGTGTTTCATTCAGCCGCGACCGGTAATTTTCGTTCAGCCGGGTACGCCAGTTGCAGAAAGCCCGCGCCTGGTGCCAGTTAACACCCACCACGGGGTACTCAGTAAATCCCGGATGGGAAAAATATTTCAGGGTCAGGGGTTCATTGTAAGAGTAAGCGTAATCGCGAACCCAGCACAGCGTGTCAGGATATACCGGAACAGTCTCATGCATCACAAAGGAGCTGCGGTTTTCAATCGCGATTTCTTCGCCGTCAAGGTTGATAACACTCCCTTCGTAACGCTGGGTTTCGTAATTGAAACTGTTGGAACGCCTGGCCGCCTGCTTGTAATCTATCCAGAAGTAATCATAAACCAGCTTCCGGGGGTCAATTTCCCGGAGTCCGTGAAATCGCTCTTCTTCGGGGATATAGAGCTCTTCCAGCGCCATCCTGACATCCGGATCATTCCAGTCGATCCTCGTTCTCCAGTTGATGACCGGTTGACTCAGGGGAATGCCCTGTCTGGTTTCCGTAATAACAAATTTCGGATCACTCTCTCCCAGGATCTTACGCACCAGGGAATCACGAACCCAGTAGACATACTGCCGGTATTCGTTGTTGGTGATTTCGGTATCATCCATCCAGAATGATTCTACCGACACCGATCTCATTTTTGCATCATCGGTGATCTCATCATCCGAAGGCCCCATCTGATAGTCACTTCTCTGAATATAAACCATCCCGTATGGGGTCGGCTCATACCAGACACCCCGGTTTTTCAAATCATCAGCGGTATAGATATCCGATTCTTTACAAGCCGGAATCAGCAATGCAAAAAATAGTATAGTCCGGATCCGCCTGTTCATGATCAATAAATGATATTTCCTAATTCAAACGAAAATGATACAAAAAAATTATCAGTTACTCAGAAGGCCTTATGAGTCTTCCCATAAGGCCTTCTGACCTGAGAACAGCCCTGTTAATATTCCCAGAGATCCTGTTCGTAATTGAAAATCTGTTCTTCTATCATTTTGGATTCCAGCATGGCATCTTTCCCGCTCAGATACTGGCTGATGGTGCGATTGTTAAACACATTCGATTCCTGGACGATATAGCTGTTGAAGTACCGGTTGATAAACAAATCGTCGTACGATAATCTCCTGGCATCGTTATACGGGTTGAAGACCTGCTGGGTGGCCAGCAATTTCCGGGCTTCGGGGTAATATACCCAGAAAACTTTGCGGCGTTGCACGGGGCTGTTTTCCACATCATCGCGGTAAAACTCCTGAATGGGGCAAATCCCCACGATTCTTACCTGCAGCCTGGAATTATGCTTGTCGAAATACCACTCTTCCTTGATCATGAATTGTTTGATCTCTTCGAGGCGGACTTCCCCTTCGATGGTGCGGAGTTCCATTTCTCCGGTATCAAAATTCATGGTTTCCCGGGTGACGGTTTCGGCGCCAAAGGCTGCCTTCACCTCGGCCATGGTCATCGGCGTTTTAAAATCATCATCATTCCGGGCATCGTACGCGGTGATCTGGCCGGTCTCTATTCCCTGCATCAGCAAAGCCGCCAGGCTTGACAACCCTTCAATCGGGACTGTGGGAAAATAAAGTGGCTGGTTGATCTTTTCCCTGACGTCAATGATCCTCCAGATCATCTTGGACCATAAAACGTCGGCTTCCCTCACCATGGGAATGGGCATGGGTTTTTTCTGGAAAACATCCTGCCGCTTAAAAGCCCCGTTAATAATCTGGGCTTCTGCAGTTTGAGCCGAAAACATGCCCAGCACCAACGCAAAGGTCGCAAAGAAAACAAATAATCTTTTCATCTTTTACCTGATTTTAAAACTGATGGGGTCCAGGGTACGTTCAGTACCATCATCCCCTCTTGCTTTAATATTGTCAAAATAGATAATACTGCCGACAGCCAGGTTTTTGAATTGGGCTTTTTGGTCAGCGGTAAATCTGTTGCTCTGCGATTTCCAGGTGTTCACATATCCTCCTGCACCGGTAAGGGAAACATCAAACTGGGTAACCACAAATCGAAGTTCAAAGTCAAAATCCTCCAGAACAGCCATCATGCCATCTTCCATCTGGATATCCTCCTTTCTGATGTTTCCCCCCGATTGGTTGGCAATTTTTGCCACGGGGTCAGGAACTTTTTTCACCCTGAAATCCATGGTTCCCATTAATCGTTCGCCCCCGGTTAGTCTCGCATAGACCGAAATCTTTGTTCTGCGGCCCATTTCATCCAGCTCATTGGGAAACACATTCCACGCACTTCCTGTTTTATCGACCCTGCCGTTTGTCATTTCAACCCGAAGGTTTTCCTTGGCAATTCCCGGAACAGAAACGTCAATCGGATTCGCGATATTCCGGTAAAAAACGTTCATTTTTGTTGGCGAGATTGTCACTCCCGGACGGGTTACCTGGTATTCCTTGTCAAAAGGATAACTCCGCACCAATCCCTCAGGGGTTTTGTACTTCAGCACCCCGCTCCACTTAAATGTTCCCGGTTCATTGGTCCTGAGGGTGTATAAAGCTTTTCCGTCGACAATGGGCATGGTGCGCCCGTTCACAATGATCTCGGGATCAACAGTAGTATCTATGGCCGCCAGGAAAATTTCAGCCTTGTACTCCTCTCCCTGGAGAATAACGGAAGAGTTGGCAATAACCTGGGCATCCAGCTTGTTGAATTTGTAACTGGCGGCATCAATTTTCGAGTAGAGGTAAGTCAGCAGGTTGGCTTCCGAATTCTTGGCATCGATCTGGATCTTGGATAACAGGGTCAGGATAGAGGCAAGCGGCTTATTTTCAAAATACTGGATCTCCCAGGTTTTGTTGCCTTCCTTGAGGTTAAACCGCGAATCCCGAGTATCAAGCTCCTGCGATATCACATCTTTCAACTCATTATCCTCCTCGTCGATGATGCTGATCATAAATTCCCTGTACTCATTGATCTGGGACTTTAATTCATGCGCCCTTTTCTGGGCGATCATGATCTCGGAGGGGGTGTTGATATCATCTTCCTTCTTGACAATAAGGGTATCGCCGTTGATTGTTCTGACGGTAATGAATTCCCCCTTATCCGGATTATCAGGAGCTGTCTTAACGGCGTTGGAACCCAGCGCCAGAACTTCCTTCAGCCGCCAGATGTAATTCACTAAGCTGTCGGTGCGCAACCGAACCTGGTCTGCTTTGGCTTTCCAGTCCTGCACTTTTGCAGGATTTTCGGCAAATGCCTGTTCAAATGCCAGATAGACCTGTTTGTTTTTGGAATCCACCGCACCGAGGGTCTGAATCAGACTGCCATCGATGACCCTGAATGCCTCCAGCGTCTCGGCCGCCACGTTGAGCGCAAGCATGGCCGTGAGTACGAGGTACATCATGTTGATCATGCGTTGCCGTGGTGTTTCCGGGCAATTTTTAATACTCATAGCAATACGTGCTTCGGTTCAGTTACTTTTTATAATTCATAGCTCCCAGCATATTTCCATATATCTGGTTGAGAGCTTCAAGGTGCTGATTCAGTTTAACTGCATTTTCATGGTATTTTTTCAGTTCTTCCGCTGAGGAGGCCAACGCATCATTGATCCTGCCCAAATCAGCATTGAATTGCTGGTTGGCCTTTAATTGCTCTTCGGAACCTTTCAATTGGTTTTCAACTGCATTGTTCAGCGTGGTGAGGTTCTTATTGAGCCGTTGGAGATTTTCGGCATAAGACCCCGAAGAGTCACCGAAATACTGCATGTTTTGTTCTATCTTTTCTGAAGCTGCCTTATAGGATTTCGCCAACAGGTTACCTGATTCGTTAATCCTTGACGTGAATTCCTCACCGCTGCGGTTCAGTTTGTCGATAATGGCCTGACCCGAAGAAGTCATTTGCCTGGTGGTGTTCTGATAGATATCAACCAACTGCGTCACGGAATTGTGAATAGAACTATTGGCCTTGGCATTTGTGTCACTGAAAGAACTCATCGCTTCGCTCGCTGAACTCAGGTTTTTCACGTACATTTCGGTGGCCAGGGTGGCAGAGGAAATGTCACTGATACCTCTTGCAGTATTGCTAAGATCGTTGAGGCTGTGACTTACCTTATCAAGGAGGCTGGGCGTGATATCCGTCCCTTTGAGCAGGTCTTCCAGCTTGTTGCCCGGCTTTTTAACTTCCTCGAATCCCGAAACTTCATAATCCTCCCTGAGTTCCGGGTAAACCCTCGACCATTCGGGGGTTTCAAGTGGCGGTTCAAAAGCCGACACGAAAAAGATCACGGCTTCAGTGATCAGACCAATTGTCAGGAATAACCCGGAATAGGGCCAGTGCTGAAGTTTAAACAATGCACCGATCAACACAATGGATGCCCCCCAGCTGTAAATGAACCCCATTAAGGTTCTGGCACGTTTTGTCTTTAAAAGTTCACCAATATTCATCGTTTCGTTTATTAGGTATTTTTAGAATTCACTGCCAAAGGAAGCTCTCACACAGCGGAAACCAATAAATGACTTGGTGGTATCCTGGTATTCAAAACTACGAGTACCCACCTGATTATAATAAGCCACATCCTTATATGATCCTCCCCTGATCACCTTCCGTTTCATCACTTGTGGATCGTCGGGAAGGGCATTGTATTCATAATTGGGATTGAAGTCGTTGATCAGCATGTATCCCGATTCGTCATAAGCGGTCCTGGTCCATTCCGCCACATTCCCCGCCATATCGTAAAGCCCGAAGTCATTGGGATCATAACTGCCCACCCGCATGGTGCCAATGCCTCCGTCTTCCACGTAATTTCCGCGCAGAGGTTTGAAATTTGCAAGGAAAACCCCTTCCTGGTCACGAATATAATAGTTCCCCCAAGGGTACATGGAGAATTTTTTCCCTCCCCTGGCGGCATATTCCCATTCGGTTTCAGTAGGAAGCCTGTATTCCATCAGACTTGGTTTACCCTGCCTGGCCAGGTAATCGTTCTGGTATTTTGTTCGCCAGTTGCAGAATGCCCGGGCCTGTTTCCAGGTTACCCCCACCACCGGGTATTCATCGAAACCGGGATGCCAGGAATAGCGCGTAGCCCACGGCTCATTGTAAGAATAGGTAAAATCACGGATCCAGCAGAGGGTATCGGGATATACATTGACCCGGTCCTTGAAAATAAAGGCGGAACGGTTCTCGATCGGGATTTCATTCCCCGAAGGATCATACACCGATCCTTCATACCGCTGGGTTTCGAAATTGTAACTGTTCTGGCGGCGGGCGGCCTGGTTGTAATCGATCCACCAGTAATCGTAAAAGAGTTTTCGGGGGTCGATCTCCCTGCGCCCCATAAATCGCTCATTATCAGGAATATACATATCCTGCAGCGCCATGATGTAATCGGGTTCATCCCAGCGGATCCGTTCTTTCCAATTGATTATCGGAGGATCAATGGGATTGTTGTCACGATCTTCCGTAATCAGGAATTCGGGATACTGCTGTCCCAGAATCTGCCTTGCAATGGAATCCCTGACCCAATAAATGAATTGCCTGTATTCGTTGTTGGTGATTTCGGTATCGTCCATCCAGAAAGCGTCAACGGAAACGGTACGGGCGGGCTGGGAGGCTGCGGCAACATCCTGGTCGTTCGGACCGACATTCAGCGTACCGCGGCGAACAAATACCATCCCCGTCGGGGCCGTTTCTTTCCATTTCCCGGCCCGGCTTGCACCGACCAGTTCTCCATTTCCGTATCCGCTTCCTGTCCGGGGACCGCTGCACATAGAACTTGTCAGCAAGATTCCGGCCAGGAGCGCCAATGAAACAAAAAAAATTCTTTTCATAGTTCAGTACTATATCGTTTTCTTACAAAAACCTGACACTTTTATATTTTCTGCTCCGGTTTTTCTCAATGTCAACCGAATAACTGATAAAAACTTCGTGCGATCCGTACCCATATCTTCCGATGGCGGAAGTGACCAGGTCGAAGGAATAACCGACGCGAAGGCCGTTCATCAGTTCAGCACCCATAAGCAAAGCCACTGCGTCCTTTGTCCGGTAGGACAAACCTCCCCACAACCGATCGTCATATACCACGTTGGTATTCAGGTCAACCTGCCAGCCTGCCAGATCACTTTTCAGCAAAAAAGACGGGCGTAATTCGAATAACGGATCAGACAGTTTGATATTGTATCCTCCCATCAAATAATAGTGCCGGGCAAGGTACGTACTTGCCAGGTCAGAGAACTTTATGGAGGCCTGGTTGATGTGGGTCACCGAAGCACTCAGATAATATCTTGCACTTTTGAGGTACACACCCATTCCCGCATCGAATGCCACCTGACTCACTTCTCCCTCGGGAATGGCCGGGTCAGAACCGGGCGGCGTGTAAATGCCCAGATCATCCTCCGGAATCTCCCACTCTCCGCTAAGGCTCTTATTGAACATCCCCAGAGATACTCCTACCCCGAGGTCCCCGAAAGAGAGGCTTTTTCTCCATGCATAGGCAAAATTTACCAGAACGTTGCTTTCGGGTCCCAATTCATCGCTGATAATATTGATCCCAATGCCTGCAGGACTTCCGAAAATCCCGACAGCAGCGTCAACACTGAAGACCAGTGTTTGGGGAGCATCTCTGAACCCTGTCCACTGATAACGGTTTAATATGGTACCGCTGATAGCGTCCTCACTGCCTGCAAAACCCGGATTAACACTAAACTTGTTAAACATATAATTCGTGTACTGCGGATCTTGCTGTCCAAGTGCCGATAAATATACGGTAAAAATAAAAAAGAAAAAAGAAATTATCTTTTTCATACGCTTTTCTCATACCACCAAATCCCATTATAGCGGGATACAAAATACGAATGTCGGTATTTTTCAGATGAACCAACGCTTTTGCAAAGAACGGATTTAATTTTCTATTATTTTGATAAACGGTCGGTTTTTAGGGCGAATTTCCACCATATATCAGGGATTTCCTGCTTTACGGCCATTTTATAATCATTTTCACTGCATGGGGCAATCGTACCGGCTCCTTCTTCTGCAGAGATTTCTATCCACCAGCGGTTGGTGGGCGGATGATGATAAAATAGCACCGGCTCCCCATGTTTTTCGAACTCCACGAAATATTTTATGAACGGCTCTTTATCCCTGGAAGGATCCTCGCTGCGCCGTTGGGCAAAGGCTTCCAGAAAATACCAAATCATCCGGGCTGCCAACGCGGAAGTGGTACCCCGGGAATCCAGCGTCGGGTTGACTTCGAACAAGCCAAACACCGACAACCGGGGGCTCAACCCGGCAAAACGGGCAATCCGGCAGGCTTCTTCCCCAAAAAAACCGGTGGGTTCTGCCTTTTGCTGCCCCATGGCATCGGACTGCCTCACTGCCGAAATGTCAAAACTCAGAAAAGAGGTATTCCGCAACAGCGGTTCAGGGGATTGAAAGTCATCACGGATACGTCCCAGGGGCAGGTAATCAAAAGTTTGTTCCCGCAACCAGGCCAATATGGTCGGAGGTACCAAATGGCCCTGGATCCCGATCATCTGCAAATGATAGAGATGGGGGTGCTCCCGTAAAATGCGTGAAATGAAATTGGAAGAACCGGTAACCTGACGGCCGGTTTTTACATCAACGCGCGCATCAGCCACAGAAAGGACAAAATCGCTTTTCCCTCGGAATGCCCGGGCAATGCCGACACTCAGATCCTGCCCCCCACCGGTCACCACGGTCGTGATCCCAGAGTCGGAAAGGTACTCGACAACATCCCGGAGAGCAAACCAGGTATCACGCACCGTTTTCCCGGGTTTCAGGTCACCCAGATCGACCACACCCCGCAATGACTCCAGGTTGCTCAGCCGGTACAGTTGTTCCCTGATGGCGGCCGGGGCTTTTGAACATCCCTTGTTTGACGTTCCTGATTCTTCGGGTACCCCGATCAGGGCAACCTTGATTTCCCCCCTCTTGGACAGGGCAAAGGATCCGGTATCCTTACCGATCCAATGTCCCATACTATGCCTGCCATACTTCTGATTTTCAGCCAGAAGTTCAAAATTCACCGGATGGAAATAAAGACGTAGGTCCACTATTTCTTTTTCTTCTTTTTGTTAGCCTTGTTGTTGCCATCGGCGATCAGTTTCAGGCATTCTTCATAGGAAAGGAGTTCCACCCTAGTACCTTTCGGAATCCTGAAATTCTCCTTTTTCAGGACGATATAAGGTCCCCAGCGACCATTCAGGATCTTCAGGTTTTCATCCTCCTCAAAGGTTTTGATCACCGAATTCTTTTCCTTATCGCGCTTTGCCGCGATCAGTTCGACAGCCCTGTCCAGGTCAACCGTATAAGGATCATCGCTCTTTGCCAATGAGAAAAACTTGTTGTTATGCCTGATGTAAGGGCCGAAGCGGCCGATCCCTACCGTCACTTTCCTCCCTTCGAACTCCCCGAGATCGCGGGGCATTTTGAAAAGTTCCAGGGCTTCCTCAATGGTGATGGTTTCGAGATGCTGGCCGGCCCGAAGACTGGCAAACACCGGTTTTTCCCCCTCTTTTTCCGAGGAGGAATCCCCAAGCTGGGCAATCGGGCCATAACGGCCGATCTTAACCGACAACCGCTTTCCGGTGGCCGGATCGGTCCCCAGGAACCGTTCCCCCCTGGTTTTTTCCGAACTTTTCAGCACTTTGCCAATATTATCGTGAAAAGGACCGTAGAAGCTGTCAATGACCTCATACCAGATCCGTTTCCCCTCAGCAATTTCATCCAGGTCCATCTCCACTTTGGCGGTGAAATTATAGTCCATGATCTGTTCG
This sequence comes from Prolixibacteraceae bacterium UBA1413, assembly GCA_002304925.1. Taxonomy (GTDB): domain Bacteria; phylum Bacteroidota; class Bacteroidia; order Bacteroidales; family Prolixibacteraceae; genus UBA1413. The sequence continues at coordinate 262,732 of DBPT01000006.1, forward strand.
AAATGCTCAGTCAGGAAATCGGTCACGACCATGCCGATATCTGTGGGGAAGAGTTTTGATTTTTCGGCCCCTGCCAACTCCTTTTTCACCGTGCGGCTGATTTTGCCTTTCGACAGGTCAATCTGGACGTAGTTTCTTTCCTTACCCGGCCGGTCTTCCCTGACCACATAATTCCTGTTCTGAATGGTGGTGATGGTGGGTGCATAGGTCGAAGGCCTGCCAATACCCAGTTCTTCCAGTCTTTTTACCAGCGAGGCCTCCGTATACCGGAAAGGTCTCAGTAAAAACCTTTCGGTGGCTTGTATAACCATGGGAATCAGGGGATCATTGACCCGCACCGGAGGCAGCAACAACTGGCCGCCCTGGTTATTATTGACCTCCTCATCGGTCGATTCCATATAAACTTTGAGGAATCCGTCAAAAATGATCACCTCGCCCGAAGCCACGAATTTCTCTTCCGATGTCGAAATATTGATGGTAATGACCGTTTTCTCAAGCAGGGCGTCGGCCATCTGTGAAGCCAGGGTCCGCTTCCTGATCAGATCATACAGTTTCTTTTCCTGCACCGTTCCCGCGATGGTTTCCTCACCGATATACGTGGGACGGATGGCTTCATGTGCCTCCTGGGCACCTTTTAACTTCGTTTTGTACTGCCGTGTCTTGAGATAATTCTCGCCGTGCAGCGTCCTGATCACATCGGCCGCCGTGTTGAGGGCCAGGGAGGAGAGGTTGACCGAATCGGTACGCATATACGTAATCCGTCCTGATTCATATAATCTCTGAGCGACGCTCATGGTTTGGGAGACAGAAAACCCCAGCTTACGACTTGCTTCCTGCTGAAGGGTGGAGGTGGTAAACGGAGGAGCAGGCGATCTGCGCGTCGGCTTCCTGCTGATATCGGCAACCGTGAAATCGGCACCGGCGCATTTTTCCAGAAAACGCACGGCTTCAGCCTCGGAATCAAAACGCCGGGGCAGTTCGGCCCGCAATTCCGCGGAAGTGCCGTCGGGCAGCTTCACCGTGAAAAGCGCCGTAATCCGGAACGATGAAGAGGTTTCGAAATTCATGATCTCCCTTTCCCGCTCCACAATCAACCTGACAGCGACCGACTGGACCCTTCCGGCAGAGAGGCTGGGCTTTACCTTTTTCCACAATACAGGCGAAATCTCAAAACCGACGATCCGGTCCAGAACCCGCCTGGCTTGCTGAGCATTGACAAGATTCACGTCGATCGGACGGGGATTCTCAATGGCATGCCGGATGGCTTCCTTCGTAATTTCATGAAATACGATCCTCCTGGTCTTTTCAGGTTTGAGATTCAACTCCTCCTGAAGATGCCAGGCAATGGCTTCCCCTTCACGGTCCTCATCAGAGGCCAGCCATACCATCGCAGCACCCCGGGTCAGCTTTTTCAAATCACTCACCACCTTCCGCTTATCCTCTGAAACCACATACCTGGGACGAAAGTGATCGTTGATGTCAATGCCAAAGTCCTTTTTCTCCAGGTCGCGGATATGCCCCATGCTCGAGGTGACCTTAAAATTGTCGCCCAGAAACTTACCTATGGTTTTGGCTTTGGCCGGTGATTCAACAATGACGAGATTTTCCTCCATGAGATCCGGTGTTATCCTTAAAAAAAATTTGTGCAAAGTAACAAAAATGAATCCCTAAGTTCAAAATTTCAACTTCAAATTAATACTAATATATTTGTCCCTGTAATTAATTATCAAATATCCATGTCTGACGAAAGTTCTGCCAGCCGGAAATATATCCGCTATTTCTGGACGATATACGTGGCCGTGGCCGTACTCGTGCTTTTTATCTTTTTCCTGATCGCCCGGGGTTTTTTAGGTTTTATGCCATCCTTTGAAGATTTGGAAAATACGGAGACCATTCTGGCTTCGGAGGTGATTTCGGATGACGACAAGGTACTGGGCACCTTTTTCAGTGAAAACCGGACTTTTGTATCATACGAAAGTCTGCCTCCCCACCTGGTCCAGGCTTTGATTGCCACGGAAGACGTACGGTTTTTCCGTCATTCAGGGATTGACCTGAGGGGTTTGATGCGGGTTATCAAAGGAATTCTCACGGGAAATACCAGTTCTGGCGGAGGCAGTACCATTTCCCAGCAGCTGGCGAAAATGCTCTTTCCCCGCGAACAATTCCGAGGGCCCATACAACTGGCCTTCCGGAAATTCAGGGAATGGATCATCGCGGTAAAACTGGAGCGGAGTTTCACCAAAGAGGAAATCCTGACCATGTACCTGAACAAGTACGACTTTCTCAATTTGGCCGTAGGCATCAAATCAGCAGCCAATGTCTATTTTAACTGTGAAACCGACTCCCTGCAGCTTCACCAGGCAGCCATGCTCGTGGGAATGGCCAAAAACAGTGCGCTTTACAATCCGCTTCGACGTCCCGAAATTACCCTCCAGCGCCGGAATGTGGTCCTGTCACAGATGCGAAAATACGGATATATCACACCCCAGGTGTTTGATTCGGTAAAACAACTGCCCCTGGGACTCGATTTCAAGCCGGTGGATTTCAAGCAGGGACTAGCCCCCTATTTCCGGGAATACCTGCGGCTGACGCTTAATGCCTCCAAACCTGACAGAAAAAATTACGCCTCTTTCCAGACCCAAAAATTTATCGAAGACTCGGTGGAATGGGAAACAAATCCCCTTTTCGGATGGTGCCAGAAAAACAAAAAGAGGGATGGCTCCGGCTGGGACCTTTACAAAGACGGACTGAAAATATATACTACCGTCGACTCCCGGATGCAGCTATATGCGGAAGAAGCTTTGGCCTTCCACCTGAAGAACAACCTGCAGCCGTTGTTTGACAACCGGATCAAAAACCTGAAAAATCCCCCCTTCAGCAATGATATGACTGCGGAAGAAACCGAAGAGTTGCTGAACCGGTTTGTCAGGCAGTCGGAACGTTACCGGGTGCTTGCCTCACAGGGGAAAAACTACCGGGAGATCCGGGAGATTTTCAACAAACCCGTGGAAATGTCAATCTTCTCCTGGGAGGGTGAGATTGACACCATCATGGCACCCATTGACTCCATCAAATGGTATCTCCGTTTTTTCAGGTCTTCCCTGATGGCAATGGAAAACGGAACAGGCAAGGTAAAGGCGTATGTCGGAGGACCCAATTATGAACATTTCATGTACGACATGGTCAAAGGGGGAAAACGGCAGGTGGGTTCCACGGTAAAACCCTTTCTGTATACTCTGGCCATGCAGAACGGCCTGACACCCTGCACAAAAGTGCCATACGTAAGACAGCAGTTTGTTCTTCCCGACGGCCGGATCTGGGAACCCCGCGATGCTTCGCGCGATGAGGAGAACTACGGCAAAATGGTCACTCTGAAATGGGGCCTTGCCAACTCGAGAAATATGATCTCCGCCTGGGTGATGAAGCAGTTCAACCCGGAAGCCATGGCTGCCGTGATGCAGAAACTGGGTATTTACAGCCCCATTGACCCGGTCTATTCCATGTTCCTGGGCACCTCCGACATCACCCTGTATGAAATGGTGGGGGCTTTCGGCACCTACGTAAACAAAGGTGTTTTTATCAGACCCTATTTCGTCACACACATCGAAGACCGGCACGGAAACGTGGTCGCCAATTTCATCCCGCAACGGGTTGAAGCCATTGACGAAAATACCGCTTTTCTGATGGTCAACCTGCTTCAGGGCGTCGTGAACGAAGGTACCGGAAGCCGTCTGCGCTTCCGTGAAGGATACGGAAAATTCACCATGCCCATCGCCGGAAAAACAGGAACCACACAAAACCATTCCGACGGATGGTTTATTGGAATGACACCCCAACTGAGCACAGGAATATGGACTGGCGCCGATCTGCGCAGCATCCGTTTTGCCGATATTTCCACGGGACAGGGAGCCAATATGGCTCTCCCAATATGGGGCTATTTCATGAAAAAAGTACTTGCCGATCCGACGCTGGGTTATACCGAAAACACATCGTTCGAAAGACCTCCGGGATTTGACGTCGACCTGGAATGCACCGGATCAGACCCGGTTCAGGAAGGCGAAGTTCTTGAATTTGAGGATTTCCTGTGATCAGCCCCTACAGGAGGATCAGAATCAGCAATATCAACAGGAAAACCATGAAAAGGACAAACTGATTCCTGACAAACAATCCCAGCAAGATCAGGATTTCCACCTCATCCTTGCACGTGCTGAACAACTCAATATCTCCCTTCTCCCGGGTAATGAATTCATTGGAGGTGAAAACGATAACCTCTGAACCATTGAACTTCCAGGACCACCGTGACTGGAAAAAATTCTTTATTTCCAGCTCGAAGCGTTTGCCGTTGACGATTACATCGCTCCGGGGGTTGAAAAGATTAACCGACACACAGGCAAGTAAAGACTGACCCCTGGCATCATATATTTCCACCTTTGGATTGAGAAATTCCCGTTTCAGAAAAAAATGCCTGCCATTGAATTCGGCATTGGCTTTCCCCGAAAACATATTCTGCCACTGAATGGAACCTACTTTTTCATTCGCCAGGAGGATCTCCAGCTTTGAACCCAATATCTGCTTTATCCAAACCAGTTTCTCCATCGGAATTTGCTTTCGTAATTTTTTTCTAAAATTAACAAATAATTGGCGAAACTCAGCGGTCAGCCGATTTTTTGACCCATTCACGGGTGGACAGTAATCCGCAGGCTGCGTAAATATCGAGCCCGCGCGACGCCCTAACGGTCGTCAGGATCCCTTTCGCATTCAGCATATCCTTGAATTCTCCCAGCACCGTGTCGTCACTTCCCTGAAGAGGTGTTTCCGGAATCGGGTGGAACCTGATCAGGTTGATCCGGCACTTCAATCCCCCCAGGAGGCGCGACAGTTCCCTGACGTGCCGGGGGGTGTCATTCATCCCGCGGAAAAGAATATATTCGAGAGAAACCCTTCGTTGGTGACTGAAATCCCACTTCCTGAGCTCCTCCATCACGGCGGAAATGGGGTAAACAGCCTGGACCGGCATCAGTTGCTTCCGTTCTTCGTCGAAAGGGGTGTGAAGGCTTATTGCCAGGTGAGCTTCACTCTTTTCCAGAAAGGTGCGCATGCCGGGAATGATCCCGATGGTGGAAACAGTGATCCTGCGAGGACTCATGGCAAATCCCCACGGGGCCGTCAGTATGTCAAGGCTTTTCATGACCTCCTCAAGGTTGTCAAATGGTTCCCCCATCCCCATGAAAACGACATTAGACACCTGACCGGCTTCCTCAATACTCCGGATCTGATTCACAATCTCCCCCGCCGTCAGCTGCCCCTGGAAACCCTGTTTGCCGGTCATACAGAACAAACAACCCATTTTGCACCCCACCTGAGAACTGACACATACGGTAATCCTCTCCTTCTCGGGAATCATGGCCGTCTCGATGAATTTTCCCGATCCCGTGGCAAACAGATACTTTTTCGTTCCGTCGCTGCTGAGCTGCACTTTTTCAGGGGGGAAAACCCCGGTCTCATACCGTTTCGACAAAGCTGCCCGCGCTTTTTTGGGAAGGTTGGTCATCAAATCCAGTGAACCAGCCCCCTTGGCATACAGCCAGTCGGCCATCTGATTTGCCGTATAACCGGGAAGACCGGCCTCAGCGACCACCTTCCGGAGTTCAGGGAGCGTTTTTCCAAAGAGAAATTCCTTCATACTTCTAATAATAGATGCCCTAAACAGTGCCGGGACAGGGGATTCCCTTTCCGGCCGGAATATCCTCGGCTTCCACCGCCACAAGGGAACTTCAGCAAAGATAATCTTTTATGAAGACCGGTAACTTACGCTTCCGTTACTCCCTTTCACACAAATTTCCAGTATCCGCGGGGTAAAAATAAAGAATCCGCTTCACATTCCGCAGGAATCCTGCACCTTACAGGGCTCCAATAACCGGGTAAAATCCGTATCAAAGATTTTCCCGTCAATGAAATCCTTCAGAAAAAATTCCTACTTTTGAAGCAAGCCTAAAACCAAACTTTTATTGCGATATGAGGGAACTTTCCAAGGTAGAACAGGCCTTTTATAAGGAATCAGGAAACCGGAAAATCACCACTCCGGCCACCTATGTGATTGTCGACAATTTTCCGAAGCTGGGGCTTTTATCAGCGCTCAGCTTTCTGGAATGGGCAGGAGAACATCCCGAAGGAGTAATTTCCCTACCTACGAGCAAGACAGCTCAGCATTTCCTGAAGTATACCCGGTTTCTGCTCGAGAGCTGGGACCACGGCAACGGGAAGGAACTACTGGAGAAATACGGTCTGGCGGATGTTAAAAAACCCGATCTCCGCGGACTTCATTTTGTGCAGGCAGGGGAGTTCTACCCCATCAGCCCGGCTCAACACAACAGTCTGTGGAATTATGCCGACAAATACTATATCAGAGAATTCGGACTGGATCCCTCCAGAGCGCTGATGATCAATTCGGATGAGATACCCCTGGCCGGCGGAAGAAGTTACGAGGAGGTCTTTCCGGAATACAAAATAGACCTGTCGCTTCGCTTCAGGGAGGCGAAGAATCAGTTGGAGAGGCTCCAGCAGCAATCCATCTTCATGATTGACAACTGGTGTGCGGAATATGAAGCCAGGATCAGGAGGAAGGGAGGCATCGGCTTTTTCCTGGGAAGTATCGGCCCCGATGGTCACATTGCCTTTAACACCCGTGGCACCAGCCATTTCTCCCCCACCCGTCTCACCGAGACCAACTTTGAAACACAGGCTGTGACGGCAGGCGATCTCGGGGGGATAGAAGTTTCCCGCAACCGGCTGGTCATAACGGTCGGACTGGGAACACTGACCTTTAATCCTGATGCCCGAGCGGTTATCTATGCCGCGGGGGAAGCCATTGCCGACATCATCCGCGACTCTGTCGAAAGCCAACCATGCAACATGTACCCGGCAACGGCCCTTCAAAAACTCCCCAATGCCCGCTTTTACCTGACCCGGGGAGCGGCGGTGAAACTGCACGACAGTATTGACAGCTACTATTTTGACACCCCCTGGGATCACCGGAAAACGGAACGTGCCGTTATCGACCTGTGTAAAAAAAACAACAAATTCGGTCACAAACTCACCCTGAAAGATTTGCAATCGGATGAATATTGCAGTAAAATTCCGGATTTGAATGAAAACACCGTCCAGTCAGTCATAGATTCCATCCTGGCGAAAATGAGGCGGGGGATGAAGCGCGAGACGAACCAGGTCTATTATCACACAGGGCCGCACCACGATGACATCATGCTGGGGATTATGCCGGTGACCAACCGGCAGAGCCGCGAATCCAGCAATGAAATGCACTTCTCGGTCCTTACCTCCGGGTTCAACGCGGTCACCAACGGTTTTATGCTCGATTTGCTCCGCGATACCATCGCGCTGATCATTGCCGGGAGAATTGAAATGATCAACTATCCCGATTTCTTTGAAAGCGGTTACAAATACAAGTGGGACAAGGATGTCTATCACTACCTTGACAACATTGCGGCCCTGGATGAGGAGGAGATGCGAAGGGGTGTGTGCCACCGGCTAGTCAGAGCCATGGTGGGAGTCTGGGAGCTTAAGGACCGTAATGACCTCGTCAAAGCCATCCTCGACACCATCCAGGTGCTCGAAAAGAGTTACGACGGGGCTAAAAATCCGCCCAAGATCCAGAAGCTGAAGGGGATGATCAGAGAATTCGAGGAAGAATTAGTTTGGGCACACTATGGCGTGTCAGTCAAAAATGTTCACCACCTCCGGCTTGGCTTTTACCAGGGAGATGTCTTCGGAAGCGGTCCTGACATGACACGTGACGTACTGCCCATCCTCGAGGATTTTCGGAAATACAAACCGACGGTCATCAGTCTGGCAATGGATCCGGAAGGAAGTGGTCCTGATACCCATTACAAGGTGCTTCAGGCCATTGCCGCCGCGGTATCAGAATGGAACAAAGAGGAAGACCTTTCAAACCTGCGGATTATCGGTTACCGGAACGTCTGGTTCCGCTACAATCCTTCCGATGTGGAAGTTATCGTGCCCGTTTCACTAAACTCACTGGCTGTTTTGGATAAGTCGTTTACCGACTGTTACCTGACCCAGGTGAATGCTTCCTTCCCCAGTTACCAGCTCGATGGCAAATTCAGCCAGCTGACCCAGAAAGTGTGGATGGAACAGCATAAACAGATCCAATTCCTGCTGGGTAAGAATTTCTATTATGAAAATGAATCCCCCCTGCTCAGGGCCACCCATGGGTTGATCTATATGCGTGACCTCAGCGTCGAGGAATTCCTCAAGGAAGCGTCACATCTGGGAAAATCGGTGGAAGGACTCTTTTAACGATTTAATTCAAATAAATGAAAATCATCGGAGTGGATATCGGAGGGTCAAAGATCAGCACGGGGCTGGTCTCAGAGGGAAAAATCATCAGGGAATCAACCCTGGCAACTCCTTTTGACAGGCCGCAATATGAAGTTGTCCAGGCTGTCATACAAGCCATTGAAGAGGTGTTTGACCCCGGAATCAATGGGATCGGCATCGGGGTTCCCGGGTTGGTAGACCTTGAAGAACAAACCGTACTTGATGTGATCAACATTCCCAGTTGGAATTCCGTACCCCTGAAGGAGCTGATTTCGGAATATTTCAACAAACCGGTGGAGGTGAACAACGACGCCAACTGCTTCGCCCTGGGAGAAAAATATTACGGTAAGGGAAAACCCTATGCCAATTTTGTCGGGCTCACCATCGGGACCGGTCTGGGAGCCGGGATCATCATCAACAACCATCTCTATTCCGGCCGGCTTTGCGGGGCTGGAGAGTTCGGAAACATTTACTATCGCGACAAAAACATCGAAGCTTTCGCCAGCGGACAGTTTTTCCGCGACAAGGGCATCGACGGGAAACTGCTTTTCAGGCGGGCCTCCATTGGTGACCCGGTGGCACTGAAGGTCTTTGATGACCTGGGTAAACATCTGGGAAGGGCCGTGGCCAATATCCTGTTTGCCCTGGCCCCGGAAGCCATCATTTTCGGAGGATCGGTCAGCAAAGGCTTTAAGTTTTTTGGCGATGCGATGCACGAATTCCTCGAGGACAACTTCCCCTTCCGCAGAATATACAACCAGTTGTCAATCGAAATATCCGATGCCGAAAATATGGGTATCCTGGGGGCTTCTTCCCTGATCATCGATTCGATATAATTAAGACATTCCCTTCCAACTGATTATCGATTCGATATAACAAGACCATTCCTTTCAATATTTATTTTCGCTACTAAACAATATAATTTGTTTGTAAGCGCAAGAGTGCTAAATTTGTTAATAAATCTTAAAGATGCTTTCCGCCATGGAAGAGGAGTCCAATGGAGGGAGAATAGCATTTTGAATGATTTAGGGATTTATATTTATTTAACTACTAACTTAAATCTATTTCTATGAAAAAGGTGTTATTTTTCTTTTCGATGCTCTTTTTCGCTGGAATATTGGGTGCGAATGCCCAGATGAGGACGATTACCGGGAAGGTGGTCTCTTCTGATGACGATTCGCCCATTCTCGGCGTTTCCGTATCGGTCAAAGGCACGACCATCGGAACTGTGACCAATCTTGACGGCAATTACACCTTACAGGTTCCGCAGGATGCGCGATCGCTGATGTTCAGCTTTGTGGGGTATCGTACCCAGGAAGTGGCTATAGAAGGCCAGAATGTGATTAACGTGGTGTTGCCTGTCGATGTCTTTTCGGTCGATGAGGTGGTGGTAGTCGGATACGGGATCCAGAAGAAAAGGGAGGTCACGGGGGCCATCAGCCAGGTGAAGGGGGACGAGATTGCCACGCTGGCCACCCCCAGTTTTGAATCACAGTTGGCGGGTCGTGCTCCCGGGGTGCAGATTACTGCCCAGAACGGAGTGCTGGGGGTTGCCCCACGCATTCGTATTCGCGGCGTGGGTTCCATCACCTCGGGGACCTATCCCCTGATAGTGGTCGACGGGGTTCCCGTGGCCACGGGTGGACTGGGAGGATATGCCTCCAACAATGCTTTGGCCGACATCAACCCTGCCGACATCGAGTCGGTGGAAGTCCTTAAGGACGGATCGGCCACCGCCATTTACGGCTCCAGGGCCGCCAACGGGGTCATGCTGATTACCACCAAAAAGGGCACCAGGGGAAAATTCAGGATGACCTATAACAACTACCTGGGTATAGCCCAGCCCGTCAACCTCTTTGACTTGCTCAACGCCAAAGAATTCATTGAAATCGCCAACGAAAAGCGGACCAACGCGGGGCAGACCCCCAATGCCGTGGACAGCGGCGTGGATACCGACTGGCAAAGGGAAGTGCTGCGGGAATCAGCCTTCCAGCAAGACCATAACCTCTCTTTGTCAGGGGCTTCCGAAAAAAGCTCCTACTACTTTTCACTAGGCTATACCACCCAGGAGGGGGTGAGTATCCCCAACGAAATGACCCGTTTCTCGGCCCGTGCCAATGTGGACCAGAAAGTTCTCAAATGGCTGACCCTCGGGGCAAACATCGGGGTGACCCAATCGGAGTATTTCGGCATGAACACGGGCGAAAACTCCCTTTCAGGGAATATCTTTTCGGCCATTAGGCAGCTCCCCAACACCCCAGTGATGAATCCCGACCATCCTACGGGTTACAACATCGACTTTGTGACCCCAGGGCTGGTGGGCCGCTGGAAAAACCTGCAGACCATCGACGACAATCTGCCCAACATCATCTATACCCTTCTGCATAATAAATTTACCACTAAGAATCTGAGGACCATGGGGACCACCTTTGCCTCCCTCGATTTCACCCCCTGGCTCAACTTCAGAACCCAACTGGGAATCGACAAGAACGGTTCAGAAGGATTGCTTTACTATAACGCCTTCCACGGCGACGGCCAGAGTGTCAAAGGAAGGGTCCACAACATGTTTGACTCCTATGTCAGATGGAACTGGCAGAATATCGTCTCCATCAATAAAAGTTTTGCCGATCTTCACAATGTCAGTGTGGTGCTGGTCAACGAATTCCAGAAACAGCGTTACAACTGGTTCGAAGCCATCGGCACCGACCTCTCCAACGAATTCTTCCAGCACAACCTGATTTCCGGCTCCTACGGAACACCCAACTCAGGCGGAGGACTCACCGAAAACGGATTTATCTCTTATGCGGGAAGGGTCAACTACAATTTTGCCGAGAAGTATTTCCTGCAGGCCTCCGTGCGCTACGACGGTATCTCCTCGCTTCCCGAAGCCAACAAGTACGGTGTTTTCCCGGGAGGATCGGTCGGTTGGAACATCGCCCGGGAACCCTTTATGAAGGGTATCAACCACATCGTCACCGACTTTAAGCTCAGGGCTTCCTATGCCGAAGTGGGGAACGTCTCCATCGGAAACTACCCCTATGCGGGTTTATACTCGGCCTACAAGTATGCCAACTACAACGGGATCGGCTTCTCGCAAATGGGGAACGACCAGCTCAAATGGGAAACCAGCAAAAAACTGGACGTGGGTTTTGATGCAATGTTCTTAGACGGAAAATACAAATTATCCTTTGACTATTTCCAGAACGACCAGGATGGTCTGATTCTGGCAGCGCCGACTCCTCCGTCGTTCGGTATCCCAGGCAACAGCGTGAATAAGAACGTGGGAGAACTGAAAAACTGGGGTTATGAATTTGCCGCCGAGGCTACCCTGATCAATACCGACAAGCTCACCTGGACCGTGGATGCCAACCTAACCCTGGCCGACAATGAGGTGATTGCCCTGGTAGAGGAGCAGACCCAGATTCTTCCCGACAACTATACGATTATCAAGATTGGCGAGTCGATCCGTTCCATTTACGGGTATGATTATGTGGGTGTGAACAAGGCCAACGGATATCCCATTTACCGGAAAACCGACGGCACCATGGTCCAAGGGAACATCCCCACCTCTAACTATCGGGTGTACGATCCCGCAAATCCTGCTGATGTATCGAAAGCTGCCACATTGAGCAGCGCCACCGATAAGATCATCTTCGGGCCTTCCCTCCCCACCTTCTTTGGAGCCGTCAACACCAAGCTGCTGTATGCCGGGTTTGACCTGAACGTGATGTTCCGTTTCAGCGGAGGAAATTACATCATGAACCGCACCCGCGACGACCTTACCCAGCACTCCTTCACCAACAACAGCAGGGAGATCCTGGGCAGGTGGAAAAGTGAAAGCGATCCAGGAGACGGATGGACGCCCAAACTCTGGTACCAGGCCGGTAACTTCATCAACATCTCCAACCAGACCAACGGCCGGTTTGTGGAAAAAGGCGACTTCCTGAAACTGCAGAACCTCATTTTGGGCTACACCCTTCCCAAATCCCTGGTCAGCAGGGCAGGCATCGAAAATCTCCGGGTCTTTGTCCAGGGGCAGGACCTCTTCATGTGGACCGATTATACCGGTATCGATCCGGAAATGGAAAGCAACGGCGTTGATTTCAACGGAACACCCCGTCAAAGGGTTTTCACCATGGGAATCAACCTTAGCTTATAGTTGAACGTTTTTAAAAATGAACAGTATGAAAAAGAACAGTATCACAATGAAAACCGGTAAATATATTTTCATATCCTTCCTGGCCGCTGCACTGACGATCAGTTCCTGCCAGGAAATCATCGACCTGGAACCCTACAACCAGATCTCGGAGACCACCGCCTTTTCCAACCCCGACCTGATTGAACTCACGGTCGTGGGCATGTACCAGGCCGCGCAGCGCGGATATTTCAACGGTTCCGACTGGCGCGGGTATCCCTTCGGGGCTGCTTTCGTCCAGCAGGGGGACTGCCGGGGTGAGGATGCCGTAAACAACGCTGCCTTCTACCGTTTCACCTATGAGGGGACCTATGACCCCACCACGGCAAACAATGTTTATTACTGGCAAGACACCTACCGGCTGATCAACCGGTGCAACATTGTCGTTGAAGGGGTGAAAAAGGCAGGCGCCGATGGCATCATCACTGTTGAGAAAGCCGCTGAGTATGAAGGAGAGGCACGGTTACTCCGGGCTGCCGCTTATCATGAATTGCTTGTGATGTTTGCCCGTCCCTACAAACATTCGTCCGGGGCCACCCACCAGGGCGTTCCTTACTATGATACTCCCTTCACCACCCAGGGAGCTATCGATGAAGGTCTGCAGAAAGGCCGTGAAACCGTGGCTTTTGTCTATGGGAAAATCCTTGAAGATCTGGAATTTGCCGAAGGCAAGCTTCCCTTGAAAGCCAGCAGGACAGGCAACACCAAAATCTCCCGGGGCACCAAAGGCGCCGCCATAGCCTATAAAGTCCGCATATACCAGCACATGTGGGATATGGACAAGGTGATTACCGAAGGCCTGAAGCTGATTGCCCTCAATGAATATGCCCTGGGGGCGCAACCGTGGACCTGCTTCGCTTCAAACTATACCAGTTCTGAGTATATCTTTGGCATGGAAAACGCAGCCACCAACCACCCGGGCGTTAACGCCGCCCTGGCCTCCCAGTACAAACGGAGGATGCTGATCACCATCAGCCCCATTGTCTGGAGAAATTCCTACTGGTTGTCAGACGACAAGAGAAGGCAGGAGCCTGAAATGGTGTTCACCACCAATGGAGTGAAATTCACCAACAAATACAAGGATGACACCAATTATACCGATGCCTCCCCCATGATGCGATACGCCGAGGTGCTGCTGAACCTGGCCGAAGCCTATGCCCGCAAGGAAAACGTCACCGAAGGACTTAAATACCTGAACATGGTGCGCGACAGATCCCTGGCTGACATAGCCGCCCAGAGTTATACGGCCGCCAATTTCGCCGATAGCAAAGCCCTGCTGAAAGCCATTCTGGCCGAAAGACGCATTGAACTGGCCATGGAGGGACGCCGCTGGCCCGACATCCACAGGCTGCAGCATTGCCCGCACTTCCCCATTGACGGCATTCCCGCCAAACTGGCCAATGCCAACCCGCCCGCGGCAGCTTTCACCCTGGGGAGTGAGTATTCAGGACCCTATGGCGTAGCAGCCAAGCCCTACAACGATTTCAAATTCGTTTGGCCCATCCCGCTGGTTGAACTCAACGCCAATCCCGGTCTTAAAGATCAGCAGAATCCCGGGTATTGACGCTATCTCACAGAAGAGAACCAAGCAAATGGAGCTTGCAGAAGAGGCTGTCTCAAAAGGGCAGCCTCTTCTTTTTTTCCTGACTTACGGCAGACCGCGCCTCACCCTCCCTTTCCCAGATTAGCTTCTTTCCGAATCCCAGAGGGTATACATCACGAAATTTTTCTTTCCGCGGTCACCCCCACAGATTATCTCCCCGACAGCAGCCGCAGTGGCATCCTTGGTGAGAGCCTTTAACGCATGATATGTTGTGGAACAGGAAATTTTTCCATGAAGCAGATATTGCTTACTTTCGCTTACGGAGTGCGCGCATTGCGGTTTATACCGGATTAATTCCGGAAAGAGTTGCCATCAGGAAAACAATCCATTTAACCTTTCTATTTTCAATCCATGATCAGAAAAACATTTTTATTCCGGGTTCTTTTTTTCATCTTGTTATGTGGAACAGCAGGTGCTCAGGAGCCGTTCCTTTTCAGGGAAGGATTGTCGGTCGGAAACTGTCATCAGTACGGGCGGCAGGGGTTTTACTCTGACCAATTTGCATGGCGTTATTTTCAGCCGGATTTCCGCCGGCCCCGGGCCGGGGATATTTTATATTCCGACTCACAGGGTAAGGCGATCCGCTGGAAAGCTATCATGGCCGACACATCGGGTCTGTTCAGGGACCGGGACGCTTCCAACGGTTATATTTTTCTCAGCTATGACTCTCCCCGTGAGCAGAATGTTGTGTTCAACATCCGCGGAAATTCCATGTTTTATTTTAACGGGGAACCGCATGCTGGCGACATTTACAGCGACGGGTGGCTTTTCATTCCGGTAAGGTTAAAAAAAGGGGTCAATGAAATATACATCCGCACAGGATCGCTCTCGACGGGTGTCTCTGCCCGGATTATTTTCCCGGTCACCCCGGTCATGCTGAAGATCGAAGATGCCACGCTGCCCGACATTGTGGAAGGGGAGGCCAACCAGTCGCTGATGGGAGCCATCGTGGTGGTGAACAGTACCTCTCTTCCCCTCCGGGATCATGCCCTTCGCGCAGAAATTGCCGGAAAGGAGGTAACAACTCGGATTCCTGATATCCCTCCCCTCTCCATCCGGAAGGTGATGTTCCGATTCGACGGGTCCGGAGTTAACCGAACCGGGCAGGTCGAATGCCTTCTCTCCTTGTTGCAGAAGGGGAAACGGATCACGGAAACGGCCCTGACAATTTCTTCCGTTTCCGCCCATCAACCCTATAAATGCACATTTCTCAGCCACATCGACGGAAGTCTGCAATATTTTGCTGTGAATCCCCGCAAGGGAGGCTCCGTACCTGGCAGGTCGCTTTATCTGTCGGTCCATGGTGCCGGAGTGGAAGCCATCGGTCAGGCCCGCGCATACCAACCGAAAGAAGAGGGTGACCTGGTTGCCCCAACAAACCGGCGTCCCCGGGGATTCAACTGGGAGGACTGGGGACGCATGGATGCGATGGAGGTGCTGGCTATTACCCTTGACAGACTGAAGCCTGCCCCCGACCGGATTTACCTGACAGGTCATTCTATGGGAGGACATGGTACCTGGTACCTGGGAGCAACCTACCCCGGGAAGTGGGCATCCATTGCCCCCTGTGCCGGCTATCCTTCCCTGCTGGGATATGCCTCTGCCGACGGGAAGATTCCCGTGCCCGGGGAGAATATCAACGAACAAAACCTTTACAGGGCCAGCAATGGCAGTAATGTCTTCGAACTTGCCCGCAATTATGGTGCTTCCGGAGTCTATGTTTATCATGGTGACGACGACCGGACGGTTTCCGTGGAATATGCCCGCCAGATGAGGGAACTCCTCGGAAAATTCCATACCGACTTTTGTTATTATGAATATCCCGGCGGAAGCCACTGGTGGAGCAACGAGAGTGTAGACTGGCCTCCCCTTTTCAATTTTCTGGAAAACCATCGCCTGATTGCCGGCAGTCAGAGAAACCGCATCGACTTTACCACTGCCAATCCGGCTGTTTCGTCTACCTATGCCTGGGTCACTCTCCTTCAGCAACAAGAACCTCTTCAATACAGTCAGGTAAAGTTCGTCCGCGATCTGCAGAAGGGAATCCTTACCGGGGAGACTCGAAACATCACCGCCCTGAAACTCGACTTACAGGACATTCCGACTTCACAGGCTATGATTATTATTGACGGGGACAGCCTGGAGGTTCCGGTCACAGACTCATCCAGAATCGTGACCCTCATCCGGGAGGGGAAATGGCGCCTGGGAAATCCTCCCCATCCCGGTCAGCGGGGAATCCTCCGCAACGGTACATTCAAGGAACCCTTTAACCACCGGATGGTTTTCGTTTATGGCACTTCGGGAAACAGGGAAGAGAATGCCTGGGCGTTGACTAAAGCCCGGTTTGATGCCGAAACCTGGTATTACCGCGGAAACGGAAGCGTCGACCTGGTAGCTGACAGGGATTTTATTCCGGAAGCTTGGCCCGGCCGGGGAATTATCCTCTACGGCAATGCCGCCACTAATACAATCTGGCCGAAACTGCTGGGCAATTGCCCCATTCAGGTAACCCGGAATTCTCTGAAAATGGGAGACCAGGTACTGCAAGGTGATCATTACGGAGCCTATCTGATGTACCCCATGCCCGGCAACGATACCCTCTCCGTAGCAGCCATCACCGGAACAGGCCTTCCGGGAATGAAAGCGGCATACGCCAACCAATACTTTACAGGGGGTTCGGGATTTCCCGATTTTATCCTCTTTACGACCCAGATGGTCAGAGAGGGGGTTCCCGGCATCCTGAAGGCCGGCTTTTACAACAACCAATGGCAACTGGAGGAGGAAGCCATGCTGCCGAAACCATAACAAACTGAAAACTGACCCTGATTTTCCCGAATCCTAAACTGGCACTGGCTGCTACCCTTTCTGGAGTAGCAGCATTGCAGGCCGGAGTTAATGCACCATAACGGACTTACACCGCCAATTTACTTGCCATGCAAGGCGCACAAGAAGAGGCTGCCCTTTTGAGACAGCCTCTTCTTTTTTCTGGACTTCCGGCAGACCGCGCCTCACCCTTCCCTTTCCCAGATTAGCTTCTTTCCGAATCCCAGCCGGTTGTCGGTCATTTTGATATGACGGATCTCCACAATCCACAGTGAAGTGTTCATCAGCACGGCAAACGGGAACCTGTTGAGATAAGCCCGGGTCACCCTTCCTTTCTCCTCTT
This sequence comes from Prolixibacteraceae bacterium UBA1413, assembly GCA_002304925.1. Taxonomy (GTDB): domain Bacteria; phylum Bacteroidota; class Bacteroidia; order Bacteroidales; family Prolixibacteraceae; genus UBA1413. The sequence goes on from DBPT01000006.1 coordinate 280,051, forward strand.
CGGAAGGGCGGCGCATCACCCCGCTGAACTGTACACCCTGCACCTTGTTCACCACACTGGTCTCCAGAACAATGCCACCTGAAACCAACGGATTGGCCATAACCTCCCTCACATGGCGGGTTTGCTCGTCGGAAGTGAACACCAGCCAGTTTTCCTCCTTCATGTATGCATAAAAACAATGGCACACCCAGGGAATATTTTCGTCCGATGTAGCCAGGGAGACCACATGGTGCTTCCTGATGAAATCGACAATTCTTTTTTCAGGTATTGACATTATCGTATCATTAAACCGCAAATATAACCAGGCAAACTAAAAAGGCTAAGATTAAAATTGAGGTTGAGGTTGAGATCAGTGGAAAAACCGATTAATCAATCGATAAATCTCAAACCACCAGATGGATTGAGGCTAAGATTAAAAATGAGATTAAGATGAATGGCATGGGAAGTTAATATCTGATTAAACGGGAGTTGATGACGCGAAGAGCAGTGGTCAGGCGGACCAGGTAAATTCCGGGCGGCAGTCCCGGAAATGCAAATGAATCTCTTCCGGGTATTTTTTCTTCCAGCAGGGTTCCCGCATCATTGTAAATTTCGACCTTTTCGGGAATTTCACCTTCGGGCAGCGAAAAATGCCAGGAGCCCCCCGACGGATTGGGATAAAATACCACATCATGATGAACGGCAGGGATATTCCGGACACCGGTGATGGTGCCAATTTTCCGGATCAGCCAGAGATCGGGATCGATTACCATTTCGGCTACGGGAAAAGAGACCGCCACGTCAAAAAGCTGTCCGTCGTACCGGTGGTCCAGTCTGAAATCGGCGGAATCCTTTTTCCCCTTGCTGTAAACACGCACAGGAACGGGCATTTCGAAAAAGTCGACGGAGTTATGCGAAGAGGTCTGTGACAATCCGATCTGTAAAAGGCCCCCTCCTTTGTTTTCAAAGGTCGCGCTGTAAACAGGGAATCCCTCCCCGTAATACCAGTCCCGGAAAAATTCATCCAAGGATATGCCCGAGGCCGCCTCGAGGTGGCTGACCCAGTCGGCCTGGGTGGCAAAGCCATATTTGAGGGTCTGATCATTGAAATAGTTCCGCACCGCTCTGAAAAAAGCCTCGTCACCCAAAATCCAGCGGAGCATGTGAAGCAGGAAAGAGCCCTTGTAATAGGAGAGCCGGGCATCAAATACCCTGGAAAAACGGGTAGTATCCTCCACATAAACCGATCCGTCAGGCTTTCCGACAATTTCTTTCAGCAGCCCGCTTTTCCAGGGTTTCCAGTATATTCCATCAAAAAGGTGTTCATAGGAGAGACCCGTGGCATAGGTGGCAAATCCCTCGTTCAGCCAGATATCATGCCAGGAGGCCAGTGTGATGCAGTTGCCGAACCAGGAGTGGGCCAGTTCGTGAGCGATGAGTTCAAAATAGAGACCACCCATGAAACTCATGGTCTGGTGTTCCATACCTCCTCTCCATCCGAACTGGGCGTGGCCATATTTTTCATCAGAAAAGGGGTATTCTCCGAACAGCCGGTTATACAAGCCGATCAGGTCAAGGGTAACTGCTGTGTTTGATTTGGCTGCATCCAGATATTCAGGATAGACGAAATTGACCACCGGCATTTTTCTGCCGTCGCCAAGATCGAGGGTGTCCGAATAATCGGCATAGTTGGTCACCGCAATGGCTACAAGGTAGGTGGCAATAGGATAACGGTGCTTCCAGTGCATGGTCCTCTTTCCCTTCCGGACGATTTCCGAAACCAGTACGCCGTTTCCGGCTGTCCTGTAAATCTCGGGCGTGGTGACCATAAAATCGGTGGAGTCGACCTTATCGGCCAGCGACTGCTTGCAGGGCCACCATTCATGAGCTCCGTAGGGCTCCGAAAGAGTCCACATCACCGGAACTCCCCCGTGATTGCCGGTTTCAAAAGATCCGAAACCCGAACTCACCGGCTCACCTCGGTAAAAGACCGTAACAGAATCGATGGATCCCGGGGCAAGAGATTCCGGAAGGCTGATTTCCAGTAAATCGGCGACACGGGAAAAAGGAAGGAGTCCCTGCCGACCTGTGACAGAGTCCACCACCATATTGGATTTTAAGTCGAAACGAAGTTTGTCAAGTCCGTCGGTTTTAGAAGTGAATTTTGAGAAAACCACCCCTGATATGTATCTGACCGCCGGGTCTACCTGCCACGACATCCGCTGATACGTCAAATCGTAATCGCCACTCCAGGAGGCCTCGGCAAAGGCAGCTTTCTTGGTCCATCGTTCTGCCTCGTCAAGTGCTATCTTTTCAATAAAATGAGGATCGGGAGCCTGGGAAAAGAGGGTACCCGGAAATAACAAAAAGATAAACAAACCAATATGCAGGAGCCTGTGTTTCATCCGGTCTCATTCTTAAACTTTTCCAAAAGTAAAAAAAAGAGGCATCCCTGTACCCGGAATTCTCAAATTACCCCAATGTTGCAGTTAAGGCAGGAAGGGATATTGCTCTTTTTCAACCGCAGCCACCAGTAAGCAAAGGCACAAAGCGCACAAATTCTTCATTGTGCACCCTGTGCCTTCCCCGGTGTACGCTGCGGTCTTGAACCTCAGTGTCCTCCGTCTCTTTCCGGTGGAAACCCCGGTTAGATGACTATTTTTCCAGTTCCTTCCATACCAGGGCGCTGGCACCCACAATGGCGGCATCTCCTGATTTCAGCTCTGACGGAAGGATTTTGATTTTGTTCTTGAAAATCGGAAGGAGGTGCTTTTCCATGCTCTCCTTGGTTGGTTTGAAAATCAGGTCGCCGGCAGCCGTAGGTCCTCCGAAGAGAAAGATGGCTTCGGGACTGAGGTGGTGGACGGTATCGGCAAGGCCCTGGCCCAGGTAATCTCCCGTACGTTCGAAGACCATTTTGGCAATTGTATCTCCTGCCACGGCGGCATCATAGATCATTTTGGAGTCCAATTCCAGGAAAGAGCGTTTGGCAAGCATGCTGTCGATGGCATTGTACTGGGCCATGAGTTCGAAGGCGGTCCTTTTCATGCCGGGAGCCGAGCAATAGGCTTCGAGGTGGCCCAGGGAACCACATCCGCAGAGCCTTCCCCCAGGGATGAGGGTGGTATGTCCGCATTCCCCGGCAAACCCGTCATGGCCATAGACCAGGTCACCATTGACGACCACACCGCTTCCGACACCGGTACCCAGGGTGTACATCACGAAATTCTTCATCCCGCGGGCACCACCATAAATCATCTCCCCGATGGCGGCGGCATTGGCATCATTGGTGAGGGCCAGCGCCGGCATGTCCGGGAAATGACTTCGCAAAAGCCTCACGAAATGAAGCACGCCCCGGAATGAGAGGTTCGGGGCATACTCAATGGTGCCGTTGTAATAATTCCCGTTGGGAGCTCCTATGCCTATCCCGAGTATTTCGAGGTTTTCGTTGAGTAATTTGGCAGAAATGATCAGGGACTTGACAGCTTCTGACAACTCTTCGATAAATTTTTCAAAATCCCCGTGTGTGGCAGTGGGAATATTGTCCTTGAACATGACATTGCCCTCAACGTCAACCACTCCGATGGCGGTATTGGTTCCTCCGACATCCACTCCGATGGCAACCTTCTTGGTTGCCTTTTCTTCACTTTTCTTCATAAATCGTTTATTTGCGAATTCCGTGTCCTTTGACGGCGTAATAGAAAATATAGAAATAACAGATGGCCGGAACGATGAAGGCCCAGGTATAACCCGCCACATCGGCAATTTTCCCCATCAGCGGGGGAATCACGGCTCCGCCCAGAATCAGGGAGTTGATTAGTCCGGAGGCAGAACTCAGCTCGGCTTTGTCAAGCCCCTTTACCGCAAGGGCAAAGATGTTCGGGAACATGATCGAGTTGAAAAGTCCGATCGAAATGACAGTCCACAGGGCCACGGAACCTGTGGTACACGTAGTGGCCAGGTCGAGCAAGGCAGCCACGAGCGCAAAGAAAGCCAGGGTTTTGGCAGCTTGCCCGGTACCGATCTGCATGATGACGAAGTTAACCACGGCAATCAGGGTAAAGACAAGGCCGATTGTCCAGTTCCAGTCGGTGACGAAAGATCCCGACACCAGGGCGAGCAACAACACCGGAAGGGCAAATATCCATTTTTTTGCCGACGGCAAATCGGAGAACATGAAAGATCCGAAGAAACGGCCTACCATGGCACCTCCCCAGTATATCGCCGCATAGGTGGCAGCCATCTCGGAGGTCATGGCCAGATTGGTTCTCAGATAATTGGTAATCAGTCCGGCATTACCCACCTCGGCACCTACATAGGCGAAAATTCCGATGGCACCCAGCACCACATGCGGGTACTTCCAGACACTTTTCTTTTCCGATTTTTCAGAAACGATGGGAGGAAGTTTGATAGCCCAGATGGCGACAGCTACAACCAACACAAAAACACCCATAATAATGAAAGGTAGCGGCACCCTCTCAGCGGCAACAGCATTGTCCTGCGGAAATGAAAGTCCCTTGAAAATGGCCACCGAGATGAGCCAGGGAGCAATCATGGTCGCAATGGAATTCAAGGCCTGGGTAAGGTTCAGACGACTGGAGGCTGTCCGCTCAGGTCCGATAGCCGTCACATAAGGATTGGCAGACACTTGCAGAAACACCACGCCTGTAGCCAGCACAAATGTGCCCAGGAGAAAGACCGGGAAGGAAGGAATCCTTGAAGCCGGAATGTAGATGAAACTTCCCAGGGCCATCAGTACTAAACCGGCAATGACCGTCCGTTTGTAGCCGATCAGATCAATCAGTTTCCCGGTAGGGATCGACATGATGGGATAGGCAATGAAAAAGGCAGAAGCCAGCAGCTGTGCCCCGAATTCAGAAAGACCGAAGATCTCCTTCACCGGCGCACTCAGCGTAATGATGAAGGTAGTGGCAAAACCAAAAATGAAAAAGATGGCGCCGAAGACCGACATGCCAACAAACAGGTTGTTACTTTTATTTTCCATCAGTTGATTTATTTAAAGAATTGATAAGTCATGCCTGCTCCTAAAGCCAACAAATTTAGAAATATTTGTTTCTTTTCGGGATGAAATGTTGCGGAACACGAAAATAATCTTCCATCCTTGGCGGCAGGGTCCAAACCCCTCATCATCAGGGGAGGCGAAAAACCTTCGGCAGAACCAACCGTGTGACATCGTCAAAAGGCATGTGTACAATTTCTTCATGGATGACGGCATTGAAAGCAATTCCCCTTCACGTTTGCCGGAGGACCCGTAAACGACGGAAAAGATCCCCGCATTTCAGACGGAACGCCCTGTATGAAGCCGGCATGTTTATGCAAATCTGTTCCAATTTTGGTTGCATTTACCATTTATCCCATACCATTTCCTGATTACATTTGCTTTTTTTATATTTTCGGAAAACCAAATTTTTTAATAATGATCAGGGAGATTACCTTACAAAATTTAAACACCGGAGATTTCATTCGTGAAAAAACCGGAGAGATCCGGTCGGCTGTTGGCAGTGGGATTGCTATCAATGCCCTGTCGGGGGGTGTTGACAGTTCCGTGGTGACCATGCTGGGACATCTGGCGCTGGGGAAGCAACTGCGGACCGTTGTCATCGAGAACGGACTGATGCGGGAAGGGGAAGCTGACAGGGTAAAAGCGCTCTTCAGTGATTTGGGGGTTGAGGTGGAGGTAGTCGATGCCCGGCAGGAGTTTTTTGCCGCCCTGAAAGGGATCACCGATCCTGAGGAGAAACGGGAAGCCATTACGCAAACCTTTTACAAAGATGTCTTTGGCAAGATTGTCAGGGAAAGCAATGCCAAATTTCTATTGCAGGGCACCATTCTCACCGATATCGATGAGACCGTGGCCGGCATCAAGCGGCAGCACAATGTTTTCGAGCAGCTGGGAATAGATCCGCAGTCCGCCTTCGGATACAGGATACTGGAGCCGCTCATCCAATTGCGCAAGGAGGGGGTCAGAAAAGTGGGAGAAGCGGTGGGTCTTCCTTTGGAACTCTTTGCCCGGATCCCCTTTCCGGGTCCGGCACTGGCAGCCCGCATCATCGGGGAAGTCACCCCTGACCGGATCGAAACCGTCAGGAGGGCAACCGTCATCGTAGAAAAGTGGCTCAGGGAGAGCCGGGCTTTCCAGTACCTCGCCATTTTGCATGAGGACAGGGTAACCGGCATGCGCGACGGCAAACGGGATTTCGGACAGCAGATCGAAATCCGCTGCTGGGACAGCCTCGATGCACGTACCGCATCCCCGACGCAGCTGCCTTTCGAAATTCTCCTGAAAATGGCGGAAGAAATCACCACCCAGATTCCGGGCGTGGTCAGCGTCACCTATAACATCGCCTCAAAACCGCCCTCCACCATAGAAGCGGTTTGACCCGGGAAATTGTCGGAATTCGTTTTCCTCCGGGAAAAGAGGAAGGGCGTTGAAAGAGAGCTAAAGAAACTTGACATAAATAAATAACTAATACAACAGAGATGAAAAACTTATCAAGACGCAGATTCATTCAGACGACTGCGGCAGGAACAGCCGCCCTGGTTGCCTTCCCATGGCTGAAAAGTTTCGGATACAGTCCGAACAACACCATCAGGATGGGCTTTATCGGATTGGGACAGCAAACCAACAATCTCATCGACGGATTCAACAAAATCCCCGGCGTGCAAATTGTGGCCGGAGCCGATGTGTACGACATCAAACGGCTCCGTTTTGAAAACAGAGTGAAAGCATTCAACCAGGCCAAAAAAGTGAAGGAGGAGGTTTTTATCTGTAAGGATTACCGGGAGATCCTCGACAGGAAGGATGTCGATGCCGTAGTCATTGCCACCCCCGATCACTGGCATGCCCTGATCGCCCTGGATGCCTGCAGCGCCGGCAAGGACATCTACCAGGAAAAGCCGATCACCTTTACCATTAAGGAAGGTATTAAAGTGGCGGAAGCAGTTCGGAAGAACCACGTAATCTTCGCCACGGGAAGCCAGCAGCGTTCCGATTCCAACTACCAGCATGCTGTTAACATGGTCCACCGGGAAGCCATCGGGCAACTCCGCAAGGTGTATGCTTATGTGGGCCCCGGTCCTGATCCCCTCGATCTTCCTGAGGAAACGGTACCCGCCGGCCTCGACTGGCAACAATGGCTGGGCCCGCTGAAAAAAGTACCCTATCACCCCTACCTCAACCCGCCCATCACCCTTAACCCGCCCCGGAATGAGACCTACTGGGCCAAATGGCGCTATTATAAGGAAACCGGGGGAGGCTTTACCTGCGACTGGGGAGCCCATAACTTCGACATTGGCCAGTGGGGATTGAAAAAAGACCACAGCGGACCTGTCAAAATTATCCCCCCGGGATACCAGGGCACCCAATATCTCACCTTTGTTTACGACAACGGCCTTGAAATGATCAACCAGCCGTATGACGACAAGAAAACCCTGGGCATCAAATTCTGGGGAAGCGATGGCTGGATCGAGGTTTCGCGGGGGAGCATCGCCGCCTCCGACCAAGCCTTGCTGCCTTCGTCCGAAGAGGTTGCCGATGCCGGCAAGTATGAAGGATCTCCCCTTCACATCATCAACTTTATTGAATCGGTGAAATCACGCCGCGATCCCATCGTCCCCGTGGAAATCGGACACCGGACCGCCACCACGTCCATTCTGGGAAACATCGCCCTGGAATTAAAACGACCCGTGCGTTGGTCACCCGAAGCCCAATATTTCATCAACGATCCCGAAGCTGCACAATTCTTCCACAGGGAATATGAAAATGGTTATGTGCTGTAAACAGGCCTGACTCTGCCATCTCCTGCCCGGCGAAACCATCCGGAATGATTAGCGGGCTGAAGATGACGACTGTTGCATGGAAATGACAAGAACATTTTGTTAATTTATAATTTCATAAAATGAATAGATTCATAAAAAGAATGGTCCAGGGACTATCCCTGGCAGCTTTGGCCATCCTCTTTCTTTTTCCCCAACAGTTCTGCACTGCCTCGGGGAGTAATGGTCAGACACCGTCCCTGAAGGGGAAAAAGGTACTTTATGTATACGGAGGGTGGGAAGGGCACGACCCGGGTCCCTCAGTCGACCTGTTTGTCCCCTGGCTCAGGTCGGAAGGCGCCGAAGTGGTGGTGTCCGATAACCTGGACAGTTATACCGATGCTGAATTGATGGAATCACTCGACCTGGTGATCCAGATCTGGACCATGGGGAAGATTACGCGGGAGCAGGAGGCCGGATTGCTGAAAGCCGTTAGGAGCGGGGTAGGCCTTGCCGGATGGCACGGCGGAACAGGCGACTCTTTCCGGGATAATGTGGAGTACCAGTTTATGGTTGGCGGACAATGGGTAGCCCATCCCGGCGGAGTAATCGATTACCGGGTGAACATCACCAACCATGAAGATCCGGTCACCAAAGACCTGAAGGATTTCGCCATGCATTCCGAACAGTACTATATGCACGTCGATCCCAATGTGAAAGTGCTGGCAACCACTACCTTCACGGGAGAACATGCATTCTGGATCGAAGACTGCGTGATGCCTGTCGTGTGGAAAAAATACTACGGCAACGGCCGGGTGTTTTATTCCTCCCTCGGCCATGTCATCGGCGACTTCAACGGACCCGAAGTTTTGGAAATCCAGAAACGGGGGATCCGCTGGGCTGCCGAAAGCAAATACCATCCCCGCGAAGAGTGGAAAGATCCAAAGTACCGCTGATCACGAGGATCAACTCCCACTTCAGAGAGTGCTGACCCGGATGATCAGCTCGCGTTTCAGGGAACATGACCTGAATGGCGCTGACCATAACAATCCTTTTTTTGACGATAATGAAGATTTCCCTTGTTTTTATCGCCCTGGCCCTTCTACTCTCCGGCGGATGCCGTTCCGGGGAGGAGCTTTCATTAAACGACCTTTCAGGGGAATGGCGATTTGCTACCGACCCCGATGACCAGGGAATCGAAGCCCAGTGGTTCAGAAAGCCCCTCAAAGAGCGCATCACCCTGCCCGGGTCGATGGCTTCCAACGGAAAAGGCGATAAAGCATCGCTTTCAACCGTATGGACAGGCCAGATTGTGGACAGCTCTTTTTTCAAAAATCCGGAATACGCACCATTCCGAGTGGCGGAGAACTTCAAAATCCCCTTCTGGCTGCAACCTGTCCGTCATTATGTGGGACCCGCCTGGTACCAGAAAGAGATTTCTATTCCTGAAGGGTGGAAGGAGAAAAACATTTCTCTTGTTCTGGAAAGATGTCATTGGGAAACCCGCCTCTGGGTCGACGACCGGGAGGCAGGGATGCGGAACTCCCTGGGAACACCTCACATTTACGACCTCACCGGACTGTCAGATCCCGGAAAACACACACTCACCATCCGGGTCGACAACCGCATCAGGGAAATCGATCCGGGCATTAATTCTCACAGTATCAGCGACCATACCCAGACCAACTGGAACGGGATCACGGGCAAAATCTTGCTGGAAACGCGTCCTGCCGTTTTTATCCGGAACATGCAACTCTACCCCGACATTCAGGGGAAACGGGTCGAAGCCAGGATTACCCTTGTCAATTCAGGGAATTCTTCAGGCAAAATCAGCCTGAAAACAGGTGTTAACGGCCCTTCCATTCCTCCTGACATGGTTACAGATCATGAGATCGAACCGGGAGAAAACAGCCTTATTGTTCTTTTCCCAATGGGAAACGACTTTAAAACATGGGACGAATTTCATCCGCATCTTTATCTTTTCACGGCAGTTGTGACGCCCTACAATTCCGCGACCACCCACACTTTCAGGAGCAGTTTCGGAATGCGTGAACTGGCTGTCCGGGACGGCCAGATGCTGATTAATGGCAATCCGTTGTTTTTGCGGGGAACCCTTGAATGCGCCATTTTTCCCAAAACAGGCTATCCTCCCACGGATGAGGGGGAGTGGATGAGGATTTTCACCATTTGCCGGGCGCACGGACTCAACCACATGCGTTTCCACTCCTGGTGTCCTCCTGAAGCAGCCTTTTCAGCGGCTGACAAGGCCGGATTTTACCTCCAGGCGGAATGCTCCTCCTGGGCCAACCAGTCCACTTCGCTCGGCGACGGAAAGCCATTCGACAATTACCTCTACCAGGAAAGCGAACGGATGGTGGAGGCTTATGGCAATCACCCCTCCTTTTGCATGATGGCTTACGGCAATGAGCCGCGGGGAAGAAACCAAAACCTATTCCTCACCAAATTTGTAAACTACTGGAAAGAAAAGGACAACCGCCGGCTTTACCTTTCGGGAGCCGGCTGGCCCAATCTGGAAGCAAATGATTACCTGAGCATGTCGGAACCCCGGATCCAGCGGTGGGGGGAAGAACTTACCAGCATTATCAATGCGTCGCCACCTTCAACCGATTATGACTGGGCTGACCGGATTAAAGGGACCACACAGCCGGTGGTCAGCCACGAGATCGGACAGTGGTGCGTATATCCCGATTTTAAGGAAATCAGCCAATATGACGGTGTTTTGCGAGCACGGAATTTTGAGATCTTCAGGGAAAGCCTGGCAAGGAACGGCATGGGGCACCTGGCCGACAGTTTCCTGATGGCCTCGGGAAAGCTCCAGGCCCTCTGCTACAAGGCTGACATTGAAGCAGCCCTGCGCACCCCGGGTTTCGGAGGTTTTCAACTGCTCGACCTGCACGATTTTCCCGGACAGGGAACCGCCCTGGTGGGCGTTCTGAACGCCTTCTGGGAAGAAAAAGGGTACATCCCCCCGGAAGAATTCAGCAGATTCTGTAATTCCACAGTACCACTGGTCCGGATGAAAAAAATGATTTATACCAATACGGAGGCTTTTGAAGCTTCCGCGGAAGTGGCCCACTTCGGAGAAAATCCCCTGAAAGGATGTGCCCCCGAATGGGAAGTTTCTGATACGAAAGGAACTACCCTCCTGAAAGGCAGATTCCCCGAAACCGATATTCCCCTCGGAAACGGCATCCCTCTGGGCAAAATATCCTTTCCCCTGAAACAGTTTGTTTCCGCTCAAAAATTAACCCTCGTTATCACGATCGGTCCATTCGCCAACAGCTGGGATTTTTGGATCTTCCCCGGACGGCAGGAAACAATGTCCGGAGAAAATGAGATTCGAATGGTCAGGCACCTTGATGACCAAACCCGGGAATACCTGCAAAACGGAGGCACAGTACTGCTGAACCTGAAAAAAGGAACCCTTTCCCCGGAAGCGGGAGGAAATATCAAGACCGGGTTTTCTTCCATTTTCTGGAATACCGCCTGGACCAGCGGCCAGGGACCGCATACGCTGGGAATCCTCTGCAATCCCGATCACCCGGCATTCGCTGACTTTCCTGCGGAATTTCACAGCAACTGGCAATGGTGGGATGCCATGCATCATGGCAGCGCCATCAACCTGGCTTATCTCCCTGACACCATAACGCCCATCCTCCGCGTTATCGATGACTGGTTCACCAACCGGCCCCTTGCCCTGCTCTTCGAAGCCCGCGTCGGAAAGGGGAGAGTGCTGGTTTCGGGGATAGATCTCGAAACCGGCATCGAAAACCGCCCAGATGCCTTGCAGCTCCTTCGCAGCCTGAAAAAATACATGACCGGACCGAATTTTAACCCCCATACTGAAATAAACCCTGAAATCCTGACCGGATTGGTCAGATAACCGGGATGTAAACCAAGAAAAAACCATGAAGCCATTTCAAAAGCTCAGAAATTCAATCCACCCGACCGATTATTCCCGATTCGCTTTTTTAATCTTGGGCATCGGATCAACACCCTGGTTTCTGATCAGGGTAATTCCCAAGCCCGGTAAATCAATACATTTGACATGAAATTATCTTCTTTAAAACTGAACCTGACTATCCGTTGTGGGCTGCTGATGGCCCTTTCGGTAATCCTTATGCCCCGTGTGTCAGGGCAGACTCAAAAAGACACCCTTTTTGCAGTATATTCCCCAACACCGGTGGTGATTGACGGATCAGGGGAGGAATCCTGTTGGGAAAGAACTGACTGGCATCCCATTGATCAGGTATGGATCCCCTATAACGCAAAAATGGCGCCGGGTGATTTTGCCGGAAAGTACAAAGTTGCCTGGGATAGCCTTTATCTCTATCTCCTGGTGGAAATAATCGACGACATGCTGTCTGACGACCATCCCGACCCGCTTAACAACTATTGGGAAGATGACTGTCTGGAGGTGTTCATTGACGAAGACCGGTCCATGGGCTACCACTTGAATAACAACAACGCCTTTGCCTATCACATCAGCCTGAGCTACGACGTCATTGACGCGACCGCATATGGAGCGGTAAATCTGAAAAACAACGTCGTGGCCTGTATGGATACCATAGCGCCCAACACCTATCTCTGGGAAGTCGCCGTTAAAATTTATAACGATAAATTCAACCTGAGCAATCCGGAGGCAAGCAGGGTTATTCTCACTGCCGGGAAATTAATGGGCTTTGCCCTGGCTTATTGCGACAATGACGAGACCACCAGACGGGAAAACTTTATCGGTTCGATATATATGACACAGGCTACCGCCAACGACAATTACAAAACAGCCGACTACTTCCAGCCTTTGGTACTCTCAGCGAAAGAGATCCTCAGCCACTCTCTTTCCGGCTATCCTGATGCTGAGAAAAAGGTGACCATTTACCCCAACCCCGCCCGCGAAAAAATCAGGATCAGGCCAACTGGAAAGGACCAACAGGATTTCCGCTGTGAAATACGGTCGTTAAACGGCAGTTTGTTGATTTCAGAAGAATGCACTCTTCCCGAAAACGAGATTTCCATCACGGATCTTCCGCCAGGAATTTATATGGTCTCCCTGTTTTCGGATCATTTTTTTGTGACTGAAAAACTAATCCTTCTTTAAAAACCAACAGACTATGCGGCTAAAAGTATTTATGTTGTATACACTCGTCGTTTTTTTTACTTCTGCAACAAAAGGCAATGACAATGACCTGAAACTCTGGTATGGGCGGCCTGCAGAGAAATGGACCGAAGCGCTACCCGTCGGGAATGGCAGTCTTGGCGCCATGATCTTCGGAGGAGCAGAAAACGAACGGATCCAATTCAACGAGGAGACCCTCTGGACCGGTGCACCCCATGACTATTCTCACCCGGGAGCTTCGGCGTACCTCGACACCATCAGGCAACTGTTATTCCAGGGAAGGCAGAAGGATGCGGAAGCGCTGGCCATGAAGGAGTTCATGAGTGTGCCTCTGGGGCAGAAGGCTTACCAGCCCTTTGGCGACCTGAAACTCTATTTCCCCGGACATGGGGATTTTTCCCGTTACTCCCGGGAACTGGACCTCCGCAAAGCCCTCCACAGGGTCACCTACCAGTCGGGAGGGGTGACCTTTACCCGTGAAACCTTTGCTTCCCGTCCTGACCGGGCCATCGTTATCAGGTTGTCGGCGGACAGAAAAAAAGGCCTTGGGTTTTCCATGGGGTTGGATGCTTTGCATGAGGAAAAAATGGTGAAAGCTTCTGGGAACACCCTGCGCCTTGACGTTCAGGTAAAAGAGGGCGCCCTGCGGGGGGTCGCCTTCGTCAGGGTTGTCACTGACGGCACCACGGAAGTCCGCGAAAACCGGCTTTTCATTTCCGGAGCCCAAACGGCCACCCTGGTTCTTACCGCCGCCACCAATTATGTTACGTACCGTGATGTGAGCGGTGATCCTGAACAGATAGCCCGCCAACAACTGCAATCGGCCGGTCCGAAGAAATTCAAAACCCTCCTGCGCAGGCACCTGGCCGACTATACCAGCCTGTTCAACCGTTTCGACGTGAGTTTTGGCACCAACAGTCAGGCGTTGCTGCCCACCAACCAGCGTATCATCGATTTCAGCAAAACGGCAAACGATCCCCAATTGCTGGCCCTTTACATCCAGTATGGCCGTTACCTGCTGATCTCCTCCAGCCGGCCGGGAACGCAACCCGCCAACCTGCAGGGGATCTGGAACGAACAACTCAGACCGCCGTGGGACAGCAAATGGACGGTCAACATCAACGCTGAAATGAACTATTGGCCGGCGGAAGTCACCGGACTTCCCGAGTGTCATGAAGCTCTCTTTCAAATGGTGGAAGAGTGTGCTGAAGCTGGAAAAACCACCGCACGGGAGCATTACAATTGCCCGGGATGGGTGTTGCACCATAATACGGATATCTGGCGGGGAACCGCACCCATCAACGCTTCCGACCATGGTATCTGGGTCACCGGCGGTGCCTGGCTGAGCCTTCATCTATGGGAGCATTTCCTCTTCACACAAGACCGGGAATTTCTGGCCGCAAGAGCTTACCCCGTCATGCGGGGCGCCGCAGAATTCTTCACCCGCTTCCTGGTAAGGGATCCTGTTACCGGCAAGCTGATCAGCGCTCCCTCCAACTCCCCCGAAAACGGCGGACTGGTAGCCGGTCCGGCCATGGACCACCAGATCATCAGGTCCCTTTTCAAAGCCTGCATTGAGGCCTCCTCTCTTCTGAATACCGATACTGAGTTCGCCGGAAAACTGCAAAAAATGGTTCCGGAGATCGCCCCCGACCGAATCGGCCGGCACGGTCAACTGCAGGAATGGGTGGAAGACAAAGATGATCCCAACAACAAACACCGCCACGTCTCCCACCTCTGGGCCGTCCACCCGGGTAGCGAAATTACCTGGAACAGCTCCCCGGAATTGATGAAAGCCGCCCGCCAATCGCTCCTCTTCAGGGGCGATGAAGGTACGGGATGGAGCCTGGCGTGGAAAATCAACTTCTGGGCACGCTTCCTCGATGGCAACCATGCCTATAATATGGTAAAACTCCTCTTCCGCCCCGTCCAGATCGACAAAGAAGTCTACGCCGGGGGAGGCGGCTCCTATACCAACCTCTTCGACGCCCATCCTCCCTTCCAGATCGACGGCAATTTCGGAGCCCCGGCAGGCATGGTGGAAATGCTCATCCAGAGCCATGCCGGTGAAATCCATATCCTGCCCGCCCTGCCCGACGCGTTACCCGACGGTTTCATCAAGGGTGTGAGGGCGCGCGGAGGATTTGTCCTTGACTTCGAATGGAAATCCGGAAAACTGCAAAAACTGAAAGTCCGTTCCATCGCCGGACAGCCCTGCAAACTTAGCTATGCCGGAAAAACGATCTCATTCGATACCGCAAAAAACAAAAGCTACTCTTTCGACGGCAGCTTGGAAAACTGATTGAACAACCTTCATCGATCTGAGTATTCATCGTCTGATTTGTTTGAATAAGGTGTAATCAAAAGTTCTGACTCTTTGAACTTAAATATTTTATACTTTTGTTTACATCTTCCGATCTGAGATGGGAAATAACTTTCTGCTGGATAAGACGCTGAAGCAACTTGCCAATGATGATAAGAATGCATTGGAAAAGATTTTCAATTATTATTATCCGCGGCTTTACTGTTTTTCAAAGACACTCCTGAAACTGGATGAAGGGGTAGAGGATATCCTCCAGGAGGTATTTCTGAGAATCTACCAAAATCGCAAGAACATTAAGAGTACCGAAACCTTCCAATCCTATATTTTTACCATTACCCGCAACCTATTGCTGAATGAACTCCGAAGCCGGCTGCATGAACATAAAGCCAAAGAAAAGATCTATCGGGAAAGTGTGGCCAGGGAGTATCTGTTGTCTGAAAAAATTGAGTTCCTCGAATTGCAGGAAAAACTTGAACAAATCATCGAAACGCTACCCGACAGGCGTCGGGAAATCTATCTTCTCAGTCGCAAGAAAGGTTTGTCGCATAAGGAGATAGCTGTAAAACTCGACCTCTCTGAAAAAACGGTTGAATACCACATTACGCAATCCTTGTCGGAAATTAAGAAAAAAATGAGAGAAATAGGATTGTTAGCCATGCTCTACTTTTATTTCTTTTTATAGTAGGAAGAGCGATCACTGCCTCATCGGAATACAATGAGAAGATGACCTTAAATGCAAATCCTAATAATCAGTATCTCTTATCATGAATAAAAATTGGGGAAATTCTTTAAAAAAATGGAAGTTCCGCTAGGGATAGGAGGCGCTGCCGTGTATTATAATCAAGAATGGAAAAGTTATTCTCGAAATATCTGCACGCTGTTTGCACTCCTGAAGAGTTTCAGGAAATCACAAATTGGATCAAGCAAATAGGAAATAATGACAAACTGTCGTCGTTGATGCATCAACATTGGGAGAATGTTGTTTTGCATGAACCGGGTCATGAGGTGAATCATACATTATGGCAAAAAATCAGATCTGCCATTGATGAACAGGAAAACTCAGTTTTGCAGCGCAGGATCCAAAAATATAAATGGGGTTTACGGGCAGCCGCTATTCTGGTAAGCGCTTTAATACTTGCCAACCTGCTCCTTGCGCCGCTTTTATTTCTTAATGAGAAAGGGGGTCAATCCATTTGTACGACAGTTCCGAATGGTGCGCGAACAAATCTCATCTTGCCTGATGGTTCAGAAGTCTGGTTGAACTCAGGGTCAACACTTTCCTATTCCACTGATTTTAGCAGTAACCGGGGTGTTGAGTTGGAAGGGGAAGCCTATTTTAAGGTAACAAAGTCCAGTGCCCCTTTTAGGGTATCCACAACCTTTGGCCAGGTTGAAGTGACTGGTACTGCCTTTAATGTAAAAACACTCTCTTCTGAAAACGAGTTTGAGACTACGGTTGAGGAGGGGACAGTGATAGTTAAAAGTCCACGGGTACGCCGGGCCGCTGAATTAAAGACTGGGCAACATGCCCGTCTGAATGGCAGCCGTTGGAAATTGGCCAAGGTCGAGACTGACCTTTACACATCATGGAAAGATGGAAAAATTATCTTTCGCAATGAGAATCTTCCCAATGTGGCAAAACGACTGGAGCGATGGTATAATATCAGAATTGAACTGGATAACGATCCCCGGTTGCGAAAAATCAACTATACAGGAACCCTCGAAATGGAGTCATTCAGCGAAGTGCTTGAGCTGTTAAAAGTGACCGACTCCATCGATTTTACTTATAACGACAAAACCAGGATTGTCAGGATAACACACCGGTAAAAAACGAATTATTTACAGAAACCATGAACAAAACCAGAAAGTGCCTATGAGAATATCGCTGTCAGAGAAGGTTAAAAAGGGGCAGAAATAGCCGTTTCTACCCCTTGAAAATGTGATTTAACACGCTAGTAATTAAACCAAAAATAAAAGTATGAAAAAAAAATTAATCTGCTATGGAAGAATCCCCATAGCTAACCAAATTGCACTAAAAATGAGGGTAACAATCCTATTTGTTCTAATGGCTGTCCTGAGCGGATATGCTGTTGACACTTACTCCCAGTCAGCAAGGCTGACATTAAAAATGGAAAACACGACAATCAGGGAAGTACTCAAGGCGATTGAGGATCAAAGTGAGTTCCGGTTCTTTTACAGTGGACAAGTCAACGTAGATGCCAAAACCTCCGTGAATGTCAATGAAAAGAACATCACAGGAACCCTGGATGAGATATTTCAGGGCACCGGGATAAGTTACGTAGTTTACGGGCGTCAGATTGCCCTTTTTCCAAGGCTGGAAGCTGAATCCCCGTCAGGAGGCAAACAGCAACAGAATTCGGTTTCAGGGACCATCACCGACCATGCCGGAAATCCGCTGCCCGGTGTAACCGTTCTGATTAAAGGGACTAGCAACGGCACAGTTACCGATAACAATGGCAATTACGTTTTAACAAATATCCGGCCTTCCTCGATCCTGGTATTTTCATTCGTGGGGATGAAATCACAAGAAGTGGTTGTTGGGAATCAAACTGTCCTGAACATCCGACTTGAAGATGAAACGATCGGAATTGATGAAGTAGTGGCTATTGGGTATGGCACCCGGCAGCGCAAAAGTATTACCGGATCGATTGACCAGATCAGTTCAGGTATATTTGAGGACAGGCCCGTCAGCAATACCATGCAGGCCTTGCAAGGTGCCTCAGCCAACCTTATTATCCAACAAAGAAACATGAACCCGAATGATAATAGCATAAGCATCAACATTCGCGGGGTCAGCACGATGGGGAATAACGATCCTTTGATTGTAATTGATGGATTGATCTCAAGTACCAGCACGCTGAACAATTTGAATCCCAACGACATTGAAAAAATTTCGGTATTGAAGGATGCCGGAAGTGCCGCTATTTATGGCTCCAGGTCGGCAAATGGTGTCATCCTGGTCACCACCAGGCAGGGCTCAAAAGTGGGTAAACCTACTGTCAGGTTCAGTGGTTTGGTGGGTTATGAGAACCCCGACATTCTTTATCAACCGGTGCAGGGATGGCAGAACGCCATGTTGCGAAACGAAGCCAACATGAACATCGGTAGCGCTCCTGCATTCACCCCTCAAAAAATCCGTGATCTATATGATCACCAGGATGAGGAGTACTGGTATTTCAATGAAATAATGGTGAAAGGGCTGAAGCAGAACTACAACATGAGTGTTTCGGGGGGAAACGAGAGTTCAACCTATATGGTTTCCCTGGGATACATGGATCAGGAAAGCAATTTTACCGGCAACTTCGGTCTGCAACGTTACAATTTCCGTACGAACCTGACCACGGAGTACAAAAATTTCAAGTTATCCAGTGTTATGGCTTATAACCGCCGAAACGAGCGGACGATAGCCGGAGGTACCGGTAATATCATCATTAACTCAACCCGTATCCCACCCTATTACTATTACAAGTTCACGCAGGACGGCAAATACCTTGTAAATGATGTAATTGGCGATGACAATACCATGGCCAAACTTAAAGAGGGAGGCCATGAGGATAAAGACGAGGATAATTTCGTCGGAAGTTTAAACCTCGACTATAGAATTTTTAATGGGCTGACCGCAAAGGGACTGGTCGGACTGGACCTGACCCAGCATCACCGCTATCGCAGGGATATTAAAGTTCCCCTTTATTCTTCAGCCGATCTGGAGAATCCGGTGGTCTACATCAATCCGAATTCCCTGACAGAAGACTACAACAACAAAAGACATACTATAAGCACCCAGTTCTTCCTCGATTTTGATCGCACCTTTAATTCCGACCACAATGTCACCGGATTGATCGGTGTTTCGAATGAATCTTACACGTTTAAAGCCAGTCGCATTGCCTGGGAATACACCGATGATGACTTGGGGCTTCCTACTACTGACGCTTCAAAACAGAGTACCGGTAACCATAACTCTAATGCAGCTACCGACCAGACCAGCATTTCCTCTCTTTTTGGTAGAGCAGGGTACAATTATGCCGACAAATACTATACTGACCTTTCGTTCCGCTATGATGGCTCCTCTAAATTCGCGAAGGACTACCGCTGGGGATTTTTCCCATCCTTTTCTGCTGCATGGCGGATTTCGGAAGAGAATTTTATGGGAAATTACAAGACGAATGTGGGAGATTTGAAACTGCGTACATCCTATGGGGTTTTAGGGAACCAAAATGTAGACAACTATTCCTATCAGACTGTTTACCAGATGTACACCAATTCCTATGTTTTTAACAACCTGCCGGTACCGGGTACCGGGTACACTTATGGAAATCCATTTCTGACCTGGGAAAAATCTGCAAATTTCAACTTCGGAATTGATGCTACTTTCCTGAAGAACAACCTTTTCGTGTCGTTGGATTATTTCAGAAAAAAAACCTGGGATATTCTTTTAACACCGGAAGTCTCCTCTGTCTTCGGGAGTTCAGCCGCTAAGGAAAATGCCGGAACCATGCAAAACCGCGGTTGGGAGGCAACAATCAACTATAAACTCAAATCAGGTGATTTCAGTCATAATTTTAATCTGAATATCTCGGATACCAAAAATGAAGTTACCGATTTTGGCGGGAAAGAGCGTATTGACCAGACCGACCAGCTTTACAAGCTCATCCGGGAAGGTGAAGCCCTGGGATCCTATTTCGGCTATAAAACCGACGGATTATTCCAGAGTTATGATGAAATTGCCAACAGCGCCCTTCCTCTTGGCGCTTCAGTTCATCCGGGAGATGTTAAATATGTGGATACTTATAAAGATGGGGTGATCGATGAAAAGGACCGCACGGTACTCGGAAACGCATTCCCCAGATACACCTTCGGATTCATCTACGATTTAACCTATAATAACTTCGACTTCAACGTTCTCATTCAAGGTGTCGGAAAACGTGACATGTATGTACGGGGTGAACTGGTGGAACCCTTCCATTCCAATTACTCCTATGCTATTTACAAGCACCAGCTTGATTTCTGGACACCCACAAATCCTGAAGCAAAATGGCCCCGGCTGGTAGCCCCCGGATCGCCTTCCAGCGCGAACAACTGGGGAAAGGCAGGCACCGATATTTATCTTTTAGACGGAGCTTACCTGCGTGTAAAAAACATCCAACTGGGATATTCCATACCGAGACAATTCACTTCTAAATTCGGCGTTCAGAAATTGCGTATCAGCGTGAATGCACAGAACGCATTGACGCTGTCGAAAAACTCTTTTATCGATCCTGAGTCTTCAGAATTCGGTAATAACATGGGTGGCATTGGTGGTGTTGGTGCAAACAGCGCCCGTAACTATCCTACTTTGGTATATTATGGATTCGGATTGGATTTAGAATTTTAAAAAGGTTGATATTATGAAAAAAGGATTCTTTAAATACTATATCGGGATTTTCAGCCTGATCCTCGTGGTGCTTCCCTCATGTAACGAATTGGATTTAGCGCCTACGAACAAATTCACTGACCTAAATTACTGGACCTCACCCGAAAAAGCTTCGGCCGTCCTGAGTATGGCTTATAGTCAGATGTTCGGAGCCAATTATTTCTTTGCAAATGAAAGACTCTCTGATAACCTATATGAAGGCAGGGGAAATACGGATGAGAAAATCATTACCTCCGGACAGGCTGATGCCGCCCTGGGTCGCTTTGCCAACGAATGGAGAAACTGTTATGAAGGCATTAAAACATGTCATACTTTCCTGGAAAACATAGACAGGGTTGGAGGCCTGGATGAAACATTAAAGGGAAGAATGATAGCTGAAGCCCGGTTTATCAGAGCCTCCCTGTTTTTCAGACTAACCACTCATTATGGAGATGTTCCCCTGTTTAAAGCAAACCTGTCATTACAGGAAGCCAATACCATTGCCCGTACTCCAAAAGCCGATGTGATAGACTTCGTCAGAAAGGAATTGAATGAGATTGTGACAATATTACCTACCAGACAACACTATTCAGCCTCCGATAATGGCAGGATTACCAAAGGAGCCGTCATGATGCTGCTGGCGCGTACCTACTTATATGAAAACGACTGGGCTAATGTAGCTTCAGTAAGTGAAAAAATCATGAATGGCGAATACGGACAGTATGCCTTGTTTCCGAGTTATCCAGGGCTTTTCTTACCCGAAAATGAGTACAACAGTGAAGTCATTCTTGACATGGGATACACTCTCAACCTCCGAACCTGGGGCGAGTTTTATGATGCAATCCCAATTTCGGTAGGAGGGCGCATCAATGCATTTGCCCCAACCCAGGAACTGGTCGACGATTACATTATGAAAAACGGGAAAGCCATCCACGAAACGGGCTCCGGTTACAATGAAGATAATCCTTACAGCAACCGGGACCCACGCTTTGCCGCAACCATTGTTTATCACGAATATAAATGGATAAAAGGTAACGGCACCTCCTCGACGATTTACATCAAACCCGGTTCTTCAAAAGAGGCAGGGGCTTCCAATCTGGATGAATACGCCGGGCCGGGACAGAACTCCACGGGAACGGGTTATTACCTTAGGAAGTATTTCGATCCGACGGCTCCGGCCAGTCTTCAGGCAGGATTGAATCTCATCCTTATGAGGTATGCCGATGTTTTGCTCATGTATGCAGAAGCTAAAAATGAATTGGGACAGATGAATGAAGAGATCTGGAACAAAACCATCAAGCCGATCAGGCAGCGTGCCGGATTTACCGATGCTTCTGCATTGAACTATCCCGGTACTGACCTCCGGAATATCATCAGGCGGGAGCGCCGATGTGAATTGGCTGTGGAAGGCTTGAGACTTTTCGACATCCGCCGTTGGAAAACTATTGAAACCGTCATGAACGGCAATCCTCATGGCGCCAAGTTCGCAGCCAATAATACCCAGTTGATCCAACTGGATATGAGAAGGTTTAACAAGGACAGGGATTATCTGTTCGCAGTTCCCCAGTCCCAAAGGGATATCAATCCGAATCTCACGCAAAACAATGGGTATTAATTATTATGTGGTTTCAACGTATCAATTTATAAATTGTATAATTATGAAAACAATAGGTCCTAAAATAATCCTGCTGATATCTCTGATTCTTGCTTTTTTTGCCTGCAGTGATGATGGGGAAGTCAGAGATATTGGCGTGACTCCGGTAAAAAAACTATATGAACCGGATAATGGGAAAGCGGTTGTATTACAATCTTCCGCTTCGGCAATTTTGTATTTTGAATGGGAACCTGCCAGAGCTGAAAACAGTGGAACCGTTTTATATGAAGTAGTGTTTGACAAAGCCGATGGCAACTTCTCCAATCCGATTTATACTACGGCTTCCGGGAATAACGGCGGAGCTAATCATGCCATGATTTCCCACAAAGTAATGAATAGAATTGCTGCATTGGCAGGGATCGAATCTTCGGCAAAAGGTACCATTAAATGGACTGTTTACTCTTCAAAAGGTATAGATCCCGTAAAAGCGGAGGAAGAGCGCATGCTGACAGTAACGCGTTTGGCCGGCTTAGCTGATATTCCCAACCAACTCTATATTACTGGAGCAGGAACAGAAGCTGGAGGAGAACTCAGCAATGCACTGATCATGAAGAAGATTACCGATGGGGAATTTGAAATCTATACCAAATTAACTGCCGGTCAGCCCTTCAAGTTTGTCAGTTCTAACACAGGTTCACCCGTTGAGTACTCCCTGAGTGGGGAAAAAGTTGTTGAAAAAGGAACTTCTACCGTGACAAAAACAGGTATTTACAAATACTATATCGATTTTAACATTGGTGCGTTTACTACCAAGGAGGTCACCAAAGTGAACCTGTTCCTTAATTGGTCGCAGCGAAAAATTGAATTGCCCTATAAAGGATTTGGAATATGGGAATTGACCAACCACACCATTACCGGCCTTTCTGGGAATGACAACAATGACGACCGGTATAAATTCAGAATGGAAAGTTCCAAGGGAGAAACCGAGTGGAGGGCAATCAATAATGACAGCAAACCTACCGGAAATGATGCCTATTACTACATGGTGGAAAAAACCAATGTGGAACAGTGGACCAACAACCAGATCTGGAAAAATCCATCCACAACTGGGTGGAATGACAAAACTTATGATATCATGTTCTCATTGAATCCCAAAAATGAGTACACCCACAATTTAGTTATAAAATAATGAGGATAAATATTATGAAGAATATACTAATAAAAACAGGCTGTTTAGCTGCGTTGGTTTTAATACTGATGGCATGCAACGACACGATGGGCGACCCCGACTACCGGTTAACAGAGGTTAAAGCGCTAATTGAACCTGCCAATGGCAAGACCATCAAGCTGGAGCCTTTGCCTTCAGCCTCTGTATATTTCGAGTGGGAATACATTGAGGTGGAAAAGGGGGGTACTGCTGTTTACCAGATAGCTTTTGACAAACCTGACGGGGATTTTTCAGATCCCGTGTACATGGTTAATTCCGGGAACAACGGTTTTAACAACCATGTTACCCTGTCACATAAACAACTGAACAAGATTGCCGGAATGGCCGGAATTTTCCCATCAGAGACAGGTTCGGTTAAATGGACGGTATTCTCTTCAAAGGGCACAAAAGCCATGAAGGCAGCTTCGGAAAACACCATCACAATTACGCGCCTGGCAGGCTTTGAAGAAGTGCCCATCGATGTGTATGTTACAGGAGAAGGTTCCGAAGGGGGCGCTGACCTTTCAAAAGCTCAAAAGATGAAGGCCGTTGCTGGTGGCGAATTTGAAGTCTATACTAAATTAAAAGCCAACAGCCCCTATTATTTTACAGACAGTCGCAGCGGCACTCCCCGGAAATTTTACACGGCCGATGGACTGGTCAAGGAAAACGGATCCTCGAAGGTACCAACTGAAGGTATTTACAGGATAACCCTCGATTTCAATACCGGGGCCAGCACGTATACCCTGGTGCTTGGAATCGGATTCTATTTCAGTCCCGCCGGGAGTCTACTGTTTGAATTACCCTACAAGGGAAATGGAATATTCCAGGCCAAAGAAACGGTCACCTTTAAACAAGAAGGCTGGGGAAGAGATGAACGCTATAAATTCAGAATGTTCGTCAAAGAGAATGGCGGAGCAGGGGAAATGAAGGAACTGGAATGGGGTACTTTAAACCAGACTGATTCCCGCCCGACACCGACTACCGCGGAATCTTACTACTACCTCAAATTACTGACAAATCTGACACAATGGGATAACAAGTGGAAGTTAATGGGAGATTTCGACGGCGTTCCTGCAGTTTACACCATTTATCTTCAGGCTGATAAACCCTATACACACTCCGTAACCAAATAATGCCGGCCTGAGTAAAACTATAAAGAGATAAGAGTTCGGAATTATGAACTCTTATCTCTTATTCTCCAATCAATTTTCAAAGACCTATCACATGAAGAAGATCGTCTTAATACTCTTTTTGTTACAGCCCTGGCTGTTCATATCGTGCAAAGAAGATATTGATAACAACGGCAATGATCAGGATAAGGAAGAAAAAATAGACTGGAATGTTGCTGCCAACAGCAGCAGCAAAGCGCTGGTAAGCTCATTCTGGAATGTCAAAGAGAAGTGTTTTAATACTTTCAGCACGGGTGTGCTGAATTTTCAGTACTGGCCACAGGCGCATGCCCTGGATGTCATCATTGACGCCTATTTGCGAACCGGTGACGTGACTTACAAAAATTACATAAGCCAATGGTTTGAAGGGGTGAAGGTCAAAAACGGGAATAGTTTTAAGAATGACTACTACGACGATATGGAGTGGAATGCATTGGCTATCCTTCGCGCCTTCAAAGTCACCGGCGATGTGAAATATAAAGAAGCCGCTCTCGAAATCTGGGAGTACATAAAAGTCGGGTGGAATGAGAATGCCGGTGGTGGTATCACCTGGAAAAAAGGAATGGAATACAGTAAAAACGCCTGTTCCAATGGCCCGGCATGCATCCTGGCTGCCCGCCTTTACCAGGAGTTCGGCGACGAAAAAAACAAAGATTGGGCTCTTAAAATTTACAACTGGGAAAAATCAACCCTTTTCAACAGCAACAACGGGATCGTTTATGACAATATCAACAGCGAAACCGGCAAAATCCAGAATTGGATTTTTACCTATAATCAGGGAACTTTCATTGGTTCAGCAGTGGAATTACATAAAATATTCAATGAAAAATCTTATCTGAACGATGCAGTTTTAGCGGCAAACTATACCATCAGCAGTTTGGTGGACAATTCCATTCTTAAAAGTGAGGGAACAGGTGATGGCGGTCTTTTTAAGGGTATTTTTGTCAGATATTTTACCGACCTGATTCAACAGGACAGGCTGGATGCCACCGATAAAAAACGATACCTTCTTTTCATGAAACACAACGCGGAAACCTTGTGGACGCAAGGGACAACGCTTCCTGAGGTTTTCTTTGGCCCAAACTGGAGGGTGAAACCGGGTTCCTCTACCGGGTTAACCGAACAAACGAGCGGATGCATGATGATCGAAGCAGCGGCTCATTTGCAAAAAGCCGGAATGCTGTAATCATCCGGTTTATTCGCATATTCTGTTTTACAAAACTCTGTTTCACATGAACGAACAAATACAGCCTTTATGGTAAACTATAACGTACCCGCTGAAATATTTGAACCATAACTATTTAACAGGTCGCTCATGAAAAAACACCTGCTCCTCCTTACCTGCATCTTCCTTCTTTCCGGTTGTAAGACCGACAAAAAACTCACCGGTTATGTTAATCCATTGCTGGGAACGGCAACGCTGTGGGAACCTGAAGATCTGGGATATGTCCGCAAAATCAGGGAACGTACCTGGGGCGCTGAAGTGTTTCCCGGCGCCTCCCTGCCCAATGCCATGGTTCAGCTTAGTCCGGTAACCCAGTTCAGAAGCGGTGCCGGATACCAGTATGAAGATACGGTCATCTACGGATTTGCCCACACCAACAAAGGGCACTGGAATCTGTTGCATATTCCCCTGTTACCGGTTACGGGAAACATCACCCCTCAAGATTACAGGTCGGGATTCAGCCACGAAAATGAGACCGCACATCCCGGGTACTACCAGGTGTTTCTGAAACGCTATCGCATCAATGCCGAATTGACTTCGACCTTGCGCTGCGGATACCACCGGTATACCTTCCCCCCGGGAGAAGAAAAAAAACTGGTTGCCGACATGACCCGCTCCAATAACCGCGTGACCAACTGGAAAATCGAGAAAGCCGGCGATCATCTTTTCACGGGGTTCCAACAGGCGGAGGGGAAATTGTATTTCTATGCACTCTCCAACTACCCGGTGAATAATATTGAACAATTAAAGGAAGATGACCGGGAAATATCGTTGGTGACCTTTGGAGATAGCAAAGGGAAAAAACCGCTGGAACTTAAAATAGGTTTTTCCTTTGTAAGTGTCGAAAATGCCCAAATGAACCTGGAACAGGAAATGATAGACAAGCCTTTTTCCAGGGTTCGCAAGGAAGCGGATAAGACCTGGGAATCACTTTTGTCAAAAATTGAGGTGACAGGGGGAACCGAGCGGGAAAAAGGAATCTTCTATTCCTGCCTTTACAGATCCTTCCTCTGGCCGGCACTCCGAAGCGATGTCAACAAGGATTATATCGACGAGAGAAACCACGTCGTCAACAACGGATTCCATTATTACACCAATCCCTCCTTCTGGGACGACTACCGAAATAAGCTCATATTGCTGGGGATGATCTCTCCGGAAGTAACCCTTGACGTCATCCAATCCCTTACCGACAAAGGAGAAAAAAGAGGAGGATATATGCCTACTTTCTTTCACGGGGATCATGCTTCTGTGTTTATCGCTGGATCCTATCTGCGGGGTTTGAAAGATTTTGACCTGGAACGGGCCTATAAGCTGCTGTTGAAGAATGCTACAGTTCCCGGGCGTGGCGGAAGGCCTTATCTGGACGAGTACATGGAAAGGGGCTGGATTGCCGAAAAAGATACGACAAATGTCCCTACCTGGGATGAATACAAGGCAGCGGTCACCAAAACGGTGGAATACGCCTATGACGACTACGCCACAGCCCTGATAGCCAAAGAACTGGGTGATGAGGAAAATTACAGGATGCTCATGGGACGCACAGGCAATTACAAGAATCTGTTTGACCCGGGAACCGGCTTCTGGAGGGGTAAAATTGACAACGGCGACTGGATTGAAGATTTTGATCCATATTACCCTTATTACGCTTACATGTTCAGGGAAGCCAATGCCTGGCAATCCCTGTTTTTTGCCCCGCACGATGTGGATGGAATGTTAGCCCTTTACCCCAGCCATCAGGCGGTTGAACTGAAGCTGGATTCGTTGTTCACGGTACCCTGGAAAGGCTATGAGGCCCACAACATGACCGGGTTTATCGGGAATTACTGTCATGGCAATCAACCCGATCATCATATTCCTTATACCTATACCTTCATCGGCAGGCAGGAGAAAACCCAGGCCGTACTGGACAGCATCATGGGCAGGTTTTACGATATGGGGGCAGATAAACTGGCTTATGCCGGGATGGACGATGCCGGAGAAATGTCAGCCTGGTATGTTTTCAACGCCATCGGATTGTATACTTACTCCCCGGCAGATCCTGAATATATGGTTACAGTTCCGCTGTTTGACAAAATCCGGTTTACATTGGGCGACAATACCACATTTACCATCAGAAAGAGCGGCAACGGGAAGAAAATTCAAGGAATTACCTACGGTGGTAATAAATTGGAGGGATGGTTTATTTCTCACCGTCAGCTTCAGGAAGGCAAAGAATTAACCGTACAAACTGAGGATATTCGGTAAAAGCCGCCAGCTCATCACGGAACTGTTCGTGTCCGTGTTCGCCGCCATTGGATAAAACGAACATCTGGTATCGAAAAGATATGCCGATTATTCTATTTTTGTTCCTGTCAACAAAATTCCAATTCCAACTCCAACTTAGAATTTATGAGCGGATCCTTCGGAAAAACCTGGTGGGGAGAGAAGTGGCTGCAATCGCTGAACAACATTGATTTCAGCAACCGGCTGCCACGCGGAGCCTCCTATGCCAGAAAAGGGGCGGTGGAGAAAATCACCATTACCGGCAACCACATTTCGGCCAAAGTGAAGGGGTCGCGGCCCCGGCCATACAAAGTCGATATCATCATGCCTCCCTTCTTTGATCCCGAACTGGAGAATTTTCTCCGGGACCTCACACGGCAACCGGTGATCATTTCCAGGTTGCTGAATCGCGAACTGGATCCTTCCCTGCTTGACCTGGCAATGAAACATGGGTTAAAGGTTTTTCCCCGGCAGTGGAGCGACCTGAAGATGCAATGTTCCTGTCCCGACTGGGCTGTTCCCTGCAAACACCTGGCTGCTGTCATCTACAAAGTCTCTTCGGAGATTGACAACAATCCCTTTCAGGTTTTCACCATCCATAATGTAGATCTTCTCCGGAGACTTGACCAGCTTGGGATTGTGATCCATAAAGAAAACATGGAAATTCCGGGAATTAAGGAGCTTTGTTTAGAGAAGAAAAAATCCGCAACAAAGTTTGATCCTGAAAATGCATATAATAAACTCTCCTTCACCGGGCTTCAATCCCTCCACGAACCCCTGACAGCCCTTCTTTCCCCTTCTCCGGCATTTTATACCACGTCAGAAACAGATTTCCGGGAAAAATACCGTGCACTCCTGACCCGGGTGGTCAAAAGCACCCAAAAGGCAGCAAAGGGAAAAATCGCCCTTGAAGAATTCTTTTCCGGAGCCTCTAATATAGAGCAGCAGATCAACCCCTATTCGGAACTCACGATTGTCCTGAATGACCAGTTCAGGGCACAGGTATGGATCGATGACCTTAAATATACCATCCCGGAACTTTTATTACAGCTTTCGCGGATTCATAGTTCCCGCATCTACGACTACCAGCCCTCGACAGCGGCCCTTCACACTGCGCTACACCTCTCGCTGCAACTGGTCGCCCATGGTGCCATTGTTCCCCAGATCGTCAGGTTAACCGGGAAAGCTTATATCGTCCGCTGGTTACCGGCGATGATCAGCAGCGATGTGAAAAAGCTGGTGGATGAGCTGGAAAACATATTGCTGCCCGATCTCTGTTACTGGCAGGAAGGGGAGAAACTCACAGTCATCAACAGGGAACCCGCCCTGAACCTCCTTTCGCTCTTTATTACCGAAATCGTACGGATCGTCAGTTACAGGGTGGAGGATAACCTGTTTGAATCCCTTTTCTTTAAGTCAGCGGCCTATCCTTTTAACCTGCCAGGGGAAGAATCCCTGCCGGGGGGTATCCAGGTCTGGCTTCAAAAATATTACCTTACACAGGGCAGGTTTAAACCCATGCTCCTGGTGGAAGAAACCAGGGATAACAGGTTTATTGTCCAGGTGAACATTCAGGACAGAAACCATCCAAACGAAGCGTCCACCCCCTTGCAGACCATACTCAAGGATGAACAATATGGAAATGAACGTTTTGAAATTTTGCAATCGCTGACCCAGTTAAGCGCCTTCATTTCGGGACTTGACACCTACATCAATGCCGGTGGAAAAGAGGATCTGATCATGACCAATGAGGTTTTTACCCGTTTCCTGATGGAAATGATTCCGGCCATCCAACTCCTCAACATTTCAGTATTGCTGCCCATATCTTTGCAGGAAATATTACGGCCCAAAGCCAGTGTTAAATTGAAGAGCAAGCCTTCAGCCAGGGGGTTTCTCCGGCTTGATAAATTGCTTGATTTTGACTGGCAGATCGCCATCGGTGATACACTGCTGCCCCCGGAGGAGTTTGAGAAGCTCCTGAAGCGATCCGAAGGACTGATCAGATTTAAAAAAAGATACATCTATGTTGAAAAGGAAGATCTGGAAAAGATCCACCGCCATTTATCCCAACCGGGGGAAATTTCAGCATTCCAGATGCTCAGGGCGGCGCTTTCGGGGGAATACCAGGGGGCACCGGTTTCGATGACCGATGAAGTAAAAGAAATGGTGAGCGAGCTGATCAACGTTGGAGAAGTCAAGCTGCCCGAAGGACTTCAGGCGTTGATGCGCCCCTACCAGCACAGGGGTTTTTCATGGATCTACCGCAATGCACAGATCGGTTTCGGATCGGTGCTTGCCGATGACATGGGGTTGGGGAAAACCCTCCAGGTCATAGCCACCATCCTCAAATTCAAGGAAGAAAGAGTTCTCGAGAAGGAAAAGGTACTCGTGGTGGCTCCCACCGGGTTACTAACCAACTGGCAGGCTGAAATCCAGAAATTTGCACCATCCCTGCTGACGGAAATTTATCACGGCACCACACGCGACCTGAAACGGCTGAGTGAGGTTGACATCCTGATCACCTCCTACGGGATGGCCCGGAGGGATGCCGATCAATTTAAAAAGATGAAGTGGCATACCCTGGTTATCGACGAAGCCCAGTACATAAAAAACCAGGAAACCCAACAAACCAAAGCCATCAAATCCATCAAAGCGGGGAATTGTATTGCCCTGAGCGGCACGCCGGTGGAAAACCGGCTGAGCGAACTTTGGAGCATCATGGACTTTAGCAACCGCGGATTCCTGGGATCCCTCAAAGAATTTCAGGATACCTGGGCACAACCGATTGAACAACTCAACGACCGCGAAACAGCAAACAAACTGAAGAAAGTCACTGCCCCGTTTATGATGCGGCGCCTGAAAACCGATAAAAACATCATCTCAGACCTGCCCGACAAAATCGAGATCGACAGCTACGCGTCATTGACCAGTGTGCAGGCCGGACTCTATGAAAAAACCCTCGATGAAGCCATGGACGCCATTGAAGGGGTTTCCGGCACCGACCAGAAAGCGCTCTTCGTAAGGCAGGGACTGGTCTTGCAGATGATCCTCGCCTTGAAACAGATTTGCAACCACCCCGCCCAATTCCTCAAAAACGGGGAGACAGACGCTTCGCTGAGCGGAAAGGTGGAACTGTTATTCGACAAACTCGACAGCATCACAGAGAGTAACGAGAAAGTCCTGCTTTTTACCCAATTTACCCAGATGGGTGACCTGCTCCGTCACTTCATCACAGAACGGTACCACAACGAACCGCTTTATATTCACGGGGGATGTTCGATCGACCAACGGAAGGAGATGGTAGAGCGGTTCCAGAACAACCACGCCGACCGCATTTTCCTGTTGTCACTGAAGGCCGCAGGTACCGGACTGAATTTGACAGCCGCCAGCCATGTAATCCATTACGATCTCTGGTGGAATCCGGCGGTGGAAGCCCAGGCCACCGACCGGGCCTACCGGATCGGTCAGAAAAACAATGTGATGGTCCACCGCTTCATCACCCGGAACACCTTTGAAGAAAAGATCAACGAAATGATCCGGAAGAAAAAGGCATTGGCGGAAATGACCGTGGCCACCGGGGAAAGCTGGATCGGCAACCTCAGCAACAAGGAACTGCGGGAAATCTTTACGCCGGGGGAAAAATGACGGATTATTCTTTGGGGCATTATTGTGATATAAATGTATATTTGTATCATGACTCCGAAGAAATTACCATACGCTCCATTACAAGAAGTTATATTTGAGGGTAAATGGGAACTTTCAATTGATCCTCATACTAAAACATTTGTTGATCCTGAATACCCGTTTGCCTTGGGGAAATTTCAACAATCCATAAACAGCAAATTTCCTGTTTACAAAGTGAAAATCCCTGGTGGTATACCTTTTCAAATGCTTAGCCATCAACCTGTTCACCAGTTCTGGAGTAAAGATGGGATTTGGCCGGTTATTCAGTATGGTCCCGGAGTGGTGACATTAAATGACACTGAAAAAAATTACACATGGGAAGATACTTTTTTCCCTTTGGCAAAAGATACATTATTAAACATCAAAAATGCATATTCTACTGAGTTGGCCTTTATTTCATATACATTACGCTATATTGACGTTGTAAACATAAAAAACTATAAGTTCACCAACTGGATGGATTTCGTTAAAGAGAATATAAATGTTGAGTTTAATAACAATTTCATTCCTCCTGGTCCATTGAGCCAGTTTAATTTTGAACAAACATTTGAAATCAACGAGGTGGGAACGCTTGAAATTAGTTTTTCAAATGGACAAGACCATAAAAATGAGGAAATATTCATCTGGCAAAATGCGGTTTCTGGAAAAAATGCGTTGACTTGTGAAGAATTGGTTTCCTGGCTGAGCAAAGCACATGGATTTTGTTCAAACATTTTTAAAGAAATTTGTAAAAAGGATTTTTATGATAGTTTTATTAGCCGATAAACCTGAGCAAGCCTCAATGAGTACCATTCTTAAACCAGATAATGAAGAAATATTTCCTAAATGGTTTGTAAAAAGAAGGAACTACGTTGCTCCGAATAGTACGGTTTTTCCGGATATTACTGTTTTTTCAGGAGATATAATCGATTTATTACAAAAGCTAAACAGCTTTACAAGCTTAAAATATAATTGGGATTCTTATGGTGCTATTCCTCCATCATTAATGTCAATAAGAAATGCCAGACGTTTTTTATTCAAAAACGCGAACGTTTCTCTACCTTTTTATTTTGTATCTCCCGGAATTAATGGTGAAGTAATGATCGAATTGAACAAGGATCAAAAAGCTGCCGAAATATACTTTAATCCTGATGGTTCCGAAGAACTTCTGCTTTACGAAAACAACAATTGTATTCTGGAAAAAGAGGATGTGAGTTCATACACGGATCTTATAGAATTTTTCAATGAGTGAATCTTTGCCACAAATAACCATTGAAGATAATGACCGTCTGTTGAGAAGAGTCCTGTTTCTTCACCCTGATTTCATAAAACCTGACGGCACACCCTCCTCTTCAAGTTTTTCTTTAAAAACAGGAGAAAAAGGTCTTTCTGTTGACATCGAACGACTGACAACCTATGACAGGTCTATTTTAGATAAAAGCAGATTCAGACTTTATTTTCTTAAGGCTTCTTTTACAACTCAACTTGGTTTGACAAACCAACACGATCCTTTACCCGACAATTATGCCCATGCTTTAATTACCGGGAACTTTTCCAGATCAATTTGCAGATTGCTCGCTTCTTCCGCCAAACGGATAAACTTTCCATAACGTTTTTCAGAAAGTTAAATGCACTCGTCAGTAATTTGTCCGGCAATGATAAACGGCAATGATAAACAAATAGGTGCTTCCTTCATGGCATCATAACGGCCGGTAAGATGTTTGTCAAAATCGTTAATGGAAAACTATAATCATACAAAAAGATCTGCCATTTTTACTTCGCTCTGAACCATGCCTGCATATTCATTTTGTTTTACTCCAAAGGTAGTAATGAAAGTTAAGAATACAGATTTGGAAGTTTGGGTCTCTTCTTTAAAAGTACCTATTTTATTTCGCAGGTTTGCTGCATATTTTTTATCAATGGCAAATGGATGGATAGAGTACTTCATCTCACAAAGATTGATCACCGAATCGTTTCTGTCGATCAGCAGGTCAATTTGAGCTCCGTTTCCCGTTCCTTTACTTCGCCATGAGGCATATCTGCAGTGAACTCCAGAGATTCCAAGACTTTGCCTGATTTGCTGAATATGGACAACGCATACCCGTTCAAATGCATAACCACTCCAGATCCGGTGCTGCGGAGTGTCAATCATTGTACTCCAGTGATTCTCACTGCTTGCAAAATTCAGATTCAGAAAATGATAATAAAACAAAGTAAAGAAATCGGTTACCTGAAAAATTTTATCCCGTGATTTTTTTCCAAAAGAAAGGTAACTTCGAATAAAACCACAATTTTCCAGATCTTCCAACATTTTGGACAAGCCTCCTCCCGTTTTAACCTTACCTGATTTAATCAGTTCCCCACGGGTTAATCCTTTGCTTTTCCGGCTTATCGTTTCCATCAGTTGAACATATTTATCCGAATTTCTGAATAAGGCAGCATATAAATTTCCAAATTCATTCCTTAATGCCCCACTTTCATGGAAAAACAGGTAATCCACATTTTGGGCCAGGCTGAGTCCTTTTCTTAAGAGACTCCAGTAATAGGGTATCCCCCCAAAAATCATGTAACATTCTGTTATCTGGTATTCCTCCCAGCTTATTTCGACTGATTGCAGAAATTGTTTGCATTCCAGCAAGGTGAACGGCCGTAGGGGTATCCTCTGCGTGATCCGATTGTGTAATCCTCTTTTGTTATTCAAAAGCTTATTCATCATCCATGAAGTAGCAGATCCACAAACAATTAATACGATGTCCGATCTGCCCGATGCCCATCCATTCCAGAAATGCTCCAGGGAACTCATAAAATCCGATTTGGGAGTATCCATCCAGGGCAATTCATCCAGAAAAACCACTTTTCGCTTATTCCGGGATTTTTCCAGCAATTCAATGAGTTGTTGAAAAGCACAAAGCCAGTTTTTAACAACCGGAGCATGGGTAAGTCCTGCCCTTCGCATCGAAAACTGAAAATTGAGGAGTTGAGAAGCCAAATTGGCATTGGCAAGACCCGTTAGATAAAAATCAAAAGTATTGTTGAAAAACTCCCGGATCAAAAAAGTTTTTCCTACCCTCCGCCTGCCATAAACAGCAATAAACTCCGAGGTATCCGACTGATAATACCTTTGTAATTCATTCTGCTCTTTCAAACGACCTATAATTTTCGTCATAACACCGGCATTTATAATTCGCCATAAATATACAAAAAAATACACTTATGGCTAATTATAGATTTATATTTCGCCATAACTCCTGTAAAAACAGAGATATGGCGAAATATATTGAATTCAGGAGGATCTTGTCACTCATTTCTCATCTTCCTCCTGCAAGTTTCTATTCTCCTTTTGCGGGATCAAGGCGGCCACCCCTGGCTGTGGCCCCCACACGATGCCGGCCCGCCGGAACTGCTTTCCTTGATGGAGCTTTTTTCGTTGTCCATTAGGTTGGAATTTTAGGTAAACTTCCAAAGCGGGAAACCGGCTATCACAGGTTACGTTGTTAAACGATTGTACATTGATGTTGGAAATGAGAACCCTTTTGGCAGAAGAATGCCAGAGGTTTGCATTTGTACTGAACCGGGTTACCCGGCTCAATTACCTCACCCGATCCAGAATTAAACTAAACATCCAAAGGTATTACGTTGACTAATATCGAAAATTAACCGTAATAAGTCATTGCCGGAGAGAATGATTTATCCTGATGTCATAATGGGTAAAATTGCTTAAATTAGCCTTCCTGAACTTGATCAAAACCAAAAAACAGCGCTTTATGCATAGGACTTTCTTTATAATTCTTTTCCTGGCTTTTTTGCCGGGTATTTCACCAGTACATAGCCAGCCTTTTACGCCCGACTGGGCATCCATTGACAGCCGTCCGGTTCCCGGATGGTTTTCCGACGCCAAATTCGGCATTTTCATTCACTGGGGGCTTTATTCGGTGCCGGCCTGGGCGCCGGCCAGTGCCGATATCGGGATCTATGCCAAATATGCCGAGTGGTATTGGTGGCGCATCAATGATAACAGCCCTGCAGGCAAACTTTTCAGGGAGTATCACGACCGGATGTACGGACCCGGTTTTCATTACCAGGACTTTGCAGGGGATTTCAGGGCGGAGCATTTCGACCCCGGGCAATGGGCCAGGTTGTTCCAGCAGTCGGGTGCCCGCTATGTGGTGCTGACCTCGAAGCATCACGAAGGATTTACCCTCTGGCCCAGCGCCCAGAGCCCCAACTGGAACAGCGTCGACATCGGCCCTCACCGCGACCTGTGCGGTGACCTGACGCAAGCCGTCAAAGCCGCCGGATTGCACATGGGCTTTTACTACTCCCTTTACGAGTGGTACCACCCCCTCTACCGCAGCAATGTGAACCAGTATGTCGACCAGCATATGATGCCCCAGTTGAAGGACCTGGTCACCCGATACGAACCGGAACTGATCTTCTCCGACGGGGAGTGGGATCACCCTTCGGAAACCTGGAAAAGCACACAGTTTCTGGCCTGGCTGTACAACGAATCAAAAGTAAAAGAGAGTGTGGTGGTCAATGACCGGTGGGGCAAAGAGACCCGCAGCGTCCACGGCGGATATTACACCACCGAGTATGACATGGTTCACAACAACAAAGAACTGGACGACATCCACCGCCCCTGGGAGGAATGCCGGGGTATCGGCACCTCTTTCGGGTATAACCGCATCGAAACCACGGAACACTATATGACCTCCGCCGCCCTGGTCAGGCTGCTGGTGGAGAAAGTGGCAGCAGGGGGCAACCTTCTGCTGGATGTGGGCCCCACGGCCGACGGCCTTATCCCGGTAATTATGGAGCAGCGCCTCCTCGACATGGGAGCGTGGCTGAAGATTAATGGAGAGGCTATCTATGGCACTCAGCCCTGGAAAAACCGGCCGTCCGCAGAGAAGGGATTGACAGCAGAGAAGGAGTCAGCCGTCAATAAGGAACAGGTCGTCTATTATACGACCAAAGAGAACAACCTCTATGTGATCTGCACCCGCTGGCCTGAAAAACCGCTGGTTATCCCCGGCATCGGCAAACCGGGAAAGGTAAGTTTGCTGGGAAGCCCGGTTAAGGTGAATAGCTCCTTTTCCGGCAGAAAGCTGACCATCACCCCGCCGGCCATCCAACCCGGCAATATGCCCTGCCAGCACGCCTGGACTTTTAAACTGACGCAGGTACTCTGAAGAGCCAGGCCAATATCGTCAGTACCCCCACTCCTTCATCACTGCCAGGTTTTCCTTCATGCAGTCGAGGGGTGCAAGGCCCTGGTAGGATTCCTGTTCAATGACGAAAAGGGTGGTTCCTGAATCGCGGGCCATGTCAGTAATCTCCTTGATGGGAAGAACCCCCTTGCCCAGGATGGTGCTTTCATACCCCTTCCCGTCGGCCCGCGCGATCATGTCCTTGATGTGGATGTTGTCATACCTTCCCGGATATTTGGCCAGCAGATCCTTGGCCAAAGCGCCGGCCATGTACATGTTACCCGTGTCGAGCTGCAACACCACCTTGT
Organism: Prolixibacteraceae bacterium UBA1413; assembly: GCA_002304925.1. Classification (GTDB taxonomy): domain Bacteria; phylum Bacteroidota; class Bacteroidia; order Bacteroidales; family Prolixibacteraceae; genus UBA1413. Next base: position 317,314 of record DBPT01000006.1, read on the forward strand.
CCTTGTCGGTATGCTGCATAATCAGGTCGAAGAGCATCTCCTCACCGATCTTATGGCTGAATTCGAAGTCATGGTTGTGGTACCCGAAACGCATGCCCGCTTTCTGGCAGAGCTCCCCACATTTGTTGAAGACCTCCATATATTTCAGGAGGGTATCCATGTCGCTGTACATGCTCTGGTCAAGCCAGGGGCTCACCACGTACTGCTGCCCCATGTAGGCCGCATCGTCGACCAGCTTCTTCCAGTCGTCGGTGAAATCCTGCGTAGCCTCATCCCAATGGTTTTTCCCCAGCACGGTATGGCCCGAGGGCATCTTCAACCCCAGGTCATCCAATACTTTCTTGAACTCTTCGGCTGTCCATCCATAGAATTTGTGATCCACATAGTTGGCATGCTCCACATGAGTATACCCCATTTGAGCCAATTGGGTCAGCGTTCCCAGGGGGTCACTCCCCATTTCGTCACGCACACCATAGAGCTGCAAGGCGATGATCCGCTCCGGAGCAACGACCGGAGCACCCTTTTTACCTCCCGAACAGGAGAGTCCGGGCAACAATGCCATTCCTCCAACGGCAAAAACCCCTGTTTTCAGAAAATCCCTTCTTGATGTCTTCATAAGTTTGTCATTTAAAAATAGAGCGTTAAAATAGCAAAGAGATTTGAGATTTCCCTCCTTTTTGCCTCTTTGACTTCTCCGGAATCAACTTTTAAAGTAAATTCAAACCCGAATTCACCCGGGAACTGTTGTTTTGTTCGTACCTTATGCCAATTACAGTCAAAGCGTATGGAATATCCGGAAAAGACAACTCCCCGGGGAACAAACTGATTTTAATAACCATAATAATATTTTCCCATATGAAAAAAGTGATTTTTATTTTACTGGTTCTGGTGGCCGCCTCCGGAACATGGGCAGTAGCCCAGGATCAACCCACGAAGGAATACCTGGAAAATTACAGCAAGGTGATGGAGCGGACCCAATGGTGGAGGGAAGCCCGGTTCGGGATGTTCATCCATTTCGGAGCGTACGCGGTGCCCGCCCGTGGAGAATGGGTAAAGTCGAACGAGCGAATTACCTCCGAAGCATACCAGAAATACATCGATGCCTTTTATCCCGGGCAGTTTGATGCGAAGGAATGGGCCCGCCTGGCCAAAGCCGCCGGCATGAAGTATGCCGTGCTCACCGCCAAACACCATGACGGCTACTGTTTGTTCGACAGCAAGCTGACCGATTACAAACTCACGCCCCGGTTCGACGGACGCGACCTGGTCAGGGAATTCCTCGATGCCTTCCGGGCCGAAGGACTGAAGGTTGGCCTTTACTTTTCGATCATCGACTGGCACCACCCTGACTATCCCAACGTGGGCAACCACCCGCAGCGTGGTGACAAGGAGTATGCGAAGCAGAAATTCGACTGGGACAACTACCTGAAATACATGCACGGACAGGTGGAGGAGCTGGTCACCCAATACGGCAAACTCGACATCATGTGGTTCGACTACTCCTTCGACGACTACAGCGGGGAGAAGTGGAAAGCCAAAGAATTGATCAGCATGGTGCGCAAACACCAGCCGGGCATCATCCTCGACAACCGCCTTGAAGCTCATGTTGGACTGACTGCCGGCAAGCGGAATATCAGTCTCCTGGGCGATTTCGAGACACCGGAACAGGGCATCCCTGACGGGCCCATCCTTGACCAGTACGGGAATCCCATCCCCTGGGAGACTTGCCTGACGCTGAACAACCATTGGGGGTATCATGAACTCGACAAAAACTGGAAATCGCCCGAACTGGTCATCCAAAGCCTGGTGAACTGCGTCAGCAAAGACGGCAACCTGCTCCTCAATGTGGGCCCCGACGCCCGGGGTCTTATCCCCGACGAGAGCGTGGCGATTTTGGAAGAGGTGGGAAAATGGATGAAACGCAACAGCGAAAGCATCTATGGGGCAGGTTCCTGTAGACTCCCCAAACCCGACTGGGGCCGATATACCCGCAAAAGCAACAACCTGTACGTCCACTGGATGCATCCCAATATCGGGCAGTTGAATGCCCAAGGCGTTCCTGACGACAAGATAAAAAACATCTTCATGCTTCATTCGGGAGCGGAACTCTCCTGGGTAAAAAACTGGTGGGGCAACATGGATGAGGGGAATCTCTTTATCAACACCGGCGATTCTCCGGAAAAGCCGCTTCCCTACGACACGGTAATCAGGATTGAAATGAAAGAGTAGATGGAACGTCCCAGGATCATGGTTTGCGGAAGCAGCAACACCGATATGGTGGTGCGCACCACACATTTCCCCACTCCCGGAGAGACCATCCTGGGTGGGGCTTTCCTGATGAATGCCGGCGGCAAGGGGGCCAACCAGGCCGTCGCCGCAGCCAGGCTGGGGGGTGATGTCATTTTCGCCGGGAAAACGGGGGATGACCTCTTCGGACAGCAGGCGACCAACCTCCTCAGGGAGGAGGGAATCGATGTAGGATGCATGACGGTCGGCCCGGTCATCCCAAGCGGCGTGGCCCTGATAACCGTGAATTCCGCGGGTGAAAATACGATTGTGGTCGCTCCGGGGGCCAATGGCACCTATTCCCCTGAAGACTTTAACAGGGCCCTGCCGGAACTGCAACAGTGCGACTTTCTTCTTCTGCAGCTGGAAATCCCCATACGAACGGTCGAATATGTCGCCCGAAAGGCCCGCGACATGAAAACCAGGGTAATCCTCAATCCGGCCCCGGCAGCCCCTCTCTCTGATGAACTGCTGAAGACGCTATTCCTGATCACCCCGAACGAGACCGAGGCTTCGCTCCTCACTGGCATTCAGGTCACCGGAGAGCCTTCGGCGCTTAAAGCAGCCTCCCTGTTTCACGAAAAAGGAGTGGAGAACGTGATTATCACCCTGGGGGCCGCAGGAGCCTTTTTCCTTTCAGAGGGGAAAAGCGGGATCATCGCTGCACCCCGGGTGACGGCGGTGGATACCACAGCCGCGGGGGATACCTTTAACGGAGCGCTGGCCGTCGCCCTGGCCGAAGGAAAATCCCTGGAAGAGTCGATCCTTTTTGCCAACCGGGCTGCCGCCATCTCCGTAACCCGCCCCGGAGCACAGGCTTCCATACCTTTCAGAAACGAAGTCATTTCATCGTTTTTCTTCTAAACCTTGTTTTCAGAAAAATTTTAAAAGATGAACCATTACACATTTCTCTGTTTTTGCTCTGTGCTCCTGATAACCTCCTGCATCCGTGAATCATCACGTCAATTCCGGGAAATCCCAGCGGATGCCCTGAAGGACAAAATCGCCGGAGGCTGGGCAGGCAAAATGATCGGGGTGACCTATGGCGCCCCAACCGAATTCAGGGCCCAGGGAAAGACCTATGAAGATTCCATCCACTGGATTCCTGGCGACATCAAAGGCGCCCTCTGGCAGGATGACATCTATGTCCAGCTCACCTTCCTGATGACCATGGACCGCTATGGCACGGACGCCCCGGCAAAGAAAACCCAGGAACTCCTCGCCAAGGCAGGCTACCCCCTCTGGCACGCCAATGTGCAGGCCCGGAAGAACTTTTTCGACAGCATCTTCCCGCCCCGGTCGGGACACCCCGATTATAACCTCCATGCCGATGATATCGACTTCCAGATCGAAGCCGACTACATCGGATTCATGTGCCCGGGAATGCCGGTCACCGCTAACCAGCTGGCCGATAAAACCGGACATATCATGAATTACGGCGATGGAGTGTATGGCGGAGCCTTCGTGGCCGCCCTTTATGCCGAAGCCTTTTTTGAAAATGACATCCCGAAGATCATCGAAAAAGCGCTGCTTTCCATTCCTGCGGAAAGCGACTATGCCAAAATCATCAGGGACGTGATCCTGTTGCACCACCACTTTCCTTCCGACTGGCGGGAGGCATGGAACGAACTGGAGGCCAAATGGGGAAAGGTACAAATCTGCGAATCGGGAACCTCTTTCAATATCGACGCCAAGCTGAACGGAGCCTACATTGTCATGGGGCTGCTTTACGGGGAGGGAGATCCTTTGAAAACCATGGAAATTTCCACCCGCTGCGGACAGGATTCCGACTGCAACCCCTCCAACGCCATGGCGGTACTGGGGTTGATCACAGGATTCGGCGGACTTCCTTTGGAGTGGCAGGAAGCGGTAAAGTCCATCGGAGACTCCCTTTTCATCCATACGGATTACTCCTTCAACAAAGCCGTGGATCAGACTCTGGCATATGCCGGTCAACTCATTATCGCCAACGGAGGGGAACAAACCGGCGAAACATTCAGGATCAGCATCCAGGATCCGCAACCCCTGCCCTTTGAAGAATCTTTCCCCGATCTGGTGTTCGCAAAAAGGGTCCCGGTTTCCGACAGCAGTCACTGGCAACCCGAAGGTCAATGGGAAAAATATGGCTTCACCAACACCCATGCTTCGGAACCGCTGAAAGAAAAAGCGATCTTCAGCAGCCATGCAGGGGATAAACTCACCTTTCGTTTCCAGGGAACCGGCGTTTCCCTGGTGGGCAACTGGGTGAAAGACGGAGGCATCGCCGATATTTATATCGACGAAACTTTCCAGCGGCGCATTGACTGCTTTTTCAACCATGCCGGCCAGCAACACCTTAACATGGACCTTTTCCATATCACCGGACTCCCTGCCGGGATCCACACCCTTCAGCTGGAGGTAAAAGGAGAAAAATGTGCCGAATCGGAGGGAGCGAGGGTGTATATTTCAGAGGCCGTGGTATTCAACACCGCCCCAAAAACCAGCAAAACCCACCGATTCTCCTTTCAGTAATGATGATATCTGAACCTTATTAAAATATTGTCCTGAATAACAACCCGTTAAATCTGAAATCTGAAATCTAAACTTAAATCATATGTACATTGTCAATTCTTATGCCCTGGCCATCATTCTGTGTTTTGTGACCATGTTGTGCTGGGGATCCTGGGCCAATACCCAGAAGTTGGCGCAGAAATCGTGGCGTTACGAACTCTTTTACTGGGATTATGTGATTGGGATCGTGCTGATGTCCCTTATTTTTGCCTTCACCCTGGGGAGCCTGGGATCTCAGGGACGCAGCTTCCCGGAGGATCTGGCGCAGGCCGGCATGAGGCCTCTGGGGAATGCCTTCCTAGGTGGAATTGTCTTCAATGCCGCCAACATCCTTGTGGCTGCGGCCATCTCCATCGCTGGAATGTCGGTAGCCTTTCCCGTGGGTATCGGCATCGCGCTGGTGCTGGGCGTGGTCATCAACTACCTGGCCACACCACAGGGGAACCCCTTCTGGCTCTTCACCGGCATCGCCCTGATCACCATGGCCATCATCCTCGATGCTGCGGCCTACCGGAAAAAAGCTGTCCAGTCAAGCAAAATTCCGGCTAAGGGAATTCTGCTGTCGGTGACAGGAGGGATCCTGATGGCCCTCTTTTACCGGTTCGTAGCCAGCTCCATGGCGCCGGTATATGAGACTCCCGAAGCAGGTCTGCTGACCCCCTACACGGCAGTTTTCATCTTTTCCCTCGGAATCTTCGCCAGCAATTTCATCTTCAACACCCTGATCATGAAAAGACCTTTCGAAGGATCAACGGTTCCCCTGCGTGATTACTTCCGGGGAGCTGCCAGGGAGCACTTCACGGGAATCCTGGGAGGAATGATTTGGTGCACCGGTATGATGTTCAGCATTATTGCCGCCGGAAAAGCAGGCTATGCCATCTCTTACGGTCTCGGACAGGGAGCCACCCTGGTGGCGGCACTCTGGGGGGTCTTTATCTGGAAGGAATTCAAAGGATCCAAAGGCACTTCCGGAATGCTCACCGCTATGTTTGCCCTGTTCCTTGCCGGACTGGCCCTGGTGATCTACGCCGGAACAGTGGGGTGACCATTACAAGAACAATGAATTGACTTCCAACTTCCTGCAGTTTTTGAAAATCCAGGCTTCACACCCGCTGCCAAGCGAATAACAGCCTAAAGAATAAGAAGTTCAACCTTAGAATTAACCTGAAACAATATGAAACGTAAGCATTTGCTCTCCCTCTTCATCGCCGGTCTGCTGATTACGGCCTGTGCCCAACCTGACTCCTCACGCGAGGTGGTCCTTAACGCCAACTGGAAGTTTCTCCGCGCCGACGTGGAAAATGGTCAGGATCCAACCCTGGATGATTCTTCCTGGCGCACCCTCGACCTGCCCCATGATTACAGCATCGAGGACCTTCCTCCACAGGAAGGGGTGAAACAGATCGGACCTTTCTCGGAGAAAAGTGCCGGCAGTGCATCTACCGGCCATGTAATGGGCGGTACAGCCTGGTACCGCAAACACTTCACCCTGGGGAAGGAGGATCAGGACAAACTGGTGACCCTGCTTTTCGATGGGGTTTACATGGATGCCGATGTATGGATCAACGGGAACCACCTCGGGAAGCATCCCTATGGCTATACGGCCTTCTCTTATGACCTGACCCCCCATCTCCTTCCCGCGGGTGAGGAGAACCTGCTGGCTGTACAGGTTAAAAATGAAGGGAAAAACTCGCGCTGGTACAGCGGATCAGGCATTTACCGCGACGTGAAACTCATTATAACCCATCCCGTCCACCTGCCTCTGTGGGGGATTTATATCACCACGCCTTCTGTGACTTCTGAGAAAGCACTGATTAAAACAGAGGTCAGCGCCATTAATGGTTCCGTGGAAGATAAGGAGGTGCTGGTAACCATCAGAATGAAAAACAGTGCTAACAGGGAAGTGGCGGCGGATGAACAGAAAGTGGCCGTCAAAGCGGGGGAGACCCGGGCCGTCCAAATGGAAACCGAAGTGGCGGACCCTGCCCTCTGGTCCCCCGGAGATCCCAACCTTTATACCCTGGAGGTACAGATCAGGGAGGGTGATAAGGTGCTTGATTCCGTGGAAGAGCGTTTCGGCATCCGAAGCATCGCCTTTTCCGCGGAAGAAGGTTTCCTCCTGAACGGGGAGCCTGTACTGTTAAAAGGGGGATGCCTCCACCACGACAACGGTCCTTTGGGATCTGCGGCATTCCGGACGGCCGAATTCCGGAGGGTGAAGACCATGAAGGAGGCAGGCTTCAACGCCATCCGCACCGCCCACAATCCCCCGTCGCAGCACTTCCTTGATGCATGTGACGAACTGGGGATGCTTGTCATGGATGAGTCTTTCGACCAATGGCAAAAACCCAAGAACCCACAGGACTACCACCGTTTCTTCGATGAGTGGTGGGAAAAGGATATCGAAGCGATGGTGCTGCGCGACCGCAATCACCCTTCCATCATCATCTGGAGCGTCGGCAACGAAATTCAGGAACGTGCCGACTCCTCCGGACAGGCCCTTTACAGGATGCTGTCGGAAAAGGTCAAATCGCTTGACCCCACCCGTCCCGTGACCCAGGCTGTTTGCGGTTTCTGGGATAACCCGGGAAAAATCTGGGACGATACCGCGCCCGCGTTTGCCCAACTGGACGTCCACGGTTACAATTACCAGTGGCAGCAGTATGAACCCGACCATTTGAAATTTCCGGAAAGAATCATACTCGGCACGGAATCGGTGCCCAAAGAGGCCTTTGAAAACTGGCAGATGGTGGAAAAACAGCCTTATGTGATTGGCGATTTCGTGTGGACCGGCATGGACTATCTCGGGGAGTCGGGGATCGGCCATACCTGGCTGGAAGGCGATCGGGCAGTTTTCGCACCCCCCTGGCCTTGGTTCAACGCCAACTGCGGCGATATCAGCATCACCGGCGTTAAAAAACCGCAGATGTATTTCCGTGATGTGGTGTGGCGCAACTCCCCCCTTGAGATGATGGTCCACGCCCCCCTTCCGGAGGGTAAAAAAGAGTTCGTCAGTTACTGGGGGTGGCCCGACGAGTGGAAATGCTGGAACTGGGAAGGCCACGAAGGGAAGAACTTCCTGGTGTCGGTTTACACCCGTTGCAAACAGGTGCGCCTCGAACTGAACGGGGAGGTGATCGCGACAAAGGAAGTATCGGACAGCACCAGACTCACTGCACAGTTCGAAGTGCCCTATCAGCAGGGTGAACTCACGGCCATCGCTCTTTCGGATGGAATGGAAGTCGCCCGCCAGGTTTTGAAAACCACCGGGAAACCCTTCTCCGTCAGGGTGACCCCCGAGGAAGAGAGCCTTTCCATGGCCGGTGACGATCTGGCCTATTTCAATGTTGAGATTGTGGATGAAAACGGGCTGGTAGTCCCCCACAGTCAACTGCCGGTGGAGCTGGAGATCACCGGAGGCCGGCTGCAGGCCGTGGGCAATGATAATCCGCAGGACATGCACAGCTTTCAGCAGCCCCTGGTAAACAGCTACCGGGGCCGATGCCAGGTGATTGTCAGGCCGGAAAAGGCCGGAACAATCACCGTTCTGGCAAAGTCGGAAGGATTACAGGAAGGTATCGGGAGTACCAGGATCAACTAAATAAACAACCATGACAAAGAAACCATTTCAGAATGTCCGCCTGGGCTCAATCGATGTTCTGCGGGGTTTTGACCTTTTCTGCCTGGTCTTTTTCCAGCCGGTGCTAATGGAGGTGAGCCAGGCCGCCGACCTGCCCTTTTTCCGGGCCATCACCCCCCATTTCAAGCATGTGGCATGGGAGGGTTTTGCCTTCTGGGATATTATCATGCCGCTCTTTATGTTCATTACCGGGGCCAGCATGCCCTTCGCCTTTTCCAAATACACCCGCCGCGACGACCGGAAAAAACTGTACCGTCGCATCCTCAGAAGGGTTCTCCTGCTCTGGATCTTGGGTATGGTCTGCCAGGGGAACCTCCTGGGCCTGGATCCGCAGAAAATATACCTCTTCTCCAACACCCTGCAGGCCATCGCCGTGGGTTATCTCATATCGGCCCTCCTGTTGTTGCACCTCCGGCTGAGGTGGCAGATCGTGATTTCAGCCGGACTTTTGCTCTCCTACTGGGCCTTGCTCACCTTCGTGCAGGCCGGCAGTTTCGGGGGCGGCAACTTCACCCCCGACTACAACCTGGCCGAATATGTCGACCGCATCGTCCTGGGCCGCTTCCGCGACGGAGTGACCGTCACCGAAACGGGTCTTGATTTCGGGAATTACCGCTACACCTGGATCCTCAGCAGCCTCAACTTCGGAGTTACCGTCATGACCGGGGTCTTCGCAGGGCAGATCCTCAAGGGGAATCTCCCTAAAATGCAGAAAGTACAATGGCTGATCATTGGCGGCATAGCCATGGTGGTGGCCGGACTCCTCTGGGGCTTCCAGATGCCGGTAATCAAGAAGATCTGGACAAGCTCCATGACCCTTTACAGCAGCGGCCTCTGCTTCCTGCTCATGGCGCTCTTTTACTACCTGGTCGACATCCGCAACGGCGGGAAATATCTCAATTGGCTGAAGATCTATGGAATGAATTCCATTACGGCCTATATGCTCTATTCTGTCATCAACTTCGGTAGCATCTCCCGCTCCCTGCTCTATGGCACCAAACAGTACCTCGGCGAGTTCTATCCTGCGCTGATCACCCTCTCCGACGTTTCACTCATCTTCCTCATACTGTGGATCCTGTACCGGCGGAAGATATTCCTGAAGATATAAAAAAAAGCGGCTCCGGTAGGACCGCATTTTGTGGGTTGTACTGGAGTCGAACCAGTGACCCCTACCCTGTCAAGGTAATGCTCTAAACCAACTGAGCTAACAACCCTATTGCGGTGCAAAAATAAACAATTTTATTGATTCCGGGAGAAAATTTTTCTCAGCGCATGAACTTCAGCAAAAAATGGGCGGAAAACCGGGATCAAAAAGATTATCCTCCCTCCAGAAATCGGCAAATCCGCAAAAGAAGATCTTATTGTTCAGCAGGTGAAAGTACCATGCCGGTCAGGTCTAAACATTTCCGCGTTGGAAGTCAGGTATTTGCGTCCATCACCCACATTATAATGCAACTGGAGATTCTGGGAGAACAAAGTGATTCCTGAAAGACTGAACAGCAGTAAAAACAAATACCTCTTCATAGCGTTCCTGTTTAAAAACGTCATAGGGAATATATCACCTATACAAAAGTTCATCAAAAAGCTAATTTAAAAAATTCGTATCTTGAAACCCAATTTAAATGAGCGCAAATGAAGAAATTTGATCGTCGCCGGTTTATTCAAACCAGTGCTGCCGGACTGGCAGGGTTCACGTTGGCAGGTGCTGCACTTCCGGTTTCTGCGACCGAACTTCCGTTTTTCGGAAATGATGTGCTGAAGGCTGCTGCTGTTGACCGTGTCGCCCTTGGAAAAACCGGGCTTACCATTCCCCGGGTAGCGCTTGGGACAGGCTCCATCGGAGGGAACCAGCAATCGAACCAGACCCGCCTGGGCAGGGAGAATTTCCTGAAACTGGCCAGGCATGCCTGGGATCGCGGAATCCGCTTCTTTGACATGGCTGACTCGTACGGATCCCACACCTTTGTCAGGGATATCCTGAAAGAGGTTCCCCGGGAAAAAACCACCCTCATGTCCAAAATGTGGACCGGCGATACCAACTGGCAAAAAAGCAGCGACGTGGCAAAAACCCTCGACCGCTTCAGACAGGAAACAGGCAGCGACTATTTCGACATCCTGCTTATGCACTGCATGGTCAGACCCAACTGGCGGGAAGAAAAGAAAATCTTCATCGAGGGGCTCTCTGAAGCCAAAGAAAAAGGGATCATAAAAGCGGCAGGCGTCTCCTGCCACAATTGGCAGGCAATGATCGAAGCCGCCGGAGACCCCTGGGTCGACGTGATCCTGGCGCGTATCAACCCCTTCGGCGTCCATATGGACAACACCCCCGAAGAGGTCTCGGCACTCCTGAAAAAGGCAAAAGACAACGGCAAAGGGATCATCGGCATGAAAATATTCGGCAACGGGGATAAAATTTCGGACACCGACAGGGAACAATCAATCCGCTATGCCGTGACAAAAGGGAATATCCACGCCATGACCCTCGGAATGGAATCCGTCGCCCAGGTCGACGATGCCGTGGAAAGGGTGATGCGAATTGTTAACCAAAATAAATAGTACAACGTCTGACGAGTGTTTTAGGGAAACCTCCGTCATCCTACCAGAAGAGCATATTCCGGTCCTTCTAAATGTTTTGCCTGATCAGAGCGATAATCCCAGAGGCCAGTTTTTCAGCCTTTTGCGGAGTGGAGGATTCCGCATAAATCCTGATGATCGGCTCGGTATTGGATTTTCGCAGGTGAACCCATTCATCGGCAAAATCGATTTTCACTCCGTCGATCGTGCTGACTTCCTCTTTTTCGTAGATCTTTTCAATTCTTGACAGGACCAGGTCCATGTCGATATCAGGCGTCAGTTCTATCTTGTTTTTCGAAATGAAATAATCGGGGTATGTTTTGCGCAGTTGCGAGCATTTCAATCCGGTTTTGGCGAGATGAGTCAGGAAAAGGGCGATGCCCACCAGGGCGTCGCGGCCGTAATGACTGGCGGGGTAGATAACCCCCCCGTTTCCTTCTCCCCCGATCACCGCCCCGGTCTCTTTCATTTTCGCCACCACATGGACTTCACCCACCGCGGAGGCTGCATGGCTGCCTCCGTATTTTTCGGTGATCACCCGCAAAGCGCGGCTTGACGACATGTTGGAGACTGTATTGCCGGGTGTTCGGGAGAGCACGTAATCGGCGACGGCCACCAAGGTGTACTCTTCGTTGAACAAGCTACCGTCTTCGCTGATGATTGACAACCGGTCCACATCGGGATCCACGACAAAACAGACATCCACATTACTGCTTCTGACAATTTCGCAGGTCTCCGTCAGGTTTTCCGGCAAGGGTTCCGGGGTATGGGCGAAATGGCCCGTGGGCTCGCCGTTGATCGCTAGAATATTCTTGACCCCCATCGCCTCCAGGAGGGCAGGAATGGCAATTCCCCCAACCGAGTTGACCGCATCGAAAGCCACCGAAAAACGGGCCGCACAAATGGCTTCCGCATCCACAAGGTCAAGGGCCAGAACCTGCCGCACATGTTCAGCGGTGTAATCTTTTGCAATCATGCTTCCCAGCATATGCACTTCTGCAAAACAAAAATCTCCTTCTTCCGCATAACGGAGGATGACGGCACCCTCTTCCGCAGAAAGAAACTCCCCTTTCCCGTTCAGCAACTTCAGCGCATTCCATTGTTCCGGATTATGGCTGGCAGTGATGATGATCCCGCCATCGGCATGCTCGCCGGTAACCGCAATCTCAGTCGTCGGCGTGGTAGCCAGTCCGATGTCCACCACATCAATCCCCATCCCTGAAAGCGTCGCACATACCAGGGCCCTCACCATTTCTCCGCTGATCCTGGCATCGCGCCCCACAACAACCATGCACCTCTCTTTCCCTGAAGACTCCTTTAGCCATTTGGCATAGGAGGCCGTGAACCTGACGACATCAGGAGGAGTAAGCGACGTTCCCGGTTCTCCTCCGATCGTTCCGCGAATCCCGGAAATGGATTTTATCAGTGTCATATGCCTTACGATCTTTTAAAGATAATTATCAAGCGCTTCGTTCAGAAAGCGGTTCATTTTATACAACTCCCGGAAGAGATCCACGGCCTTGTTCAAATATCCCTTATCCAGCACCTCCGAATCGGTGAGGGTGACCCCAAAGGCATACGATTTAGGCCTCAACAAAGCGATATCGGGAAAATCAGGCGGAAATCCCTTCGGGACAGTTTTAAGCATCTCCCCATCGAAACCGGTGAAATAACGTCTGAATCCCGGATCCTCCAGGATGGATCTGAACTCCCCGGGCTGATCATAAACGGCAGTCCGGATGGCTTTCAGCACATCGGCCGGGGGCATCCATATTCCCCCGCCCAGATAATGTTCTCCCGGCTGGATGTGAAAATAATAACCCGCCCGATTGCTCTTAAAGCCTCCCCTTCCGATATAACTGCCGAAATGGGTCTTGTAAGGACGCTTATCGGGCGAAAAACGGATATCACGATAAATTCTGAACAGGCATTCCTTCGGATCCATCAGCGGAATGTCAGAATCAAATTTCCTGATCTCCCGGATCAGAAGTTCTGTCATGAACAACACCTTTTCGCGCGCCGATTCGTAACGCTCACGGTTGGTCTGGAACCACTCCCGGTTGTTGTTCCTTTTTAGATCGTCCAAAAAGGCCAGAATAGCTTTCATTTAACGGAGAATGTTATTTTTGTGATTGTTTTGCAAGATACGGGTTTTTTACCCTTTTATTTCTACGCAAATGAAAAAAATCGCCCTGGTGGTTGCAGGAGGTTCAGGGATCCGGATGGGTCATCAGCACCCCAAACAGTTCCTCGAAATCGCAGGAAAACCGGTGTTGATGCACACCCTTGAATGCTTTATCCACTTTGATCACGCCATGGAAATCGTCGTGATCCTTCCCGAAGAACACATCCCATTGTGGTCTGACCTTTGCAGAAAACAGGGCTTTGCCCACCCTGTCCGGATGGTTTCCGGCGGTGAAACCCGTTTTCAATCAGTTAAAAACGGATTGTCGGTGATTCCGGATGAGGGTATTGTATTCATCCACGATGGCGTCAGGCCGCTGGTCAGCCAGGCGACCCTTGGACAATGCTACGACATGGCGGTGCTCCACGGCAATGCCATTCCCGTGGTTCCCGTCACTGAGTCGGTGCGGTGGAGTGACCGAATGTCAAGCCACCCGCTTGACCGGGACAAACTCTTCCTGATCCAGACCCCGCAAACCTTCCGGATCCCCCTGATCAAAAAAGCTTACGCACAGGATTACCTTCCAGAATTTACCGATGACGCTTCGGTACTGGAAAAGAGCGGAGAGACCATCCGTCTGGCCCAGGGAAACCGGGAAAACATTAAAATCACCTGGCCTTCCGACCTGCTGATCGTCCGCGCCCTCCTGACAGGGCAATGATCTCATGAGGAGGGTTACCTGATCAACCAGACCACTTACCGGATTTCAACACCTAAAAAAACAATACTTACCACCATGAAGAAAAGTTTTATTTCAGCACAATTCCTTGCCCTTTCGGCAGGATTTCTGATACTCCTCACGGGAGGGATGGCGGTGGCGCAAGAGACCCCCGAATGGCAGAACCCCGCGGTGACCGGCATAAACAAGGAGAAAGGCAGGGCCGCTTTCACCCCTGTTTCCCCGGAAGGAGAAACCTACAAGCTTTCTCTCAACGGGATGTGGAAATTCAAGCTATCGCACAATCCTGACACCCGGCCCGGAAAGTTTTACCTCCCTTCCTTCAGCGTACGACGCTGGAAAGAGATCCCCGTTCCCGCCAACTGGGAAATGGAAGGGCATGACGTTCCGATTTATGTGAATCACCCTTATGAGTTTGCCGATGCCCGCACCCCGATCACAGAATTCCGCAATGGACCGGAACCTCCGAAAGTGCCCCTGACTTACAATCCCGTGGCATCCTACCGCCGTGACTTCACGGTTCCGGCAAGCTGGGAGGGCCGGGAGACCTATATTTACCTGGGATCGGTGAAATCGGCCTTTTACATCTGGGTCAACGGGCAAAAAGCAGGCTATAGCGAAGGGAGCAAACTCCCCGCGGAATTCAACATCACTCCGTATGTCATCCCGGGGAAGAAAAACACCGTGGCCCTGGAAGTATATCGCTGGAGCACGGCAAGTTACCTCGAATGCCAGGACTTCTGGCGGATGAGCGGCATCGAAAGAAGTGTGGAGGTATACAGCCGTCCGAAATTGCACATCCGTGACTTTGAAGTGGTCTCCACCCTCGATGAGGTTTACAGGAACGGCATCCTCAGGATTTATGTTTCATTACAGAACCGCAATACCAACCCTCACTGGGGGACGATCGATGTGGTACTTTCCGAAAACGGGCATCCATTGTTAACTGTGGGGAAAATGGTTGAGGTGGCCGACCTTGGAGAAGCGGAAGTCGATTTTGACAAGGTTTTGCAGAACCATATGCCACTCACCGGGATCAAACCCTGGAGTGCCGAATTTCCCAACCTTTACGAGTTGACCCTCTCCCTGCGCGATGCAAACGGGACCCTCCTGGAAACCATCACCACAAAAATCGGCTTCCGGAGTGTGGAAATCAAACGGGGACTTCTCCTGATCAACGGGGTGCCCATAACCCTCAAGGGGGTGAACATGCAGGAGCACAATCCTGAAACGGGCCACGTAGTGACCGAAGAGCTGATGATGAAGGATATCCTCTTGATGAAGCAGAACAACATCAATGCCGTGCGCACGAGCCATTATCCCCAGCCTGAACGGTGGCAGGAGTTGTGTGACGAATACGGCATTTACCTCGTCGACGAAGCCAACATAGAATCGCACGGTCTTTATTACGGCGAGCGGTCACTGGCCAAAGATCCCGACTGGGAACATGCCCATGTCGACAGGATGGTGCGCCTTGTGCAGCGCGACAAGAACCACCCTTCGGTGATCATCTGGAGCATGGGAAACGAAGCTGGCAACGGCGTCAACTTCTATGCCGGATACAGGGCCATGAAAGCCCATGACCGCACCGGCAGGCCGGTACAATATGAACGGACCGAAATTGGCAGCCGCTTTGCCCTGGAATTTGACTGGAACAGCGACATCATCGTGCCCCAGTACCCCGATCCCCAAACCTTTGAATGGTTCGGACAAAGGGTGCTCGACCGCCCCTTTATCCCTTCGGAATACAACCACGCCATGGGCAACAGCGGGGGTAACTTCCAGGATTACTGGGATATCATCGAAAGGTATCCACAACTGCAGGGAGGATTCATCTGGGACTGGGTGGACCAGGGCCTCTGGAAAACCGGCAGCGACGGCAAACGTTTCTATGCCTACGGCGGGGATTACGGTACAGGAATGCCCAGCGACGGCAACTTCCTGATCAACGGCATCGTATACGCCGACCGCACCCCCCAGCCCGAACTGGCGGAAGTCAAAAAGGGCCACGAATGGATCAATTTCAGGCTGCTTCGTTACCGCGACCAGGTGGCCCGCATCCAGGTCGAGAACCTCTATGACTTCACCTCCCTGGGAGAGTTCAGGATCGAAGCCTCCGTGATGGCTGAAGGAAAGATCCTGAAAAACCTGGAAATCCCCCGGCTTGACATTCCTCCACACTCCGGAGGGGTTACTGAAATTGACCTTCAGGGAATCGGCGCGGAGCCGGGCACCGAATATTTCCTCCTCCTGGAGGCCCGCACCCGTCATGCCTCCCCGGGAATCCCCACAAATCACCTGGTCGCACATGAACAAATCAGGCTTCCGGGATATAAAAAGAGGGAGATTGCAACTCCCGGCGGAAGTCTCAATTTCGAGGAAAACGAAAACACCCTTATTATCACCGGTAAAGATTTCAAGGCCACCTTCAGCAAGCAAGAGGGCAGACTAACCAGCTACCTCTACAAAGGCGCTGAACTGATCCTGCAGGGTTACGGCCCGAAACCCGATTTCTGGCGGGCCCCGACTGACAACGACTTCGGCAACCGGATGCCCATTCGCAATATCAACTGGAAAAAGGCGACTCTGAATCCCCAACTCCGGAATCTGACCACCACAAAAAACGACAATGGCAGCTATTCGGTCACCGCCGTCTGGGACCTCTCAGAAACCTCCTCCTCCTTTACCACACGGTACACAGTGCAAGGCGATGGTTCCGTCAGGTTCACCAATATCCTGGAAGCGTCAGGGAATGAAAAATCAGACATTCCCCGTGTAGGCATGGTCCTTTGCCTTCCGGCGGAATTCGATCAGCTGACCTATTTCGGCCGGGGACCCCATGAGAATTACAATGACCGCAACGTATCGGCCTTCGTGGGCCTTTATTCCGGAAATGCAGCCGACCAGATGGTTCCTTATGTCAGGCCTCAGGAAAACGGCAACAAAACCCACGTCCGCTGGGCAGCCCTTACCAATGCCGCAGGCACGGGATGGCTGGCCGTCAGCAACACACCCGGAGAAGGATTTGAAATGACCGCCATGCCCTACCTGTCACAGGATTTCGACGCCCGCAGCGGCATGGATTACGGCCCCATTGAAAAGGAACAGAAACATGCCACCGACGTAAAACCCCGGAGCCTGGTTCGCTGGAACATCGATCTCGGTCAGCGGGGTGTCGGCGGAGTCGACAGCTGGGGATCCCTGCCTCTCGAAAAATATCGCTACCCCTCGGGACGGAATTACGAATACACCTTTACACTCATCCCCGTCGAAGAAGCTACCCCGGGGAAAATGGCCGGCATAAGTAAAAAATACTAATCCGCCCCGTTAAAGAAAAAAAGAGGAGCTCAACAGCTCCCCTTTTTCAAATGTTAACCCCCAAACACACAATGTCAGATCTATATCTGACGTGAAGTAATACAAAGATATTACATATTTCGATGAAAACCGAATTGCCTTTACCTTTTTATGTCAGTTCCGTTTTTAGAACCACGCTTAAAAGGCATCTTCCATCGTCCGCAGGGTGAGCACCTGCTTCAGTTCCACTTCCGGCAAACCGGTCTCCAGGTGGATTTTCACCTGACGGCCGGGTATCAAATCAAAGTAGTTGTCTGAAAAGAAACCTTCCTCATCCCCA